>JAJPIM010000032.1 GCA_021324775.1 Gemmatimonadota bacterium
GACATGCTCTTCTTGAACTCGCGAATGCCCTTCCCCATCGACCCGGCGAGCTCGGGGATCCGCTTGGCGCCGAAGAACAGCAGCACCACGAGCAGGATCAGTAGGATTTTTTCGATGCCGATTTCGCCGAACATACGTGAACCCTCCCGGGAATTGTCCGCAGCCAGCGGCGATGTCCCGACGTCAGAAGAGTGAGCGGGCGATCAGATAAGCGATGAGGACGCCGAGGAGGCTCAGAAGCGACACGTCGAGCACGACCGGCCCAACCGCGAACTTCAAGATAACGAGATCCACCTGTAACGGCCCGAACGAGGGCGCGACGCCCGTCGTCAGGAACTCCTTGACCGCGCCAGGAGGCAGGAACCGGCGGGCAAACTGGGTCATGAACCCCCCGACGATGAAACCGCTGGCGAGCACGACGGCATGGAAGACTGGGCGGTGCTTCGATGATCCACGGGGCGCCATCACGCTACCTCTCTTGGCTGGCGTACTCGAGCCGAACAACTGCTGACCAGGACACTACGACCGCCGGTCGAGGACGTACGCGATCGCGCGATGAAGGGCCGCCATGGCAGGGGTGGACGGAATCCCGGCAATGGCCTGCTCGGCCTCCTGGGCGTACAGCGCGCCCCGGCGCAAGGCGTAGGCGATCCCGCCGTACTCGTCGACCAGCGCAATGACTGCATGAATGTCCCCCTCCGACGGTGCGTCGGCTGCAAATAACGCCTCGACCCGGCTCCGGCCAGCCACCCCCATCTCGCGCATCGCGGCGATGAGCGGCAAGGTCATTTTCCGCTCGCGCAAATCCAGCCCGCCCGGTTTGCCCGTCACTTCCTGGCCGGACGTGTAATCGAGCACGTCGTCGATCACCTGGAACGCCATCCCGAGCCGCTCGCCATAGCGAGCCAACTCCGCCCGGTATTGCGCGGCACCGCACAGCGCGCCGACTTCACACGCCGCGCCGAACAGCGCGGCCGTCTTCGCTCCGATCAGCGCCTCGTAGTCCCGCTCACCGAACTCCAGCGGGTCGCCGTAGGTCAACTGGCGGAGTTCGCCGCGCGTCATCTCCACCGACGCCTCGGTCAGCACCCGCAGCGCCTGCAAGTCGCCGAGCCGGGACAGCTCCCGCAGTGCGCGAAGGTACAGGAAATCGCCGGCGATGACGGAGATCTGGTGGCTGAACAGCGCGTTGAGGGTGGGCATCCCACGCCGCAGCGCAGAATGATCGACCGCGTCGTCATGCACCAGCGTCGCGAGGTGCATCAGTTCCAGGACTGCCGCGAGCGTGTTGGCCGTCGGCTCGGGATGATCCGTGGCCGCGGCGGACAGGAGCACGAGCGTCGGCCGGAACAATTTCCCTTTCATCCCCAGCAGGTGGTGGCTGACGCCGGCAATGAGCGGCGAGTCATCGTCCACAATGCGCCGCAGTTCGGCCTTCACGTCCTCCAGCCCCTCGCGCACCGGCGCTTGCACATCGGCGAGCGCCACGGCCGGTGCGGGTCGCGGCCGGACGCTACTGGGCCGCGGCAGTCCCTCGGCCGGTGTGACCGACGTCCCCGATGCGGGCAGCATCAGCGCGGAGCTCGTTCGAGACGAGTGAGCCGCTGGCCAGCGTCGCGGAACTGGATATCGACGGCGAACACACGTTGATAGTAGCCGATTGCCGCCTCCCAGCGCATTAGGGCCTCGGATGCGTACCCCAGGAGGTAGAGAACTCCCACCAATTGATCATCCGTCACCCCGGGCTCGTCCAGGGCCCGGCTCAGGATGGTCGCCGCCACCTGGAATTGCTGCTTCTCGAGGAAGCACTGGCCGAGCGCCTCGTAGGTACGGACCCGGTGTCCGGGACCCCGAAGGGCCTTCTGGAACTCAGAGATCGCCTCATCCAGCAGACCCATCTCCTTGTAGGCGACACCGAGGTCGTAGTGACTCTCGTGGTCCTCCTCCGCGACGTTCTGCGCGATCCCGTGCTTGAACTGCCGCAGCATGTCCGCGAAATCCGCCTCCGGATCGCCGGTCTTTTCATCGTCGATCACCATGCGCGTGGATTTCGGCGCTTCGTCGTCACGGAGCCAGTCTCCGAGATTCACGAACTGGCCAGGATCCCGAGGCGCGGCGCTCGGGATGCCGGACCTCGGACCCGAGTTGCGGTGGCGAATGGTGGGCACGGGAGGTCGCACGGCGGGAGCCGCGGGCGGCGGCGCCTCACGCGGCGCGCCAGCGGGCGCGGTGGCAACCGGTGACGCATCGCCGGCAGCCGCATCCGGGGGATCGCCGAACGCGCTGAGCGCGGCCTGCGCTCGCGCGTCGTCGGGTGCCAGCTCCAGCACCCGCTGGTAGACGGCCCGCGCCTTGTCGGCCTGTCCGGACCGGAAGAGGGCATCGGCCAGTTCCAGGTAGGCTTCAGGCAGCCGCGCCCGATCGTTCGTCCGAAACGCGTACTCGACTCGCTTCTGATGGTGCCGGACGGAGTTCGGATTCAGGCGAATGATCAGGTCCGCCATCGAACGCGCGCCGTCGAGGTCCTGGGCGCGTTCGAGGCCGATCATCGATGCTTCGAGCTCCCGCAATCCCCCCTCACGATCCCCGTCGTCGAGGAGCGCCTCCGCGAGCTGCCGGCGCAATCCCCAATCCTGGGGACTGGCTTCGACTCTGACGAATAGCGCATCGACCGAGCGCGCCAGCTCCGAGTTCGATCGGCGGCGCGGTGCGCCGCCCGACGTCCGGCCCGCCGGACCGCTGGTCGTGGCATCCGCCGTGTCGCCCGTCGCCGGCGCAATCCCATTGGCACCGGCGAGCGACTCGGCGTCATCGCTCCCGGCTCCAGCGTCCGGAGCGGCGGCGTCCGCCTCGGACCCGGTATCGCTCTCCGCGTCATCATCACCCGTATCTTCGTCGTCGTGCGGGGCCCGAAGCTCTGGCCACACCTCCCGCCGGGCCGCGGAGTCCCCAGCCATGAACTCGATCGCCTCGTCCACTTCCGAATCGATCGGATCGGGTGCCGCCCATTCGGGCGTCGTGGCATCCGCCTCGAGGGCCTCGGTCTCGCCGCTGGCTGAGAGCGGCCTGTCCAGGTCAGGCATGCCATCCGAGGCGGAAAACGCATTGCCCGAATCCGACTCCTCGGGGGCATCGCTCTCGCCCTGGTCCAGTGATTCGTCCCCGAGGGGGATCTCGTCCGCCGGATCCGTTCCGCTGACCAGACCGAGGGGCCCGGAGCCGTACAGCGGCCCGCGTGAGCGGGGTTGATCGAGTTCCGGCAAATCCACGTCGAGCATCGGCAGCGCGATGTCCGGCTCGCGATCCTCGCGATGCGTGTGGAACGCCGGAGAGCCATCACGACCCCGGCCCGAAGGCGCCTTCCCCGAACGCGCCGGCGATGCCTCATCCTCGCTCTCCGGCATGATGAGTTCCATCTCGCCGGTGAAGTTCACCGCGGATAGCAACGCACCGCTCAGCGGCGGCAGTTCACCCGGAAGCGCGAGATCGTGCGCGGGCGGCTCGATCGCGGGTACGTGCAAGGGTGTCGCGAGCCGGAGCGATGCGAACTGCTCGCCGCTCATCGGCTGAAGGCCCGGCAGCTCGGGCACCTTCTCGCTCGCTGGACCAGCGCGGTGCGACGATCCCTCCAGTCCAGCGACGAGCGGCGTGCCGGCCGCGTCGCGCGGTCTCGAGACCTCGGGCGGTACCAGTCCCGCGACCTTTGGCGCCGGCGCGCGCGGCTCCTCGATCTGCTCCGCAGTGTGTACCGGTGGCAGGTCGACCTCGATCAGCGGCAGGTCGGCCGCCGGGACCCGCGCGGCGGAACGTGACCCTGGCCCGTGGGCCGGCGGTGCTCCGCGATGCGCTGCGGGAGGATGGACCACGGGACGTGGCTTCGCGGCGGGCGGCGGTCCCACGGGCGCCCCGCCTCGCGGCGCGGCCGCCGCGGCCGTGCCTCCAGCCGCCGCTCCGCCATCCGACAGATCGAGGAACACGAGGTCCGTCGACTTCGGAGTGCGCGGGCCGCTCCCGCTCTTCGGCTCCGCTGCCGGGTCGATCGCCCGCATGCGGTCGACCGTGGCCCGCATGTCGGCGCCGCGTCCTTCGTGCTCGAACTTCTCATACAGGACCTGCAACTGCTCCAGCGCTTCGCCCTTACGGTCCTTCTTCGACAACTGGTCGGCCAGCATCAGCCGGATGTCATCCTGATCCGGGCACAGATCGGCGAATTCCTTCAGGGCTCGAAACGCCTCGTCGAGCTGTCCGCCGGCCTGCATCCGGCTCGCGTACTCGAGGAAGTTCTGCTTGGCGTCGCTGATGAACCCCTTCTTCGCGCTGATCTTCCCGAGCTTGTAGTAGATCGAATTCCGCCCGGGCGACTGGCGGAGGATCTTGTTGCAGAGGGCGATCGCGTTGTTGAAAAAGCCGCTCTCGGCATAGAGATCGACGGCCTTTTCGTAGTACGTCATGGCATCGCCGACCGTACCCTGCCGCATGAGCAGGTCGCCGACGCGGTTGTACAGCGCGACGTCGCCCTCATCGCCGTCTTCTGCCCCGGTATCCAGGATCTGGATGTAGAGCTGCAGCGCTTTGTCGAACTGCTTTTTCTGCTCGAACTCGGCGGCCTTTTTCTTTAGCTTGGCAGCGTTCGACATCAGCTCGAGGGGTGCGGCGGATAGTGGCGGGGGCGACACGCGCGCCGCACAACCGAGACGTCAGGCTGTCTCGTGCGACGCACTCGGGGGAGCAGCAACGGGCATGGCGCCCCGTCTCCGATAAGACTGCTTAAGGTACCGGTAAGTCAAATTGGTGACAAGCTTTGCCACGTACCCAGGTCGCCTGGCACCGGCGGTCGCCGTACCAGTACGGCAGCTCCCGCACGTCGGCGATGTCGAAGAGCGCGAGGTCGGCCGAGAAGCCGGGTGCGATCTGTCCGGTCTCCGCTGCCAGCCCGAGAGCCGCGGCTCCGTTCACCGTGGCCGCCACGATGGCTTCGGACGACGACAATCGCAACTGGCTGACGCCGAGGGTGAGGATCAGTGGCAGGTTCGGTGTCGGCGACGTCCCCGGGTTGAAATCAGTGGCCAGCGCGACCGCCGCACCCGCGTCGACCAGCGCTCGCGCGGGAGCGTGCGCGGCCTTCCCGAGAAACAGCATCGTCCCGGGCAGCAGCGTCGCCACTGTCTGCGCGCTGGCGAGCGCCGCCACGCCGGCCGGTGAGATCGTCGCCAGATGGTCGGCCGAGGTGGCGCCCAGCTCCACGGCCAGCTCGGCCCCGCCACCGGCCACCAGCTCATCGGCATGGAGCTTGAGCGCCAGCCCGGCCGCCCGCGCCGCCGTCAGGATCGTCCGGGCCTCCTCCAGCGTGAACACCCCTGGCTCGCAGAACACATCCGCGAACACGGCGAGACGCGCGGCGGCCACCTGCGGAATCATCTCGTTGATCAGGAGCTCGATGTAGGCCCGTCGTCCTCCGGGAGTGGCGCGATGCTCGAGCGGAATCTCGTGTGCACCGAGCCACGTCGGCACCAGGCGAAGCGGCAGCTCCGCCGCGAGTCTCGCGATAACCCGTAACGTCTTGATTTCATCCTCGACCGTCAGTCCGTAGCCGGACTTCACCTCGACAGTGGTCGTGCCGTACGACGCGAGCCGGAGGAGCCGGCCACGGGCCAGATCTGCCAGCTCCGCCTCGGATCGGGTGCGAAGGTCGCGGACCGACGCGTGAATGCCCCCGCCCCGCGCCGCGATCGCGAGATAGTCCGCGCCCGCCGCGCGCTGCTCTTGCTCATCGGCACGCGGCCGGCCGAAGATCGCGTGCGTGTGGGAATCGACGAGTCCCGGCGCCAGAACGCGACCGCCGCAGTCGATGGTCGTCGCGCCGGGATACGCCCGTTCCAGCTCGCCGTACACGCCGACGGCTGCGATCCGGTCTCCGGTCACAGCGACGGCGACATCGCGGCGAATGCCTGCGTCGCGCATCTCCGCTCCACGACGGGCTCGGGCCGGCCCGGCACACGTCACCACCTGGGAGGCACCCGCGAAGAGCAGGGTGACGCTGTTTCCCGGAGCGCCGGCTGCCGTCACGCCATCACGTCCTGGACCCGCGACCACTGCATCGGCGCCTGAGCCTCGCCTCGGCACGCGTAGAAACAGGCATGGCACGCGATCGGTTGATACTCGCGGAAATCCTTCCAGTGAAAGTCCGTCGGGAAGTCCGGGCACCGCTTCACGCGGCCGGTGGGGTCGATGTGAATCGTCCGGATGCCGGAGCGGCACGGTTCGCGCGCCTCGCCCCGGACGTAGCGCGGAATCTGGCGCAGATAGTGATCCGAGCTGGTGATCACGCCGCGCCGGCGGCGCTTGTACGCCAGCAGCTCGTCGATGACCGATTGCAGCTCACGCGCACGTTCGGCACCAACCAGAGGGTCCCGGTTCCCGTTCTTCGCGTCGGTGTACAGACTGAAGTTGACGCCGCAACCGGCAGCGGCCGCCCGATGCACGATGGGGAGTATCTGGTCGAGATTGTCGCCGCGAATCACCGTATTGAACCGGATGCCGTCGATGCCGCGCGCGCGCATCCCGTCGACGGTGTCGAAGATCCGCCTCGTCAGGCCGGGGATGCCGCGCGCCACGTCGTGCCGCCCATCCAGGTAGTCGAGCGAGATGTTGAACTGGTTGATGCCGGCATCCCACAGGGCCGTCGCCCGCTCCGGCGTCAGCATGCCACCGTGCGTGATCACCGTGATGTACTTGAGCCGGACCGCTCGCGCCACCGCGCGCACGAGATCCTCGAGATCGTGCCGCAGCGTGGGCTCGCCGCCAGTGAAGGTGATCATGAGCGGATTGAAGAATCGGGCCGCGTCCGCGAAGCTCGACAGCTCCGCGTCGCGCGCCGCACGGTCAGTCTGCCAGTAGTCGCAGAACCCACAGCGGGCGTTGCACCGCAGCGTGACCTCGAAATGCACCAGGATCGGCCTGCGGATCGCCACCAGGTACGCGTACTTCGCGATGAAGGCCGGGACATGCCACGGGCGGAACCGTGCCGACAGCATGACCGTCAGCGACCCACGCGCCGGGGGCGCCTCAGCGCGCTAGGGACGGGGCCCCATCGGCAGGTCGATGCCCTGCGCGCGCGCGGTGGCGATCGCCTCGTCGTACCCGGCGTCGGCGTGCCGCGCGACGCCCAGTCCCGGATCATTGGTGAGCACGCGTTCGAGGCGCTCGCGCATCGCGGGTGTCCCGTCGGCCACAATGACCTGCCCCGCATGCAGCGAATTGCCGATGCCGACGCCTCCGCCATGGTGGAACGACACCCACGAAGCTCCGCTCGCCACGTTGACCAACGCGTTGAGAATCGCCCAGTCGGCGATCGCGTCGCTCCCATCACGCATGCCTTCCGTCTCGCGAAATGGCGAGGCCACGCTGCCCGTGTCGAGATGGTCCCGCCCGATCACGATCGGCGCCGAGATCTCGCCGCGCGCCACGAGGTCGTTGATCGCCACGCCGAACCGTGCCCGCGCGCCCTGGCCGAGCCAGCAGATGCGCGCCGGCAAACCCTGGAACTGCACCCGCTCCCGCGCCAGCGTGAGCCACCGCTGGAGGTGCGCGTCCTCGGGAAACAGCTCCGCCGCGAGGGCATCCGTGCGATAGATGTCCCGCGGATCGCCCGACAGCGCAACCCACCGGAACGGCCCCTTGCCCTGGCAGAACAGCGGGCGGACATACTCGGGTACGAATCCGGGAATGTCGAACGCGTCGGCGACGCCCGCGTCGAACGCCACCGTGCGCACATTGTTGCCGTAGTCGAAGGTCACTGCGCCGCGGCGCCGCAGTTCCAGCATCGCCCGCACGTGGACCGCCGCCGTCTGCACCGCGTGAGCCACGTACGCGCCGGGGTCGGACACGCGGAGCGCCAGCGCTTCCGCCAGGGTCATGCCCGCTGGCACATAGCCGTTCAGCGTGTCGTGCGCGCTCGTCTGATCCGTCAGGACATGCGGGACCACGCCCCGCCGAACGAGTTCCGGCAGAACGTCCGCGGTGTTGCCCACGAGGCCGACGGAAAGCGCGGAGCCCGCACGCTGCGCCGTTCCCAGCCACGCGAGCGCGTCGTCGAGATCGCGGGTCATCCGGTCGCAGTAGCGGGTCGCGAGCCGCTTCTCGATCCGCGCGGGATCGGCCTCGATCGCCAGGATGGCGGCACCGAGCATCGTCGCCGCGAGCGGCTGCGCGCCACCCATCCCACCGAGTCCGCCGGTCACGACGAGACGGCCGGCCAGCGATCCCCCGAAATGGCGGTCGGCGACCGCCGCGAACGTCTCGTACGTGCCCTGCAGAATGCCCTGCGATCCGATGTAGATCCACGACCCGGCCGTCATCTGGCCGTACATGGTGAGTCCCATGGCCTCGAGCCGGCGGAACTCGTCCCATGTCGCCCATCGCGGCACGAGGTTGCTGTTCGCGATGAGCACGCGCGGCGCGTTCGCGTGGGTGCGAAACACCGCCACCGGCTTGCCGCTCTGCACGAGCAGCGTCTCGTCATCCCCCAGGCGGCGCAACGTCGCCACGATCGCGTCGAACGCGTCCCAGCTCCGTGCCGCGCGGCCCGTGCCGCCGTACACGACCAGGTCATCCGGCCGCTCCGCCACGTCCGGATCGAGATTGTTCATCAGCATCCGGAGGGCGGCTTCTTGATGCCACCCGCGGCAACTGAGGTCTTTGCCGCGAGGCGCGGTCACGCGTCGCGGCCGAGCGGCGGACGGAGCGGCTGGCGGTGCCAGCGTGTCGGTCGGTGGCATCATGCTGTGAGACCCCGGTGCGGCGCCCCGTGCCGGAACCCGGGCGGGCCGGAGCCGGCCGTGCCGGTGTCGTTCCCGTAGGGTGCCGTGACGTCATCGAATTTACCCGATGACACCGCCCGGGCGAGCACGCCGATGTCGGTGCTGAGGACCCGGTCGCCCTCGAGCGAGGGGACCAGTGCGCGCACCGACCGGTGGGCATGGGCGACGCCGGCACCTGGCCGCAATGGCTGCCGGTAGTCGAGCCCTTGCGCCGCACACATCAGCTCGATCGCGAGCACGTGACCCACGTTGTGCACCACGCGGCGGAGCTTCCAGGCCGCGGCCATGGCCATCGGGACGACATCCTCTTTGCTGCCGTCGGTCGGGATGGTGTCCACACTCGCCGGGTGCGCGAGCACCTTGCATTCGGACGCCAGGGCCGCGGCGGTCACCTGCGCCATCATGAATCCCGAATGCACGCCGGCATCCCGGGCCAGGAACGGCGGCAACCCCTGATTGAGATCCGGGTGCACCAGCCGGTCGATCCGCCGCTCGCTCATCGTCGCGAGGTTCGTCAGCACGATGGCGAGCACGTCCAGCGCGAGCGCGACGGCCTGTCCGTGAAAGTTGCCGCCGCTGAGCAGCGTACCATCCTCGAACACGAGCGGATTGTCCGTCGCCGCATTGAGCTCCCGCGCGACCAGCGATTCCGCGAACTGGATCGCGTCCATCACGGGGCCATGCACTTGCGGGATGCAGCGCAGCGAATACGCGTCCTGGACGCGCGCATCGCCGACGCGGTGCGACTCACGGATCTCGCTGTCTTCAAGCAGCCATCGCAGGAGCGCCGCCGATTCCTCCTGGCCGGCTTGTCCGCGAGCCCGTTGCAGCCGGGCATCGAACGCCACCGGTGTACCCAGGAGCGCCTCGACCGACATCGCGCCCGACACGTGCGCGGCGCGCCACAGGCGGCCCGCGTCGACGAGAGCCAGCGCCGCGACCGCCGTGTGCGCCTGGGTGCCGTTGATCAGCGCGAGGCCTTCCTTGGGCGCGAGCACGACCGGCGTGAGCGCCTGCTCGCGCATCATCGCGGCGGCGTTTCCCGTGCGGCCGTGCCCCGTGAGCTCCCCCTCGCCGATCAGCGAGAGCGCGAGATGCGCAAGCGGAGCGAGATCCCCGCTCGCGCCCACGCTGCCCTGCTCCGGCACCGGAGGATGGAGCCCGGCGTTGAGCATCCCGACCAGCAGCTCCGCCACGGCCGGCCGGCATCCGGAGTACCCCTTGGCGAGTACATTGGCCCGCAGCAGCATCATCGCGCGCACTTCGCGCACGGGAAGAAGCGGCCCGACACCGGCGGAGTGACTCCGCACCAGATTCGCCTGCAGCTCGGCCAAGCGATCGTGCGGGATCGCGACATCCGACAGCTTGCCGAATCCAGTGGTGACGCCGTACACGACGTCGCGCCGTTCGACGATCGCATCCACGATGGCCCGCGTCCGGGCCATCCTGGCTCGAGCGCTTGCCGCCAGGCTCACCGAGGCGCCATCCGCCACGGCGGCGACATCGTCGATCCGAAGCGATTCCCCGTCCAGCACGATGGAAGCCGGCATCCGCACGGAGTCTAGCGCCATACCCTCCCAAATTGGTGTGGGCGTAGACTGCCAATCTAGCCGCGGAACGGGCCCCGGGCCGGGAGGCGCAACCGGGACGGATGCATGAACGCCCGGGACACCTATCCCGGGCGTTCACATTCTCTGCTCGGACCGCGCGGCGCGGTGTCGCGGAGCGCCGGCCCGTGGGGTCACATCATCCTGTTACCGCCGTGCCACCACCGCGCGCTGGAGTGGCTTCGGATTGTGCCGGATGATCGTGGCACGGGGCCCCATCGACACAGCGAACGGGCCGGCGGCTTGCGTCGGCGTATCGGTCGCCCACTGACTGAGCACGCTTTCGTGCCCATCCTGCGTCACAGTCGTGATGGCGTAGCACCACGTCGTGCCATTGGCGAGCCCGGTCACCACGAAGTCCTCGGAAACGGTCGAGCCCTCGACGGCGAAGCCCGGCCCCGGCGTCGCGCAGGTCGTGGTCATGCCCGACACCTGCGCGGGCTCCGAGTACACCCGGTAGTACGCGAACAGCGACGGCTTCTCGAGCCGCGCGTTCGCTGACCAGGTTATTTCGGATGCCGAATCGAAGCCGGTCGCGGTGACTGTGCTCGGCGGCGGCAGCGGGGGCGCGGTATCCACCGCGAGGACCGGCGTTCCGCTGCTGATGTCGCCGAACTGATCCTCCGAGGCGACGAAGAAAAATGGGAGCGGCGTGCCAGCCTGATGGAAGGATGTGGAGATCGTCGTACCGAGCTCGCCGAAATCAGCGCTGCTGTCAATCGTCGCCGCGAAGACGACGTAGTTCGTGACATTGGGATCGGTGGCCGGCGCCCAGCTCAGAAGAATGCCGTTCGGCGCATCAGGGGCGCCCGGCAGCAGTAGGTAGGTCAGGCTGTCCGGGTTCCCGAGCGCCTCGGCCGGCGCCGAGATGTTCTGGTTGTTGTTGTTGCAGGCTGCGACCGCCGCGACCACGAGCCCCATCGCCGCCAATGACAAACCACGTGTCGACATGTCAACCCCGGATGAGGATAGCCTTCTGCTATGCACAATACGCACCGGCTGGACCATCTGTTAGTGAAAGTTAAGTGCCTGTATCTCCAAGCCTTACCTTCTGCTGCCGAACACTGTGTGTCCACTTCCAAGGACAGCGTTCTGGGACACACGTGTGGCCCAGAGCGCTAATACGTCTGGCCCGTGGCCTCGTCCCCTGGTGATCGGAACGTCT
Source organism: Gemmatimonadota bacterium (assembly GCA_021324775.1). Lineage (GTDB taxonomy): Bacteria > Gemmatimonadota > Gemmatimonadetes > Gemmatimonadales > Gemmatimonadaceae > Palsa-1248. The sequence continues at coordinate 11,592 of JAJPIM010000032.1, forward strand.
GCTTGTCGTAGTTGAATTTGAGCGCCGGCTCCGCCTTGAGCGCGACGAAGAACGTGAAGGCGAAACTGCCCGTCGGCGACTGCGTGAAGGAGAAGATGGCGCGCCAGTCGTGCAGGTCGCGCTGCAGCGACACGATCTGGCTGGCGAAGTTGTGCGCCTGGAAATCATAGGTCGTCTGCCACTGCGCCGCCCACTTGGGCGTGATGTTGAAGCTCGTCGACCCCTGCAGCGTGATTTGCGTCGGCACCACCACGAAGGGGGCAGCCGCCGTCGTGGCGTTGATGTTGGTGTCGGGTGTGGACGTGCGGCTCGCCTGGACACACTGCGCGTAGTAGATCGGGTTGACGTTCTGGTACGCGGCGCACACGATGGCCGGATTGAACTGGATCACGTTGGACAGATTGCCCACCGGCGGGCGCTGCCGGTACGCGCTGAACGTGAACGAGGTCGTCCATCCCTTGCCCGCATTCGGGATCTGATAGGGTGCAATGCCCGTCTGCCCGCCGACCACCTGCTGCGCGGCGATCTGTTGCGCCAGGAATGGATCCGTATTGAGCGCGCTGTCCGCACCTGGCGTCTTCACCGGCGGCGTCATCCCGAGTAGCCGCGCGATAGCGGCCACCAGCCCCGAGTTGCGATTGAGCGAGAAGGACGCCGACACCTGCTGCCAGTACGGGCTGAAGCGCGCGGTATCGCTGAGGGGATCCCCCTGGAACAGCGAGTAGGTCTGGCGGAAATCGAATCCGGGGATCAGGTCCGACCGGAAGCTGTACCCCCATGTGCTGGACGTGAAGCCGCTCAACGAGCGGTGCGTCGTCTGCGCGCGCACGAAGTCGTAGCTGATCGGATCGAAGTTGAGCGACAGCACCTTGACCTTCTTCGCCCGCAGCGGATCAGCGTCCGGCGCCTGCTTGAGTTTCGCCTCGATGCTCTGCGACAGCGACAGTGAGATGGACTCCTGCCGGAGACCTGCCAGCGAGCCGACGGGGGACTGGCCCGCCGCGGCGTAGAACTGGTCGCTGATCGCCGACGGCTGCGCGTAGTCGATCGTGATGACGGGATTGATCGTATGGCGGAAGCGCGCGACATCGCCGAAACCCGGCAGCAATCCGAAGAACGTCGGAGAGATCGAGAGGCCGTACACCAGCCGCTTCGGCTGGGTGACGAAATCCGCGCCGGTGAACTGCGTGCGGATCATCCACGCCGCGCCGGGATCCGCGTTCTCGATCGCCACGCTGGGCACGAGGTTCCACTTGCCCTGCGAAACGCTCGGGAGGTCGATCCCCGTGTTCCAGTCCAGGCTCGTGTTGTACGTCTGCGAGAAAATGCGCTGCGTGGGGACCGCGGAATCGGCGCTCACTCGTGTGTACACGAGGTCCTGCTCGGGGAAGTTGTTCTGCTGGTCGGAGAGCTGGAACGAGTTGCGCCAGTTGAAGCCGAAGATCTTGATCGGTGTGTCGAACGACGCCGTGGTCGCCCGCTGGTTGCGGCGCACCTGCGAGCTGTCGATCACACCGAGACTGTCGGCGTACCTGTAGCCGAAATTCCCGAACTCGTCGACGTTCAGCGTCTCGCTGTTGCTCCCTGTGAAGCTCGGAGTCCACGTGAACCACTTCCCGATGCTCACCGGCTTGGACGAGAGGCTGAGCGTCGGGAACACACGGTCGATCTCCGACCGGCCCGGGTACTGCTTCTGCGTGCCACCCAGGCTGAAGTTGGCGGGCCCCAGGGCCTGCTGATAGTTGAGTTGCGACGAGATGGTCGCCAGCACGGAGTACGGGTCGAAATACGTCGTCTGCTGGATCGCCGTGCTCGTCTCGTAGTTGAAGTTCATGTTGAGGTGCGACGTCAACGAGAAATCCTGCTGGTGCTGCCATGAGATCGCCGTGTTCGTCGTGTTGTTGCTGAGCGACTGGTACGACACGCCGAAACTCCCCACCACGAACCGGTCGAGCCAGTTGTACCGGAACACGGAGCTGTACCGCGTCCAGCCCGGATCGATGAGACTGGCCCGTGCACTGCTTCGCCAATCGAGCCAGGTCGTGAGATCCGCGTAGTCGTTGAGCGCGAAATAGTACCCGACGTTCTCGACGTGGCGCCGGTACGATGGGCTGTTGCGCACCAGTTCACTGATGCCGAAATGCGGCGTCAGGAACCCGCTGCGCCGCCCCGTGCGCAGATCCTCCAGCACGAACGGCAGCCACATGATCGGCACGTCCGCGATGTAGAGCACCGCCGGACGGCCCACGAGGGTGTGCTTGGTGACGAACTTGAGCTCGTTCACCGAGAAATGGTAATCCGGAAAGCTGTCGTCGCAGGTCGTGATGCCCCCTTCGACGCCGTAGAACGTGTTCGACGGGTTGTCGCTCTTGAGGGTGTCGCCGGCGTAGGCGCCCGCGATGGCCGACACGATCCACCGGTTGCCGCCGCTCGGAAAGACCGTGCGGACCGCCGATGTCACTGCCTCGTGGGTCTTGACGTCGTACACGACGTGGCCGATGGACACGATGTCGTCTTCGTTGCGCGTCGGGTCGCGCACCGTCACGGTGTCACCGTGCGCCCGGACGACGCGCACGGAGTCCTCGTAGACGATCGTGTCACCGACGACCATCGTCTGGTCCTGGTTCACCGCGGCCCGCTGGCCCTTGCGCGGACCGATCAGCGTCAGTTGGTGCTGGTCCGCCTGGTAGACCGCGTGGCCGCCTTGATATCTGGTGACGCCGTACCCTTCGCGAAGGAGCAGCGCCTCCGTCACCGAGTCCGGCTCTTCCCAGTTCACGAGTTTTTTTCGGGCCGAATCCCGGGCCGCCGAATCACGTGCGGCGATCGCCCGCCGCGCCGAGTCCAGGGTGGCCCGTTCGCGCGGGGTCAGTTGCCGCCCGGGCGTCGTCGGCTGCACCACCGCGCCGCCCGACGTACCGACCGGCGGTTGGCCGGGGAGTTGCTGCGCCACGGCCGGCCGCGCGGCCGCGCCGGCGACCGTCGCCGCTAGCGCCAGGCCTGCCAGACGCCACGGGGGCCGCGTGAGGCGAGGACCCGGGCCCTGGAACCCGGGCAGGCCCGCTACCGCCACGCCGCCTCGCTTTCGAGAGACGCGCTCGAAACGCTCGGACGCTGGCGCGCGGGCGGCTCCACGCCGCCCCGCGCCGCCATGATCGTCACGCCGGTGCCCGGTACCCGTCGTCCGGCAACTCCGCGGCCGCCTGCGACCGTTGGCGGCGCCGGTACATGATTGCGGACAGGAAAATACTGAGCTCGTACAGGAGATAGAGCGGCACCGCCATCGCGATCGTCGTCCAGATCAGGTCGCCCGGCGTCAGGAATGCACCGATGAACGTGCAGAGCACCGCCGCATGCCGGCGGTACTTGCGCAGAAAAGCCGGATTGACGAGGCCGAGCGCCGTCAACACGAGAATCACGATCGGCAGCTCGAAGCACAGCCCGAACGCCAGCGACATCGAGAACAGGAAGTCGAAGTATTCGAGCCCGCTGATCATCGGCTCCATCGACGCCGTCTGGAAAGCGAGCAGCCAGCGGAGGGCGAGCGGCATCACGCCGAAGTAGGCGACCGACACGCCCCCCACGAACAGCAGGCCCGCTCCGATCGTGACCGGTGCGACGAGCTGCTTCTCGTGCCGGTGCAGCGCCGGGGAGAGGAACGCCCAGGCCTGATAGACGATGATCGGAAGCGCGAGGATCACGCCAAGCGTGAGCGACATCGTCATGTAGATCGAGAACGAGTCGGTCGGGTGCGTGAAGATCAGCTTGTGCCCGTGCAGCAGCGGCAGAATGGGCCGCGCCAGGATGCCGATCAGATCGATCTGCGTCAGGGCCGCGAATGACAACGCCACGGTAAACGCGAGCGCGCCGAGCGACTTGATGAGCCGCCACCGCAGCTCCTCAAGGTGATCGAGAAAGGGCATCTCCGCTGTGGGCGGCGTCGGCATAAGTCGGGTGGCTCGGACAGCTACGGGTGGCCGGCCCGGACGACGGGCTCGCGTCGCAGCGCGGGGCCTCCGGCGGTCGCGCGACCCCTCGGAGAGCGGTCAGAGCGTGCCGCGGATTCCTATTTCAGGTCCCGGAGCCGGTCCTTCGCGAGCACCGCCTCGTCCGAGCGCGGATACTTTCGAATCACGTCCTGGTACGCGTCTCGTGCTGGTTGCACCTTGCCTGCCGCCGCCAATACCCCCGCGTGCTTGTACAGCGCCGTCGCTGCGATCCCGAGCGTCGGATACCGGGCGATCACGTCCTGATAGGCCGAGTCCGCGACCGTCGCGTTCCCCTCCTGCGCGTACGTCTCGGCCACATCCAGATGCGCATAGGGCGCCACGTCCGAATTGGGATACTGCCGGAGCAGGTCGGTCAACGCAGCCCGCGCCGCGCCCGTACTACCCCGCCGGAGTTGCTCGTGTGCCAACTGATAGAGTTGGTCCGGGCCCGGTCCGCCACCGCCTCGCGCGGTGTCACCCGGACTCGCTCCACCGGGCGCCGCCCCGATCCCGGTGGCTGACGACGCCGTGGCATGTTGGGCCTCCAGTGATGCGTGCAGCACGCTGAGCTGCTTCTGGCTCTGTCCCGTCAGCTCCTCGATCTGGATGAGCTGCTGCCCCACCGAATAGAGGTTCTCGCTGACATCGCCCTGCCACTTCGCGGTCCGTCCGCTCAGCACGCGGAGGGTGTCCTGCGCGCGGCCGAGCTGCTCGATCACGACTTCGAGGGCCGCCCGGTGCGCCGAATCCTCACTCCGCTGCGCGGCCTGCATCCGCGTCAGATCGTCCTGCAGGACGCGCACGTCCTCGCGCGTCGCGAAACAGCCGCCGGCCGCCACCAGTGCGAGCGGCAGGACGAGGCGCCAACGCCGCAACCGCTGCGCCACGATCCCCGTCCCCATCACTGGGCCGCGACCTTCAAGTTGTCGCCGCCCGCCACGATCGCGAACTCGTCGCGGCGATTCTGCGAGTACGCGTCTTCCCCGTCGCCTTCCGCCACCGGGCGCTCCGCGCCGTAGCTGATGATGTCGATACGCGCGGCGTCGATCCCATGATCGGTCAGATATCGCTTCGCCGCCGCCGCGCGTCGCTGGCCAAGCGCGAGGTTGTACTCGTCCGATCCCCGCCGGTCGCAGTTCCCCTCGACCCGGATCCGGATGCCGGGGTTGGTACTGAGGACCGGCACCTTCGCGTCCAGGATGGCCTTGCCCTGATCCGTGATGTCGGCCTTGTCGTAGTCGAAGAACACCTTCGCCACCAGCGAGCTGCGAGCCGCGGCCACGGCCGCCGCCTGCCGCTCACGCTCGGCCGACGCACTGTCCGCCATGCGCTTGGCGTTGGCCAGCGAATCGCGGATCCGGGTGCTATCCACGGCCGGTGCCGCCGCTGGCGCGGGCGCCGGCGCGGGTGCGGGCGACTTGGCGCACGCCACGACCACGGCACCAGCGAGAATCAACAGCGAGGCAACGCGGGACCGACGGCTCATGGCTGACTCTCCGAAATGAATAAGAAGCCGATTGGCAAGTAAATCAGGGCGAGCCCAGCGACCGCGACCACGCGGAGAGCCGTGCCGGGCCACCCAATGTCAGCTGTCGCGTGCGTCCCGATTCCGAATCCAGGATGAACAACTGCCGCACGCCGGTACGGTTCGATGTGAACACCAAATGCCGGCTGTCCGGCGCCCACTTCGGGTCTTCGTTGATGCCGTCACTCGTCAGTTGCCGGACCGTCCGGTCACGCAGCGCGATCGTCTCGATCTGAAATCGCCCATTCACACGGGACTCGAACGCCACCAGCCGCCCATCCGGCGACCAGTTGGGACTCGCGCGGTAAATGTCATCCCCGAATTGGAACGGCGTCAGCAGGTCGGGCTCCGTGCCATCGATATTGACAATATACACTTCCGGGTGTCCAGAGCGACCCGATGTGAATGCCAGCCGCCGCCCGTCCGGGCTGAATGTCGGTTGCGTGTTGTCGGTGCCGTGGCCGACGGTGATGCGACGCGCGGGGTCGCTGCTGAACGCGGGCACGAGATACAGGTCGGTGCCGTCCTCATCCCCGTGGGTGTACACGATCGAGTTGCCGTCGGGCGAGAACGCCGGTGTCGAGTTCAACCCCGTCGGCGTCGCGGACAACGCGCGGGCACCCCCGGTCGTGAGGTCCAGCACCGCGATCTGCGTCCCGCGCGGGGCGAAGAAGCTGTACGTCAGATAGCGCCCCGTCGGATGCCACTGCGGCGACAGCGGGCCGCCCCCCTTCTGCGTCACCGGCCGCGTATCGGCGCCATCCGTGTCGGTGATGTAGATCTGCCCATCCCGGATGAACGCGATCCGGGTCGCCGCAATCCCGCGTGATCCCGTGATCGCCTGCTGAACCCAGTCCGACGCATCGTGCACCACCATCCGCCAGTCGGCGTTGCCCGGCGTGGCCGGTATCGCGAAGTCCCTGGTCGCCAGCACGCGCTTCTTGGCGACATCGTAGACGATGATGTGCAACGAGGCCGGGGTCAGTGATGCCTGCACGACCGCCGCCGCGCCGAGCTTCTCCACCAGCGGAAAGTTCACGGCCGCATCCCCTATCCCCTGGTCGATGCCGGTGATCACGTTCATCGCATCGGCGAAGTCGAGATCGCGCTGGATGATCGTGTGCGCAGAATCGCCGCCCGCCCCGGCAATTGGCAGCACGAGCACGCCCGGCTTCGTGCCGGGTTGATAGTTGAGTCCGATGTGCACGCCCTGCCGAGTCGTGTCCTGCGCCATGGCGGGTGCCGCCAGCGCGATCACGCTCGCCAGGAGTGCGAGTCCAGCCGTCGTCCTGATCAGTGGAGTAACCTCGGGTCAAAGCTGAAGACGACCGGCAGTACGTCGTCGTGAAATCCGTCCGGCAACGGACCGAACGACTTGGCCGCTTTCTCGATCGCGCCCTGCGCCTCGAGGTCGAATGAGTAGTCGCCGGACCGGCTCACGAATTTGAATCCGAAGACGGTGCCGTCCCGCCGGATGAGGAACGCCACATCCGCCTTCAGCTGCGCCGATGGATCCGGCGGCGAGAAGTTGAGGGCCACCTGGCGGACGATGTTCTCGAGATAGCCGGGAAACGGAAACTCGATCCCCTCGATGTGCACGGTCGCGACGTCCGCACCCGTGCCGCCGGTCGGGCCGCCTCCTGCTTTTGCGACCGGGGCCTGCGGCGCTGGCTTCGCCTTCGGTGGCGCCTGGACGGGCGTCGCCTTGGCCGGCGGGGTGGCGGCCGGCTGTTTGTGCACGGGTGCCACCGGCGCCTTCGGAGCGACATCATGCGCCGGCGGAGGCGCCGTCGTGAGCGGGGGCGCGGGCGGAGCCGGGGTCGGTGGCACGATCCCGATCGCGCGCTTGCCCGGCGGCGCTGCCACGATGTCGACCTTGTAGATCGGCGGGCTTACGACCGCCGCCTTCGTCGAGAGGACGACCAGCAGGCTTAACGCGCCCACGTGCAGGAGCGCCGAAGCGCCGATCGGGCCGGTCAGCCGCGGCGCGTCTGCTGCCACTACTTCGCGGCTCCTGTCGCGATGTCTTCCGGCTCCGCCACCAGCCCCACGTTGGGCGTGCCGGTGTTTCGCATCACGGCCAGCACCCGGACGACCAGCCCGTACGGCACACCCTGGTCGGCCCGGAGGTACACACCATCCTTCGCGCGCTTGGATGCCAGCGCGCCGAAGCTCGCCCTGAACTCGTTGTACGTGAGCTTGGTCTCATCGACGAAGATCGTACCGGTGCGGTCCACGGTCACCACGAGTCCGCTCTTCGGCTCGAGCGGCTGCGCCTCGGCCTTGGGCAGCGACACATCCACGCCGCCCTGCATGATCGGCGCGGTGATCATGAAGATGACCATGAGCAGCATCATCACGTCGATGAGGCTCACGACATTGATCTCCGCGTTGAGCGGGGTGCGCTCCCCACGCCGGCGCCGCATCCGGTCCTCAGGCCGCCCGGTCGCGTACGATCAACGCGATCACGTAGGAGCCGAATCCCTCGAGCTCACTGTCGAAGCGGTTGAGCCGGTTCGCGAAGATGTTGTACCCGAACACGGCGGGTATCGCGACCGACAGCGCCGCCGCCGTCGCGATCAGCGCTTCCGCCACGCCCGGCGCCACCGCGCCGATGTTGCCGGAGCCCTTCGTCGCGATCCCCACGAACGCGTCGATCACGCCCAGCACGGTGCCGAGCAATCCGATCAACGGGCTCGCCGACCCGATCGTCGCCAGGGTGGGAATGAACCGGGCCAGTTGGTCGCGTTCCGCGTTGGTCTCGGAATCGAGGATGAGGCGCAATGCCTCCACCTGCGATGCGGTCATGTCGGGAGCCGCGGCCCGTGCCGTGCCCGGCCGCGCGTCGCCACCGAGGAAGTCCGACGCCCGGCGCAGCACACGCGTGTACGGGTTCGGCGTCTCCCGCGCCGCGACGCTGAGCGCCTGGTCGAATCGGTCGACGTGCTCGAATTTCGCGAGGAACTTCGCCGAGCGCCGGCGCACGCTGCCGAACTCGATCCACTTGCCGAGCATCACCGCCCAACTGAACACCGACAGGACCCCCAGCAAGCCGACCACGCCTTTGGTGACCGCCGTCGATCCAATGAGTAATCCCCAGGCGGATGTCGGGACCGCTGTCGAGACCTGAAGCAACATCGCTGCCGTCATGCCGCCACCGTCCAGCGATGGTCCTGCCAATCCGTTCCGCGATGCACAGTCCTCCCGTGATGGTGCGGCCGCTGGCCGCGATATCGCATCAGCGCCCCGTCCCCGGCGCCCGCCGCCCGGCAAACCACGAATAGGTCTCGGCCAACCCCTCCGCCAACCCCGTGCACGGCGTCCAGCCGAGCACCGAGGCCGCCTTGCCGATCGTCACCGACGACCGGAGCTGCTCACCGGGCCGGGCCGGCGCGTGCGCCGCAGGCACCGGCCGCCCGGTCGCCGCCCCGAGCGCCGCCGCCAGAGCGGTCACTGATGTCTCGATCCCCGTCCCGATGTTGAACGCACGCGCATCGAGCCGCCCCGGCGGAGGCAGTGTGGCCCGCGCCGCCGCCACGTTGGCCCGCGCCACATCCTTGACGAACACGTAGTCGCGCGTCTGCTGCCCATCGCCAAAGATGGTCACGGGACGCCCATCCAGCACCCGCCCGCAGAAGATCGCGACCACGCCGGCCTCGCCGTGCGGATCCTGCCGCGGCCCGTACACGTTCGCGTATCGGAGCGCCACGGTGTCGACGCCGTGCAGCCGCGCCTCATAGGTCAGGTAATACTCCGCGCTCAGCTTCGCGATGCCATAGGGCGACTCGGGGTCCTTGGGCACCGTCTCGGCATTGGGCGGCGTCGCGAAGTCGCCGTACAATGCGCCGCCCGTCGAAGCGAAGATCACGCGCGTCTTCGCTCCCGACGCCCGGACGGCTTCCACCAGACGCAGCGTGCCAAGCACGTTGATCGTCGCGTCCGCCACGGGATCGGTCACGCTGCGGCGGACATCGATCTGCGCGGCCAGATGCGCGATCACATCGAAACGCCCCTCACGGACCACCCCGGAGGCCGCGTCGGTCGTGACATCGCCGTGCACGAACGTCGCCGCCGGCGGGATGTTCTCCTGTCGCCCGCTCGACAGATTGTCGAAGACCGTCACCGCATACCCGTCGGCGAGCAACAGCTCCGCGACGTGCGACCCGATGAACCCGGCGCCGCCCGTGACCAGCGCCCGGCCGCCACTCATCGTGACTCCGGCGCGCTGCCGCCCGGCGCCGCATCTGCTGGGCGCGCCGGCGCCCGCGCTGTGTCCGCGGCCAGCGGCGGCCGCGATGTGCCCGCGGCGCTCTCGGGCGGCCGATCGGCCTCGCGGCCGTCAGCCGGTTCGGCCGCCAGCGCCGCCGGCGGAGCGTCATCGAGCCCGAACAGGTAGCGGGCCGTATCCACGACGGCGAGACCGCGGCCGTTGGCCGCCGCGGCCCGGAGCCGCACCGAGGGGGCGTGCAGGAACTTGTTCATGAGCGACCGGGAGAAGTGATCGACGATGTCCCGCTGGGCGGGTGTCAGCTCGCCAAGCCGGCGCGCCACATGCGCCAGCTCGTCCGCGCGTACGCGGTCCATCGCGGCACGGAAATCCGCCACGACCGGCACCGCGGCGAGTCCCGCCAGCCACTCCCAGTACCGCTCCACTTCACCTTCGATCAGCTCCTCGGCGCTCGGGAGCTGGGATTGCCGCCGCTCGATGCTCGCCGCCACCACCGCGCGGAGGTCGTCCAGATCGTAGAGGAACACGTTGTCCAGCGACCCGACTGCCGGCTCGACATCCCGCGGCAGCGCGATATCGAGGATGCAGAGCGGACGGTCCCCGCGTCCGGCGACGGCCGCCGCCACGTTCTCGTACGAGACGACAGGGTGCGGCGCAGCGGTCGAGCAGATCACGAGATCGACGGTGGCGAGCGCCGGCCAGCAGTCGTCGTATCGCATCGCGGTGGCGCCGTGCCGCCTCGCGAGATCGTCGGCTCGCTCGAAGGTGCGGTTTGCCACCAGCATGGTCCGCACGCCCTCCTCGTGCAGACACTGCAGCGCCAACTCGGCCATCTCGCCCGCACCGAGGACCATGGCGTGCCGGCCATTCAGGGTCCCGAAGATCTTCTTGGCGAGCTGCACCGCCGCGGAGCTGACCGACGCCGCGCCACGCCCGATGGCGGTCTCCGTCCGGACACGCCCGGCGACCGATTGCGCGGTCTGAAACAGCCGGTTCAGCGCGGGACCCGTGTACGGCCGGCACGCCTCCCACGCGTCCCGCACCTGCCCCTTGATCTGCGCCTCGCCGACGATCATCGAGTCGAGTCCCGAGGTCACGCGCATGAGATGGCGCACGGCGTCTCGGTCCCGCCGGACATACCCGGAGGGTGCGGAGTCGGCGCCCAGCCGCTGCGAGAGGATCTCCCACACGGCCGGCGGCGCATCCGTCTCGCCTTCCATCAGGTAGAACTCGGTCCGGTTGCACGTCGACAGGAGGACGCCCTCCCGCACACCGGACGCGTCGCGCACGGCCTCGAGAGCCGGTCCGGTTTCACCGATTCCGAACGCGCACTTCTCCCGGACTTCGATCGGGGCCGTGCGATGGCTCAACCCGGCGACTATGAGCCCCACGCGGCGCCCTCCATGCGGTCGCCGTCGAAGCCCGCGGCGTCGTGAGACCGTTCGTGAGACCGTCCGTGAGGCCACCGTGCCCGCCACTGCGCCACGCTCGCGCTGAAGCCGGCCCGTTCGACCGTTCCGCAGAAATCCTCGCCGATGAGATCGCGCTTCGCCGCGAACCACCCGTCGCGGTCTCCGGCGTCCAGCAGCTCGCGCCGGAGCGCGATCAGTGTCGTGAGCGCCGCCGCGTAGCGTCCATCAAAACGTTCCGCGATGGCGTCCCGCACGCGCATCGCCGCATCCGGCACGCCGCCTGCCGATACGCCGATGACCAGCGGGCCCGCCGCGTGGGCCGCGACGGTGACGCAGGTGCCATCTTCGGGGAAGTCCGCGACGTTGACCAGCCGGCCCCGCGCCATCGCGTCGGCCGTGACCGCCGCGTTGACCTCGCGCACGTTCGTCGCGGCAATCACGAGCACCGCGTCACCGATATCCGAGCTGGTGTACGCACGCTCGGCAAGCTCGAGCCGCGGCCAGTGCGCCACCGCATCCCGCAGCACCCCGCCGATTTCCGGCGCGACGACCCGCACCGCTGCCCCGGACTCCAGTAACGCCATCGCCTTCCGGTGCGCGACGGGGCCTCCCCCCACGATGAGCGCGCCGACGCGGCTGCCTTCGAGCAACAGCGGATATCCACTCATCGCGCGCCCGCGATGACCCGCAGGCCCCGCGCCCGCGTCACAGGGCGCACCACCGGTCTCACAGGAAGTGCCCGGGCTGTGCCTCGACGACGCGGGCGGCCACGTACGAGGCCACGACCACGCCAAACGCCACGGTCGCCGCCACCGCCGCGCGCCGCGCCCGCCAGCCGCCCAGTTGCCGCCCCGCCGCCAACGCCCCCGCGGCGAGCCACGCCACGACGCCCCAGACCACGCGCGGGCCGTCCAGGCCCCCGTAGATCGCCGCGTAACTGGCCGCGAGCGCCACGCCGAGTGTGAGCGCGACCCAGGCCGTCACCGCCGCGAGATGATTGACGTGGTCGAGGGTCTCCAGCGGCGGGAACGAACGGAAGATCGAGCCGAATCGCCGCGACTTGAGCTCGCGGCGCTCCACGAGGTACAGCGCGCCCGCGGCCGCCGCGGTCGCCAGGGCGGCGATTCCGATGAAGCTGAAGGCCACGTGAGACGCCAGCCACGCGCCCTGCGCTCCCTTGGGCTGCCCGAACGGCCTCCACCCGGCGTTGATCGCGATCGCGGTCATGATCGCCGCCATCGGACCGCCAATCAGGGTGAGCGTGACATCGCGCGCCAGCAGCTCGGTGAGGAGAAGGGCCACGCCCAGGGCCAGCCCCGCGAACGACAACGCGGGCCCGAGTCCCCACACGGGGAGCCCGCCGGCAAAACGGGTGGCGGACGCCATCGCCGCCGCGTGTGCGAGCACGCCGAGCGTGAGCGCGATCACGACTCCCCGAAACGGAGGCCCGACCGGACGCGCGAATGGCGTGAAGGCGAGCGCTGCCGCACCCGCGTAGCACGCGACGGCCAGCAATAAGGCGATCGCGACCATGGAACGGTCAATTTAACCCCGCACGGTGCGAACGGGGCAGCGGGCTCGCAGAAACAATCGTGCCCGGCGCAGCTCGCTGCCCGGGCA
>JAJPIM010000042.1 GCA_021324775.1 Gemmatimonadota bacterium
CGAAGCGGACGGCCGCGCGCACCAGCGGCTGCTGCGCGAGTTCCTGGCGGAGCACCTGGGTGATGGCACGGCGATGCGGGCGTTCGATGTGTGGGAGCGAGGCGGATGGCATGCGGCCCCGGGTGCCGGCCCGGTCACGGCCGCGGCCGTTCTAGCTCCGGGCGACGGCGGATGATCCTGGGCACGGCCGGCCACATCGACCACGGCAAGACGGCATTGGTCAAAGCGCTCACCGGGATCGATACCGACCGGTTGCCGGAAGAGCAGCGGCGCGGGATCACGATCGAGCTTGGGTTTGCTCCGCTGCGGCTGGGGAAGGCCGGCACCATCGGCGTCGTCGACGTGCCTGGCCATGAAGCATTCGTCCGAACGATGCTCGCCGGGGCGTCCGGCATCGACCTGGCACTCCTTGTGATTGCCGCGGACGAGGGCGTCATGCCGCAGACGCGTGAGCACCTGGCGATTCTGGATCTGCTCGCGGTGCGCGCCGGGGTCGTGGCAGTCACCAAGTCCGACCTGGTCGACGCGGATTGGATGGAGCTCGTGCGGGAGGACGTGACGGGATTGGTCGCCGGTACCGGGCTCGCGCGTGCGGCCATCGTACCGGTCTCGGCCACCACGGGTTCCGGGATGGATGCGCTTCGCGAAGCGCTCGCCGCGGCGGTCGCGGCAGTGCCATCACGAGACAGCGCGGACCTGTTCCGTCTGCCTGTGGACCGGAGCTTCACGATCAAGGGCACCGGCACGGTGGTTACCGGGACCGTGTGGACCGGCCAGCTCGGGATCGACGAAGTCGTGCGCATCCTGCCTGGCAGCCGTACGGCCCGGGTGCGCGGGCTGCAATCGCACGGCCAGGCGGTGAGAGCGATCGCTCCTGGGATGCGCGCCGCCGTAAGTCTCGCGGGCATAGAACGAGGCGATGTCGCCCGCGGGTGCACGCTTGTCACCGACGCGGCCTGGAATGCGTCCACGCGTCTCAGGGCGGACGTCGCGCTCCTTGCCGGCGCGCGGCCGATCGGTCCCCGGACGCGCATCCGATTCCACCTTGGCACACAGGATGTGTCGGGTCGGGTCGTGGCAACGGGTGGCGCACTGAGTGCGGGCGAACTCACGCCGGCCCGAGTGGTGCTCGATGAGCCCGTCATCGCCCGCGGGGGGGATCGGTTCGTGATCCGGTCCGGATCACCCGCGGCGACCGTAGGCGGAGGCGTGGTCACCGACCCGCTGCCGGGTTATCGCCGCCTCAAGCCGTGGCCGGATGCGGCGCCCTCGCCTGCAGAGCGGATCGTGCTCATCGCGCGCGACGTGGGCGGCCGGGGGGTGCCGCGGGCGTCACTCCCAGTCCGGATCGGATCGCGGCCAGCCGATGTCGAACGCGATCTCGCGGACGCGGCGGACCGTATCGACGTGATTGGCGACACCCTGTACGAGCGCGGTGTCGTGGCGCACGCGACGGAGCAGATCCTGGCGGCGGTCGATGCGCACCATGCGCGCGCGCCACTCGAGCCGGGCATGTCGCTGCAATCCGCCCGGGCGGCGAATCCGGCAGGGGCGGTGCTGGCCGAGGCGGTGATTGCGCGGCTGGAGGAGGCCGGCACGATCGTGACCGACCACGGGGTGGTGCGGCGGGCTGGCTGGATGCCGCGTCCGTCGGCGGCTCAGCAGTCGGAGCTGGAGCGTCTCACCGCAACGATTCGGGGTGCCGGCCGCGAGCCTCCATCGGCCAGCGAACTGGCCCTCAGCGGCGTAGGTCAGACAGAGTCGGATGTGCTGACACTTTTACGATTGTTAGATCGTAGGGGTGTGGTGCGGCAGGTCGAGCCGAATCGCTTCTATTCGGTGGAAGCGTTGCGGGCGATGGCCGAGGCGCTCAGAACGGGGATGCAGGCGGGCCAGGAATATGGGCCTGCGGAACTTCGAGCATTTGTGGGGGTTTCGCGGAAGTATCTGATTCCGCTGCTGGAGTACTACGACCGGGTGGGAGTGACCGATCGGCGAGGGCAGGGCCGGGTCGTTCGGCAGGCTGGGTCAGGAGCGTCCCCGGGCGTTCCCGGGGCGTGATAGGTGTGAGAAAATGAGACGGTTTGCGGGCGTAAATGGCGCATAGCGTGACAACGGAGCGATCAATGCCGGAGGAGCAGGGCGCACGGATAGAGTTGCTCGTCTGGGGCTCGCGCGCTTTGCTTGACAGCCTTGGCCTTGGACCCTATCGTTGCGGAACCGAAGAAAACCCGTGAACCATTCGACAGGAGTAGGCGGCGGACTTTTTTCGTCAGCGTGGAGTGTGCGTATGGGTGCCCAATTGGGGACCGGCGCAAACCATCGAGTGCCTGAGCGGCGAACACGTGGCAGCTCGGCGGTGTGGATGCGAGTCGCGAGTCTGCTCGCGGCGGTGTTCGTAGCGTCGTTCGTTCCCAATCGCGCGACGGCCCAGACGGAGCAGCCTGGCGTCGTAGCGAATCAGAAGCGTCAAACGGGTGCGTTGCTGGGACTCGGCAAGAATTATCCGAGCCCATTCAGCGCGACCACGCGCATACCGTTCACGGTCGGTGACGCGCCCACGTGCACGGATGGCGGGCGTCGCTATCACGTCAATCTCCGCATCTACAATCTGGTCGCCCAGGTCGTCGCCGTTCCGGTGATGGCGGAGGGCGGACCGAGTGCGGCGGCGGTCGGCCAGCCCGTGCAGGGTATGGATCTGCCGTGCGGGCAGTACACCGCGTACTGGGACGGCGTCGGCCTCGCCAACAACCGCGAAGTGCCGCCCGGGATGTACCTCTATCGGCTCGAGGTCAACGGCAAAGCGGTTGGCCGGAAGATGCTGATCCAGCGGTAGGCACACCGCTGGACATCGTTCAACTGAACGCGCTCCCCACAACCGTTAGCGATGGCGAATCCTCGGCTCACTCGAGCATGGGGACAGCTCGTGGGGACAATTCAACCAGCCTACGAGTGTCCGCCGACACGGAGTGCCGTGCGTTCCGCGAGTGGCCGTGTGCTGCGTCCGCCGCTAACGGCGCAGCAGATGAAAAGCGTGGTCCCAGTCGTTGCTGCGGAATCCGGGAATGCACCATAGCATGGCCAGTGGCTCGATTGCTCGCGCCGCGCACGCGCCGCCCATGTCGGCGCCTTCCCATCCCAGTTGCGCGATCACGCCGGCCGCGGCCGACTTGGCTGAGGCGTCGTCGCCGCAATAGAACATCGTCGGCTTCACGCCGCCAAAATCCGGATCGACCATCAAGTCGCTGCCCACACTGTTGAACGCCTTGACGAAGTGGGCATCGGGATACGCCCGCTGCAGCGTCTCCATGAGCGACGAGCCGGGTCCGGTGAAGCACCGCAGAACGCCGTCCTCGGGCGGGGCATCGGTGATCGGGTTCGTGGTGTCGATCACGAGTTTGCCGCGAAGATTTGCGGCGCCCGCTTCCTTGAGTGCCGCGTCGGCCGCCGTGCCTTTCACTGCGAGCACGAGGACCTCACCCCACTTGGCGACGTCGGCGAACGTGCCGCTCTCGATGCCCGTCGTGGCACTGAATTCTCTCAACTTGCCTGGCGTGCGGCTTCCGATCTTCACGCGATGTCCCTTGGCATGCAGGCCGGTTGCGAGTGCTTGTCCCACCGCGCCAGAGCCGAGTATCCCGAAGCTGCTCACTGGCTGTCTCCTGATTGTGGGTCCATCTAACGCGCTGTCACCCGACGAGTCGCGCGACGATGAAAGACGTTCGGATGCAAGCAGAGAACCGTGAGCCGAGTTCCTGCGGCCGGGCACGCCAGGCAGGCCTGGCGCGTGTCCTGAGGCCGCGCGTCAGGGAGGCGGCCCTGCTCCAGCGCTGGGCGGGATCTTGTGTCCGGAAGCGGTCGATTGCGCGCGCAAACTGTTGAGGAGGGCGCGCGCATCGGCATTGGACTGAGCGGTCGCGGCGGGATTCGGAGTAACGGCTGGTTCCGATCCGGTGGCGGCAGGCGGCTGCGGACCCGGCGGCGACGGCCCGGCTCGAAGCATGCCCGGCGGGACCACGCCGGCTGGACGGGGCGGGGCTGACCCCAGCGCGAGCTGCACGTGCCGGTCGACCGAGTGGAGGATCCGGGATGCCTGCTCGGGGTCCTGGGCGAGGCGGCGCGCGGTCTCTTCGAGACTCGCCTCTGTCACGCCATACTTCCGCAGGATCGAATCGCGGACCATGGCGCGTCCCGCGCTGTCGCGTGTCGTCTCTGCTCCGCCTGGCAGCACGGCGCGGCGAAGGTCGGCGAGGGCGCGGACAAACGTGGAGTCGGCTGCGCTGTCCGGTGCGGGCTGGGTGGGCCGGCACCCGGCAACACCTACCGTCGCACAGAACAGTAGTCCCGCTTGCCGGCGTGCGCGGCGCATGCGAGCAGACAGGGCTGTTGGCGGGCCCGGCGCGTGTCGCCGCACCTCAGTGCGCCGGGACAGCACGCCTGGCGCAGAGGGGCGATATCTTTTCCAACTCACCATGGATGGGATGGACACGTGGTCAATGCCGACCGGCTGACGGTAAAATCGACCGAGGCGCTCAACGACGCAATCGCGCTGGCGCGCCAGAATGGGAATCCGCTGGTGTACGATATGCACCTGTTGCTGGCGTTGCTGCGGCAGGACGAGGGCATTGTCGTCCCCATCCTGCAGAAACTCGGCGCGAATGTGGCCTCGCTGCGGGACCAGTTGGAGCGTGAAGCCGAGCGCCTGCCGAAGCAGAGTAACGCCCAGCCGTCGCTGTCGCGAGAGCTGAACGGTGTGCTCGACCGGGCTGAGGGTGAAGCGCGGCAACTGAACGACGAGTACATCTCGACCGAGCATCTGTTGCTGGCGCTGGCCGACGCGCGCGGCACCGAGAGCAAGAGACTGCTCGAGGGCGTGGGCGCGACCAAGTCCGCCCTGCTGGACGCGCTCCGATCGATTCGCGGCTCGCACCGGGTGACCGACCAGACCCCGGAAAACCAGTATCAGGCACTCCAGCGGTATACCCGGGATCTCACGGACGTTGCCCGAAAGGGGAAACTCGACCCCGTGATCGGCCGGGACGAGGAGATCCGCCGGGTAATCCAGGTGCTGTCGCGGCGCACGAAGAACAACCCCGTCCTCATCGGCGAGCCCGGCGTGGGGAAGACCGCGATCGCGGAAGGCCTCGCCCAGCGCATCGCCAATGGCGATGTGCCGGAGGGACTCAAGAACAAACGGCTGATCGCGCTCGATCTGGGCGCCTTGATCGCGGGCGCCAAATACCGCGGCGAGTTCGAGGAGCGGCTCAAAGCGGTCCTCAAGGAGATCACGGACGCGCAGGGCCAATTCGTGGTGTTTATCGACGAGTTGCACACCCTTGTCGGCGCGGGGAAGGCCGAGGGGGCGATGGATGCCGGCAATATGCTCAAGCCGGCGCTGGCACGGGGCGAGTTGAGAGTGGTCGGCGCGACGACGCTCGACGAGTACCGGAAGTACATCGAAAAAGACGCCGCCCTAGAGCGGCGATTCCAACCCGTGTTCGTCGGAGAACCATCGGTGGAGAGCACGATCGCGATCCTCCGCGGCCTCAAGGAGCGCTACGAGGCGCACCACGGCGTCCGGATCACCGACGGCGCGGTAGTGGCGGCGGCGACGTTGTCCAATCGCTACATCGGCGACCGGTTCCTGCCGGACAAGGCGATCGATCTCATCGACGAAGCGGCATCGCGGCTTCGGATCGAAATCGATTCACTGCCGCAGGAGATCGACGAAGTCGAGCGGCGCATCATGCAGCTCGAGATCGAGCGTGAGGCGTTGCGCAAGGAGAAGGACAAGGCATCGGCGGAGCGGCGCGAAGCGTTGGAGCGCGAGCTGAACGAGTTGCGCGAGCGGTCTGACGGGATGAAAGCGCAGTGGCAGCAGGAGAAGGAGACACTCGGCACCGTCGGCCGCATCAAGCAACAGATCGATGAGGCGCGAGTGCAGGCGGAGCAGGCCACCCGGGCCGGAGACCTCGGCAGGGCGGCGGAATTGAGCTACGGGCGGATTCCGCAGCTCGAGGGTGAGATGCGGGCGGCCGAGACACGGCTCGCGGCGGCTGCGGACGGCGGCGGGCCCCGATTCCTGCATCAGGAAGTCACCGCGGACGACGTGGCGGAAGTCGTCGCGAAATGGACGGGGATCCCAGTGCAGCGGATGCTGGAAGGCGAGCGCGAGCGGTTGACCAAACTGGACGAAGTCCTCGCGTCGCGGGTGATCGGACAGCGCGAGGCGGTGCACGCCGTGGCGGACGCTGTGCGGCGTGCGCGCGCGGGGCTGCAGGATCCCAACCGGCCGATCGGCTCGTTCATCTTCCTCGGGCCGACGGGTGTGGGCAAGACCGAGACGGCGCGCGCGTTGGCGGAGTTCCTGTTCGACAACGAGCAGGCGATGGTCCGCATCGACATGTCGGAGTACATGGAGAAGCACGCGGTCGCGCGGCTGATCGGCGCGCCGCCGGGGTATGTCGGGTACGAAGAGGGGGGACAACTGACCGAGGCGGTCCGCCGGCGCCCCTATTCGGTGCTGTTGCTCGACGAGATCGAGAAGGCGCATCCCGACGTGTTCAACATCCTGCTCCAGATTCTCGATGATGGCCGGCTCACCGATTCGCAGGGCCGCACGGTGGATTTCCGCAACACCGTGATCATCATGACGTCGAACATCGGGAGTCCCTACATCCTGGAGCACGCGACCGCGGACTGGGGTGAGGTCGAGGCGCAGGTGCTGGCGGCGCTCCGGCAGCATTTCCGTCCCGAGTTCCTGAACCGGGTGGACGACGTGATCGTATTTCGTCCGCTGGGCGAGGAGCAGATCGAACGGATCATCGATCTGCAACTGCATCGGCTGGAGCGGCTGCTGGCGGAGCGGAAGCTCACGATCGAGCTGTCGCCCGAGGCGCGGCGGGCGATCGCGGCGGAGGGGTACGAGCCGGCGTACGGGGCGCGGCCGCTCAAGCGGGCGTTGCAGCGGATGGTACAGAATCCGCTCGCGCTCGGCGTGCTGGAAGGGAAGTTCAAAGACGGCGACCACGTCCTCGTGAATGCGGGCCCGGATGGGGCGTTGACGTTCGAAGTCGCGCCGGCATCGGCGGGCGATGGTAGTCGCCGCGGGGCTGAGAAGCGGGAAACCCGGGGTGAGCCTGCGGCGGCTGGCCGGCGACGTTAGGCCGGCGGTGGCTGGATTGGGGACCCGTCACGCGGGCGGGGCGGTAGCGGAGACTGACGCGCGGTGGATGGCCGAGGCGCTGGCGGTCGCACTCGAAGCGGGTGCTGCGGGCGAGGTGCCGGTTGGCGCGGTGCTCGTGTCGAATGGGGCGATGGTAGCGTCCTCAGGGAACCGCTCGCGCCGCGACCGCGATGCGACTGCTCACGCGGAGCTGCTGGTCTTGCGTGCCGGGGCCGCGGCCGTGGCCGGCCCGGTGCTGACGGGCTGTACGTTGTACGTGACACTGGAGCCCTGTGCGATGTGTGCGGGCGCGATCGTGTTGGCGCGCGTCGATCGCGTGGTGTTTGGCGCGTGGGATGACAAGGCGGGGATGGCCGGGTCGGTGGGCGACCTGTTGCGGCATCCGCGGCTCAATCATCGGCCCGAAGTGACGGCCGGCGTGTGTGCCGATGCCAGCGCGGCGTTGCTGGCGGAGTTTTTCGCGGCCAGGCGGGCGGAGAAGCGAGAGGACACGCGCGGGCGGCCTGAATAGAGCCGGCCCGTGTTCTACGACGTCGGCGAAAGCAGTGTCGAAATCCTGGCGATCGTGGCGAAACCGGAGGCGGAGGCATGGCTCGCGCAATTCGGAAGCCCAGAGTAAGAGAGGTTCCACTGTCGGTCATCAAGGACGACCTCTCTCGCTTTCTGCACGAAGCTGAAACTCAGGCGATTGTGATCACGCGTCACGGCAAGCCGGCAGGCGTCCTGGTGGGCTTCGAGTCAGAGGACGATTGGTTCGACTACCGGCTGGAGAATGACCCTCGGTTTCTGCGTCGCATCGATGAGGCCCGGGTGAGCGTTAGAGCTGGCCGAGCGGCGCGTCTCGAAGATCTCGATTCGGAGTGAGCGATGGCTTGTGGGTCAAGGCGAAAGCCCGGCCCAAGACCATCCAAGCGCCGCCTCACCGGGGGCGGAGTTACGGCATCTCCGCCGCCACCTCCTTGGGCACGACGAACAGCCGGCCGACGATCATCCCGAAAACCGTGCCGACAACGTGCGCGACGTACGCCACTCCGCCCGTCTGGACCGCGGCCACCGAGCCGACGTTGACGAGCTGCATCAGGAACCAGACCCCGATGAGCAGCGCCGCCGGGATCCGCGTCACCTGAATGAAGATGACGATGACGAGGAGCGAGCGGATCCGATCGCGTGGGTACGTGACGAGGAACGCGCCCATGACGGCGGCGATCGCCCCGCTGGCGCCGACGTTTGGCACCGTCGAGGCGGGGCTGGCCAGCACCTGAGCGAGCATGGCGACCAGGCCGCCCACGAGGTAGAACGTGAGGTACCGGCCTCGACCCATCGTGTCTTCCATCTCGGGGCCAAAGGCCCATAGGAATACCATGTTGCCGAGAATGTGCGACCAGCCGCCATGCAGGAACATCGCGGTGAAGAGCGTCACCCAATCATGACCGGCCATGATATTCGCTGGGACCGCCGACCATTTGAGCACGAAGGCGTCGCCATTGGCCAGCTCCAGTCCGAAGACGGCAAAGTTGACCAGAATGATGCACACGGTGACGAGCGGCACTCGCACCGGCCGACGCGTCGCATCGGTCAACGGGATCAAGGCTCCCATGCTCTCTCCTCAGTGATGGAGTCGGTCAACGCGGGGCCGCGGGTTGACTCGCAATGCCGTATTCGCGCTGGTACAGATCGAGGAGCTCGATGAACGCAGCGACCATGAGCGGTCCCACAACGAGCCCCACGATGCCGAAGATCGGGATGCCGATAAGACTCCCGAGCAACGTCGTCACCGGATGCACGTTGCCGTGTCGCCGCGAGATGGTAGCGCGCGTGACCTTGTCGATGACGCTCGGCACGAGCCACCCGAAGGCGACGACCGCGAGCGCCGGGCCTCCCGCGTGCTCCAGGGCGAGCGTGACGACCGCCGGCACCCATACCAGTGCAGTGCCCAGTACCGGCACCATCGACGCGAGCACGGTCACGACGCCCCAGAGCACCGGCGCCGGCAGTCCGGCGATGAAAAAGCCGACGGCCATCGATGCCCCCTGGAGCACCGCGGAGACCAGCGTGCCAAGCACCGTGGCCCTGGTAACCTGCTGGAGCTCGTCTCCCAGCTTCTCGGTGCTCTCGAGAGAGAACGGTAAGATGCTCTGCACCCGCATCCAGATCGTGTCGCCCGACCGGAGCACGAAATACAGACAGAGGAACATCACAGCCAGATTGAGCACATTGTGGGCGGCGCCCCCAGCGACCCAACTCGCCACCCCACCAACCGCGGCCGTGAGGCTAGTGGCCAGCCGGGGGACGACATCGCCGAGCCAATTCGCCGGCAGGTTGCCTGCACTGGCGAGCCCGCGGGACCAGGCGCTGCCCAATCGCTCCCAATCGACGTTCCGCAATTCTACCCACGCAACGCGCCCTATCAGGAGGGCGGGAACGAAGAGCAGCAACGATGCGCCGATCGACAACAGGCCGGCGGCGCGCCCCGGTCCGATGCGGGCGGCGAGGGTCCGGTACGGCCCCTCCAGCAGAACAGCCAAGACGAGTGCGCCGAGGAGGCCTCCGGCCAGCGGCGCGGCCGCAGCGACCAGGAGCATGCCGGAGACCACCACGAGCACTGCGGCCGCTCGTCGCGAGTCGGCCGCCGCCACACGATCACCGCCCTCGCGGATCGCGGACACGACGACTCCAGCCTAGGTGTTGCCAGCGCTCGAGTGCCGCGCGCCAATCTCCTTCATGTGCGCTGCGGGTGGCAGTGAGACCAGAGCGCCGGGGACGGACTGGCGGCGGGCGCGGGGCCGAACGGCCCGTGGCGCGAGCCGCCCGTCCGGGACATCGCGGTCTTGGCTACGCCTTGGCGGGCTGCACGGCGTCTGCCAGCCGTTCGTGGGCGGTGGTGAGCTTGAAGAACCCAAAAAGAAGCACGACCCCAGCGACGATCGCAAAGCCGGACATCAAACCCATGATCGCGGCGAGCGTCACGGGCGGCGCCGCGATCGCGTAGATGCCGGCGAGCGCGCTGATCACGCCGAATACCGCCGACCACGCCCACGGCATACCCATCCTCCGCTCCAGGATCGCCGCGTAGATCGCGAAGAATCCGGAGAGCAGCAACCAGTACGACGCCCACACCACCGCGAAGGTGAGCGAGAGGCCCGGGTAGTAATAGAAGGCCGCGATCCCGAATCCCGCACTGACCACTCCGCTCAGGACCAGCAGCCACCAGTGCGGCAGAATCGACCGCATTTCCAGCCCATCGGCGATCTGGGCGATCCCGGTCACCAGCGCCCACACGGCGATGACGAGGGCGAACGCGGCGACAGATTCGAGGGGCCGCGCCAGGATGAAGATGCCGAGGGCCAGCGCGATCAGTCCGCGCACGAGGAGCCCCGACCGGGTACGGTTATATGCTCGATGCAAAGCGTCTGACAGCATGACGACCCCCTGAGCAGGTGACCGGCAATGTTAATTGCGGGGCGGCGAATATACGGGTCCCGGGCGCCGGCTGCCAATCGAACCCCCGGAGGAACGAAACCGTCACGGACGCCTGCGCCGTCGAGCCCGACGTTGGGCCAGAGGAGTCGCAGGGCGTGGCGTTGCAGCTCGGTATGACAGGGGAGCAGGTGACGATGGTGGGGCCCCGGCACGCGGATTGGGCCGGTGCGCTCGGCCTTCCAAAGGGCCGCCGGTCATGCGAAACTTCCGACGGGAATTCTGCCCGGGGTGGGGCAGGCGAGGGTGTAAGTTGTTGTGATGTAACGTGAGGACGGGTGGCCGAGTGGTTGAAGGCACCGGTCTCGAAAACCGGCATACCGGTGAACCCGGTATCGTGAGTTCGAATCTCACCCCGTCCGTTGGGAGAAAGAGAAGGGAGCAAACCAGAAAGGTGAGAGGAGAACGAGCGGCGGAACTCGCGCTCTCCGTTCTCCTCTCTCCTTTCTCCTCTCTCCTTTCTGCCTGGCCGATCAGACCCGGTAACTTGCCCCGGTGATCGCACCCACACGTTCCGCCAGTAGGCCGGCGCACGGCTCGTGATCACGGTCTTCATCACCCTCGCGCACGTTGCGCTCGCGATTGGCGTCTCGGCGCACATCATCCTCACGAAGGACGATGTCCGTTCGGCTATCGGCTGGGTAGGACTGGTCTGGCTCGCGCCGGTCCTGGGCTCCGTGCTCTACCTGGTGTTGGGGGTCAATCGCATTTCCCGGCGGGCAGGTGCGATGCGCGGCCGCGTGCCGCTGGATGCCGAGGACCGCGCGCAGATGGTGCGCGCCGGGACGGCTCAGGTCCCGGCGGTCGTGCTGGGGGCAGATTCGCCGGCCGAGCTCAATGCCATCGCGCGCCTCGTTGGCACGGTGACGCGCCAGCCTCTCGCGCCCGGATGCGCGATCGATCCGTTACTCAACGGTGATGAAGCCTATCCGGCGATGATCGCTGCCATCGATGCCGCGACGAGAAGCATCGGCCTCGCGAGCTACATCTTTGATCGCGGCGTGGCCGGTCAGATGTTCGTCGAAGCACTGGCGCGCGCCGTTGGTCGTGGAGTCGCGGTGCGCGTCCTCATTGACGGCGTGGGCGCGCGCTACAGCCACCCGCCAATCGTGCACGAGCTCCGAGCGCGTCACGTCCCGGTCGCCCGCTTTCTGCCACCCGCGGTCCCGATGCCGCTCCCGTACCTCAACCTTCGGAACCACCGCAAGCTGATGGTCATCGATGGCCGAGTGGGATTCTGTGGAGGCTTGAACATCAGGGACGCCTGTCTGCTGGCCCTTCACTCGCCGGACGCGACGCAGGACATCCATTTCCGAATCCAGGGACCTGTGGTTGGCCAGTTGCTGAGCGCCTTCCAGTTTGATTGGGCGTTTGCAACCCGTGAGCATCTGACCGGGCCGGCCTGGGCGCCTGCTGGCGAAGTCGCGGGCTCGCTGGTCGCCCGCGGCATTGCTGATGGGCCAGACGAGGATTTCGAGACGCTGGTCATGACGATCCTCGGCGCCCTCGCCGAGGCTCGCCGGTCGGTTCGTGTCACCACGCCATACTTCCTCCCGGACCTTCCGCTCATCGCGGCGCTTCGAGTGGCGGCTCTCCGTGGTGTGCAGGTCGACATCGTGCTGCCCGAGCGCGGGAACCTCCGGCTCGTCCAATGGGCGGCCGACGCTCAGATCGCACAAGTGCTTTCCTGGGGGTGCCGGGTCTACCTCACTCCTCCTCCGTTCGATCACTCGAAGCTGCTTGTCGTCGACAATGCCTGGTCGCTCGTTGGCTCTGCGAACTGGGACCCCCGCAGCCTGCGACTCAATTTCGAGTACAACCTCGAGTGCTACTCGGCCGAGTTTGCGGCGCGGCTCGACGCCATCATCGACGCCAAGATCGCCGGGAGCCGGTTGCTGCCACTCGCGGAGATCGAGGGTCGCTCGGTACTGCACCGCCTGCGGAACGGCGTCGCTTGGCTGGCGCAGCCGTATCTCTGACGGCAGCCGCCCCTGCTGGCCCCGGGGGACGTCGAAGAAGCCGATCGTGCAAGCGAGTCTCCACGACAGATAACCTTCGCCGGTCATCACATTTCAGCGGCCCTGAGTCGCGCTACTCGCCTGGGACGGCTATGAAGCAACTACTGCGGTTTGGACCATTGGTAGCGCTGGCTGCATGGTTGGGCATGCCCGGCGGGGTGCCGCCGCACGCTGGCTCGCCTCCGCCGCCGCTCGTCATGGCCGCGTGCGCGCTGCCGGACGTCAAGGGCGATGCTCAGTGCGGACATCTGGAAGTATTCGAGGATCGCCTGCGCGGATCGGGCAGAACGATCACGATCCAGGTGGCACGACTTCCCGCTGAATCCGCGTCGCGCCGGCCGGATCCGGTGTTCGTACTCGTCGGGGGTCCCGGACAGGGCGCGATCTCCAGCGCCGCGGATTATGCCCGGTTGCTGGCGCCCTTGCGGCGGTATCGGGACCTCGTCTTCGTCAACCAGCGTGGAACGGGTAGCTCGCACCCACTTCCGTGCGATCTGTATGGCGACAGCCTGCCCGGGCAGCTCGGCGATTTCATGCCGCTGGCGATCGTCGCCCGATGCCGCGATGCGCTGGCGGCTCACGCCTCGCTGTCGCTGTACTCGACCCCTCTTGCAATGGACGATCTCGATGATGTGCGGGCAGCGCTCGGGTACGATCAGATCAATCTCGAATCCGCGTCGTACGGCACGCGCGCGGCCCTCGTCTATCTGCGCGCGCACGGGCCGCATGTCCGTTCGGTCGTGCTCCGCAGCGTCTCGCCGACGTTCGTCAGGCAACCATTACACTTCGCGGAGGACGCCCAGGCGGCACTCGATTCGGCGTTCATCGCGTGTGAGCGTGACTCGGATTGTCACGGGTCTTTCCCGAACTTTCGTCTGGAGTTCGCGACCGTCCTGAGCCGGCTTGATGAACACCCCGCCGGGGTCTTCGGCGATTCCGTTCCGGGAGTGCTACGGCCCAGGGCGATGCTCGCTCGCGGCCCATTCGCCGAGAAGATCCGTCTCATGTTGTATGCACCGGAAGTCACGCAGTATCTGCCGTACATCATCCATCGGGCGGCGGCGGGCGATTTCGCGCCGTTCGTGGACGTCGCCACAGGAATGACGGCGGCGATCGCCCATCAGGTGTCCGTCGGGATGTACCTGACGGTGACGTGTGCGGAAGATGTGGCACAGATCACTGCGGCCGATCTCGCGGCGCTTCCTGCCGGCACCTTCCTGGGCGACTATCGGGTGCGGCAACAACGCGCGGCGTGCGGCATCTGGCCGCGAGCCGTTCTGCCCGCGGGGTATGCCGCCCCGGTCCAGAGCAGCGTGCCGGCACTCATCATTTCTTCCGCAATCGACCCAGTGACTCCGCCACGGTGGGGGGACACGGTGCGTGCGACACTTTCGCGCAGCCGTCATGTGGTGCTGCTCGCAGCGCCGCACGCTCCGGCTAACTCGTGCGTGCAACAGATGGTCGTTCAGTTCATCGAATCCGCGGACGCCGGTGCGATTGACGCGAGCTGCGCCGCGAACCTCAGGCGGCCGCCGTTCGCGCACTCGCTCGAATAGCCCGCCGGGCATCGACTCGGCCCCGGCGGCACCGCCACTGTTTGCCGCTGGCCCGACCCAGTAACTTTTCTCCGACGTTTGTCTCGATCGCAGTTGTCAGGTCCTGATCCCGCGGCGGCACCGCGCGCGGGTTGGGCGCCGGAGTTGCGATCGTTCGAGGACGGGTGGCCGAGCGGTTTAAGGCGCACGCCTGGAAAGCGTGTGGGGCCGAAAGGCTCTCGTGAGTTCGAATCTCACTCCGTCCGTCTTGTAACTGGTTGTGCTACCGCCCGTTGGCGTGATGTGCGCCCAGCGGGCGTTTTCACGCGGTGGCACATGTGGTGTGTATTTGTGGTGTGTATTCGGACAACGGCCTCGCGACGTCCAAGAAGCGTAGCTTCGGTTACCTAGGGGGCTCACACGAGGCGGCGCCTGCCGATTGCTTCCAGCCCGTAATTGGCGAACCAGCATTGAAAATCGTGAATGTCCCGGGTCATCTGCGCTACACTGAGGACGACCGGGGGTTCTGCGCGCGCGCCCGGAGTGAGCCGGACGATGAGGCTTAACTCATCGCCCGGAAAAGCGTGCCCAAACAGACGCATGTGGGGCGGCGAAGAGTGGACGATGTAGTATCGCGAACGTGCTTGATGGGCATGTCAAACCATTCGGTCTGGTCCCGGATATACCGCGCGTAATCCTCGTGGCCTCCATAGCTCGCGGTCCGTTTGACAAAGAACTTTCTATGATCGGAGAACGAGTGAAAACTCGGCAGCGTTTGACCGGTCAGGAAGTAGCGCGATAGCGCAACTATGCGATCAAGGAGGATGCGCGCCCACAAGAGGCAATTGTAGAAATCCAAGTATAGAAATGGGGCGATCGTGTTGAACCGGCGCGCCAGCTCACTATCGCGCGGAGTGTAGCGACGGCCATACCTCAGTCTGTAGTGTGGGCCATTACGCCATCGGGCGGCCAATGACTGCTCGGGAAGGAAGCGGCTCAGGCAGAGATAGTAGCATTCGTACGTTTCTTCGTATCGCGAAATGGTGTCTTGGAACACGCGTGGCAACCGGCGGTCGCCGCCGAAAGCTGCGATCAATGGAGCTAAGGGGTCATTGCGCAGGCGCCTTAGCTCCTTCCGGTAATTCAAACGCCGATGGAGCGGCTTGTGGCCGCGTAAATCGTGCATGGGCGGGTTCACCGTCTAGTCGTCCTCCGTCACAAGGCACGGGTAGATGTGCGGCGAACCCGGCATGTAGGTGTCAAGCCGACGCGGCGAATGTGGCGTGCTGAGGCAGCGTCCCGCCAGCTTCTGGCGCTCATCGGTGGTCCCTGAGGGCTTTGCGACGGAGCGACTATACAGCGTCACTTGGCTAGTGAGTTCCAGCAGCGTTGTTGACTGGGAACCCAAAGCAACGAATCCGAGCATTTGCCAGAATTCGTGGGCGCGTGTGTTCTGTGCCTGAACACAGAGGCGAAGCTCGTTGGCACCCTGAGCAGCCGCCCATGATTCGAACGCCGCGTAGAGACGCCGTCCGAGTCCACGCCCCCGGGATTCCGGCGCGACGAGGAGCAGTCCGAGCCACCAAATACCAGCGTGTGGGTAGTCGCGAAGTGCGTCCGCGATTGCAACCAGACGGACACCGTCGCGAAGACCAAGCACAAGCTTGTTCGAGCGCGCGAGGGTTGGGGGCCGGTCGGCGAGTAGGCTCACTGCGTCCTCTTCACCCGCCGGGCGTCCGGCAACGAGGGTCCAGTAGTCGGCGCACTCACGATACAGCGACGCTATGGCCGGGCCGTCAGTCTCCGACAGGCTTTCCATCTGGCGACCATCAACCATGAATGCCATCCTGGTGTTCCGCCTCCGCCAAGGCTCGCTCTCTCCGATCGTTCAGAAGCTACTTCAACAGAAAACCGGCAGCGACGCTGCGCACTGAACCAAGATCGAATGGTGTTTGATTGAGGACGGCATTCGGGGCGTTCGCGTCCCGAACCTCCGGCAGGTTGCGCGCTGCGCTATATGGAAGCCGGCATCGCGTCCGAGTTTTGGGCCGAAAGCCTCTCGTGAGTTCGAATCTCCCTCCGTCCGTCTTGCAACTGGTTGCGTTCCCGCCCGGAAAACCTCTGAGTCTCGCCGGGATCTGGTCTTCGCGGTAAATTTTATGCAGAGCAATGTGCCCGTTCCGGCGCTCGCCCCCGCGTCTTCACCTGTACGTGCCACCGCCGCGCTCGCCCAACGCGCCGGACGCTTTGGCTACCCTTCAACGGGTGCCGGGTCCGAGCCCTTGGTATTTATTGCGCCCGGGAACGGAGATCATGGCGGCGGCCGGAGTGCTCCGTTGGCAATCCGCTGGCGAGGGTTCTCTTCACGCCGGGAAGACGCTTCTGACAACTCCGGCAGGCGGCGTTGTCGCCATTACTGACTTCCAATGTTACGTGAAGCCCTTGGCCGAGGGGCGTTTCTTGGTGTGGTATTCGGCAGGTGTTGATGCCGATCCGACCGGAGCTGGCCAGGTGTGGTTCCGGTTGTTCGATGCGAGCCAGCTTGTGCCGATCCCGGATGCTACTGCGGCTTATGCGAAATTAGGCTTCCAGTCGCGCTTCTATGCGGCGGCTGGCGAGGTAGCGAGCGTACCGCTTTCGACCGCATTGGAGGACGGCGTCCACAGCGTGTCCCTACCGGACCTCTTCCGCGGAATGGGCGAGCTGCTCGTTCTCGCAGCCTCAACCGCCGGTGGGCGCGATGGGAATCACTGGGACACGCCGCACCTCCGTCTTTGGATCCTGGACACCCAGGCAGGCCGCCTAGAAATCATCCCGCAGGACTGGTACAATGAGGGACCGTACGACTTCGGCTATCAGTGGGTTACTCGGGTCGCCCGCCTGCCCAATGGCGGCGCCATCGTCGGGGAGGGGATCCGCCTTGGGGTGTTCAGGCTAGATAGCAGCAATCGCCGCGTAGGCGAGTGGCTCGTTGAGGACACCTTCTACCACGGCGAGCACTGATGCCAAAATGAAAGAATGACGGCGGCATGGCGACCTACATGCGATACAGGCACTGACTAACGGCGTTAGACGTCGCCGTGATCGCTTGCCGGTCGTAGAATGTTCTCATGCGCGAAGAGGAGTTCAGGCAGCGGCACTGGCACATCACAGGGCGATTCGTCAAGCATGAGGCGAGTTGGGACGAACTCTGGCGGACCTTCTGCTTTGGATTCTACACGGATGAAACGCCGGATGGTCTGTCAGGCCCGATTGCGAAGTTCTGGGATGAGATTTATGAGCTGGTGTACATGTCGCAGCCTGGAACGCCATTTTCAGAAGATCGAGCTGTGGGGCTGATGGGTGAGGAAGAACTCCGCGAGGTGCTGGCGCGGTACCTAGCCCGCAGTGTGACCGAGGAATCGATCTGAGAGCGCAGCGTCAGTGACCGCGTCACTCAAGTGGGAGGAGCATTGGCACACCGGCGTGGCACGCGATGGTGTGGATTGCGGTGTGTATTGGATCTGACCTAGT
The DNA here is from genome assembly GCA_021324775.1 of Gemmatimonadota bacterium. Taxonomy (GTDB): domain Bacteria; phylum Gemmatimonadota; class Gemmatimonadetes; order Gemmatimonadales; family Gemmatimonadaceae; genus Palsa-1248. The sequence continues at coordinate 17,730 of JAJPIM010000042.1, forward strand.
ATGGCATTCCACCAACTGAACTCCGGCAGATTGCGCGCTGCGCTCTATAGAAAGGCGTCGTTGCGTCGGAGTTCGTGGTCGGCGGGACACGCGTGGAAAGCGTTTGGGGCCGACAGGCTCTCGCGAGTTCGAATCTCGCCCCGTCCGTCCACTGGACCGAACCAGAGCCGATTGTTTTCGGTCGGGCGGCTGAATTGGAAGACCGCGTGTGTTCTCACGAGAAAACCACGAATGAAAGGGACCGATATGACTGAAGAAGTGAAATCGTCGAAGCCTGCCAGCATGACGAAATCGCCTGACCGACCGTCTGCTGCATCGCTCGGCTCAAAAACAAGCTCAGGACAGCCTTACCTCTACGTGGTCGGGGCAAACGGCACGGCGATCATCGACCCCTCGAACTGGCAGGTTATTGTCACTGCGCCCAGGATCCCTCCCGGAACGCACGACCTCGCTTTCGACAATCATTATCCTGATCGCTTGGGTCGCGTCTGGAGTGTTGCCTCGGCGGAGGAAGACGGTTCTGCTCTGGCCGGCGTCCACGTTGCGGACCCGAAGACTCTCACGAACGTCAAGACAATCTCACTTGGCCAGAACGTTGCCCACACACCGGGGCTCACGCCGGATCGCAAGTTTGCGGTTGTACCGGTCTCGTCGGAGAACAAGCTCCACGTCTACGATACGAACACCTTCGACGAGGTCGCCACGATAAACGTCGGCGCCCGTCCTTGGGACATGATGGTCAGCGCCGACGGAAAGTACTGCTGCGAGCCCGAGATGGACTCCGACACGCTCACGATAATCGACCCGAACACGTGGAAGGTCATTGGTACGGTTCCTACCGGCGAAGGGTCGGGCGCTTTCATGGTCACGATCTGGCCGGACAACCACACGGCGTCCGTCGAGTGCAGCGGTCATCACGGAGCGGAATACCATCACCTCGGTCCTCCGGCAATCCCGACGGGGAAGGGGTTCTCGATCAGTTACGTGGACCTGGTCGCGCAGTCGGTCATCAAGAGCATCCCGCTGGACTTCCTCGCCGTGTGGGATGAATTCACGCCGGACGGAAAGTACAACTTCATCTTTGGGTCCGAGGATGCGAAGGTCGTCTTTGTAGACACGGCCACATTGGAGGTGGTGAGAACGATTCCGCTTGAGTCGAAGCCAACGTTGAACGGATACATCACCCCAGACCCGAACGGTAAGTATCTCTACGCGAGCGTCGAGACTGGGCTCCAAGTGATTGACACTCGCTCGCTTCAGGTTGTAGAAACCATCCGCATAGGCGGAGTCGTAGGAACTCCATTCCTCCTCAAATAGAGAGACGGCCCGCCATGCACTACGAGAACAAGTACAGGAATCTCAGCTTTTGCCGGGAGAACGGCGTCCTCGAAATCACACTCCACACCAACGGGCAGTCGCTGATTTTCAACGGGCAAACGCACGAGGAGTTGGTGGAGGCAGTCAGAGGGCGAGCTCGCCGGTAGCGACGGACGTGACGTACCCGCCGACGTCGATGGCGTCCCCGTCAATCACGACGTGCAGCATGCTGCGGCGGCCCATCTTGGTGCCTTGCTCGCTCGTCATGCGAGACCCCGTCAGGAGGCCGTGCCGCATCATGAACGACGCGAGCGGGCCGGTCGCGCTCCCGGTCCCGGAATCTTCGGGCATACCGAAGTCGGGCGCGAACATTCGCGAGTACGCGCCCGCCGGCGTCGGCGCGAAGACAAAGACGCCGAACGGATCGGCCATGTCGTCTCTGAGGGCGGCGAGACGCTCCGGGTGCGCGCGATCCACGACGCCGGGGTCCTTGAGGGGGATGAACAGCATCGGGAGACCCGCAGTGGCGAACTGCGGCGCGATGTCGAGGAGATCGTCGAGGCCAAGACCCAGCGCGGCGGCACAGGTTGCGCGGCTGCGGGTCGGGCCATACGTGATCGGCGGCGTCCGTAACCAGATCAGCGGCCGCTCGCCGGGGTCGACCCGGATGGGGACCGGGCCGATCTTTTCTTCCAGCGCGAAATTGGACGTGTTCCGCGGGACGAGGCCGTCGTCGAGGAGCACGAAACTGGTCCCGATGGTCGGATGGCCGGCGAACATCAACTCCTTGGCGACCGTGAAAATCCTGACCTGCGCCACGCAGTCGGGGCGCGTGGCCGGAAAGCAAAACGTCGTCTCCGAGAGGTTGAGCTCCCGGGCAATGAGTTGCATCGCGCGGTCGTCGAGGCCGTGGGCGTCGGTGAACACGGCGAGCGGATTCCCCTCGAACAGCTCCGTCGTGAACACGTCGACGAGGCGATACCGGTAGGGCCGGCGCACGTGACTCATCGCGCCAGGACCTCTATCTCGACCAGCCCGCCCAGTGGCAGCGCGGCGACCGCCACGGTCGTCCGGGCCGGATGCGGGGCGCTGAACTGACGGGCGTACACCTCGTTCATCGCGGCGTAGTCCTTCATGTCCGTCAGGTAGACGTTCACCTTGATGACATGGTCCAGGCTCAAGGTCGCGGCGTGCAACACCGCTTCGATGTTGCGAAAGATCCGCTCCGTCTGTGCCGCGACATCGCCGGCGATCAGCCGGCCGGTCGCGGGATCTTGAGCGACCTGTCCACTCAGGTACAGCGTATCGCCAGCGCGAATCGCCGGCGAAAAAGGACCGGCGGGCTTGGCGATTTTATCCGTGGTAACGGCGTGTCTAGCCATGAGGTACTCGATTACAGGGTGAATACGATGGAGCCCTGGGTGCGGCGCGCTTCGAGATCGCAGTGTGCCGTTGCCGCATCGGCGAGCCCGTATCGTCCGCCAATGGTGGGCGTGATGGCGCCCGGCGCCTGCATGCCGAAGGCCGACGCCGCCGGCTGCTCAGGCCGGCGCGGCTCGCGACATAATGCCAGAGGCCCGGCCGCGTGAAGTGCAAGGAGCCTTACCGGGCCGCCGGGGCGCCCTCTGACACGACGATCAGTGTGGACTGATTGAGCACGGGGAGTAGGCGGAGGACCGCCCGGCCGCCGTCGTTCACGCTGACGACGTCGGACAGATAGGTGTCGGGCGCACCGACGCAGTAGACGTATAGTTGCGCGTGTCCCGGATCGAACAGGCCAGGCCGGACAAGGAGGGTCTGTGTGCTGCCGGCCGGGACGAACCCGATGTGGAACCGCACTCCGCCCCGGTAGGCATAGACCTCGGCGTCGTGAAGGTTGCTGTTCGAGACTACCACGGACGTGGGGCCGTAGTCCGAGTGGGCCGCGATCGCGTCACCGCCAGCGGGAACGGTGGCGCACCCTGCGGCTATACCCACCACGAGCGCTACGGGGATGGCATACAGACGGTTCACGGAGCACCTCGGCGACCAGGGATTGGAGGACGGGAACCGCCTAAGCCCGGGGCCGGGATTTCCGTCAGCCCGCCGGGGGGCGCATAGGCAGTGGCAGAACTCGGGGGCGCCCATCACCGCCCCGTTTGCCTCGCCACCGCAGACGACATCGACGCCACGACCGCCCGTGAGACTCGATCGTCTCCCAGCGAAGTAGCTCGGGGCCGCCCGTGGCAGTGACGCGAATGGCACCTGTCATGCCGTCAATCTGCGCCTCGTGTGGTGTTGCGTCAAATGCAATGTTCTCACTATTATGTTGCTCCATATGCTCGATGAAATCCGATCGTTCGTCGTGCTCGCGGAGTCCGGCTCGTTGCGGCGCGCCTCCGAGCGGCTGTTCCTGACGCCGTCGGCGCTCACGCGGCAGATCCAGCGCCTGGAGCAGGCGCTCGGGACATCGCTCCTCGATCGCGGGGTCAAGCCGGCGCGCATCACCCGCGCGGGCCGGGCGGTGCTCGATCGCGGACGGCACGTGTTGCGCGTCATGGATGAGCTCAAGGCCACGGCGTCGCCGAATGCCGAGCCGTCCGGCACGTTCCGATTGGGGATTGCCCACGCGCTCGCACAGGCCAGTCTCGTGGGCGCGATTCAGCGATTGTCGAATCGCTTCAGCGGATTGCGGCCGGTGATCACGACGGATCTCACCCGGACGCTCCTCGAACAACTGCGGACGGGCGGACTCGACGCGGCGCTGACGCTCATGCCCGCCAGCGGGGGCGCGCCGAGCGACATGGACGCCGCCGTCGTAGGTACGGAACGGTTCGTGCTGATCGGCTCGCGCGACCGGGAACGCCGTTTGCCCGGGTTCGACCCCGACGCGCCGTGGGTGGTCAATCCACTGGGGTGTCTCATTCGGCAGACACTCGAAGTGAAGCTGCGCGAAATGGGATTACCGTTCCGCGTCGCCGCCGAGATCCACAACGTCGAGATGCAGCTGTCGCTCGTCGCCGGCGGATTGGGGCTCGGGGTCGTGCCGGCTCGCCTCCTCGCCACGCATCCGCGGCGCCGGCATCTGGAGCAGCTCACTCGTACCGGCGTGACGCTTTCGGCCGCGATTGTCTTCGTGCGGGCCGGTCACCTCGGACAGCTCGACCTGGCCGCCGCGTTTCTTCAGGACGCGCTCGCGGAGCACTTCGCGCCAGTCACTGCGACTCGGAAGCGAGCGCGGTGATTGCCGGCGTTACCCTGTAATCGAGCCGCATCGTGTTGCCGAAGTCTCGCGAGGCGCAGTGTTGCCTCAGTGACGTAGCATTTCGACGCGCCAGTCGAACTCCTCCGCGAGCGCCCCACTCCAGCCTTCGCGGGTGAAGGCCACCCGGCCGCCACGGTCGATGAACCAGGTGGTCGGAAACGCGTGCACGCCGGCCTTGTCCACATAGTCATCATCGAGGAGAATCGGGAACAGCAGGTGGCGCTGTTCGGCGAAGCGCTCGACCGCGCGACGATCTGCGTCCTGATAGTCGACAGTTATCACGACGACGGCCGTGTCACCGCGTGCCGACTCGTACCAGCGCTCGAAATCGGGCAGTTCCGCCACACAGGCGCCACACCACATTCCCCAGAAGTGCAGCACGACGATCTTACCCCGGAGCGAATCGCTGGCCACCGGGCTTCTCCCGCCGAGAAGATGGAGCGTGAACGGAGGGAGAGGCATCGGATGTGCGGCCCGAGATGCGGCAATGGCCGCTTCGCGCCGGCGCCGGCCCTGACTGCGCAGCGTGTCGACGTAGGCGTCGAACCCGTCGCTGGAGCCGTGGTGGCCTAGATACAGCCGCCGAAGTGCGACGCCGTTGGCGCCGACGGACGTGCGCGTGAGTTCGAGTTGGTATCCGTTAGCGTAGCGCGCCTGCGCGCTGTCCAGCCGGCCGAGAGCCTCGGCCAGGCGGCCGAGGTGGTAATAATTAATCGGGTTAGCGGGGGCGAGCGCACGGGCCCGGGTGAGCGCGCGCTCAGCTTCGGCCACGCGCCCTTCGTTGAAGTAGACCCACCCCAGCGCATCGCGTTGCTCGCCGAGCGCGAACGCCAGCTGCTGCGCGCGCTCTCGCGGATTCATCAAAGCAAACACGTCAGCGAACTGGCGACGAAGGAGCGAATCGCCTTCGCGGGCGAGGCGCTCGGCGTAGGGGAGGGCAACCCGCCGATCGGCGAGCGCGACCGGGGCGACTACGCGCGTCCACCGAGGATTGAACGCGTCGTAGCGGACCATGCCGTCGACCGTGCGCAGGAGCGAGTCGCCGGTCACGGTTGAGTCATGCGATTCGCTCGCGAACAGCAGGAAGTACGCGGCGCCGAGCGTGGAGCGTTCGTGGTGTACAGGCCGAGCGATCAACTCGGTGAGACGCGTCCGATACGCCCGTGCTGCCCCGGCGCTGTCCGCGACCTCGTGCTGGCTGATCGAATCGCTCAGGGCGCGGATACGGTCCAAGAGGACCTGATCGGCCTCGGGGCTCGCGGGGTGTTCGCGCAGAATCTGATCCTGGAGCTGATACTGGCACGGCAGGCTGTCGAGCGTCTTGTACCCTTGGGCGGCCAAGTAGAGTGCGCCAGCGTAGTCACCACGCAGGCGAAGAATCGTCGCGACGTCTCGCGCGATCGCGGCGCGCGCGGTGTCGTCAGGGCGATCGCGGAGGCGCAAGAGCGCGTCCCAGTACTCGGTATGGATAGTCGGGGCGAGCGGAGAGAGTACCGCGGCCCGCCCGAGCCGGGCGACGGCGGCCGTGTCGGCAGCTCCGCTTGCAAGGTGGGCGCCCTCGAAGTAGTAGGCATCGACGTTCATTGAGTCGCGCCCCTGGGCATCGGCGAAGGCGGCCACGGCACGCGGGCGCGCGGTCGAGTCGGCCATCGGGCCCAGCGCCATCGAGGCCAGCGCGCTGCCCTGGAGCGCGCGGAACTCGGCCGTCTTAGGGACGCCCCACAGGGGCGCGGAGTCGAGTGCCGCGACGGCGGCCGCGGGGTGCCCATTTACCAGCAGCGCGTAGGCATACGCCCAGACGAAATCCGGCTGGATCGGCCGCGTGGCTATAAGTGAGCGAGCGAGAGGAAGAGCCGACCGCAGGTCTGGCGTCGCGCAGAGGGCGACGACGCGGGCGAACACTCGCCACGGCGACCGTGGGGGGATCGAGTCCGCGCCGGCGAGTGCCTCGTCAATCAGCCCGTAACGCGCTTCATTGGCGACGAACCAGGCACGCTGTTCGGGGGTGGCCGTCGCCCCCATGACCGGGAGTCCTGCCCGATAGCCCCCCTCGAAGTCACGCTGGAAGAAGAACGTTCGCAGGTCCGCAGTTGATTGCGCTCCAGCAGGAATGGCGACAGCGAGAGCGGCGAACCTCGGGACGATCCGTCGAATGAGTGTCACCTCGTGCCTCCGTCAGTCCAGCTCCCGCTGACGGCACTGTCGGGTTAACCGGTGGTCATCGTGGACTGGAACCGCCAGCAGTAGTGCCTTTCCACGTGCCGGACAATCAGGTCGTAATCGTAGTGAGCACACCGACCAGCGTAGTCCGCCGCATTCGCTCTCCGGCACGGAGTCGCCAGAACATAGCGTAGGGACATTCACGCGCGACCATGCGATGTAACCCGCTGTTACGCTATGTAACCAGTCGCGGCCAGAACTCGCGCCCGCGCTGCTTGCGTTTGGTGATGTGGCGACGCCGTCGCCGCTTCTCGCTCGTCTCCGTCACCTCGTCGTAGCGCGACCGGGTACTCGTTCTTCTCCCGTTGGTGAAAACGACCCGGTCATCGCCGACGCGGCCATTCCGGTCCTGAAACGGGACTACCTCCCCATCGGCGCCGGCGGCATCGTCCGGATGTACGCCCAGAGTGCATCGATTTCGGTATCGGTCATGTCCTTCGTCATCCGCACAGGCATCAGGGAATCGAGCGGCACCCCACCCGGTGTCACTCCCTGGCGGAGCGCGCGCACGAAGTCATCCTTGGTCCAGGTGCCAATGCCCGTTGGCGTGAGATTCGCCGCCGCCTTGAAGCTCGGCGGCGTGCCGGCAACGTGCCCGCCTGAGAAATTGGCGCGATGGCACCCCTCACACCCCCCGATTCGGGCGATGTACGCTCCGTACTCCGGCGTGGGCCCAACCGGAGGCGCCGGCACGTGCGGCTGGCTCTCGTCGATGCGGGCGGCTGCGATGATCGGGAGCTTTCCAGCCACCAACAGCGCGCGGGCCACCGGCCCGACGCGGGTAGGGTCGAGCGTGTGATCGACCGGCGGGATCTGCTTGAGGTAGGCGATGATCTCCACCACGTCCTCATCGCTCATCCGGTTGAAGTCGCTCGACGGCATGAACAACAAGCCGCGTCCCGTGGTGTCGATCCCGTGACGAATGGCCAGCTCCCACGCCGCGTCGGTCAGCGTCGCGCCGACCCCGCCCACCCCGCGGGTCAAATTGGGGGCGACGAAGCGGCCGAATGCGGGATCATTGATGAAGGCCTGACCGGATAGATCACCGCCGTGACACGCCGTGCACTTGGCGATCGGCCCAACGAGATGTCGCCCTCGCTCGATGCTTGCAGAGTCCGGCGCGCCGTTGAGTGCGAACGCGGCATGACTCGGCAGCGCGTAGCGGCGACCGAGGATCACCGGGCTGCCAGCATAGATGACGAGACACGCCACGACGACGAGCGCAACGACCGCTCCCACGACGCGGGCGCCAGCACGGAGCGGTGATCGCGACATGCCTCTTCCCTGCGATGCAGGTGGGACCTGGAGCGTGGGCAGCTAACCTATACCGCTGGGTCACTGGGCACCAGATAGAGGTACACGGCCCGGCGAGGGGTTCGACCCACTTTCTACGGCTGCCCCGCAGCACGGATGATCCACACTCGCATCACGACCGCCGCCGGCTCTCCGTCGCTGCGCTCACGCCTGGCGGGTGAGCGCGACATGAAACATCGTTGTCATTTCCCGCACCGATCGGACAGCTCTCCACCCCCGCCACCGGAAAAACCTGTGCATCGCGTCATCCGCCTACTTGCCCTCTCGCTCCTCGCGGTCACGGCGTACTCTGGTCGCGCGCCGGCCCAGCCCACCCCGCCCGCGCAGCCCGGCCCCCAAGTGTCCGCGTCATCCGCTGCCAAGCACGCGGCGCCCGCCGCCAGCGCTGCTCCCGGCTCGTATCTGGTCCTGAAGAAAGTGCAGATCATGGTCAAATACGATGACCCCAATGAGGCGCTGTCACCCGCGATCGAAATGTTGATTCCCGACACTTGGGGCTTCCAGGGCGCGATCCATATGTACGGCGGCAAGACGGGCTGTTTCAGCGAAGCTTTTTCGGTCTTTTGGGAGGCCAAAAGCCCGGATGGCGTGACCATACTTCACGGCTTTCCCAACTTCGCCTGGCAATATTCCGACGACCCGCAGGAGTTGCACAACCTCACCGATCCCAACCGGCGCACGCACACGGGGAACCAGACAAACGCTCTCTGCGCCGTGGCCAAGCCGTTGAGCGCCGAGCAGTATTTCCGCCAGATGGTGCTGAACGATCTGACGCCCGCGATGACGGTGGTATCAATCGAGCCGTACCCCGCGCTCGAGCAACTCGTGCGCCAGCGCAACGGACTGCCTCCGGCTGACGCCGGCAACGGCGGCGCCCGGATCGACGCGATCCGCGTACGCCTCGCGTTTCAAAAGGACAACCAGCCGATGGAACTGTGGTACTCCCTGGCGCTCGTGACCCAGACTTATCGCGTTGGCCGCGGATTTCTTTACGATATCCACGCCGTCGGCCAGGTGGCATTGGGAGCGCCCAACGGCAAGCTCGATGGCAACGATAGGCTCTTCAGGGTGGTAATGAGTTCCATTCAACCCACGCCCCGCTATGCCGCCTATGCGAATAAATGGATTGCCAATTTCTACCAAATACAAGCCGATAAAGAGGTCAAGATGGATAGAATCCAGGCGGACCTCGATAACACCATCACCCAGACGTACCAGCAAATGAGCGCCAACGCCCAGCGGGTTTCGGATATAGGCTTCCATGCCAACGAGCAGAACCTTCGCGATGTGCGTACCTACCGCGATCCCTCCACGGGGCAAACCATGGAGCTGAGCAACCAGTACAACCACGCGTGGTTGAATGGCGCCAATCAGTACATTATGAGCGATGATCCGAACTTCAATCCGAACTCGGCGCTGGCGGGACACTGGGACCAACTACAGCCCGTGCAGCCATGAACTCGGGGACAGACGGAACGTTGGACAGGTCGGATCGGGGCTCATCTCACCAACCGCGGCACGAGTGATTTGGTCACCTGCGGCTGTTTAGCCGTGAGCGGCCAACAATAGAGAGTAGCATCCCCACCGCCACCACCGTCGCCGCGCCCACGACATTGTACCAGAGGAACGACACGGCCGGCGCGTAGATGCTGACCGCGGCGACCGCGGCAATCCCCGCCAGCAGCCCTACGAACGCCCCGAAGGCCCTGGCGCCCGCCACCATCGCCAGCAGAAAGACGCCGAGGATCTCTCCATAAAAGAACGACCCGAATTTGTTCACTACTTCGATCAGCGAGCCAAGTGTCGCGGCGTGCGTGGCGACTACGCATGCGAACAGCCCCCAGAACCCGGTCGCCACCTTTGACACAGTGAGGTAGTGCGCATCGCTGCTTTCGGGCCGTACCCACCGCCGGTAGAAGTCGATCACCGTCGTGGTGGCCAGAGAGTTGAGCTCCGCTGCAATGGCCGACATTGCTGCTGCCAGCACAGCGGCCATAAACAGACCCGCCAGCCAGACGGGGAGCTCCGTGAGGACGAAGTGCGGAATGATGTAGTTGACGTCGCGGGCTGGTGCCTTTGGATCCTTCGTCGCGAGCGCCAACGCCGCTCCCCGCACGACCCGGACCGCCGAGTCGCTCGCCAGGAACGCGCTGGTTGCGCTCACTCGCGTCACCCTATCGCGCGCGCTGGCCATGCGTGCTGCCGCGACGTGAAGATCAGCAGACGCGACGCGATAGTGTGCGTCGAGTTGCGCGAACAACGCGGTGTCGCTCTGTTGTGCCCGACGCGCGTCGGTCGGGTTGAAATAGAGTGGCGCTGCCTGGAACAGGTAGAACACGAACACGAGCACACCGACCAGCAACACCAACGCCTGAAGCGGAATCTTCCAGTACGCGCTCACCAGCAGCGATATCCGAGCCTGGTCGACCGATTTGGCCGCGAGGTAGCGCTGGACCTGGCTCTGATCGGTGCCGAAATACGAGAGCATGAGGAAGCAACCTCCGATGAGACCCGACCAGAATGTGTAGGTCCTCGTCACATCAAAGGAAAAGTCGAAAACCTGGAGGCGGCCGACGGTGCCCGCCAGCCGGAGCGCATCGTCTGGCCCGACCGGGATGCGCATGATCAGGACGACGATTACGGCGACGAGCGAGAACGTGACGAGTGCCATCTGCTTGACATCCGCCCAGGCCACCGCCCCAACCCCGCCGAAGATCGTGTAGAGCACCGCCGGCACCCCCATCACCGCCACCGACCAGGTGATCGGCCATCCGAACATCGCGGAAAAAACGACGCCGGGAGTGGCGAGGATCGTTCCAACCGATAGGCCCCGCGACATCAGGAACAGGAAGGCGGTCAAGGAGCGCGTCCTCGCATCGAAGCGGCGCTCGAGATACTCGTAGGCCGTGTATACCTTCGCGCCGTGCAGGAACGGCACCAGCGTTACACCGAGGATCACCATGGCCAGCGGCAGCCCCAAGTAGAACTGCACGAAGCGCATCCCATCGACAGCGCCTTGCCCCGTGGTGCCGATCAGGGTAATGGCCGAGAGCTGCGTCGCCATGACCGAAAGTCCGACCGCCCACCAGGGCAGGCTCCGGTTGGCGAGAAGATAGCCCTCGAGCCCCTTCGACCGCCGCGCACGCCTCAACCCATCGACGGCGACATACGTCAGGTACGCGACAATGATGATCCAGATGAGCGGGCGCATGGCGCCCGGCTCAGCGTGCATAGCGTGTCTGGAGCAGCCAGAGGAGGAACAGGGTCACGACCTGCACGCCCAGCACCAGCACGAGTGTGCGGCGGAACTGGCTGTTCACGGGACGCCGGCTTCGCCGGCGTAGGGAGGAGAAAGGAGAGACGAGAAAGGAGAGACCAGAGCTGGGATCGGCCTACGTCGCAGGATCGACGGTCGCATCGGCAAGAGTTTACGGGGCGGGGCCGACGCCGCAAGCACCGCCGCATCAGCCCGGATGCATCCGCTCCATGCTCGGGCTCCGCTGGTTCGCGGTCGCCCGGGGTTGTTCAACGAATTGGGTGAGCCATACATTCTGCACGTGTTTGTGCCCTAGTGGCATGCGCCAAGAACATTGTGAAATCGGACAAGACCATCCGCAACGGGGGATGGCAACCGATGGACCTTGGAGTCGAATTACAGAATAAGACGCTGGGAATCGTAGGGTTCGGCAGAATAGGAAGAGAGGTAGCAAGTAGAATGAACGCATTTGGGATGACGATTCTTGTGGATAGCCCGAATGTAACGGACGACCACGCGAACGAGATGGGATGCAAGAAAGTTGATCTCCAGGCCCACCTCAAGGAATCCGATGTCATTACACTCCACACCCCACTCATCCAAGAGAGAAAGGGTTTGATCGGAGAAGCCGAATTTGAGGTCATGAAGACACGGCCATACCTGTAAACACTGCAAGCGGAGATAAGGTAGGGCGTCCGTCGCAGCGCCGCAGTAGACTGGCGAAGTGGGGACATCACGCTCGCCACCGGCTTTCTGTAGCTGCGCTCACGCCTGGCGGGTGGGCCCAACATGAATCATCGTTGGGAGCCCCCGCACCAATCGGACAGCTCTCCACCCCCGCCACCGGAAAGGCCTGTGCATCGCGTCATCCGCCTCCTTGCCCTCTCGCTCCTCGCGGTCACGGCGTACGCTGGTCGCGCGCCGGCTCAGGCAGCCGCCACGATCGCCCCCAACGATCGGCTGGTCGCGCAAGGCATCCCGCCGATTCCCGCCGCGGTCGCGGACGCGGTCGGCCGCTACACCGAGTTTCGGAGCGCCACGCTGTGGGACTGGCATCCCACGCGGCGAGAGATCGTGATCGCCACCCGGTTCGCCGACGTGAACCAGGTACACGCCGTCCGTTTCCCGAGCGGGGACCGCCGGCAACTCACGTTCTTCCGCGATCGTGTGCTGGATGCCCGGTACCAGCCAACGGCCGGCACGTACATGGTCATCGAGCGCGATGTGGGTGGCGGTGAATTCAACCAACTCTACCGGTTCGACGTGGCGAGCGGCTCCGCCACGTTACTCACGGATGGCAAGAGCAAGAATGACCTGGGCCCGTGGTCGCGCGACGGCACCCGCATCGCGTATAGCTCGACGCGCCGCAACGGCACCGATACCGATATCTATATCATGGATCCGGCTGCGCCATCCACGGACCACATGATCGCGCAGGTCGACGGCGGCGGATGGACGGCGCTCGACTGGTCGCCCGACAACACGTCGTTGCTCGTCCTGCAGTACATCTCGGTCAACCAGAGCGCGCTCTGGATCGTCGATGTCGCCTCGGGCCGGAAGACCCAACTCACGCCCGCCAGCAGCGAGCCCGTGTCCTACGCCGGCGGCCAGTTCAGCCGCGACGGCCGCGCCGTCTATACGACGAGCGACGAGGGTTCGGAATTCCAGCGGATGCGCCGGATCGATCTCGCCACGAAGGCAAGCCGGGCGGTGACGGGCCCGATCAAATGGGACGTCGAAGCGTTCCGGCTATCGCCCGACGGCCGGACCCTGGCCTATGTGACCAACGAGGACGGGATCGGTGTGCTCCACCTCATTGACGCGGCAACGGGCGCCGCGCGGCACACGCCCGCGCTCCCGGTCGGCGTCATCTCTGGCCTCGTGTGGCGCCGCAACAGCCGGGAGATCGGGTTCACGATCAACTCGGCGCGGGCCCCGCGCGATGTCTACTCGCTTGACGTCGCGCGCGGAAAAGTCGATCGATGGACGGAAAGCGAAACTGGCGGCCTCGATCCGGCAACCTTCGTGGAGCCGCAGCTCGTCCACTGGAAAGCCACCGACGGCCTGGCCCTGTCGGGATTCCTGTATCGGCCGCCCGCGCGGTTCGCGGGCAAACGGCCGGTCATCATCGATATCCACGGTGGCCCCGAAGGCCAGTCACGTCCCGGATTCCTCGGGCGCGACAACTACCTGCTCGACGAGCTCGGCGTCGCGCTCGTGTTCCCCAACATCCGGGGGTCAACGGGCTACGGAAAATCGTTCGTCGCGGCCGACAACGGCGTGAAGCGCATCGATGCCTATCACGACATCGGGGCCCTGCTCGACTGGATCGCCACGCAGCCCGATCTCGACGCTGCGCACGTGATGGTGACCGGCGGAAGCTATGGGGGCCACATGACGCTCGTCACCGCGAGCCTCTACGCCGATCGCATCGCCTGTGCGGTCGACGTCGTGGGCATGTCCAACCTCGCGACGTTCCTCGAGCACACGGAGAGCTATCGCCGCGACCTCCGTCGCGTCGAGTACGGCGACGAGCGCGATTCCACGGTGCGCGCATTCATGGAGCGGACCGCACCGCTCAACAACGTGGACCGCATGACGAAGCCGCTCTTCGTCGTCTCAGGGGCCAATGACCCACGCGTTCCCAAGTCGGAGGCTGACCAGATGGTCGCCGCGGTCAAGCAGCGCGGCACGACGGTGTGGTATCTCGTCGGCCTGGACGAGGGCCACGGTTTCGCCAAGAAGAAGGATCAGGACTTCCAGCAGTACGCGACGGTGGCGTTCATCCGGCAGTACCTGCTGGGGGAAATGCAGTAACTGACGATTGGCGATTGGCGATTGGCAAAGAAACCTGAAGCGTCGGCGCAGCCCGTCGGGCCAATGGCGTGATCAGGCAGGGACGTAGGTCAACCTGATCACATCGTCGCCGATCGGCTCGCTGGCCACGAGGCGGAGCGGCGGCCGGCGGCCGGCGAAGAATGGCGTGCCGCGCCCAAGCACGACGGGGTGGAGGTAGAGTCGATACTCATCAATAAGACCAAGATCGGTCAGACTTCCTGCCAACACTGGTCCGGCAACTTCAATCTCCCCAACTCGCTGAGCCTTCAGCTGACGCATCACGGTCTCGACGTCATCCTCGACGAGCGTGGCGTTGGGCCCGACCGACTTCATCGAGCGCGACACGACCCACTTCGGCTGTTTCCGCCAGGCCGCCGCGAAGTCGCGTTCCTCCGAGTCCCACTCCGGACGGTCTTCGTCCCAATAACGCATTACCTCGTACATGCGGCGACCGTACACACTGCCCGTCAAGTCGCGCACTTGCTCTATGAAGTGACGAAAGAGCGCAGGGCTTGGCCTGAATTCCAGGTGGTCAACGTAGCCGTCCAGCGACTGGTTCATTCCGAAGACGAACTTCGCCATGCCGCAAAACCTCCATCCCGGGGTCTTCAGAATAGCATTGGCCGCCTGGACGCGGAAGCGAGTTTGGGCGCGATTCTGCACACCGTAACGGCGATGTCACGGAAGAGCCGCTTTGTCAGCGTGAGAGACCTGCACCGGCGACGGGGGCTGCTGCTCAAACCGTCGATCGTCCCGGGCTCTTGACACTGCGCACTGTTCATGGCTTATATGCCGTGGGCCCAGCTACGGACGGAGCCACGAACCGGACGATTCGCTAGGCGTCGGCAACAGACCTCTGCACCCGATTGGTCATGTCTTCAACGCTGACTCGCCGCCAGTTCCTGCAGCGGACGGGGCTCGCCACCGGAGGCGCCGCGCTTGGCAGCCTCGTGGCACTCGGACTGGATCCCGAGCCTGTGCGTGCCGCCACCGTCCCGCTCGACTGGAAGCTCGCCGAGACCAAAACGGTCCCGTCGGTGTGTCCATACTGCGCCGTCGGGTGCGGTACTCTCCTCTCCTCTCGCAACGGCAAACTCGTCAACGTCGAGGGGAATCCCGACTCGCCGATCAATCACGGTACCCTCTGTCCCAAGGGCGCGAGCAGCTTCCAGCTCACGGTCAACCCCGAGCGACAGAAGACCTGTCTCTATCGTCGTCCCGGTGGGACCGCGTGGGAACCGATCGAGCTCGAAAAGGCGATGGACATGATCGCCGACCGCGTGAAAAAAACGCGCGATCAGACCTTCAAGCAGACAGCGGAGATCAACGGCCGCACGGTCACCGTCAATAACTGCCTCGGCATCGCATCACTCGGCGGCGCAACGCTCGAGAACGAATGGAACTACGCCCACTTGAAGCTCTGGCGCGGGCTCGGCGGGGTCTTTCTCGAGAATCAGGCCAGGATATGACACTCCGCCACCGTCCCCGGTCTGGGGACGTCGTTCGGCCGGGGCGGGGCCACCATGTTCCAGCAGGATCTGCAGAACGCGGATTGCATCATCGTCATGGGGTCCAACATGGCGGAATGCCATCCAGTTGGATTCCGCTGGGTGATGAAGGCGCGCGAACGCGGTGCGACCATCATCCACATCGACCCCCGGTTCACGCGGACGAGCGCGATGTCCAACCAGCACGTCGCCATCCGCTCGGGCTCCGACATTGCGTTTCTTGGCGGACTCGTCAACTACATCATTCAACACGACCGGTGGTTCAAGGAATACGTTCACGCATACACCAACGCGTCGACGATCGTAGGTCCTGATTTCAAGGACACGGAAGAGCTGGATGGGCTCTTCTCGGGGTTCGATCCCGCGAAGCGCGCGTACACGACGACCTCGTGGGCGTACGATGGGACGCTTGCACCGCCGGCACCGGCAGGAAGCTCGACGAACCAGAACGGCGCGCACGCGCCGCCAGCCGCGCCCAAGCCGGCCGTGGACTTCCGCGTCCGCCCGCCGCATACCGATCCCACGCTTCAGCATCCGCGCTGCGTCTTCCAGATCCTGAAGCGCCATTACGCCCGCTACACGCCCGAGATGGTGTCGCGGGTATGCGGGTGTTCGCCGGAGGAATTCGAGCGGGTCGCCAAGACACTGTGCGATAACTCGGGACGCGAGCGAACGTCATCGTTCTGCTACGCGGTTGGCTGGACCCAGCATACCGTGGGCGTGCAATACATCCGCACCGCGAGCATCGTCCAGGCGCTGCTCGGCAACATGGGACGTCCGGGCGGCGGCATCCTCGCGCTCCGCGGGCACGCGTCGATCCAGGGCTCGACCGACGTGCCGACGCTCTACCATCTGCTGCCGGGCTACCTCCCCAGTCCGAGCGCCGCGGCCCCGCAGCACGATACGCTCGATGGGTGGGTCGCCAACACGATGCCCACGACGGGGTGGTGGGCGAACGGGCGCAAATACATGGTGTCGCTCCTCAAGATGTGGTATGGCGACGCGGCGACGCCGGACAACCAGTGGGGCTACGAGTTCCTGCCCAAGTCGGTCGGCGACCACTCGCACATCCCGATGTTCAAGGCAATGAGCGACGATGTGGTCAAAGGGTTCATGTGCATCGGGCAGAACCCAGCGGCCGGCGGCCAGAACGCGATCTACAATCGGGCCGCGATGGCACACCTCGACTGGTTCGTCGTGCGTGATCTCTTCCGCATCGAGACCGCGGAGTTCTGGAAGGCACCGGACATCCCGGACCCGTCCGTGATCAAGACCGAGGTCTTCTTCCTCCCGTCAACGTCCGTCACCGAGTCGGACGGGTCGTTCACGAATACGCAGCGGATGCTGCAGTGGCACGACAAGGGCGCCGAACCCACCGGCGACTGCCGGTCGGACCTCTGGTTCAGCCACCATTTGTACAAGCGGCTCCGCAAGCTCTATGAGGGATCGACCGACCCCAAAGACGCCGGATTCCTGGCCATGACCTGGAATCTCGATGTCGAAGGCCCGATGCAGGAGCCCAAAGCCGTCGACGTGCTGGCCGAGATCAACGGCTGGACCACGGCCGATCGCGTGCCGGTGAAGACGTTCCTCGATTTGAAGGATGATGGATCGACATCGTGCGGTGTCTGGATCTATACGGGCGTCGCTCCCGCCCCAGGGGTGAACAAGGCGCGGGCCCGTGTCGCCGATGCCTATACGTCACTCGGTTGGGGGTATGCGTGGCCAGCGAACCGCCGCACGCTGTACAATCGGGCCAGCGCCGACCCCGAGGGGAAGCCGTGGTCCGAGCGCAAACGCTACGTGTGGTGGGACGAGACGCAGAAGAAGTGGGTGGGGTACGACGTGCCCGATTACCCGGCCACCAAGGCGCCATCGTCCAAGGGCGACTGGGCCAAGGGCGGCATGGACGCGCTCGACGGCTCGACCGCCTTCATCATGCAGCGGGATGGCAAGGCCTGGCTCTTTGCGCCGAGCGGGATCGTGGATGGGCCGTTGCCGGCGCACTACGAGCCGTGGGAGACGGGGGTCAAGAACCCCCTCTATGGCACCCAGGCGAACCCGGTGGCGAAGGTCTGGAACATCGTCGGCAATCGCTACATCGATGCCGGCGACCCGAACTACCCGATCATCATCACGACCTACCGGCTCACCGAGCACCACCTGAGCGGGCCCATGAGCCGATGGTCACCATGGCTCACCGAGCTGCAGCCGGAGATGTTCATCGAGATCTCGCCCGAGCTGGCGGCTGAGAAGGGGATCGAGAACGCCGGATGGTGTACCGTGTACACGCCGCGCGCGGCGATCGAGTGCAAGACACTCGTCACGCGCCGAATGCGGCCGTTCACGATCGCCGGGCAGCGCATCCATCAGGCGGGCGCGCCATTCCACTGGTCGTGGGCCGGCGTGGTGACGGGTGGGAACGCGAACGACCTGATCGCCCTCGTCGCCGATCCCAACGTGACGATCCACGAAGGGAAAGCCTTCATGTGCCAGATTGTCGCCGGGCGTAAGCAGGCCGAGATCCTGGCGAAGCTACCCGATCAGACGCGCCCGCTTCCGTTGGTGGGTCGCCGCGAGAAACGGGCCGCCGAGTCAGCCATCGACGAGGGGATCGAGCTGGCCGAGCGCGTCGGACAATACTTGCCGCTCGACCACCCCGAGGGAGTCTATCATGGCTAAGGGGTTCTACACCGACACCACCGCGTGCATCGGCTGCAAGGCATGTCAGGTCGCGTGTCATCAGTGGAACGACATCCCGGCCGCGGAGGGAGGACGGACGGAGCTCAGCGGCGACTCGTACGACAACACCCAAACGCTGTCGGCTGAGAACTGGCGGCACGTGAAGTTCATCGAGCAGATCACTGAGGACCGGACCCAGGAGGGATTCCTGCAGGGGTCGCGGTGGCTCATGATGTCGGATGTCTGCAAGCACTGCGTGCACGCGGCATGTCTCGAAGTGTGCCCCACCGGCGCGATCATCCGGACCGAGTTCGACTCCGTCTTCATCCAGCAGGACGCGTGCAACGGATGCCGCGCCTGTGTGGCGGCGTGCCCCTTCGGCGTCGTCGACATCGGCCGCGATGGCAAAGCCCACAAGTGCACGATGTGCTACGACCGGCTGCAGAACGGCCGCGAGCCGGCTTGCGCCCAGGCGTGCCCGACGGAGTCGATCCGGTTCGGTGACATCCCGGATCTCATGAAGCTGGCCGACGCGCGGGTCGCGCAGCTCAAGGAGCAGCACATCGACGCCTACGTCTACGGCAAGGAAGACATCGTCGGCGGGCTCAACGCGTTCTATGTGCTGGTCGATGAACCTCACGTCTACGGTCTGCCGGAGAAGCCCGAGTTGGGGTCCAAGAACGTCGACGAGGGGTTCGCGCTGAGCGGTGTCGCGGCGGCCGCGTTGGCCGTCACCGGACTTGTGAGCTTCCGCAAGTCGCGCATGGATGAGAAGGCGGGGGCAGCGACGGAGGATCATCACTAATGCACCCGGCCCTCCTGCAGATCCTCGCCGCCAATCCGCAGTCCGGCGTGGCGTTGCCGCCTCGGTGGGGGTGGTACGTCATCCTGTATTTTTTTCTCGGCGGTCTCGCCGGCGGGCTCTTAGCAATCGCGGCGGCGCTGGACGCGGTGGGGGACGACCGGGACCGCGAGGCCGTGCGGCTCGCGCACCGGCTCGCGTTTCCGCTCGTTCTCGTATGCGGGGCGTTGTTGACCATCGACCTGGGCCAGCCGCTCCGCTTCTGGCACATGCTCATCAAGTCCAATCGTTTCCCCGAACCCCTCCTCAAGCCGTGGTCCCCGATCTCGCTCGGCAGCTGGATCGTCATGGTGTTCGCGATCATCGCGTTCGTCGAGTTTCTCGGTACGCTGGCCGATGCGCCGGGCGACAATGCTGGCGACGATGTCCTCACGAAGTGGGCGTGGTTGGCCAAATTCCGGCGCGATACGCTCGTTCCTGCTCGTGAGCGCGTGCGGTCCTGGCCGAGTGCGGTCCACCGCACCTGGCAGGCGCTGGCCGCGCTCGCGGGATTAGCCCTCGCCGGGTACACGGGCGTGCTGGTCACCGGTACGAGCCGCGTCGCCTGGCACAACGCGCGTCTCATGGGCGCGCTCTTCCTCCTCTCCGGCGCATCGACCGCCTACGCACTGCTCATGCTGCTGCTCGTTCGCCGAGGGCGCGGGGCGGCCGACACGACCGTCCGCAAGCTCGGAGCCGCCGACCAGTGGGCCGTCGGGTTCGAACTGCTGGTGCTCGCGCTCATGCTCATCTCACTCGGCGCCTTGGGCAGACCGTTCTGGAGCGGCGGCTTCGGGGTGGTGTTCTGGCTGGGTGTCGTCGGCATCGGCCTGATCATTCCGCTGGCGCGGCACTGGATTGCGCTTGGCCCCGGTGAGCACGGGGTTACGCGCGCAGCGCGCTGTGTCCTGATCGGCGGTTTCCTGCTGCGCGTCGTAATCGTGATGTCGCCACAGTATCCGGCCGTGCCCCTGTGGCATCTTTAGAAGCGGTTTGGGCCGCTTGCGGTAGCATGTCGGCTCGCGTTGTCCGCCGCGAGTCGCTCGTCCTGCTCGCTGTTGCTATACTCGCGGCCTGCTCACCGGAAGCCGTGCGCATGCGAGATGGCGGCCCGGGAGCCGATCCGCAGAACTACCCGCGTCAAGCGGTGGTGGCGCCTCCGGCGAATCCTGAAACGGCTGACACGTCGCTCTGGCCCGGCAAGGCGATGGCGCCGGTGGACCGGTTGGCGAGAGGCGACACCCTCCCGCACTCGTAGATGGCGGTGCATGACGGGCTGCGTCCGGCGAGTGCCGTCGTGCGGGCGCTCGCCGCCGAGGTGTCTCGCCGGTCCGAGGGGGTAGCTGCGCGCTGGCCCGACGGTGTACCGGACCTATTGGCCGCCAAGACTCGGCTCGCCGCGGGAGTCACCGCGCTGGAGGGCGAGCCGTTGCTCGATGGCGCGGAGCTCCTGCGCGGAGGCCGAGCGCTTGCCGCGGCGGTCGAGGCGGTGGAACCAGCAGTGGGTCAAACAATGCTGGCCATCGTAGAACGGCTCGAGGGGCTGGACGAGCATTCGCTCAATGAGCTTGCGCGAGCAGCGCTTGCCGGTGCGTGGGAGCCGTGCGCGTCCCTGGCCTCGATACTCGGCCTGGATGAGTACGCGCTCGTTTCGGTGGTCGATTACGCTGCGCGACCGGCTCTCGTAGCGGCGGCGAGACGCGTGGAGCATCTGCTCACATCGTACGATCGGGCATCCTCGCACTGTCCGGTCTGCGGCTCGTCCCCGCTCCTGGCCGAGCTCTCGGGAAAAGAGGCTGCGCGGTCGCTCCGCTGTGGCCGGTGTGGCGCGCGCTGGCGATACCCGCGGCTCGCGTGCGCGTGGTGCGGCGAACGGGACCATCACGCACTGAGCGCGCTCCACGGCGAGGGCGAGGCGGGTGTCCGGCAAGCCGACTGCTGCAGTACCTGCCACGGCTATCTCAAGGCCGTCTCAGTGCTGGATCCGCTCGACTATGTCTCGCTCCTGAAGACCGACATCGAGACCGCGGGGCTGGATCTCGTGGCGGTGGACCGTGGATACGCGCGAGGAACCGGCCAGCGCGCGTAGCCGGTTGCCGCCGGGCCGGAGATCGACTGGCATACGGTGGCGCGCACGCTGGCTCCACGGCCGCGTCGTATTGCTACGCCGCCTCAACCGGACGTGCGCGTTCGATCCGTACACGCCCCAGCTCGATTTGCCCCGCTCACTGATCGCGCCGGCCCGCGGCGCGGCGCGCCTCCTCGAGCGCCGGGAGTCCAGCATCGGCCTCGCTCCAGTTGGCGAGGAGCCGCCGGTATGCGGCGGACGCATTCGCACTGTCACCCGTCGCGGCACGCGCACGTGCAAGGCCCAGCAGCGCCTCCGATCGGTTAGGAAGATGGGCCAGTGCGCTCTCGTACTGCGTCGCGGCCTCCGGCGCCCGGCCCGCTGCCAGGAACCGAGCGCCCAGGACCTCGTGGGCGACGAGAGCGAGCGGAGGACCGACCGGCGGCTGGCTGTCCGCCATCGCTGCGGCCCGCATCCACAGCGTTGCCGCGCTGTCCCCGCCGCCCCGCGCCCGCGCGAGTATGGCCTCGAGCTCGGTCGTGAGGATGTCGAGCACCAGTCCGGGGGGCCCGGTGCGAACGCCGATCCGAGCCCGCAGTTTGGCTGCTCCATCGGCGAGGCCGGTCGTGTCGCCTCGCATTGCGCCGATCACGAATCGCTGGTAGTTCGCCAATGTCGCGAAGCTCCGCTCGCGCCAGCTAGATGGTGGCCCGGAACTCTGGGGCGCGATGACCGCATCCGCCCACCGGCCAGTCTCGGCCGCGTAGAGAAATGCCAGGTCAGATACAGCGAAGCGGGCGTCGGCATGTTCGGCATTCGAGACATCGGCACCAGCGAGCACCGACCGCGCGGTGTCAATGAGAGCCCGCGCCGCCGCCCACCGTCCTTCCTGGAGGTAGCCGTACTCCAGCCAGGAGAGGCTGTGAAAGTCGAGCTCCGCGCCACTCAGCCCGTGTTTCGCGACCCACGCGCGCGATGCGGCCCATGCCCGCTCGTTCGACGCCGTGAGATCGCTCCACAGCCCAAGCGGAAGAAACACGTGCGACGGCATGTGGAGCGCATGCTCGGCATCTGGCGCGATCCGCGCATAGGCGCGGGCGACCGGTAGCGCGGCCGCCGCGTACGAGGGATCCATGTCCACGACGTGGATGAGATAGTGCGCCGCACCGGGATGCTTCGGGTCAGCCTTGAAGACGCGCTCCGCCAACGCGATCGCGTCACGCTCGTTGGCATTTCGTTCGGCGGGTGTCACCGCGCCCGCCTCATCCGCCAGCAGCAGCGCGAGCGACGCGAACGCGGCGGCTTCGAGGTCCCGCGGATCGCGCGCCGCCAGATGCGTCATGGAATCAGCAAAGGCGCGGCAGCGGGTGGCCTCGTCCGTGTCGGCGTAGAACGCCTCGATCGCCGCGGCGTAGCTTCGTTCCCGCGACGTCCGCACGCGCGCCAACCGGGTCGCCGGCGTGCGATCCAGCCGCGCCAGCACGGCGTGCGCACCGGCGGTATCATCTTCTCCCCACAGCAGGTGCGAGTGGGTGAACGCCTCGAACCAGTAAGGAAGCGCGAAGGATCGATCCGCAGCCTCGGCCGCGCGAAAGGCGTCGGCGGCGTCGTCGTACTCGAAGCTGTGGAGCAGCGCGATGCCCCGAAGAAACGGGACCTGCGCCCCGGTCGCGCCCGAGTTCGCGAAGTGCACGTGGCCGAGGTGCGAGGCGGCGTCGTGCTCGTGCGCGGCCGGCTCTCCAGACTGCGCGAGGAGTGTCGCGGGCACCGCCCAGACACGCAGCGCGGCGGCGGCCACGCCGCACCTTACGAAGCTCCGAAGCGCTCGATTCACGAGACCTCCCTCGCCACGCCGGCGACCGCGTAGCGCACCACGTACCGCCGCGCGTGAGGAATAATGCCGCGCGATGGATCGGAGTGCCAGGCGCCCGCGGCGGGCCCCGCGCCAACGGCGGCGTCTGCGTCGCGATGCCGCATTGCGTGCAGGCGAGTTGCTGCGGTAAACACCCCGTTCCGCACAATTCGCCCTCTCATTTTCTGGAACTCCGCGCTTTCCGTACCACTGACGTTGCATCGCCGCTGGCGGCCGGGTTACGATCGTAGGTCTCTTTCTGGGGTGGCGAGATGGGCGGCGGCGTGCTCGAAACCGTGACCGGCGGTGGCCTCGTCTGGGATAATCACAGCTGCATGCCGCTGCGACCGGACGACTACGCCTTCCTCCCGCAGCTCGGCCAATGCCGCGCCGCCGGAATCGATGTCGTCACTCTCAACGTCGGCTTCGGCGTGATGACGATCAAGGATCACATCTCCATGCTCGCCACGTTTCGGCGATGGGTGACACAGCACCCGGAGACGCTGATGCTGATCGGCACGGCGGCCGATGTCGTCAAAGCCAAACGGGAGAAACGCCTCGGCGTCTGCTTCGACATCGAAGGCATGACCGCGCTCGAAGGCCGCATTGAGATGGTCAGCCTCTACTACGACCTTGGCGTTCGCTGGATGCTGGGCGCATACAACGTGGCCAACGAGGCTGCGGGCGGCTGTCTCGATCCCGAGGACAAGGGACTCACGCCGTTCGGACGCCGGGTGGTGGCCGAGATGAACCGCGTCGGGATGGTGGTCTGCGGTACCCACACCGGCTACCGGACCGCGCGGGAGATGATCGACCTGTCGTCCCAACCCACGATCTTCTCGCACTCCAACCCGCGAGGGGCCTGGGACCATCCGCGCAACATCCCGGACGATCTGATGAAAGCGTGTGCCGCACGGGGCGGCGTCATCGGCCTCTGCGGGATCGGGCTGTTCATGGGGCGGAACGACACCAGCACCGAGACGTTCGTGAAGCACGTGGACTACGCGCTCGATCTCGTCGGCGAGGACCACGTCGGCATCGCCCTCGACTACGTCTTCGACGTCGAGGAGATGCACGCGTACTTTCTGGCGAACCGGGCCGCGTTTCCGCCCAGTCTCGGATTCGCCGACGGGATCCGGATGATCCCTCCGGCGCAGCTTCCCGAAATCGGCGAGGCCCTCGCCACGCGGTATTCGTCCACGACTCTCGCGAAGCTGTTCGGCGGTAACCACCTCCGCATCGCGCAGCAGGTCTGGCGCTGAGCCCTCACCGGGAGGCTCGCGCATGAGCCGGACAGTGGTCGTCGGCGGGGGCGTGATCGGCCTCGCGTGCGCCTATGCGCTCCGCAAACAGGGCGAAGAGGTCACGGTCGTTGATGCCGCCGAGCCAGGGGCCGGATGCTCGAAGGGGAACGCCGGGTGGATCGTACCGACACTGGCCGAGCCGCTGCCGACACCGGGGCTGACGTGGATATCGATGCTCTGGCTCCTCAGGCGCGACAGCCCGCTGCACATCGATCCGCGCGCCGTGCTCGGGCTCGCCCCCTGGCTCTGGACATTCTGGCGCCACTGCAACGCGGACGACTTCCGATCCGGACGGCGAGCCTGGGAGATCGTCGCGACCAACGTGATGGAATCCTTCGACGCGCTGGCCGCCGACGGTGTGACCCTCGAGATGCACCGCGCCGGATTGCTGTTCGTGTTCCTTCGAGAGTCCGCGATGCGGGCGATGCTGCACGAGGCCGGTGACGGCCCAGCTCCCCATGGGACCGAGCCCCGCATTTTCACGGGGAATGAGCTTCGTGAGTTCGAGCCGTCGGTCTCGGACGCCGTGACTGCCGGGATGTGGATCGAGCAGGAACGCCACGTGCGTCCCGAGACGCTGTGCGGCGGTCTGGCACAATGGCTTACAGCACACGGCGTCGAGATACGCGCCGGCGGAGCGGTGACCGGCGGGCACCTCGACGGCAGGACCCTCAGGGCCGTTCGCACGACGCACGGCGACGTCGCCGGGGACCGGTTTCTGATTGCGGCCGGTGCGCGATCGGGGCTCGTAAGCGAGGCGATCGCCGGAGTGCCGCTCCCGATTCAGGCCGGCAAGGGCTACAGTATCACCGTTCCGGCCAGCAAGTCCCGGTATCGGCGCCCGCTCTATCTCGAGGAGGCAAGGCTCGCCGTCACACCATTCGAGGGCGGATACCGATTCGCCGGCACTATGGAACTGTCCGGCATCAACGAGCGGCTGGTCTCCGATCGCATCTCCGCCATCCGCCAGTCGGCGCAGCGGTATCTCACACTCTCGGCCGGGGAAATGACCGGGATTGAGTGGGTCGGCATGCGGCCGCTCGCTCCGGACGGATTGCCGGTCATGGGGCCAATACCCGGCCGGCCCAATGTCTTCGTCGCCACGGGGCACGGGATGCTGGGCGTGACGACCGCGTTGACGACGGCACGACTGATGGCCGACCTCATCGTGCGCGGCAGCACGTCCGTCAGCCTCTCGGCACTCGATCCGGGCCGGTTCGCGTCGCGATGATCGCTGGCGCCGATGGCCGCTGACGCCGCGGAGCAGGGAAAAACCAACACCAGCCTCTTCGCGCTGCTGTGCCTGATCAACCTGCTCAATTATGTCGATCGTCAGGCCGTGACCGGCCTGCTCGAACCGATTCGCCGCGATCTGCGTGCCACCGACGCGCAGATGGGTCTCGTCGGTCTCGCGTTTCTGCTGACCTATACCATATTGCCGCCGGTCTTCGGCTGGCTCGGCGACCGCTTCGCGCGCACCCGCATCATCAGCGGAAGCGTCGGGTTCTGGAGCATCGCGACCGCGTGCACCGGATTGGTGAACGGGATCCTGCCGCTGGCGGCGCTTCGGGCTGCGGTTGGCGTGGGCGAGGCCTCGTATATGGCCAACTCGCCAAGCCTGATTCTCGACCTGGTGACGCCGCCCAAACGTGGGCGTGCCATGTCGCTCTTCTACACGGCGTCGCCCGTCGGTGCGGCGCTCGGCGTGGCGCTGGGCGGGGCCCTCTGGCCTCATTTCGGCTGGCGTGGCGCCTGCGTGATCGTCGGCCTGCCGGGCCTCGTGGCCGCGGTGCTGATCGGCCGCTCCCGCGAGCCGCGGCGCGGACAGCACGATCCTGATGTCGCCACGCCGGTCCGGCGCGGATTCACTGCGACGATCGGCTACCTGGCGCGGAACCGCCTCTACGTGCTCCTGGTCCTCGGATACGGTGGCCTGGTCTTCACGCAGAACGCCATCGAATTCTGGCTGCCGACCGTGTTGCAGCGCGACAAGCACGTGCCGATCAGCGAGGCCAACGCGACCTACGGCGCCGTCGTGTTGGCCGCGGGGATCATGGGTCCCTTGATCGGCGCGGGCCTCGCCGACCGCATGCGACGGACGAACGCGCGCGCGTACTTCCACGTGGCGGCACTCGCGGCGCTGCTGGTGACCGTGCCACTGGCTGGCCTCATGGCCAGCATGAGCCGGCTGCCCGTGTTCGCGAGCGTCTTCGCCCAGGCGTTCCTCGGGAATGCGTCGATCGGCATCATCATCACGCTCATCGTCGCGACGGTCGTCCCGGAGCTTCGGGCGACGGCGACGGCGGTCGCTCTCACAAGCGTGCACCTCATGGGGGATGTCATCTCCCAGCCGCTCGTGGGGAAGGTCTCGGACGTACTCGGACGGCTGCGTCCCTCGGCAGCAGTCTGGACTCTCTTGCAGCCCTTCGGTGTGATGCCCGACGAGCATCTCGTCGTCGCGCTGATCGCCGTCACGATCCCCGGGGCGCTAGTGACCGCCGCGCTGTTCAGGCGCGCCGCGCGCGCGGCTCCGGCTGAGTAGCCGGCCGCAACGTCCCGCGGACCGGCACGGTTCCTAGCGCGCTCATGCGCGGCCGGCCGGATGATCGGTTGCGGGCATCCGTCGCCTCTCGCAACTTGAAGCGAGACGACGCCATCACTCCGTCTTGGGGGGCCTCATGTCGCACAAGAAGCAGAAAAAACAGGTAAAGCCACACGACCCGAACACGTTCGCCGATCTGTTCGCGGAGGACCTCGCACGCGATTCGTCAGGCAAGCGATCCACCTCCATGGAAGGGCTGGTCGAGGACGATGCGAAGCCGGTCCCCGGACCTGTCGAGGAGGAGTATCTGGCCGACCCGGAACCGCACCGGCAGCACAGCCGGAAGGGACAGGCCGAAAGCCCGCGCGAGGCGACGCCCAACCAGCCGGAGCACAAGAAGCGCAAGCGCTAGCTCCGCGCGGTGGCCGGCGGGTGTTACCGGTGGCCATCAGAGGCGTCACCCCGGTACTGTCGTTACACTCACCGCCCAGACCGGGCCGCGTAGCGAATGCATCGGTACCACAATCTGCGGCTGCGTACGAAAGTGGGCGCCGCTCTGGTCTGCCTTGTCGCCGTGATGGCGATCGACGCCATCTTCGTGAATCGCGCGATGGCGGCGCAGCACTGGGCGCAGGCGCAGACAATAATGAATGTGGGCGTCGCCGCCGCGCTGGCGGTGGCGCTCATGAGCTGGTGGCTGATCGTCCAGAGCGTTGCGTGGCCTGTTCGCGAGCTCACGGACAAGATGGAGCGGCTGGCCCTCGGTGATGTCGACGTCGAGGTGTGGATTACCTCCTCGGATGATTTCGGCGTCCTGGCCCGGGCGCTCGAGCGGATCATCGAATCCCAGAAGAACATCGCGCGCGCGGTGACCATCCTCGCCGGCGGCGAGGTCGGGCAGATCGTGATCCCGCGCAGCGATCACGATGCCACCGGTGTCGCGGTCGCCAACCTCCAGGACACGGTGCGGAGTCTGCTGGCGACGATGGCCGGTCTCATCGCCGCCGCGAAGGCGGGGCGCTTTGGCGAGCGGGCCGAGGCCACAAAATACCGGGGCGCGTTTCACGACGTCGTGCAGGGGATGAACGACACCCTCGACACCGTGCTACGCCCGCTCATGGAAGCCTCGACGGTGCTGACGCGCGCCGCACAGCGCGACGTCCGCGCGCGAATGCTGAATACGTATACTGGCGAGATGGCGCAGTTCCAGATCACGCTCAACGCCGCCGTGCACAATCTCGACGAAGCGCTGCTGCAGATGAGCGGATCCGCCGATCAGGTGGCGGCGGCATCGGATCAGATCCGGACCGGCAGCGAAGCGCTGGCCGGCGGAGCCGGCGAGCAGGCGTCCGCCGTGGCATCCGTCTTCGAGGAGCTGAAGCGGCTTGCGACGGACATCCAGGACAATGCCGCACATGCCAACGCGGTTCGCGGGGCAGGGTTCACAGGCTCAGGACCCGTTCGGACGACGGCGGGGATGCGGGAGCTTACCGAAGCCATGCGCCAGATCGAGGCGTCGTCGGCCGCCATCGCCGGGATCGTCCACGCGATGGACGACGTCGCCACCCAGACCAACGTGCTCGCGCTCAACGCGGCCATCGAGGCGGCCCGCGCGGGCGAGTATGGCCTCGGCTTCGCGGTCGTCGCGCAGGAAGTGCGCAATCTGTCCGCACGCAGCGCCGAAGCCGCGCGGAGCACGGCGCGGTTGATCGAGGAGGCCAGGCGGAGTGCGCTCAGCGGATCGGCGATTGCGCAGCAGGTGACGACGGTCATGGACGTCATCGCGGAATCGAGCGACCGGCAGCGCGAAGGCGTCGAGGTGATTCGCGTCGCCCTCGAGCAGCTCAGTCACGCGACCCAGAACATCGCTGCGAGTTCCGAAGAGTCAGCGGCCGCCGCGCAGGAGTTGCAAAGCCAGGCCGAGGAGATGCGTGGGCTTGTGGGGCAATTCCGTCTGACCCGGCAGGGCGATACCGATCAGTCCGCCGAGGAGACACAGCAGGCAGCCTGACCGGGTGGCGAGGCAGGCGCGCACACGTCGGTTACTTAACTGGCCGCCAGTTTCTTCTGCGCGAGCGGGCGTGCGAACGCGTTGGGTGGATTGTGATTGTCGAGCGTGAGTACCTTGCGGTAATACATCATGGCTTGTGCCTTATCGCCTGACCGCTCATAGGCTTGCGCGATGAGAGCCAGAATGAAGGGATCCTTCTGATCGGCGCGCTGCAACTCGGCGATGGCGGTCTTGGCGTCACCGGTATACAGGGCGACGTAGCCAGTGAGATAGGGGTAGAACCGCGCCTGGTCCGGGATCTTGCCCTTGTCGAGGATCGCCTTCGCGGCAGCGACATGCTGCATCGCGTCGGCGCGGTCTCCGCGTCTCGCGGCGACGCGTGCCTGGGCATGCTCCCACCGGAAATCCCACAGGTCGTGCGCGGAGTCGGGGAGGTTCGGTATGTGGAGCGCGGCGTCGTGGCCAGCACGGTAGGTGTCCAGGGCCTGGCCCGCGTCGCCGCATTCGAGCAGGATCCTGGCGAGTTCGTTGTCCACATCGGCGGCGGTATTGAAGTCATGGGCCGCTATCGCCGCGGCGATCAGTTGATGCTCCACCGTCGTGACGCCCTTCACGTCGCAGGTGAAGGCATACGACACGGCTAGTGTCCGTCGCGCGCGTGCCTTCGCGGAGTCGGCCGATTCGAGATCGATGGCTTTCATCAGGTCCGTCCGAGCGGCCTCGTATTTCCCGTCGAGGTCCAACGCGGCGGCCGACTTGATGAGGGCCGCACCTTCGGATGACTGCGCGAGCGCCGGGGTCCCGATGGAGACGGCAGCCAGAACGGCGCAGATGCAGCAGCACTGGTGATGCGACCAGCGGCGCGAACGCCAGAACGTGGAGCCGCGTATCGGTGAGAGTGATGGCATAGCGTGCTAGTTACATCGGACACATGAGGTCGGCAAGCTCAACGGTCTCGGGTCTGGTTTGCCTGGCCGCAAGCGGTGGGCCCTCCGCGCGCGAACGTTTTGCGCGCGCACAGCCCCCGCCATCTGGCGCGATGCTTGCCGGCAGCGGGGCGGGGAATGGAGTGGATGCCGAGATGTGCCCGGGTCGTCGCGATATATGCGTTTCCCGTCGTCGCGGGCGTGACGACGGGAGTGTGTTGCGCATCGCGGGTGCTGGCACAAACCCCCGTAGTGCCGCCGGCGCCGCCGGGTAACCCACTTCCCCCGCTCACGGCGGCCGAGAGGGCGGACGCGGCGGCGCTGGCGTCCGATTCCGCGATTGCCAGCACGGACACGATCCGGTTCACCGCCGATACGACCCTGCGTCTGGGTGACGCAATCGCGTTGGCGCTGCGCGTGAACCCGGCAGCCGCCGCAGCGACCGCCGGCGTTCGGATCGCCCGGGCCAATCAGCGGGTCGCGACCGGCGAGTTTCTGCCGACGCTGTCGGTGACGTCGAGTATTCTCCACAATGGAACGCCATCGCTGGACGGACTCTCGACGGCCGGCGCGGTGACCGGCACCGAACCCAACGCGACGACGGGCCCAGTGACGGCATCAGATGCCGCGTTACACAGCATCGCCAG
This sequence comes from Gemmatimonadota bacterium, assembly GCA_021324775.1. Lineage (GTDB taxonomy): Bacteria > Gemmatimonadota > Gemmatimonadetes > Gemmatimonadales > Gemmatimonadaceae > Palsa-1248. The sequence goes on from JAJPIM010000042.1 coordinate 48,300, forward strand.
CGCGAGCCGCCCGACGGTGTTGGGCGGGGCGCCTAGCCCGTCGCTCGGGCCCCTTCAATCCGGCGCGGGCTCGGGAGCCCCGGCGTCGGCCGGTGCCGGATCGCCGAATTACTTCAACGGATACGCCCAGGCCTTCGCGGCCTGGGACGTGTTCACGGCCGGCCGGCGCAACGCCGATCTCCGGTTCGGCCGGGCACTCGAGCGCAGCGCCGAATCCTCGCGGATCGAACAGAACTTCTTCGTCATCGCGGCCGTGAAGACCGCCTTCTACAATGTGCTCCGAGCGGAAGATCTGGAGGCGGTAGCCCGGGTCGAGATCGCGCGCGCCCAGCAAGACCTCCAGGCCGCGCGGCACCGGCGCGACGTCGGCACGGCGACGACCGCCGACGTGCTGCAGTTCCAGCTCGATCTGGCGACTGCGCTGCAGGCACTGATTCAGGCGAGGATCAACCGCCGGACCAACGCGTATGAACTGGGCCGGTTGGCGGGGATCGACGGCGCGGCCGAGGCTCTGCGCGAGGGAACGTACGACCCTACGCCGCTCAGCCTCCCGGACTCCGCCATCGTGACGCTCGCCGTGCGCGAGGCGCCGGCCCTGCTGGCGGCTCGCGATTCATCGCGCGCCGCCGACGCGGCACTTGCGGCCGCACGCACCCAGTACGTCCCCACGCTGACACTCGGCGGCAGCTATACGTGGGTGTACACGCCGGCTACGAACGGTAATCTGGTCCCCGGCTGGGCCGTCGACCTGGGCACCAGTTTCCCGATCTTCAATGGGTTCCTGCGCGAGGCCAGCGTGGAGCGGGCGTCCGCCGCGTCCTACGCCGCGACGTATGCGGCGCGCGATGCCGAGCGTAACGCACGCTCCCAGGCGCACGCACTGCTCGGAGCGGTCGGCCTGGCGCTGGAGGAGGTGACGATCACCCGTGGATCGGTGGTCGTCGCGACCGAGAACTACCGGGTGGTCAGCTCGCGCTACAGCGTCGGGGTCGCGACCGTCCTGGATCTGTCGGTAGCCGAGCAAACCCTCGCGACCGCCGAGCAGCAACTCGTGAACGCCAGGTACGACTATCAGCTTGCGCGAGCCGACCTGCAGTCGCTCATTGGGCGGGACGTGTGACGCCGCCTGTGACACCGCCTGTGTCAGCGCCGGTGACACCACGACGGTATGGATGGCCGCCCAGCCGGATGTGGAGGGCTTGACCGATGTGGATCGTACGACTGGCGCTTCGGCGCCCCTACACCACGCTGTGCATGGCGCTCCTGATGCTCCTCATTGGCATCGTCGCCTCGGTGTCCATGTCGACCGACATTTTCCCGGCGACGAACATTCCGATCGTCTCGGTGGTGTGGTTCTACAACGGCCTGCCGGCCACCCAGATGGCGGGGCGGATCATCACGATCAGCGAGCGGGCGTATACCACTGGCGTGGCGGACATCGAGCACCTCGAGTCCGAGTCGCTCGACAACATCGCCGTCATCCGGATCTACATCCAGCCATCCGGCAACGTCGCGGCGGCCATCGCTCAAGTCGCGAGTACATCCCAGGCGATTCTGCGGCAGTGTCCGCCCGGTACGACGCCGCCATACGTCATCCAGTACAGCGCCACCGACGTGCCGATCCTCGAAGTCGGGATCTCCAGCGAGAGCGCGAACGAACAGGAGCTGAACGACAACGGCAATAATTTCGTCCGGCCGTTCCTGGTGACGGCTCAGGGCGCGAACCTCCCGCCGGTATTCGGGGGACCGCCGAAGCAGGTCAACGTGGATCTCGATCCCGCACTGCTGGAGGCCAAGGGGCTCTCTCCGATCGACGTCAGTAACGCCATCAACGTGCAGAACATCATCCTGCCGTCGGGCACCGAAAAGATGGGGACGCGGGAGTATCAGGTCGCCCTCAACTCCAGCCCCGACGTCGTAAGCGAGTTGGACGATGCCCCGATCAAGATGGTGAACGGGCAGATGGTGTTCATCCGGGACGTGGCGCACGTCCGCGAGGGGGCGGGCGTCCAGACGAACATCGTCCGGATCAACGGCCGCCGTGCGGCCTATCTGCAGGTGCTCAAGTTCGGCAGTGCGTCGACGATCGCCGTGGTCAACGAGGTCAAGAACCTGCTGCCCCTCGCGCAGAACGCCATCCCGAGCGGGATCAAGCTCGGGGTCGTTCAGGATCAGTCCATCTACGTCCGCAATGCCATCAGTGGCGTGATTCGCGAGGGCGTATCAGCCGCGTGCCTGACGGCCATCATGATTCTGCTGTTCCTCGGCAGTTGGCGCAGTACCGTGATCGTCGCGATCTCGATCCCCTTGTCGATCCTGACCTCCCTCATCGCGCTCTGGGCGTTCGGCCAGACCATCAATATCCAATCGCTGGGCGGCCTCGCGCTCGCGGTCGGTATTCTCGTGGACGATGCGACCGTCGAGATCGAGAACGTCCACCGCAACATGTCGCAAGGGAAGAACCTGCTGCAGTCTATCATCGATGGGGCATCGCAGGTCGCCGTGCCGGCGATCGTGGCCTCGCTGTCGATATGCATCGTCTTCGTGCCGATCTTCTTCCTGAGCGGGGCGTCCGCCTCGCTGTTCCGGCCGCTCGCGCTGGCGGTGATTTTCGCAATCCTTGCATCCTATCTCCTCTCGCGCACACTCGTCCCGACGATGGTGCGGTTCATGTTGGACCGCGAGATCGAGATGTACCAGGGCACGGAGGCCGAGCAGCTCGGGAAGCGCCGGAGCGCGGGGTGGATCTGGCGCGTCAACGCCTATGTCGAGGAGGGGCTCGAGCGATTCCGGCAATGGTATGCGGGCCTGTTGGGTGTGGCGCTGGCCCACCGGGGTATCACCCTCGGGCTGGCCGCCGCGTTCGTCGGCGGAAGCATGCTACTCATTCCCGCGATCGGGGAGGATTTCTTTCCGGCGGTAGATGCCGGTGTCTTTCAACTACACATCCGGGCGCCCGCCGGCACCCGGCTCGAGCAGTCCGAGCTCGTCTTCGGCGCGGTGGAGCGCGCGATCAAACGGGTGATTCCGCCGGCTGAGATCCAGCTCATGCGCGACAACATCGGCCTCGCGGGCGGCGGCGTGGCGCTGGCTACGGGTGATCTCTCCGTCATCGGGCCTGCCGACGGGCAGATCCTCGTGTCGCTCACACCGAAGCACACCCGGCCAACGGAGGTTGACCAGCGCATCGTGCTCGATACGCTCCAGCGCGAGTTCCCTGAGGAGCAATTCTGGTATCAGCCGGCTGACATCGTGACGCAGGTGCTGAATCAGGGGCTGGCGGCCCCGATCGACGTCCAGATTACCGGGCGGCAGACCGACAGTAACTACGCGCTCATCCGGCGGCTCGCCTCCGAGATTCGGAAGGTACCGGGCGCGGCGGATGTGCGCATCAGCCAGGTCATGGACGAACCGGAGATCTATTTCACCGTGAATCGCGACCGTGCGCAGCAGATGGGGCTGACGCAGTCGAATATCGCCCAATCCCTGCTGGTGTCGCTCAGCGGAAGCTTCCAGAATGCGCCCAATTTCTGGCTCGACCCGACGAACGGCGTCAATTACACCATTTACGTGCAGACGCCGCAATACCGCCTGCGGTCGCTCGATGACCTGGCACAGACGCCAGTCACGACGAGTGATGCGACCGGACCGGCTGCGGTGCCGGAGTTGTTCGCGAATCTTGCCACGACGGCCCGGCGCACCGTCCCGGCGGTCGTGAACCACTATAACATCCAGCAGGCATTCGATGTCTACGCCCAGCCCGACGGCCGCGACCTCGGTGGCGTCGCGAACGACATCGACCAACTGGTTACGCAGATCAAGCCGAAGCTGCCACGCGGGTCGACGATCATGGTGCGCGGGCAGGTGCAGAACATGCGCAGTTCGTTCAACGGCCTCATTGGTGGAATTCTGGCTGCACTCGTCCTGGTGTTCATCATCCTGATGGTCAACTTCCAGACAGTGCTCGATCCGCTGGTGATCATCATCGCGCTGCCGGGCGCCGTCGCCGGCGTGCTGTGGGCGCTGTTCGTGACCCACACCACGTTCAACGTCCCGTCGTTGATGGGGATGATCATGGCGCTCGGCGTCGCCACGTCCAACAGCGTGCTCCTCATTACGTTCGCCGACGATTCGCGGCGCGGCGGGTTCAATGCACACGATGCCGCGATCGAGGCCGGTGTGACGCGGCTCCGGCCCGTCATCATGACGGCGCTCGCCATGATCATCGGGATGGTTCCGATGGCGCTGGCGCTCGCGGAGGGCGGGGAGGAGAACGCGCCACTCGGCCGGGCGGTGATCGGCGGCCTTCTGGTGGCCAGCGTCTACACGCTCATCGTCGTGCCCGTGATGTATGCGACGATCCGGAAGACGGAGCCGATGGAAGAGATCACCTTGCCCGAGGCGACGCCGATCGAGGAGCAGTTCGCAGCGCCCGGCCGAGAGGCAGGCCGCGCCCCGAACGCGCACCCCGCCACCGCTGCACACCCAAGCCATGGCTAACGACGACCGGCCGGACCTCACCGATGTGCTCGCGGCGCAGGCATTGGCTCCCGACGGTTCCTCGCCGGACCGCCGACCAACGCTGCAGACCGGGACCGCAGACCCCGGCAGGAAGCCAGACGCGCAAACGGGACCGAAGCCGGCCCAACCGGATCAGACGAAGCACGCAACCGCGCCCGGTCCGTCTCCCCGGTCGCTGCTGACGGTCGGGATCGTTGCCGGTGCGCTGATCGTGGTGTTCATCCTGGTCGCAGTGCTGCCCGACCGGGCAAACAAACGCCAGCTCGCAGAGCGGTCGAAACGGGCGGCGGAGGCGGACAGCGTGCCCCTGGTCGGGATCCAGCGCGTCGCGCGTGCGGGGGCGAGTAGTGACCTCATGCTGCCAGGGACACTGCAATCGAACCACGAGACGCCCGTCTACGCTCGCGCCTCAGGATATATCAGCCACTGGTACGCCGACATCGGACAACGCGTACACGCCGGCCAGCTCCTGGCGACGATCGACGCGCCCGACCTCGACCAGCAGCTCTCGCAGGCGCGCCAGCAATCGGCCAACGCGAGCGCGACGCTCCAACTCAACCGGGTCAATCTGGACCGGTGGAAGATCCTGTACCGCGACAGCACCGTCACCAAGCAGGAGCTGGATACATTCCAGTCGAATTACGACGCGTCGGTGGCAAGCGTGGCCGGAGCAGACGACAACGTGCGGCGGCTCGAGTCCCTGGTCGCGTACGAGCGGGTCACCGCACCCTTCGACGGCGTCGTGACCGCCAGAAACGTCGAGAACGGCGTGTTCATCACGCCTGCCGGCACGACCACGACGCCGCAGGCGGCGGGCGCCGGAGGCAACACGCTCATCGGATCCACGCCGACGACCGAATTGTTCCGGGTGGCGCGTACCGACACCGTCCGCGTGTACCTCGGTGTCCCGCAGGCCTATGCGCCGTCGGTCCACACCGGGCTCCCGTCGACGCTCGAGATCCAGGAGTTGGCAGGGCGTACGTACTCGGGACACGTCGTTCGGACTGCGAGTGCGGTCGACGCCGCGTCGCGGACCCTGCTGACCGAGGTGGATGCGCTCAACAGGGACGGATCGCTGCTGCCCGGGATGTATGCGGAGGTACACTTCCAGTTCGCGCGCGCGACACCACCGATGCTCATCCCAGCGACCGCGATGATTTTCCGGACCGGATCGGCGCAGGTGGCGGTCGTGGGCTCGGACTCGATCGCGCGTTTCCACAACCTCCGGATCGGCCGTGATTTCGGCGACGTGATGGAAGTCGATTCGGGACTGGCGGACGGTGCGTTCGTGGTGACCCAGCCGTCGGACGACCTGCGAGACGGTGAGCGTGTCCACGCGCGTCGGGAATCAGGGGGCGCCGCTCCAGGCGGCGGGTCGCCGGCCGGCCGGCCACAGAACTCTGGCGGCGGCGACAGTGCCAACCCGAAGCCGGTGCCGTCGACGCCTGGTGCGCCGCCGCAGGCACCGGGCGCCGCGGCCGTCGTCTCACGGCGTGCGGCGCCGCAGCTTCGGGAAGGGTTCCCGGGAAGCCCGGCTGGAGATCCGTCGCCGCGACCCCAACCGAGGACGCCGTCTCGACCCACGCCGTGACGGCGCGGGCACACGCCGAGTCGCCCGAAGCCGATGGCCATTGGCTGATCGCCGTGGACGGGCCATTTTGGTAGCACCTGGCGACGCGAGACGACATGCGAGACGACATCTGAGGCAACAATCGTGACGACTGACGAGCTGCCGGGGCCCGGCGGCGTGCCGGGCCCACCGTCGAACACCGGACCGTCTTCGTCGCGGCAACTCGCGGCGCCGGCGGAGAGTCCCCACATACTCGCGGCACTCGAGCAGTTGAGGGGCGTACTGGTGCCGGGCGAGACCCTGGAGGCGTACGCCGTCCAGCGGCGCATCTTCGCGTTGACGAAGCGGCGGGCGCTGGTTGCTGCGACGAGCGGACGATTCATCGCGCTCCTCCGCGGGTTCTTCGGCGGCTTCACGCCGATCGATCTGCGGTGGCAGGACATTGAAGAAGCCCACTTGAGAGTCGGCATCATCGGTGCCGATATCACCGTGCGAGCAATGCGCCGCGAAGATCTCGCATCGGCGAATCTTGCCGGCGGCGTCTTTTTCACGGGCGGGCTGCGCAAAGACCAGGCGCAGGGGGTCTATCGCGTGTGCCAGGCGCAGAGCCAGTCGTGGCGTGAGAAACGGCGCATCCGCGACCTCGACGAGCTGCGCGCCAAGTCGGGCGGCATCCAGTTCGGCAGCGCGGGGTCCGTCCCGGGCGGGACAGGTCGCGAGGACGGGGATCCCGTCGCCCGGCTTCAGCGGGCGAAAGAGATGCTCACGGAGGGCCTGATTACCGACGCCGAGTACGAGTCCATCAAGGCGAAGATCGTCGATCGCCTCTAGGCTGTGATCGACGGCAATGCCGCGAGCAGCTCCGCAGCCTCAGGCCGTCTGCAGCATCCCCGCCGGAGTGTGGCGGGCGCCGCGCGCGCCTTGCGGGAATCCGGACATGCGGGTGATCGCTTCGGCCTGAGCGACCCCGTGACGCTGGCGCGCGATCAGCCGCTCCAGGACGTCGCCGAGGCATGGCCCCATGAGGCGGCTGAACAGCGATCCGATGTGGATGCCGCGCAGGTCGACCTCGCGCGCCTCATCGAGCAGATCGAGTAGTTCGGATTGTTGGGCCACGAAACGGGCGGCCGAGGACACGGTGGCGGGGGGAGGCACGACGTGTCCGCGGTCGCGCTTGCCGCGCACCCTGGCACCGAGCGCCGACCACCCTCCGATAAGCGTTCGCTTGTAGGGGGCGTCCTCGAACGCCGGATCGTGCCAGGCAGCGAGCATTGGTTCGCGGATTCGCGCCTGGCAATCTTCACCGAAGGCCACCAAGTACTCGAACCACTCGGCAACACTCCATCGATGCGGCGACGGACGCCACAAGAGTTGGTCGCTCGAGAACTCGTGGATCAGACGGTCCGCGTCATCGCTGTTCTGCAGCACGACGCGAGTCAGCGAATCGAGATGGGTTCCGGCAGTTGGCATCAGCGGCGACTTGAGGTGGTGGACGTGCAACGCACCCCGCGACCGAGGCCGCGCAATCCAGACAGCGAACGCGGCTGCGACCTCGTCGCGGTACTCTCTCATGCGACAGTCGTGCGAAGACCATGCCACCGCCGCGCCGGCTGATCCGTGTGCGGAAGAGCCCGTGTCGCCTGAGCATCGCGCATCGCCGGCGCCGCGTTGAGCCGTGATGCGGTCCTCACACCGATCGTCGTCCCGAGAACAGCCGCGACAGTCCGATGAGGACACACGCACCGATGATCGCCACGATGATGCTGGCGATGAGACCGCCGCCCGTGGTGACGCCAAGGATTCCGAACAGGTAGCCGCCGATGATTGCGCCGGCGATGCCGAGGACGATGTCCCACAGGGCACCGAACCCCGAACCCTTCATGAGCTGTCCGGCGGCCCAGCCAGCGATGAGGCCGACGACGATCCACCAAATGAGACCACCCATGAGTCGCTCCAGTCGAGAGATTGGCCCCCCGCAACGGCGGAGAGCCGGGATGCCCTCACTGAACGCATAAGGCGCACCACCGGACTGAGGCGAGCCTGGTCTAGCTCGGTTGCCCGGCGCGCTGCGTCACCAGGACCGCTTTCGCGAGCGCGCGCGAGCCCTCCCGCGCGCTCGCATCTCGCGACTCGGCAGGCGACAGAACGCCGTACCAATAAATGGCACCGACGCCCATATCTGTTGCGTATTGCGTGCGCCACGAACATCCTTTGCGCGCCTTCTGAATCAGATCACGCGTGGGTCACGTGCGTGCTGTACGTCGCAAATGATTTGCACGATCGCCGCCGAGCACCGTCGCGCTCCGCCGCGTTTCCACTCGCTTGACTGACGAGGATTCCGTCACATGACCGACGCCTCCCACACGCCTGATCCGGAGCTGAGCGCCGAAGAGCGCGACCTCGGCATGGACCGCGACATCACCCGCCGCGACTTCCTCAACACCGTCGCGCTGGGGACCGGGGCAGCACTGCTCGGCGCGGCCGCCCCGGGACTCGCGGGCAAACTCTCGGCGCAGGCAGCGCCCGATCCGGCGCCGCCGTGGCATCCGTTCACGGGCTACTCGGGCATCGGCGACTATGCGCGCTCGAACGGCAACACGTGGGACGTGGTGTCGGCCGGGCACGGCATCCG
>JAJPIM010000026.1 GCA_021324775.1 Gemmatimonadota bacterium
GCCGCCGTCCCGATCCGGCAAGGGATCGTGGGCGACGTCGAGCGGCCGCTCTGGGCCATGCTGGGAGCCGTGATGTTCGTGCTGCTCATTGCCTGCGCGAATGTGGCCAATCTGCTGCTCGTGCGCGCCGCATCCCGCACGAGCGAAGTGGCCGTGCGCACCGCGCTCGGGGCGGGACGCCGACAGCTCCTGGGCCAGTCGCTCGCCGAGAGCATGCTCATCGCCGTGGGCGGGGCAGTGCTCGGCACGGTGATCGCGGTCGTCGTCGTGCATGTCCTGACGGCGAGCGCCACGCTCGCACTCCCGCGCATGCAGGATGTGGGCATCGACATCCGCGTGCTCGCGTTTGCCGCCACACTTGCTGTCGGCACAGGTGCCGTCTTCGGGCTCATCCCCGCGCTCCATGCGTCGGGCTGGGACGTTGCAACAATTCTGCGTTCTGGCCGGGGCACCGGTGGATCCGCTGGAAGCGAGCGCGCCCGATCCGTGCTCGTCTTTGCCGAGCTGGCGCTGGGGACCGTGCTGCTGGTGGGCGCCGGGCTCCTGATCCGCAGTTTCCAGCGCTTGACTGACGTCGACCCCGGCTTCAGGCCGGATCACCTCGTGGTGTTCGATGTTGCCCTGAGCGGCAACAAGTACGATAACGATCCGCCAGTTATCCAGTTCGCAGACCGTGTGCAAGCAGGACTCGCGGCATTGCCAGGTGTGCAGAGCGTGGCGGTAGCAGCCAACCGCCCATTCGATCCGGAAAACGGCAGCTCGTCGCCGTCGTTCACGATCGACGGCACGCCGCCACCCGCGCCCGGCACGGAGCCCTATGCCCGGCTCTGCCCTGTCTCCCCCGACTTTTTCCGCACCATGGGGATGACGCTCGTGCGCGGCCGCGCGTTTACCGACGACGAGAACCGACTCAACGCGGTCCGGGTGCTAGTGATCAACCAAGCCCTGGCAGACCGCTACTTCCCCGGGCAGAACCCGATCGGGCAGCACCTAACGTCCGAGTTTTTGCACGGGGGTTCCAACCCTGACAGCGCTGTGCATCCCAGTGGAGAGATCATCGGCGTCGTGCGCAATGCGAATTTCGAGTCGCTCAAGACCACTCCCGAGCCGGCGACGTTCTTCCCGTATCGGAGGTTCCCGTTCAATACGACCTTCGTCCTTCGCACCGCGCTCCCCCTCACAGGGCTCGAGCACGAGATCCGGCAAGTGGTCGCATCGAACGATCCTGATGTGCCGATTTATGAGCTCGGGACGATGACCGCAGCCGTGGCCGAGTCGATGTCGCAGTCACGCTTCTACACGGTGTTGCTCACGGCGTTTGCCGCTATCGCGCTGCTGCTCGCCGCGCTCGGCGTGTACGGAGTGGTCTCCTACGCCGTGAGCCAGCAGACGCGGGACTTCGGGATTCGCATTGCGCTCGGTGCGGACTCGTACGATGTCGTGAGTCTCGTGCTCGGGCGTGGCGCGATACTCATCCTGCCCGGCCTCGCAACGGGCATCCTGGCTGCACTGTTCGTCACGCGTGTGATTCGCGGTCTCCTGTTCGGCATCAGCCCGATAGATGGGCCTACGGTGGCGCTCGTGTGTGTCGTGTTCGCCACCGTGGGTGCGATCGCGTCCTGGCTGCCAGCTCGTCGCGCGGCACGGGTGGATCCAATCATCGCGATGCGCGCCGAGTGAGAGCGAAACCGACGGCGCGGCCCATCGCGGCATCCTTCTCCTCGACGAGGCGCAGTTTCGCCAGCGCCGCCGGGCTGCGCATGTTGGGGCAGTCGCCGCAGAACTGGGCCCGCACGGCGCCGGAGCAGTTATGAGGGTGACGACTTCGGGTCGTTAGCACCTATCCCCGCAACATTCTCGCGGAACCCGCTCGCGGTGGCTATCGCCGTTACATGGGTTGGACCGTAGGCCTGCTGCCGGTTCCGCGCCTTTGGGCCAGCGCGCGGGATTCACTGGCGAGGCTGACCGCGCGGGCCGTCGAAGGCCAGCCGCCGTCAGAAGCATGCCTGACGGAGACAGTTGCCGCACCTTACCGATAACATCGACAGTACTGCAAGCTTGCTGCGCGGTGTGACGCGTGACCGGGGGCTTATCTCTTGACCCCGCTACACCGCCCCTCGCCCCTTTAGCTCCAGATAGCGGTTCACCACTGCCGCCGTCATCGCCTGCGGCCGCACGTCGATCACCGACACGCCCGCCTGCCGCATCCGCTGCAGTGCTTCGTCCCGCGCCGACAGCAACTCCTCGGCCGCCGCTCGCTCGTACACCGCCGTCGTCGAGCGGACACCACCGGTCGCAGCCGCCGCCACCAGCGATTCGTTGCGCAACGCCACCACCACCGGCAGATGGTGCTGCGCCCCGCGCGTCGTATGCGCGATCAGCGACTGTGAGGCACGGGGATCGATGACATCCGTGTAGAACACGATCAGCGCCCGCTTGCGCTGTCGCGCGTCGAGTGTCCGGAACGCGGTCGCATAGTCCGGCTCCGCCATCGTCGCGCGCAACGGAATGAGCCCCGCGCGGACCGACCGCAGCGCCTCCGTGCCGCGCGCCGGGGCCACCCAGGCCCGCACCTGATCGTCGAACGCCAGCATCCCCACCTGATCGCCCGACCCGGCCGCCACGTCCGCCAGCACCAGCGCCGATGACAAGGCATACTCGAATCGCGGCAGATCGTCCGCCAACTGCGTCATGAGCCGCCCGCAGTCGATCACGATCAACACGGTCTGCCCTTGTTCGATCGAGAACTCCCGCGTGATCAGCGTACGCCGGCGGGCCGATGCCTTCCAGTCGATGAATCGCGGATCATCACCCTGCACGTACTCCCGCAACCCCGCGAAGCTCGTCCCCTCCCCGCGCCGCCGCAGCACCCGGACCCCCGCGTCTCGCAGGCGACGCTGCACGGCGAGCAACCGGTAGCGCCGCACCGAGGCGATCGACGGCGTCACGAGGACCTGGTCGGTCTGCGGGTACCGGATCGTTCGCGCTACGAGACCAAGCGGCCCGGCGACACGCAGCGCCACCGGACCGAGCGGCCACTCTCCCCGGTCGCGGCCGCTGACCGAGACTGGTAACGTCGCCTCTTCTCCGCGCCGCACGGCGAATCGCTGCGGTGCCGGCGTCTCGCGCCGGAGCGCGGCAGGAAGCGCATCCCAGACCTCACCCGCGACCCGAAACGGCCAGCGCGCCGTGACGCTATAGCGGCCCGCGACGACGTCGCGAACTCCGACGGACGCGGGGAATGCCCGCGCGACGCTCACCGATCTGCGTCCCGGAATCGCGAGGGCATCGGCCAGCACCGCGATCGCCAACACCGCGATCACTACCGGTGCGGCGCCGAACGCGGCCGGCGATCCGATCGCCGCGAGCCACCACGCGGGCGCGGTGACCAGCACGACCGCGGCGAGCCGCTTCGTCGGGACGTACATCAGTTCGGCATGCGAATCAGACGGACGCCAAGCGGCCGGTCACTTGGGCGCGGTGACGCGAGTGAGCACGCCCTGCAGCACATCGTCGGCCGAGCGCCCCTCGACCTCCAGCTCCGGCGCCACGATCACGCGGTGGCGCAGGACGGGCGGCGCGTAGTCCTTGACGTCGTCCGGCGTCACGAAGTCGCGGCCCGCGAGTAGCGCTGCACCCTGGGCCGCACGGAAGAGCGCCACCATCGCGCGCGGCGATCCGCCGAGCGTGAGGCCCGTGTCTTCCCGCGTCGCGCGGACGATGTCGGCGACATATTCACGGACCTCCGGTGCGACCTTGACGCCATCCACTGCCGCGCGCAGCGCCCGGCATCCCGCCTCATCGAGTACGGGTGCCACGGGCCGCGTGCTCAGCCGGTCGGCGTCGAAGCCCTCGGAGTACCGCGACAGCATCTCGAGCTCCGCGTCCTTGGACGGATACGCGACTTTGATCTTGACCAGAAACCGGTCGAGCTGCGCTTCCGGCAGCGGATACGTCCCCTCGTACTCGACCGGGTTCTGCGTCGCGAACACCGTGAAGATCGGATCGAGCCGGCGGGCGACACCGTCGGTCGTCACCTGGCGCTCCTGCATCGCCTCGAGCAGCGCGGCCTGCGTCTTGGCCGGAGCGCGGTTGATCTCGTCGGCCAGCAGCAGATCCGTGAAGATCGGGCCAGGACGGAACTCGAACTCATGTGCGGCGTCGCGCAGGATACTGACGCCCGTGATATCGGACGGCATGAGGTCGGGGGTGAACTGAATGCGCCCGAACTTCGCGCCGAGTGCATCGGCCAGCGTGCGCACGAGGAGCGTCTTCGCGGTGCCGGGGACGCCCTCGAGCAGAATGTGCCCGCGGGCAAGAAACGCGACCACGGCCTCCTCGATCACCTCATCCTGCCCCACGACCCGGGTCGCGACGGCGTCGCGAATACGGCGCAGCGCGTCGGCGATCTGCTCGGCGGTCAGTGGCGGTGTATCAGACACGGTACGGCCTCACGTCTTGAGGGAAGGGAAGGCTTGATCGATGTGGTCCACAGCGTCGGCGACTGCCTGCAGCCCGCCGGGTGAAACCGGTATTCGCTCGGCCGACAGGATCCGTTCGGCATCGGCCGCGACACCCGGGTGTCCGGCCACGACCGCGGACAGGAACCGCTCGTCGGCGTCGCCGGGTCCTGTTCCCGGGGTCCGGCCAGACCACGCGCCGCGTCCGTGGCGCCGGCGGAGACCAGCCGCGAGCCGGCGCGCAACGAGGCGCGTGGCGCCGATCCGCTCGTACGCGCGCGCCAGCGCATCGACGTGCTCGAGTGGCGACCGCCGCTCGATCCGCCGCACGTCCTTCGGCGGTATCGCGCGAACGCCGAGCGCGAGCATCAGCACCAGGGCGGCGGCCACGATCTGCGTGATCCCTCGTCCCACGGTCGAGTCGAAGAGGAACTGCCGGATGACCTGTGCGGTGCTCGGCTGCCTGCCGAAACCTTGATCGTATTCATCGAACACGAGCGTGCGCCGCCGGTCTCCGGACACCCAAGCGAGGGATTGCACCACCCGGTCCCCGATGTCCCACTTGCAGATCCGCACCACGTCGTTGCGCAGCAGGTCCGCGTCCGAATAGACCACGACGCGGCCGCGGCCCAGGGTGAAACCGAACGCCGCCGGTTCGGTCGGGAGATACTTGGCGCCGGACACGGGCCGGTCCACCGTGATGAACACCGGCATGCCGGATGTCACGGCGCGGTGTGCCTGCAGCCGATAGAGGTGCACGCCGTCGCGAAACCAGGCCAGCATGTTGTCGACATTGTCGCGTGCGCAATGCGGCCGCATGTCCCGCGGCAACGGCGTTGGCGAAAAGCCCGTGTCGGCGCGATTCACCTGCAGCGAGTCTTCGAGCGCCCCCGAATCCGACACGATGTACATCAGTCCAGCGCCCCCGCGGACGGCCTGCAGGAGTGCGTGCGTGCCGGCCGCGGTAATCGGTATGATGGGCGCCAGGACGGCATAGACTGCGCCGGTGTCGAGGCCGCCGGTGATGGGCGTCAGGCGCCGCGTCGGGCTCCATCCAAGCGCTTTTGCCACATCGTAGATGCCTGATGCCCCGCCGGGGCCAGAGGAGTAGGTCGTGACACGCCGGTCGGGCACGACGGGCGCCGTCTCCGGGGTCAAGAACACCGCGATCACCAGCAGCGCCGTCAGCACCGGAAGCGCGACGCGCGGCCGCATCGCCATCGCGAGCCGGGACGGCGATGCGCTCGCCGCGGACCCATCACGACCCGGCGCGTCAGCCACGAGCGGACCCGGGGCGCATCCAGCGATTCACGCTGCCCCTCACACTTCTCGTCACACTGCTCGTCATGCTGCTCGTCGGGCTGTCTGTCACGCCGCCGCCTTCACGATGCCGGTGGCGAGCGCGTAGAGACGCTCGTAGCGCTCGCGGTCGCAGGTCCCCAATCCGTAGACAACGGTCTCATAGGTGCGCGCGAAGTCGCGATAGTGCGGAGTGAGACCGGACGAGCGCCGCCGCAGATCCCGCCCGTAGTCGCCCACGGTCTTGGAGTAATGAAGCTGGATGAGGTCCCGTCGCGCCATGTCATCGAGCAACCCGCGGTAGAGCGCGTGGGCCGCGTCCGTGTATTGGCCCGCGTGCGCGAGCCGCTGCGCTTCGGCCCAGGCGTCCTGCGGCCCTCCGAAGCCGAACGTACCCGCACGCCGGAACGCGACGCCGGCGGCGTTGCTGAGTATCGCCAGCCGGGCGATGACGGCGACGAGGACGACCATGAGCACCACGAGCGCGCCCTTCTGCACGGGGCCCGCATGCCGGATCGATTGCAGCAGATCGCGCAGCAAGCTGAGCGCCGCGTTCACGATCCGGCCCCAGAGAGTGGAGGCGATGGTCCGGTCGTATTCGCGTCGCGCGAAGACGGTGGTGATGGCTTTGCGGATCGAGTCGGCGCTGACGCTCTGCACGAGCGGATCCCCCAGAACGATCAACAGGCGGTGGTGGTCATTGTGCCCTCGGGCATCCGTCGGCCGCCAGCGATCGGGAGCACTCCTTCCTCCTCCGCCCGGCGGGGCGGAAAGATCGCGCGCCCCCATGGAAAAGTCGAGCGCGTTGCGGAGCGCATGCATCGGAGTCCCTAGGATGGTGCGGATAGTGCATATGGCGCGTCACGCACGGGTCGCGGACCGTTGACTTGCCGCGGCAAGTCTCTAATGTGATCCTCCACGACCAATGAACACGACGACCAAGCCAGTGACCCGGGCGCTGCACGCGGGCCGTCGAGCATGACGGCGCCCGCCACCAGCGTCGCCGAAGCGCGCAGCGCGCAGTGGGCAGACCCCGACGTCTCGGTCATCGACACCCTGATCGCGGACAGCCAGTCCATCGGATGGCGCGCCGCACTAGACGCCCTTGCCGCGCGGTATCCGTTCTTCGCGAAGCGGATGCGCGACCTCGGACTCGGGAACTGGCACGTGCTCCTATTGCGCCCCAGGACGTCCGACGTACTCGACGTCGGGTGCGGCTTCGGATCGCTCGTCCTGGGCCTCAGCCAGTATTATCGTCGCGCCGTAGGCCTCGATGCGCTCTCGACGCGCGTCCGCTACGGGAACCTGCGCGCCCGTCAGGACGGGCAGGCCAATGCATCGTTCGTCGAAGGGACCGGGCTGACGCTGCCCTTCGCAGCGGGCGACTTCGGGCTCGTCACCATGAACGGAGTACTCGAGTGGGCCGGGCTGCACGGCGCGGGGCGGCCCGACGATCTGCAGCGCTCGATGCTGGAGCAGGTGCGCCGCGTGCTGGCGCCGGACGGCGTCTTCGCCATGGCGATCGAGAACCGCTTCGCGATGGAGACACTGGCCGGCATGCCCGACACGCACACTGGTCTCCGCCTCGTGCCCGCGCTGCCGCGCCAGGTGGCGCGGATGATCGTGCAGGCGCGGTCGCAGCAGGATTTTCGTACGTATCTGTACAACGCGCCCGGATACATGGATCTCGTGCGGCGGTCGGGCTTCGCGCGGGCCGCGGTGCTGGACCTGGTCTCCAGCTACAACGACTACGACTTCGTGCTCCGTCTCGGCGACACGCCATCGTACGATCTGCTGTGGCGCCGCAGCGCCGTACGGACTTTCTACAAGCGGGCCGGCTTGGCGAGACGAGCGGTCGCAAAAGCATGGCCCGGCGCGCTCGGCGCGTTCGGGTACGCGTATCTCGTCCTGGGCGGCGCCGATGTTGCGACCGTGCTCGACGAAGCGCACCCGATCTGGACCGTCGCCGCGCGTCATGGGGTCGGCCCAGGGCGTGCACGGTTCGCGTGCAAGGGGACGGCGGTCGGTACCATGGTCGTCGCGACGCACAACGGCACGCATCTCGAATCACTCCTGGAGATCGGTGTGCAGGACGGCTCGCCGGAGAATCTGGCGCCGAGCCTGTCGGACCACGTCGTGACCAGCCTTGGTCTGGATCGGAAGATCCCGCTGCGCGCGGCCTGGCAGATGGACGGCACCAGCGTCCGGGCGTACGGACCGGTCGCGAACTGACGAAACGGAAACGAGAAAAGGGAAAGGAGAAGGGGGAGAGGAGAGACCACCGCCGAATCCCGCCAGGTGTCGCGTTACATGGAACGGCGTCTCTTCTGATCCCTGCTCCGTCTCGCACTGCCCGGAGGGGCTAGTGCGACTCGTGGCCGAAGCGGGCCTCGCAGAAATCCCAGAGCCAGGCGCCGAGCAGGTAGCCAACGACGGCGCAGACGCAGACCAGGCCCGCGACGCTGCCCCAGAGCGGCCGCACGGCGGCCACCGTCCACGGCGCTGGCGGACCGGACCCATGCACACGGACCACGTGGTAGAACGCCGACGCGGCGCCCACCGGCAGGCCCCACCCGATGATGCCATAGCGCCACACGAACGCCGAGCGTCCGGCGTCGCGCGTCCGGAGCCACCGCGTGCGCGCCTGCTGCGCGACGAACTCCGCAGCCGTGCCGCCGGTCGTCGTCACCGGAGCACCGCCTTGGCGATCGTCTGCAGTTGCATGTTGGACGTGCCTTCGTAGATCGTGCCGATCTTGGCGTCGCGATAGAACTTCTCGACCGGATAGTCGGTCGTGTAACCGTAGCCGCCGAACAACTCCACGCATCGTGACGTGACGCGCTCGCAGACCTGGGACGCGAAGAGCTTGGCCATCGCGCCTTCGCGTGCGATGTCATAACCGGCATCCTTGAGCCGGGCCGCGTTGTACACCATCAGGCGCGCCGCCTCCAGCTCCGTCGCCGCTTGCGCGATCTGGAACTGGATCCCCTGGAAATCGGACAGCGGCTTGCCGAACTGCTTCCGCTCCTTGATGTACTCGGTCGCGGCCGACAGCGCGCCGCCGGCGATGCCGATCATCTGCGCGCCGATCCCGATCCGACCCTCATTGAGGGTTTCGATCGCGATCTTGTAGCCCTGGCCGACCGGACCCAGCACGTTCCCGGCGGGGACCTCGCACCCATCGAGCATCAACTCGACGGTGCTCGAGGCGCGGATGCCGAGCTTGTCCTCCTTCTTTCCGACGCGGAAGCCGGGAAAATCGCGCTCGACGATGAACGCCGTGATGCCTTTGTAACCCGCGGCGCGATCGGCATTGGCGAAGACGACGAAGACCCCGGCTTCCGCGCCGTTGGTGATCCACATCTTCCGTCCGTTGAGGACGAAGTGGCTGCCCGACCGCGTCGCCGAGGTCTGAAGCCCGAAGGCATCGGATCCGGAGCCCGGCTCCGAGAGCGCGTATGCGCCGACCGTGCCGCCGGTGAGGCGGGGGAGGTACCGCGA
The DNA here is from genome assembly GCA_021324775.1 of Gemmatimonadota bacterium. GTDB lineage: Bacteria > Gemmatimonadota > Gemmatimonadetes > Gemmatimonadales > Gemmatimonadaceae > Palsa-1248. The sequence goes on from JAJPIM010000026.1 coordinate 9,261, forward strand.
CTTGATCTCGTCGCTGCCGTAGCGCGTGATCGGGTAGTTCACGAGCGTGTTCTGGACGTCGACCATGATCGCCGCCGCCGCATCCACGCGGCTGATCGCCTCGACCGCCAGCGTCACCATCATGAGCGACCCGCCCGCACCGCCGAAGTCCTCCGGCACCTCGATTCCCATGAGGCCCAGCGCGAACAACTGCGGGATGAGCGCCGGATCCAGCCGCCCGGCGCGCTCCATCGCCTGGACGCGCGGCCGCACCTCGAGCTCCGCAAACTCCGTAACCGCGGAGCGGAACATGACCTCCTCGTCCGTGAGCGATGTCAACGCGGCGGGGCGATCCGGGGCGGTTTCCGTGGCCATGGACTGGAAGTTAATCGAGAGGGGAAAGAGGGGACCACGAGCGAGCCCAGTGGGAGGGTTGCCGGCGAGAGGGGAGCGGCCTGACGTGTCGAGGGCCGGCTGCGGTCTGCCGCACCCGGCCCTCATCGACTCGCTCAGCTCCAGCGTCCAGCTACCTGTGCCGCATATGGCCTTATCTGGTCCAGTCCACGGATTGGACACTCGCGTCGATGCGATCTTCGAGGGCGATGAGCGCCGCGGGCGGGAACGGGGAGCCAACCTCATGAGTCACGGTCTTGACCTTGTCGCCGGTCCGCAGGGACGTGATGGCGGTGGACGTTTCGGTCAGGCCGGCGGGGTACGTGTCGCTCAGCGCCGAATAGCTGGTTCGTTGGAACTCGGTGAGCAGGTCCGAGAGAATGTCCTTGGTCACGGTGGCATGCCACCGGCCGGCTTTGCTGACGTTGGCTTTGCCCTCGTACACGACCTGGCCGTCCTCGTAGAACGACAGCTTGTACTCGGCGCACTGTCCGTGGCACCCGGTTCGTTCGAGAGTGATGACGGGCGGGGCAGCGGGGGCCGGGGTGGGAGCAGGCTGCGGCCGGCTGCGGTGAGCGGCCTGGCCCGAGGCGCTCTGCGGCGCCGAAGCGGCGATCAGGACGCAGGCCGCGGCCAACCTGCCGCCTGTGGCTACCCTACGGAATGCGCGTGAGGCCATGCAGAGCTCTCGCTAGTCCCCGATTTTGGGGATTCAAACGCAGCCTTCACCTGCCAGGTAGACGAGGGGCCGGGGCGGAAATAACGAGCGAAGGGAGCTGGTGGCTACTGTGCCGAGACCAGGGCCTTTGCGGGGCAGGCGTCGCCGCAGGCGCCGTTCGAGTGCGCAGGGTCCCAACAGCAACCGGCGGAGTCGTCGGGCAGTCCACGAGCGCGAGCGATGCCGGCACGCTCGAGTATCAGGTCGGCGAGGTGCTCGTGGACGCCGAAGGCCGGGACGACCCGGTGGGTGACGCCCGGGAACCGCGCGGCAGCTCGCCCGACCATCTTCGGGATGTCACTCGTGGAATGGCGTCCCGGGGACAGCATGTATGGGAAGGCGATCACTTCGTCGGCGCCCGCTTCCACGCAGGCCGCGAATCCCTGGTCGATTGTCGGCTCGCAAATCTCCATGTGCGCGAACCGCACGGCGGCCGTCTCGCCCACCAGATGCTGCACGAGATTGGCCATGCACGCCATCATGTAATTGGCTTCGTCCCGGCGCGATCCGTGGTCGATGAGCAGGATGGATTTCATTGGCAGGCCTGAGATGACAGAAAGGAGCAGTACAGAAAAGGAGAAAGGAGAAGTAGGCGACGAATTTGATAGTGGATGAATTGGCTCAGCGCCAGGACGCCTCGCTGTTCGGTCTCCTTTCTCCTCTCTGGTCTTCTCCTTTCTGCTTGTGCCCTTTACACGCCACCCGCCCCCTCGAAGACCTTGAGCGCGAGATCCACCTTGCCGAACGGGGCGGAGACCTGGGCGCCCTGGACCTGAGCGCGCACCTGCCCGAGCATCTCGCAGGCGATCGCGATACCCTCCGCGACGGCGTGCTCCTTGGACTTCTCGCTCGCGCGGCGCATGCGCTGGATGACGGCCTCGGGGACCGTGACGCCCGGGACCTCGTTGGCGAGGAACTCCGCGTTGCGGACCGAGACGAGCGGCCAGATCCCCGCGATCACGGGGATGTCCAGGTGGCGCACCGTGCCGAGGAATCGCGTGAGTTGCGCGACATCGAATACGGGCTGTGTGATGGCGTATTCGGCGCCCGCTTCGACCTTCCATTCGAAGCGCCGCAACTCGTGCTCGGGATCGACGGCGGCGGGATTGACGCCGACGCCCAGCACGAATCGTGTGGGTTCGCCGATGTCGTTGCCGCCCGGATCGAGGCCGTGGTTCAGGCGCGAGGCGAGGTTCGTGAGACCGATCGCATCGATGTCGAAGACCGCCGTAGCGTCGGGGTAGGGGCCCATCTTGGGAGGGTCGCCCGTGATCAGCAGGAGGTTGCGGAGACCCATGGCCGACGCGCCCAGCAGGTCGCTGAGCATGCCGAGGAGATTGCGATCGCGGCAGCAGTAGTGGGTGACCGCCTCGATGCCAACCTGTTGCTGGATCAGGATGCTGATCAGCACCGCGCTCATCCGGCTCTGTGCGCGCGGGCCGTCCGGCACGTTCACGGCGTCCACGCCTGCGCGGCGGAGCGCTCCCACCTCGGACAGCGTGCGAGTCGCATCCACACCGCGTGGCGGGACGATCTCGACGGACGTCACGAATTGGCGGGCCGCGAGTTTGGCCGCCCACCGCGAGCGTTCGGCAAAGGGCGCCGCGGGCACGCCGGCACCGCCGAGCGCGCCGCCGGGTTGCGGGTGGGCATCGGTGGGTGGAGCCGCGGCGCCGGGAACCGGCTGGACCCGGGACAGGCGGCCGCCGCCGGCCGACGACCGCACCGTGGCGTGGGCTGGTGTTGCGCCGCGTGTGCCGCCGGGGCTCGTTCCTTCGCGAGGCTGCCGCGGCGCGAGCGAGCGCACCGAGTCCGCGAGGGCGCGGATGTGGGCGGGCGTCGTGCCGCAGCACCCGCCGACGGCCTTGGCGCCGGCCAGGATCAGATGGTGCCCGTAGGTCGCCATGTACTCGGGGCTGGCCATGTACATGCTGCGGCCGCCGACCTCGCGCGGCATCCCGGCGTTGGGCTGGGCGGCGAGCTTGCGGCGGGTGACGGGTGTCATGCGCTCGATCGCTTCGAGGATCGTCTGCGGGCCGACCGAGCAGTTGAGCCCAATGACATCGGCGCCGAACCGGTCGAGACTGCGCGCGATCTCATCGGGCGGGACGCCATAGGGGGTCAGCCCATCGACCCCGATCGTCATCTGCGCGACGACCGGCATGCCGGGGTCCACGTCGCGTGCCGCGAGGATGGCCTGCTCCATCTCATCGAGATCCGCGAACGTCTCGATGACGAAACAGTCCGCGCCACCCTCGGCGAGCCCCTGCATCTGCTCCCGAAACAGCGCGCGCGCTTCGTCGCGGCTCGTGGGGCCGTAGGGTTCGATGCGGACGCCGAGTGGACCGACGGCTCCCGCGACGAGGCGGTCCTCACCGGCGGCCTCGCGCGCCAACTGGGCGGCCCGCCGATTGAGCTCGGCGACCTGTGACTCCAGGCCATACTGCGCCAGCTTCGCGCGATTGGCGCCGAAGCTGTTCGTCTCCAGCACCTCCGCGCCCGCCTGCACGTATTCGTCATGGACACCCCGGACGAGCGCGGGCGAGCGGATGTTCAGCTCATCATAGCACTGATTGATGAAGACGCCCTTGGCGTAGAGCATCGTGCCCATCGCCCCGTCGAACACGATGATGGCGGCCGGGTCGACGAGCCGCGCCAGCAACTCCGCGCGCGGACGTTCGCGGCCGGTGGCCGCGGCCGCGGTGCTCGTGGCCGCGCGAGCGCGGTCACCGGCTACCGGGTTGCCGGCCGCGCGGCCGCCAGCGGGGCTGCTCACGCTCTTCGTCACGCGGCAGCGCCCGTGGTATCGCCGGCGCGGCCCACGGCCGTGGCCGCGGGCGGGCTGTTGTCGGCGGCACCCTCGCCGCGGACGGCGTAGTACTTGGCTTCCGGGTGGTGCACGATGATCGCGGCCGTGGATTGCTCGGGCAGGAGCTGGAACGCGGACGTGAGCTGCATGCCGATCGCATCGGCCGGGAGGAGCCGGAAGACCGTCGTGTGATCGTCGAGATCGGGACACGCGCCGTAGCCCCATGAGTAGCGCTTGCCCTGGCCCGCGGGGAGTCCCAACTCGCTGCGGATGCGCCGGTGCATCCATTCGGCGAGCGCCTCTGCCGTCTCGACACCCAGGCCGTGCGTGTAGAACGCCTCGGTGTATTCGCCCGCCTGTTGCAGCGTATCGAACCGATGCGTGGCGGCATCGCCGACCGTCACGATCTGGAGCGCCACGACATCGACCTCGCCCGAATCCACAGGCCGGAAATAGTCCGCGATGCAGAGTCGGTCGCGGCCCACCTGGCGCGGGAACGTGAAGCGTGCCGTCTCGCGCAGCGCGCCACCGTCGCTCTCGTACGCGGCAGGATCGTAGACGACGAGATCATTGCCGCGCGACTGCACGGGGAAATAGCCGTAGACCGCCTGGGGCACGAGCCACTTCTCGTGGCTGGCCTGCGCGGTGAGCCGCTCGAGCGCGGGCTGGAACTCCTCGCGCACCGCGCGCTCGAACGCGGGCCCAGAGCCGCGGCCGCCCCATTGCAGCCGGAACAACTCCTCGAGGTCCAGGAGCGGAAAGACCTCCGCCAGCGGGATCTGGCGCAGCACGCGCGTGCCGAAGAACGGCGCGGTGGGGATGGGCCCGTCGGCACGGACGGCACTCCGTTCCGTACTGGCCGATCCGGCGGCGATGTCCTTGCCGACGGTGGTATGGAGGAACACATCCTTGCGCGCCTCATCGAGCGTGCGGGCGACGGCCTCGCGGCGGCGGTCCGTGTCCATCAGCTCGTCCATCATCGAGAGGCCCTCAAAGGCGTCCTTGCAATAGTAGACGCCCGCGGAGTAGGGCCGCTCGCCGTCGACGAAGAGCGTGCGCCGCCCGAACCGTCGGTTGATCGCCGCGCCGCCGATCAGCACCGGGTACGTGAGCCCGCGCCGGTCGAGCTCCTGGACACAGAGGGGCATCTGCTTCGACGTCGAGACGAGGAGTGCGGAGAGGCCGATGGCGTCGGCCTGGACCTCGTCGGCCTTGGCGATGATGGTGTTGACCGGAACCTGTTTGCCGAGGTCGTACACCGTGTAGCCGTTGTTGCTGAGAATCGTGTTGACCAGCGACTTGCCGATGTCGTGGACGTCGCCGTACACAGTCGCCAGCACCACCTTGCCTTTGGTGTAGCCCTCCGTCTTCTCCAGGAACTGCTCGAGGTGCTTGACGGCCCGCTTCATGACCTCGGCGCTCTGCAGCACGAACGGCAGGATCAACTCACCGGCGCCGAACTTGTCGCCGACCTCCTTCATCGCCGGGAGCAGCACATCATTGAGGACGCGGACGGGTTGCTCGCGCACCCCGGCAGCGTCGAGCTGGTCCTCGATCCCTTCCTTCTTCCGGTGGACGATCATCCAATGGATGCGCTGGTCGGCCGTCATCCCGGCCGTGGGGTCCGCGGCGGGGCCGGCGGCGGCGCGTGATCCCCCGGTGCCGGTTCCCGAGAAGTGCTCGATGAACTGCTGCAGCGCGTCCGGCCGGCGATTGAACACGAGGTCATCGGCGAGGGCCCGTTCGGCGGCATCCACTTCGGCGTAGGGGCGGATGTGCGCGGGGTTGACGATCGCCGCATCCAGCCCGGCGGCGACGCAGTGGTGCAGGAAGACCGAGTTGAGGACCGCGCGGGCCTCGGGCGACAGGCCGAAGCTGACGTTGGAGACGCCGAGGCTGGTGAGCACACCCGGCAACTCACGCTTGATGAGGCGGATGCCTTCGATCGTCTCCGTTGCGGAATCGATCCATTCCGCTTCGCCGGTGGCGAGCGTGAACGTCAGGGCATCGAAGAGGAGATCGGCGGGCGCCAGTCCGAACTCCGTGGTCGCGATGTCGTGGATGCGCCGGGCGATCTCGAGTTTGCGCTGGCGCGTCTTGGCCATGCCCTGCTCATCGATCGTCAGGGCGACGACCGCCGCGCCGTGCTTGCGGACGAGCGGGAGCACGGCGTCGATGCGCTGGCGGCCGTTCTCCATGTTGATGGAGTTCACGATGCCGCGGCCCGGCAGGTGCGCGAGCGCCGCCGCGAGCACGGCCGGCTCCGTGGAGTCGATCATGATCGGCGCTTCGACACTCATGGAGAGCAGCTTCACCACTCGCGACATCTGCTCGGCCTCGTCGGCCCGCTCCGTGAGCGCCACGCACACGTCCAGCACGTGGGCGCCGGACTCCGCCTGCTCGCGCGCGACCCGGACGATGCCATCGTAGTCGTCAGCCAGGAGCATCCGCTTGACCGCGCGGGAGCCTTGCGAGTTGACGCGCTCGCCGACGAGGAGCGGGGGCGGATCCTGGTGCAGCGTGATGGCGCGCATCGCGCTGGAGACGCGCGGGACCGTCGTGGGCCGCCGGACGACACCGTTCGTGGACAGCGGGCGGACCGCTTCGACGACGGCGCGCAGATGCTCGGGCGTCGTGCCGCAACACCCGCCGACGATGCGAACGCCGAAATCCCGGACGAACGCCGACAGGGCGCTCGCGAGCGGCGCGGGCTCGAGGGGGTAGACCGCGTCCCCGGTGCCGGTGTTGAGTGGCAGGCCGGCGTTGGGTATCACGGAGATCGGCCGGGTGGCGTGCTCGGAGAGGTAGCGGACGGGCTCCCGCATGTGTTCGGGCCCAGTCGAGCAATTCAGTCCGATGACATCGACGTGGAGGGCTTCGAGCGTCGTCAGCGCGCTCGCGACATCGGTGCCGAGGAGCATGCGGCCGCTGGTGTCGAGCGTGATCTGCGTCTGGATGGGGACGCGGCGGCCCAGCTCCGTGAACAGCCGTTCGAAGGCGGTGACGGCAGCTTTGACCTCGAGGATGTCCTGCGCGGTCTCGACGAGAAGGACATCGACGCCGCCTTCGACGAGGGCCTTGGCCTGGGCGTAGTAATTCTCCGAGAGCTCATCGAAAGTGATCGCGCCCAGCACCGGATCGTCGCTCGACGGCAGCATACCCGTTGGCCCGATCGACCCGGCGACGAACCGGGGGTGATCGGGAGTGGCGTACCCATCGCAGGCCGCGCGCGCCAGGCGTGCCGCCGCGACATTCAGCTCGTGGGTGTGTTCACCGATACCCCACTCTTTGAGCCGGCGCGGCGTCGCCTGGAAGGTGCACGTCTCGACGACGTCGCATCCCACGGCGAGAAACGACTCGTGGATGCCGCGGATGACATCCGGACGCTTGAGCACGAGGAAGTCGTTGCAACCTTCGAGCGAGGGTCCGCCGAAATCCGCCGCGCTCAGCTTGTGGCGCTGGATGTTGGTTCCCATGGCGCCATCGTAGATGAGCACACCGCGAGCGAGCGCGCCGAGATAGGAAGACGGATCCGGCGCGGCCGGCCGCGAGACTGGGCCAGGCGACCCGAGCGGTGAGGCGGATTGCGTGTCGGTCATACCTGCGGAGGTCTCCCGCGAGAACAAAAATGCCCGGACGCTGTACGCCGCCGGGCTTGGCGGTTTAGCATTTGTTTAACGTGGCCGCAAGTTGCCGTAAATCGCCACGAACTCAGTTGTTCTGTCCGTAACGTAACGGTGGCGGCGGGTAACGCAACCCCGCGCGGGCGCCTCGGTCGCGCTGGCGGCCAAATCGTTGTCGATCTGTCTCCGGATGCGCGTCTCGTCACTGGGAATGACGCCCATCCCACGCGGAGCGGCACAGCGCTGGTACCCGCCGGTACCGCGCGGGCACGGCTCTGGTATACTGATTGACGCGGCCCGCGGAGCGTAGCAAATCGGCGCCCGGCGCGTCTGATGCAGGGTGGGTAGCGTGGCGACAGTCGATCATGGACTCCGGCGGGCGCAGCGAGGGTGAGGGCCCCCGGGGATGACCTCCTCGCGGTAGGTTCCTGGAGTGCGACAGACATCATTTGCCGGGCAGGCACTCGCACCTGTGGCCGCCCCTCCCGCCGGGGTGCGGCCGCAGCGACCAGCGCGCGTGCGGGTGCGTGTGCGCCGGGCGCTCCAATTCGCCAAGGACCCGTACCGTCTGGTGCTGCTGCTGCTGGTCGTGCTGACGATCAGCCGCCTGCACATGGCGATTCCCTCGCTCAACAAGACCCATCCGCTCATCGTGCTGACGATCGCGGCGCTGGCCGTCGCGTGGGCGCGGCCGGCGCTGCTGGCGCAGCGGCCGCTGTTCGTGACCTGGCCGGCCAAAGTCGTGGGCGGCATCGCGGTGTGGGCGCTGCTCGGGATGTTCTTCGGAATGTCCTTCGGGAGCACGGCGACGTTCATCCTCGAGGATTTCGGCAAGACCCTGATCTTCACGTTCCTGATTCTGGCGTCGATCCGGACATCCCGCGACCTGTTCACGATCATCGTCGCGTACATCGCGAGCGCGTCGTGGCTCGTGTATCAGGCCGTGTTTCATTTCCACCTCGAGATGGAGCAGGGCGGCTACTACCGGCTGAGCCATCTCGACACGTACGACGCCAACGACCTCGGGCTGGTGCTGTTGCTCGGCCTCGCATTGACGCTGCTCGTCTTTCAGGTCGCCCGCTGGCGCGGGCGGATCATTGTCAGCGGCGTGCTGCTGGGGATTGCCGCGGCGATCGCCAAGAGCGGCTCGCGAGGCGCATTGGTCGGACTCGTGGCGATGGCGCTGGCGTCGCTCGTGCTGCTGCAGGCGGTCCCGCTGTGGAAGCGCTGCGCGTTCATCGCAGTGGCGATCACGGGGATCACGGCGTTTGCGCCGTCGGGCTACTGGCGGCAGATGGAAACCCTCATCCACCCCGAGAACGATTACAACTGGGACTCGAATCACGGCCGGCGGCAGGTCGCGCTACGCGGCATCGGGTATTTCGAGATGTTTCCGGTCTTCGGCCTCGGCGTGGGCAACTTCGAACGGGCCGAATGCACGCCCGAGATCTCGCCGAATGCGCGCTACCGGTATGCGCATGGCCTCGGCGTGTGGTGTGAGCCGCCGCACAACTCGTACGTGCAGGCGCTGGCCGAGACGGGGGCAGGGGGCATTCTGCTGTGGCTCGTGATGGTACCCGGTTCGGCTCTCTGGCTGGTGTTCCTGCAGCGCCGGATGCCGCAGCAGTGGGTGAACGGCGACGGCGAACAGCGATTCCTGTACTTCGCGCCGATGTATCTGTCGATCGGCATCATCGCGTTTTCCGTGGGCGCGTTCTTCCTGACATTTGCCTGGCGCGAAGTGACGTTCTACATCCCCGGCGTCGTGGCGGGCCTGGACGCCGCGGTGGCGGAGCGGATGGCACGTGAGGGCATTCCCGGGCCGCTCCTGCCAGGATCGGTCGGCAACGTCAAGCTGGCCGCCCGCCAGGTGCGACGGTGGATCGCGCGTCCGGTGGCGTGGGGATCGCGAGGTCCGCGCGCCGGGCGGGTCGTGCGTCGCTGAGGGCCGCGTTGCCTGGGGCGCGCTGCCTGGGGCGCGCTGCCTGGGGCGCGCTGCCTGGGGCGCGCTGCCTAGGGCGCGCGGCTCTCGGGCTGTGACGGTATGTGCTCACGCCCTCGCGCGCGGGCGCGATCGGCGACGGTCCGGACGAGAGTGACGAGACGCTGCCGTTCGAGGGGAAGGGTGAGGTCGGCGAGGGTCATCCGAAGAAGGGCCGCCGGCAACGGGAGCGCGGCGTCGTCCGCGCCGTGGTAGAGCACCATCGTGCCGCCGTAGGCCACCGTCAGATTCGGCATGCCGGCTCCGCTCGCCGCCGCTTCGAAGGCGAGCGCGCGTTCGACGATCGCGACGAGTGGCGGATCATTCGCGGCCACCAGCTCGCTGTCGTGCAGCGACTCGGCGATACGCACCCGCTCTCCCGCAGCGGCGAGCGTCTGCGCGAGCCCCTCGAGCAACGCCAGATCGGAACCGACGAACAGTATCAACGCCATCGAAGCCCTCGTGCGTGCGGTGCGTCCCGTGGCCGGCGCGTGGCGGCGAACCCTCGCCCGGTATCAGGGGAGAGAACCTCGGCTACAATCCCGTCGTGAGCAAGCTCAGCGCATTGAGCGCGAGCCACTCGAGCAAGCTCAGCCCGAACCATGCAACGATCGGTGAGATATCGAACATCCCCATTGGCGGGATCACGCGGCGGAGTGGCCGCAGCATCCAATCCGTCACCGGGTACGCCCATCGCACCCATCGCGAATATTGGCCCATGCCAAGCCACGACGCGATCACGCGGATGATGAGGGCTAGCTGCAGGAAGAGAACCGTCCAGTGGATGAACAGACGCGCGAGTGGCATGAGGCCGCCGTGCGAGGCGGCGGCCATCTCGAGCGCAGTCTGCCGCACGTAGTCGAGGGCCGCGAGCAGGAGAATCCCGCCGACCACCACGACGGCGAAGGTCCACCATGGTGCGCTGGCGGGGTTGCCACCGGCACGGATGACGCGCCGTTCGACGGGCACCATCAGCGGATCCAGCGAGCCGCGAAAGAAGCGGGCGACGGGATTGAACGGATTGATGCGCCGGGTGCGCACGAGCCAGTCGGCACCGAAGACGATCGCCGAGAGCACGGCGAGCACCAGCACCGCGCGGCGCGCGATGAACTCCGCGATGTCGAACGTGGTCAGCAGATCATTCACAGGCCCGGATCCAGGATCGGTGACATTGCGCGCGCCGCGGTCCATCCGAAAACGATGGCGGCGGCCCCCGCGGCCCACACCGGCCATGGCGCCGCTGGAGACCCTGCGGTCCACGGGATGATAGCGAGCGCCACCAGCAACGTCAGGACCGGCGGGACGGCCGACGTGGCCGCGCTCGTCCGCAGCGATACGCGTCCGCCCCAATATCCGAGGGGCGCAAACATGGCGGCGATGACGATCAGCGTGACCGGCCCCGCGAATCTGCCGTAGCGTCCCTCGTCCGGCACCAGGAGGCTCCAGGCCTGCCAGATTCCGCTGCCCATGCGGCGCTCGGCGCGACCGACCGGCGTCTCGACGGCGATACGCGCCGACCCTTCTTCGACGGTCGCCGAGATGCGGACCGTGTCGTCCGTGCGGGGCTGAGGCGCCAGCGCGCCCGTGAGGGCGAGAGATGGCGAGCGGAATCCCCAGTCGTCGGTCCGGCGCCGGATCTGGAAGATCAGGTCATTGTGCCGCTGGCCGAGCACGAAGATTTCGCGGTGCCGGTCATCGAAGACACCGAGCACCGGGGCGAGACGGCGCGGCGGGCGGGCTGCCATCGTCATCACGGCGGCGATGCGCGTATCGCCGGCAAGCAGCGCATCGCGCATCGCGGCGCTGGCCTTGTCCGGCAACCGTCCGCCTGGAAACGGCGCGCCGCCGAACGAGGCGCTGAGGACCTGGCCGCCGAACGTCGAGAACTGGCCCAGCTGGGGGGCGACTTGCTCGTAGTAGATACTGCGCGGGAGCGACACGGAGAGCGCCCACTGGGTCGCGCCGGCGATGATACACCACGCTGCCGCACCGGCCAAGGACAGGCGGATAGCCGATGCCGGCGACGGAGCGAGCAGTCGTTTCCGCGCATCGGCCGCGGCCACGCCCAGCACGCCCCCGAGTGCGTTGGACAGGATGTCGCTGAGATCTGAATCGCGTCCGGTGATCACCGAGTACTGGAGGATCTCGATGCTGATCGTCGCCCCGAGCGCCACGAGCCACGCCGTCCGCCGGCGGAGCCCGGCCAGCCGGAGCCCAAATCCGAATGGAAAAAACAACAGCACGTTGAGGCCGAAATCCGATGCCCAGTGGGTCCCGCAGGTGATGCACAGATCGAAGTGGCCGGCCGGGGGTCCGGCTTGCGGTGTCAGGGTAAGAGCGGCGATGACCAGGATGCTGAGGCCGGTCGTAGCGATCCCCAAGGCCTTCTGTTGCGCCAGCGCCACATTCAGGAGCTGCCCGAGCGGGTGGTTGTGTGCCTCAAAGAGGCCTGGAGTGCCCACAGGCCGTCGTAACCGGTCAGTTCTTGCGGGCATTGGGCGTGCTGGGTTGGCCGCGAACAGGCGGCTTGGTCGTCTTGGAAGGGGAGGCGGATCGGCAGCCGTGGGCCCCGCCGGATTGGACATCGATCACGGTCTGCCTCAGGGTGGGTGTAGCCTCCACGCATGATAGCGCCAAGCATTAGCCAGATCCGGCATTTCTTCACCGTCGACGTGGAAGAGTACTTCCAGGTCAGCGCGTTCGATGGTGTGGTGTCGCGCGAGACGTGGCCGGAGATGCCGAGCCGGGTCTCGGAGAGTGTCGGCATCGTCCTCGATCTGCTCGCGCGTCGCGGCGTGCACGGGACGTTCTTCACTCTGGGGTGGGTCGCGAAGCGGCATCCCGCGGTGATCAAGCGTATTGCGGCGGCGGGCCATGAAGTCGCGTCGCATGGCTGGTGGCATCAGAAAGTCACGAGCCTGAGTGAGCCGCAGTTTCGCGAAGATGTGCGCCGCGCGAAAGACGTGCTGGAGGACATTACGGGCTGCCGGGTGCTCGGATACCGCGCGCCGAGCTTCTCGATCGTGCCGGGCCTCGAATGGGCGTTCGACGTGCTCATCGAAGAGGGCCACGTCTACGATTCGAGCATCTTTCCGGTGCGCCGGGCGGGGTACGGCTATCCGGGTGCGACGCCGATCGCGCACGTCATCGACCGGCCGTGCGGGCGGCTCTGTGAGTTCCCGCTGGCCACGCTGGCGTGGAACGGCGTGCGGATCCCGGCGGCGGGCGGCGGATATCTCCGGCACTTCCCCTACAACGTGGTGCAGCGTGCATTTCGCGAGCACAACGACGCGAACCTGCCGGCGGTATTCTACATTCACCCGTGGGAGCTGGATCCCGAACAGCCGCGGCTCGCCGTTCCGTTGCTGACCCGGGTGCGGCACTACCGGGGGTTGCGTGGCACCGCCGAACGCGTGGATCGCCTGCTGGGAGAGTTCCGGTTCACGTCGATCTCTCAGGGACTCGCGCCCGCCGTCGTGGGCCGGACGGACGTGGCGGGTTCGGCGGTCGCGAGGTGAGCGGCGCGCGAACGGGAGGCCGGTGCCGCGCACGGCGCTGGCTGAGAGGCGTGCCGGTGGCGCGGCCGCGACGCGGGGCGCTGTGAGGTGAGCGCGGCCGCACGAGCCGCCGGCACCAGCGAGGCCACACGCGGTCCGGGTGCAGCGCCGGGGGACGATGGGTGCCTGGTCGAGCTCTTCTCGGGTACGCCTGCCGAGTGGGATGCCTGCGCGGACCGGGCCCCGGGTGCCACGCACTGCCATCGATACGGCTGGCGTGGCGTCATGGAGCGCGTGTTCGGGCACGAATGCGTGTATCTGGCCGCCCGGACGCGCGCGGGCGCGCTGGAGGGCCTGCTGCCGCTGGTGCGGGTCAAGAGCCCGGTCTTCGGTCATTTCCTCGTGTCCATGCCGTTTCTGAACTACGGCGGCGCTGTGGGCAGCGACCGCGCCGTGGTGGCGCTGATGTCTGCCGCTGCGGATCGCGCACGGCGAGACCGCGTCTCGCTGGTTGAACTCCGGAACCGTGCGCCGCTGTCGCAGGCACCGGCCGGCGACTGGGTGGCGTCGACGCGCAAGATCACCGTGGTGCTGCCGATCCCCGCGGGCGGCGAGGCGGCACTCTGGAAGGGGCTCGACGGCAAGTTGCGGAGCCAGGTCCGGCGGCCGCAGAAGGAAGGCGTGACCGTCACGTTCGGCGCCGGCCAGGTGGCGCCGTTCTACTCCGTGTTCGCGCACCACATGCGCGATCTGGGAACACCGGCGCAGCCCCGCCGCCTGTTCGACGAGATCGCCGCGGCATTCCCCGCCGACGTCTGGTTCGGCTGCGCGTACATTGGGGAGCAGCCGGTGGCCGCAGGCTGTGGGTTTCGCTGGGGCTCGGAGTTCGAGATGACCTGGGCATCCGCGCTCGTCGAGCACAAGCGGCTCGCGCCGAACATGCTGTTGTACTGGGCGTTCATGCAGCGAGCGGCGGCCGAGGGATTGACGCATTTCAATTTTGGCCGGTGTACACCGGACAGCGGGACGCACCGGTTCAAGCGCCAATGGGGCGCGGAGGACGAGCAGCTCTGGTGGTACGGATTGACGCCTGGCGCAACACCGGGTGCGGCGGCGACCACGCCGTCGCCGCACGACTCGGCGTATGCATGGGGACCGCGCCTCTGGAAGCGGCTGCCGCTGGCCGTCGCGAACGCACTTGGACCGCGCATCGTGAAGTACATCCCGTGACCGTGGCGCCAGCGGAGGGGCGGACGAAGGGCTGCGCGAAGGGCGGGTTGCCGGGTGGGGATGGGACGAAGCGCCGCCGCGAGCGTCGGTCGGGGTGCCGGGCGATGGTTCGGGGCGTGGACGCACTCATAGTCGTCCATATGGTATGGCTACCCAAGACGCGGGCGCTGCCCGTGGCCGTCCACGGCGGGCCAGTATGAGCCGTGCTGCCAGCGCCGGCATCGTCGCGCACGAGAGCCGGCGTCCTACCCCCGTGCACGGCGTGCGGCCGGGCGGGCCGGCGCAGCGGAGTGCCGCGGCGGATGCGCGGGCCGGCTGGCCGGAGCGCATTGCGGTCACGGCTGTCGTGTTGCTCGCGGTGGCGCTACGGGTGCATGGACTCTCGACGTTCCCGCTGGAGCAGGACGAGCTGTACACGGTGGATGAAGGCACCTTCCTGTTGCATTCCGAGCTGCGGCCCGGGATCGCCGCGCGGCCGTTGTACTATCTGCTCGTGCATCCCATGCTGATGGGATTGCCACAGACCCCTGTGCTGCTGCGGTTGCTGCCGTTTCTGTTTGGCGTCGGGGGCATCATCGCGGTTTGGTGGCTGGCCCGGCGCACCCTTGGCAGGACCGCGGGACTCGTGGCCGCGATCTTCGTGGGGATCTCGCCGTGGCACCTTTACGCGTCGGGGATGGCGCGGTACTGGTCGCTCGTCTTCCTGTTCGCCGCGCTGAGCTATGCGCTGATTCCGCGCGCGATCGATCGGGATGACCGCCGTTCCTATCTGTGGGCATTCGTGGTACTCCTGCTCGGATCACTCACACACCCATCGTTTCTGTTTCCGATGTCGGGCGCGATCCTCGGCGCACACCTCGTGCGGGCCGACGGCAGACTGGGGTTGCGGTGGCCGACGCCGGTCGCGTGGCGATGGCTCTGGGGCCCGTATGCGCTGGCAATGGCTGCCGTCGCCGTGGTCGTCCGTGGACTCACGCATTCCGCCGGCCTGACGAACTGGAATGGACGAGGAACCGCCGCCGACCTGCGTCTCATCCCGGCTGTGGTCGAGTGGGCGACTCCCGTGATGTTCGCCGCGGCGATCACCGCTGTCGTGCTGCTCTTCCGGGAGCACAGCGCCGTGCGGCGCCGCTGGGCCGCGATGGCCGGTCTCGGGATTCTGGCATCACTCGTGGCTCTGATCGCCTCGTCGACCAAGACCAACACGTACGCTGACTACGCGATGGCCGCATTGCCGCTGGTGCTGGTTACGGCGGCGGCTCTGGTGCAGCTCATCGGCGAGCGGACCGGAATCCCTGAAGCCGATACGCCCGGCGTGCGGGTCCAGGCATCATCCTGGCTGATGGCCGCTGGTGTCACCGCCGCACTGGTCGCGGGCGTGCTGCCGGCGACCGTCTCGCATCTCATCGATGGCACCCGGTTCGACTACCGGCCGGCGTACCGCCGTATCACGGCTGTCGCACCGGGCGAACTGGTCGTAACCGGTCCCATCGGGCCACCCGAGTACTATGGACCCGGGCTGCGTTTGGCCGATATTTCGGCGGATACCGCGGGACTCGCGGCCAAGGTACGGCAGGAGCACGCCTTGTGGGTCGTCGCGTCGGAGAAGCGGTACGGACTCGTCGGCGATGACGGTGGTGCGTTGCAGGCGTGGCTCCTCGCCCGGTGCCATCTCGAGCTGGTGACGCAGCGCCCGCGCCTCGACGACCGTCTCTATCGTGTGGACCTCTTTCACTGTCAGGACCATTAGCGATGGCGCTGGGCCGCCCGGATGTCTCGGTCATCATCCCCGCGTACAACGAGGAGAAGCGGCTGGCGCCGACGGTCCGCGACGCCGTGGAATATTTCCGGGGGCGCGCGCGCTCCGTGGAGATCATCGTCGTCGATGACGGCAGCCGGGATCGCACGAGCGATCTGACCCACCACCTCGGCGCCGAGATGCGCGAGGTGCGGCTCATCCGGCTGGCGGCCAATGCGGGGAAGGGATATGCGGTCCGAACGGGGGTCGTCAACGCGCGCGGCCGGCTCGTGATGTTCATGGACGCGGATGGTGCGACTCCGATCCGAGTTCGAGCGGCTCGAGACGGCGATCGACGCGGGCGCCGCGGTCGCGATCGGATCCCGCGTGCTGCATGGCCAGGGCGTGCGCGTCCGCGCCCGGTTCTACCGGCGGCTGATCGGCCGGAGCTTCCATGCACTCGTGCGCGCGCTGACCGTCCGCGGCATTGCGGACACGCAGTGCGGATTCAAGATGTTCCGCGGCGAAGTGGCGCACGATCTGTTTTCGCGCATGCGGATGACCGGGTTCAGCTTCGACGTCGAAGTCCTGGTCATGGCGCAACTCCGCGGGATACGCGTCGCGGAAGTGCCGGTGAACTGGACCCACCAGCCGGGGTCGCGCGTGAACCTGGTGCGCGATTCGCTGCACATGGCATACGACCTTCTCGTCATTCGCACCCACGTTCTGCGCGGGGACTACGACGCGCCGCATGTGGCGCCATTGTCGGGCGTCGCGGTGGTCGTCGATCCGATCGACGACGAGCGGGAGGGTCCGGAACCAGCGCTCCCGTAGCCGGCGGGCGCTGTGGCATCACGGATCTCCATCTCCCACTCACGTCCGCTGTGATCGGCCCGGCCGACCGATGAGGGTGCCGCGCCGGCAGCCGCCGGTCGTATCCCACGTGAGCCCGTCCGCGGTTCTGGCCGCAGCGCGCGTCGCGGCCCGCCGATACGCGGGGCGGGTGGATCGCGGAGACGAAGTCGTGCGGTCCGCGCTGAGCACCCGGTACGACGCCAGAGCCGTGGCGCTGACGGACAGCGGAACTGCGGCGCTGGTGCTCGCGATGCGGCTCACGGCACCCCGGGGTACCGTCGCTCTTCCAGCCTACGGCTGCGTGGATCTCATCGCCGCGGCGGTCCGGGCGCGAGTGCGGGTGCGCCTCTACGACGTCGACCCCGCGACCCTCAGCCCTGATCTCGGCTCGGTGCGGCAGGCGCTCGGGCGCGGGGCGGACGCGATCGTCGTCGCCCACTTCTACGGCTACCCCGCGGACGTCCCTGGCGTGCGCGCATTGGCCGATGCCGCGGGAGCCCGGGTGATCGAAGACGCGGCCCAGCAGGCGGGCGGGCGGCTCGGAGGGGTGCGGCTCGGCGCATTCGGGCCGCTCAGCGTATTCAGTTTTGGGCGGGGCAAGGGCACCACCGGGGGGCGCGGCGGAGCGTTGCTTGCCACCGCGGAAGCCGGGGCGGCGGCCATCGGGGCGGTGGAAGCGGCGGGGCGTGCGATGCCGCCACGGGCGGCCGGATGGGGTGAAGTCGTGATCGCGGCGGCGCAATGGGTCCTCGGCCGCCCGGCGGCCTACGGGATCGCCGCATCGCTCCCTGGTCTCCACCTCGGAGAGACCATCTATCATCCCGCCGGCGAGCCCGGTCCTCTCTCCCGCGCGGCTGCGGCGCTCGTGCGCCGCGGGTTGCCACATGCGGACGCCGAACGACTCGCGCGGGCGCGCGTGGCGGAATCACTCATTGCCCAACTGGCGCGCGTTCCCTCGTTCCATCCGGTGAGACCGATCGCAGGTGGGATGCCCGGGTATCTCCGGATGGCGGTGCTCGACGGGGCCGGGCGCCGCCCGGCGCCGGCCATGGGGATCGTCCGCAGCTACCCGCGCCCGCTCGCCGAGGAGCCCGAGCTGGCACCCATTATCCACCGTGGAGAACCCGACGCGCCCGGCGCGCGGGACATCTGCCGGACGTTGCTCACCCTTCCAGTTCACGAGTACGTGACCCTCGCGGACGAGCGGCAGATCGTCGAGTGGGCATCGTCGGTCGCGATGGGGTGATCGCGCCGAGAAGAACGGCCTGGAAATTGGGGTGGGACCGATCCGGGGATTGGATCGTCCCACAGAGGCAGGCGAGTCGGACATACTGACCGCCTAGGAGCACGACCGACCCGAAATTGGGTCTGGCGCCGTAGAGGCTGCTGGCCTACGTTGCCAGACGTCGGGGCCGGGCGATAAAGCGTCGCCTGGAGTTACGCGGTGTACAGCCGCGCCCCGGCATGCAGGACCGGATCGGCCCGCTATTCGGGCGGGCCGACGCTTTTTACCTCCGGCGGGATCGTCGCCCTGCACAGGGCTGCGACAAAGGCAAACCCGGCGAAAGCCGGCGACGCAAAGCCACGAGGCTACCGTCCGCGCGCAGCAGGATCAGCGCGGGCCACGCCAGTCGGGCCGCCGAACAGACGCAGGGGGACAGATGCGCGCGGCGAACACGCGGCCTGCGCTGGCGTTTGCGGTTACGCTAGCGGGAATTCTGGGCGCCTTTGGCACGTACGGCTGCTTCAGCGGCCGCTCACTCACCGATCCCAGCTCGGGTAGTCCCGGCACCGGATTTCGCCCTCCGACATCGCCGATCGCTCAGGTAGCGCTGTCGCCGTCGTCGATCAGCGGCAAGCCGGGCGACTCGACCACGATCACGGCGACCCTGAAGGACTCCTCTGGTGCGCAGGTGACGGAATCGGCGGTCAACTGGTCGTCCACCGATTCGTCGGTCGCGACGGTGTCCGCCAACGGCCGCGTGCGGCTGTGGCACAAAGGGAGATCATGGATCAGCGTCAAAGTCGGCACCGTGACCGATTCCGTCCCGACCACGGTCACGAATCAGGTGCTGGCGACGATCCAGCTCTCACCCACGGCGATCAGCGGCGCCCCGGGCAGCTCCACGCAAATCACCGCCGTCCTCGACGATTCCACCGGCGCGCCGATGACGCCGTCGCCGGCGCTCAACTGGACCTCGTCCAACTCGTCCATCGCGAGCGTCTCGAGCTCGGGCCTCGTGACCCTGTCGAAGCAGGGTAGCGCGACGATCACGGCATCCGCGAGCGGCGTCTCGTCGGCCGTGGGGGTGACGGTAACCGCGCCCCCAGTGGGACCGGTGGCATCGATTGCGCTCTCTCCGGCCGCGATCACCGGCATTCCGGGCAATACCGCGCAGGTGTCCGCGGCCCTGACGGATGCGAACGGCAACGCCGTCACCGGAGTCGCGGTGTCGTGGTCCTCGTCCAACACGGCTGTGGCCACGGTCTCGTCCGGCGGTCTCGTGACCCTGGTCAATCAGGGGGCGGCGACGATCAAGGCGTCGGCGGGTGGTGTGACAGCGACGATCGGCGCGACGGTCAACGCGGCTCCGGTCGCCTCGGTCGTACTCTCGCCCACATCGATCACGGGCGTGCCGGGCAACACGACGCAAGTGTCGGCGGTACTCAAGGACGCATCGGGCAATGCAGTTACGGGACAGACCGTGTCGTGGGCGTCGTCCGACGCGACCATCGCGAACGTCAGCTCAAGCGGACTCGTCACGCTCAAGAAGCAGGGGAGCACCACCATCACCGCCTCCGACGGAAGTATCTCGGCGACCGTAGCGGTGGTGGTGAACGCGCCGCCAGTCGCCGCGATCGCGCTCTCGCCCACGACGGTCACGGGCGTGCCGGGGAACACGGCGCAACTGTCGGCTGTTCCGGAAGACGCATCGGGCAATGCCATCAGCGGCGTCTCGCTCACGTGGTCGTCATCGAACACCGCGATCGCGACCGTGTCGGGCGGCACGGTGTCGCTGGTCAAGCAGGGGACGGCGACCATCACGGTGGCCGGTGCCGGCGTCTCGGCAACGGCGGCGGTGACGGTGAATGCTCCGGCGCCTCCGGTGGTCGCGGCGGTGGCAGTAACCCCCACCAGTCTCAGCCTCAATGCCGGACAGAGCGGCCAACTTACGGCGACCGCCGTGGACGCGTCAGGGAACGCCATACCTGGAGCGACGATATCTTGGACGTCATCGAACACCGGGATGGCGACTGTGTCTGGGACGGGGATGGTGCAGGCGATCGCGGCCGGTACCGTGATCATGACCGCAACGAGCGGCGGGCACACGGCGACGGCGAAAGTGCAGGTCGCGGCCGTGCAGCCGCCGAGCAGTGGGCCGAGCAACGGGTGGAACATGCCGGCCGGCATGACGATCGTCTGCCAGACCGGTTCGGTCACGTCATCGTCCCCCGGATTCTCGATGCCGGCTGGCGGCTCCATCAATTTCGGCGGTCCGGTCCCGTGCGCGTGGACGCGTAACGGCGGAAACGGCTCGATCGGCCTGGCGTCGTCTGGTACGAACCCCGACGGCTCGGCCAACAACGACGTGCAGCCTTCCGGCTACCGGGTGATGTTCCCGGCCGGCCAGGTGAACGACCCCGGGTGGGACATGTACTTCAACCACGCCGCCGGCACGGGCACCTACTACATCGGGTGGAAGCAGCGGTGGCAGCCGCTCGGCAGCTACGCGGCGTTGCTGTCGGCGATGAACAGCGGCGACAGCAAGGCGTGGGCGCCCAAGGGACCGTCGGGTGGAGATCTCACGATCATGTCGTGGATGGGCTTCAACAGCACGCCGGTCATCGGTCTCAATTTCCAGGGCGTCGATGGCCACAACATTCTGGACGTGAACCAGACCGGTGGCAGCGGCACGATACCGGTGACGAGTGCGATGACGCTACCGGGCGTGGCGGCCGGAAACGGCGCGTGGGACCAGGAAGAAGTGCTGATCGTGGGGAATGGCACCACAAGCACGAGCACGGTGTCGTTTTTCGTGAACGGTGTCGCGGTGGGGACCGCGACGGGCGTCACCAACGCGAATGCCTGGACCGCGACGGAGCAGTACCTGTCGCGCTCGATTTACTCCGGGACGCAGGCGCAGACCACGTATACGGATCTCGATCAGGTAACGGTCGCTGTGAAGTGAGAGCGTGAGTTGAGACTCTGATGCGGCAGTGATGTCTCAGGCAGCAGTGCTGGCGGCCCCGTCGTGATCGGCGGGGCCGTCTGCGTTTCTCGACCTCTCGAGGGGACACCGCGAACATCAGCCTCAACCGTGTGGTGCGATGGACTCGCATCATCGGGAGGAAAAACGCTCCGGCGAATACGCCGCGCGACATTTTGACCGAACCATCGCGGCGCCGATGCGCCGCAGCGCCGGCGCTTCACGAAAAGAGCGGAGCGTTCGGTGGCCGGGACAATCGCTCCGGCATCATTTGGCGTCGCGGGATGACGCGCGTGGGACGATTGACATCTGGTCGCTGAAAAAAAATTCTTCGAGAGGGGTTGCGCGATCATGTCGCCGCTGTATTGTGTAGGCGTCACCCAGTTGCGCGTCTGCGGAACACTGCAGGCCACACGCAACCCTGGCAAACCCGCCGAAAGGCGGTGACGCAAAGCTCTGGGGGCTACAGCACACGCAGATGTCTCGCGAGTGCCACGCCAGTCCGGCTACCTCACAATATCGTAGGATGAGGAACCAGCCATGCCCTCAGTGCAGGACTGCGGCCGCGCGTTTGCGCGGGCCCGCTGGCCGCGACTGGCACGCCGGCTTTTCACGCGGTCCGCCATCTCGTTGTTCGCCCTCGCGTCGACGTTCGCTGCATGCAATGATTCGCCATCCCCGCCGACCGCACCGCGGGACGCGGCGTTGGCCGGGGGTGACGTGACGGTTCATGCCGCCTCCGTCGCGTATCCGATCGTCACCATCCAACCGACGGTGACCACGATCGCAGTCGGGGCCAAAGTGACGCTGCGCGCCAAGCTCTCGGAGGGAAGCGCCTCGTGGATGGGCAAGAAGACGACCTGGCGCAGCTCGGACACGACCATCTTGTCGGTGGCGATCGCCAACTGGGGTGGTGCGGGCGGCGACGAGGGCATCTTCACCGGCAAGAAGGCCGGGAAGGCGACTATCACCGCCACCACGGAGAGCCAGACCGTCGGATCGATGGCCGTCACCGTGACGAGCACCTCCGGCGGGTCGACGCCACCGCCGCCCACGACTCCCGCGCCAGCGCCAGCGCCGGCGCCGGCACCGACCCCACCCATTCTCGCGGGCACCACGCATCAGCCGTCCGGCTACATCGCGGTGGTGAACACCGGCCCGCTGACCAGCGGCCCGACGGGCCACAACACCTCCTGGACGTCAGGCGGCCCGATTCCCATGACCTGGACGCTGGTACAGGGGACGCCAGCCGCAAACATGGGCCTTTCCAGTGCGGCATCTACCGAGCCGCAGAGCGAGGGATACCGAATCTATTTCCCGGCGGGCGCGCAAAACGACGCCGCGGTCGCGGCCTCGCTGCCGTTCACGCCGGTCGGTGGCGGCAGCATCTACGCCCGGTGGCGAATGCGGCTCGGGTCGACATGGTCGACGAGCGCAATGAACGCGCAGTCGAGCAAGCTCTTCGCGCCCAAAGACGTCAACAGCGCCAACGACGACATCGTCATGGCCTACCTGCCGTCGCCCGTGAACTACGCCGCAGGCGTTGGGCTCCAGGGTCCGACGACCGCGAACGTCCCGAACAACAATGTGGCGACGCCGGCGTCGACGGACATGTACGCCGCAGGTGTGTGGAACCAGATCGAAGTGCTGATCACTGCGGACAGCCCGGCTGGTGCTGGCAACGGTACCGTGACGGTCTGGGTGAACGGCGTACAGGGAGCCAAGACGACCGGCGTCTCGATCTTCTCGTCGAGCGAGAAGATGCAGTGGCGGAACTGGTCGATCTACGCCGCGCGCGCCGTGTACAGCGGCGTCCAGGCGAAGACGACGTTCGAAGACATCGACAACCTGTATGTCGCGGTAAGTCCGAACTGATCCAGGCGGCAGCACTCCCGGCGGGACAGACGCAGCGTTCCGCCGGGATCGCACCAACTCAGATTTGAACGGAGCGCGATGGTGAGAGCGGGGTAGCGCGTGAGTTGCGCTGCCCCGCTCTATCCGTTTGGGGAATCCCCTGGAGCGCTGCCCTCGCCGGTGGGCGCCGGTGCCGGAGTGGCCGGCTCGTGGCGGTCTGTGCGCACCCAGGGCTTGTTGGCCAGACGGCTCAGCGATGCGAGTTGGATGCCGAGACGCCAGAACACGTAGAACGGGAGAAACGCGAACGCGCCGACGGCGCGCACGGGCTCCGGATCTCGCGCCAGAGCGATCGTGGTATAGGCGATCGGCCGCACCAGCGACGCGAGAAGTGCCACGGCGATCCCCGCGCCCCAGGGCAGTCCTCCGAACGCCGCGATCGCGGCGAGTACGACCGCGCTCCCGAGGTGTGCCGCCGGGCCGAGCGCCATCATTTCCGCGAGACAATCGAGCTTTTGGCGGCCGCTGATCCGGCGGCTGCGAAGGATGGCCGGCCCGTAGGTACGTAGCACCGTGAGACGGCCTGCGGTCCATCGCTTGCGCTGGCTCGCACTCTGCCCGAGCGACCGCGCTTCCTGGGCACCCAGGTGGGCGTCCTCGGCGCCGACACACCGCACACCGGCCGCCGTCATGCTGGCGTAGATCTCCCAGGTCTCCGAGAGCGAGAACGCCGACCAGCCAAACTCGCCGAGCACACCGGTCCCGATGCAGAGCCCGTCGCCCAGGGGCACGTTGAGACCGGCATGCACCTTGATCGCGTTCACGACCTGGAATCGCACGGCCGACCACACGCGGGCCATTCGCGTGACGGCACTCTCGCCCGGATTGCTGACATCGATGTAGCCTTGCACGACCTTCGAGCCGAGGGGCGAGCGTCGCGCGAGCGCGCGCAGGAATCCGGGATCGACGATGGAGTCGGCGTCGAGCACGATGACCGCATCGTAGTCCGCCAGCGTGACGCGCTCGAGCGCCCAGGCCACGGCCCACGGCTTTCCGCGCTGCCCGAGATTCGTACGCTCGAGACAGCGAACTCCTCGCGAACGGACCCGGTCCGAGGTGGCGTCCGTGCAGTTGTCCGCCACCACCAGCGTCTCGGCGCGGTCCGCAGGATACTGGAGCTGCTGCAGCGACGCGAGACAGGCGTCGATGAGGATTTCCTCGTCGTGCGCGGGGATCAGGATGAGGAACCGCGGAGTCGCGGCCGGAGGTCCGGCGGGCGGGAGGTCGTTCGATCGCGCCGGTAGCAGGACGCTCAACAGGTCGGAGATCGTGGGAAGGAGAAACACCGCCGCGAGCACGGCGAGCACGCCCGACAACAGCCCCGCGAGCGCCATCATTGATCGAATCTGAGTAGACCGATTGGCAATGTACAGGAGGCTCAGGGGATCACGCGGGCGCGGCATCGCCTCGCGGCCTATGGCTGCCGCCACTGGTGCACCATCTTTCCCGGCAGGTGCGGGGCGCTGGACGCCGCCGAACACCATCACCGGGATGAGACGATCGAGAGACTCGCGAAGCACGTGACGGCGGCGGCCCGCTGGCGGCACCCGAATCCGGCGAGCTCGTGACCGCGCGGCGCCGCACGAAGGCGATCGTGGAGCGCGTCCTGGTCACCGGCGGCGCAGCGGCGTGGAGCGCGCGGCGCCACCGGGGCGGAGTCTGCATTCTCGCATATCACAACATCGTACCCGGCACGCTTCGCGGCGTGGGTGATGCGTCGCTGCATTTGGCGGACAGTGATTTCCGGCGGCAGCTCGATGAGATCGGGCGCCGGTACGAGGTGGTGCCGGTGACCGAGGTGTTGGCCGGATCGTCGCGTCCCCGCCGAGCGCGCGTAGCGATCACGTTCGATGATGCGTACCTCGGCGCCGTCACCCTCGGGGTCGAGGAGCTCGCGCGCCGAGGGTGGCCCGCGACGATCTTCGTGCCGCCGGGGTTGCTGGGGCGCCGCGCGATGTGGTGGGACTCGTTCGTGCTCGCGGAGACGGCGCGTGGTGTGTCGTCCGCACCCGGCGTCCGAACGCAAGCGCTCACTGACTGCGGCGGGCGTGACGCTCGCGTCCGGGAGGTTGCGGCGCGCGACGGGTGGGGCATCCGCGATGTGCCGGAGGTCGCGCTGACGGCGACCGAGGCGGAACTGGCGGCGGCATGTCGCCGTCACGATGGGCTATCGCTGGGGTCGCATACGTGGTCGCATCCCAACCTCGCGCGCTCGGCCGAGTCCGAGCTTGCGGACGAGATGCGGCCACCGCTCGAGTGGCTGCGCGCGCGGTACGAGCGCACCATCCCGTGGCTCGCCTATCCCTATGGCCTTACCAACCCGCCGGCCGCCGCGGCGGCGCGAGCGGCCGGGTACGAGGCCGCGGTGCTGGTCTCCGGCGGGTGGGCAATGCCGCCAATTCGTGACCCGTTTGCAGTTCCGCGCGTGAACATCCCGGCAGGACTGAGCGCCGATGGGTTCGCGCTGCGGCTGTCGGGGGTGTTGAGCCCTGGCGCCCCGCAATCGTGATCTGTTCCTGCCGGCTACGCGGGCGCCGCAGCCTGGCCTTCCCTACTAACAGGCTATCTAAGCGATTGTATAATAACAACTTACGCCTGTTAGCCATTCGGGGCCGAAACAGGCGGAAACGATCATGCTGCCGGGCGTGACGGCCCAGAATCCTGTGTATTCCGTTCTGGTCACCGACGGGGAGGAGCGCTCCGCGCTCGCCGTCGTGCGGTCGCTGGGGCGGGCCGGATACCGGGTGCACGCCGGGGCCCGCCGGGCCGATGCGCTGGCTGCGTCGTCGAGATGGGCGGCCCGCGTTGTCGTGACGCCGGACCCACTCCGTGAGGCCGGGGCTTTCGCCGATGCCGTGGTGGAGTACGTCCGCGAAGAGGCAATCGATTTCGTCGTGCCCGTGACCGACGCATCGATGTTGGCGATGCTGCCGGCGCGCGACCGGCTTGGCTCATCGGTGATTCCCTTCGGCACGCTCGAGTCATTTGTCGCGCTCGCCGACAAAGCGGGATTGCGCGAGCGGGCGGCCCGGCTCGGCATCGCGTTTCCGAGGCAGGTCGAGTTGGATTGGTCTGACCGCGAGCAGTCGCTAGCGGGTGCCGTGCCTATGCCGGCGGTGATCAAGCCGGCGCGCTCTGTGGCGGCACCCGGCGTGCAAGGCGATGCCCTGGCCGACGCGCGGGGCGAGGCACCGGGCGAGGTGCAGCGGGCCGGTGAGGTGACGCCGGTTACCGCGCCGGTTACATCGAAGTTCGGGATCCGGCATGCCGCGACGATAGATGAGTTGGGCGCGATCATCCGAACGATGCCGCGCGCTGCGTACCCCCTGCTCATTCAGGAGAGGATTGTCGGACCGGGGATTGGAGTATTCCTGCTCCTGTGGGATGGAGAGATCCTGGCGACTTTTGCGCATCGCCGCTTGCGTGAGAAACCGCCGTCGGGAGGCGTTAGTGTGTACGCGGAGAGCATCGAGGCCCCGGCGGGGCTGGCCGAGCGGTCGATCGAGTTGCTGCGGGAGTTCGGGTGGCGTGGCGCCGCCATGGTCGAGTACAAGATCGACCAGGCGACGGGCACGCCGTATCTCATGGAGATCAACGGCCGGTTCTGGGGATCGCTCCAGCTTGCGATCGACTCGGGCGTCGATTTTCCCCGGCTGCTGATGGATCGCGCCGCCGAACGGCCGGTTGCCGCCCGATCCGGATATCGCGCCGGCGTGCGCGGCCGGTGGTGGTGGGGTGACGTCGACCACTTGCTGGCACGGCTACGGCGCTCCCGAACGGCATTGTCCCTTCCGCCGGATGCGCCGTCGCGCGGAGCGGCCATTCTCGCCTTCCTCGGAGCCTGCGCCCGATTCGACGCCGACGCCGTGTGGCGGTGGGATGATCCGCGCCCATTTCTGAGCGAGACAGCCGCGTGGTTTCGCCGCGAATGAATGGCGACGCGATGATGTCCGAAGGGCCGGTTGCGGTCCCGCCACGGGCGGCACAGATTGCCGCGCCAGCCATATGACAGCCGCCGCTGCCGCGCGTCCGTTGCGCATCGCTCAGATGTTGGAGTCCGACGGGCCCGGCGGCGCGGAGACGATGCTGGTCAGCATATCCGAGGCATTGCGCGCGCGCGGTCACGAGGTATGTCCCGTGGGACCTGCGCACGGCGTCGGCTGGCTGTCCGGCCGCCTCAAGAACGAGGGGTTCCAGCGCGAGACGTTCACGATCCGGCGTCCGATCGATTGGCGGTGCCTGCGCGGACTCATTCAGGTGTTGCGGGCGCGGCGCATCGAGGTCGTGCACAGCCATGAGTTCACGATGGCGGTGTACGGCGCGGCCGCCGCGCGGTGGCTCGGGATCCCGCACGTGATCACCATGCATGGCAGCCAGTACGTCACCTCGAAGCGTCGCCGGCGGATCGCGCTGCGGTGGGCGTTCCGGTCGAGCGCACACGTGGTCGGCGTGTCGAACGACACGACCGCGCATCTACGCTCGCGTCTCGGATTGCCGCGCGATCTCATACAGACGATATCGAACGGGGTGCCGTATCGTCCCGGCAATCGCGCCGCCACCCGCCGTGAGCTGGGCGTCGGCGACAACGAGATCCTGGTCCTCGCCGTCGGCAATCTCATCGTGCGCAAAGGTCACGCACAGTTGATCCGCGCGCTGGCGAGCGCGCGTCTGGAGCCGGACGTCCCGTGGCGGCTCGCGATCGCGGGGCAGGGTGACCAGCGGGACCGGCTGGTGGCCGTCGCGGAGGAATACGGCGTCGCCGATCGCGTGAACCTTCTCGGCCAGCGCTCCGACGTGTTCGATCTGCACGCCGCCGCCGACATCTTCGTCATGCCCTCACTGTGGGAGGGATTGCCGCTCGCGCTGCTCGAGGCCATGCACGCGGGCACCGCCATCGTGGCGTCCCGGACATCGGGCATCCCGGAAGCAATCACGGATGGAGTCGATGGGCTGCTGACTCCGCCCGGCGATGAAGTCGCGCTGCGCGACGCACTCGTGCGGCTGCTGCCGGATGCGAACGAGCGCGCGCGGCTCGGCGGGGCGGCACTGGCGCGCGCGCGCGCGAAGTTCTCGATGGACCGCATGACCGACGAATACGAGGCGCTGTACCGCACGGCGGACTGATGCCCGCGACGGGCGCCCGTCGTCAGGCCGCCCCTCCCGGCCCCCCGCCTGCCGGTGCCAGCGGCCGTCCCGCCGCCCGGTCAGCGGTCCTCGTCAGGAACTGCCCGGCCATCCGCAGCGCCGCCGCCCGGTCGTCCGCACTGACCACGCCCGCGAACCAGACCACGATCAGGTAGGCGATGTACAGCGAGATACGCACCGGCAGCATGTACACGAGCGGTCCCCACGGGATGTACCAACTGATCGCATACGTGAGGCCCGTGAGGGCGACGAGGCGGATGACCGGCGCCCAGTCGTAGCGCACCGGCCAGAGGCGCTGCGAAAAGAAGTACGTCAGGGCAGAGCGGACGACGTATCCGATCACCGTGGCGGAGGCCGCACCCCAGAGGCGGTATCGGGGAATCAGGATCGCGTAGGCGATGAGCGTGACGATCGCGGCGGCCCAGTTGGCGATCGCGAGGTACTTGGTCCGCTCGGACACGAGAATGCCGAGGTCGTGCATCCCGGCCCACCCCTGCAGTACGATGGATACCACGAGCAACGGCACGTAGTCCGATGCGCCGAAAAACGGCTTCGTCGCGATGAGGTGCAGCACGTCGTGCGTGAACATCGCGAACCCCAGCGCTCCTGCCATCAGCACGACATTGAAATAGACGAAGACCCGCGCGTAGATCGCATCATGATCGGGATGCGTGGCGATCTCAAAGCGTTTGGGCTCCCAGACCAGGCTAAAGGGAGTCTGTGTCAACGAATTGAGCGCAAACGCGAACTGGTACGCCGTCGTATAGATGCCGACCGACGTCAGATTCGTGACGGCGCGCAGGAACGGGCGGTCACCGAAGGTGAGAATGAACGTCGCGGCCTGGACCACGATGAGCGGAAAGCCGAAGCGATACAGCGCGCTCGCCGCGTGCGGGGAGAAGTGGAGGCCGACTGGCCGCAGGACCATCACCAGCACCACACCGCCCACGCAGATGTTAGCCAGGAGCGTGCTGAGGAAGATGGCATTCGGTCCCATGAGATAGTGCACGAGAAACAGCACGTTGAGCGCGACCTGCATCGCGAGCCGCGCGAGCTGTATCACCACGACGCTGCGGAATCGGCCTTGCACGCGCAGCAGAGCGGGCGGAAGACTGGTGAGGGATTGGCTGGCGAGAGCGAGGGACCCGATGCGAACCAGGCCAGAGAGCGACGTGTCGCCGAGGACCACTTTGGCCAACGGGGTCGCCGCTGCGTACGCGATCGCGCCAACCGCGGCGTATCCGGTGCAAATGAGCAACGCACCCGTGGAGATGACGGCTTTCCGCTCCGTTTCGGTCTCGGCCTTGTAGTAGTATCGGAAGACGCCGCCGAGGAGGCGCGTGCCGGCCACCATCGTGAGGACGTCGAAGCTCAGCTCGATCAGCTCCATCGCTCCGTACTGCGAGGGCCGCAGGTACCTGGTGTAGACCGGCAGCATGACGAACGACACGGCCTTGGTGAGGATCGTGACGACGGCAAACATCATCGTGTATCCGCCGAGCGACGCGAGCCGGAACGGGGCCGGCGCGTCTGAGGTCGGCTCGGTTACGGATTCGTCTTGCGACGCGACCTCGACCGGATCCTCGACCAGCGGTGCCGGGGGCGACCGGTCCGCGCTGGTGCGGCGTTCAGCGCTCACGGCGTTCGCACCCGGTACACCTCGAAGGCCGGCATCGAGGACGACGTCACATCGACGGACTGGGTATCCGGCCACACGGGCGTGCAGCACGCGGCCAGCGCGTTGTTGAACGCGCCGAGATCGGCGCCCTGTAGCCGCATTGCCCCGATCCATTCCTTGCGGTCCACGACGAGCCATCGCACGTGCCACGCCTGCAGGCTGTCCGCGGCGGGCAGGTACGGGGGCACCAGATCCCAGAAGGATTTCGCGGGGGTGGTGCGCTGCATCACGATGTAGGGTGCGGCAAGCACGACATCAGACGGTTGGGTGTGGCGGTCGAGCCATTGGACGGTCGCCCGCGACGGCTCCCTCGTGGTGGCGACGCCGCCCGCGAAGCGGGCCACATCGTATACCAGGACAACCACAAGGACGATCGAGGCCCAGGTCCAGCGCACGCCGAAGCGATGCCGAGCCATGGCAGTCCGGTCCATCTCGGCGAGGAACCACGCGCTGCCCAGCGCCATGGCCGGGTAGAGGACCGCGAGGTGGTTCTCGAGCCACACGGCCTGGACGATCAGGGCCGCTAGGCCCAGGAAGAACCACCAGCCGATCAGTGTCGACCGCCGCTCGAAAAGCGCCATGATCGCACCGGCGGTGCCGAGGACCACCCCGAATGGCGCGTCGGTGGACAGGACCCGCAGGATTCTGAAGGCGAAGTTCGGGTCGATGACGATGAATCCCACGCGAAAAACGGCCGGGACGACCCCGGGCCCGTTGCCCGGCCGCACGGGAACGCCTCGCGTGGTCGCGATCCACCCTTTCAGGAACTCGCTCGGGTCATGCATGGCGAGGATCGCGAATACCAGAGCCGCGAGGGCGGCGCCCGCGGCGAGTGCGAGCCACGACCTGCGCCGGCGTTCTCGGTCCATTGGGGGGGCGTCCGTGAGGCTCGCGAGGACGAGAGCGACGAGGATGAAGGCGCCATTCGCCTTCGTGAGGAGTAGGCCGGCCGTTGCTAGCGCGGCGGCGACGAGGTCGCGCCGGGTGCGGCCGAGGCAGAAAAAGACCAGCGCGTTCATCCAGAACATCTGGAACGGCTCGATGTAGGCGCGCCGGTCCGTCAGCACCGTCGCGTAGTCCAATCCGAGCAGCAACAGCGCCCAGAGCGCGGTGCGGCGATCGCCGGTCAGGCGGTACGCGGCGCCGGTGAAACACGCGAGGCCGAGCAGCGTGAAGATGGCGGCCGTATCGCGTCCAACGACGACCGTGGGCCCGAACAGCCGGAAGGCCAGACCGAGAATCCAGTGGTAGACCGGCGCCTGGTAGTAGTCGAACGTGGCCAGTCCGTGGTCGGCCCAGTTCCGGACCGCCAGCGGCCAGCCGCCCTCATCGGGGGCAATGATCGGATATCGGCCAAGCCAGAGCGTGTGGACGATGACGACCAGCGCGATGGCCGCGATCGCCTGCGCGCCAAGCCGGGTCGCGTGCGTCGTCGTCGCGTGCGTGGTCGTCGCGTGCGTTGTGTCTGTCCCGGACCGGCCGGGCGTGTTAGTGGTCATGCTCTCCCGTCTCTGCTGGGCGGAGGGCGTACAGCGACCATCCGTTGGATGTGACGAGCACCGGGAATCGGCGGTTCAAATCATCCGCAAATCCGGGCCGAGAATGGACAAGCGAGTCGTTCGCGACGAAGAATCTCGCTCCGCGGGCGACGATGCTGTCGAGCCGCGTCATCGACTGCTGCTCGACGCAGATGTCGAAACCTTTGCGGTCGAGCCAGTAGAACATATACGATTGGTTGTAGGCCACGTGCGGGGCCATTGCGGTGTGGCACGGGCCGCCCGACGAGACGATAAGCGTGCCGGCCGGAATCCATGGCGCGAACAGCTTGGCCGCTATGTAATTGCCGGTTTCGTGGTGCGGATGCACATCGTCCGCCACCTGCGCGGCGAGCAGCAGCAGCGCGAGCGGCGTCATCGCGGCGGCCGTAACGGCGAGTGCGGGTGCGTGTCTGATCCCGGCAGGCCGGCGGCGGCCAACTATTACGAGGATCACCATGTAGAGGGTGACCAGCGCGATCGCGCCCAGCTTCACCCCGCGCGACGAGCTGTATCCGATCGGCAGGTCGTGCACGACGAAGTACCAGATGACGATCACGCACGGCACCATGGCGGCGGCGATGCCGGCCAGCACACCGCGGCGCCATCGCAGGCGCGCCAACTGCGCGACGCCCAGGCCGAAGAGCAGCGCGACGGGCGCGACCGAGAAGATGTGGTAATAGAGCGCCCAGGAATTCGCCGTGGTGCGGATCGCGGCGATGTAGAACAGCATGGCGCCAGCCAGCCACGGCACGGCGACCAGCGACGCCGGTGCCTTCGGCGCGGAGGCGAACCCGTAGAGGCCCGTGACCGCGCCGGCCGCCGTCCACACGTAGAACAGTTCCGCCGTAATGAGTCCGAGCGTGAAGGATGATTCACGGAACACATCGATCCCGATCCAGTGGTCCTCGTTGGACAGGCCGAGCGAATTGCCGTAGATGAGCCAGAAATGGTGGGCGTGGCTGTACCAGAGCGCCGAGGGCACGAGGGCGATGATGCCGAATCCCCAGACCCACGGGTCCCGGAGCGCCCCCCAGCGGTATCGTCGCCACAGCATGACGGCGAACAGCAGTCCGATGTGCGCCGCGGTTGCCTTGGCGAGAATCGCGAGCGACGTGGCCACGGCGGCGAGTGCCCACCAGCCAACGGCCTGGCGTCCCGGTTTTCGTGCCTCGAGCCATCGCACGAATGCGTAGACGCCACCCACGTACGCGAGCAGCATGAGCGCTTCGGGTTGCAGCGCGTTCGAAATGCGGACGATGAGCGGGTTCAGCGCGAAGAAGAGCCCGGCCGCGAGCGCCCCGCGCCAGGGGAGCAATCGTCGCGCCAGCGCCAGGAAGATCGCAAGCGTCGCGAGGGCAAACGTATACGCGAGAATCCGGCCCAGCACCTCGTGGAATCCGAACGTTTCGTAGAGCGCCGCGATCGTCCACGGAAACAGCGGGAACTCCATCTCCGCGAAGCCCGGCCCATCCCCGCGCCAGTCGATGCGAGGATAGAGGATGTTCATGCCCTCGCGCGTGAAGTTCCGCGCGATCGCGGCTTCGTCGCTCTCGCGCCAACTCTCGCGGATCCGGCCGTCGACCGGCCGCCAGAGATCGATCGCGCGGATACCCGCGCCGAAGAGGAAGATGGCCGCGAACAGCCACCCCCGGTGGGCGCGAAGCCAGGAGGCCCGTCTCATGCGCCGGTTGGAGGCGCCCCCGCCGCCGGTGTCCCCGAGAATCGGTAGAGGTATCGGGGAAAACGGTGATTGTAGCGCTTGGGCAGTCCTGCAAGCGCCTCGAACCGGTCCCCGAAATCGGCCTGCAGCGCGTAGGAACCGGCGAGTAGCGAGAGCGGCGGCTGCTCGGTCGCGAGCGGCAGGTTGGTGATGAGATACGCCGGTCCCGCCGGACGTTCGGCGGGGCCCATCAAGTCGTACGCGATGGCGCGGTCCCGGTCCGTATGTCCGGGCCCGCGTCCGATGTCGTCGAGCGCCACCCAGTGTGCTCCGGGATGAAACAGCGGCGGGCCAGCCAGCTCGCCAACGTCCGGCGCGTACAACGGTCCGTCCAGCCCGTGAACGAAACCGAGAAAATCAGCATATGCCGCGGGTGCGTGCGGCGACAGTATCACGGTCCGAGGGGCGTAGATGAGTGGTATGAACGCCGCCGCGACCGCGACCGGCTGTGCCGCCTGCGCCCACACACCGGCGTTGGCCCGCACGGACTCCGCCAGTCCGACGGTGCCCAGAACGATGACGAACGCGCCGAAGGGAATGAATACATTATCGGATGACCCAGCGTCCAGCGCCCCCTGCAGCGCACTCGCGGCCGCACAGCACCACTGAACATGCCAGATGCGCAACGGCGCGCGCTTCCGCCAGACGCGCACCAGCGGAATCAGGCTAGCGGCGAACAGGGGCAGGTAGGCGCGGGCCGTGAAGCGCGCCAGGCGCACGACCGCGCCGGCGTTGACCGTGGACCACTTGCGGGGCACGTCCCAGGTGAAGTAGTGGAACGCCGGTCCAAACGGCCACTGGACCGCGGCCACGTAGGCCAGCACGCCGAGGAGCACGACGACTGTCCATGCGGGCAGTGATGCGCGCCATCCATCGCGGAACGTGAGAAAGCCAACGCCGCCCAGCGCGAACAGCGCGCCGTGTTGCTTGAACCAGAAACTCAGGACGAGAATGATGGTGCCGGCGATGCGTCCCGCGCGCGTCGTTGCCCGGTCGATGACGTACGTGCCGAACAGCGCCGTGCAGAGGAGCCAGGAATCGGAATGCGCCGTGTCGAGGTACGCGTCCATGACGCGGTACGCCGCGGCGAAGAGTCCGAGGCCGATCAACCCCCACCACTGCGATCCGGTCCATCCGCGGACCGTGGCGTAGATCACGGCGCCACTGCCCGCCATGCCCGCGATCGCGACCAGGCGAAGCGCCGGCAGGTTGAGACCGAACACCCAGGTCACGGGGGCACAGAGGTAGTAGTACAGTGGATTGTACGCCAGCGGCACGAAGCCGGGTGCCGGCGCGGGGTAGACCGGCAATCCGTGGGCGGCCCGCGCGACATGCTGGAGGACGGTCCCTTCCATCAGGTCGAGGAGGAACGGGAACCGGATGTGGTCCGCCCACAGAAACACGGTGAACGCGATCGTGATGCCCGACCATAGTGCGAGAGCGCCGCGGGCCAGCGAGTGGGCGCCATCCGTGTGCTGTCGGCGCCGCACGTCGACGACCGCACACAGGCAGACCGTGACCAGCAGCGCCGCTCGGACGATGTTGGCGGTATTGAGCGCCCCACTCACGGAGCACACCTGCCGCCGATCAATCCGTGCCGGCTGAGCACCGTCATGATGGCCGCCGCGGCCGCCCGGTGGCCGGCAGCGTTCCAGTGCCACTGGTTAGGGTAATAGACCGGCTGCGGGCGATAGGCGCGCAACGGGCCCGTGAGGTCTGCCAGGGGCACGCCGAGCGAATCGGTGATCCGCTGGAGGGTGGTGAACGGCCGCCGGAGATCGTAGTGCACGGAGTCCGTCAACGGGATCCCGGACGGCGGGAGATATGCGATCTGGTCGCGTGGGAGCACCGTCACGCCGCCGGGAGTGTAGAAGATGACGAGCGTCCCTCCGTCCGCTCGCGCGGCGTCGCGAAAGTGCGCGATGAACCGCGTCATGCGATCGATGTTGGCCGGACTATAGAGCGGGTTGGGTCCGGTGCGGTAGTAGTCGAGCAGGAGCTTGTAGCGCTGCGTCGCGGAGATCTGTCCGGTCAACGCCGAGACGATCCGCTCATACAGCAGCCGCGCGTTGACGGCGAGATCGGAGTGGCCGAGGAGCCACCCGCGCGTGAGGCGCTGCCCCGTGAGTCCGATCCCCTGGCGCCGCTCGCCGGCGCCGACGGTGATGTCGGACCAGTCGTTCACGAAGAACTCGTGCACGACGATGTCGGGGCGGTACAGCGCTCCGAGCTCGTCGAACTGCGGCTCCTCCTCGAGCGGGCCGTAACCGGTCACACCCGCGTTGATCACCTGCACGGGCCGCGGGGCGAGACACTGGCTGAGCGCGGAGTCGAGCAGAGCGGGGAACGACTCCTCGTAGTTCAGCCCCTCGGGCATCGTGAACGCATCGCCGGTCGTCAGCACGCGCAGCGCGTCGGGCGCCGGCCGCGCGGCCGGGATCTCGGGACTCGCGAGTCCCATCGAGTTGGTGCGCACGACATAGTCGTAGTCGTTGTAGCGCAAACGTGTGACGCGGTTCGGAATGAGGCCGAAGGCCCGTGTCGGATGCACCATCAAGGCGGGCCGCTCGCCCCAGCCTCCCACCTCACGCGGGGCGACTCGGCGCACCACGAGTTCCCCCGCGCCGGACAGCGCCAGCAGGCCGCCGATCCCGGCACCCCATGCCCAGTATGGCGGCCGCGCGCGGCCACCCGTCTGGTCCACGGCCGTCGCGACCAATGCCACGATGAGACCCGCGGGGGCTGCCAGGTAGCCGTAGCCGGGCGGCATCAGGAACAGGCCGGTCAGTCCCGCCACGAGCCCGGTGCGGCGCGCCACGGCTGCCCACGCGGGCTCAGGGGCACCGGCAGTGGCCGCGCCGGCAGGCCCACCGCGAGGACGTGCCAACCGCTCCAGCCATAGCGCGACCGCAGTGCCGGCGGCGATGGCAAAGCAGACCGCTCGCTCGTAGAAACCGGAGGATGCCGTCTGCGGTTCTACCCCCAGCAAAGTCGCGAATATCGCGATGCCCGTCAGGCCGGAGAGCACAGTAGTGTGGGCGCGGAGCCACGCCGGTCCCCGTTGGGTGAGAACCGCCATGCCGCGCTCGACCGCACGGCCAGCGGGAATGGACGCTGCAAGCACCAGGAGCGCAGCGGCCATATACGGGCGGCGATGCCCGGCGAGTGCGAGGCGGGTCCACTCCAACAGTGGCTGGTGCAGCAGGTAGACCGCGTAGGAGCTGGCGCCCACGATGGTGATACCTGTTGCCGCCATCGGAACGTGGGCGCGCAAGAGCCGCCACATCCCGTAGAACAGCCCAGAGAGGCCGAGTGTGACGAGCAGGTTGGAGATGAGCGATCCCGTCAGCGTTACCGAGCAGGCTAGCCCTGCCACGTAGACCATGGCTGCCCACGCGGCGACCCATCCGGCGGCGGGCTGTTTGTGACCGTTCGCCTGGCCCTCCACCAGCCACCACGCGGCCACCATGCCGGCCGCGAACTCCGCGAGCCGCGTCCCCGCGAACATGCCGGTCATCCACATGTAGAGGTGCGGCGAATACAGGATCCCGAGTCCACGCGATGCGATCGTGATCGCCAGCGTCCCGGCGAGGAACCAGACAGGTCCCGTGCGCCGCAGCCATGGCAGGAGGAAGGGAAATACCAGGTACAACTGAACGATCAGCCAGATGTACCACCATGCGGGCGCGATATAGTAGAACAGCGACGCGGTGCCGCGGAATCCGGCGAGACTGAACAATGTGAGCGGACTGCCGAACGTGAGCAGGTTGCCCGGGACGGCAAGATCGCCTCCCAGGACGATGAAGTGCATCGCGATGTAGAGCGGAAACAGCCGTGCGAGGCGGCGACGGTAGAACTCTCTCGTGGCGCTCTGGACGTGCGGCCGACTCAGCGCGGCGAGTGTGAGGCCGACGCCACTCGCGAAAATGAACACGCCGGGTCCGCTGTCACCGAGCCAGCCGAGGGTGCGCACCATGGCGATCGGCAGAGACCGATCGTCGGGGAAGAACGTGTGCAGCCGTGTGGCCAGGCCGGGCCAATCGTTGCTGGGATTCGTGAACCACGGTCCGGGGCCGACTGACTCCACGAAGTGGTTCAGCAGTACGGCGAGGATCGCGAAGCCTTTCAGGGGGTCGAGCCAATCGGCCCGCAGCTCCGGCGGCCTGACCGGGGCATCTCCTGCAGGTATGTGCCCCGTCGCGGCCTCACGTGTGGACGGCCGCGGGCCGGTCACCGTCTCACCGCATGGATGACGTAGACATTCGTGAAGGTGGCACTATCGAGCACGGTGGCTCGGGCCCGCAGGAAGCTGGTCACGATCGAACCGGCCGGGGCGGTGTGCCACACGAACCCCTCCGACACGACCATCCAATAACGGTTCGGCACGCCGGCATCGCGCATCCGCTTGCCGATCTGTGAGGTGTCGCGCAGGTCGAACAGCGCCGGCTCGTACACGTCGAGCGACGCGTCGATCGGGACACCGAACACCGGCGCGCGTCCTCCGTCGGCTCCCGCATAGTAGTAGTAGCGGAAGGGCAGGACCGCTTCCGGTCCGATTACGAGGACCGGCTCGTCCGGCCGGCCGTGCTGGGCGACGTAGGCGGCCGCGCCGCGCGAGTCCGCGACGTCTACGTGACGCTCGAAGCTGACCAATGCAAGCACCGCGGACAGCATCAGCGCGGCGCTGCCCACCCAACGCCACACGCCCGGAGCGATGCGGGCAGTCCAGAGCGTACACAACAGAATGAACGGCGGCGTGAGGCACGCGAGGTGCCGGGGATAGACGGACACGATGTTCCAGAACTGCAGTCCCAGCAATCCAATTGCCGGGGCAGCCAGTGTTACGACCAGGGCCGGCTCGAGCCAGTGATATGTGGCGAGATCGTGGGGGGACGCATGGCCGTCCGGCAAAGGCGACGCCATCGCCGTCTCCGGGCGGGGCACACCGCGGTCCGGCACCGCGAAGCGCAGGATCACGACGAGGAGAATCAATCCCCCGACGATGATCGCGCCGAAGGACGTTTGTGTCAGGACGGGGGAGTCGCCGAACACTCCGGCGAGAAACGCCGCCGGCGGGTTGGTGGACGGGCCGCCCGCGAGGTAACGCATCGCCGGCTGCGGCACGATGGCCGGGACGGGGTTGATGTTCCTCGTCAACTGATCACGAACGACCGAGAGCCAGGGCACGAACGCGAACGCCACCACCGCGAGCGCGATCGTGAGCCAACGCCGGCCCCGCTGCAGCAATGCCGCGGCGACCCACTGCCCGGCCAGCAGGAAGCCCACGTAATAGAACGTGAGGAGGCCGGCATAGGCGCCGATCGCGTAGAGCGCCGCGTCGCGCCAGGAGCGGTCGTCCCGGCGGTCCATGATGCGGACGAAGAAGTACATCGTCCACGCCGAGAAGAAGAGCGCCAGCGCGTAGGGCCTGGCCTCGGCCGCCGCCCAGACGATCGTCGCGGTCACCACCGCAAATACCGATGCGGGGACGCCGCGACGTCCGGTGTGGGCCGGTCGTGTGGCCCAGAGGAATACGATGCACCCGATCACGGCGAGTGCGGACAGCACGCGCATCCAGTGCACACTCGGTGGTCCGAGGCGCAACCAGAGGTTGAGCAGGATGAAGTACAGCGGCGGCTGCGTCTCGAAGTGGATCGCCTGGTGCCACGTGGCGGCCAGCGTGCGGCTCGCCGAGTGGAACGAGTACGCCTCGTCGATCCAGAGGCTCTTGTGGAGGGAGTTCCAGATCGTGAGGGCGATGAGGCCGGCCGCGGACGCGGCCAGGACCCACCGCGATCGCGAGCCTCGAGCGTCGGTAGTGTCCACGGTCGGCTGAGCGGGCGGCTGCGATACTGCCGCTACGGTCGGCAGGCGGTAGCTCCGAGTGAGTTACGTCGCGGCGGCGTCAGCTAACACTCAAACCGCGGCTGCCGCGACCGGGCCGGTGCTGCCAACGGCGCGCCGGAGCAGGACAGACCCCGAGCCCAGGCCCGCAGGGATCGCCGCCACCGGTCCGGGGTCGACGATCGCGCACCCCGTGACGCAGGTACCGGCCAGCTTCTGCACGTCGGCGAACTGCACGCGATTGAATTTGTCGCTGGCATAGCGGTCATTGAGGAAATCAACCACCTCCTGTACCTCGTTCGCCAACCCCCGTTCCACCGCGCGGAACGCGGCGGTCACGGAGTCGATCTCCGCCGGGGCCGGCGCGCGGTGGCCGCGTCCGATGCCGGTATACAGCAGTCCGCGCCGGGTGATGTCCGCCGCGTGGTAGACGTTGCAGCCATCGACGACACCGCGGGCCTTGGGCGCGGCGTCGAGCATCGCGTCGCGGCCACTCACGTAGTCGCGGTGTGCTGTGCACATCACGAGCCACTCCGCGTCCTTGACGGCTTCCGTGAGGTCGCGTGTGAAGTGGTCGGTCAGCCCGAATTTGCGAAGGTTCTGGTCGTCGCCCTTCACGTACGGGTCGTGCAACCGGACCCGGCAGCCGCGCGCCAACAGGAGCTTGCCGAGCGAAAGCGTAGGCGAGTTGCGGGTGTCTTCGGAGTTGAAGCGATACGCCGTCCCGAGCAGTGCGACCGGCCGCCCGTCCACCGGGCCCAGGACGCGCTCGGCGAGGCGCACCGTCTCGGCGGGCGAGGCATCATTGATGCGGCGCGCCTCGAGGATCAGGCTCCGGCTCGTGTCGCCTTTGCTTTCGAGCCGCCGCCACCAGAGCAGAATGCCGTCTTTTGGCAGGCAATGCCCGCCGACGCCGACTGTGGGGACGAGCAGTCCGCCACTCGGAACGGCGTTGGGGTCGGCACTCGCGGCATCCGCCTGGGCGAGCCGCGTGTTGACCTGATCGCGCACCTTATAGAAGTCGATGTCGCGGGCATCGCAGTCGCGCGCGACTTCCGCCGCGAACGCGATCCGCACATCCCGGTATGCGTTCTCGAGCGTCTTGACGACTTCCGCGGTCATGCTGTTCGTCGGATAGAGGGTCCCACGGGTCACGATCCGGGCGTAGAGCTTCTTGATGAGCTGCGGCGTCGCGGGATGCAGTCCGGCCACGAGCTTGTCCGACGCGGCAACGCGCTCGACCAGACGGCCGGGCATGACGCGGTTCGGGCTGTTGCCGAGCAGGATGTCGCGGCCCTCGATCAGCCCATACTTGGCGAAGTGCTCGCGGATGACCGTCGCCATCGACGACGGCGCGAGGGTCGACTCGAACACGATGAGCGGCACGTTGCCGGCTGGGCGGGTTCGCAGTGTCTCCGCGACATGGGTCAGCGCCTCGAACAGCGGGCCGTAATCCGGTGCGATGCCGGCCTTGTCGGTCTGGACGCACACGAGGATCACATCCGCGTCTCGCAGGCCGGCGTAGTCGCGAGTCGCGCTGAGCAGGCCGGCGGCGACGGATTCCGCGACGACGCGGTCGAGATCGGGCTCGACGCCGCCAATCGGAGACTTGCCGGCGTTGATCGCGTCGACCTTCCAGCCGGATGTGGGTGAGTCGCGCTGGACGACGACGACCCGGGCCGGGGTGTCGCTGCCCTCGCAGATGCGTGAGTGCGCGAGGAGCGCAGCCATCGGCATCCCCACGATGCCGGGGCCGATCACCGCGATCTTTCGGACCTGCCAGGATTGAACGCCGCGGTCGCCGAGAGTGAGAGGCACGGGAGATTCGCTCGTGTTGTCGGAAAACTTGACGTACGGGAACGAAGTCGGACGGGTCAGTGCAGCCGAACGCTAGGCCGCGTCGATGAATTGCCGGTGCCAGAGCTCGAGGTTGAGCAACCCCCACAGGCGCCGCCCGAACGCGGACTCGCCGTCCATGAGTTTCGCCACCTCGCGGGTATCGAAGATACCGCGATCGCGGGCCCGGGAAGACAGCAGCACATCGGCGAAGAAATCGCGCGACGCGCCCTTGGCCCACAGATGCATCGGCACAGGGAACCCCATCTTGTCTTTACGCTCGGCGACCCGCCGAGGCAACAGATTGGCCGTTGCCCGGAGGAGCATGTACTTCAGCTCGCCCCCACGGAATTTCATGCGCGGGGGCATGCTGGTCACCAGATCGGCGACCCGGTAGTCGAGGATGGGCACGCGCGACTCCAGTGACGACGCCATGCTGACGCGGTCCTCGACGTGGAGGAGCGACGGCAGGCCGGTCACCAGGTCGAAGTGCGTCATCTTGTTGTAGTAGGACTGGGTGTCCGGGTGATTGAAGACCGCCTGGAATCGCGCGAAGAGGTCCTCGCGATGATAGGTCGCTCGGAAATCGTCGCTGAAGAGGGACAGGGCGCCGCCGCTACGGTCGATGAGCCGGAAATAGCGCCGGTCCATCGACTCGAAGACATCCTGGCGCCAGAACGTCTGCAGCATTGGCGCGTACTGCCGAAGCGCGGGCAGGTTCGGGATGATCGACTTGAGCGACACGATGTGCTCGGCCTCTTCGTTGCTCTCGAAGATCGCCCCCTTGATTGCCTGCTCCAGATAGGCCACCAGGTATCGGGCGTAGCCACCGAAGATCTCGTCGCCGCCCTGGCCGCCGAGGACGACCTTCACCGTCTGGGCGGCGCACCGGGCGACAATGAATTGCGGGAAGAGTCCCGGCCCCGCGGTCGGCTCGTCCATCTGGTAAACCATCGACGGCATCAGGTCGACGAACTGCTGCTCCGTCGGGACGATCTCGTGCACCGTCGCCTGGCACTGGGCGGCGACTTCCCGAGAGTACCGGGTCTCGTCGAATTCCGGGCCTTCGCGGAACGCACCGGTGAACGTGTGAAACGGCGGCGCCGCGTGCGGCGCCGCGAGGAGCGTCACGATGCTCGAATCGGTGCCGCCACTGAGATAGGCGCCGACGGGCACATCGCTCCGGAGCTGCAGCCGGATCGCATCTTCGAGCAGCCTCCGGACTTCGACGACGAAATACTCCTCGGTGTGGTACGGGTCGATCGCAAACCGGGGTTCCCAGAAGCATTCCGTCCGGCAGTCGCCAGACTTCAGGTCGATCATCTGCCAGTGGCCCGGGCGGAGCTTGCGGATTCCCGCGAACATCGTGTTCTCACCCGTGACGAACTGAAAGGTGATGTATTCCCGGATCGCATCGTGGTCGGGCGCGGCGGTGACCGACGGATGCTGCAGAAGCGCTTTGATCTCCGAGGCGAAGAGGATGTGCCGGCCCGAGGCGGCGTAGTAGAGCGGCTTGATGCCGAAATGGTCGCGGGCGACGAACACGGTTTGCCGGTCCCGATCGTACATCATGAACGCGAACATCCCGTTCAGCCGCTTCACGCACTCGGGCCCATACTCCGCGTACATCGCCAGAATGACTTCGGTGTCCGACGTGGTGCGGAAGGCGTGGCCGCGCTGCTGCAATTCGGCCCGCAGCTCCACGTAGTTGTAGATCTCGCCATTGAATGCGATGGTCAGCGCGCCCCTGGTCATGGGCTGCGCGCCCGTCACGAGGTCGATGATGGCGAGCCGCTTGTGATAGAAACCGACCGGTCCGTCGATGAAGCAGCCTTCGCCATCCGGGCCGCGATGGCGAATCACATCCGCCATGTCCGCGAGCACAGCGCGCTCCACGGGTTGCCGGTCGCGATTGATGATGCCGACGATGCCGCACATGGTCAGGCGATCACGAGCGGCCGGCGCCGGCGCGCGCCGGAGGGGGCGCCGGGACCGGAGGGAGGGCGGGCCGCAACACAGGAGCGCGGCGGCCGAGAATCGCGCGGGCATGTGTGCTCATGTCGACCAGGCGGAAGTGTTCGCCCAGGATCCGGAGCACGCGCGTGAAGAGTTGCACTTTCCGATAGCCCGCCAGATCCATACCGGGGAAGAATTGCAATGCCGGCGCCTGATCGCCGCCCAGCAGGTCGAGCGGATGGAGCAGGAAACTCGGCTCCGTCCCGGTGAGCCGGCACATCATGATCGCGAATCGCAGGTAGGCGGCCATCGCCGCTTCCGAGACCCGGCTCAGATACAGCAGGTAGCTGAGATGGAACGGCGTCTTCACCACGGGAATCGTGGTCACCGGAATCTCGAGCAGGGTCCGTCCTGACGGAAGCGACCAGCGGTACGGCCGCACCGGCCTCAACCCGTCGCTCGCCGAACCGAACAGCGCGGCGCGCTCCTCTTGCTGGGCCGGGGTCAGGTGCGCGGTCCAGAAGTAGTAAGCGCGAGCGAGCGGGCCGAGGTACGTCGGCAGCGTCGACGCATCATAGATATATCCGCGATCGACGAGCACCTCGAACAGCGCGGGGCTCCAACTGAAGCCCGGCCCCCGGAATCCCACCGGCCGCTGCCCGGTGGCCGCCTCGATCGCGGCCTCCGCATTGCCGATCTCGGACGCCAGTTGCTCCGGTGTATAGCGGTGCAGCCAGGGCTCGTGCTCGAACGAATGGTTGCCGACCTCGTGCCCCGCCGCAATCACGGCGCGAAGCTGATCGTGGTGGGCGGGGACCGCCGCGTCCCTCCCCACGACGAAGAACGTGATGCGCATGTTGAGCGTGTCGAGGGCGCGCAGCGTGGTGTCGAAGAACACCTCATAGTACGACGGGCGCGCCTCCCACCCGGCGTCGCCGTGCGTCTTCATGTACGACCACTGGTTGTCCACGTCGAGCGAGACGCTCGCGAGCGGGCGGGAGTCGGTCATGGTGGGAACCGGCGCTTCGGTCACGACGCGGCGCCGGCGGCCGGGGCCCGGGTGGGCGACACGGCCGCACGGCCGGGCGCCGGGACCGAGAAGCCGTTCTGCCCGCGGCGCGAGGACCCTCTGGCCGGACCGATCAACGCTGCGAGCGCCGCCGCCTGCCGGGCTGCCAACGCAAGCGTCTCATTGACGTTGAGCGTCCCGTACGCGATTTGCGCCGAGTTCACCACGAAGACATTGTCGATCGACGTCTGGAGCGGCGGCAGCAGGGACCGCGAGTAGTCGATCGTGGAAATCGCGTGCACCTCGCGGACGCGTGCCACGCGTGATGCCAGCACGTCGCCCTGCCGGAACTGCGGATACATCCGGGCCAGCGTCGCCACGGTTTCAGCGACCAGGTCGTCGTCGCTGCGCTTCCACGTCGGATCATCCTGGGCCAGGTAGCGCGGGAGATAGACGAGGGACCGGCCGCCGAACGATGCGGGATCCACGAGCGCGGTCATCTCGATCACACCGGTGAACGGGATGCCGGGGTCGGTGATATTGGTGACGTAGTAATCGGCCAGCGGGCGCGCGAGCAACAGCGATGGACAGACCACGCCCTGATAGACGACCTTCTGCAACCGCTCACGTTCCGGCGCCGTCAACTGCGGGCAGAGCGCCGCGACGCGGCCGCATGGTAGGGTGAGCACCACGGCATCGAAGTGGCGGGACGATCCATCCGCGAAGCGCACCTCGCCGCCCGCGGCGTCGCCACGCACGTCGGTCGCCGGCCGGCCGGTGACAATTTCGATACCGCGGCTCTCGAGCGCGGACCGCAAGTGGGTCAGAACGGCGTCGTAGCCGCCTTCGACGTACCCG
Organism: Gemmatimonadota bacterium; assembly: GCA_021324775.1. Lineage (GTDB taxonomy): Bacteria > Gemmatimonadota > Gemmatimonadetes > Gemmatimonadales > Gemmatimonadaceae > Palsa-1248. The sequence continues at coordinate 53,790 of JAJPIM010000026.1, forward strand.
AACATCTCGCGCTTGAGACCGGAGCGCCTGGCCGCATAGAGACGGGCGATGATCGCCCAGATGAACGCCGCGCTCGCGAGCCGGTAGTTCTCACCGAGCTTGCTGCGCAGCAGCGGCAGCCAGATGCGTTCGACCGTGCTGCGGCCGGACAGACGTGTCAGCCATTCGACGACCGTCACCTGCTCGAGTGGCGCCGGGTCCTTGACGCGCGAGGCGTAGAGGATCGTCCACCCCAGCCGCGCCTTGGCGAAGAGGCCAAGCGGCGGGAACATCAGGAAATCGAGCGCGGACGACATCGACACGAGTCGTCCGCCGGTAAAGAATCCGGTGCGCGTGGTGCGCCAGCGGAGGCGGTCGCCGAGCCCGATATCGTCGAGCAGCGCGCGCAGGTGGGAGTCCGAGAGCAGCGTCACGTGGTAGAAGCGGTCCCACGTCACGTCCCCGATGCTGTCGGCCGCCGCCAGGCCGCCGAGGGCTGCCGCGCCTTCGATCACGGTCACGCGATGGCCGTTCCGCGCCAGTTGGGCGGCCAGGCCGAGGCCCAGCATCCCACCGCCCACGATCCCGACATGCGGGTGCGCGCCCGCCACCGGGCCGCTGGATGGCGGTCCGCTCGTAATGCCCTGATCGCCGGCTGTCACGACTTGCGGCGCGTCGCCAGGCGTTGGAAGGCGAGCCGCGCCAACAGCCCCAAATGGCCGGCAATCGTCCGCAGCACCTTCATCTTCGAACGTCCGATCATCCGGACCTCGAGCGTCGTCGGGTATTCCGCGATCTTGGAGCCCCGCAGGTCGAGCTTCCCGAGCATCTCCGCGACGCCGAGGAACCCGGTGTTGTCCAACTGCACCGTGGCCGCAGCGCTCCGGCGGTACACGCGGAAACAGCTCGTGTAGGTGGCCAATCGCTGGTGGAGCACGATCCGGTACAGGCCGGACAGCGATTTGGACAGGCCGAGCCGCCACGCCGGCACGTTGCGGACCTTGCCGAGCGCATGGTACGGCGATGCCGTCACCAGGTCAACGCCGTCGGCCAGGAGCGGGATCATGTGCTGCAGCTCGTGCGGGTCGTATGTACAGTCACAGTCCATCGAGCATACGATGTCGGTCGTCGCGCGCTGGATGCCGGTGACGATCCCCGCCGCGACGCCCTGATTGGTGGCGTGCCGCACGATGACGCAGTTCGGACGGTCGCCGAAGATCCGGTGGAGCGCTTCATTGGTGCCGTCGGAACTGTGATCGTCCACGAAGATGAACGTGAAAGCGTACGCCGTGAGGTGCGCTTCCACACTCGCCAGCGTATTGGCGAGATAGGGGAGGATCAACTCTTCGTTGTAGCACGGGATGACGACCGACACCGGTATGCGCTCGGCGGGCGGTACCGCCAGAACGGGGCCTGATGCGGACCCGGCACTCAGCAGCCCGCGCGCGTCGCCGCCACCGATTTGCGCGTCGCCGCTTCCGGCCGGCTTCAGGACCATCACGCCGCCCGAGACCCGCGCACGCGGCAGAATCGTCTCGCGGGTGTCCATGCGGATCGCGGTGGGCGTCAGGCCCAGATATCCGGCCGCAGTCGTGAACTGATATCGTTTGAGGTAGTACCGCAGTATGTGCGGCATCCGGTCGAGGTTCCGGTACTGGCGCACGCGCGAGAACCACGGGGCCGAGTTGATCTTGGGCTGGTCCGGATCGAGCTCCCACGTATGGAAGTACATGACGTAGGGCGCGGTATACGTACGCGTCCATTGCGCGACGGCGCGCCGGACCATCCGCTCCGGAAACTGCCGGAAATAATTGCCGCCGGCGATCGGCACGAGGAATCCGAAGACATCCGCGGTCGATATCGGCAACTCCCACAGCGTGCGGTCATTGTAGCGGTGCAGATGGGCGAAGCGCCGCCACGGCTCCGATGCGTAGGACCGGAGGATCGGACCGACGCTGGAGTCGTACTCGTAGCCCTCATCGGCGAGGACATCGAGGGCCCACAGGTCGGCCGGCTGAAACCAGTCGTCGGCGACCCGATAGCCGATGATGCGGTGACCGCCCGCCCGTTCGAGCGCCTCGCGGGCGCGGGCGAGGTCGTCCCGGAATTCCGCTGGCGTCAACTGCCGGATGTTGCGGTGGTAGTAGCCCTTGCTGGCGATCTCGTGTCCGCGCTCAGCGACCACGCGGATCAGCTCCGGCATCGTGTCCGCGACCCACCCCAGCACGAAAAACGTGGCCCGCGACTGGAACTCGTCCAGAAGGTCGAGCGTGCGCATGGTACTCGCTTCGATGCGCCGCTCGAACCGGTACCACTGCCCGCGCTGAATGACGCGGTTGAAGGCACCGACGTGGTAGTAATCCTCCAGCGCGACGGTCAGGATGTGCGGCCCGGTCGCCGACGCGTCGATCTCGAAATTCGATCGGCGAACGGAGAGAGCGCCGCCCGGTGTCTGCGCCGTCACTCGCATGGGCCTGACGTCACGACCGAGGGAAGAGGCGCCGCGATGGGTCGGGGCGGACCGGCCGAAGCTGGACTCGGGGTTGGAGCTTGTATTGGGGTCCACGATGTCCACCACTCAGCAAGCCAGTGGCCACGCGAAGCGACGCCACGGGCCCAGTCTCCGGCTCACGGGAATCATTCTCAAGTCTATGTCGATTAGTGAGTTAACAATCGTCAAAGAGATCGAAACACGGGGTGCCACCAACCCGCGGCCGCGGGCTGGCCACGCGTCAACCGGCATCTGTGGCATTGCCTCTACAATCGACGCGCATCGGCGCGATACGCCACTGGAAAATAGCGCGCCAAGCGCGGATACCCGGGAGCAACCCGCGAATTGGTGATGTGGCGCCCCTATTCCCGTTGAAAGGTTCGCGCTAGCCTACGGACGTGCCCGTCGTCCAGCCAGCATCGCAACGATCGATCCTACATGTCCTGGCGCCGGCTCCGGCTGGCGGACTCGAACGGGTGGTCCGGGCGCTCGCGGTCGGCCAAGCGGCGCGGGGGCACACGGTTACGGTGGCCGCAGTCCTCGAGCGGAACCACCGGCTGGCCGCCGACGCCGCGGCCGAAGCGTACGAGCACCCCTTCGTCACCAGCCTCGCGGGAACCAGCGTGCTGGCGGTCCCGGTGATCGTCGGCCGCCGGGACTACCTGGGAGAGCGGGCGGCGATCCGAAACCTCGCCGCCCAGCACTCCGCGTCCATCGTGCATACCCATGGACGGCGGCCGGACGTCGTGGATTCGGGTATCGCGAAAGAGCGCAACATCCCGTCGGTGACGACGGTGCATGGGTTCACGGGGGAAGGGATCCGCAGCTTCGTGAATGCGGCGATCCAGCGGCGGGCCTTTCGCCAATTCGACGGGGTGGTCGCCGTGTCCGACACGGTGGCTGACGCGCTGATGCGCTTCGGGGTACCAGCGGCCCGGGTCCACGTCATCCAGAACGCGTATGACCAGGTGGCGCCTCCGCTGGAGCGGGCCGAGGCGCGGACGCGGCTCTTTGCGCGCGCGGATGAGTTCATCATCGGCTGGGTGGGCCGGTTGTCTCGCGAGAAGGGCCTGGACGTCTTGCTGGCGGCGCTGCCCGAGCTGCGTGACCGGCCGCTAACGGTCGCCGTCATCGGCAGCGGAGGCGAGCGTCCCGCGCTCGAAGCCGACGCCGCGCGGCTTGGCGTGTCGGAGGCGGTCCGGTGGATGGGCCAGGTGAATGATGCGCCCCGTCTGTTCCGCGGCTTCGACCTCTTCGTCCTGAGTTCCCGTAGCGAGGGCACGCCGATCGCACTCTTCGAAGCGATGGATGCGGAAATCCCGGTCGTGGCGACCGCCGTCGGCGGTGTCCCGGCCGTCGTGTCACCCGCAGAGGCGTATCTGGTCCCGCCTGAGGATCCGCCGGCGCTCGCCCGGGCGATTCGCGATTCAGTCGATGATCCGGCGTCGGGGCGGGCGCGCGCCGCGCGCGCGCGCGGGCGGCTCCGCACGCAATTCGGCACCGCCCCTTGGCTCGACCGATACGACCGGCTGTACGCCGACCTGGCAGCGGCCCGCCAACTCCGCAAGGCCGGCCGCGGGGCGGCATGACGGTGGCCGGCCCATGGTGGGCGGTTGCGCTCCTGTTCATCCCGGTGGCGCTCGTCGGGTATGCATACGGTCTGTATCCGCTCGTGCTCACGATCCTGGGCCGCACGCGGCCGGGGGCGACAGAACCGGAGATCCCGGCCGAATGGCCTTTCATCAGCATCACCGTGCCGGCCTACAACGAGGAGCGGTCGATCGGCGCGACCATCGAGAACCTGCTGCGCGCGGATTATCCGGCGGACCGCCGGCAGATCCTGGTCGTGTCCGACGGGTCCACGGACGGAACCGACGCCGTGGTGCGCGCATACGCGGACCGGGGAGTCGAGCTGCTGCGGCTGCCGGTGCGGCGCGGGAAGACGGCTGCCGAGAACGCGGCCGCCGGCGTGGTGCGCGCCGAGATCATCATCAACACGGATGCCTCGGTGCGCATTCTACCGGACGCCATCAAGCCGCTCGTGCGCGCCTTTGGCGATCCGACGGTCGGCGTGGCATCGGGCCGTGACGTCAGCATCGGAGATGCCGAGGCCGAGGGGAACCGCGGCGAGTCGGGATACGTCGGGTACGAGATGGCCGTTCGGGATCTCGAGACGCGACTGGGGTCCATCATCGGCGCGAGCGGATGCTACTACGGGTTTCGCCGGCCGGTGTACGCACCGGATTTCCCCGACGCCCTGAGCCGCGACTTCGCGAGTGTGCTCATCGCGCGCGAGCGGGGATTCCGGTCGGTGTCTGTTGCCGCCGCTCGCTGCGTTGTCCCGCGGACCGTGTCGCTGCGCTCGGAGTTCCGGCGCAAAGTCCGGACGATGGCCCGCGGCCTCGCAACGCTGTGGTACAAGCGCGCGCTCCTCGACGCGCGGCGCTACGGCGTCTTCGCTTTCATGCTGTTCAGCCACAAACTCTGCCGGTGGCTGGTGTATCTGGCGGTGCCACCCGCGCTGCTGGGACTCGTCGTACTGGCGCTGACGAACCGTGTCGCCGTGGTGGTGCTGGCGGCTGCCGTGGCGGGTGCGGGGATTGGGTGGTGGGCGCTGCGGACGGGCGATCGGCGGCCGCTCGCGCGTCCAATCGCGTTGTGCGGCTATCTGGTGGGAAGCATCGCCGCGGGGGTGCTGGCCTGGGTGACGTTCTTCCGGGGCCAGCGGATGCCGATGTGGGAGCCGACCCGCAGGCCGGTCTGACCGCGGACCGGCGTGGTCGTGCGACTCTACGGACCGGTGAACCGGTGCCGCAGCAGAACCGCGGCACACAGGGCACCCCATCCGAGCACGGTCGCAATGAGCGGGATGTCGGTCCAGACGGCGTCCGTCGGTGATTCCGACGCGGTTCCCGATTCCGCGATGTACCAGTAGCGGAAGAGACCAAACAGCACGAGCGGCACGGTGATCGCCAACCCGGGCCGCACGGTGATGACGAACAGCCCATAGAAGACCACCGCACTGAGCGCGGACATCTCGGCGTACCGGTCCAGCAGGCGGACCGTATACAGGCGCAAGACGGATCGCGCCGACCCGCCGGTCGCCACGAGTTCATCCCGTCGCTTGACCGCCGCGAGATACAGCGCGAGGCACAGCGTGGTGATGAGCATCCAGAGCGACAGCGGGACGCCGATGGCGACGGCGCCGCAGAACACCCGGAGGACGAAGCCGCCCGCCAGCGCGAAGATGTCGACGACGGGGATGTGCTTGAGCTTCACCGTGTAGGCGGCATTGAGAAGCACGTAAGCCACCGCGACGGCGGTCGTATCGACGCTCCACAACGCGGCGGCCGCGACGATCGCGTACAGCACGGCGAGGAGCATCCGGGCCTGGGCGGGCGTGACCTCTCCGCTCGCGATCGGGCGCGTGCGCGATTTGGTCGGATGGGCGGCATCGGCCGCCCGATCGGTCAGGTCGTTGAAGACATAGGTGGCCGACGAGGCGATGCAGAAGAGGGCCGTCGCAATGATCGCGCGCTCGACCGAGGTCGCGTAAATGAACGTCCCCGAGAAGATGAGCGGGGCCAAGACGAACGTGTTCTTGATCCATTGGCGCGGGCGGAGCAGCCGGACGAAGGCACCGGCGCGCCCAGAATGCACGACCGGGCGGGTCATGCCGCGCACCGGCGTGTTGTCCGGGTTGGGGTCGCGGGTGCCGAGGGGCAGCGGTGCGCCCGGCTCCAGTTGGACGGGCAGCGAGGCGGCGATCTCGGGGGGCGGAGATGGAGGTGCGGGACCGGGCGCTGGCGGGAGCGCGGGAGACGACGTGATGAAGTCGTCGGTCTGTCTCCCTTCCCTGGGGCCGGGGTCCGCCCCCGGCTGTCTGGGTGCGGTCACGAGCGGGCCGGCAGTGACGGCGACTACCAGCCGCCGCGCTTGAACAGCATCACGGGCAGGGTCTTCAGCATGATGCGCACGTCTTCGACGAGACCCTGCCGCCGCAGGTATTCGAGATCGTAGCGCACCTTGACCCGCACGTCATCGATCGACGCGTCGTACGCCGCGCTGATCTGGGCGAGGCCGGTGATGCCTGGCTTGGCCCGCTGGCGGAGCGCGTAGTCGGAGATGTCTTCCTTGAGACGGACCACGATCCCAGGGCGCTCTGGGCGCGGGCCGACGATGTTCATGTCGCCCTTGAGCACGTTCCAGAGTTGCGGCAGCTCGTCAATGCGGGATTTGCGCAGGAAGCGCCCGACCGGTGTGACCCGCGGGTCGTTCTTCGTGGCCCACACCTCGCCGCAATGGCGCTCGGCGTCGATGTACATCGAGCGGAACTTGTAGATCGTGAAGACGAGCCCACCGACGTCGCGGGCGCGGCGGTCGTAGAGCGCGAGCGCACGTCGCGACCGGCGGTCGATGCCGACGCGGGTCTGCGTGTACAGGATCGGGCCGGGTGAGGTCAGCTTGACGATGATCGCGATGATCAGGAAAACCGGAGTCAGCGCGATCAACGCGACGGTCGCGATCACGATGTTGGCGGCGCGATTGGCGATCTCCGACCGGCTCCGGGGCGCGTGGGCGGCGCGGTTCGCGGCGTGCGCGCTCGAGATCCGGGCGGGACGGACCGGTTCGACGGAAGCAAGACCCGCGATCACGCGAGCCGCCGCACCGGAGACCCAGCCTGGGCGGATCTCTCCCGAGACGCGGGACGGTCCGATCGTCCGCACGTCGGGTAAAGCCTGGCCGGAGGGCCGGGTGGGAGCGCGGGAGAGGTCCATGAAGCGGCTTGGGGCCGTCGATTCCAGGTTAGAGGCAGGTCTAGTGACGGGTGATCAGCACGACGCTGACCGCAATGCCGGCGATCGCGCCGACGACTTCCAGAACGCGAACGAGATTGCCGCCGGCCGGCCGTTCCCCGACGACGATCGCGTCACCGGCCCGTACATCGAGCTGGTCGAGTGTCTCGCCGCGAGCCAGTGCTTCCTGAACGCGTGAGGCCGGCTGCACCAGGGCCTCGCCGCGACGGACGACGGTCTTGTTGATATCGGCCTGGGCGGACAGCCCTCCCGCCTGCATGACGACATCGCTCACGAGTTCATCGGCCGGCGCCGTGTAGAAGCCAGGCCTGAGCACAGGCCCCAGGACGTCGACGCGGACGAGCGAGACGGCGCGCACGTCCGGATTCCGGAGATACCGGCCGAGCTGCTGTCTGAGAAAGTCCTGCAGCTCCGACCGCAGGACACCGTGGAGCGAGATGTCCGGCATGTTCGTGAGATGGATGACCTGGTTGGCGCGAACGGTGACCGTGTCGCTCAATGTCGGCTCGCCCTGCACGACCATCGCGATCCGGTCGCCGGCCTGGAAGTCCCCATTGGCCAGGCGCTCTCGCGCTGATGCAGCTTGCGGGCCGTTGCCGGCGGCCAGCGCTTCCAGGTCCGACCGCGACGCGACGGCGCCGAGTCCCGTGGAACCAGGGGAGGTCACCGCGGGCGGCGGGGTGGTGGGCGATGTCTGGGCGCCTGACGCTGCCGGCAGCACGGCGGCCGCCAACAACACCGCCGCGAACAGCGCCGCCACGCTGGCGCGGCGACCCAAGCGGCTGGCTCGTCTCGAAGCGGGGAGCGGCTGGCGTGATGTGGCGCCGGAGTGGCGGCATGGCGGTAGCGTCAACAGCACTGGCGGAGAGGGGCGACGAGCGGTGCGATCGGGGGCGGCAACGAGTGACACGAGGGTCCGAGCAAGAGACGCGGGAAACATACGCACCCACCGTGCTACGGGAGGTACGTGCGGGGATTTTTGGTAATACCTTGGAGCGGTGGCGGTTACGGGATGAGCCGTCCGAGTATTCATGTGGCCAGACGACGCCACCTGTAGAGCGCAAACTACATGACTGTAGCGTCGAGAAAGCCGTGCCTTCTGTTCATGACTGATGATCAGCGTGCAACGTGACATCGGCGTGGCGTACCGGGACAGCCGGTGTGACATCGGTCACAGCCAGTCGTACGTTGAACAGGTACCACTCAGGTATGACTTGGCTATCGCTTGATGTGACCTGCAGTGCGCTGCGTGTTACGCGCTACCATCGAAGCTGTAGAGCTAATGCGGCACCGGGCGGTAATAGACGAGGCCGCTAAAAAATACGAACTCGTTATGCCCGTGACGGTTACGCTGATCGCGAAATCCCGCACGAGACCTGCATAACTCGCGGCACATGCCAGAGGCCACCTTGGGAGCGACAAAACGCGCCGCGCGCCCGCTGCTTGTGCTCATTGCGAACGACCAGGAGTGGTCTGCCCGGTCGCTCGAAACGATCCTTGGCCCGAACGGCTATGCAGTGCTGCGGACGTACAACGCGCGCCAGACGCTCGATCTCGCACGGCGCGTTCGGCCTGACGCGGTGATTCTCGACGCGAGGCTGCCTGACGGCGACGGATTGGAGTTGTGCGCGGCGTTGCGCGGCGAAGACCAACTCGGCCCGGCGACGCCCATGATCGTGACCACCTCCGATCCTGGCCAGCGCTCGCAGCAGGTCGCCGCCTACAGGAGCGGGGCGTGGGACTACGTGGCTCTCCCGCTCGATGGGGACGTCCTGCTGCACAAGCTGGACACCTTTGCGAGGGCCAAACGGGAGGCCGACCGCCTCCGGGACGAAGGGCTTCTCGATCCCGCGACCGGGTTGTACAACGCGCGCGGGTTGGCGCGTCGTGCCCGTGAGATCGGGGCGGCGGCGGCGCGGCGCCGCGACCCGCTCGCCTGTGTCGCGCTCACCCCATCGCCCGACGGCGCACGCATGGATGATGCGGCCACCGACGATGCCGTCGTGCGTGTCGCCGAGCAGTTGGGCGGCGTGCTGCAGCGGACTGGCCGGACGTCCGACGCCGTTGGCCGGCTCGGTCCCACCGAGTTCGCCATCGTCGCCGCGGCGACCGAGGCGTCGGGGGCCGAGCGCCTGGCCGAACGCGTGCGTGCAATCATGGATGCGGAGCACATCGTGATCCCGCGGGGCGCCGATGGCGCGGCGCGCGTCCGGATCCGCGCCGGCTACTATGCGGTGCCTGACTATGCGGAATCCGCAGTCGATGCGGTCGAGATGCTGGTCCGCGCGGCGGCGGCGCTGCGGCAAGGAGCGGGACGCGGGGGGGCCTTGAACGTCCCCATTCAGGCCTTCGCGGGCGTTCGCGCCTAGCCGCCGTTCGCGAACGGCGGCTGCTGCGTTGGCCGCTGGCATCCGTCACTGGGCTGGGCCGTTAGACCTGCGCCCCTAAGCGCGCTGCGCGTTCAGCGCATCTCGGCCGGGGCTCGCCAGCTTCGCTAGCCCGTGACTTCCTCACGCGTTCCGACTTCGCCCACTCTCGACGGGAGTTGGGCCTGGCGCTCGGAGTCGTCGAGGTTGTACCCGTAGAGATACGAGTAGTAGCGGAACGCGCCTTCCGCCTTGATATCGTTCAGCACACATCCGAGCACGCGGATCGGATACCGGTCGACGACACTCAGCTTGGCCTGTGCCATCTGGCGATCGCTGCGGCCGACGCGGAGCACGACCATGAGGTTGCCGGTCGCGGCACCGAGCGCAAACGGATCGATTCCCGCGCCCAGCGGCGGGCTGTCGATGATGATGACGTCGAAGTGCGGCCGGAGCGAGTTGAGGAATTGCAGCATGCGTTCCGACGCGAGCAGCTCCGGTCCGCGATGCCGTCGCGCCCCGCAGGAGACGACGGTGAGATTCTCGTAGTCGGTGTTCTGCAGTACCTCTTCGAGCGAGGCGTTGCCGGTCAGGTAGTCGAGCACCCCCGGCGCCTGATGGATGCCGAAGGTTGCGTGGAGCTGGCCGCGCCGGATGTCGCCGTCGACGAGAAGCGTGCGCCGCCCCGACTCGGCGAAGGACATCGCGAGGTTCGAGGAGATAAGCGACTTGCCTTCGCCGGCCCCGGGACTCGTGATCGTGAATACGACGGGCGCGTTCGGATCGAACAGCGTGAGGATATTGAGCCGGACCGTACGGAACGCTTCGACCACCTGCGCCGACGACTCGTCGTCCACGTCCCGCGTCGTCGCGGGGACCCGCGGCACCGTCCCGATGATCGGCAGTCCCAACTCGTCGGTGGCCTGCTCGGGATACCGCACCCGCCGGTCGAGACGGTCGAAGAGGATGGCGAGCGCCAGTCCGAGTCCGAGGCCGCCAATCAGCGACATGAACATGATGCGGGGCTTGGTATTGCGGGTCGGCGCGTTGGGAATCACGGGCCGGTCGAGAATCTGGACGTCGGGGATGGCGCTCTCACTCGCCAGGCGGGCTTCCTCGTACCGGCTCTGGAGCGTGTTGTACAGCAGGGCCGCCTGGTCCACCTCGCGGCGGAGGCGCATCACCTCGACTTGGGCCCGCGGCAGTTCGGTGATGTCGTGCGATGCCGTGGCGACTTGCTGCGACACGGCCTGCTCGCTGGTTTGCAGGCGGGCGAGCGCCTGGTCCGCCAGTTGCGGGATCGTCTGTAACTGTAGCGTCGAGACGGCGGCCTGCAGGTCCCGGACCGGTTTGTAGTCGTCGGTGTATTTGAGCCGCAGATCGCGCAGCTCGTTCTGTTTCTGGCTGTAGGTCTTGATCGCGTTGTTCAGGTTGTCCGCGTTGAGCATCAGCGACGACACCGACAACAGATCTTCCGGGTTGAACTGCGGCGTGCCCTGCGTCGTCAGAATCGACTTGACCCGCGCGATATCGCGTCGCAGGTTGTCGCGCTGCACCTGGTTGGTGAAATAATTCGCGACCATCGGGTTCTGCCCGGGTCCGACGGCCGTGGTGAGCGGAGCGGTCCCGAGCCCGCCGGATGTCACATCGGGCTGCCCGCGCGCGACGAGGTCGGCGTTGCCGGTCTCGTACACCTCGAGCGCGCGCTCCGCGCTGTTGAGCCTCGCAGCCGCGTATTGCAGCTGCGTGCCGAGGATCGATGTGACCTCGACGACTTTCCGCCGTTTGAGGTCTGCGGCGACCGAAACGAATTGCGTCATCCAATCGTTGAGGTTCGCCGCCGCATCGTACCCGTGGTTCGACGTGAGACCCACCCGCATGAACTGGCTCTGGTCGGGCAGCGCGGCCGTCGAGTGATCGACGAGTGACTGCGACGCCTGCGGGATCGGATCGACGGTGAACCGGACCGTGCCCGCCTGGCGAAGGGCCGCCGGCGACGGATGCCAGTGGAAGCCAAGCTGGCGGCCGATCGAATCGCCGAACTGGCCGCGCTCAGTGACCGTGAGCGGCGGTCCGACCACCGACAACGTGTACTGGGCGCTGGCGGGATTGACCGCCAACTCGTAGGTGCCGGAGCGGTACGTCGGGCCGACATCGAATCCGACGAACAGTGGCGATCCGGTCGGGGGCGTGTGCAGATACAACCGCCGCTTGAGCACGACGGAGTCCGTCACGCGCAGGCTCGTGAACAGCTGCTCCCAGGTACTCGAGTTGAGGAGCTGATCGGCCTGGATCGGCTGGCCCGGCGTCTGGTGGCGCTCATCTGGCGTCGAGATCCAGATCGTGCCGTGCACCTCGTATTCGGGCGCGACGAACCGGGTCGTCACGAATCCGGCTGCGACGGCCGCGACGACGCATCCGCCGATCAGCCACTGGAATCGCCGGAGTGCGGCGAGATAGCGATGCCATGGCGTGCGGCCTTCGGCGTCGCCGGCCACCATCGGTGGGGGCGGGCCCCATCCGTCTCCGTGGAGAGCAATCTCGGTACCCGGGCCGGCGGGACCGCCTGGCCGAGCGGGCACCGGCAGGTGCGAGGGGAGAGGCGAGTGGGTCATTCGCGGGATCGCGGGGTGGGGGCCAAGTGGTTCCTGCAATCTAGGAGGCCTGGCGCCGGCCAGCCGCCGAACACCGCTTCGGGCAGCGCAAGATCAAGCCCAGACTCGGCATCCACTGATCGGAGCCAAACTATGCGGTTGGTCGTCCTAGGTGTAGACGTTACGCAACACTGTGTCGACTGAATGTGACAGTCAGTGTATCGTCGACGCAACGAACTGTCTTGACACCCGCAACAGGCTGCGCTAACTAGCCTTAGCACGTTGGAGCTCGCTCACGTTTAGGAGATGCTATGACGTCGGACCGTCGTACGCCAGTCGGAAGTTCGGCCGGCGCCATGTCCAGCGATGCCGCATTCGGGTGCGCCTCGGGCGGTACGCCCCCTATTTCCATGGGTAGCGGGGCCGCGCCCGTGACGGCGGCGCGTGACGTTCCGGCTGGGTCTCCGGAGTTTCGGTCTAGTCTGCGCATTCTGCTGGTGGACGATGATCGGACGCTGCGCGAAGGGTGCGCGAGCGTTCTCCAGATCGACGGCTACAACGTGACGACGACGGGCCGGGGCGATGAGGCACTCGACCTGCTCAAGCGCCGGAAGTTCGACATCATCCTCGTCGACCTGTATATGACACCGGTCACGGGGATGGACATCCTCCGCGGCGCGCTCGACGCCCATCGCGAAACCATCGTCATCGTGATGACCGGCAATCCCAGCGTGTCGACGAGCATCGAGGCCCTGCGGGCCGGAGCGTGGGACTACCTGCCGAAGCCGTTCTCGGCGCAGCACATGCAGATCCTGCTCGGACGCGCGTCCCATGCCGTCATGGTCGCACGGGAGACCCGCGAGTTCCGCACGCAGATGACCGAGCAGCATGGCAACAGCGACCGGATCACGCTCCTCGGCGTCTCGCCGGCGTTCCGGCAGGCAGTCGATCTCGCGCGCAAGGTCGCGTCCACGGATGCGTCGGTGATGATCAGCGGCGAGTCGGGCACTGGCAAAGAGCTGATCGCGCAGTTCATCCACCGGCACAGCCGCCGGGCGAGCCGCAAGCTGGTGCCGATCAACTGCGCGGCCCTTCCGGAGCCGCTGCTCGAATCGGAGATGTTCGGGCATCGGAAGGGCGCGTTCACCGGCGCCGATCGCGACAAACCCGGATTGCTGGAGACGGCCAACGGCGGCACGCTCTTTCTCGATGAGCTGACCGAGATGTCGCATCCGCTGCAGGCGAAACTGCTGCGCGTACTGCAGGACGGGGTGGTGCGGCGCGTGGGGAGCGAGCAGCAGGACGCCGTCGTCGACGTGCGATTCATCTCGGCCACCAATCGCGAGCCGCAGGAAGCGGTGAACAGCGGCGTCCTGCGCGAGGACCTGTTCTACCGTCTGCGGGTCGTGCCGATCAAACTGCCCCCCCTGCGCAAACGGCTCGAAGACATTCCCCTGCTGGCCAACCATTTCCTGGCGCATTACTGGGAGCGGCACCGCCCGGCGGGAGACACGGCGCCGAAACTCACGGACTCCTGCATCGAGTTCCTCCGCAGCCGTCCATGGCGGGGCAATGTGCGCGAGTTGCAGAACGTCATCGAGCACGTGGCCGTGATCGCGGAGCCGGCCCAGCCGATCCGTCCGGAAGACATTCCCGTGTACGAAGACGCGGTGTCCCATCCGCCCGCCGACGGTGTGTCGGCTGCGATCATGAGCGATGCGTACCACTCGGCCAAGGACAAGCTGGTCGCGCACTTCGAGAAAGAGTATCTGCAGCGGCTCGTGGTGCGTGCCGGCGGCAACATGTCCCGCGCGGCACGGCTGGCCAACATCGACCGCACGACGCTGTACCGTTTGATGGAGAAGCATGGATTCCGGCGCGACGAGCTGTCCGGTACCCTTGAATGATCGGGGGGGCGCCGCCGATACCGGCGGAGTCGGTCGAACCCAGCGACGCGATGCGCAGCGCACCCAGTTCATCTGGCCCGGCGTCGCCCGGTCCGCCGCCATCGAGCCCGGTGCCATCCGGCGTGGCATCGAGCGTGCCCGCGGCGAGCGTGCCCGCGGCGAGCGTGGCGCCTGCAAGCGTCCCCGTATCAGACGCGGTGCCGCCGGCGCCTGCTGCGGCCGCTCTTGATGTAACTCCTGATACTGCTCCTGATGCTGCTCCTGATGTCGCGGAGCAGTTCGCGGCGCACCTCGCTGGCCGTGACGCGATGCAGCTCATCGTCGAAGTCGCGCACGACATGCGTTCCCCGCTCGGCTCGATTCTGTTCCTGGCCGAGCGGCTGCGGGCGATGCAGAGCGGGCCGCTGACCGCCATCCAGGAGCGTCAGATCGGTCTGATCTACAGCGCCGCGTTCGGGCTGAGCACGCTGGCAGGGGACGTGATCGAGTTGGCCCGCGGCGGCGAGGGGCTGCTGCACCAGCAGCCGATCCCATTCTCGGTCGCGAATCTCATGGAGCTTGTTGGCGCGATCGTGCGGCCGATCGCGGAGGAGAAGGGGTTGGCCGTGCGGCTCGTCCCGCCCCCGGCTGACGCCCGGATCGGGCAGCCCGCGGTCCTCAACCGCATCCTGCTGAACCTCACGACCAACGCGCTCAAATTCACGGCCGAAGGTGGCGTCGAGGTCGCCGCGACGCAGCGGTCGCGCACCCGGCTGGAGTTCTCGGTCCAGGACACCGGGCGCGGCATCCCCGAGCAGGTGATGGAGACGCTCTTCGACGCGTTTCGCCGGCGGCCGAAGCCGGGCGAATACACCTTCTCGAGCGCGGGGCTTGGATTGGCCATCTGCCAGAAACTGGTGGCCTCCCTGGGCGCAGAGCTGGCGGTCGATACCTCGGACAAGGGAACTCGGTTCCACTTCGAGCTCGACCTGCCGATCGCGCCCCGGCTGTAGCCTGCGTCATCCGCGTCGCCGGCCGCGGCGTCACCCGATCGCCGGCCTCGCCGGATCGCAGCGGTCCGTCCGCTCGATGATTATTTATTCGGGGGTCGCGCGGCGCTGAGGGATGGCCCCGAACGCGCTGCCGCGCCAGTTTCGCACGATTTCACCGTTCGTTTCTCCAGACATTCGAATGCCTGACTTCCTCGACGTCAAAGACTCGCGCACCGGCACGAGCCGCCAACTCGCGATCACCGACGGTGCCATCCGTGCCGCCGACCTCCAGCAACTCTCGGCGACCCCGGGCGACCACGGGCTTCTGAGCTACGATCCCGCGTTCATGAATACCGCCGCCTGCCGGAGCGCCATCACGTTCATCGATGGGGACAAGGGGATCCTGCGCTATCGCGGGTATCCCATCGAGCAACTGGCGGAGAAGGCCAGCTTCCTCGAGGTCGCGTGGCTGTTGCGCCATGGGGAGCTGCCCAGCCAGACGCAGTACGACGCCTTCGTGCATGACATCACGTATCACACGTACGTGCACGAGAACCTGAAGACGTTTCTGTCGGGATTCCGCTACGACGCGCATCCCATGTCGATGCTCTGCAGTGCGGTCGCGGCGCTGTCGTCGTTCTATCCCGAGTCGAAGGACATCTTCGATCCCGTGGAGCGCAACATCTCGATCGTCCGCCTCGTGGCCAAGGTGCCGACGATCGCCGCGTTCATCTACCGGCACATGAAGGGTCTGCCGTTCGTCTACCCGGACAACGACCTTTCGTACGGCGAGAACTTCCTCTCGATGGTCGCCCGGATGAGCGAGCCGAAGTACCGGTCGAATCCGGTGTTCACGCGCGCGATCGAGATCCTCTTCATTCTCCACGCGGACCACGAACAGAACTGCTCGACGAGCGCGGTCCGCGGAGTGGGATCTTCGCATGTCGATCCGTACTCGGCGGTCGCGGCAGGCATCGCGGCGCTCTACGGCCCGCTGCACGGCGGGGCGAACGAGGCCGTGCTCCGCATGATCCAGGAGATCGGAGACAAGGCGCGCGTGCCGGCATTCATCGAGGCCGTCAAGGGCGGGTCGGGGCGTCTGATGGGCTTCGGCCATCGCGTCTACAAGAGCTACGACCCGCGAGCCAAGATCGTGAAGCGGCTGGCCTACGATGTGTTCGAGTCCGTGGGTATGGACAAGGACCTCGAGATCGCGCTCGAACTCGAGCGGATCGCGCTCGCCGACGACTACTTCGTGTCGCGCAAGCTGTATCCCAACGTGGACTTCTACACGGGACTCATCTACCGGGCCATGAAGTTTCCCACCTCGTTCTTCACGGTGCTGTTCGCGATCGCGCGGACGGCCGGGTGGCTGGCGCAGTGGGAGGAGATGCTGCTCGACAAGGAGCAGAAGATCTCGCGGCCGCGGCAGATCTATATCGGGTCGCCGGAACGACCCTATCAGCGGACGCTGACGGGTCCCGCCGGGCGGTAGCGGCAGCTCGGTCTGACTTGCCGGCACGCGGCCGCCGATCGCCGGCGGCCGCGGCGCTTTTGCAGACGCTGTTGACCGGGCACTCCGTGCAGTGGGCGACGCGGGCGGTGCAGATGAGCGCGCCCAACTCGATCAGCGCCTGGTTCTGCGCATATGCCACCGTGCCGGAGCGGGGGAGCGTGGCTTCGGCGATCGCCCACGCGGTTCGCCGCCCGCGGGGCGTCCTCGGATCGAGGCGCGGCGCGAACACGCGGATCAGCACGCGGGCCACGTTGGTGTCGACGAGTGCGGCGCGCCGCTCGTACGCAAACGACGCGACGGCGCCCGCGGTGTATTCCCCGATGCCGGGCAGCGCGCGCAGGGCGGCCGGGTCAGCCGGGAGGGCCGGGGCCGTGAGGCGGGCCAGCCGGTGAAGGGACCGCGCGCGCGCGTAGTAGCCGAGTCCTTCCCAGGCCTCCATGACCTGCGCCGGGTCCGATGCGGCGATCGACGCGAGTGTCGGAAACCGCCGGAGGAACTCTCCGTACCTGGGCACGACGCGGACGACCTGTGTCTGCTGGAGCATGAGCTCCGAGACCAGCACCTCGTACGGATCACGCGTGCGGCGCCACGGCAGATCTCGCGCGTTCCGCCGATACCAGGCGCGCAGCCGCCGGCCAAACTCCAGTCGCGCGGCCTTCGGGATGGTGCACCGGGCGGTCGCTGGCGGCCGGGCAGCGGAGCGGCCAGCCCGCGGGCCGGTCACGCGGCCTCGATCCGGTCGTAGCCCTTGATCTCGTACACGATGGCCGACACGATCCAACTCGCGACGAACACGCCGATGATCACATAACCGATGATGCCGAAATGCCGGTTGAGCGACCGGATCAGTTCCCACACCGGGCCCTGTAGCCCCAGTTTGTCGGCGAGCAGGCCGAACGCCTCGATGCCGCCGACCAGCAACGCGACGAGCACCGACACGGCGGTGATGGTCATGTTGTAGTAGAGTTTGCGGAGCGGTTTGACATACGCCCATCCGTAGGCTCCGACCATGAGGATGCTGTCGGTGGTGTCGACCAGAGCCATCCCCGCGGTGAACAGTGCGGGAAAGACCAGAATCGACCACATCGGCATTCCCTTCGACGCCTCGGCGGCGGAGATCCCGAGCAGCCCGATCTCGGTGGCGGTGTCGAAGCCCAGGCCGAAGAGGAATCCGAGCGGATACATGTGCCAGCTCCGTCGGACCAGTCCGAACACTGGGCGGAATACGCGCGCAACCAGTCCGCCTCCGGCCAACAGCGTGTCGAGATCTTCCTGGACGTATGGGCCGCCCTGCCGTACCCGGTGGAACGTGCGATACACCGTGGCCAGGATCACCAGATTGATGATCGCGATGGCCAGAAGGAACAGGGCGGACACGACGGTGCCGATGACGCCCCCAATGTCGCGCAGTGTCGCGAACTGCTGGCTGAACGCGATGGCCGTGGCACCGATGGCGATCGACGCGAGCACGACCACCGTCGAGTGGCCGAGCGAGAAGAACAGTCCAACGGCGACCGGCCGTTCACCCTCCTGCATCAGCTTGCGCGTCACATTGTCAATCGCCGCGATGTGATCGGCGTCGATCGCGTGCCGCAGTCCGAGTCCGTACGCGAGCAGGGCGGTCCCGAGTATGACGGGGTACTGGTGGAACGCCGCGAGCGCCCATCCCCACGCGGCGAGATTCGCGGCGACGAGGCCCGTGTAGATGCCGGTGATGCGGCCCCGTTGGGAGCTGCGGGCGGTGAAAATGGCGGACGACTCCTGATGCTCGGACGTGCTCGGCGGCATCAGGCCGGCGTCGCGGCTGGCGCCGGGGACGCTGGGGACGCCGGGGGTGCCGCGCCGATCGCGGCCAGAGCCTCGCCGACGGTCAGGATGCGCATGCCCGCGCCGGCGGCGCACCGCACCGTGTCCTCGAAGTACCGCGGCGTGCAGCCGAACGGCGAGGGATGGTCGCGGACGTCATGGGTGTAGAAGATGAGCCATCGCCCGGGCCGCGCGGCGCCGGCGATGAGGGCCTGGATGTCCGGAAAGGCGACGGAGTCGCTGTAGAGGTGATTGGCGCGAAGAAAGTTGAGATCGGCCACCGGGCCGTTGCACCCGCCGATCGTGCCCCGGCAACTCGGGCATTGGCGTGCGGCGGCCTTCTTCACCGCGGGCGTCACCGCACCGAACGGAAACGCGAAATGCGCGGACGCCCCATCACCGACGAGCTGCTGCAACGCCTCGTGGCCCCTGGCGATCTCCGCCGCGTATGCGGCCGTCGAGAGCGAGCGGCACGACACGTGGCTGTAGGTGTGGGTCCCCAACTCGTGGCCATCGCGGAGCAGGTCGGGCAGGTCGGCTGTGCGGTACCGATCGCTGGACGGAGGGCCGCCGTCCATCCAGCCGGCCGCCGCGTAGTACGTACCGTGGCCGCCGAACGCCCGCAACGTCGCACCGGCCGCGTCGTACGCGGAGCGCGGAAAGTCGTCGAACGTGAAGGTCACCATCGGCGGCGTCTCGCCGAGCGCGACGGGTCTCCGGTGCACCGCGGAGACGGCGCTGTAGTACGCTCGTTTGAGCGAGTCGCGAATGGTGGCCATGCCGGAGATCTTACCCCGGGGAGGCGCCAGCCGGCGAGTCCTCCGCCGGATGGTAGATCACCTCGATAATGCCGTCGTCGGGGACGTCCCGTGTCTGGCTGAAGATCAGGGACGACCCCGCCTCGGTCTCGCCGGCCGGCTCGAAGCCGACATCGTCGAACACCCGCCCCGATGGCGCGTTGCGCGGGGTCTTGCGATAATTGGCATAGACATCGCGGCCGGCCGGCTGGCGGTACCGCGTCAGGATGTATGAGAGAAGCGCGTGCTCGACGCGCTTGGACTGCACGCGGCAACTGAAGGCGAGGTCCGTGATCCGCGGCTCGCGGCGGTCGACGATGCAGAATCCGACGACGCCGTAGTCGCCGAACCGGTCGCGGCAATCGAGCACAAACGTGTCCAGGTACGGCGTGGCGATGATGCGTTCGAGGACCGCCCGGTCGTACCGGTTACCGGAGAAATTCATCTGGTTCGTGCGCTGCGTCAGCTCGTGCACGCGCTGCACGTTGGCCGGTGTCAGGGGGCGGAGATGTGCCTCGAGATGGCAGTCGCGAAGAAACGCGAGATAGTCGTCACCGAACCGGCCCGCGACCGTCTGCCGGACTGACTCGGTCTGGTACATTTTCCGCCGCTCACCGGCTTCCGCGGTCACCGGGACCTGGCACTCGGCCAGCGAGGGGATCGAGCGGTACGCATTCGCGTTGAGCGTGCGGACCTCGGGGCACCCCGCGAGGACCTGCGCGAGCTCGAAGTCGGAGTCGTCCACGAAGAGCAGCGTATCGAGCCCGATGTTGAGCTGCTGGGCAATGCGCTTGATCGCCTCGCTCTTGGGGCCCCACGAGATCTCCGGGTACAGGAAGTACTCGCGGATGCCGAATTGCTCCAGCACCTTGAGCGCTTCGGGGGCGTCGTTCTTGCTCGCGACCGAGTGCAGGATACCACGCTGGTCGAGCTGCTGGATGATCTCCGTGATGCCGGGCTTGAGCGTGAGGGCTGCCGCGCCGTCTTCGACGAGTATGCCGTCCCACATCGTGTTGTCGAGATCCCACACGATGCACTTGTACGTCTTGGCTTTGGTCTTGGCCTCGGTGGAGGCGCCGGTGGCCGCGCCGCCGGTCTTGCCGTTACGTTCCGCCGCCGGGCCCGGGGTGTCGGGCGTGAGTGTGGCGCCGCTCGCGAAGTCCACCATCCCGAAATACAGCGTCGTGCCATCCGGCACGTTGTTCGGGATCAGCTCGACGCTGAACGGCGCGTGGACATCGAGCGCGCGCGTGATGTCCGTCATGGGAACTGCGAAGCGCGAATATCCCGGGGCCGCGGTGAGCAGCGTCTGGAACGGGAGCGGATGCGACGGATCGTCGGGCCGCATGGTGAGCGACAGGGCGATCGCCGCCGTGTTGGGATTGTAGCACTCCACCACGAAGTATTCCGGCATCTGTGCCGAGGCGCGGCGCGACTGCGCTTTCTTCTTCTTGTAGTCGTACCGGCGCCACATCGCGAAGCGCTTGACCGGCGCCGGAACTCCGATCTGATACAGTACCTGGCCCAGCCGCCGATCGCGCTGCTCGAGCGATCGCGCCTCGCCCGCCGGCATCAGGTGGACGTTGCCCGGCGCCCACAGCTTGCCCCACTGCTTGAACGAGATCTTGAGGATGTAGCCGTTGGCCGTCTGTGGGGCGTCGAGGCGCACCATGCCATCGACGAACCGGCGGCACTTCCCGTCTGTCCGTGGCGAGTAGAGGTCGCACGTCGTGTAGCACGTCGGCCAGACGCACTCGGTGCAGTGCTCGCCCCACGGCAAGACGGACCGGGTGGTGACCTGGCCGGCCAGATCGTGGAAGCGCTGCCTGATCGGCGCCGGAATCTGGTCCGCGGACTCGACGTGTCCGTTGACCTCCGTCTCATACATCGGGAAGACTCGGTCCTGGTGCGTGGCGACAGAACATGCGGGTGTCTAATTATATCTGGTGTGGTGGACCCGGCATTTGCGGGACAGAGCGGCACTTCCGCCGGATGGGTGCCGTCATTGTGACCGGCCTGGCCGGCACGTGGCAGGCGCTCGCGGGCGCGATGGGCTGCGTCGGACGCGCTCTCTTAGGCGACGATTGGCGGCCGCCGGGGTTGCAGCCGGCATTGAGGTTTCGGCGCGGGCACGGGGCGTCAGCATGGGCGACGCGTCGCGCGTACACGTGTGGGTAGGGATCCGCCCCGGGAGTTCGTGGGGGGCGGCCGGCGTTTGGCGGTGGGCTCCGGTCCGCCGCGCGAGGCAGTTTCTGGTTGAGTTAGCGGTGCTACACTGGCCCGGGGCAGTTGCGGCACGATTGCCTCGCCGAGATGGCGTTCCCTCGAGACCGCGTTCCCTCGAAAAGGCGCTCCTCCGGCCCGGTCTTGCCGATCACGACCGCCTCACGGGTGCGGTCGCAAAGAGGTATTGCGCGATGGGTTGGAGGACGGGTTTGCGGATACATGCGCGGTTTGGACGCCTGCTTTGTGGATGTGTGGCGGCTGCGGCGCTCGCGACGCCGGCGGCTCGCGCGCAGGGGGGCGGCGATTCCGCGGCGCACGCGGGCCAGGCGCGGATGCCTGCGGCCGCCGACACAACACCGCCGGCGCCCCTCCGGCCGCTGACCTATGGGTACGACACGACCCGAACCGACAGCACGGTGCAGTATGCGGCCGTGATGGGGATCGACGAAGTCGTGCAGGCGACGCTCCGCAACAGCCCCGCGATCGCGCAGGCCAACGGCGCCGTGCGTACGGGCCAATCCGGTGAGCGGGTCGCATACGGGGAGTTTCTGCCGGCGCTCACGATGAACTCGGGGATATTTCAGAGCAACGAACGCTCGCTTCCGTCCGGACCGGTGAGCGGGCCGGTGTTCTCCTATCAGGCACAGGCGTACTCGCTCGGGCTGGAGGCGTCGTACGACGTCTTTACCGGCGGGCGCCGCAGCGCCGACATCAGAGCGGCGCGGGCCAACACCCGCTCGGCTGACGCGGCGCTCATCGAGCAGCGGTACGCGGTCCGCCTCACCGCTCGGGCGGCGTTCTACCAGGTGCGCCGGTCGCGAGATCTGGTCGCCGTGTCGCTGGATCGCGTGGCGACCGCGGACCGCGCGCTGCAATACGCGGATGCGCGGATGCGGCGGGGAACCGCTACCCGCGCCGACGTGCTGCTGGCGCGGCTCAACCTGACGACGGCGCACGAGCAGTTGATCGCGGCCCGCGACACGTTCACCACGAGCGTGTATGCGCTGGGCCGCCTGGTCGGCGTGGATGGCGCCGTGGGGACGCGAGGCGGTGACAGCCTGCCGCCGGTGGCGCTGTCGCTCGGGGACTCGGCGCTCATCGATCTTGCCGTCCACGGCAGCCCGGGCGTACGGACGGCAGATGAATTCGCGCGTGCAACGGACGCGACCGTGCGGTCCACGCAGACCCAGTACGTTCCGGACATCCGGTTGACCGGCGGTTACAACTGGGCGAACAACTCGGAGGCGTTCGGCTCGATCCGGCCCGGGTGGCTGATCGAGCTGGGGACGACGTTTCCGCTATTCAACGGATTCCAGCGCGAGGACGACGTGACGCGGGCGTCGGTGACCGCGCGTACGGCGAAGGTCACGGCCACGGACACGCGCCGGTTTGCGCGGGCCGAGGCGGAGCGGCTGCTGGCGAGCGTCCGGTTTACCTGGCAGAACGTGGCAGAGTCAGAGGAAGCGGTGCGGGTGTCTCAGGAGGATCTGCGGGTGGTGAGCGTCCGGTATCAGAACGGGGTGGACACGTTCCTCGATCTCAGTACGGCGCAACTCGCGGAGGCGCAGGCCGGGGTGGATCTCGTGACGGCGCGCTATAACTATCTGATTGCCCGTGCATCGCTGGAGGCGCTCGTGGGGCGCGATCTGTAGGAGGAGCGGCCCGCCATGATGTGGATCGTCATTCTGGCGCTGCGGCGGCCATACACGTTCGTGTGTATGTCGCTGCTGATCTTCATCT
This sequence comes from Gemmatimonadota bacterium, assembly GCA_021324775.1. Classification (GTDB taxonomy): domain Bacteria; phylum Gemmatimonadota; class Gemmatimonadetes; order Gemmatimonadales; family Gemmatimonadaceae; genus Palsa-1248. The sequence goes on from JAJPIM010000026.1 coordinate 77,000, forward strand.
TCGGGATCTTCGCGATCGTGCGGATGCCGGTCGACATCTTCCCGGTGATCAACCTGCCGGTGGTCACCGTGGTGTGGTACTACTACGGGATGGCGCCGGAGGAGATGGAGCGCCGGATCGTGACCTCGAGCGAGCGGTTCTACTCCTCGACCGCGAACGACATCGAGCACATCGAATCCTCGTCGTTCGCCGGCGTCGCCGTGATCAAGATCTACTTCCAGCCGGACGCCGATGTCGCCGCCGGAGTGGCGCAGATCACCGCGGCGTCGGAAGCGATCATCAAGGTGCTCCCACCGGGCGCGACGCCGCCCACGATCGTCCGGTTCAACGCGACCGACGTCCCGATCGCCCAGCTCGCCCTGGGCAGCAACTCGATGTCCGAGGACCAGGTCAACGACTTCGGCAACAACTTCGTCCGGGTGCCGCTGGCCACGATTCGTGGAGCCGCGATCGGACCGAGCGTGGGAGGGAAGCCGCGGCAGGTAATGGTGGACCTCGATCTGGCCGCGCTGTATTCCAAGGGGCTGTCGCCGTCGGACGTCAGCAACGCCATCAACGCGGGCAACGTGATCCTGCCGGCCGGCACCGTCAAGATCGGCGGCCGTGAGTATAACGTGCGCACGAACGCCAGCCCCGACTCCGTCCGGGATCTCAATGATCTGCCGATCAAGCAGATCAACGGGGCGACCGTGTACGTGCGCGACGTGGCGCACGTGCGGGAAGGGTCGGGCGTCCAGGTCAACATCGTCCGGTTGAACGGCAGGCGCGGCATCGTCATTCCCATATTCAAGACGGGAAACGCTTCGACGCTCGATGTCATCGCGGCGGTCAAGCACATGCTGCCGGCCCTGCAGGGGATGCTGCCGGCCGGTATGCACGTCGAGCTGCTCGCGGACCAATCCATCTTCGTGCGGGGCGCGATCAGGGGGGTCGTCACCGAAGCGGTCATCGCCGCGTGCCTGACCGCGCTCATGATTCTGCTGTTCCTCGGCAGTTGGCGATCGACGCTGATCGTGGCGACCTCGATCCCGCTCGCGGTGCTCAGCTCGATCATCTGTCTGGGCGCGCTTGGCCAGACGCTCAATCAGATGACCCTGGGCGGGCTCGCGCTGGCGGTCGGCATCCTCGTGGACGATGCCACCGTCGAGATCGAGAACATCAATCGCAACGTGCATCAAGGAAAGGAGATCCTGCAGGCGATCGTCGATGCGGCCAGCCAGATCGCGACACCCACCTTCGTGGCCTCGCTGTCGATCTCCATCGTGTTCATTCCGATCTTCCTGTTGAGCGGTCCGGCCGCGTCACTCTTCCGGCCGCTGGCCATGGCGGTCGTTTTCGCCGTGCTGTCTTCGTATCTGCTCTCGCGCACGATCGTGCCGACGATGGCGCGCTATCTCCTTGCCGCCGAGGCGCACCAGCTGGCACTCGTGCGGTCGCGGCTCGGGCACATCCTGCATGGAGGCGATGAGGCGGCGCTGCCGGACGCGGGCACCTCGCGCTTCCGCCAACTGCATCTGGCCTTCGACGCGGCGTTCGAGCGCGCGCGAATGAGCTACCTCGACGTCCTCGCGTGGTGTGTCGGCCACCGGCGGCCGGTGCTCCTCGGCGCGGGGCTCTTCTGCGTGGCATCGATGCTGCTCACGCCCTTGATCGGTGAGGACTTCTTTCCGCGGGTCGATGGCGGCCAGTTCCAGCTGCACGTCCGCGCGCCGACCGGGACACAGGTGGAGGACACGGAGCTGCTGTTCGCGCGGGTGGAGGACGCGATCCGGCGGGAAATCCCGCCGTCGGAGCTCGGTCTGGTGCTCAGCACCGTCGGACTGCTCAACAACAGCTCCACGTATCTGGCGACGGGATCATCGGCGACCATTGGACCGCAGGATGGCGACATCCTCGTATCGCTCAACGAAGGGCATCGCCCGACGCAGACCTACGTGCGGAAGTTGCGCGGAGTGCTCCAGAAGCAGTTCCCGGGCGTGACGTTCTTTTTTCAGTCGGCCGACATGGTGAGCCAGGTCCTCAACCTCGGCCTTCCGGCACGCGTCGACGTTCAGGTTCAGGGACAGAACAAGCTCGCCGACTATCAGCTCGCGCGGACGCTCGCCAGGCGCATCAGCCGTGTCCCGGGTGCGGTCGATGTCCGCGTCCAGCAGGTGATGAACTATCCGGAGCTGTTCTTCAACATTGACCGGGACCGCGCGGCCCAGATCGGACTGGCGCAGCGGGACGTGGCGAACCAACTGACGATCTCCCTCAGCTCGAGCGGCCAGACCGCCCCGAATTTCTGGCTCGACCCGCGCAACGGCGTCAGTTATTCCGTCGCCGTGCAAACGCCGCAATACCGCCTGTCGAATGTGGAGGATCTGGTGAACACGCCGGTGGCGGTCGCCGGCCGCCAGACGCAGTTGTTCGGGAATCTCGCGACGATGCGGCGCCAGGACGCGATGGGAGTCGTCAGCCACTACAACGTCGCCCCGGTCATGGATGTCTACGCGTCGAACGACCGGCGGGACCTGGGCGGTGTCGCTTCGGACATCGACAAGATCGTCGCGAGTGAGCAATCGGCTCTGCCGCGCGGGTCCCAATTCGTCGTGCGCGGGCAGGTTTCCAGCATGCGCTCATCCTTCCTGGGACTCGGTGTCGGCATTCTGGGCGCGATCGTGCTGGCGTACCTCCTGATGGTCGTCAATTTCCAATCGTGGGTCGACCCGCTCGTGATCGTTCTCGGGTTGCCTGGTGCGCTCGCCGGGATGATCTGGATGCTCTACGTGACGGGTACCACGTTCAACGTGCCGTCCCTGATGGGCGCGGTCATGTCGGTCGGCGTGGCGACATCGAACAGCATCCTGTTGATCGTCTTCGCCGAGGACCAGCGACGGGCGGGGCGTACGGCCGCCCAGGCCGCGCTGGATGCCGGCTTCACGCGGCTACGGCCGGTCTGCATGACCGCGCTGGCCATGATCATCGGCATGCTGCCGATGTCACTGGGCCTCGGCGATGGTGGCGAGGCCAATGCGCCGCTCGGCCGCGCGGTCATCGGCGGACTTGGGCTCGCGACTATCTTCACGCTGTTCGTCGTCCCGGTCCTGTACACGTGGATGCGTCAGGGACCGGCCCCTTCAGAGATTGCGGTCCCCGCGGTGAGCGAATGAGCCAGGATCCGGATCGTTCGTCACACCCACCCGCACACCCAGCCGCACACCTGCCCACGCTCCCGCCCAGCCACGCCGCCAGCGAGAGCGCGCCGGAGGCCCGCCCGCTCGCGAACCGCCGGATAGGCATCATCCTGGCCGTCGTGCTGGCGGCATTCGTCGTCGCGTTCCTGATCGGCACGATCCCGCGACTCAGCAACGCGCGGGCGCTTGCCGCGGTGGCGCGCGGCGACTCGGTGGTATCGGTCGAGGTCGAGCGGATCGCGCGTGCACCGAAGACAACCACCATCGCGCTACCTGGCACGCTCGAGCCGCTGCATCAGGCCGCGATCTACGCGCGCACGTCCGGCTACGTCAAGCTGTGGAATGCGGACATTGGCCGGAGCGTGCATGCGGGCGAGGTCCTGGCGATCATCGAGACCCCCGATCTCGATGAGCAGCTCGCGCAGTCACGCGCCACGTTGGAGCAGGCGCGATCGGGGCTGGAGCTGGCGCGCGTGGAGCAGCAGCGATGGGCGGCAATGGTCAAGGACAGCGTGGTCACCGTCGATGAATACGACCAGAAGACCCAGGCCGCGCAGGCCGCCGTGGCGACGGTCGCAGCGGCCCAGGCCGATGTCGCCCGGCTGACGGCGTTGCAGTCATTCGAGCGCGTGACGGCGCCGTTCGACGGGATCGTGACGGGCCGCAACGTCGATGTGGGAGCCTTCGTGCAGGCGGGTGGCGGGACCGGAACCTCGATGCCATCAAATGGGAGCGCTGCGCCGTCGAGCCTGTTCCAGATGGCGCAGACCGACACGGTCCGTGTGTACATCACGGTGCCACAGTCGGACGCCACCGCGATCGAGCCCGGGCAGGTGGCGGATGTGCGGGTGCAGGAGTTTCCCAACCAGGTGTTCGCCGGCCGCGTCGTCCGAACCGCGCGCGCCGTCGATCCCCAGTCGCGCACCCTGCTCACCGAGGTGCAGATCGTCAACCCCAAGCGGCTGCTCTTGCCCGGGATGTACGCCGAGATCCGGTTCGTGCTCACCCGTGCCAACCCGCCGCTGGTCGTACCGGCGACGGCGCTGCTGCCCCTGACCGACGGCGTCCATGTGATCGAAGTGGGCGCGGACGGCCGGGTCAAGCATCGCAAACTCCGGATCGTCCGCGATTACGGCGACTACATGGAAGTCGATGGTGGGGTCAGCGAGGGCGAATCCGTGGTCCTCAACCCCGGCGACGACCTGCCGGACGGCACCAAGGTGCACGCCGTCGAACGGGTGGCCCCGAACGACAGCGCTGCCGGCCGTGCCGTTGCGGCCAAACTGAAATAGCGAGCCCGCCCGGCCCGCCTCGCCGTATCAGTACTTCGGCACCTCGGGGTCGACGTCGTCGGTCCAGCGCGAGATGCCGCCGGCCAGATTCCAGACGCGCTCGAATCCCGCGTCCTGCAGGAGCCGGACGATGTGCGCGCTCCGGATCCCGCTCTTGCAATGCACCACGATCTCGCGGCTGTGGTTCAGGGTCGGGAGCACTTCCCTGAACGTCGCGAGCGGCACCAGGCGCGCGCCCTCGATCCGGGCGACCGCGTATTCGTACGGTTCCCGGACGTCGATCAGATCGAAGTCGTCGCCGCGCGCGAGCTTGGCGGCTAATTCGCGTGGTGCGATCTCCGGGAGCGTGGACTCAGCCGACGCCGCGGCCGCCGCCTGCCGAATCCCGCAGAACTCCTCGTAGTCCACGAGGGCTTTGAGTTCGCGAGTCCCGCACGCCGGGCACGCCGGGTCGCGGCGCACCGTGACCGTGCGGAACTCCATGCGCAGGGCGTCGACGAGCAGCAGGCGTCCGATCAGAGTCTCGCCGATGCCGAGGATCAGCTTGACCGCTTCCGTGGCCTGGATCGTTCCGACCAGGCCTGGGAGCACACCGAGCACGCCGCCCTCGGCGCAGCTCGGCACCAGTCCAGGAGGTGGCGGCTCGCGGAAGAGGCAGCGGTAGCACGGGCCGTCAGGGGTCGCGAAGACCGAGGCCTGTCCCTCGAACCGGAAGATGCTGCCATACACGTTGGGACGGCCGGCCAGCACGCACGCATCGTTGACGAGGTAGCGCGTCGGAAAGTTGTCGGTCCCGTCGACGATCACGTCGAACTGGCGAACGATGTCCAGTGCGTTGGCGGACGTCAGACGCGTCTCGAAGCGTTCGACATGCACGTGGGGATTGATGTCAGCGATGCGTTTGGCCGCGGATTCGAGCTTGGGCCGTCCGACGTCGCTCGTTCCGTGGAGGACCTGGCGCTGAAGGTTGGTGACATCCACCACATCGAAATCGACGAGACCCAGGGCGCCGACACCGGCGGCCGCCAGGTAGAGGGCGGCCGGCGAGCCGAGTCCGCCGGCGCCGATGAGGAGCACCCGAGCTGCCTTGAGCCTCTGCTGGCCCTCGAGGCCGACGTCGGGAAGAATGAGATGCCGGCTGTAGCGGAGCACCTCTTCGCGTGACAGCGGCGGCAGCCTGTCGCGGCCGTCCTCCAGGCCCGCGTCGCTGTGGACGCCATCGCCGTTCGGGGCCGGATGCTGCGGATGTGGCACGGTCGGGAGGGCTGGAGACAGGGTCGAGGCCATGGCGTCACCCGCCCGCGACGGCGGGGACAACGATGACTTCGTCGCCATCGTTCACTGCCGCACCAAAGCCGCCCGCGAAGCGGATGTCCTCGTCATTCAAGTAGTACGTGACGAAGGGATACGGGTTCCCGCCCTCATCGACAAGGCGGGGACGAAGGCTGGGATATCGCGCGGTGACATCGGCCACGACGTCGCCGAGCGTACCGCCGGAACCTTCGACGGTGCGGTGACCATCCGCCAACCGGGCGAGGACATTGGGAAGCGCAATCGTAATTGGCATGAGGGGCTCAACTGGAAGTTGAAACAGACAGAAAGGGGAAAGGAGAGAGGAGAGAAAGGCCTCGAGCAAGGTGGGTGGGCGTCGTCAGTGCGAAGCCGCGACCAACGGCTCGGGGTCTTGCTGGCCGGCCAGAGCGGCGACCAGCGGTTCGACCTCCCGAAGCCGTGGGGCGATGATTGGTGCTTCGCCGAGTGCCGCCGTGACCGCCTCGACGGTTTTCAGCCCATTGCCGGTGATGCACAGGACGACCTCGTCATCCGGACGAAGATGCCCCGACTTCGCGAGCGCGAGCGCAGCGGCGACCGTCGCGCCTCCCGCCGTCTCGGTGAAGATGCCGGTCGATTCGGCGAGGATGCGGATCCCCCGCACGAGCGCTTCATCGCTGACCGCCGCGGCCCAGCCGCCGGTCTCGCGCAACGCGGCGGCGGCGGTGAGTCCGTCGGCGGGATTTCCGATGGCGATCGAACGGGCGATCGTCTGCGGGATCTCGGGGATGAGGCGGTCGCCGCGCGATTCGACGAGGCGTGCGATGGGTTGGCACCCGGTGGCTTGGGCGCCGTACAGTCGCGGAAGTTCTCCGTCCACCAGTCCCGCGAGATGAAACTCGGCGAAACCCTTGCGCAGTTTCGTCACCAGCGACCCGCCGGCCATTGGCGCGATGACGGCCGCAGGCAGCCGCCATCCCAGTTGCTCGGCGATCTCGAACGCCACCGTCTTCGAACCTTCGCCGTAATAGCTGCGGAGGTTGACGTTCGCGATGCCCCAGCCGAAGCGGTCCGCAACCTGCGCACACAGCCGGTTGACGTCGTCATATGTTCCGCGCACACGCACCACGTGTGCGCCATAGACGAGCGTGCCGACGACCTTGCCCAGCTCCAGGTCGTGCGGGATGAAGATCCAGGCTGGCAGGCCCGCGCGTGCCGCGTGGGCGGCCACGGCGTTCGCGAGGTTGCCGGTCGACGCACATCCGAACGTGCCGAGCCCGAACGCCGACGCCGCGTTGATCGCGGCGGCGACTACTCGGTCCTTGAACGAGAGCGTCGGGTGCGACACGCTGTCGTTCTTTACCCAGGCGCGAGCGACACCGATTGCACGCGCGAGGGCCGGCGCCTCGACGAGCGGCGTGCAGCCGGTGTCGAGTGAATGTGCGGGTGATCCGTCGAACGGAAGCCATTCGCGGTATCGCCAGAGCGATGCCGGGCGCGCCTCGATCGTCGTGCGGCTGGGGAGCGCACGGTGCCGATCGTAGAAGGGATCCAGCGGGCCGAGGCATTCCTCGCAAATGGCGATCGGTGCCGGATCGTATCGGCTCCCGCATCGCCTGCATAGGAGCGGGAGCGGGTCGGCACCAGTGGCTGCGGGCGCGGCCGGGCTGTGGCCGGGATCTGAGCGGCCGGTATCGGCGCCAGGGCGGCCAACGAGGGCAGCCGAGGCGACACGGGACAGAGCGGGGCGTGCGGTGGTGATCGTCGTCATCTGCCGGTTCTCCCGCCTCGCTTCCCGCCGCAGGCCGGCGCCGGAACGTGAAAACGTCCCGACGCTAGAAAGCCGCGGGACGCGAGGGCTTTTTAGCAGTTGTTTAGCGTGGCTGCAATACGCCGTAAATCGCCACGTACGTTCGGTTGTCGTCCGTACAATACGAGAGCCCGCGGATCTGCGCAAGGGGACGGAGCGCGGTTACGTTGCGGCATGAGCACCACGGCAGAGCCGATGCATTCGACACCTCCGCATCGCGTCGATGCGGCGATCGGGCGGACCGCGATCGCGAAGCTGGAGCGTGTGGCCGATCCTGGGTCGGCGGAAGTGTGGGTCAAACTCGAAGGGCTCAACCCAGGCGGGTCGATCAAAGACCGAACCGCGCTGGGGATGATCGTCGATGCCGAATCGCGCGGATTGCTTCAGCCCGGCGGGCGGATCGTGGAGCCCACATCCGGCAACACCGGCATCGGACTCGCTCAAGTCGCCGCCGCGCGCGGCTACCGCCTGGTGCTCTGCATCCCCGCATCGATGAGCGACGAGCGCAAGCGCACGCTGCTCGCCTATGGCGCCGAGATCGTGTTGACGGACCCGGATCGCCGGATGCTGGCGGCGATCGAGGAAGCGGAGCGGATCCGGGACGCGACCGGGGCGTGGATGCCGAACCAGTTCAACAATCCGGCCAATCCGCGCATCCACTACGAGACGACGGCGCCCGAGCTGTGGCATCAACTGGACGGGCGCATCGACGCCTTCGTGTACGGATCGGGAACCGGTGGCACCATCAGCGGCGTGGGGCGGTTTCTGAAGGAGCGGCGCCCCGGCACGCTCGTCGTCGCGGTGGAGCCGGCGCGGTCGCCCGTGCTGTCGGGCGGGGTCCGCGGTCCGCATCAGTTTCAGGGAATGGGCCCCGGCTTCGTGCCGCAGAACTTCGACTGGTCGGTCGTCGACCGGATCGTCCAGGCGTGGGAAGAGGACGCGTTCCCACTGGCGCGCCGGCTGGCGCAGGAAGAAGGGTTGTTCGTCGGCATGTCGAGCGGGGCGATCGTCGGGGCCGCGATCGGTATCGCGCGCGAGCTTGGTCCAGGCCATCGCGTCGCGTGCATTGCCCCCGACAGCGGGTCCCGCTACCTGTCGACCGCACTGTTCGGTGACAGCGCCGGGTCTAGCTCACCTTCCGAGTCTTCTTGCGCAGGAAGTCCATGAGGATGAACTGGCCCAGCGTCATGGTGTTGGTGAAGTAGGCTTTCCCGCGGGAGATCTCGGACACGCGCTTCACGAATTCCACGAGGGCGCGGTCACGGGCGAGCATGAACGTGTTGATCATGATGCCGGCGCGCCGGCAGGCGGCTACTTCCCGCAGCGTCTGCGCGATGACCGTCGCATCGAGGCCCATCGAGTTCTTGTAGATCTGGCCGTTGGGCATCGTCAGGGCGCTGGGCTTGCCGTCGGTGATCATCACGATCTGGCGCATGTCCTTCTTCTGCGTCATGAGGATCCGGCGCGCGAGCTTGAATCCTTCGGCGGTGTTCGTGTGATAGGGGCCGACCTGGGCGTGCGCCAACCGGGCCAGCGGAATCTCCTCGGCGGAATCATGGAAGAGGATCACGCGGATCGTGTCGCCGGGGAACTGCGTGCGGATGAGGTGCGTGAGGGCGAGCGCGACCTTCTTGGCTGGTGTAAAGCGATCTTCGCCGTACAGGATCATCGAGTGCGATGTATCGAGCATGAGCACCGTCGCGGACGACGACCGGTATTCCGCCTGGCGCACCATGAGGTCGCCGTAGTCGAGGTCCAGCGGCGTCCCGAGTTTGCCCGTCCGCGCGAGGGCGTTCTTGAGGGTCTCGCTGACATCCAGGTTCAGCGTGTCGCCGAACTCGTACTGCTTGCTGAATCCGTCGGCCTCGATGCCGGTCGCCAGATACGGCGTGTCGTGGCTGCCGAAGCTGGATTTCCCGAGTGAGCCGAGGATGTGGCGCAACGTGCGGTAGCCGAGGAAGTCGATGCCTTTCTCGGTCAGATTGAACTGGACGTCCTTGGCCGCGGCCTGCGCCAGGCCGCCCGGGCCCATCACAGGCTGTTGCCCGCTCGGCACCTGGGGTGGTGCCTGCACGTTGAGGAATCCTTCGGCTGCGAGCCGCTGCACGAGGTCATCGAGCAACTGGGCGAGCTTGGCCTGTGCCGCTTCATCGCCGTCGCCGCGAAGGGCTTCCAGCATCTCCGGGGTGAACTGGCCGCTGTCGAGCAGCGCTTCGAGAATTGCTTCTCGCAGGGCGTCGAGCGAGCGGTCCTCGTCGCCCCCGAACTCACCCCAGTAGGGATTGACGTGCCGGCCCCCGGCGAATCCTGACTGGAGGAGAAAATCCGCCATCTTGTCGAGCAGCGCCTGCAGATCGACGGCGTCGGCGGATTCGGGGCTGAACTTCGCGTAGGTGTGGAATCGCATGCGCGGCGAAGGCAGTGGTCGGCGGGGGTGCTCCCGCAATATATCATCGGCACCGGGCGCCGTTCGCCGACATCCGCGCGCTGCACGAACCGCGTCGCAATGCATTAGAATGGCGTACGCCATTCGAGTGGCCCCTGTGCGCTCGCCTCGCGGGAGCGAGGTCGAACGCCCGACCGTCGTCCGTCCGCCGCCAGCCAGCCCTGTCAGTCGCCGCCCGCCGCGCCCGATCGCTCAACCCGTTCCGGACCCTGTTGGCGCACCGGAACTTCCGGTTGTTCTGGATCGGACAGACACTGTCGTTGATCGGCACCTGGATGCAGTCCATGGCCCAGGGATGGCTCGCGCTGGAACTCTCCAACAACGCGTTTCTGGTCGGACTCGTCGCCTCGGTGGGATCGCTGCCGATCCTCGTGCTGTCGCTGCCGGCGGGCGTGGTGGTGGACCGGGTCAACAAACTGCGCCTCGTCACCGCGATGCAGGCCCTGATGCTGCTCGAAGCGACCGCGTTGTGGTGGCTCACGTGGACCGGCCGCATCACGATCGGATGGCTGCTCATTCTCGCGGCCGTCAACGGCATGTGCTCCGCCTTTGAGATTCCCGCGCGCCAGGCGATGATGGTGGACCTGGTCGCTCGCGAGGACCTGCACGACGCGATCGCCCTGAACTCCAGCGGCTTCAATCTCGCGCGGGTCGTCGGCCCGGCCGCCGGCGCGGCCGTGATCGCGGCCGCGGGTATCGCGTGGTGCTTCGCGCTGAATGCGGCCAGTTATCTCGCCGTCCTCGCAGGGCTGGCGATGATCCGGCTCAAGCCCGCCGCGGCGCCGGCCGCACCGCCACCGTCGCCCTGGACGGCGATGGTCGCCGGACTTCGGTACATGTACGTCAACCGCAAGATCAACGCGCTCATGCAGGTCGTGACCGTGTTCTCGGTGCTTGGCATTCCGTACATCGTGCTCATGCCGGTCGTGGCGCGTGATCTGTTGCACACCGGGGCAGCGGGCTACGGCGTGTTGCTCGCGTGCGTCGGCGTGGGCGGATTCTGCGGCGCGCTGTTCCTCGCCGCCGCCGGCCGCTGGATGCGCCGCGGCCGGCTGTTGCAGGCGGCCGCCGTGTCGTTCGGCGCGCTGCTGGTCGTATTCTCCCTGTCACGTTCGGTGCTGGTCTCGTGCATCGTGCTGCTGGCGACGGGATGCGCGATGATCCTGAGCGGTGCGCTCGCGAACGGACTGTTGCAGGCGAACGTCGAGGACGCCCTGCGCGGGCGTCTCATGGCGGCCTATTCGTTTGTCGTGGTCGGCCTGTCGCAGGTCATCGGCGCGTTCTTCGCGGGCGCGGTCGCACGCGCCGTCGGCGTGGATTGGACGATCGGCGGCGCGGCCGTGATCATGCTGGCCTACATGCGGTTCGCGTACGCGCGCTATCCGGAGCTGAAGCGGCTCTGAGAGGCAGAAAGGAGCAAACCTGAAAGGAGAAAGGAGACAAAAGCGAGGCGTCGCGAACCGTCGCTACGGCAGCGCGAATTTGTCGCGTGCGGCGTGCACGATCAGCTGTGCGGCGCCTTCGATCCCGAGCCACTCCGTGTTGACACACAGGTGGTAGTGCTCCGGCGCCGACCAGGCGCGCCCGTAGTGGCGACGGACGGCCGATTCGCGCTGCCGGTTGACTTCCGTCACCATGCGGTCCGCCTCCGCGTCGGCTACCCCTTCGCGGGCGGCCACACGGCGCACCAGCGCGTCGCGCGGCGCATAGCAGAAAACGTGCACCGCGTCCGTGTGTTCGCTGAGCACGACCTGCGCGCCGCGCCCGACGACGACGACCGGTCCCCGCGTGACCGCGTCCTCCATCACCCGCTTCGTCATCTCGATCACGCGCTCATCGGGGGACAGTACCGCGGCTGCGGCGGCGGGACTCATCACCTGCGGCGTGCCGAGTGCGAGTGTATCGGCGAGCCGCGCGACGAACGGCGGCGTTCGCTCGTCGAGCCTGCGCACCGTGTCGGCCGGCACCCCCATCTTGGCCGCCACCGCGTCCACGATGCTGTTGTCGAAGAGCGTCCATCCGAGAATCGCGGCCGCTCGCGCAGCGACGTCGGAGCCACCGGACCCGTACTGCCGGGTGATCGTAATGATGGGCATCGCCAGCGCCGGCGCTCAGCGCCCCATGTGCTGCACGCCCGCCGCGGCGTGGGCCGGATCCATCCGGCGGCCGGCGGCCGCCCCCGCTCCGCTTTCCCTCTCGCGACTCTGATGCTGGACGCCGTCCGGAACGCGGCGCACGCGGAGATGCTCGACCACGTTGAATCCCAGTGCGTCCCACACCGCGTTGGCGACCGCCGAATCAGCCGCGTTGTGGAGACGCATTTCAACGAGGTTGCGGTCGCGGCACCATTGGAAGGCCTGGTCAAGCAATGCGCGGACGACTCCCGACCGGCGGGCGGCGGGGACGACGTAGACCGAAGAGACGTACGCGTAATGGTCCGGCTCGAGCAGTGGGTGCCCGCTGGATTCGGCGCACCGCAGAATCCCCTGCGCGTTGTCGTCCTGCTCGGCGAGCAGCGTCACCTCGGCGGGTGATTCGAGTTGCGCCCGGTACAACTGGCGCGCCCGTCGCGCGACGCCTGGGCGCACCCGGCCGTAGCCCGGGCTTTGGCATTCCTCACGAAGCAGCGCGAGTCGCAGCGCGACTACCGTTTCGAGATCGGCCGCCGTGGCGCGGCGGACCGAGATCGGCCGCGTCGCCACTGCCGGGCTCACGCAGACAGTCCGCCGCCGAACAGATCCTGTCCGGGACGGCGCCGCGGCTCCTGCACGGCGCGACCGTACTGGCCGGTGTCGGACCGCGAGATCTTCTTGCGCGCAACCAGGGACTCGAGCACGAGCTCACAGGCGGCAGCGCCGACTGCGGTGTCCCCCTTTCGGGCCAGTCCGACCGACCGCACGACTTCAGCGAGTCCCGGGACATTCTCGAATCCCTTGTAGACGGCGTCTGCGGAAACATCATCGCTCACCTGCAGCGCACCGCCGGCATCGAACCACATCACGACGTCGTCGGTGTTGACGCCACCGGCGCGCACCTTGAACGTGGCATCGGAGGCGCGGCGGATCAGTTCCCGCGCGATGACGTGTCCGCCCACCAGCTCACCCTCGTATTCCAACTCGAGCTTGCCGGTAATGGCGGGAACCGCCGCATAGACATCCGCGATCCGCGGCACGACTTCCGGTTCCCCCGTGGTGAGCGCCCGGCGCTCGGCATTGGACACCACGTTTTCGAGCACGCTGATCGGCATCCGTTGCGAGACGCCGGACCGCCGGTCGACGCGCTTGTCGGTGCGCGCCTCGAACGCGATGCGCTCGACGACTTCGGCGATGAAATCGGGGATGCGAACGGGTGGCCCGGAACGGTCCGTCCACGCCTCCTGTTCGGTGATGGCCATCCCGAGGTCGACCGACTCCGGATAGTGCGTCACGATCTCGCTGCCCAGGCGGTCCTTGAGCGGCGTGATGATCTTGCCGCGCGCCGTGTAGTCCTCCGGGTTCGCGGTGAAGCAGAGGAGGACGTCCAGCGGCAGACGCACCGGATATCCTTTGATCTGGACATCGCCCTCCTGCATGATGTTGAACAATCCGACCTGGATCTTGCCGGCGAGATCGGGCAGCTCGTTCAGTGCGAAGATGCCGCGATTGGCGCGCGGCAGCATCCCGTACTGGATCGTCAACTCGTCCGATAGCAGGTGCCCGCCGCGCGCGGCTTTGATGGGGTCGAGGTCGCCGATGATGTCGGCGATCGTCACATCGGGCGTGGCCAGCTTCTCGACGAATCGGCTCTCGCGATCGAGCCAGGCGATCGGTGTGTCGTCGCCGGACGACGCGATCAGCTGCCGCGCGTATTTCGAAATCGGGCCGAAGGGGTTGTCGTTGACCTCGCTCCCCGCCACGATGGGGATGGCGTCATCGAGCAGCGTCGTCAGCGCGCGCAGAATCCGCGACTTCGCTTGCCCGCGCAGCCCGAGCAAAATGAAATTGTGCCGCGACAGAATCGCGTTGACGAGTTGCGGCATGACGGTTTCGTCGTAGCCGATCACGCCCTCGAAGAGCGGGCCTCCCTGCCGGAGCCGGCTCAGGAGGTTCTGGCGCAATTCGTCCTTGACCGAGCGGCAGGCGAGATCGGCGGCGCCGAACGATGAGCGCCTCAGCGCTCCGAGCGTTTGCGGGTAGAGCGGCAACGGCAGACTCCGAAGGGTATAGAGTAAGACACCTCGCCCGCCGGGGAAGTTCAGGTCGCGAGCAGCGCGGCGACACCGTGGCGGACGCTGCGGCGAACGCTGCGGCGAACGCTGCGGCGAACACCGCGGCCGGCGCGCACGCGGAGGGCGAACGCGACCCTCGCAGTATATCCCGGATCACGCCGGTCGTGATCACGGGCCCCGATAACGAGCGCGGGCGCAAGTCGAAGCAGAGGGCGGTTGGGCATGAAGGATGCGTGTCGGGATACGCGTGTCCCCGCCAGAAGCTAGCGGCGGCCGTCGTCCGGTGGCACCCGGGGCGTACGCCGGCCCGGCGGGGTGTCCGATGTAAACGCCAACCCCATTGTGGCATCGACACTTGGGGCGCCGGACCGCTCTTGACATGGTGCGCGGTGGAAGTAGCTTTCCGCGCGCCGATTCCGGGCACGAGGGCGTGCGCGGACCACGGGGTTTGAGCTTTACTGGCCCCCCCACTCCTGAGGAGATCGTAGATGAAGCGCCTCGCCGTAATCGCCGCCTGCTTGCTGGCTGTGGCCGCGTGTAAGCCGAAGGACACAGGCAGCACCATGTCCGATTCCACGTCCACCGCGACGCCCGCGATGTCACCGGCACCGGCTGACACGGGGATGAAGAAGGACACGTCGATGAAGATGAACGCGGACACCGGCATGAAGAGCGCCGCGCCAGCCATGAAGGACACCACCAAGAAGGGCAAGAAGATGTAGTGGTGTCGCAGTAGACGCCGCGAGATGGATCGCCGGCGTCACGGAGTCGTGCAGGACTGTATCACTCGATAGTCGTGACTCAGTAGTCAGCGGCCAGCAGGACCGACGAGAGCCGGTTGCGCCCTTGCGCATCCGGCTCTCGTGCATCTGCCTCCCGTGCATCCAGCGATCCCGCCCGCCGAGTCGCGGCAGCGCACTGCAGGTGGCGAGCGTCAGGCGTCCGATGCCGGACTGCCGAATGCGAGCGCGACCACCGTGACGGTCGTTTCGCCCGCGTCGCGGTCCTCGCCGGCGTCCCATCTCGCGATCAGGGTCGCACCGGGCGCCACTTCACGCCGCACCATCCCCAGCGCGATCGGTCCGAGTCTCGGTGACAGGACCGCGGAGCGCGTGTCGCCGACGGACTTGCCGTCCGCATCTGTAAGCAGCGCGCCACGGGGAGGCAGCGTGCCGCCGCTCAGTCTGAGCCGGCGGAGCAAGCGATTGACGTGGCCCCGAAAATGGATCCGCGCCACGGTCTCCTGTCCCGTGTAGCAGCCCTTCGTATACGAGATCGCGCCCAGCTCATCGAAGTTGGCCTCCTGGGGAATGGTCGTGTCGTCGATGTCGATTCCCCATTCCGGCCGCCCCGCCTCCACGCGGCTGATCTCGCACGCCGATAGTCCTCCAGGGATCGCTCCGGCGGCGACAATGCCGGCCCAGAGCGCATCTCGCCCCGGCGCACTCGTCCACAGGTCGAACCCTTCCACCCCCATGTCGGGAACACGCGCGATAGTGACCACGGCGCCGCCGGACGTGGCCTCGGTTTGCCCGTACATCGGCAATGCGAGCAACACCTCCGGAGCGAGCCCGGCCGCCGCGCCGACGGCGTGAGCGGACCGCGGGCCGAATACCCCAATGTCGGTCGTCGTCGCGGACTCATCCTGATACGGTGCGACGCGCGGATTGACATACTTCCGGACGATGTCCGCCCAGCCGGCAGCGGCGCGGGGACCGGTATCCGTCAGAAGCGATTCCGGTCCCGCGAACACCCGCACGTCGGCGACGATCTTTCCCTTGGGCGTGAGGGCCGCCGCGTAGAGTCCGTGCCCGCTGGCGAGAGACGCGATGTCGTTGGTGACCAGACCGGTGAGCATCTCTTTGGCGCGCGGCCCGCCGAACCGGATCCGCGACCGGTAGCTGCGGTCGACGATCAGCGCCCCCCCGCGAATCGCCGCGTATTCGCGCCCAAGATCACCGCGATCCAGAACGATGGTGCGCTGGGACATCCCGCCGGCGTCCGGTACCGTGCGCGCAACGTCACTCATACTTGCAAGTAACACTGCGTCCTCGGCGCATGGTAGTCGGCCGTTACGGCCTCGCCACGGTGACCGGGTTGTTGGCCCCGGCGCGCACGCGATCGGCGGCCGAGTAGGCCGCGTCGAGCAAGTCCACGGGGTGAACGGCTCGCGCGTGGTGCCCCCCGCGGCGCAATCCGGCGCCGATCTGCATCAGACATCCCGGATTGCCCGTAACGACCCAGTCGGCGCCCGAACCCGCGATGTGCGCGAGTTTGGCCGCCAGCACGGCATTGGAGACCTCAGGCTGCACGAGATTGTAGATCCCGGCCGCCCCGCAACACTGGTCAGCATCGGCGAGAGGCACGATGCCGATCCCCGGAATCGCGGCGAGCACTGCGGCCGGTGCATCGGTCACACGCTGCGCGTGGACGAGATGGCAAGGCGGATCGTAGGCCACCCGGGAAGGGGGCGCGGACGCGTCCACTGGTGCCCCCGGGCGGGGGCCGGCGGCTGCGAGCAGCTCGCTGATATCCCGGGTCATGCCGGCAATCGTCGCTGCGCGGGTCGCCCACCTGGGCTCGTCCGCCAGGAGATGGCCGTACGATTTGATCATCGCGCCGCATCCCGCGGCATTCACGGCGATCGCACTGGCGCCGGCGCGCTCAAAAGCCGCCACGTTGGCGCGGGCGAGCCGGCGCGCCATCTCGAGATCACCCGCGTGAGCGTGGAGCGCACCACAGCATCGCTGTCCCCGCGCCTTCACGATCCGGTAGTCGTTGGCGACGAGCGTGCGAATCGTCGCGCGATTCGTCGCGGGAAAGAGACCCGCCATCACGCACCCGTGGAGGACCGCGACTCGGCCGCGATGCCTGTCCCCCTGTGGACGATACGAGCGGCGCGACCGGCGATCGAGAGCCGGCCGGCTCGCGGCAAGCATCGCCATACCGAATCCGATCCGGCCCGGCAGGCGGCCGAGTGCGTCCGGAACGCGGGTTGCGCGAAAGAGACGGGCAGTCCAGAGCGCGACAGCCAGCCGGATCCGCCCCGCGAACAACCATAAAATCGCACGGCCGATCCACGGAATCGGATGCGTGGGCGCCATGGTGGCTCGCGTCGCTTCGAGGAGCTCGCCGTACGGCACGCCGGAGGGACACGCCGTCTCGCACGCGCGGCATCCCAGGCAGCGGTCGATGTGCAGCTCGACGGCTGGATCGGACACGGCGAGCGTGCCATCGACCAGCGCCCGCATGAGCAGGAGACGCCCGCGCGGACTATCGTTCTCATCCTCGAGCGCGAGGTAAGTCGGACACGCCTGCAGGCAGAACCCGCAGTGTACGCACGCATCGAGTCCCTTGCGCGCCCGGGCCAGCGGTGTGCGCGGGTCCAGCGCACCCGCGTGTGCACCCGTGGTGCTGCGCAGCTCGGCGCCGGCGGAACTCACGGGGATCCACCGTGGCGGTCCGCCGCATCCCTGGCGCCTTCACCCAGAATGCCGGGGTTGAGAACGTGCCACGGATCGAACGCCATCCGGACGCGCCGCGCGAGCCGGTCGGTGGTTCCGGGCGCTGGCTCCGCGGACCACAGGCGCGCTGGCAGCCGTTCGGCGATTCGCCGCCCCACGAATACCGGGCCACCCGACGGCCGGTCCTCGGGGTGGAGCACACGTGCCAACGCAGCGGTATCGGCGGCTGGGATGATGGCGCGCACGACGCCGCGCTCGAGTGATGCATGGATGAGCGCTTCGGGGCTGCCTGCGCAGCACTCTACGGCGTGGCGCCACGTGTTCGCCACGAGCGACGGGAGTTGGGACCACCGTACGACCACGGCCCCGGGGGAGTATCGCTCGCATTGACGGAGTGCTCTCCATACGTCGGTATCGATCACGGCGCCATCACCGAGTTTGCCCGCTTCCATCTGCTCGCTGGCTACCCGTTCCGCGTTGCCGCCGAGGCGGAGGAGCAGGACCGGGGATCCAGTCGCCGTGACGCCGAGCCGCGCGGCGAGCGCCGGGTTAAGCAACTCGGCCGCGAGGGGCGCCATGGCTGCCGTCCGGAGACCCGCGGCGACATCCGCCGCCGACTCGGCCGGCCCCGCGCGCGCGAGGGCGAGAGTCCGGTCGACCTCCGGTCGTGCACGGAGGCGCACGGAGACCTCGGTGATGACGCCGAGCGTGCCCCACGCACCCGTCATCAGCCGCGTCAGATCATAGCCGGCCACGTTTTTCACCACTCGTCCGCCAGCGCGGATGATCTCGCCGTCACCGGTCACCACCTCCACTCCCAGTGCGATGTCGCGAGGCAGGCCGAGGGCGTACGCGAGGGGACCGGCCGACGCCGTGGCGATCGTAGCGCCGATCGAGCCGCCGTCGTCGGACGTCGCGAAGGCATCGAGCGCCAGCCACTGTCCTTCGGCGGCCGTCGCCTCGGCGATCTCGCGCAGCGGCGTGCCCGCGCGAGCAGTGAGCGTGAGGTCGCCGGGCGTGTACTGCGTGATGCCGCGCAGGGTATCGAGTCGCAGCACGCGCGCATCGGGTGCAACGGGCCGCCCCGCGTCGAGCCAACTGCCGCCGCCGGCGATACGGATCGCGGCCCGTGTCGCAATTGCCTCGCGAACGGCATCCTGAACCCCAATGGCCGTCTGCGGCGCCCATGCCTCACTCGGCGCAGTCACGACGGGCGGCGTGACCACTCCCGGCAACTGTGAACGGGGACGACCTTGCCCGGATTCATCCGGCGCTCGGGATCGAACACCTCGCGAAGCCGGCACTGCGCAGCGAGCGAAGAAGGCGAGAAGATCAACTCCATGTATCCGATCTTGTCGAGCCCGACACCGTGCTCTCCGGTGATCGTCCCGCCCGCATCGACACAGATGCGCATGATCTCGCGCATGGCAAGGTCGACCCGGGCGGATTCATCGGCATCGTAGGCATTGTAGCCGATGTTGGGGTGCAGGTTGCCGTCGCCGGCGTGAAAGACATTGCATACCGTGACCCGGTGGCGGGTCGCGATGTCGCGAATCCGGGCGAGGACGGCCGGAAGCTGTGTGCGCGGGATGACCGCGTCCTGCACGACCAGATGGGATGAAACCCGGCCCATTGCACCGAACGCCTTTTTCCGGCCTTGCCAGAGACGCGCGCGGTCGGCGGGGTCTGACGCGATGCGGACGGTGCGAGCGCCGTGGGCGGTGCAGATCCGGGCGATGGTACCGGCATCGGTGTCGAGTCCCGCGGCCAGCCCGTCGACTTCGGCGAGCAGGACCGCCTCCGCGTCGGCCGGATATCCCGCCGCGTATATGGATGCTTCCACCGCACGGATCGTGGGGCCGTCCATCATCTCGAGAGCGGCGGGCAGTATGCCGCATGCAATGATCGCCGACGTGGCGCGAGCCGCGTCATCCATTGACATGAAATCGGCGAGCAGCGTTCGCACGGCCTGTGGGGCGCGGGTGAGCTTGACCGTCACATCGAGCGCCACGCCGAAGCATCCCTCCGAGCCGACGAACGCGCCGAGCAGATCGTAGCCCGCGGATTCGGCTCCCGACGCGCCGGGCCCCAGCGTCACGACCTCGCCATCGCTCAGCACGGCCGTGACGCCCAGCACGTGATTGAGCGTGACGCCGTACTTGAGGCAATGCGGGCCGCCCGCATTCTCCGCGACATTGCCGCCGATCGTGCACGCGGCCTGGCTGGAGGGATCCGGCGCGTAGTAGAGACCGAACGGCGCGGCCGCCCGGGTGAGCGCGGCGTTGACGACGCCGGGCTCGACCACGGCAACCGCGTTCTCCGGGTCGAGCGACAGCACGCGGTGGAGCCGGTTGAGGCCGACCAGCACGACATCGTCCGCCAGTGCACCGCCCGACAGACCGGTACCTGCGCCCCGCGGCACGAATGGCGCGCCGTGTTCGGCGAGGACGAGCACGACGTCGATGAGCTGAGCGCGGTTCGCGGGGAACACCGCGAGGGAAGGGAACTTCCGGTATCCCGGTAACCCGTCGGCCGTGTACACGGCCAGCTCGCTGCGGCGACGAAGCACGCCGCGCGGCCCGACCACGGCTTCGAGCGCACGGGCGAGCGATGCCGCATCGATAGGCGGTGAGGGGTCGCTCCCGGCGCCCGGTGTCACGCCTCCTGCCTGGCCGCCCGCTGCCGCGAGAGCCGGGGCCGGCATCGCATCGGCCGGCGCGTCAGCCGGACGACTGTGGCTGGGGTCCATGACCGTTGGACTTGGCGCGGATATGGACCACGGCCCGGGATTCGAGCGCCTCGACGGCGGGTGCCATCAACCTCTCGATCTCTCGCAAGCGCTCGGACGCCGAACGCGAGGCGAGGAGCCGCTGGCGAGCACTGGGGTCCATATCGATCACCGCCGCGATCGCAAACGCGAGCATGCCGGGATCCTCAGGCAGGTCGGGGAGGGCATCACTGTCATCGGCGAGACTGCGTGCCGCGGTGCCGACGCGCACGAACAGCGCGCGCACCGTATCGGCGAGGGGTGCGAGCGATCCCGCAGCCTCCGGCACATCGCCGACCTCGGTCACACGGCCCACATGGTACGGCATGCCGGTGTCTTCGAAGCGTTCCAGTGCGAAGCGTCCCGTGCCGATGACCAGAATGTTGGACCGTCCATCCGGCAGCATCTCCGCGCGCTCGACTCGCGCGATGCACCCGACCTGTCCGGGCGGAATATGCCGCTCGGCGGTATCGTCGGGACGGTACAGGATCCCGAACCGCCGGTCGCCCGCGAGGCAATCCGCCAGCATGCGGCGATACCGTGGCTCGATGATGTGCAGCGGGAGGTGCACGCCGGGGAAGAGCACGAGGCGCAGCGGGAACAGCGGGAGTTCCGAGACCACGTCACCTCCGGGTTACGACGCGACTGGCAGGCGCACCGTCGCTTTTCGCTCGAGTTGGCCCCACCCGACGCCGCGTCCCTGGAACGCGGCCTTGAATGAGCGCACCACCACCCAGTACATGAGCTGCCGGTACGCGAAGCGCTGGATCAGGATGAGCCACGTGAGGGACTTGTCTTCCCCGGGCTCCATGAGGAAGGCGAGCGCCGCGGCCAGCCAGTCCACGAACAGGAACACCGCGTAGTATGTAAACACATGCGCCAGGCTCGTGAGCGCATAGGTCGTCCCGTGTTGATACCGGGTCAGGACGATGGACAACAGACTGTAGGCGAACATCAGATCCGCCAGCGGCGAGATCGCGGGGAGCAGCAATTGGAACAGCCACGTGTTGGGCAGGGCCGCCCAGCCGAGCGATCCATAGCGCGCCCGGAAGAGCGTGGCCCGGTATTTCCACGCGCACTGGAGCGTCCCGAACGACCAGCGGAACCGCTGCTTGGTGAGGGCGCGAAAGGTGTCCGGCGCCTCCGTATAGCCGATCGCGCCGTCGGCGTACGCGATCGAGTGTCCGGCCTGCCGGATGCTGAGCGTGAGGTCCTGATCCTCGGCCAGCGTGTCGTTGCGGAACCCGCCGGCGGTTTCCACGAGCGACTTTCGCCACGCCCCGACCGCGCCGGGCACGACCGTGATACCGTTCAGCATCGAGAACGCGCGCCGGTCCAGGTTCTGGCTGGTGACGTATTCGAGCGCCTGCCACCGCGTGACGAGATTGACGCGATTGCCCACCTTGGCGTTCCCGGCAACGGCGCCGACGCGGGCGTTGGCGAGCGGCTCGACCAGCTCGGCGATCGTGTCGGCGGCGAAGATCGTGTCGGCGTCGAGCGCGATGATGATCTCATATCGTGCGCGCGACAGCCCGGCATTGAGGGCGCTCGCCTTTCCGCCGTTCTCCTTGCGATACACCGAGACGGTGCGTGAATCCGCATAACTCTCGCGGACGATCTGATACGTGTTGTCCGCCGACCCGTCGTCGACGACGATGATTTCAATCGGACCATCGTAGCGCTGGGCCACCAGGCTCGCGATCGTCTTGAGGATGACCTTTCCTTCGTTGTACGCGGGAATGATGACCGTGACGGGCGGGGCGAACCGCGTGGGCACTCCGCGCCGCTGATGGCGCATGAGGCGCTGCAGGATGGCGAGCGGGGCGATGAGGAAGAGCCGTCCGATGCCGAGGACGACGGCCGCCATGAAGATCCAGTACAGTGCGAGCTCGCCGATGCCCAGGGCGGCCCAGCCGGCGAGCCGCGCGACGCGGCTGGCCTCGTTGACCGTCGCCAGCGGCGGCATGGCGTCCTGACGGGAGATCCCGACGAGCTGAGACAGGAGGACGAGCGTGTCACCGCGGGCGCGGAGCGAATCGATGATCGCGCCCAGTGCCGCCACCGTGTGCGCCCGGTCGCCGCCGCCGTCGTGCAGCAGCACCACGTTGCCCGTGTCGCGGCCGGACATCGTGAGCTTGATGATCGAGTCGACCGGGATGCGCTGCCAGTCCTCGGAGTCGTCGCGCAGGCCCACGGTATAGTAGCCTTTGCGCGTGGCGATCCCGACCGGCTCGAGTTCATCCGGCGTGGTCGGTGATGCATCCCCGAAGTACGGCGGGCGGAAGAACGCCGTGCGGTGGTCGAGCACCGATTCGATGAGGCTCTCGTTGGCGTCGAGCTCGAATCGCGTCCGCTGGTCCGACACCAGAGCGAGATTCGGATGCGAGTAGGTATGATTCCCGATCTCGTGCCCTTCGTCGTAGATGCGGCGCGTCAGCAGGATGTGCGTGTCGACATTCTCGCCGACGACGAAGAACGTGGCGGGCGCGTGCCGTGCGCGGAGCGTGTCGAGGATCATGGGCGTCCACGTTCCGTCCGGCCCATCGTCGAACGTGAGCGCGACCTCGTGCTCGCGCTGTCCGTAGCGGTCCACGACGTAGGGTGTCGAGTACGCGGTCAGTGAGTCGCGATCGATCAGACCCGACGCGGGGTCGACACCGACGAGGCGGCGGCCGGAATTGGGCCAATCCCGGATCCGGAGGATGTCGCCGCCGCTGTCCGGCTTCTCGCCTTTGCGGCAACCGGCTCCGCCCGCGCACACCACATCATTGATGAACTCCACATCGTAGCCGGGCGGCACGACCTGGAGGCTGTCCGGCTGGCCATCGAGGCCACTGCGCCCCAGCACGGACCACAGCGACGCGTCTTCCTCACCGAGCCGCCAGATGGCCTCGCCGGCGACGCCCAACTCGCGACCGACCCGCAACTCGTTGTACGCGGTCACGCCGTCGAGGTACCAGACGACGTGGTCCACCGAATCCGGATCGGTCCACGCGACATAGGGATTGAGCGCGATGGGGTCGAAGTGGATCGGCGCGTGGTGGTCGCGCGCCGCCTGCATCGTTTCCTGGAACGTCATCGCTTCGGGCGGGCTGCCGTCGTCGTGCCAGTCGTATCCGTATGCCCCGACCATGAAGATCACCTTCTCGCGCGGCACCGCCGCCACGATGTCGCGGGCGCGATCGGTGTAGAACTGCTGGCTCGCGACGGGTCCTGGTGCGCCGCCGCCGTAATGCTCGTCGAACAGCATGGCGATGACGTAGTCCGTTACAGCTGCGATCCGCTGTAGCTCGCGCGTCGTGGTGTAGGACGGCACCGCGGCGGTGACGATGCGCTTGAGGGGGTTGAGGGCCACGCGGAGTGCCGCGGCGAACTGCAGGGCCGAGCCGCGCAGGTCCTCCGGGATGTCCTCGAAGTCGATCGTGACGCCGGCGAGCGAGTCGCGCACCACTTCGTCCCGGAGTTGTCCGACGGCGCGGGCACGCGCCTCCGGCGAGCGCAGGAACGTGCGCAGCGCGGCCACGTTGAACCGCTTCGCGGTCGGTCCGGTCGTCCGGCGGTCGAAATTGCTGACCATGAGCAGAATCGCCGGTGGCGTCTGCACCCCTGGTTTGCGGACAACGTCGAAGACCCGGCGGTTGATCTCGAAATCGATCGAGTCGCCAGCAGGCGCCAGGAACGACCATTCGCACACCACCCAGTCGAGATCGTCGATGTGCTGGATCAGCGAGGCCAGCGAGTTGTCGGCCCAGTTGACAAAAAATCCCGCTACGATCGGGTTTGCCGGCGTGCCGCGCCGCGCGATGAGGGCGCTCCCCCCGGGGGGTGCATGGCGTCCGTGTCTCGCGGGCGGCGCCGGGCGGAAAGCGTGCGCGAGGCTCCGGCGGATGGCGAGGCGTTCGCGCTGGTCGCGCGTGAACGCCACCGGCGGCAACAGCTTATGATCGATGGGCAGCGCCGGCACGAGGGGTGGAATCGCCACGCCGACGATGAGCAGCGCCGCCAGCGCCATGGTGACCGCGCCCACGACGATCCACAGCCGGCGCCATCCGCGGGCTCTCCTGCCGAGCGGATCGAGAAAGACCGGCTGCGACGGCGTGTGTGTTGGAACGGGCGGGGGCGTAGGCATGAGGGCGATACGGCCTCGAGACGGAACACGGCCGGGCGGCGGATAGCGAGCGTGCGGTCACCGTGCAGGTCGCAAAATTTAACGCACCCGGCTGCCTGCCGTACTGGACCGCTGGGCTAACGCCTCATTTGGCGGGCGGCGGGCGCACGATGGCAGCGCCCTTGTCCACGCGCCTCTCGGGTCGCGCAGTGCTCAGGCGGCCTCGACGATGCGATGCACCAGCGACCGCAACTCGGAGAGCTCGAAGGGTTTCTGAAGAACGGGGCACGAGGTGCGGCGCACGAAGTCGGCGGCCTCTTCGGACACGGTGTCGCCGGTCGCGACGATCAGGCGGCGCAGCAGTGCGGGGCGTTCGGCCTTCAGTCGCTCGTGCAGCTCCGAGCCCGAGCATCCGGGCATCCGGAGGTCGCAGATGATCAAGTCGAAGTGCGGCGCAGGTCCCGTGGCCGGGATCAGCCTCTCGAGTGCCTTGCGCCCGTCGGTGGCTTCCTCGACCTGCCAGCCTTCGCGAGCGAGGCACCGCCGCAGTGCCATACGGATCGAGGGCTCGTCGTCAATGACGAGCGCGACCTGCCTGGCGGGAGCCGCGTCAGGCAGCCCAGAACCCCGCGAGCGCGGATCCGTCGGGTGATTCGCGCAGCTTCTCGAATGCGCGCTCGCGGATCTGGCGGATCCGCTCCCGCGTGACACCGAGCAACGCGCCGATCTTCTCGAGCGTCATCGCCTCGGAGCCTTCCTCGAGGCCGTAGTACAGATAGAGAATCTTGCGCTCGCGGGGCGTCAGATACTTCCGGAACACGCGATCGATGAACTCGCGCATCAACTTGAAGTCGGTGACATCCTCGATCTCACCGCCATCCACGCCCGCGAATCGCTCGCCGAGCGTGCACGCTTCACGATCCGCGCGATCGATCGGCGCATCGAGCGAAATTTCCGTGGACGACATCTGGCGGGAGGACCGGACCTGCTCCGGCGTCTCCTCGATCAGCCGGCCGATCTCGTGATCCGTGGGATCCCGCTTGAGCACTTGCGCGAGCACCGTCTCGGCGCGCGCCAGCTTGATGAGTTGCGAGTTCTGATTGAGCGGGATGCGGACGGACCGTGTCTGTTCGGCGAGCGCCTTGAGGACGGCCTGCCGGACCCACCACACGGCGTACGAGATGAACTTCACGCCCTGATCGGGATCGAACTTGCGCACGGCTTTGAGCAGTCCTTCGTTGCCGATGGCCACGAGCTCGCTCAGATCGAGACCGTGTCCCTGATATTTCTTGACGTAGGAAATGACGAAGCGGAGGTTCGCGGTGACGAGCCGCTCGGCGGCCAGCTCATCGCCGCGCTGCGCGCGCCGGGCGAGCCGCCGCTCTTCTTCGGCGTCCTGGATCAGTGGGAGCTTTTGTATGTCCTGCAAGTACTGATCGAAAGCGGTCGAGGGCGAGTTGCGGAAGTATCCCTTGGACCTGCTCTCGGTCGCTTGCTGCATACACGCCCCTTAGCAGAGAGTCACGATCGTCGTTCGGACGCGCGGCCCGCGGGTGATCTGGCGGGAGGAGCGAATGGCCGGCGTCCACGAATCGCGGCCATGCCTAGTTGAGTGCGGCGGAGAGCCGCTCCCTTTGAGCCGCCGCAGTGTAACAACGTGAACAGATGGCGTCAACAGCCAAAACCTGTGCCGAGCATCGCCGAGCATCATCGTTGCGCGCCTCGCGTACAGAGGGAGGGGAGCGCCGCGAGCGCGCGATGCCGGCGTATTGCACCCGAGTGCGCCGTCGCAAACGAGCGGGCCAATTGTAACGACGCGAGACCGGAAATCGTGAATTGGGACACGGGTGGTGTGGCCGGCTCGCCGGCAGACGGGGCACACCCGGACCGACCGCCGGAAACGACGCAACTGCCGATCAGGCAAGCGCCTCGCGCACAAACGCATCGGGCAGCGCGATGGTCCAGCCGGCGCCGGCGCCGGCCATCTCCCCGATCGCGTGGGGGAGCGCGTATTCGACCGTGCCGGCACGGACTTTCTTGTCCGAATGTGTGTGGAGGACCAGCACCGGTCCCTCGATCCCGGGCGGTGCGGTCGTGGGGAGACCGGCCCGGTCGAGCGCACTGCACACCTGGTCGGTGATCCCGCACACTGCCGCTCCCGACAGTTCGGCCAGGCGGCATTCGATCGCCATGCCGATCGCGACCGCTTCCCCATGCAGCACGGTGAACCCGCTCGCCGCTTCCACGGCGTGGCCGATCGTGTGCCCGAAGTTGAGAATCTTGCGGCGTCCCTGCTCGCGGGCATCGGCGGCGACGATCGCGGACTTGATCGCAATGCTTCCGGCGATCAGCGCTTCCATCTCGGAGCTGGTGGCGCCGCCCGCCTCCAGAAGAACTGGCAGGTCCGACTCGACACGCGCGAAGTACGCGGCGTCGGCGATTACGCCGTGCTTGATCCCTTCCGCCAAACCCGCGCGCAGCTCCCGCGGCGGCAACGTCGCCAGCACCGCGGGGTCGACCACCACCGCGGCCGGCGGATGAAACGCACCGACGAGATTTTTTCCGGCAGGCGTGTCGACCGCGGTCTTGCCGCCGATCGCCGCATCGATCATCGCGAGCAACGTGGTCGGCACCTGGATCACGGGAATGCCGCGCATGTATGTCGCGGCGACGAATCCCGCCATGTCGCCGGCGACGCCGCCGCCGAGCGCGATGACCGTCGTGTCGCGTCCGCAGCCGAGCGCCAGCATCTCATCGGTGAGCCGCGCCCATGTCTCGCGTGTCTTGGCGGCCTCGCCGTGCGGCATGACGAGCACGCTGGCCGTGCGCCGCGGCCCGAATGACGCGACGACCCGCGCCGCGTAGAGCGGTGCCACGTGGTCATCGGTGATGACGACGTACCGGTGGGCGGGAGCGGCCGTCTCGGCCCGCGCGCCGAGCGTATCCAGCGCGCCCGAAGCCACCGTGATCCCGGGATCGGCCATCACGGCCGCCGGCGATCCGGCAGCTACCACGTGACCTCTCCAGCGCCTACGCGATGCGACGCTACCCGGGCGAGCACGAAGAGCAGATCCGAGAGGCGATTGAGGTAGATGCTGACGAGAGGAGGGAGCTCCACCGTCCGGGAGAGCTGCACGACGCGGCGCTCGGCGCGGCGGCACACCGTCCGGGCGACGTGCAGCGCGGCGGACTTCGGGGTGCCGCCCGGCAGGATGAACGCGGTGAGCGGCGGCAGCTCGCTCTCGCCGGCGTCGATTGCGTGCTCGAGCTGCGCGATGCGGCCGGCGTCGATCCGCGCCTTGGCGAGATGTTCCTGCATCTTCTCGCGCTTCGGGGTGGCGAGGAGGGCGCCGAGGCTGAACAGATCGCGCTGGACGGCGACCAGGACCTCATCGATCCGCGGCATGGGATCCGTCGCCCGCGCGAATCCCACGGCGGCATTCAACTCATCCACCTCTCCGTAGGCCTCGACGCGGAGATCGTCCTTCCCCACCCGCCCGCCGCCGAAGAGACCCGTCTCGCCGGCGTCGCCGGTCCGAGTGTAGATCTTCATACCGGAAAGGTAGCGGAACTCGCCCTGACCTTCCTCACCGCCGGCGGACCGCTCCCGGCTCCTGGTCCTTTAGTCCTTGCCCAGAACTCGTGCCCACCACGGGGTGCGTTTGCGCTGGGCGCCGCGGGCCGCGGCTTGCCCAACCGCGAGGCGCTTGGCGGATTTCTTCAGGTTGGAGAACGACGTCTTCTCACCGGAGTGCTTGGCCGGCTGGAACGTGGTCGGGAACAGCTTCGCCAGATGGTCGTGCAGGCGGTCCGGGGACGGGATCTGTGTCTGGGCCGCGCACCACTCGTCGAGGTCGTGCCCCATCGCGGCGGCGGTCGGCCGGAGCGCCGGATCCTTGTTGAGCGCCACGGAGATGATCTGCTCGAGCTCCGGGTCGATGCCGGGGATCTTGGCCCGGATGTTGGGCGTGGGGTGCACCGCGACCTCGTCGATCGCGAGCTGTGTGATGTCTTCGGTGAACAGCGGTTCGAGCGCCAGCAGCTCGTAGAGCACCACGCCGACCGCGAAGACATCGCTTCGCGCGTCGACACTGAGTCCCAGGATCTGCTCGGGACTCATGTAGTGCTTCTTGCCCATCAGGAACTGGCGTCCGGCTGCCGGGTCGATCGATGTGCGCGCCTTGGCGATCCCGAAGTCAGCCAGCTTGATGTGTCCGTCCCAGGAGGCCATCACGTTGCCGGGCGAGACGTCGCGGTGCACGATGTCGAGGCGCCGCTTGTCCGGTGCGACGAAGTTGTGGGCGAAATCGAGCGCGCGGCAGACGCGGCTCGCGACGTAGGCCGCGAGGGGCAGCGGGATCCGCTGCCCGAGTTCCCAGTGGCGGTCGATCACGAGCCGGAGCGTCGGCCCCTGGATGAACTCCATGGCAATGAAGTACTCGCCCGCGACCTCGCCGAGTTGGTAGATCTGCACGATGTTGCCGTGCATCAAGTTGGCCGAGAGTTTGGCCTCGTCGATGAAGAGCTGCAGCCACTCTTTCTGCTTCGCGTATTGTGGGTGGATGACCTTGAGGGCGATGCGCTTGGCGAAGCCCGCGGGACCCAGTTGCTCCGCTTCGTAGACCGTGGCCATGCCGCCGACCGCGATCTTGCGCACGAGCCGGAACGTGCCCGCGTACTCGATGTAGCGGTCCGCTGCCGTCACCGGCAGGCCAGCGGCTGTCGTCACGTGACCGCCACGGCGGCGCGGCCGCGATCGCACTCGGACATCCTCGTCACCTTGCCGCTCCCGGCTGCGCCACTGATGTTTGGTGGATGGCGAACGACGCACCGAGCACGTCACCGCACGCGGCGGAGCCGCGGGCACAGGCCGAGCACGAAGCAGTCGACATCACGATCATTGGTGGCGGTCCTACCGGGCTGTTCGCCATGTTCTACGCCGGCATGCGCGGCGCGACGGCCCGGATCGTCGACGCCCTCCCGCAGGTCGGGGGGCAACTGACCGCGTTGTACCCGGAGAAATACATCTTCGACGTCGCGGGCTATCCCAAAGTCCTGGCCAAGGATCTCGTTCACGCACTCGCCAGCCAGGCCAGCCAGTTCGGGCATCCCACGTACCTCAACCAGCGGGTCAACGCCCTCGAACATGACGGCGCGCTGTTCACCCTGGTCACGGAGACCGACCGGTTCCCGTCACGCGCGCTCGTGATCGCGGCTGGTATCGGGGCGTTCTCCCCGCGGCGTCTGCCCCACCCGTTTGCCCAGCCCTGGTACGGCCGGGGGATCTACGAGGTCGTGCTTGATCCCGAGGAGTTTCGCGGCCGCCGCGTGGTCATCATCGGCGGCGGCGACTCGGCGTTCGACTGGGCGCACCAGTTGGCGGATCGCGCCGCTCATGTGACCCTGGTGCACCGGAGCGACCGGTTCCGGGCGCACGGCGCGACGGTGCGGGACGTCCAGGCGGCGGCCGCCGCGGGCCGCGCCGAGATTCTCACCTTCCACGAGTTGCACGACGTGATCGGCTCCGGACCGCCGGCCGATGGGGCCAGGGTCAGGGAGATCGTGCTGCGCGACACCAAATCCAAGACGATGCGCTCGATCGAAACCGACGCGGTGCTGCCGATGCTCGGATACATCAGCGATCTCGGCCCCCTCGCCGACTGGGGATTGACGCTGGCCAACGATGAGATCGTGGTGAGCAGCACGATGGAGACCGGCCGGACGGGCATCTACGCGGCCGGCGACATCACGACCTACGCCGGCAAGCTCAAACTGATCGCAACCGGATTCGGCGAAGCCGCCGTCGCCGTGAATCAGGCCGTGCACTGGATCTATCCGGCCAAGAAAGTCGCACCCGCGCACAGCTCCAACATGGCCCTGTTCGGGCAGACCGACGACTAGGCCCCAGCCCGCCGTTTGTGGCGGGAGGCGCGGGGTCGCCACGCGACTACCGGTAGGCGCCTCCGGGGAGCCAGATTGTTGACATATCCTGTGACCCCCCGAGAACTTACGCGGCCACCTCAGATGGGCCTCCCGTGAGCTACATCCTGTACGCCGACGATCATGAGGACATGCGGCTCATGGTCCGCGCGGTGCTCGCGTCGGCGGGGCATGAGGTCGGCCTCGTGGCCGACGGCCGGGCGGCGCTGGCGGCGGTCCAGGAGCGGGAGCCCGATCTCCTGCTCCTCGACGTGATGATGCCGGGAGTGAGCGGGCTGGACGCGTGCCGGACGGTCAAGGGGAATCCATTCACGGCGCGTATTCCGGTGTTGATGCTGACCGGCGAAGGACACATCGACAGCAAGGTCGAGGGCTTCGAGGCAGGCGCGGACGACTATCTCGCCAAGCCGTTCGATCCGCGGGAGTTGCGGGCGCGGGTGCACGCCCTGCTGCGCCTGGTGCGGCGCGAGGCGGATCGCAACCCGACGAGCGGGCTTCCCGGGGGGCGCGCCATCGAGGAAGAGATCCGCCGGCGCGTAGATGCCGACGAAGCGTTCGCGGTGTGCTACTTCGACATCGACTATTTCAAACCGTTCGCCGACACGTTCGGCTTCGCGGCCGCGGATGCGGTGATCCGGGGAACAGGGGCAGCGGTCATCGACGCCGTCGCGGCGGCGGGCGATCCCGTCGACTTCGTGGGGCATGTCGGCGGTGACGATTTTCTCGTCGTGACCCGCGCGGACCGCGCGGAGCCCGTCGTGTGCGAGACGGTCCGCCGGTTCCGGGACGTGATCGGCAGCATCGTCGGATACGAGACCCTGGAACGCGGAACGTTCGATGGGTTGGACCGCGATGGAGTACCGCGCCAGTTTCCGATTGCCCGCATGGCGGCCGCGGTGGTCGCGGTGCGGCCGGAGCAATGGGTTTCGATCGGACACCTCGGCGCGCTTGCGGCCGACGCGAAACGGCGGGCGAAGCAGCAGGGCGCAGGCACAATCCTCGTCAACGCTGTGTAAGCGGGCGTGGTGCGCCCTGGCCGCGCGCCCCTGGTCCACGTCCCGTGGCGCCGGGACCTTCGACCGACCATGCCGGGTGGCCGCCTGACGCCGATCCACTGGAGGACCGCGTATCGATCGGCCGGCGGCCTGCGGCGCGCCGCCGCGCGGCACGCGCTTCATTTGCTGGCGGGTCTCATGACGGCCGCAGCGATGGCGAGCACCCCGCACCCGCTCGCTGGACAGGATGTGACGTGCCATCCGGGCGACACCGAAGTGCGGCGCCTGCAGTTCACCGGAAACCGCGCGTACTCCGACGATGTACTCGCCAACGCCATTGTGACCACACCGTCAAGCTGGACGCGACGGGCACTCGGTTTCCTGGGCACGCGGCGCTGTCTCGATCGCGCCGAGTTTCCGCGTGACCGGCTCCGGCTGATCATTTTCTATCGCAATCACGGCTACATCGACGTCCAGGTGGACACGGCCGTACGCCCCGTCCGCCGCGGCGTGGCCGATGTGCAGTTCCGCATCCGCGAAGGCCGCCCAGTGTTGATCGACTCGCTCACCATTGCCGGACTCGATGCGGTCGCGGCGAAGGAGCGTGACCGCATCACGAGGTCGCTACCGGTGCGGATCGGCGGGACCTTCGACAAGACGGCCATCGAGCAAGCGCGCGACACCCTGCGACTCCGTTTGCTGAACGCGGGCTACCCCTTCGCGGAAGTCATGCGGAGCTATACGAGCGACACGGCCCGCCGGGCGGCGTCACTGGCATACGATGTCACGACCGGGCCCATTGCGCGCATCGACAGCGTGGTCGTGCGAATACAGCCGCGCGGATCCGGGAAGCCGATCATCTCGCCGGACGCGGTGCGGAGCGTCATGGGGCTCAAGCCAGGCCGGCTGTACCGGCTGGGCGACCTGGCGGCCGCCCAGCGTTCACTGTTCCAGACCGACGCGTTCGAGCACATCGCCGTCGGACTGGAAGCGGACACCTCGCGGGCTGGCGGGGCGCCCGGGGCCCGCGATACGACGGTCACCGTCGAGGCCGACCTGGTCGAGGGATACATGCACACGGCGCGGGCAGGCGGCGGGTGGGCGACGCTCGACTGCTTCCGCACCCAGGCGGAGTATGCTGACCGCGACTTCCTTGGCGGCCTGCGGCTGCTGCGGGTAGACGCGAGCGTGACGAAGATCGGGATCGCTGCACCCTTCCGAATCGACAACGGCGGCCTTTGCCCGCAAGCGCGGCAGGACATCTACAGCGACACGCTGAACTACAACGTGTCGGCGACGCTGCGGAGCCCGGTGCTGTTCGGCTCACAGCTCAATCCGACCGTCACGCTGTTCACGCAGCGGCAGTCCGAATACAACGCGTACGTTCGCTCCACGCCGATCGGCGCATCGCTCTCGCTGACACGCCGTCTGAGCCCGACATGGTCGCTCTCGCCCGAGTACCGCATCGATCTCGGACGCACGAGCGCGCAGCCGGCGCTTTATTGCGCGGTGTTCAATCTGTGCACCCCGCAAGACATCCAGCCGTTGCAGGAGCTGCTGCCCCTCGCGGAAGGCGGCGCGCTGGCCGTGCAGGACCGCCGCGACGACCAGTACAACCCGACGCGAGGGTCGCTGGTGTCGGTCGAGGCCCTCGTCGGCTCACGCTATCTTGGCTCGGCGGCCCGATTCCAGTTCGACAAGGCGACCGTGGACGCCGCCGGATACCTCAAGGCGAGTGACGACGGCGTGTTCGCCGCCCGGATCCGGTTCGGCGCGGTGGTGGCGCAGGGACAGGCGGCGGCGGGGTTCATCCCCCCCGATCAGCGACTCTACGCGGGCGGCCCGACGACCGTGCGCGGGTTCCAGCAGAACGAGCTGGGTCCGGTCGTCTATATCCCGAACGTCGTGGACACCATTCGCGGGGCTGACACCCTGCTTCGTGCCAGCTCCGGCGCCAGGGGACAGGGCCAGCGCATCGTTCCTGAGGGAGGCAACTGGTCCGTGGTCGGGAACCTCGAATACCGGTGGCGGAGTCCCTTTCTCCGCGAAGTTCTTCAATGGGCGTTCTTCGTCGACGCGGGACAGGTATGGAACGGGAACATCGCCGAGATGCACGGCCTGCTCTGGACCCCCGGCGTCGGCATACGCGTGTTCACGCCAGTCGGGCCCATCCGTCTCGACGTGGGGTACAATCCGTATCTCTTGCCGGCTGGCGCGGCCTACTTCAACGCGCCCGCGAGCATTACCGTGAACGGGAGGACCACCAACCTGGCGCAGCAGGTGCCGCTCTACTGTGTCAGCCCGTCGAACTCCATCCCGGCCCATCCGAGCCAGAGCCTTTCGCAGGTGCTCGTCCAGGAGCCCGGCCACGAATGTCCCGCCACGTACATACCCAGCCAGAGCAACGGCTTCCTGCAGAAACTCACGTTCAATCTCTCGATCGGCCAGGCATTCTGAGTCCATGATGGAGACCTCCGCGGCATGATCCGGCGCCGGGTCATTGTCGGCCTGAGTGCCCTGGGCATTCTGCTCACCGGGATCGTCGTGATCGCGGGTGTCGTCGCGGCTACGCAGACCGCGTGGGGGCGAGGGCACATCCGGTCGCTGGTGGTCGCGGAGTTGCGCCGCGTGGTGCACGGCCGCGTCTACGTGGGCGACATCGAGGGCAACCTGTTCACGAACCTCACGGTCGACTCAATCGACGTGCGGGACAGCGTGGGCGCCCTCTTCCTCGCCACGGGCCGCCTGCATGCCGAGTTCGATCCGCGGGATCTGCTCGACCGGCGGATACTGCTGCAGCGGCTCGAGGTCGATCATCCGTACGTGCAGCTCACGCACTACCACGACGACACCTGGAATTACAAGCGCATCCTGTCGCTGGCGCCGCCGCCCCGTTCCGCGCCCGCCCGGGCCCTGGCGCGCGCCCGGCTTCCCGAGGCGGAGGAGCGGGGGTTCGGCGACTTCATCATGGCCACCCATGTGGTCATCCGGGACGGCACGTTCATTTACGCCGATCGCTGGACGCCCGACGACTCTCTACGTGGTGCGCGGCGCGACAGCGCGACCAACAGCGCGCTGCACCGCGCGCATTTCGGACTGAAGCGGACGCCCGACGGCCTGATGCGCGTCCTGTCGTGGACCGGCATCCAGCTCAACGCCCCGTACGCGCGGATCACCGATCCGGACAGCGCGGGCCCGGGATTCGAGATCCAGCGGCTCGACATGGACGAATTCTTCCCGCCATTCCGCTTTTTCGGCGTTCGCGGGCGGGTGCGCATCGTCCATGACTCGCTGTGGGCGACGCTCAGTCACGTCGAGCTGCCCGGCACCGCCGGACGGGGAGGCGGGAAAGTGTTCTGGGGCGACGGCCGGCCGCTCACGCTGGCGCTCCACTTCGACGCCGATACGGTGTCGATGGCCGACATCGCGTGGGTCTATCCGACCCTTCCCACCACCGGTGGCGGCCGGGGATCGGTCGACATCGTCACCGACATCCCGAAACCCGAGATCGTCGACTACGCGATCCGGAACATGGATGTCCGCACCACCAACTCGCGGTTCATCGGCAACATCACGTTCGAGAGCGGGCATCCGCTACTGGTCATCAAGGACGTTGCCGCGGAGGTGGCGCCGGTCGATTTCGCCTTCATCCGCGTGCTGTCGGGCGGCGCGCCATTCCCCGTCGATTGGGCGGGCCAGTGGACAGGGCGCGTGCGCGCGCCCGGCGGACTGGTGTCCCGTTTCCAGGTGGATACCATCGATCTCACCCTGCGTGATGCGCACGTGCCGGGGGCGATCTCGCGGCTCGCCGGATCGGGACAGCTCGACATCTCGGAGCCGGCGCACACGGCGTTTCACGACTTCCGGATGTCCGTGGACCGGCTGGACCTCCGGACGCCGCAATTCGTGCTGCCCGATTTTCCCAGGCTGCACGGGATCGTGCGGGGCACCGCGATCCTCGACTCCACGTGGAGCGACGTGCGGTTTCGGGATGCCGACATCACCCATACCGACGGACCGGGCTCGCCGGACCACATCACCGGGAGCGGTCACTTCACGCTCGGCGATGTCGCGTCGTCGTACGACATGGATCTCCAGGCGCAACCGCTCTCCTTCACGACGATCGCGCAGACGTATCCGCGCGTACGGCTTCGCGGCGAGTTCAGCGGGCCGATCTCGCTCCAGGGCACGCTCGACAGTCTCGATCTCGCCGCGCAGCTCACCGGCGAGCCCGGCGTGCTCGGCGTCGACGGGCATTTCGATCTGGAGCCGCCAGCGCTCTCCGGCTCGGGGACGCTGACGCTGGTCCACACGGATCTCCAGGCGCTGTTCGACGACGACTCGCTGCCGCAAACCGACCTGTCGCTCCGGGTGGACGCCGACGTGCGCGGCGACTCGCTGGCGATTCTCGACGGTCCCGTGAGCGGTACGCTGGCGCGGTCCGATGTCGGGCGGCTGCACCTCGACACGGCCCGCGTCGTGGGCCGCTTCGGCGGAGGGCGCCTGCGCATCGATTCATTGAGTGTGGATGCCCCAGGTGGATCACTGACGGGCCATGGCGGTCTCGGACTGGCGGCGGCGGAGCCGGATTCATTGATGGTCGCCCTGGCCCTCGATTCACTCGGGGGCTGGCGTCCGTACCTGGCCGATGATTCCGCGAGCGGGGATCCGCTCCTCGGCACGGTGCGCGCATCCGGGACATTCTCGGGCTGGGTGGATTCGCTCGGCCTGACGGGCACACTGCAGGGGGCGGGGCTGCGTGCCGCCGGCGCCACCATACGCGGCGTGTCGGCGTCGTTCGCGCTCGGGTACCTCTCCTGGGCGCCGCGCGGGACAGCGGGGTTGGCAGTGGACGGCATTACCCTCGGGGGTCTCGGGGTGGATCATCTGGGAGTGGACGCGCGATTCCTGGGCGGGGGGCAATCGGCGCTGGCGATGACCGTGTCCACGCCCACCGGACCGCACGGGGGCGCCGCCGCCGAAATCCGCCAATCGCGCGACACGATCATCGCGACACTGGATACGCTCGCGATCTACACGCACGACAACGCGTGGCATCTCACCGAGCCCGCGATATTCCGGCGCGACGCGCGCGGACCGTCCATCGACCAGCTCTCCGTGCGCGGTGCGGTCAGCGGGTGGCTCACGGCGAGCGCGGACCTGCCACAGCAGGGCGAAGCAGCGGCCCGCATCCGGGCCGACAGCGTACCACTCGCCGACATCGGTGAGCTCGCCGAATCCCCTGGATCGTACGGCGGGCTGGCGTCACTCGACTGGACCATCGGCGGGACGCGGGCCAATCCGACGATGGCGGGGGAGACCCAGTTGACCGAGGCGCAGTTCGGCGACGTTCGCTTCGAGGAACTGCTGGGCCATGCCGTGTACGCCAACCGGCGGCTGGCGCTGCACGGCGATCTGATCGCACAGCACGATACGGCGCTGCACGTACTCGTC
Organism: Gemmatimonadota bacterium; assembly: GCA_021324775.1. GTDB lineage: Bacteria > Gemmatimonadota > Gemmatimonadetes > Gemmatimonadales > Gemmatimonadaceae > Palsa-1248. The sequence continues at coordinate 113,931 of JAJPIM010000026.1, forward strand.
TCGCTGCCGGTGGATCTCGCCCTCGAGACGGGTGTGCGCCGGCTGCTCGAGCACGAACCGCTCCGCGGCAACGTGCACGCGGACAGCGTGCAGTTCGGCGCGCTGGCGGCGATGTATCCGTCGCTCCAGAATCCCAAGGGGTCGTTCGCGGCCAACGTCGACATTGGCGGCACGCTCGACCACCCCGCACTGACCGGGGACATCCTGCTCCGCGACGCCGAGGCCGGAATCCCCAGGGTCGGCGTGCGGTTCATCGGGATGAACGCCAACCTGCATCTCGCGGGCGACAGCCTCGCGGTTCGCGACGTGACCATGGCCACCGTGGACGGCCAGCACCGCGGACGGGCGACGTTACAAGGCTGGCTCACATTCCGGGACATCAAGGATCCGCGCTTCGATCTGACGTTCCGGGCCTCGGAGCTGCACGCGCTCAGCAATCCGCGCGTCGCCGACGTGTCGGTGTCGACCGTCACGCCGTTGCAACTCACCGGGCGGTTCAGCCGGTCGCAGCTCACCGGCGCCGTCTCCATGGATCGGGGCGTGATCTACATCCCGGATGTGCTGACCCAGAAGAACGTCGTCAGCCTCGACGATCCCGAGTTCTTCAACGTCGTGGACACCTCGTTGTTCCAGAACCGGCTGCTCCTGCCGGAGGCGCCGCCCCGGCTGCTGCAGGATCTGACGCTCACCGACGTGCGGGTCACCCTTGGGAACGAGGTGTGGCTCAAGTCTTCGGAGACGAACGTCAATCTCTCGACCAGCCTCGGGCCGCTGATCGTCACGACGGCGCCGACGGGCCGGGACTCGACCAAGGGGCTCGCGCTCACGGGAGCCCTGGTCGCGGAGCGGGGTGACTATCGCCTCAACCTGGGCCTCGTTCAGCGGACGTTCGCGGTCGAGCGGGGCGGAACCGTCCGGTTTACCGGTGACGTGGACATCAACCCGGACCTCAACATCTCCGGCCTCTACACGGTGCGGCAACCTCGCACAAACGCCGGCAACACCATCCCCGATCTCCGGATCCGGGTCCTGCTGGGGGGGACACTCGAGCGGCCGACGGTGGCGTTGTCGAGTGCCGATAGCGCGCTCCAACTCTCGCAATCGGATCTGCTCAGTTATCTCGTCACGGGGCAGCAGTCGTTCGGTGTGGGGAACGGTACGGACGCGTACACCGTTGGCTCGGTCTTCCTGCCGACGATCGGCACCGCGCTAGGGAGCAGGCTTTCCGGGGGGCTCTTCGACTACGTGAACGTGCAGGCGGGCACGGCCTACGCGAGCAACGGCACGACGAGCAGTTTCGGCACCGCGCTCTCCACGACGCGCATCGGTGCCGGCAAGCAGCTCGGGCGCTCGACCTTCATCAGCGCCGACCTTGGCGTGTGCGGGCTCGGAGCGACCGGCGCCGCCGGCGGCGGGTCGCCGCCCCCGACGGCGTCGCAGATCGGCGTGCGCGTGGAGGAGCAGCTCACCCAGCGGCTGACCCTTGCGGCGAGCTCCGAGCCCGGAACGGTGGGCCTGTACTGCACGACCGGCGCACTCACCCGAAGTTTTGTCGATACACCCAGGCAGTGGGGCCTCGACGTATTTCGCAGTTGGCAGTTCTGAATGACGGCCGTGACCCGGACAGCGGTGGCCGCGAGCGGCCTTCGGAGTGGGACGTGGCGCGCGCCCGTCGCGGCCGGCGGAGACGACGGCGCCGATCGCTACTCCCGGGCGCTCCTCGTCATCAATCCGGCGTCGCGGCGGGGCTCGCAGTTCCACCAGCCCGCGCTGGAGGCGATCACCAGGGCGGGCCTCCTGTGCGATGCCATTTTGACCGAACGCCAGGGGCAGGGCGCGCACCTCGCGGTGACGCTGGCGTCCGGCTACGACGTCATCTTCACACTGGGCGGAGATGGGACGGCGATGGAGGTCGTCGGCGCGCTTGCGGGCGGTGAGGGCCCGCCCGTGGGCATCCTGCCTGGCGGCACCGGCAACCTGATCGCGCGGACGCTGGGGATCCCGCTCGACGTGCGGGAGGCGGTGCCCCTCCTGCTGCGCGGGCAACCCGTCCTGGTGGATCTGGGTGTGATGACCGGGGCCCCCATACGGAACCCGCGGCGATTCGCGTTTGCGGCGGGCGTCGGCATCGATGCGACCATGGTCGCCGACGTCTCGGCCAGGCTGAAGCGCCATTTGGGGGTGCCGGCATACATGCTGAGCTGGGTGGCCGCCGCCCTGCGGCGCGAGACCTTCCGGGCCAGGCTCACCGTGGATGGGGAAGTGATCGAGCGGGACGCCTCGGCGGTCATGTTGGCCAATTTCGGCGCGGTGCTCAACGATCTGATCCGGCTCGGGCCCGGAATTCAGCACGATGACGGAAAGCTGGACTTGTGCGTCTTCTCTCCGGGGACCGCACGGGATGCAGTGCGGGTCGCCTGGAAACTCCTGCGGAAGGACTTCCAAGCCGATCCGTGCATGCTCTATCGGGCGGGCCGCCATTTCCGCGTCGAAACGATTCCACCGCGTCCAGTGCAGGCCGACGGCGAGTTGTTGGGCGACACCCCGTTCGAAGTGACGGTGGAGCCGCTGGCAGCCCGGTTGCTCGTCCCGCAGCAGCGGCCGGCGGAGCGGAGTAGGCGATGACCAAGCGTGCAGGCATCACCCGCACATGGGCTGCTACCGGATGTCTTCAGTTCTCATCGTCGATGACGAGCCGTCGATCACACAGACCCTCGGGTCGTTCTTCGAGCGGTCCGGCGGACACGTAGTCACCTCCGCGCACAGCGGAGAAGAAGGCGTCGCGCTCTTTCAGCGCATGCATCCCGATCTCGTTCTGCTCGATGTCCGTCTGCCGGACATGACCGGGTTCGACGTGCTCGGCAGGCTTCGCGGCAACGATCCCGTCGTGATCATGATGACGGCGTTCGGCGACGTGCCCCAGGCTGTCCAGGCGATGCAGAGCGGTGCCGAGAACTTCCTCACCAAGCCGATCGAGCTGACACATCTCGAGGCCGTGGCGGAGCGGGCCTTCGAGAAGGCCCGCCTCCGGCAGATGAATCGGTACCTCACGACGCGGCATGGACACGGCGAGGGGCAGTTCGTGCTCGGGACCTCCCGTCCGATGCAGGAAATCGCGGCCCAGATCGACATGCTCGCGGCGAGCGACCGCACCACCGTGCTCCTCATCGGTGAAAGCGGAGCGGGGAAGGGGCGCGTGGCGGAGATGATCCATGCTCGGAGCCCGCGCGCGGCGATGCCATTCGTCGAAGTGAACTGCGCTGCGCTGACCGCCGGCTCGCTGGATGCGGAGTTGTTCGGCCAGGAGGGCGCCCAGCCGGACGCGAACAAAGGAAACGGATCCACTCCGGCCGGCGCAGCCAGCGGGGACGGCATGCAGGCCAGCGGGGTGTTCAAACCCGGGCTGCTCGAAGTCGCGAACGGCGGGTCCGTGTTCCTCGACGAGATCGGCGACCTGGCTGCGCACCTGCAGCCGAAGCTGCTCCGGGTACTCGAGGGCAAAGCCTTCCGGCGAGTCGGCGGGACGCAGGAGATCTCCGCGAACGTCCGCCTGATCGCGGCGACCGGTAAGGATCTCGTCAACGAAGTCACGGCCGGGACGTTCCGCGAGGATCTCTACTACCGGCTCAACGTGATGCCCGTGTATCTGCCTCCCCTCCGCGCCCGCGCGCGGGAGGACCTGCTGGAGCTCATTGCCCACGTGATCGGCGAGCTGCGGCCCAGCCTCGCCGATGCGCCGGCGGCGGTGAGCGAAGCCGCGCTCGAGCGGATGCTGCGGTATTCGTGGCCGGGCAATATCCGCGAGCTGCGGAATGTGCTCGAGCGGGCGATGATCATGTCGCGCGGGCAAGCGAGCATTGGACCCGAGCATCTTCCGGGTGACGTCCGGGACGTGGCAGGCAGCGGGCCCGGTGTGGGGCATCACGTCCCCAAGTCGCTCGACGAAGTGGAGCGGACCCACATCGAACGCACGCTCCGCGCGCACACCGGCAACCGGACCCACACGGCGCGCGAGCTCGGGATTTCGCGAGCCACCCTCATCAAGAAGATCAAGGCGTACGGGTTGTGAACCAGCCGGCGGCCGGTCCTCCTCCGGAACACGACGTGATGGTATGCCGGTGGTGCGGCCGCGAAGGGCGCGCATCGGAAGGCTATCCCTGCCGGGGCTGCGGAACGTACCTGTGCCTGATCTGCACATTTCGAGGCCATGAGTACTGTCTGGGATGCGAGCAGACCGGAACCGTCGAGCCCACCCAGGCCTGATCCGCCGCGCGACAGCATACGCCATCGCGGGCTGCCGGGCGTCCGCACCGGTCGTCGCGTGATGTAGCTTTCACGCCGTGCGACTCGTTCTCTTCGACATCGACGGCACGCTGCTTTCCGCCGGGGGTTCGGGCCGCCGCGCGATCAACGCGGCGTTCGAGGAGTTCTTCGGCTGGAGCGTCCCGGCCGGCTACTGGTTCGACGGCAAGACGGATCGCCAGATCGTCCGGGAGTTGATGCGGGCCGAGGGCCACGATGACGCCGACATCGATGGCCACATGGACGCGGTGCTGGCGCGGTACCTCGTGTATCTCGGAAAAGCCCTCGTCGATCCCGCGCATCCGCCCCGCCTTTACCCGGGCGTCGCGGTGTTGCTCGAGGGCCTCGAAGCGCGGGACGATGTGGTCGTCGGGCTCCTCACCGGCAACGTCCAGCCGGGCGCTCACGCCAAGCTGTCGGCCGTGGGCCTCGACCCCGCGCGGTTCGTGATCGGTGCATTCGGGTCGGACCACGAGCAGCGCCCCGAGCTGCCGCACGTCGCGCAGCGGCGGGCCCGCGAAACCCTGGGCCTCGACGTCGCTGGTCCGGCCATGGTCGTGATCGGCGACACGCCCGACGACATCGCCTGCAGCCGCGGCATCGGCGCTCGCGCGATCGCGGTGGCCACGGGGCGATTCTCACCCACCGAGCTCAAAGCGCATTCGCCAAGTGCCGTCTTTCGCGACCTGTCGGACACCGAGCAGGTCATGGCCGCCATCATGGGCGACACCGGTCGCGACGGCGCGGATGCGTGAGATCGAGCTCAAGGGAATCGTCCCCGACGAAGCCGCGGCGCGTGCCCGTGTGGAGGCCGCGGGCGGCGAGCTGGCGTTCGCGGGCCGCCTCGAGGACCGCCGCTACGACGATGCCGGGGGCCGCCTCGCGCCGCGCGACCTCGTCCTGCGCCTTCGCACCTATCGGGATCCGGACGGCCGCGTCCGCAGCGCACACCTCGACTGGAAAGGGCCGACGAAATACGACGGCGGCTACAAGGTGCGCGAAGAAGTGTCGTCCGAGGTCGCCGATCCCGATGCCGTCGCGCACATCTTCGAGCGTCTCGGGTACACGGTGATCCGGGAGATCGATCGGGACGTGAGCCAGTACACGCTCGACGGCGCGACCGTCCGGTTCGAGCGCTATCCAAGGATGGACGTGCTCGTCGAGGTCGAAGGATCCCCCGACGCGATCGAGCGGGCAATCGAGCGCCTCGCCCTCCCGCGGTCGGAATTCTCCGCTGCGCGCCTCCCCGAGTTCGTCGCGCGCTACGAGGCCCGGACCGGCACGCGCGCCGCGCTGTGCGATCGCGAGCTGGCTGGCGATTTCACCTATCAGGTGCGCGACGCATGACCGGCACTGTCGCGGGCAATTCCGCGCGGGTGACGAGCCGTGGCTGACAACGACTCCGCGCCGCTCGGCGTGTCGGTGTGGGCGCTCTGGCGCGGCGCCGAGATCTCCGGACCGGGCACATTCGAGCTGCTGGCCGGCGGCGTGCACGTGGGAGTCAACCCCGCGGGCCCGGATCTCGTGATACCGTTCGACGCGCTCGACGGCGCGCGCGTCTCGCTCGGTCATCTGACGCTGTATCCGTCGAACAGCGATGTCGTCGAGTTGAGCGGGGCGGCGGAACTGGGAGAGATGGGGCGGCATCTCCGCGCCCGTGCATGCACCCTGCCTGAGCTGACGCTCGCCCTTCGGGGCCTGGGGTCGCCGCGAGCGCAGCCCGGTCCTGATCACGACCGGTATTTCGGGCCGCTCCTGGCGGCGCGCCGTGCGGCGCAGCGCGCCAGCGATCCGTCCGGACGCATGGCGGCGATGCGCGGCACCGCGCTCGAGGCGGAACTCGTGCGCGTGTTGCACGCGTTCGCCGGAGAGCGTTATCCCGCGAGCCCGCCCGACCGGCGAGCGCTCGAGGCCGAGCTCGACGATCTGGCTGCGCCTGTGCGCATCAGCCTTCGCCGCCTCGACGAGGCTGCGCGTGCGGTGTCGGCCGCCCCCGATGACACGGCGTTCGTCTGGTGGCGGGCATGGGCGGCCGAGTGCAGGGCGCTGTTCGCCCACGCGGACGCCTGCTGGCTCGCCGCGATCCCCGCCCTCGGCGAAGCGCCTCAGCCCCCGAAACGATTCTGGCGGTGGCCCTGGAGGCAGAGCCAGCGGGGCGATGGCCGGGCGCCGGCTCCGGTCGAGGAGTTCCTCTCGTGATCGTCGGACTGGGGGTGGACGCTGTGGACATCGCCCGGGTGTGTCAATTGATCGGGCGCCACCGCGATCGAGTCGTTTCGCGGCTGTTCACCAGCAGTGAGGCGGCATACGCGTGCTCGCGGCCGGATCCGATCCGGCACTATGCGGCGCGGCTGGCCGCTAAGGAGGCCGCCTACAAAGCTTTGGCGGGCAACGACCTGGCCCGGGCGATCGGCTGGCGCGAGATCGAGGTGGTGCCCGGCACCGACGGGTCGCCCTCCCTGGCGCTGCATGGCCGGGCGGCGCGGCGCGCAACCGAGATCGGCGCCGCCCGGATCTGGGTATCGCTGACCCATAGCGACAGTTCGGCCGTCGCGGTCGTGATCGCGGAAGGGCGGTAGCGCCTCGCGGCCGTATTCGCCGCCGGGCCGGCGACGCCGCTACCCTGGCTGACCGATAACCGATAAATTCGATCGGAATGCAATCCGGAACCCATCTCCGCCTGCCGCCGACCGCGTGGGCCGCAGCCGCCGCGTGCGTGGCCCTGATGGGACTCGCGAACGCCCGGGCGGCACGCGCGCAGGACGACCATCCGGCCCAGCGTCTCTCCAGCATCGTGGGAGTGGCCGTCGGCGAATACGCCAAGGGCGTGGATGAGAACGGCAAGCTGATCTCCGCCGAGGAGCATTCCGAGGCCACCGGGTTTCTTCGCGACGCGAGCGAGGTGGCAGGCCGGCTGCCGGGCAAGCGCGCAGAGGCGGCGCGGGCGGTGCTCGATACGCTGATCGTCGCGGCGGACGCGGACCGGCCGCCGCGTGAAATTGCGGCGATCTACCGGCGTTTCTCGGCGGCACTCGGGAGCGAGGGTGCGCTCGAGCTGCCGGCCAGTGGCATCGACCTCGCCGCCGGCGCGCTGTTCTACCAACAGAGCTGTGCCACGTGCCATGGTGTGGCGGGCCGCGGTGATGGCCCAGCCGCGAAAGGGTTGTCGACGGTGGCGCCGGCGATCGGGACCGCTGCCGCGATGCATGGCGTGAGTCCGGCGCTGATGTACCGCATCGTGTCCGTCGGCGTGCGCGGCACGGCGATGCCTGCGTGGACCGCGATGACGCCATCGCAGCGATGGAACGTGGTGGCGTACATCACCTCGCTCCGCGCGACACCGGCGCAAGTGCATGCCGGCGAGGGGCTCTACTTCCAGCGGTGCGCATCGTGCCACGGCGCGACGGGCGCCGGGGGCGGGACATACGCACGCGACCTGACGACGCTGCCGCCCGAGATCGGCCGTCTCGCCTGGCAGGCCGAGCGGAGCGACTCGGAGCTTACCGAGGCGATTGTGCAGGGCGTGCCGGCATCGGCGATGCCGCCCGCACGGGATCTCTCCGCGGCCGATCTGGCGAATCTCGTCGCCTACATTCGGTCCTTGCCCGGTAAGCCGGGACAGAGCACCGCGCTGGTCGCCGCCTCGCCGGCGCCACCGGCCGACAGCACGAGCGCGGCCGGCGTCGCCGCGCACGTGATGGCGCTGGTCAACGAGGCGCTCGTGGATGCGCGGGGCGGCCGCATGAACGATGCGTCGGACCGTGCCTTCGACTCATACATCGCGTTCGAGCCGCTGGAGACGCCGGCGCGGGCCAAGAACCCGGGACTGGTGTCGGCGCTCGAACGGCAGTTCGCCGACTTCAAGGGAGCGATCAAGATCAGCGATCTGCGCGTCGCGGACCGTGCGCGCGATGCGATCCAGTTGGGTCTTCCCGAGATCGTGCAACTGACGCAGCCGACCGGCGGCGGCTGGAGTGCGTTTCTCCAGTCGTTCCTGATCATCCTGCGCGAGGGGTTCGAGGCGATCCTCGTCGTGGGTGCGGTCGTCGCGTTCCTCATCAAGACCGGTCATCGCGACCGCCTGCCCGCGATCTGGAAAGGCACCGCGCTGGCTTTGCTGGCGAGCGGCGTGACGGCCGTCATTCTCGCCACCCTACTCCGCGCGTTGCCTGCGAGCCGCGAGATTCTCGAGGGCGCGACGCTCCTCGTGGCGGTTGGCGTCCTGTTCTCCGTGAGCTACTGGCTCATCTCCAGGGTCGAGGCCGCGCGATGGCAGCAGTTCATCCGCGAGAAGGTGAACACCGCGCTCGCGCACGGCGGTGGGCAAGCCCTGGCGTTCGTCGCATTTCTCGCCGTGTACCGCGAAGGGGCCGAGACGGCACTCTTCTATCAGGCCCTGTTCAACGAGGGTGGCCATACCGCGCTCCCGCTGACGCTCGGCATCGTCGTCGGATTCGCGGCGCTGGGGGTCATCTTCACGCTCTTCTACCGCTTCGGCGTGCGCATTCCGCTGCGCCCATTCTTCACGGTCACGAGCGCGCTGCTCTACTACATGGCTTTCGTGTTCGCGGGCAAGGGCGTCCGCGAGCTGCAGGAAGGCGGTGCGGTGCCGATCACGCTGCTGAGCGGGTTCCCGCACGTCGACCTGATGGGGATCTTCCCGAGCGTCGAAACACTGCTCGCCCAACTCGTTCTGATCGCCCTCCTCGTGTTCGCGCTGGCGAAGACGTTCTGGCCGAAGCGGTCGGTGACGCTTCCGACAGTCGCGGCCGGGCCGGGAGACAACGGGGCCATGCCCGCGGTGCAGCGCACCGGCACGGCCAGTGACATCGACCAGCGCCTCGGCGCCCTGCAGTCCGCGATCGACGCCCTGCAGCAGCGGGTCGTCGCGATGGAAGAGAAGGCGAGCAGCCGCTAGTCAGGCGGGCGAGGCGAGGATCCCGGGCGTCCGCGCGGTGACGTTCCGCCGGGCGTACATCCACACCGCGCCGCCGACCGCGAAGGCGATCGCGATCACCTGGGCGGTGGTAAACGCCCCGAAGAACCGGTCATCCTTGGCGCGGAAGAACTCGATGACGAATCGCTCGATTCCCGCGAGTACGCAGTAGAGGCCGAACAGCCACCCCTCCGCGTGCTTGTGGTTCCGGAAGCGCCAGAGGATGAGGAACATCAGCGATCCGAGCGCGACTTCATAGAGCTGCGTCGGATACACGCTCAGGACTTCGGTGGGGGGAATGCCGATCGGAATCCGCACATGGAAGAGGTCCGCGAGGTTGGCCGCGGTCGACGGCGGCGCGCCTTCGGGAAACGCGACCGCGAAATGCGAATGCCAGGGGCGTCCATAGTCGTCGCCCACCGCCCAGCAGCCGGTGCGGCCGATCGCGTAGGCTGCGGCTAGACCGGGAGCGGCAGCGTCGCTGATGCGCGTGAACTTCCAGTGGCGGACGCGCATCAATCCCGCGGTTGCCACGATCCCGCCGACGAGCCCGCCCCAGAAGACGAATCCGGCGCGGTGGAACAGATTGCTGATGTCGCCCGTGAGGATCGCGTAGTAGATCTTCGCGCCGAGCAAGCCGCCGATGACGGCCGCGAAGACACAATCCGATGTCACGCTCGGGTCCTGTCCGCGCTCCTCGAGGATCTCACTGGACGTGATTTGCGCGATCACGAACGCCAGCAGCACCGCGATGCCGAAGCCGGTGAACTGGAAGGTTCCGAGATCGTACGAGAAGGCGTGATGTACGAACGGATGCAGCAGCGAGCGGAGATCGGACACAGGCGACCCGGAAAGGGAACGAGAAGGAAAAGCTACACCGGGGCTACGCGGCGCGGAGACCGGGAAGCCCGGCCGTCGCGTAGGCGTTGAGATCCAGCGTGGCGACATCACCGCGAGCCAGGCGAAAGAGACCTGCCCGGGCGATCATGGCGGCGTTGTCGGTGGCGAGGCGTGGGCTGGGCGTGAACACCGTCGCGCCGAACGCGGCTGCCTCTCGCCGGAGTGCCGCGGCAAGGGCGCGGTTGCAGGCCACTCCGCCGCCAACGACGATGCGCGTGCGCCCGTACTTGCGGGCCGCGCGCGCGGTCTTTGCGACCAGCGTGCCGATCACGGCGTCCTGAAATCCGCGGGCGATGTCGGCGTGCCGTTGCGCCTGGCCGCTGGCGCTGCCGCCCCCCGCTGCGGCATCCGCGGGTGCGTCGTGTGCGCCGTCCTCGACGGCGCGCAGTACGGCGGTCTTGATGCCGCTGAAGGAGACATCGAAATAGTCCGCGTCACCGGGCCGCTGGTTCTGGCGGAGCATCGGCCGGGTAAACGGGTAGCGGCCTGGGACGCCTTGCAGCGCGAGTGCCTCCACATGCCGCCCGCCCGGGTAGGGCAGCCCGAGAAGTTTGCCGACCTTGTCGAACGCCTCCCCGGCCGCGTCGTCTCGCGTGGCGCCGAGCAGCCGGTAGTCGCCCCAGGCGGCGACATCGATGACCATGGTGTGACCGCCGGACACCAGCAGCGCCGTGAACGGGGGGATCGCGTCGCGATGCTCGAGCGCGGCCGCGAACAGGTGGCCCTCGAGATGATGGACGGGGACCAGCGGCCGGCCGGTCGCAAACGCCAGCGCTTTTGCATAGCTCACCCCGACGAGCAGAGCGCCGACGAGGCCGGGCGTGTAGGTGACGGCGATGGCATCGAGGCCGTCGGAGCCGAGGCTGGCTTCTTCCAGCGCGCGACGGACGACCGGCACGATGCTGGTGAGGTGCGCGCGCGACGCGATCTCGGGGACGACGCCTCCGAACACGGCGTGGGCATCCTGCGAGAGGATCACGAGTGAGCGGAGTACGACGTCGTCTCCCGCGCCGTCCACGACCGCCGCGGAGGTCTCATCACACGACGTCTCGATACCGAGCACACGGGTCACGGGCGTCAGGGCGACGGCGGGCGGCCGTTGAAGTGCGTGAAGAGCCAGAGCGCGATCGCGAGGAAGAGGGCGACGGCCTTGTAGCCGAGGCGCTGGCTGACGGCGGCGGCCAACCGGCGGCGCAGAGTCACCGCGCGCGGCATCATCCCGCCGGCTCCCGCAGCAACTGCCCGATCAACGCCTGGTTGCCGGGCGAGCCCCAGTCGTCGGCCCCGATCACCTTCTTGCGGATCACGCCGTCGCGCGCGATGACGAATGTCTCGGGCACGCCGGTCGTCTGGTAGTCGCGCTCGATCGCACCGGTCGGGTCGTGAAGGATCTCGAACGTGAGACCATAGCGCTGCGCGAACGCGCGGATCGCGGCGTCGCCGGCGGTGTCATCGATGCTCATGGCCACGATCCGGAGCCCACGAGGCCCGTACGTTTTCTGCAGCACCTCGATCGATGGCATCTCCACCCGGCACGGGATGCAGTACGTCGCCCAGACATTGAGCAACACGACGTCGCCGTGATAGTCGGCCAGCGTCTTTTCCCGCCGCGGGCCGTCGACCGTCTCGCCGCGGAATGCCGGAGCGTGCGAGCCAACCGAGACGAGCATGAACTGCCGCCCGACGACGCGGTCCAGGGCGAACAGCGCGAGGGCGAGCGCCGCCACCACCACCGCCGTCACGGTCCACTGGCGCCGCAGTGTCACGGCCGCTCCACCCGGATCATACGGTCAGGCGGCATTGGTCGCGCAGCGCACGGATCTCCGCCGCCGGGTCCGGTGCCGCGAAAATCGCGTTGCCGGCCACGAACGTGTCGGCGCCCGCGCGCCAGCATGCGGGAATCGTCTCCCGGTTGATACCGCCGTCGACTTCGAGGGCCGCCCGGCTTTGCGCGGCGGACAGCATCGCCCGCGCCCGGCCCACTTTGTCCACCGAGTGGGGGATGAACTGCTGTCCGCCGAACCCCGGATCAACGGACATGATGAGCAGGCTGTCGAGGATGGCGGCGACGTCGCGCACCGTTTCCAGCGATGTGCCGGGATTGACGGCCACACCGGCCCGGCAACCCAACTCCTTGATGCGGACCACCTGGCGGTGAAGATGCGGCGCCGCCTCGGCGTGAATGCTGAGATTCGTCGCGCCGGCCTGCGCGAAATCATCGAAGTACTTCTCCGGCTCGACCACCATGAGATGCACGTCGAGTGGAAGATCGGTGAGACCTCGCACGGTCTCGATGAACTTTGCGCCGAACGTGAGATTGGGCACGAAGCGCCCGTCCATCACGTCGAGATGGATCCAGTCGGCTCCTCCAGCCTCGCAAACCGCCACCGCCTCGGCGAGCCGAGCCCAGTCGGCGCTGAGAAGCGAGGGGGCGATCCGGACGGTCATGGACGGGCGCTCACGGTGAATGCAATCCGCGGGAGACGGTCAACGCAACCGCGGAACCCGCGCCGACAGCGGTCCCTTCCGTGGGGCTCTGCGACGTGACGACGCCCTCGGGCTCGTGGGACGTGGAATCCACGTTCGCGGTCTGCGCGGTGAGGCCCAACTGTTCGAGCGCGGCGCGAGCCTCACCGAACGGACGTCCCACGAGATAGGGCACCTCAATCGTCGCCGGACCGGCGCTCACCACGAAGGAGACGCTCGAGGGAAGAATCAACGCCGTCCCGGCAGCCGGCGACGTCGTGATCACCTCGCCGCGCGGCAGGGGGCTTTCGTGCTCGGCCACGCTGCCCACCTCCAGCCCCACCTTCTCGAGGGCGAGCTGCGCCGCTTCGCGATCCATCCCCACGACATTGGGGACGTTCATCCGCCGTTGGCCGGCGCTGACATCCATCACGATCCGTGTTCCCTTGGCGGCGCTGGTTTCGGGACCGGGCGTCTCGGTCATCACCGTGGACTTGGGCGAGCCGACGTTGAACCGCGATTCACCTTGCTGGGCGCGGAATCCCGCCGCGGTGAGACGGGTCGCGGCCTCGTCGAACGTCAAACCGAGCACGTTGGGAACTCGTGCCTGCTCGGGCTGGCCGCCGGCCGGAAAGACCACGAGCAGCACGAACATGTAGGCGAGCGCAAACCCGCCCACAGCGACGGCGACGTACGGGGCGAATCGTCGGGCGGGTGACTCCAGGCTCAAGCGCCAGCCCCGCCGGCACGGCGGAGTCGTGCCGCAAACGCGCCGTCCACCGCGTGGCGCTGCGGGAGCGTCCGCAGCCGTCCGGCATCGAGCACTGCGGCGGGCACTACTCCTTCGGGCGGGGGCTCGAGCACCCAATCGGGATGATCGGCGAGGAAACTCTCGATCTGTGCGTCGTTCTCTTCGATCTCGAGGGAGCACGTCGAGTAAATCAGCAGGCCGCCCGGGCGCACGATCCGCGCTGCCGCGCGGAGCAGGGCACGCTGCATCGCCGCCATCACCGCCAGATCGGATGGCTTGAGCCGCCACCGCGCATCGGGGTGCCGCCGAAACGTCCCCGTCCCCGTGCAGGGGGCGTCGAGCAGCACGGCATCGGCAGGCGCGAACGGCGGGGACATCGCATCGGCGACGACGCTGACCACGTTGCGCGCCTCCACCCTCCGCAGGTTGCCGCGCAGTCGCTGTTCACGCGGCATGGAACGGTCCGCCGCGACGACCAGGCTTGCCGCTCTCGAGAGCTCGAGCGCCTTGCCACCGGGCGCGGCACACAGGTCCACCACGAGGCTGCCCGGCGCCACGCAGGCGTACTGCGTCACGAGCGTGGCGGCGGGGTCCTGGACGAAGAAGAGCCCCTGGCGGTAGGCGCCGAGCTCGGTGAGCGCCGGCGTCACGCGCAGTTGGATGCTGTCGCGCACGAATGGCGCCTCTTCGTGCTGCACGCCGGCTGCCTCGAGCATGGCTTCGAGCTGTTCCCGCACAATGCCGTACGGACGAAGCACGACCGGCGCCTCGGCATTGTTCGCCTCGAGCAGCGCTGCCGCTTCCTCAGCGCCCCAGCGTGCCACCCATCGTGCGATCAGCCATCTGGGATGCGAGAACGCGAGGGCGAGGGCGTCCAGCGGATCGGTGGGCGGGACGGCATCCAGCGCCGACGGACCTTCGGCCCGCTCGCGATCGAGGCGGCGCAACACCGCGTTGGCCAAGCGGCTCGCGCCGATCCCATGGCGCTGTTTGGTCAGCTCGACCGTCTGGGCGATCGCCGCGTATGCCGGGACACTTCCCATGTGGAGCAGTTGGTAGGTGCCAAGCCGCAGGAGGTCAGTGACGTCCGCGTCGAGCCGAGCTAATCCACCGCGCACGCGGGTGAGGAGCAGCGAATCGATCCACGCGCGCCTGCGGAGCGTCCCGTAGACCAATTCCTGCGTCCACCGGCGGTCTCGCGCATCGAGTCGTCCGGCGCGGCGGTCGAACGCGGCATCCAGTAATTCTCCCCCTCGGAGATCCGCCAGGACGTCGGCGGCGGCCACGCGCGAATCGGTGATGCCACCGATCGGGACTCGAGGCAGGCGTCCAGGGGACGGTGCGCCGGTCCCTGCGGGACGGCCGGCATCCGGTGCCGGATCGGCCGGGAGTCCGGATGCGGTGCCTCCCACGCCGTCGGCGGGCAAGACGAAGCGAACGGCGCCGGAACTCGGACCCGCGCCGCCGCCCGGCGATTTCTCGGTCATCCGAGCATTCCGGCGCGAGGCGAGGACGGGACCGCGACTTCACGCCGTGGCATGCGCCCGGCGAGAAACGCCTCCCGCCCCGCATCCACCGCATGCCGCATCGCCGTCGCCATCCGAACCGGATCCTGCGCGGCCGCGATCCCTGTGTTCATCAACACGCCGTCGACACCCTGCTCCATCGTCACGCAGGCATCGGAAGCCGTGCCGACACCGGCATCGACGATCACCGGCACGCTGAGGCGGTGCTTGATCGTGCGGATGGCATAGGGGTTGAGGAGTCCAAGTCCCGATCCGATCGGCGATGCGAGCGGCATCACGCCGGCGGCGCCCGCATCCTCGAGGCGGAGTGCCGTGATCAGATCGTCGTTCGTATACGCCAGGACCTGAAACCCCTCGGCGGCCAGCGCGCGAGTGGCTTCCACGACGCCGACCGGATCGGGGAGCAGCGTCGCCTCGTCGGCGATGACTTCGAGCTTGACCCACTCGTTGAATCCGGCCGCGCGAGCGATCCGTGCGTACCGGCACGCATCCGCGACCGAGTAGCAGCCGGCGGTGTTCGCGAGGAGGAAGTACCGCGACGTGTCGAGGTGCGCGAGGATGCTCTCGTCGTTGGACCGGTCGAGATCCACGCGCCGCACGGCGACCGTGACGACCTCGGCGCCCGATGCCGCGATCGCGTCACGCATCAGTGCGGTGGAGGCGTACTTGCCGGTACCGACCATCAGCCGCGACCGAAACTCCCGTCCAGCGATCGTGAGCGGCGCGCCGGAGGCCGACAGCTCGGCAAGCGATGTGACGGCGGTCACCACGGGTCAGCCACCCCCAACGAAGTGAACGAGCTCGACGACGTCGCCCATGTGCAGCACGTGCGCCGGTGCGGAGACATCATGCCGGAGAATCTGCCCATTGTGTTCAACGACGATCATCCGATGGTCGAGGTCCAATTCGCGGAGCAGGTCGCCGATCGTGGCCGCATCGGCCATCGTCCGGCGCTTCCCGTTGACCGTGATCTCGACGGGGCCGGCGGCGGTATCCGGACGTCCCGCGAAGCCCGCGGCCGCCCGCTCACGCTCCGCCGTTGGTCCCTGTGTTTTGGACGGCGTCATACGCCGAAAGATACTCGGCGGCGGCGGATTCGGCATCGTCCGCGCGCCAGATGCCGCGGATCGCGGCTACGCCGTACGCGCCGTGTTCGCGGAGCTCGCCGATGTGCGTCGCACGTACACCACCGATCGCGATCACGGGCAGCGTCGTGGCGGCGGAAACGTCGCGAAGCATGTGGGCGCCACGCGCGGCCTCGCCGGCGTGCGATGGTGTGTCGAACACGTGTCCGACGACGAGCCATGAGATACCGCTGCCGTCGCCCGTGTCGCGTGCCTCCTGCGGTCCGTGCACGCTCAGGCCGAATGCGGGCACTGGCGTCCCGGGGGCGGTCGCGCGTACTGCGCGCAGGGCATCGGCGGCGTCCATGGACCGCGAGGTGAGCTGGATCCCGCGAGCCCCGCTGGCCAGGGCAATATCGGCCCGGTCATTGACGACGAGCCATGCGCCGGTCGTTTCCTGCAGGGCCGCGAGTGAGGCGGCGAGCTGGTGCAACTGGCGCGAGGTCACCGCCGACGCCCGCAGGTGAACGGCGCCCCGGGGCCCAAGCACGCGCATGATGCCAGATGCGCGGGAGAGAAAATCGTCCCGCATGATGATTTCGTCGCTGGTGACCGCGTGAACGACGGGGATGGCGGTCACGCGCCGAGCCGTTGGCCGGGGCTGATCCCGCGGCCGCGGGCCCAATCGGCGGCGGTCATGAGCGGGCGTCCCGCGGGCTGCACCTGCGCGATGCGGACGGCCCCGCTCCCGCAGGCGACCGCCATGCCGGCGTCGTCGATGGCGAGCACGGCGCCGTGGGGCGGGGGCGCCTCCCGCCGGCCTTCCGCGAAGCCGGAATCGGGTAGCAGTTGCGCGCCGAAGAGCTTCACCGGTCCCGCCGCGGCGGTGGTGACGGCGCCGGGTCTGGGATCCACGGACCGAATCATCCGGGAGATCTCGGTGGCGGGTTGCGCCCAGTCCACCGCGACCGCTCCGGGGCCCGGTTTCGGCGCGTACGTGGCGACCGCATCATCCTGCGGGGTCTCGCGCGCGGCTCCGATGTCGATCAGCGCCAGCGCCTCGATGAGTGCCTGGGCGCCCAGCTCCGAGAGCCTGAGAGAGAGCTCACCGTACGTCTCGTCGGCGGCGATGGGAGTGGCGATGCGAAGGATCACGGGGCCGGCGTCGAGTGCCGGCACGACCCGCATGACCGAGATGCCGGTCTCGGCCAGTCCGTGCCGTATGGCGGCCTGGATCGGCGCGGCGCCGCGGAGGGCGGGAAGCAGTGACGCGTGCACGTTGAACGTGCCCCGGCGGGGCACGCCGATCACGTCGGGGGTGAGAATGTGGCCGTACGCCACTACGACGGAGGCATCCGGCCGCAGCGTGCGAATCTCCGCGAGAAACTCGGGGCTGTTTGCCCGGGCCGGCTGGAGCACCCGAATCTTCTCGGCCGTGGCGATCTGCTTGACCGGGGAGGGGATGAGACGGGAGCGCGATCGTCCCTGGGGCTTGTCGGGCCGCGTGACGACGCCGGCCACGTCGAAGCCCTCGCCCAACAGGGCGAGCAATGACGGTGTGGCGAATTCGGGCGTGCCCCAGAACAGGAGTCTCACAGGGCGATCCGCGCGGGCTTGGCTAGCGTCTGGTGCCTGACGGCCAACAGCCCGCGCAACAGCCCGCGCCCCTCACGTCTCCTCGGCGTCGGGCCGTCCAGCGACGACGGACACGGGCACGACCGTGCGGATCAGGGCGGGATACTTCGCCTTCTGCTCTTCCCATTTGGCGAGGGCGGCGCGCCGTTTGAGGATGCTCAGGTAGTCGATGAACAGCTTGCCGTGCAAATGGTCGATCTCGTGCTGGAGACAGCGGGCGAGCAGGTCGGTGCCTTCGATCTCGAAGGGCTGGCCGTCGCCATCGAGCGCGCGGACGACGACGCGTGCGGCGCGGTCGACGTCCCCGTACACCTCGGGGATCGACAGACACCCCTCTTCGCCGCGAACTGAGCCTTCCTGCAGCACGATTTCCGGGTTGATCAGTGCGATCGGCTGAGGCGGCGCCTTGTCGCGCCCGACATCGATGACGGTTACGCGCTCCGTCCGGCCGACCTGGGGTGCGGCGAGACCGATCCCGCGTGCTGCATACATCGTGTCGAACATGTCCGCGATCAGCCGGCGGACGTCATCGGTCACCACGGTGACCGGGTTGGTCTCCTGGCGGAGGATCGGGGCACCGAGGACGTGGATGTCGAGCAGGCTCACTGGTCGCGTCCCCCCGGGATCAGCCGCCGGAGCCCGACGTGGCGGACTTGCCGGTGGCCGCCGTCGAGGCGCCCCCGGTGACGACCCGTGCGATGCGTCCGCGCTCGACGACGAGCCGGGATTCGCCCGACTTGATGGTGATGCGGTCGTCGAGCGATGGCGTGCCGTCCGTTCCCGCGGTCTTGATAAAGATGACGTCGCCGACGATCCCGCCGGCCGTGACGACCTCGTCGCCTTTCTTCACGCCGAGCATCAGCTCTTCGAGTCTCTTCTTCTGCTGCTGTTGCGGGCGAAGAAGCACGAAGTAGAAGATCGCGAAAATGGCCGCGTACATCAGCAATTGCGGCGCAGCGGCGGAATTCATGGAATCATGTGGGGTGGAAGGGGCGGAGCCAGGATCACGCCGCGCCCGGCGCGCTGTCGGGGGGTGCGGCGGGAAACGGAGTCCCGGCCACAATGGCCGCGCGCGCTGAGCGGACGAGCGACATCAGGAAATCTACATTGTGCAGGGACAGAAGGCGCGGCCCCAGCATCTCGTCCGCGGCGAACAGGTGCCGGATGTAGGCGCGCGAGAAACGGGTGCATGTCGAGCAGCCACATTCGGCGTCCAGCGGGCCCGCGTCATCACGGAAATCGGCCCGCCGCACGTTGACACGGCCGGCACTCGTGAACGCGGTCCCGTTGCGTCCCATCCGGGTCGGTGCCACGCAGTCGAAGAGATCCACGCCGCGCTGTATGCCGGCGAGGAGGTCGCCTGGAAATCCGACCCCCATCAGATAGCGTGGCCGGTCACGGGGCAACACCTCATCCACGGCGTCGACCATCGCGTAGGTGTCCTCCTTGGATTCGCCGACCGACAGCCCGCCGATGCCGAAGCCGGCCCACGGTCCGAGGCCGGTAATCGTCTGGGCCGCCGCCTGCCGAACCGAGGTGTGGATGCCGCCCTGGACGATGGGGAACAGCGCCTGGCGAAGTGCCGGCTGATCGGCCGAGAGGCGGCCGAAGGCGTCGCGGCAGCGGACCAGCCACCGAATGCTGCGCTCCGACGCGTCTCGTGCCACGTCCAGGCTCGATTGCCCGGGAACGACGTGATCGAACTGCATGATCACGTCGGCGCCGAGGTTCCGTTCGATGCGCATCACCGACTCCGGCGTGAACCGGCGCCGCGATCCGTCGAGGTGGCTCCTGAAATCGACGCCGTCCTCGTCGACCGTGCGCAGCGTCTCCAGCGAGAACACCTGGAATCCGCCGGAGTCGGTGACGATGGGTCCGTCCCAGCCCATGAACCGGTGCAGACCTCCAAGGTCCCGGATCACCTCGTCGCCGGGGCGGAGGTGCAGGTGATACGCATTGGCGAGGATCATCCGCGCGCCCGCGGAATGGACCTCCGCCGGATCGAGCGCCTTGATGGTGGCGAGCGTGCCGACCGGCATGAACGCCGGCGTTTCGACAGGGCCGTGCGGTGTCATGAAGACGCCCGCGCGCGCGCGGCCCGCGGTCGCGGCCACGGAAAACGAGAAGGGAGCTGTCGCAGTCGTTTCCGTCACGTGACCAGCATGGCGTCGCCGTAGGAGAAAAACCGGTAGCCGGATTCCACGGCCTCGCGATACGCCCGCATCGTCAGGTCATAGCCGGCGAACGCGGCCACGAGCATGAGCAGCGTCGAGCGCGGTAAATGAAAGTTGGTGATGAGCCGGTCCACGGCCTTCCACGCGAACGGCGGACGGATGAACAGCCGCGTCTCACCGCTGCCGGCGGTCACGTGGCCATCCGCCGACGCGGCGCTCTCCAGCGTCCGGGCCGTGGTCGTGCCGACGGCCCACACCCTGGCGCCACGGCCGCGTGCGGCGGCTACGGCGCGCGCGGTCTCCGGCGGGACGCTGTACCACTCTTCGTGCATGCGGTGCTCGGAGGGATCGTCCGTCTCCACCGGCTTGAACGTGCCCGCACCGATGTGCAGCACGACATCCGCGCGCTCGACGCCGCGGTGCGCCAGTGTCGCGAGGATTCCGGGCGTGAAGTGCAGCCCGGCCGTCGGCGCCGCGACGGATCCGCGCTCGCGGGCATAAACCGTCTGGTAGCGGTCCGCATCGATGGGCGTGTCGGCACGCGTCACGTAGGGCGGCAGCGGCACGTGTCCATACCGGTCGATCGCCAGGTCCACCGCCAGGGCGGTGCGGAGCCGCACGATGCGCGTACGGCGTTCGGTGACCTGCTCGACCTCGACCGACAGCTCGGGGGAGACGGTGATGACGCGTCCGGGCCCGAGTTTGCCCCCGGGCCGCACGAGCGCCTCATACCGGGCGTCGCCGTGTGCCTTGAGGAGCAGCACTTCGGCGGGTGCGCCGGAGCCGTCGCGCGTCCCGAGGAGACGCGCGCGAAAGACTCGCGTCGTGTTCAGGACGAGGACGTCGCCCGGCGGGATGATGTCCCCGAGGTCACGAAAGGTCCGGTGCGAGATCGAGCCGCTGGCCCGGTCCAGGACCATCAGGCGGCTCGCGTCGCGCGGATCGGCCGGTATTTGGGCGATCCGGTCCGCCGGCAGCGTGAAATCATAGTCAGACGTGCGGTACATGGCGGCCGGCGGATGGATTAGCGGCGATCCGCGCGCGGACGGCCGCGCGATCGTGGCAACGCGCTAATTGCCAAACAGCTCCGGCTGGGCGATCCCGGCGGGTGCCGCGTACCCGAAGTGCCGATACGCCGGGGCCGTGGCCATGCGTCCGCGTGGCGTGCGATTCAGGAAGCCGTTCTGCACGAGGAAGGGCTCGTAGACTTCCTCGATCGTGCCCTGATCCTCACCGACGGCGGCGGCGATGGTGCCGATCCCCACGGGGCCTCCATCGTACTTCTCGATGATCGTGCGGAGGATGCGGGAGTCCATGTCATCCAGTCCGAGCTGGTCGACATCGAGCATCTGGAGCGCGCTCTGAGCCACGCTCTCGCTGATCATGCCGTCGGCGCGCACCTGCGCAAAATCCCGCACGCGGCGGAGCAGCCGGTTCGCGACCCGGGGCGTGCCGCGCGCGCGCCGCGCGATCTCGGCCGTGCCCCCAGCATCGATCGCCACCTTGAGCACATCGGCGGTGCGGCGCACGATCGTCTCCAGGTCCGCCGCCGGATAGTAGTTGAGGCGCTGCTCGATGCCGAACCGCGCGCGCAACGGCGGCGTCAGCATGCCCAGCCGGGTGGTCGCACCAATGAGTGTGAACCGTTCGACCGGCATGGTGATGGTCTGCGCCTTGGGGCCGTCCGACAGCCGGATCTCGATCTTGAAGTCCTCCATCGCCGGATACAGAAACTCCTCGATGATGGGCCGGAGGCGGTGGATCTCGTCGATGAACAACACGTCACCGGCGCGGAGATTGGTCAGGGTGCCCACCAGGTCACCGGGCTTCTCCAGCGACGGACCGGATTTGGTGTGGATGTTGACGCCCAGCTCGCGAGCGATGAGCTCGCCGAGCGTGGTCTTGCCAAGGCCCGGGGGTCCGAAGAACAGCGTGTGATCGAGCGGCTCGCGCCGGACGATGGCCGCATCGATATATATCCGCAGCGAGTCCTTGACCTTGGCCTGTCCGATGAACTCCGCGAGACGCTGGGGCCGGAGCGACAGCTCGACCGGCCCTTCTTCAGGCAACTCGTCAGGTGTCGTGATTTCGTGGCGAGGCGCGGTGGCTGTCATGGGATCGAATATATGCCGAATGAACGCCGAAAAGGCGAGCGGTGACTGGCCTCAGCGCTTGGTGATGACCGCCAATGCGCTGCGGATGAGATTCGGCACCGATCCGTCGCCGTCGCCGGACTCGAGGACGCCGCGGACCGCGCGTTCCGCGTCGGCCCGGCCGTAGCCGAGCCGGAGGAGTCCGAGGATCGCGTCCTCGGCGGCGGGAGTTGGGAGTCGCGTCCCCGGCCCGCGATCGCGAGCGGCCGCCGCGTACAACTCATCCAGCTTGTCCGCGAGGTCGAGGACGAGCTGTTCGGCCTTCTTCCGTCCGACGCGCGGCACCGTCTGCAGCGTCGCGATGTCGCGGTCCCGGATGGTCTGGATCAGCCGGTCGGCGGAGAGGGACGACAGCAGGCTGAGCGCGAGCGCGGGACCCACGCCCTTGGCCGCGAGCACGGCCCGGAACACCTGGCGCTCGTAGGGAGTGGAAAACCCGAACAACTGCCAGGCGTCTTCGCGCACCACGAGGTGCGTGTGCAACGTGACGGGATCGCCAACGGCCGGGAGCGACTCGAATACCGGCAGCGGGATCGCGACGTCATACGCCACGCCCCCCTCGGTCATGACGTCGGCGCGATCGATCTCCTTGGCCATCAGGCGGCCGGTGACCTGGCTGATCACGCGCGGGCCATGCTCGGTGCCGGGAGGCGCACCACGGCCAGCCGGATCGGGGGACCTTCGAGGCAATACGTGAGCGCGGCGGCCACGCCGTCCGCCGCGTCGCTCGGACGCGGGGCCGTTTTCAGGCGCAAGAGGCGAGTCAGCATGAATTGCACCTGCTCCTTGGTGGCCCCGCCGGAGCCAGCCACCGCCTTCTTGATCGTCGCGGGCGGAAACTCGTGGATGCCGATGCCGGCCTGGGCGCCGGCGAGCAGGATCACGCCGCGCGCGTGTCCGAGGACCACGGTCGTGCGGACGTTGCGGGCGTAAAAGACGTCTTCCACGGCGAGCACATCGGGATGGTGCCGCTCGATGAGCGCAGCGACGCCCTCATAGATGGCGCGCAGTCTCGCCGCGAGCGGATCGCGCGGGAAGGTGCGGATGACGCCGCATTCCACGAGGACCGCGCGCCGGGGCCCCTCCACCTGGCGCAGCACACCGTACCCGGTGGTGGCGGTGCCGGGGTCGATCCCGAGGATGGTCACGCACTCGCCATGTCGGCCACATCCATGTCGAAGTTCGCGTCCACTTTCTGAACGTCGTCCAATTCGTCGATGTCTTCGAGCAATCGGATGAGCGACTCGGCCGTCTTGCCTTCGACGCGGACCGTGGTTTTGGGCAGCCACGCGATCTCGCTGGCGGCGACGCGCATGCCGTGGGCTTCGAGCGCGCCGCGGACGGCGTGCACCGCGGCGGGGTCGGTCGTGACGACGAACTGGTCGTCATCGCGGCGAACGTCTTCGGCGCCCGCATCGAGCGCCGCTTCCATCAGCGCATCTTCGTCCTGCGCCGCGGCGTCCATCGTCACCAGGCCTTTGCGCTCGAACATCCAGGCGACGGAATTGGTGGAGCCGAGGTTGCCGCCGCCACGCGACAGCTTGTGACGGATCTCGGCGACCGTGCGCGTCGGATTGTCCGTGACCGCCTGGATCATGAGCGCGACGCCGCCCGGACCGTAGCCCTCGTACATGACCTCCGTGTACTGGACGCCTTCGAGCTCTCCCGTGCCCTTCTTGACCGCGCGCTCGATGTTGTCCTTGGGCATCGATGCCGCACGGGCCAACTCGATGGCGGTGCGGAGGCGCGGGTTACCAGCGGGATCGCCGCCGCCCTGCTTCGCCGCCACGGTGATCTCGCGGATCAGCTTCGTGAACTGCGCGCCGCGCTTGGCATCGGCCGCGGCTTTGTAGTGCTTGATCTGCTTCCACTTGCTGTGACCGGCCATGGGAAGGGCGGTGGGCGGTGGTGGGGTCCTGGCAAACCGCGCGCGACCCGGCAGCGAGTCGCGTCGATCGGGTCTCGCCGGCGTTGCTGGGTGCCTGCCTAATATACGTGGCGCCACGTATACCTGGCGCCGCGATGCCCGGAGCCGCGCAGGGAGCGCCGCGCCGCGGCGGCCGCGGCTTACGGCGAGTCCAAATCCTTCACGAGCGCGTCCAACTCGCGGCGCGCGGCTCCGTCGAGACAACGGCTGACGGCATCGATCAGCGAGCGGACCGCAGCGGCCAGAGCCGCGCGATCGTCGCGGCCCGAGGCATCGATCACGCGAGCCAGGGGACCACGCGCCGGGGCGGGAACGGCGACGGCCGCGAGCCAGGCGCGCGCGCCCGTGGCGCGAGCGGTGCGGGCTTCCGCGGGGAGCGGGACGGGCAGCAGGGCGGCGGCGGCGAGCCGCGCCGCGACGAAGGCCGCGACCGCCACCTCGCGGTCACCACCGAGCGGCCGCCGGCCCGCGAGTCCCGCGAGTGCACGAAAGCGGAACACGGGCGCCGCCAAGGCGTACGGTGGGAGAGTGGCCAACACCTACAGGAATGTAGAGATCAACGGTACATTGCGCACGAGATGCCCCCGCCCCCCGCTTCGCCTCCGCTGACCAAGGCTCCGCCAGCGCGGAAGGCCGTCTTGTGGGTCGATGACGAGGCGGACCTGCTGGAATCGCATCGGATTTTTCTGGGCGAGAGCGGGTATGACGTCGAGATGGCGAGCAACGCCGACGACGCCATCGAGCTGCTCCGTCGTCGTGCGTTCGACGTGGTGCTGCTGGACGAGCAGATGCCGGGCAAGCGTGGCCTGGAAGCCTACCGCGAACTTCGGGAACTCGCGCCCAACGTGCCGGTCGTGATGGTCACCAAGAGCGAAGAGGACGCCACGCTCACGGAGGCCATCGGCGCCAACGTCCGCGACTACCTGACCAAGCCGATCAATCCGCGCCAGGTCCTGGCCGCCGTGCGGCGGATCCTGGACGGGCCGCGCATCCGCCAGCAGGCGATGGCGCGCCGGTTCGTGGAGCGATTCCGGGCGATCGAGCTCGAACGCGCACGTCCCCTCAACTGGCGCGGCTGGGTCGAGCGGTACAGCGAATTGATGGTGTGGGACGTCGAGCTGGCGGCCGCGGGCGAGACTGGGCTGTACGAGTCGCTCCGCGGACTCTACGCCGACATGCACCGCGAGTTCGCCGCCTACATGGCGGCGGCGTATCCGGCGTGGCTCGAGCACCTGGAGGGAGACCGGCCGCCGCTGTCCGTCGACGTCATTGGCGAGTTTCTGCTGCCGGTGCTCCAGCGCCACGGGGCCGCCGTCTTCGTGGTCGTCGATTGCCTGCGGCTGGATCAGTGGCTGGCACTCGAGCCGCTCCTCGCGCCGCTGTTCGACGTGGAGGTGACGCATCACTTCGCGGTGCTGCCCACGGCCACTCCGTATTCCCGCAACGCGCTGTTCAGCGGGCTCTTTCCCGGCGAGATCGCGGCCCGGTTCCCCGACTGGTGGGGGCCGGGCGTCCGCGAGGACGAGACGCTCAATGCGCACGAGCGGGAGTTGCTGGAAGCCCAACTGGCCGAAGCGGGGCACGCGGGGCCGGTGCGCTACGCCAAGATCTCGACCGCGGCGGACTCCGATGAGCTGGACCGCCGGCTCAACTCCGCGATCGCCCCCGAGGGTGTGAGTGCGTTCGTGTTCAACTTCGTGGATCTCCTGACCCATGGCCGCAGCGAGTCCGCGATCCTCTACGAAGTGGCCCGTGACGAGATCGCGCTCCGCCAACTGACGGTGCAGTGGTTCCAGCGTTCGGCGCTCCTCGGTGTCCTCAAGGAGGCCGCACGACGGAAGATCACGGTCGTCCTGACCAGCGACCACGGATCGATCCACTGCCAGACGCCGGCAACCGTCTACGCCAAGCGCGACGCGACGGCGAATCTGCGCTACAAATTCGGCGAGGACGTCCGCGCCGAGCGATCCGACCAGGCCCTGATGTTTCCCAACGCCGACCGGCTTCGGTTACCGCACCGCGGGATGGGGGCGCATACGCTGCTGGCGACGGGTGACTCGTTCTTCGTCTATCCGACCAAGCTGCGCGAATACCAGAGCCGGTACCGTGGATCGTTCCTGCACGGCGGCGTGACGCCCGAGGAGATGATCCTCCCCGTGGCGTTGCTTACACCGCGCCGGTAGTCGCAGCCGCCCGTGGAGCGGCGCCAGTGAGTACCACCGCCATACGCCCGCCCGCCGCGGCGCCGGAGCCATCGTCCGGCGCTGCAGCCGCGGCGCGCCCGGTGGCTGCAGCGGCCTCACGCCCGGGCACTCCGAAGAGCGGCATGTACAGGAGGCTTCTCACCTTCCTGCACCCGCATCGGGCACTCATGGCGGGCGCCATCACGAGCAACGTGGTGGGCGCGGCGCTCGACGGGTTCTCGATGGCGCTCCTGATCCCGTTCCTCAATGCCCTGTTCGGTCTGCAGGCGCTTCCCGCGAGCGGAGGACAGCTTACCCGGTTCGTCAATTTCACGATCGGCTGGTTGCTCGATCCGCAGAACAAAATGCGGTCGCTGGAAAGCGTGATGCTCATCATCCTCGCGGTGGTGTCGGCGAAGAACCTCCTGGTGTGGTATGGAGGCCAGCTCGGCGCGAAACTGCAGGAGTTCGTGACGCGCGACATGCGCAACGTGGTGTACGCGCACCTGCAGCGCCTGCCGCTGCCGTACTTCCTGCGGACCAAAGGCGGGCAGATCACCGCACGCATCCTCGCGGACACCGATCAGACCAAAAGCCTGATCACCCAACTGGTCACGTCCGGAATCCAGAGCGCCGCGCTCATCCTCGTCGACATCGCGATCATGTTCGCGATCTCCTGGCGTCTGTCGCTGGTCGCGCTCATCATCGCGCCCGCGATCACCGGTTTCCTGCAGCCGATCCTGCGCAAGCTGCGGAAGAATCACCGCCGGCTCCGGGATGACTACGGCGAGATGCTGAGCGTACTCCAGGAGATCGTCTCGGGCATGCGGCTGGTGAAGTCGTTCCGCGCCGAGGCGTACGAGGAGGACCGCTTCGTGGAGGCCAGCGGCCAGTACTCGCGCCGGCTGGTGCGGGTCGCGACGCTCGCGCTCCTGTCGCAGCCGATCACCGAGTTTCTGGGCACGGTGGTGCTGGTCGGGCTTCTCTGGTACGGCGCCCGGCAGGTGCTGGTGCTGCATGTGCTGGGCGGCTCGGAGCTCCTGGTCTTCCTCCTGAGCATGATGAAGCTGCTGCAGCCGCTCAAGCAGGTGACGCAACTGCCGACGGTGGCGCAGGCATCGCTGGCGTCCGCGGAACGCATCTTCGACATTCTCGACGAACCCACCGAGACCGCGCTGGATCGCGGGACGCGCGATGCGCCGGCCGATTTCGGCTCGGTGGCCTTCGATCACGTGTTCTTCGCCTACGACCCCGGCGGCGAGACCGTCCTCTCGGACGTGTCGTTCACGGCACGCCGCGGAGAGATCGTGGCCCTGGTCGGTGCGAGCGGTGCCGGGAAGAGCACCCTGGTCGACCTGATCCCGCGTTTCGTGCAGCCAACAGAGGGCCGCATCCTCCTGGGCGGCATCGACACCGCCACCATCCGGCTTCCCTCGCTCCGCGCGCTCACCGGGATCGTGAGCCAGGACACGGTGCTCTTCAACGACACGGTGCGGCGCAACATCGCGTACGGGAGCGATGACCGGTACAGCGATGCGCAGATCGAGAGCGCGGCCCGCGCCGCGAATGCGCATGCGTTCATCACGGAGCTGCCCGACAAATACGAGACCGTGCTCGGCGAGCGCGGCACGCGGCTCTCCGGCGGACAGCGGCAGCGTCTCGCGATCGCCCGGGCGCTGCTCACCGATCCGCCGATCCTCATCCTCGATGAGGCCACGTCGTCGCTCGATACCGAGAGCGAGCGGCTTGTCCAGGAAGCGATCGACCGGTTGCTGACGGGCCGCACCGTGTTCGTGATCGCGCACCGGCTGTCGACGATCACCCACGCCGACCAGATCCTGGTGCTCGACCGGGGGCGGATCGTCGAGCGCGGCACGCATGCCGGCTTGCTCGCCGTCAAGGGTGCTTATCACCGGTTGTACACGCTGCAGTTTCGCGCGGGCGAGGGCGCCGGCGGCATCGACGGCGTCGCGGAGTAGCACATGCGCGTCATGTTCTACTACTCCGCGCCGGTCTGGACGGGGGGTGCCCGCGTATTCGTGGCCGCCGCCCGCGGTCTGGCGGCCCGCGGCTATCAGGTCACCTTCGCGTGCCGGGGCGGCGGCCCAGTGGAGGCACGCGCGGCCGCGGAGGGTTGCGACGTCGTCGCGCTCGAGACGTCCGGACCGATCGTCAGCCGCGGGTGGCGCCTCCAGCGCCTGCTGACCGAACGCTTCATCGAGACGGTGTTCGTGCACACCGAGCAGGAACAGCTCGACGTCTCGCTCGCGATGCGCATCGCGGCGCGTGGGGGCGTCGTCCGGCGCGTGCCGGCGGGGACCCGCCCAGCGGTCGGCCGTGCCACCAGCGTGGCGCTGCGCCTCGCGACGGGCGGTTTCGTGTTCACGACCCAGCCGGAGGCGGACGCGGTACCCAGGCCGGCACGGGCTCGCGACCCGGTGGTCGCCGACCTGGGCGTCGATGTGTCGCGATACGACGAGCTACGGGCCGTCCCGCTGGTTGCATTGGGCGCGACGAGCGCGGATGCCAAGCTCATTGTCTGCGCCTACGACGCGAGCGGCAAGGCGCAGGTGGCCACGGTCTTGCGCACGTTGGCGCTCCTCGCGCCACGTCATCCGGAGCTGCATCTCGCGATCCTGGGCGCTGAATCCACCGACGAGGATCTCAAGATGCACGCCGCGTCGCTCGGGCTCGGGCGGCGTGTGGCATACCTCGGTGAGCGAGACGATGATTTCGCGGTGCTGCAGGCGGCGCACCTGGGGTGGGTCGTCGCGACCGAGGACACCGGCGGGTTCACCTCGCTCGACATGATGGCGATGGGGATTCCGGTCCTCGCCGATCGCGGCACGGTCGCGGGCCGCTACCTGGCGGATGGCATCACCGGTACGCTCGTGAACCCGGGCGATACTCCGGGCACGGCCGCTGTCGTGGCGGAACTCCTCGCTCAGGACGATCGCCGCCGGGCGATGGGGAGTGCGGGGCGGGCGCGAGTGGCGCGAGAATACACGGAAACGGCCATGATCGATGCGCTGCAGGAGGCCGCCGACAGTGCACGCGACCGCACGCGGTGGCAGGCATAACGTGGCCGCCACGGTGGCGCTCCGGCATCTGTTCATCACGCAGGACTACCCCCCGATGGGCGGCGGGATGGCGCGGCGGCACGTCGAGTTGTGCCGGCGTCTGGCGCCGGAGAGCGTCACCGTCTCGACCGTCGCTGCCGACGCGGGCCATGAGGCCGCAGCGGCGGCATTCGACGCGTCGGAGCCGTACGAGATCGATCGCCAGCCGTTTCCATTCCGTGGCGCGAAGACCGTATTCAACCAGGCTCGATGGGCCCGCTGGCTGGTGCCGCGCTGTACGGATCGTCGGCGCGGCGGCGGTACGCCGGCCGCCGCGGACATCGTGCACTGCGGCAACATCCGTCCCGCGGGATATCCCACGTGGTGGGCGCATCATGTCACCGGTGTTCCATATCTCGTCTACGTGTACGGCGGTGATCTCCTGCGGGAGCAGCGAAAGCTCCGCGCCAGTGCGCTCAAGCGGTGGACCGCGCGGCGGATCTTCGAGGACAGCGCGGGGGTGGTGGCGATCTCCGAATGGAGCGCCGGGCTGGCAACGGACGTGATGCGGGCCGCGGGGGTCCAGAGGCTGCCGCCCATTCTGACGAACGCACTGGGCACGGATCCGGCGTTTTTTCACCCCGGGCGCGATACCAGCACCTTGCGGTCGCGGCTCGGGCTTGGTGACGGGCCGTTGCTGCTCACGGTGGCGCGGCTCGTGCCGCACAAGGGGATCGATGTCGCCCTTCGCGGGATGGCGGCGCTCGCCGGCCAGTGGCCCACTCTGCGCTATCTCATCATCGGCCGCGGCGAGGACGGCCCCCGTCTCGCCGCGATGGCGGAATCGCTGGGGCTCGCGGGCCGCGTAGTGTTCGCGGGCGGCCTGACCGACGCCGAGATCGCGGACGCCTACGCCGCCGCGACCGTATACGTCGGACTCTCGCGGGTGGATGCCGGGATCAACGCCGAGGGCTTCGGGATCGCGTTCGTGGAGGCTGCGGCGAGTGGCATTCCCAGTGTCGCCGGCGACTCGGGCGGTGTGCGGTCGGCGGTGCGAGACGGACGCACCGGACTCGTCGTGGCACCGTCCGACGTGTCCGCTGTGGCCGCCGCGATCGGGTCTTTGCTCGCGGACCCATCCCGGCGGCGAGCGATGGGCGCGGCCGGGCGTGCGGATGCGCTCTCGCATTTCAACTGGGACCGTGTCGCGAGCGACGTGCGCGGCTTCGCGGCGGACGCCGTCGCGGTGCGTCGCGGCGCGGCCGCGCCACCGGTGGCGGTCTAGTGGCGACGGTCGCGGACGCGATCGAGTACGGCGCCGCGCGCACGGCGGTGGCGCTGCTCGGCATGATGTCGTGGGATCGCGCGGTGTCGGCAGGCGCGCGGATCGCGGCCCTCGGGTATCGCCCGCTCGGCATCCGCCGGCGCGTGGTCGAGACCCAGATCGCAGCGGCGTTTCCGGACTGGGACCAGGAGCGCGTGCGGCAGGTCGCGCGGGCGTCGTACGAGAACCTCGGGAGGACGTCCGCCGAGGCGGCGCTGCTCCCGACGCTGACGCCGGCGCGGGTCATCTCGATGTTCGACGGGCAGGGCGACTGGGACGTGCTGGCGCAGGCGCACGCGGCGGGGAAGGGCGTGATCGTGGTCACGGGCCACATCGGCAACTGGGAGCTTGCGGGCTCCTACATCGCGGCGCGGGGCATGCCGATCGAAGGCGTGACGCGCCGCATGACCAATCCGATCTTCGACCGGTACCTCACGTCCACGAGAGAGCGAGCCGGCGTGGCGGTGATCGCGGACTCGGACGCAGTCCGGCGGATCCCGCGGGCGCTGCGCGCAGGCCATGTCGTCGCGATGGTCGCGGATCAAGGGACGAAGGGAATGGCATCCACGTTCGTTCCATTCTTCGGCCGGCCGGCCAAGACACCGCGCGGCCCGGGCGTGTTTGCGCTGCGCTCGGGCGTGCCGGTGGTGGCGGGAACCGCGGTCCGGCTGCCGGGCGGGAAATACCGGGCGCTCGTCGAGGCGGTCGACATCGTGGAGACGGGCGACCGCGAGCGCGATGTCGACGCGGTGGTCGCCCGGTACACGGCGGTGCTGGAACGCTGGGTGCGGGCGTACCCCGAGCAATATCTGTGGCATCACCGCCGCTGGCGGCGTTCGCCACCGGATGGCTATCCTGCCAGCCGGGCCAGCGCGTAGTCGCGCGATCCCTTGCGCAGGAGGAAATACCCGCCGGGCAGGGCCTCCGCCGCGGCGATGGTGCGGTCGGTGGACGGGAGCTTGCGGCCATTGACCGAGAGGCCGCCCTGCTCCAGCAGGCGCCGGACCGCACCCTTGGAAGGGGCCATACGCACCGCACAGAAGAGGTCGAGCGTGTCGAACGATTCCGCGCGGCTCACCTCCGCGTACGGGATCTCGGCCGCCAGCACCTCCAGGGCGCGCGCCGACAGCGTGCGCGGATCGCCGCCGCCGAAGAGCGTGCGCGAGACCTCAGCGACCGTCCGGGCGGCGTCTTCGCCGTGCACGCGCGCCGTGACATCGAACGCGAGTTGCTGCTGGGCGTCGCGGCGCGCGGGGTTGGCGGCCATCTCGGCGTCGAGCGCCGTGATCGCGTCGCGCGGGAGGAGGGTGAAGTAACGGAGGTACCGCCCGGTGTCGCGGTCGTCGCTGTTGATCCAGAACTGGTAGAACTGGTAGGGCGACGTGCGCGCCGGGTCGAGCCACACCGCGCCCGCTTCCGTCTTGCCGAATTTGGTCCCGGTCGCGGTCGTCACCAGAGGCAGCACCAGTCCGTTCGCCTCGGCGGCGCACGCGCGGCGAATGAGCTCGATTCCGGCGGTGATGTTGCCCCACTGGTCGCTGCCCCCGAGTTGCAGCGTCACGCCGTCGCGGCGATACAGCTCGAGAAAGTCGTATGCCTGCAGCAGCATGTAGGAGAACTCGGTGAACGAGATCCCGGCCTCGAGGCGGGATTTCACGGAATCCTTGGCCAGCATCACGTTGACGCTGAAATGCTTTCCGACATCGCGCAGGAAATCCACCAGCACGAGCGAGCCGAGCCAGTCCGCGTTGTCGCGGACGAGCGCCGCGTGGGGGCCGGTGAAGTCGAGGAATCGCTCGAGTTGTTTCCGCAGCGCGGCCGAATTGGCGGCGATCTGATCGCGCGACTGCAGCGGGCGTTCGCTGCTCTTTCCGCTCGGGTCGCCGATCAAGCCGGTGCCGCCGCCGACGAGAATCACCGGGCGATGGCCCGCCTGCTGGAGGTGGAGCAACCCCATCACCGGGATGAGGCTCCCCACGTGCAGGCTGTCGGCGGTGGGATCGAATCCGCAATAGCCAGTGACGGGGCCGGCGGCGAGCGCGTCGGCTAGACGGTCGGTGTGGTCGTATAGCAAGCCGCGCCAGGCCAGTTCATCCAGCAGCGCGGGCACTGCAGCAGGTTCACGCACGCGGGCAAGATATGCGCACGCAATTGCTTGCGCACGCCCGGCCGAAGTCTACCTTTCGAGAATGTCGCACCGGAGCCGGTGGGTGGCCGGTTCGGGTCGCGCGGGAGCAGTGGCGGATTTCATGGCGGATGAGACCTACGGCGAGGCCCGGCAGCGAAAGCTCCAGGAGCTGCTTCGCACGCTCGCGCAGACGATACGGGAACTGGATGCGGCCGGGACCCTCCTGGCCCGGACGAACGAACTCATGGAGTTGATCGGCGACGTGCGCACCGAACTCTTTCACTACGAAGTGCGGGCGACCTACGACACGCCCGAAGTCGCCGAGAACCGGCGCATCGTCTCCGAAGCGGAGAATCAGGAATCCCAATGGAAGCCGACCGACTGGGCGCCGGACGACGAGGAGGGCCAGCCATGGTGACCCGGGGCAGGAGTAGCCGGGCCCGTGCGGGCGCCGCGAATCCGAAATCCTTCGTCGGGGTGGTGCTGGTGCTGATCCTGGCCGGAGCCGGGGGGCTCGCGTATCTCGCGAGCCGGCAGCACGCGGCGCCCGCCGCCACGATCGTAGACCCGAACCTGCCCCCGGCGGTGGCGAAGGGCTACACCATGGGCCGGCCGGACGCTCCCGTGCAGATCCTCGAGTTCGCCGACTTCGAGTGTCCCGCCTGCGGCAACTACTCCGTGGTGACGGAGCCCGATGTGCGGAAGCGCATCATCGACCCCGGCCTCGCGCGCGTGACCTACTACGACTTCCCCCTGCCGCAGCACAAGAACACCATGGCGGCGTCGGAGGCGGCGGCCTGCGCGAACGACCAGGGCAAGTTCTGGGAGATGCACGACCGGCTGTTCCAGGGGCAGACCGACTGGAACACGGAAGCGACGAGCGATCCCGTGAGCGTGATGCAGGGCTATGCGAAGGCGATCGGGCTCGACGTGGACAAGTGGCGCTCGTGCGTGGACTCTCGCGTTCACCAGCGCGACATCGACGCCAACAAGGCCGAGGGTACGCGGCGCCAGGTGAATCAAACGCCCACGTTCGTGATCGGGAACCGGATGGTGGCCGGGTCCCTGACCGATGATCAGATCAAGGCCTACGTCGACAGCGCCCGCGCGGGCGCACGGACGGCCGACAACAGCGCAGCGCACTGAGCGCGGTGCACTAACCCTCCGGCTCCGGAACGGCCGACAGTGACCAAGCGGATGGTGGTCGCGCTGCTAGCGCTCGTGGGGCTATTCCTCTCCTTGTATCTCTCGCTCTACCGGTTGGGATACATCGGGCAGATCACCTGCGCGGTGGGCTCTTGCGAGCGCGTGCAGACCAGTAAATGGTCGGTGCTGTTCGGCATCCCGGTCGCTGTGTGGGGCGCCGGCTTCTACCTCACGACGCTGGGGGTGGCCGTTCTGGCCACGCAGACGCCCGCCGCTGCGTCGCGCGGCATCACGCGGCTCCTGACAACGATGACCGGAGCGGGCGTGCTGTTCTCCGCGTATCTCACGTGGGTGGAGTTGTTCGTGATCCACGCGGTCTGCATCTACTGTCTGGGATCAGGAGTCATCGTGACGCTGATGTTCGCGCTCTGCGTCGCGGAGCAGACCCGGCCCGATCTCAGGCCCGCTTGATCGACCGTTGCCGCGATTCGGCGTCGTTGATGCGCAGGCGCGGCCGGCCATCTTCGTCGCCGCCGGTGACCGGTTCCGAGTCCCGTGACCGGCGGCGGGAGGCGGTGACGAGGTCCTGGCCGAGCGACACGAGGGCGCGGGTGGCGATCATGCCCGCGAGCGGTTCCGGGATGCCCATCACGCGGACGTAGGTGTCGATAGCCCGGTCGAAGGACAGCTCTTCGGCCAGCGTGTCCACGAACATGAGCGCATTGTCGACGTGGGCGCGGATGATCGCTTCTTCGGCGCGCGCCTGCGCCAGACGGAGCCGGCGTTCCGCGGCTTCCGAGAGTTTTCGGGGGAAGAGCGATTCAGGAAAGAGGCGGCCGAACACATCCATAATATAACTGTTGAGGCCGTCTGGCGCGGTGAGACCGCCGGTTGCTGCGATCAGCTTTCCATCGACTCGTACTGTTCCTTGAGCCCCGCCACGACCGCCGGATCGGCGAGCGTCGTCGTGTCGCCAAGGGCCCGCCCTTCGGCGATGTCACGCAGGAGGCGCCGCATGATCTTGCCCGATCGGGTCTTGGGAAGATCGGCCGTGAAGAGGACATCGTCGGGACGCGCGATCGCGCCGATCTTGTCCACCACGTGACGACGGAGCTCGTCGCGTAACTCGTTGGAGGACTGCCGGCCGGCACGGAGCGTCACGAAGGCTGCCAGGGCCTGCCCCTTGATGTCGTGTTGGCGGCCCACAACCGCCGCTTCGGCCACCGCCGGGTGCGAGACGAGCACGGATTCGACTTCCATCGTACCTATCCGGTGGCCCGCCACATTCAGCACATCGTCGACCCGGCCGAGGATCCAGAAGTACGCGTCCTCGTCGCGTTTCGCGCCATCGCCCGCGAAATACAAGTCCGGCCGCTGCGGCCATTTCGAGAAATACGTCTCGGCGTAGCGGGCATCATCACCCCAGATCGTGCGCAGCATCGACGGCCAGGGCCGTGTCATCGCGAGGAACCCCCCACCGACCGGAATCACCTTGCCGCCGCGGTCGAGCAGCTCCGCGCTGTACCCCGGTAGGGCGACCGTAGCGCTGCCGGGCTTCGTCTCGGTGATGCCCGGGAGAGGAGAGATCACGATCGCGCCGGTCTCCGTCTGCCACCAGGTATCGACCACGGGGCAGCGGTCCCCGCCGATGTGGCGCCGGTACCAGATCCACGCCTCGGGGTTGATGGGTTCACCGACGGACCCCAGTAGCCGGAGCCGCGACAGGTCATGCCGCGCCGGATACGCATCGCCCCACTTCATGAACGCGCGAATGGCCGTCGGCGCGGTGTAGAGTACCGTCACGCGGTGCGACTCGCAGAGTGCCCAGAAGCGGTCCTTGTCCGGCCAGTCCGGGGCCCCCTCATACAGCATCGTCGTCGCGCCATTGGCGAGCGGCCCATAGACGACATAGGAATGCCCGGTGACCCACCCGACATCCGCGGTGCACCAGAATACGTCATCCTCGTGGAGGTCGAACACATCCTTGGTGGTGGCCGCGACGCCGGTGAGGTAGCCCCCAGTCGTGTGCACGATTCCCTTTGGCCGCCCCGTCGTGCCCGAGGTATACAGGATGTAGAGCACGTCCTCGGCATCCATCCGCTCCGGCACGCAGTCGGGGGACGCATGGCGCATCACATCGTGCCACCACACATCGCGTGGCGCGTGGAAGGCCGCACCCGCCGCGGGCGTGCCCGGTGTGCGCTGCACGACGACGACGTGCTCGATCGAGAGGCACGCCGCGACCGCGGTGTCCGCGTTGCGCTTGAGCGGCACCGGATTGCCGCGGCGGTAGCCGATGTCGCCGGTGATCAGCAGCTTGGCGCCCGCATCGTTGATGCGGTCGCGCAGCGAGTCGGGCGAGAAGCCGCCGAAGACGACCGAGTGGATCGCGCCGATCCGCGTGCAGGCCAGCATCGCGATCGCGGCTTCCGGAACGAGTGGCAGATAGATCGCGACGCGGTCGCCGCGGCCGACGCCCAGCGTGCGGAGGGCGTTCGCGCACCGGTTGACCTCGTGCGACAGCTCGCCGTACGTGAGGGTCCGCCGGTCGCCGGGCTCTCCCTCCCACAGGATGGCGGTCTTGTCGCGGCGAGTCGCGAGATGCCGGTCCACGCAGTTCACGGACACGTTGAGGGTGCCGCCCAGGAACCATTTGACGTGCGGGGGCGTCCACTCCATCACCCGGTTCCACGGGGTGAACCAGTCCAACTCGCGCGCGCGGGCTGCCCAATACGCTTCGGGGTCGGCCGCGGCGCGCTCGTAGACCGATGGGTCGCGCACGACGGCGTGCTGGCGAAAGTCGTCGGCGGGGCGGAATCGCCGCCGTTCGTCCAGAAGAACGTCGATGTCGTTCACGGAATGCAATCTGGCGACGGGCCGGCATCAGGGGCCAGAGGCCGGGCGGCGGGACGCGCCCGTGGCCGCCGTGCGCCGCTCGAGGGTCCGGGACCGGGTTGGAGGCTTGCGCTGGGACTCTGTGTACAGGCCGGCAGGCTAGATTCTGCCCGTGCACCCGGTGCCAACGCCGCCCCTGGCCACGATCGAGACGCGCGGCCTTGTCCGCCGTTTCGATCGCCAGGTGGCGCTCAGCGGCGTCGATCTGTCGGTCGGTCCCGGCGAGTGCCTCGCTATATTCGGTCCGAACGGCGCGGGCAAGACCACGTTGCTTCGCGTGCTGGCAGGTCTGCTGGATCCGTCGGGTGGAACCGCAAGCGTGGCTGGGGTCGCGCTCCCCGGCGGCGTCGCGGCGCGGGCGCAGGTCGGGCTGATCTCACATCACAGCATGCTGTATCCCGCGCTCACCGCGCGCGAAAACGTGGAATTCGCCGCCCGCCTGCACGGGCTGGCGTCGCCCCGCGCGTCCGCCGAATCGGCTCTCGATCGGCTTGGAGTCCTCGGCCACGCGAACACGCCCGTTCGAGTGCTCAGCCGCGGCCTGCAGCAACGCGTCTCGATCGCCCGGGCCTTCGTTCATACGCCACGCGTCGTGCTGCTCGATGAGCCCTACACCGGACTGGACGCGACCGGGGCAGCCGCGTTGTCCGCTGCGCTCGAAGGTCTGAAATCCGGCGGTGCGGCGTTGGTGCTCGTGACCCATCATCTGGATGAGGGGCTTGCCATCGCGACGCACGTCGCGGTCATGCGCGCCGGGCGCTTCGTGCTGCACGAGCGGCGCGACGCGATCGATCCGGCGTCGTTCGCGACCGAGTATCGCGCGGCCGTGGGGGTCGTGGGTTGAGTGCCGTGACGGGACCACCGGGAATCCTCGCGGCGGCGTGGACCATCGCACGGAAGGATCTGACAGTGGAGCTGCGCACGCGGGCCGCGTTTCTGTCGGCGGCGGTGTTCACGGTGCTGGCCGCGGCGATCTTTCTCTACACGTGGGACCCCACGGCGGTGGCCGCACTCGACCTGGCCCCCGGTGTGCTGTGGGTCATCTTCACCTTCGCGGGGCTCCTGGGGCTCAACCGCTCGTTTGCGGCGGAACTCGCCGATCGTGCGATCGACGGACTCCTCATCGCCCCGATCCGCCGCGAGGCGGTGTTCCTCGGCAAGGCGTTCGCAAACCTGATCTTTGTGCTCGGTGTGCAGCTCGTGGCGATTCCGACGGTCGTGCTGTTCTACAACCTGCCGCTCGGATGGGGGGCGATCGCGGCGATCGCGGGCATCGCCGTGGCCGCATCGATCGGTCTGGTCGCGGTGGGCACACTGTTCAGCGCGATGACGGTGAATACGCGCCTCGCCGAATTGCTGCTCCCGGTGCTGGCGCTCCCTTTTTTCCTGCCGATCGTGACAGCCGGCGCACAGGCGACGGTGCTCGTGATTGACGGCCGCCCGCTGACCGGTGCGCTGGACTGGATGCGCGTACTGGTCGCCTTCGACCTTGTGTTCGTACTGGCGTGCGCGGTTGCCTATCCTTTCACGATCGAGACCTAACCCGATCCTCGAATTGGCGATCCTCGGCGACCCGTCACGCGACCGCCGATCGTCGCCAGGCGGCCGTCCGGTGCAACAGAGGCCGATCCTGCGCCGCCGGGCGTGATGGCCGGATCGGTGAGCCGCACGATCGTCTGGGCGGCCGAGCGGAGCGCGCGACGCTCCCGCGGCGTGGCATCGGCAAGAATTTCCACTAACCGGGCGAGACGCTTTCGGCGTCCTTCCTCGAGTAGTGCCCGACCGGCGTCCGTAACGCGAACCACGTACACGCGACGATCGCCCGGTTTCGCGATTCGCTCGGCCAGGCCCAGGCGTTCCAGGTCGTCGACCAGCCGGGACATGGTTGGCGGCCGCACTTGCTCCGCCGTTGCAAGGGCACTCATGGTTTGCGGGCCGCCAAAGACAAGAACCGACAGGGCCGAGAGCTGGGGCGCGCTCAGTCCGGCGGCCACGTCTTCGCGCCGAACGACCCGCAGCAGGCGGATCGCGGCCCCGTGGACCAGGTCGGCGACCCGCGCCAAATCGCTGGCGTCATCTTCGGTGTGTCGCTTGATTCGCAAGTGGCTTCGTCCTCAAGCTTTACGTTGCCATCGAGGCCGCCGACGGCTGGAATCGGTCGCGCTCAACGCGCGACGAGGCCCATGATGGCGAGCGCATTACCGTCCGGGTCCAGGAATTCGCGTAATTTCAGGTCGTGAGTTTCGGTACGCTGCACCACTTGCGCGTCGCTCAGGAAAACCACGCCTCGTGCCTCGAGCGCGCGGCCGAGCGCGTCGATGTCGGGTGCATCGAAATAGAGCACCGAACCACCGATCGGCTTGCCGGGGGTGCGCTCGTGTCCAACCAGAAGGCGAAGCCCTCCCAGTTGAAAAAACAGCATCCTACTCACTTCGAACAGCAACGGCAGGCCCAGCACCTCGCGGTAGAAATCACGGGCCCGGTCGAGATCTCTGACGGTCACGGCAACCTGCGTCAGTGAGCGGCCTGACAGGGACGCGGGGTCGTACGCCACGGAGGCCTCCTGGGACAGGGTTGTTAGGCTCCACAATAATTAGATTAGCTATGCATAATAATAAATTCAAGCACGCCGTTGCGGGCGTCCGGGCCGGCCGCGCCGGCGGCAGGCACGCGGTGGGCGCTCGCCTCGGCTCGATCCAGGTGACGCATGGCCATGCCGGCGCATACTGAGCGGTCGCCCACCGATGGCGGCGCCGGCGGCCCCGCACAGGCCGGGACCGCCCGCGAAACGGATGATGCGGCACGCGCGGCGGCGCTGGCGCAGCTCGCGCGTCCGTACGGGCTGCTCTTCTGGGTGGCGGTCGCCGCCGTGATCGCGACTCTCGTGCGGATCGCGTTCTTCACACCGATCGAAGCGTCACAAGGTCCGGCGCAGAAGATCTTCTACATCCACGTCCCGGCCGCAGTCACGGCGCTCTACCTGGCGTTCGCGCTGATGGCCGTCGCCAGTGTGCTCTATCTGTGGCTCCGCGATCCGAAGCTCGATCGGGTCGCCTCGACGTCGGCTGAAGTCGGCTTGGCGTTCACGACCGTGGTTCTCGTCACCGGCCCGCTCTGGGCGAAGCCCGTGTGGGGGACCTGGTGGTCGGGCGACGCCCGCCTCACGTCCACGCTGTTCCTCTGGCTGATCATCCTCGGCTACCTGATCCTCCGCCAGGCAGTCGACGATCGCGCGCAGCGCGCGCGCTACTCGGCGGTGCTCGCCATTCTCGCGGGCCTGCTGATCCCGTTCATCCACCTGAGCGTCTATCTGTTCCGGACGCTGCATCCACGACCCATTGTGCTCAAGCCCAGCGCCCCGTCGCTGCCGCCCGAAATGCTGACGACGCTGCTCATGTCCTTCGCGTCGTTCGCTCTCCTGTTTGTTGCGCTGCTTCTCGCGCGGTACCGGCTGGCCACGATCGCCGATGAAGGCCTCGCCGATGGCGGCGCCGCCGCCAGGGGCGCCTGATGCCTCCGGAGAATTCGGGATACGCGTACGCGGCCTACGCCGCCGAGATCACCGTGTACACGGTGTATGTGATCTCGGTCTGGTGGCGGGGGCGCACCCTCGCGGCGAGAATCCGCGCGGCGACAGGCGCCGATCGTTCCCGCTCCGAGCGAGACGTGACCGCCGCGTGATCGCCGCACGGCCGGGCACTGTCTATCTGGTGGGTGCAGGACCGGGCGACCCGGGGTTGATCACGGTGCGCGCCGCCGCCCTCCTCGACGACTGCGACGCGATCGTCCACGATGCGCTCGTCTCGCCCGAGCTGCTGTCGGACGTCCGTGCGCGGCGTGCGGCTGCGCCAGAGATGCATTTCGCTGGTAAGCGCGGCGGCGACGAGTCATCGGCCCCGCAGCACGAGATCACCGCGCTGCTCGTGCACCTGGCACGAGCGGGCAAGTCCGTGGTCCGGCTCAAGGGTGGCGACCCGTTCGTCTTCGGCCGTGGCAGCGAAGAAGCCCAGGCGCTGGCGCGGGCGAACATCCCGTTCGAGGTCGTGCCGGGCGTGACGGCCGGCGTCGCGGCACCGGCGTATGCCGGCATTCCAGTGACGCATCGGGGAGTTGCCACCGGCGTGACGTTCGTGACCGGACACGAAGATCCGGCCAAAGCGGCGTCACAAACGGATTGGGAATCGCTCGCCCGCAGCCGCACGACGATCGTGCTGTACATGGGCGTCGGCTCGCTGGCGCGAACGGCCAAGGCACTGATCGGTGGCGGGCTGTCTCCCGCGACTCCCGCAGCCGCGATCCAGTGGGCGACCTATCCCGCGCAGCGCACGGTGGAAGCGACACTGGCGACGCTGGCCGACCGAGTCGCCGAAGCGGGCCTCACCGCGCCGGTGTTGACCGTGATCGGGCGTGTCGTTGCGCTGCGCGACGAGATCCGATGGTTCGACCGGCCCGAACGCCGGCCCCTGCTCGGCCGACGCATCCTCGTCACCCGTGCGACCTCACAAGCGAGTGCGCTCACCGAGCAGCTCCGGGCGCTTGGCGCAGCGGTCACCGAGATGCCGGCGACGCGGGCCGAAGTGCTGGACCGTGGCCCGCTTCTCGCAGCGATCGCCGCCGGTGGACTCAGCCGGTATCGCCACCTCGTCTTCACGAGCCAGAACGCCGCCCACATCGTGTGGGATACCTTGCGTGCGGCCGGATTGGATGCGCGTGCGCTGGCCGGCGTCGTCGTGAGCGCGGTCGGCCCGGCGACCGCCGAGGCGCTACTCGAGCATGGCATCGCCGTCGATGTATCGGCAAAACGGTTCGTGGCCGAGGGGCTGCTCGAGGCGCTCGGGTCACGCTCCGATGTCCGTGGCGAGCGCGTGCTGTATCCCGGCGCGGTGGGTGCGCGCGATGTGTTGCCCGCCGGGCTCCGGATCCTCGGCGCCACGGTCGATGTGATTCCGATCTATCGCTCGGTGTTCGACGGTGGTGATACGGCAGCCCTGTGCGCGCAGCTTGCGGCGGGTGAGATGGATCTCGTGACCGTGACGTCGGCGTCGGCCGTCCGCGGATATCTCGAAGCCGTCGGGCCCGAACTGGCGGGCCGCGTGAATGCGGCCTCGATCGGGCCCATCACGACCGTGGCCGCGCGTGCCGCGGGAATCCCGGTGATCGCCGAGGCTGAGCCGTCAACGATCGCGGGCCTCGTCACCGCGATCCTCGGGATCCCGGTCGCGCCGGCTGCGCGCGACGGAGCGAAGTCGTGACGCGGTCACGCGCGCCACGCGCGCCACGCGCGGTTCCGCAGTCCGACCCCGGTCATCTCCGCATCGGGACGCGCGGGTCGGCGCTCGCCCTCAAGCAGGCACGCATGGTTCAAGCCGCGCTGGCGGAGCGCGGCATTGCGGGTGATCTGGTCACATTCACGACGACGGGGGACAAGCGGCTCGACGAGCCGCTGAGCACCATCGGCGGCAAGGGGCTGTTCACCAGCGAGATCGAACGAGCGTTGCAGCGCGGAAAGATCGACTGCGCGGTGCACTCGCTGAAGGATCTCTCCACGGACCCGGTTGACGGGTTGCACCTGGTGGCCGTTCTGCGGCGAGAAGATCCGCGGGATGTGCTGGTACTGAGCAGCACCGCCCGGGCCGTGGGACTCGCGGATCTGCCTCGCGGATCACGAGTCGGTACCTCGAGCCTGCGGCGCCGCGCGCAGCTCCTGGCGCTACACCCGGATCTCGAGGTCGTGGAACTGCGCGGCAACGTCCCCACGCGCCTGAAAAAGGTCGATGAAGGGCAGGTGCACGCGGCGATTCTGGCCGCAGCGGGTCTCCACCGGCTCGATGCGACGCAGCACATCTCAGCCTACCTCGATCCGCCGGACTGGCTTCCTGCGCCGGGGCAGGGGGCGATCGCCGTACAGATCCGGAGCGATGACCGGATCGCGCACGACCTGCTCGCCCCGCTCAATCACGAGCCGACGATGCACGCCGTGCGTGCCGAGCGTGCGTTCCTCGCGGGGCTGGACGGCGGATGCCAGGTGCCGATTGGTGCGCTGGTCATGGAGCAGCCCGGTGCGGACGGACCCGTGCCGACGCTGCACGGTCTGATCGCCGACGTTGCGGGGCGCCGGGTGATTCGGGGGTCCCGGATCGTGGGTCCGGATCCGGTGGCCGCCGGAACCCATCTCGCGGACGATCTGCGGATCCGTGGGGCTGACGACATCCTCGTGGTGCTGCGTGGCGCCGCCCGGGTGCCCTCCCCGCAGCCGGAATAGATTACGATCGTGTCGTCGTTCCCGGCTTACCGGCCCCGTCGCCTGCGACGCAGTGCTCCGCTCCGGCGCCTAATTCGCGAGACCCGCCTCGATCCCGGACAGATGATCCTGCCGGTGTTCGTGCGCTCGGGCGCCGATCTCCGCATCGAGGTCGCTTCGATGCCCGGGGTGGCTCAAACGTCCGTCGATGAGATGCTGCGAGACGCCGCGGCCGCGGCCGAGGCGGGCGTTGGCGGCATGATTCTCTTCGGCATCCCCGACCAGAAGGATGCCACCGGATCCGGCGGGTGGGACGAGTACGGCGCGGTGCAGCAGGCCGT
The DNA here is from genome assembly GCA_021324775.1 of Gemmatimonadota bacterium. Taxonomy (GTDB): domain Bacteria; phylum Gemmatimonadota; class Gemmatimonadetes; order Gemmatimonadales; family Gemmatimonadaceae; genus Palsa-1248. The sequence continues at coordinate 157,082 of JAJPIM010000026.1, forward strand.
CCGGGCGCTGAAGCGGGAGTTCCCTGAGCTCGCGGTCATCACCGATGTCTGCATGTGCGAATACACGGACCACGGGCATTGTGGTGTGCTGAACGAGCACGGAACCGTCGACAACGATGCCACCCTGCCGCTGCTGGCACGGGTCGCCGTATCGCACGCGGCCGCCGGCGCAGATGTCATCGCGCCGAGTGACATGATGGATGGGCGAATCGGGGCCATTCGCAGCGCGCTCGATGCTGCTGGGCACACCGAGACGGCGATCCTCAGCTACGCGGCCAAGTACGCGTCGGCGTATTACGGTCCGTTCCGGGAGGCTGCCGAGTCAGCGCCGCGGTCCGGCGACCGGCACGGCTATCAGATGGACGCGGCGAACGCCGAGGAGGCGCTGCGGGAAGTCGCGCTCGACATCGGCGAAGGCGCGGACGCGATCCTGGTCAAGCCCGCAGGCCCCTATCTCGACGTCGTCCAGCGCGTGAAGTCCGCGACGGGGTACCCGGTCGGGGCGTACCAGGTGAGCGGGGAGTATGCCATGATCTGCGCGGCGGCCGACCGCGGATGGCTCGACCGGGAGCGGGTCATGATGGAGTCGCTCGTCGGGATTCGCCGGGCGGGCGCGGATTTCATCATTACGTATTTCGCCACCGCGGCCGCGCGCCGGTTGCGCGACGGCCTGGCCTAGAGGAGCGCCGCATGCGGTATCGCACATTTCCGGGGACCAGCGTCACGGCCAGCGAGGTCGGATTCGGCACGTGGACATTGGCCACGAACTGGTGGGGCGAAAAGACGGATGACGAAGCCGTGGCGATGTTGCGGAGCGCGCACGACGACTACGGCGTGACGTTCTTCGATGCCGCGGACGCCTATGGCAACGGGCGGGCCGAGCGACAACTCGCCACGGCGTTTCGAGGACGGCGCGGGTCGGTCGTCTACGCGACCAAGATCGGCTACGACATCTACGACGAAGCCGCGCAGCGGGCGCGGCGCGGGCAGGCCGAGCTGCCGATGCGCACGGACACCGTGTATCTGCGGCTCGCGCTCGATCGCTGTCTGGAGCGCCTCGAGACCGACTACGTCGACGTGCTCCAGATCCACAACGCGAAGATGGAGCACGTGCGGGATGCCGCGCTGTGGGAGACGATGCGTGAGTTTCAGCGCGAGGGGAAAGTCCGCGTCTGGGGCGCGGCGTTCGGGCCCGCGATCGGCTGGCTGTACGAAGCCGTCGAATTGTGTGAGCGCGAGCCCGATGTCGGTGCGATCCAGATGATCTGGAACATCCTGGAGCAGCATCCCGGGTCGGCCATGATCGAGGCAGCACGACGGCACGCTCCGCAGTGCGCATTCACCGTCCGGGTGCCGCATGCGTCGGGGATGCTCGAGGGCCACTACACCGAAGACACGGTCTTTCCCGAAGGTGACCATCGGAGGCACCGGCCGCGTTCGTGGCTGGTGAACGGCGTGAAGAAAGTCCACACGCTCGGCTTCCTCACGCCGCGAATGACGCTCGGACAGGCTTCCCTCAAATGGCTGCTCGCCGACCCTCTCGTGGTGACCACGCTGCCCAACATCTACGACACGGCTCAACTGCGGGAGTTCGCCACCGCGAGCGATCAGCCGGATCTCACTCCGGCGCAGCTCGATGAGGTCGAGCGGCTGGCCGCGGTCAATTTCGGCGTGGATGAGCCCCCGATGGCGTACAAGGGCACGATGGAGCGGGAAAACGTCGCGACCGCGTGAACGGCGGTCGCCAGGCGGTGCGTCTCAGGCCACGCGGCTCATCACCAGCGCGGCGTTGATGCCCCCGAAGCCGAACGAGTTCGAGAGCACCACATCGACTCGCGCGGCGCGGCCCGTGGACGGCACGTAGTCGAGATCACAGGCCGCGTCCGGCGCCGACAGGTTGATGGTGGGTGGCAGCCACTCGTGCGTCAGACTCAGCGCGCAGATCGCGGCCTCGATGGCGCCGGAAGCGCCCAGCGCGTGGCCGTAGTAGCCCTTTGTGCCGCTCACCGGCATCGCGTAGGCGTGATCCGCGAACACCTGCTTGATCGCGAGCGTCTCGGTGGGGTCGTTGAGCGGCGTGGAGCTCCCGTGCGCGTTCACGTAGCCGATTTCGTGGGGAGCCAGGTGCGCATCGCGGAGCGCGTGCCGTATCGCCCGTGCCGCCTGTGAGCCGTCGGGCCGCGGCGCCGTCATGTGGTGTGCGTCATTGGTGACGCCATATCCCTGGATCTCCGCATAGATGCGCGCGCCGCGTGACACCGCGCGCTCGTATTCCTCGAGCACGAGGACGCTCGCCCCTTCGCCCATGACGAATCCATCGCGATCCTTGTCGAACGGCCGCGAGGAGCGGGACGGATCGTCGTTCCGGGTGGACATGGCTCTGATGATCGCGAACGAACCGAAGCACAGGGGCGCGAGCGGCGCTTCGGCCCCACCGCAGATCATGACGTCGGCGTAGTCGTCGCGGATCTGCCGGAAGGCGTCGCCGATGGCGATCGTGCCTGAAGCGCAGCTCATCGCATTGGTCGAATTGGGGCCCGACACGCCGAACTCGATCGCGATGTTGCAACTCGAGGCGCCGCCGAACACGGCCAGCGCCAGCGCCGGATCGACTGCCGACAGCCCGTGCGCCAGGTACCGGCCGAGCTGCTCCTCGGCATACCCGATGCCGCCGAGCGCGGTGCCCATCATCGACCCGACGCGCTCGCGGTCTTCGAGCGCGACATCGAGCTCCGCATCCTCGAGCGCCATCCGGGCGGCGACGACCGAGAACTGCCCGAACCGATCCAGGCGTCTGGCGCGTTTCGTCTCGAGATGATCAGTGGGGACGAAATCGGGTACTTCGGCCGCGATGTGGCTTCGAAATGGAGACGAGTCGAATCGGGTCAGCGGACCCACCGCCGATCGCTCGCGGCGGATCCCCTCCCACAGTGCATCCCGCGTGGTGCCGATCGGGGTGATTGCCCCGATCCCGGTCACCACGACCCGCCGCCGTCCCATCATGCTCGTGCTCCCCCGTAGAGAACCGACGTACGTACCCCGCCGAGCGCCGCGTTATTCCAGCGGTCCGTTGCCGAGCGGGTGCCAGTCAGGCTGCTGCCACCGCCGGCCGTCGCTGTGAGGCGATCGGCGTGGTGGCTCGCCGGCCACAGGTCCATGCCCGAGTAGTCAGAGATACTCGTAGAGATACCCGGCGGCGGCGCGCGCGGACACACTCGTGGGGTGAACAGCCGGCCCGGACGGACGAATGACACCCGGGATGGGGCTGGACGAATCCTCCGGACGCGTGCGCGCGATCACAACGGCGTACCGGAGACGGGAGCCGCCGGGCGAACGTGCTTACGCCGCCGGCCGGCGAAAGCATGCCTACATACTGCCGGGTCCGTCATGCCGGGACTCCGCGACCGCGGGACTCCGCCACGACGGCGAGCCCCGCGAGGGTGCGCGACGCGATGCCGTGAACGAAAACCGGTCCGATCACCGCGCGCGCGGCGAATCCGCCTATCAGCGGCCATGCGGGACCGAGCCAGAGGTGCACGATCCGCACGAGGGTCCGGTTATTCCCCTGGGGGAGGAACGACCATTCAACCTCCATGCCGGCGGTGACTCCCTCGACGTGACGGAACCGGATGGCCGGTCCGGATCCGGACCCGCTGGCGGCAGTTACCACCTGCATCCGCGAAAGCCACCACGTCGGCCAGCCCGCCGGACCAAAGGGACGATTGGCGGACATCTCCACGAGACCGCCGCCGTCCAGCCGCCGCTCCCGAAACCGCACGTAGCGGTAGTGCGCGAGATGCCGGGGCCAGCGCTCGACGTCGCGAGCCAGGGCGAAGATCGGTGCGACCGCGCTCTCGACCACGCGTTCATCCACCACGCGCATGAGGTTGCGATCGGGCAGCGGCCCGAGGTCGTATCCGGGCGACTCATCGGCCGGCAGAGTGCCGCTTCCCGTGTGCGAGGCCTCGCTCACGTCGCGCTCGGCGCCGGCGTGTGCGACGGAACCCAGGAGGCCGTGATCCGATAACCGGGCCGGTAACGGACGATCGCGTCCACACCGAGGGACTCTCGTACCATCTGTTTCAACTCGGGCACTCGAAATCCGCGCATCACCGATACGACGGCGTCGTGGCGGCTGGCGGGATGAAACGCGAGCGGGAATGACGCGAGCCAGATGCCTGCCGCGGCAATCCAGCTCCGGTGGATGTCGCTCACGATCGCCTGAACACGGGCCACGCGATTCATCTCGGCGAGGACGAAACGCGCCTCGGCATCGAAGAAGTGGTGCAGCACCTGCGAGCAGGTAACGATGTCCACGCTGTGGTCGGCGAACGGGAGGGCACGCGCATCCCCGCAGACAAGCCAGGTGTTGATGCCGCGGTTCGCGGCGGCGAGCGACACCGTCGCTTCGAGGCCGACCGTTTCGAGTGTCACTCCCCGACGGGCGCCCACCCGGCGGGCGTGCGCCGGTATGTCACCCATGCCGGTCCCGACATCGAGCAGCGTGGCCTGCCGGGGCAGACGGGCCCAGACTGGTCCGAGGGCGTCAAGCACCGCGCGTGTGCCGCCGAAGAACCGGTTGGCGAGGGCAACGTCACGCAGCGAGCGCCGGGCGAGTCCGGGATCGGTGTCCGGCGAGTCCAGCGTCTCGGCGCCGCGAGCGCGAGGCGGCGATAGCAAGGCGCTCATCGATCGAGCTGGGAATAGCCACCGCGATAGTACAGGAGCGGGCTGTCCTGGCGGACGCTCGCGGCTTCGACCTCTCCCATGAAGATCGTGTGGTCGCCGCCCACCACCGACTGGACCAGGCGGCATTCGAGCGATGCGAGGACGTCCTCCAGTATCGCCGCGCCGTTCTGGCCGCGGATGAAGCCGACTCCCTCGAAGCGCTGCTCGGCCTCGGGCTCCGAGAAACGGCGTGCGATCGCCTCCTGGTGCGCGGCGAGAATGTTCACGACGAAGTGCGACGCATCGGCCAGGGCGGGCCGAATCGACGCATTGTGATCGATGCACACGAGCACGAGCGGGGGTTCGAGGCTGAGAGAGCTGAATGCCGTCACCGTAATCCCGTAGTCGCGGCCACGCTTGTCGGCCACGGTCACGACGGTGACGCCGGAAGCGAACCGGCCCAGCACACTGCGAAACTCGTCCTGATCCAGGCTCATCGTGGTCCCGCCGGGCGGTGAAGGAACGCGGGCAGCGCGAGCCGCCCCAGATAACCGGCCCGCAGGACTTCGCTGGCCGGGACGAAATCCCCCGTGACGCCGATCAGCAGATCCGCCATGTCAGGCCGCCGGGCGAGCACGCGGGCGACGTGTTCGATGACCGCGGGCATCGCGACGGCCGCGCCGACCGCGCGTTCGACGATCTGCTTCCCTCGAAACTCACGGCGCCAGCATCGTTCATAGGCCGCGAGCGCCGCGTCGGCCGCGCCCGCGCCGGGTCCGCGGACTGCATCACAGAGGAAGGGTGTGAGCAACTCGCCGCCGCGCAGCGCCGTGTAGACGCCCTCACCCGTGAACGGATCGAAAAAGTCGGCGGCATCACCGACGAGTGCCACACCGGGTGCCCACAGGGCGCGCGCGTGCTGCGCAAACGGTCCCGTCGCGCGAACCGGCGAGATCCGGTTGGCGCCGCGAAACCGCGACGCCAACTGCGGATGGCGGGCGATCCACGCGTCCAGGAACCCCGCGCGATCGGCACCGACCCCCCGGGATTCGCGTGCCGGCACGACGAGCGCGACGGTAGTGTGGCCACTGCCGACATCGGCGAGGCCGATGTAGCCATCGCGCTCGACGTGCATTTCGCCGGTGGTGCCGATGTCCGCGACCCCGCGATAGTGCGTCACGAAGGCCAGGCGCCTCGGCCACCGCCGCGAATGAGCGAGGCCCACGCGGCGCGAGACGACGGACCGCAACCCATCGGCACCGACGACCACGTGCGCCGACAGAGTCCGGGCGTTCGCCGCCGCGAGCGGCGTATCGGGATCCTGTGCATCGGTATCCACCGAGAACCGGACGCCCGTGACTCGTCCAGAGCCATCGCGGGTCACGTCAGTCACCGCGCTCCCTTCCATGATCCGCGCGCCGGCCGCCTCGGCGTGCCGCAGCAGGATCGCGTCCAGTACGAGGCGGCGCAGCGAGAGACCGTCGTCGCGAAATCCTCTGAACCCGTGTGCGGCCACGAACTGTCCACGGAACGACGTGCCACTGGGCGCACGGATCGTCATCCCGGTCAGCCGTGCCGCCCCAGCGGCTTCGACCACGGCGAGGATTCCCATGTCGGACAGAACGCGCGATACCTGCGGGCTCAGATACTCGGCGCACGGCTTGTCGCGCGGGAACCGCGCGCGATCCAGGACCACGACATCGACGCCGGCGCGCGCCAGGCCCCACGCCGTCGCGGCGCCGGCCGGCCCGCCGCCGACGATGATGACTTCCGCGTCCAGCGTCACGTCCGCTGGCCCGAGACCGGTGGAGCCTCCAGGGAAATGCCGGGCGCCGGCTGGATCGCGGTGTAGCGCGCGCCAGCAGCCGCGCGTGCCATGCGCTGAAAGAGCGCCATGTAACGCCAGTGGGGCCGCGGCAGCCGCGCCACCGACGCGAAGCGGGTCAACAGCGGCAGGAGGCGGGAGCGGGCGTCGGCGGAGAACATGAATCGCGGGTGTTCGCTGGCGAAGACACGCAGGCGGCGCACGGTCTGCGCCAGGTCGAGCGCCGGCGCGAAGTAGAACGTGGGAGCCAGCAGGGAATCGCCGTACGCGACAGTGCCTTCGGCGAGCGCGATCCGGTGCAGCGTGGTGTCCGGATAGATCCGCAGGCCTACGGTCGCGTAGACGGCATCGCCGGCGCGCATCCGCGCGGCCGCAAATGCCAGCGTGTCTTCGATCGTGTCCGGCGTTTCGCCGGGTCCCCCGATCAGAAAGATCCAGAGTGTGCGGAGGCCGGCCCGTGATACGCGTTGCGCGACCTCGTGCACGCGCGCGGCGTCGAAACCCTTTTCCAGCCGTTCGAGCACCGGATCGCTGGCGCTTTCGGCTGTGATGCCGAGGGTGCGGAAACCCGCGGCGCGCATAGCCGTGAGCAGCTCGTTCGAGCACGTCGCGGGCGTGAAGTTCATCGTCTCCAACTGCACCCGCAGCCCGGCATTCACGATCGCCTCGCACACATCAATGGCATGCCCAGGCGGCGAATTGAACGTCGAGTCGACGAAATCGAAGTGCCTGACGCCTGCTTCGTGGCGAAGTTCCGCGATCTCGCCGGCAACGGCCTGCGGGTCGCGGAGACGGTAGCCCCAGCCTTCGACGTTGCGGTACGTGCAGTAGACGCACTTGTAGACGCATCCCCGCTTGGTCTGGATCGGCACCGTCGCGCCGTGACGCTGGTACCGCGCCACATCGAGCCATCGGTGCAGGCGCGCTCGCGGCAGAGCGTCCAACCCGGCGTCCTCACCCGGCGGCGTGAACACGATTCGGTCTCCCACGCGGCGCACCAGCCCGGCGACGGATTCGGGCGCCCGGCCGGCCGCGAGCGCATCCACAAGCGCTACGCTGGCGCGCTCACCGTCTCCGGCGACGGCGTAGTCGACGCTCAGCTCTCGAAAGAGCGATTCGGGCGCGACACCGAATGCCGCGCCGCCGGCCAGCACGGGTACGCGTGGTGCCGCGGCTCGCAGGGCGCCGAGGACAGCAACTGCCTCGGGGGTGTAATGACGGAGCGCGATCGTGTCGCTGTTGTCGATGTTGCGAACCGAGACGCCGATCACATCGGGACGTACGGCCTGCACCGACTCTCGGGCCGCGGCGACCGGGTCGGACGCGAAGCACAAGTCCAGCACACGCACATCGTGCCCGGCGTCCGCGAGGGCGGCGGCGACGCACGCCACGCCGTTGGGAATGACGGGCTGGGGCGAGCGCTCACGATTGGTGCTGACGAGCAGCACACGCGGCGCACTGCCGCTGGAGCCGGCGGTGTGGGCGGTCATGCGACGCGCTGTCCGGCGGCCAAAGCCGTGGCCACGCCAACGAGCGCGCCAGCGACGGTCGCGGCCACGTTGACGGCGTCGTTGCCGAGCCACGCCAGACCGCCTGCTTCCGTCGTGGGTATGCCGCAGGTGTGCACGAGCCGCTCGGTCGCTGCCTGGCATCGGCCGCACCACCGCCGCGCCTGCAGTGTCGCGCCGATGATCGAGTCAGCGGTCGCGCCGGCGAAGCCACCGATCAGTGCACTCCAAGCGGCCGCCGCGGGCCAGCCGGCCGCGCGTGTGGCGATCGCGATGAACAGCGCGCCCGCGACCGACGCCAGCGTACCGGCGGCCGTGATCCCGCCGGACGTGCCCGGCGGCACGACACGTCCCGACACGATCGAACGCGGCGTTGCTGAGGACAGCATCCCGACCTCCGTCCCCCAGGTATCGGCCGTCGCCGCCGCGAGGCCGCCCGCCCCGGCGGCGTACCAGACGGGGGACCGCTGGAGGGCGCAGGCGAGGGCGCACAGTGCGAAGGCGCCACCGTTGGCGAGGACCTGTGCCGCGTCACGTGGCCCGCCCTTGGCCACGAGACCACCTCCGAGCAATTGCTTGCGCGCGTGTCCCATGCGTGACAGCGCGACGGAGGCGACGAAGAATGCGATCAGGACGGCTCCCCAGTCCCATCCGGCGGCCACGGACGCGCCACCGACGACGGTGGCGGCGGCGGCTCCCGCGGCCGTCAGGGTTCTGGCGCGGAACGCAGCGGCGGCCACCGCGGCGGCCGCAGCCAGTCCCAGAAGCAATCGGCCCAACACGGCGTGGGGGTCGTCGGACGTCACGCGGGAAGTATATCGTGCGCGCGTTGGGCGCGTCCCGCACCCCGGGACGATCCACGTACGGGCCGCATTGATTACATTTGGGTCTTGTTGCGCCAGCCTCAAGCACCGCTATGATCGCGCCTGCCACCGTCGATCCCCTACTGCCGCTCAGCCTTCTCGAAGCGGTCCGCAGCGTAGACTCCCCGCGAGACGATCAAGACGCCGAGTACGTGCCCGAGCTGCGCAACAAGCGGCTGGGGTTGAGCGAGACCGTCTACGCGCAGATCCGGCGCTATACGGCGGCGGTGCGGAAGAGCCAGCGGGCACCGCAAGAGGAGGCCGTCGCGCTCGCGCGGCTCATCGGCCGTCGCGCCGATGCGCAGGAAGTGTTCATGTCGGCGGGGCGGATACTCGCTCGCCAATCGTTCGAGACGACATCGCCCGTCACGCGGCGGGTGATTTTCGTGCTCCCGTCTCTCCTGGCGCGGCCGCTGGCTCTCCGGGAGGCGCGGCGCATCGCGCAGCGGTATCTCAACGGCAACATCCGGCGGGTCGGGGGCTCGCTCATGCTCGAGGTGCCCGTCTCCGTCACGGTGGACAGCGCGCCCAAGGAACGCGGCTGCGCGTACTACGAGTCGGTGCTCCGGGAACTCGTCCGGCTGCTGGTCGGCGGGGCCGGGGCGGTGGAGCACGTCCGATGCGTCGCGCGCGGCGAGGGTGTCTGCGAGTGGCGCGCCGAGTGGCGGCGTACCTGATCCCGCTCGCGATTGCGCCGCTCATCTCGCGCCACTCGGAATGCGCCACTCGTGATGCGCCCCTGATGCGGCGCTCGTGATGTGGCGCTCGTGATACAGTACTCGTGATGCGCCCAGCCGCGACGCGAGCCACCGGAGACCCTCGATGCTGACCACGGAGGAGTTGCCCCGAATCCAGGCCGCACTGGGCGAGATGGATCTCGACGGGTGGCTGCTGTTCGATTTCCACGGTGTCAATCCGGTTGCGCTCGGGATGCTGCAGCTCGAGGGAATGGTGACGCGCCGGATCTTCGTCTACGTGCCGCGGCGAGGCATGCCAGTCGCCATCACGCACGCGATCGAGCAGGGACCGTGGCGCCGTTGGCCGGCGTCGTGGGGGCGTGTGGTGTACAGCGGCTGGCGGGAGCTGGAATCCGCACTCGCGACCCTGGTCAGTGGTCATCGCATCGCGATGGAGTACTCGCCCGGTGACGCCGTGCCCTACGTCGACCGGGTGCCCGCGGGGGTCATCGAGATGGTACGCCAGGCCGGCGCGGTCGTGGTGACGTCGGGGGAGTTGATCAGCCGGTTTTTCGCGGTCTGGGACGCCGGAAACAGGGCCGCCCACCGGCGGGCCGCGGAGGCAATCCGCGCCATCGCGTACGAGGCGTTCGCGATGGCCGGCGCGTGGACGAACCGCGATGAGGCGCTCACCGAGCACGCCGTCCAGTCGTGGATCGCCGCCCGCATCGGTCGCGCCGGGCTGGAATTCGGAAACGCGCCGATCGTGGCCATCGGACCCAATGCCGCGAACCCGCACTATGGCCCCACCGCCGACGGGTCATCCGCGATCCGCCGGGGCGACGTGCTGCTGATCGACCTGTGGGGCCGCGAGCCCGGGCAGCCGTTCGCCGACCAGACCTGGATGGGAGTGCTGGGCACACCGGATTCGAGGACCGTCGCGGTGTGGGAGGCCGTGCGCGACGCGCGCGACGCGGCGATTGCGGCGCTCCGGGACAGGACCGCCACAGGCGGGGTCGTACGCGGCGCGGATATCGACGATGCGTCGCGAGGCGTGATCGAGTCGCGCGGCTACGGACAGTACTTCACGCATCGCACCGGCCACTCGATCGATCCGCACGAGATACACGGATCGGGACCCAACATCGACAACCTCGAGACACGTGAAGAGCGCGCGCTCATCCCCGGCGTCGGCTTTTCGATCGAGCCCGGCGTGTACATCCCGAACACCCTCGGTGTGCGGAGCGAGGTGAACGGGTTGATCGAAGATCGCGGGATCCTGATCACACCCGCCGAATATCAGCGCGACCTGTTGGTGGTGGGCGGATAGCCTCCACGACCGATCAACGCACGCACTCCAGGACAATATGCGTGTACGGGATGCGCAGGAGCCTGTGGTGAATGCTGGCGCGGACGGTCGGAAAGACCTGAGCGGCCAACGCGACGTAGCCGTCCTCAGTGCGCATGAACTGCCCGCGATCGCGCGCCTGTACGTATCGTGCGGCGCGGGACTGGGCATCGGTCCATACACCGTCGAGGGTCACGAGGCGTCCGCCGGGACGCAGCGCGTCGTGGGCGATACGGAACAACTGCCCCGCCTCGGCGTCATCCAGATGGTGGAGGATGGCCAGGGCCAGCACGATGTCGTAATAGCCGCGATTGGGGAGGGTGAGCTCGCTGACCCGCTCGCAGACGAACGCGGCATTGGGGAACCGCGCGCGAGCCTGATCGATGTATTCCTGGCTGACGTCGAACCCGACATATTCGGTCCGCGGGAGGTACGGCACGATCGTGCCTGGGCCGCAGCCGATCTCGAGAATGCGGTCGCCGGCCTTCGGCCGGATGTAGTCCCGCACGAGGATGCGGCTGCGCTCCGGACCGCCCACCATGTTGAAGAAGAACTGGTAGGCTTGCGGGCGAGCGAGCAGCGAGCGAATGCGTTCGATCATTGATTTCTTCCCGATGGCCTCCGACAATACACCGAGCCTGCGCCGGTCGCAGGGCTCACCGCCTTCGCCCCTACCCACATGAAAGTCGTGATCCTCGCAGGAGGTCTCGGCACGCGGCTCGCCGAGGAAACCACGGCCCGGCCGAAGCCGATGGTGGAAATCGGCGGGAAGCCCATGCTGTGGCACATCATGAACATCTATGCCAGCCAGGGATATGACGATTTCCTCGTGGCCTGCGGCTACAAGGGTGAGATCATCAAAGAATACTTCCACAATTTTCTGATTCACAATAGCGACGTCCTGATCGATCTGCGCGATGGCAGTTGCACACTCGCGAATTCCGCGGCGCCACCGTGGCGTGTCGGCCTGATCGATACCGGCCTGAGCTCACTGACCGGCGGCCGCCTGCGGCGCCTCAAGGACAGGCTGGATGGCGGGACGTTCATGGTCACGTATGGCGATGGCGTCGCCGACGTGGACATCCGGGCGCTGGTGCAGTTCCATCGGGAGCATGGGCGTCTCGCGACCGTCACGGCCGTATCGCCGGTGGCACGATTCGGAAGTCTTCAGCTCGATGGCGAGCGCGTGTCGCAATTCGCCGAAAAGCCACGCACCGGCGATGGCTGGATCAACGGCGGGTTCTTCGTGTTCGAGCCCAAGGTGCTCGAGTACATCGCCGGCGACGACACGCCGCTCGAAGGCGAGCCGCTCGAACGCCTCGCCCGCGATGGCGAGCTGATGGCCTATCGCCATCGCGGATTCTGGCACCCGATGGACACGCTGCGGGACAAGCAACTGCTCGAATCGCTCTGGTCGGGCGGAACAGCGCCGTGGAAAATGTCGTGATTCCGGATGCCGCCGCCGGCTTTTTTGCCGGGAAGTCCGTTCTCGTCACCGGACACACCGGATTCAAGGGCGGATGGCTGGCGGCGTGGTTGAAAATGCTGGGCGCCCGCGTCGCCGGCATTGCGCTCCCACCCGACACACAGCCGAACCTCTATGGCGCCGCCGCCATCGGCGAGCGCATGGCCACGACGTTCGGCGACATCCGGGATCCCGCGGCCATCGCGGCAGTCTTCGCCGAGTGCAAACCAGGCATCGTGATCCATGCGGCCGCGCAGGCCCTGGTGCGCCGCTCCTACCGCGATCCGGCCGGCACCTACGCGACCAACGTGATGGGGACCGTCAACGTTCTCGAGGCGGCCCGCCAGACGGAGTCGGTGCGCGCGGTCGTCATCGTTACCAGCGACAAGTGCTACGAGAATCACGGCGGGTCGCGCGCGTACACCGAGTCGGACTGCATGGGCGGCCACGATCCCTACAGCTCCAGCAAGGGTGCCGCCGAGCTGGTGGCCGCGGCGTACCGCCGGTCGTTCTTCGCCGGTCCCGGCGCTGCGGCCGTGGCGTCGGCGCGCGCCGGGAATGTCATCGGCGGTGGAGACTGGGCCGAAGATCGTCTCGTGCCGGACATCGTGCGAGGAATCATCGCGGATACGCCGGTCGTGATCCGGCGACCGGAGTCGGTGCGTCCGTGGCAGCACGTCCTGGAGCCGGTGGGCGGGTATCTGGTGCTGGCGCAACGCCTCTACGAGCAGGGGCAGCCGTTCGCGGAAGCGTGGAATTTCGGACCGCGCGCGGCCGATGCCGTCGCCGTGACTCGCGTGGCGCACGAGCTGACCGCGCGCTGGGGGAAGGGGCAACTGGTGGTGCATCGTGATCCCTCGGCCCCGCACGAAGCCGCCGCCCTCCGGCTCGACTGCGACAAGGCCCGGGACCGGCTGGGCTGGACGCCCGCGCTGACCCTCGATCAGGCGATCGAGTGGACCGTCGACTGGTACCGCGCCTATCACGACGATCCCCGCTCGGCGGCGGCCATCACGACGACGCAGATCCAACGCTACACCGGCATCGCCAACGCGTGACGTCCTTCCGATCCGCGCTGGTGACGGGCGGCACTGGATTCATCGGGTCGGTGCTCGTGCCTCGCCTGCTGGCCGATCGCGTCAGTGTGATCTGCCTGGTCCGGGAGCGAACGAGGCGTTCCGGCGCGCTGGCAGCCCTCGATGGAGCGCGCGTGATCGAGTTGCCATCGTTCAGCGCCGCGCGCCTGGAAGCCGCGCTGGCCGGAGTCTCCGCGGACGTGGTGTTCCATCTTGCCTCTTACGGGGTGCACCAGGCGGACCGGGACACCGCGCAACTTCTGGAGGGGAACGTATCGTTCCTCTGTAACTTGCTGGAAGCGACATCATCGTGGCCCCTGCGACGCTTCATTTACAGCGGGAGTTGCGCGGAATACGGCTTCACCGTGCAGGAGGGAATACCCATACCGGAAACCCACGGACTGCGGCCGGCGTCCATGTATGGCGCGGCGAAAGCGGTCGCGTTCCTGACCGGTCGTGCGCTGGCTGGCCGGCTGGCCACGCCGTTCGTGGCGCTCCGCCTCTTCGGCGCGTTCGGCGTTCATGAGGCGCCGCTGCGTCTCGTGCCCTATCTCATTCGCCACCTGGCCCAGGACCAACCCGTTGCGCTCACTCCCGGAGACCAGGTGCGGGATCTCCTGTACGAGGACGACGTGGTGGATGCGCTGATCGCCGCTGCGGACGCGGATGCAGTGCAAGGGGGTGAGGTGTACAACGTGTGCTCCGGACGGGCCACCCGCGTGCGTGAGGTCGGTGAGATGGTGGCCCGTGCGCTGGGCAAGCCACTCGGTCTCCTGGACTGGGGCGCGCGCCCGTATCGGGCCGACGAGCCGCTGTGGCAGGTCGGCGACAACCGGCGATTCACGGCCGCCACTCCCTGGCGTCCTCGTATCACCGTGCAGGCCGGCATCGAGCGCATGCTTGCCACGGCTGGAGCGTGGGGATGAGCGAGCAGACGGAGTTCGACCGCTTTGCCGGCGACTACGAGACGATTCTGAACCAGTCGGTGGCGGCGTCGGGCGAGGATTCCAGGTATTTCGCCGAGTACAAGGCCGCCTATCTCAAGCGGGTGTTGCCGCCGGGCTTTGCCGGGAAGGTGCTGGATTTCGGGTGCGGCGTCGGCTTGCTCTCCGGCGTCCTGAAACAGCAGATGCCTGGGGCTCAGATCGACGGGTTCGATGTCTCGCGCGACAGCATAGAACGCGTGCCCGCCGTGCTCGGCTCGCAAGGCGTCTTCACTTCGGATCCAGCGGCGATGCCGCACGACTACCATTTGATCGTGATCGCGAACGTGCTCCATCATATCCGGCCTGCCGACCGCCAGGGCGTCTTCGGCGAGCTGGCCGCCCGGCTGGTGCCGGGCGGATCACTCGTGGTCTTCGAACACAACCCTTCCAACCCGGTCACCCGATGGGTCGTGGAACGTTGTCCGTTCGATCACGATGCCGTGCTGCTGCCGCCGGCGGAGACGTGCGGGTACACGCGGGCCGCCGGCCTCGCCGTAGTCCGGCGCGACTACATCGTGTTCATGCCGCGTGCGCTCGCATGGCTGCGGCGCCTGGAGCCCTGGATCTCGTGGCTGCCGGCGGGAGCACAGTACGCCGTGTCGGCCCGCAAGGCCTCCTGACATGAAGCCGCTGATCAGCATCTGCGTGCCCGTCTACAACGAAGAACCGAACATCGAGCCGCTCTACGACGCGCTGGTGCCCGTCATGGAACAGGTGTCGAGCCGATACGACTTCGAGCTGCTCTTCACCGACAATCACTCGACCGACAACACGTTCGGCGTGCTGGAGCGGCTCGCGCGCCGCGACCCCCGGGTCCGCGCGCTCCGGTTCTCGAGGAATTTCGGATTCCAGCGGTCGATCCTCACGGCATACCTGAGCGCCCGCGGCGATGCGGCGGTGGAGATCGACTGCGATCTGCAGGATCCGCCATCGCTCATCCTCGAGTTTCTGCGCCAGTGGGAAAGCGGGTACCGCGTCGTGTACGGCGTGCGGAGCGGACGGAAGGAGAGCTGGGGGATGAACGCGACCCGGCGGATGTTCTACCGGCTCATCGATTCGCTCAGCGAAGACGAACTGCCGCTCGACGCCGGAGATTTCCGGCTCGTGGACCGCCGGGTGCTCGAAGAGCTGCGGAAGATCGAGGATTCCCAGCCTTATCTGCGCGGCACGATCGCGGCGCTGGGCTTCGATCAGATCGGCGTCCCGTACGAGCGCGCGGAACGCCATCGCGGTGAGAGCAAGTTCTCGTTTCACGAGCTCATCGCGCTGGCCCTGGACGGCATTCTCAATCACTCCGTCGTTCCGCTCCGTATCGCGACATATCTCGGACTCGCGATCTCGGTCTTCACCTTCATCTCGATCGTCGGCTATCTGATCGGACGCTTGGTGCTGGGCAAGAACTGGCCGCCTGGTTTCGCCAGCATCGTCATCCTGCTCCTCGGGTCACTCAGCCTGAACGCGCTGTTCCTCGGGATCATCGGCGAATACCTCGGCCGGATCTACCAGCAGGTGAAGCGGCGGTCGCTTACCGTCGTCGAACGGGAGCTCAACGCGCCGGCGCCACGCCAGCCGGAGCCGCCCGGCGCCCCCTGACGAGGGCCCGTCGCGGCCGCGGTCATCCGGGTCCGTTCCGTCCTGCACGAGTCTTCGCCGCGGGCCAGACCGCGGGATCCTCGAGGCCCAGACGCCAGAGAGCGAATCGATGGATACCGGCACCCTCCGCTTCGCGCATCAGCGCGCGGAGCAGCTCGGCATCGATCACCCACCCCTGTGCGGAGTCGGGGCGGACGTAGTGGAGCGACGCAGAGGCGGAGTCGCGATCGAGCGTCACTCCCATGGCGGCGGCCTCGCGTTGCGCATCGCCGAAACTCAGCACGGTCGCGGGGGCGGGTGCTTTCCACAGGTACCCATAGACCGGCAGCCCGGCGACGAGCCGCGATGCACCCGCAGTGGCCACCCACGGCGCGAGCAACTGGCGGACCCAGCCGGGTGACGCAATCGGGCCGGGCGCGCCCGTGGACCAGTGTTCGTCGTACAGCATCGGGAGCAGCAGGTCCGCCGCCGCGAGCCGTCGCGCCGCGAACGTCAGCGTGTCGGCTGGCGGCACCGCCACGGTCACCGGCCGGACGTGCCGGCGATGCGCAGCGGCCGCGATCGATCGTACCACGGCCGACAGTGCGCTCGAATCCGCGGGTGCGAGCGATTCGAAATCGAGCACGATTCCGCGATACCGGTGGCGGTAGGCCCAGAGCGCGATAGCCGCGGCGGACTGTGTCCGTAGCGTGCGGTCCGCGGCGAGCCGGCGGATGATTTCCGGATGAAAGCGGTCGCGCGCATACGTCGTGACGAGGACGTAACGCCGCGTACCCGCCGGGACCGGTACGGTGTCGCGATACGCACTCACGGGGAGTGCGGTGATCGTATCCAGCCGCAACCATCCGGAAATCACGACGCGGAGCGCCGTGCCGTGCTGCACAATCGTGGCGGCGCTACGTGGATCCCATGGAGCCGCGAATCCCCAGAGTTCTGGAGAAGCCGTGGCCGGCGGTGCCTGGGCCCGTGCGGTCACCGGAGCCGCGGCCAAGCAGGCGGCGATCCCGGCACATGCGATCCCGGCACATGCGATCCCGGTAGAGGCCAGGCGGCGCGAGCGGGCCGGCGCCGAACGCCGTCCGATGGAAGACCCTCGCGTATATTTCGCGCCGTCATGGCTGGACCACATACCGGCAAGCTATCAGCCCTCAACCGCCCCCGGCGGGGATCAGGCGCGCATCGCGGCCTCGGCTGCAAGGACCAAATGCCTCGCCGGGTGACGCGCTCTCCGCGCGCTTCGTCTCGAATCGTGGGCGGCCATCGAGCGTTACGAACAGTGATCCAGAGCGTGGCGTGCGTCGCCACGCTGTGCGCGTGCCTCCAGGCGTGCTCCGATGCGAATCCTCAACGCGTCTCCCTGGCCACCGCAACGGCTGCCCCACCACGTGAGCACCCCGGCGACGGCATCCAATCATCTGGAGGCTACACAGTCGTCCCGCTTGCCGCGATCGGGCGGATCAAGGGCGTAGTGGAGTTCGGCGGAGCGGCACCGGCCGATACCGTCGTGCATCTGACGAGTGATGCGGACGTGTGCGGACAGACGCTCGTGGACGTCAGCGTCGACCACCGCGGCCCTCGTCTCGCGAGCGCCGTCGTGTGGCTGAGCGGCATTACGGCTGGCAAGCACCTCCCATACGCGAGGCGGTACGACATCACGACCGTCGGCTGCCGCCTCGTGCCGCGTGTCCAGGCGGGCATCGTGGGTGGCACGCTGAACGTCGGCAACGCCGACCAGACGACCCACCGCACGGTCTTCAGCCGGAAGGAAACCGGTGCAGCGCTCGCGACAGTCCAGGAAACCGAGGCCGGTGCCGTCGTGCCGACGACGGCGGTGCTGTCAGTGCCCGGGATGGTCGAAGTGCGGTGCGACCAGCACCCGTGGACGCACGGGTGGATCCTGGTCTTCGAGCATCCGTACTTCACGACCACCGACGCGAGCGGAGCGTTCACAATCGACTCCGTCCCGGCGGGGCGCTACCGGATCACCGCTTGGCACGAGCGGTTCGGGACGACGACCGACAGCGTCACGGTGGTCGCCGCGCAGGACGCCGCCGCCCAGCTTCAATTCGGGAAGTAGCCGTCACCCGGAACGGTAGCGCGAGTCCGGCGCGCCGAACGGGCTACTTCGCGTCCTCGCCAGCGCGAAACTGGCCCCGGTAGAGGCGGGCGTAGACGCCGTCGAGCGCCAACAGCGTCGCATGCGTTCCCTGCTCGACGATGCGGCCCCGATCGAGGACCACGATCCGGTCGGCGCGGAGCACCGTGCTCAAGCGATGCGCGATGATCAGTGTCGAGCGTCCGCGGAGGAGATCCTCCATCGCCTGTTCGACCAGCCGCTCGCTTTCGCTGTCGAGACTCGACGTCGCCTCGTCCAGCACGACCACCGCGGGGTTCTTGAGGAAGACGCGAGCGATGGCGAGGCGCTGGCGCTGGCCGCCGGACAGTTTCACACCGCGCTCGCCCACGCGAGTATCGAATCCGGCGGGGAGCCGGTCGATGAATTCCGTGGCGTGCGCCGCGCGAGCGGCCGCCGCCACATCCTCCATGGTCGCGTCGGGCCTGGCATACGCGATGTTCTCGCGAACCGTGCCGCTGAACAGCGCCGGCTCCTGCGGTACGATGCCGATCGCGCCGCGCAGGTCCGCGAACGACAGGGTCCGCACGTCTCGGCCGTCGAGCGATACCTCACCGCCCGTCACGTCCCAGAACCGGGGCAGGAGCGACGCGATTGTCGTCTTGCCCGCGCCCGATGGGCCGACCAGCGCCACGACTTCACCCGGGGCGATCGCCAGCGAAACATCACGGAGCACCTCAGGCAGCTCCTCGCCGTAGCGAAAGCCCACGTGCTCGAACGCGATCGCGCCTCGCGCGGGACGCCGGAGCGGCTCCGGATTCACCGGCTCGGCGACCGCCGATACCGTGCCCAGCATCTCGAACACGCGAGTCGCAGCTCCCACCGCCTCCTGGTAGCTGCCAAAGAGTGACGTCAACGAGCCGACCGCAGCCGCGACGAAGAAGGCGTAGAGCAGGAACTGCAGGAATCCACCCTCGGTGAGGCCGCCCACCAGCACGAGTTGGCCGCCCTGCCACAGGATGACGTCGACTCCCGCAAATGCGACGAATCCGACGACGCCGAAGAACAGGCCGCGCAAGAGGGCGCGGTGGATCGCGGCGCTCACCACGTCCTGCAGGTGGTTGGCGTACCGCTGCGTCTCGCCCGCCTCGCGCACGAATCCCTGGACGATCCGGATCTGTGCGAACGCTTCATCGGCGGTGCCCATCGCCTCGGCCACGCGGTCCTGAACGCCCGTGCTGGCACGGCGGAGCGCACGCCCGAAGCCGAACGCTGCCGCCACCACGACGGGCGAAACCGCGAGCGTCGTCACGGCGAGGCGCGTGTGCGTGAGCATCAGGAGTGTCACACCGCCGACGAGCAGGATGACCTGCCGCAGGAACTCTGAGATCCAGGTATTGCACAGCGACTGCAGCACCGCGAGATCGGCTGACAGCCGGCTCGTGAGCTCACCCGTGCGCCGCTCGGTGAAGTAGGCGGGAGACAGCCGGATGAGATGAGCGAACAGATCCTCACGCAACCGCGCGATGACTCGTTCGGCGGTTGACGTGAGGATGTAGACCTGCACGAAGTTCATAAGGCCCTGCACCGCGAACAGGGCGACGAGCCCCAGCGCGAGGCGGTTGAGCAGGCGGCGGCTGTGCTGCTGGAACGCCGCATCCATCAGATAGCGCACGACAGCGGGGAAGATCAATCCGACACCGGCCGCGGCGATCAGGCACAGGGCGGCGATCGCGAGACGTCCCGCGTATGGGCGCAGCAGAGGCAGCAGTCTCGCGAGCGGCTTGGGCGAGGGAAGCCGTGCCTTGGCAGCTCCGCCACTTGCCGCCGGCGTGCCGTTGCTCGCTGGTGGGGGAGCAGCGCTCGTGGTCGTCGTGCCCGCGACTCCGTCGGTCGCGCGCCGCTCCGCGGGGGCGGGCGGCCGGCCTGCGCTGGTAGCTATGGGATCCTCGCGGGCAGGCTGCCGAGCCACGTACCGGCGTGGCGATCTACCGCCATGGCCGCAAACAGCAGCGCGAGATAGAGCAGGGAATACTTGTACACCGACCAGGCCGCGGGCCCGCGTACCGCGGCGTGCCTGACCCGGATCACCCCCGCCAGCAGGATTGCGTCGAGCACGACGACCGATGCGAGGTAGACGGCGCCGAATGCGCCGAACGTCACCGGCAGTAGAGTCAGGGCGCACAGAATGATGGTGTACCACAGCATCTGATCGGCCGTCACCCGCTCACCCCAGACCAGCGGGGCCATCGGGACGCCCGCTCGCCCGTAGTCGCGCTGCTTGAGCAGCGCGAGAGCCCAGAAATGCGGGGGAGTCCAGTAGAAAATGATGAGGAAGAGGTACACCGCGACCAGATCGACACGGCCAGTCACGGCCGCCCACCCCACGAGCGGCGGAAAGGCACCCGCGGCGCCCCCGATCACGATGTTGTGCGGCGTGCTCCGCTTGAGCCAGCGCGTGTAGATCAACACGTAGAAGTAGAACCCGGCGAGCGCGAGCGCCGCGGTCAGCACATTGACGAAATGCGCGAGCAGCCCCGTCGCGGCCACCGCGAGCGCGATCCCGAACGCGAGGACCGCCACCGGGGCAAGCCGGCCACTCGGGATCGGCCGCAGACGCGTGCGCGCCATGTGCTCATCGATGTCGCGATCGAAATACATGTTCACGGCGTTGGCACCGCCCGCCATGAGGTAGCCGCCGGCCACGACGAGCAGGACGAGCAGCCAGTTTGGCGACCCGGCCACGAACATCGGTGCGACCGTCGTCACCAGGAGGAGCGAGATGATCCGTGGCTTGGTGAGCGTCAGAAGATCGGCCGCGAATCCGCCGCCGCGTGTGGCCAGTCCGGGAGTCCCGGCATCGGACGGCGGAACCGGAGGCGAGCCGCCGGACCCGAGAGACGAGTGGGTCACTCCGGTCATGCGATCGCTCCGGCCGCACCCGCGGGCTGCGACACGCTCGCGGTCCGGGCAACTGGAGTGGGCGCGCCGGCGCGGCGCGCGAGTGCCGCCAGCGCGAACGCGGCGACCCAGACCAGAGTGCCGGTCGCCTGGTGGAGCGACTGGAGCGCGGGGGGCAGCCGGAACTCGACCAAAGACGCCGCGACCACGATCTGCAGCACGACGATGCCGAATGCGGTCCACGCGGCCCGCACCATCACTGGCGATTCGCGGCGCCGGGAGATCCCCGACGCCAGACCGAGCAGATGGAGGAACAGCAGCAGTGCCAGCACACGGTGCGTGATCTGGACGGGCAACGTGCCACTCACGTCGGTCATCCCGAGCCGGCACCACGGGAATCCGAGGCAGGACTGAGCGGCGCCGGCAAGATTGGCGGTGAGCGCGCCAAAAACGACAGTCACGAATGCGATCCCGGCCCCCGCGGCCGCGCCGCGATATGTCCGCCGCGATGCGTCGCCCTGGCGCGTCGTCGCCGCGCCGAGCCCGCCCGCCCGCTGGACAGCGATGACGAGCGTCGCGAGAATCGCCATCGCGATGGCGTAGTGGATCGCGATGAGTGCCCGGCTGGAGAGTGCCAGCTCTACCACGACCATCCCGACGAGCGCGGCGACGATCTCGAGACCCAGTGCAAGCGATGCCGCGCCAGCGACGGAACCCCGCGCTCCGGCCGCGCCATCGCGGCGCGCCTGGCGCCGGGCGACGACCACGAGCGCACCGGTAACGCCGAGCAGTGCGGCAGCCAGACAGCGGTGCGTCAGCTCGACCACCGTGGTATAGCTGGTGAAAGTGGGCACGAGAGTGCCGTTGCAGTCCGGCCAGTGCTCGCCGCAGCCCATGCCGGATCCCGAGATCCGGACGATGGCGCCGAAGACGCTATGGACGAACGCGACGCCGAGCGCGAGCCACGACAGCCGCCGCACAGTGCTCATCGGGGCGTGGCAGCCAGCGCAGCCACCGCGGCGTGGGGTGCAGGCGCGGCGGGGCCGGCATGCATCGCGCGCCACGTCCAGAGCAGGACGACGACGAGGGCGATGCCGGGCAGCACGGCCCACATCACTTCACCCGCGGCATGAAATCGCCCCGAAGTGCGGCGCCCGGCCGTCCGTTCGGAATCCGAGTCCAGCGACCGGGCGGCCGGGACCGATGGCGGTGACGCCTCCGCGGCCCGCTCCGTCCCGGATTGCGGGCCTCTCGTGCCGCGCAGGCTGACGGCATCCCGCAGGATCGCGATCTGGCCGGCGGCGCACGCGCAGACGGCGATCCAGAACGACCAGACGGCAACCGAAGACGGCATCCGGCGAAAGATGTACCTGGCCGCTCCTACGGGGTAGCCAACCGGAGGTAGCCCAGTGCGACGCGCGGAGGTACCATAGCACGATGAGCACGCAGGCTTCGTCCCCCCCACAGCTTCGGGTGACGCCAGGCGCATCGGCGGCGGCGGCGTCCCGGCGTCCGGCGCTGGTGCGCCGGCTTGGTCTGTGGAGCGCGGTCGCCGTGCTCGTCGGCTCGACGATCGGATCGGGGATCTTTCGCTCGCCCGCGGGTATCGCGACGCGATTGCCGGGACCCGGGCCCATGCTCGCCGTGTGGGCAATCGGCGGGCTGTTCGCCCTTTGCGGGGCGCTGACGCTCGCCGAGATCGCGGGCGCCTTCCCGGAGACTGGCGGTCTGTACATCTACATCCGGGAAGGGTGGGGCCGGCTCCCGGCGTTTCTGTTCGGCTGGTCGGAACTGGTGCTGATTCGCGCCGCATCGCTCGGCGCCGTCTCGACGACATGTGCAGAGTATGGATTCCGGCTGTTCGGCCGCGATCCATCGGCGCCGGAACACGTCACGCAGGTCCACTACGTGGCAGCCGCGGCGATCGCGCTGACTGCGTTCTTCAACTATCGTGGGCTGCGTTGGGGATCGGCGGTACAGAACGTGACGACCTTCGCCAAATACGGTGGGCTTCTCTTCATCGTGCTGGTGGCGCTCGCACTCGGCTTGCCGGCCACTGGAGGCCACTACACGCCGGTCGTGCCCGCTGGGAGTCTGCATGCCGTACCATTCGGGTTGGCGCTGGTCAGCGTGTTGTGGGCATTCGACGGCTGGGCGGATCTCAGTTTCGTGGCGGGCGAGGTAAAGGATCCGCGACGGATACTGCCGCGCGCCCTCATCGGCGGCACCCTGGCCGTCGTAGCGATCTACCTGCTCGCCAACGTCGCCTATCTCGCGGTGCTTCCGGTGGGGGAGATCGCGCGGTCGAAGCTCGTCGCGGCGGACGTCGCCCAGCACGTGATGGGCACCCGGGGCGCCATCTTCGTCGCGGCGACCGTCGTGGTGTCGACGTTTGGAACCCTCAACGGCTCGCTTCTGACATCGCCGCGGATCTTCTATGCGATGTCGGAGGACCGCCTGTTCTTCAGCAAAGTCGGCGCGGTCCACCCGCGGTTTGGAACGCCGTATGTCGCAGTGGCGGTATCGGCGACCCTCGGGATCGCGTTTGTACTGCTCCGTACATTCGAGCAACTGAGCGACACATTCGTCACCGCGATCGTGCCGTTTTATGCTCTGGGGGTTGCCGCCGTCTTCGTCATGCGGCGCCGGGCCAACTATGACCCGCCGTTTCGTGTGCCGTTGTATCCGGTGGTGCCGGCTCTCTTCGTGCTCGCCACCATCTGCCTGCTCGCCAACGCCCTTATCAATCCCGACTCCCGGTGGGCGACTGCGGCGGTCCTGGGCACGGTCGTTCTCGGCGCACCCGTCTATTACGCGACCGTGGGACGGACCCGTGCGGGTGGTGGCTCCGGCGGCGACTCGGCGACTCCCTAGGCCGGGGCGCGGGCCGCATCCCGCCCTTCACGCGGAGGGCGGACGCGATATGTTGCGTGCGACAGATGCAGAACACATGCGGAACCTGATCATTGGGGCGATACTCGCCGGGCTGGCCAGTGCGCGGCCGGCGCCGGCGCAGAGTCCAACCACGCCGCCGTCCGCGTCCCGCCCGCCGGCTTCCGGGGATTCGGCATCCGTCGCGAAACCGGCCCACGGTAGCCACGCCCGGGCGCGGCATGCGGCGCGCGTGCACCCCACACACACCATCGCGGGACTGTCCGACTCTGCGCTCGCGACGCGGTGGCCGGTCAAAGGTCCGGAGCAGTTGCCGGGCGCGATCTTGCCGCACTACAGGATCGTAGCGTACTACGGCAATCCGATGTCCAGGCGAATGGGAATTCTGGGGCAGATCGCTCCCGATTCGATGCTGGCGCGGCTGCAAGAGGAAGTGCGTGCCTACGCCGCCGCCGATACGGCTACGCCCGTGATGCCCGCGCTCGAGCTGATCGTCACTGTCGCGCAGGCGGCCCCCGGAGCCGACGGCAAGTACCGGCTGCGGATGCCCGACACACTCATCGATCGCGTCGCGAGTTGGGCGGACCGCGCGCATGCGCTGCTGATCCTGGATGTGCAGATCGGACGGAGCACCGTGGCGGAAGAGCTCACGCCACTGGTGAAGTATCTCCAGCGTCCCACCGTCCATCTGGCGCTCGATCCGGAGTTCGCGCTGCCACCCGGCAAGGTGCCCGGCCGTGTGATCGGGCGGATGGATGCCGCGCAGGTCAACGAGGCATCCGCCATGCTGGCGGGTCTCGTAGACGACAACCACCTGTCACCAAAAGTGCTCATCGTACACCGGTTCACGCACCCGATGTTGCGAGAGGCGGATCACATCCGCCTCGACCCGCGGGTCCAGGTGGTGATCGACATGGATGGTTTCGGACCCGACTGGATGAAGCGAAGTTCCTATCGGGCGTACGTCGCGTCCGACCCGGTGCAATACGCCGGTTTCAAGGTGTTCTATAAGAACGACAAGCCTGTCATGACGCCGCACGATGTGCTGGCGCTGTTCCCCGCGCCATCGTTCGTGATGTTCCAGTAGCCGGGCCGCCGGCGTGCGGCTCGGTATCGTGCACGACTGTTTGCCTGCTTCACGTCGCAGCGAGTTCACACGTTCACGGGAGCCGAGCGATGCATCGCAAGTTGTCGATCCATATTGTCCCAGTGCTCGTCATCACGGCGGTCGCCGTTGCCTGCTCGTCGAGTACCACCGCGCCGAAGCTCACGGGCCAGCGATTGGCCGGATCGTATTACCTCGACACCATATCGAATGCTGCGGTGACGGCATCGTTCCCGGGTCTCGCGGGGACGCTGGTACTGACCGACTCTACGTTTTTCGAGAGCGTTGGCATCATCGAAGGACCAGGCGACACCGTCGTCGTCTCACCGCCGGATAGCGGGACATATACGATTTCCGGGTCTACGCTCACCGAGACCTCCGCGAACGCCGCGATTCCGGCGGTAACCGCGACTGCGTCGCTACGGGGCGGTGACACGCTCGACGTCACGGTGACGTCACCCGCCCAGGCAGCCGGCACATACGTGTGGGTGCGCACGAACTGACGTCACCGTGCTTCTCGATCGGCGTCCGGCGCCGGGAGGGCGCTCCGATCCGGTGATGGGGTGGCACTGGATACGGCTGGCGGGGAGGCTCGTGCCGCTCGTCGCCGCCGCGGTGGCGCTCGGGTCCCGTCCGGTATCGGCCCAGGCCAAAGCTTCGGGCACGTTGGAGGGGATCGTCGTCGACGCTGACAGCGGGACGTCGCTTCCCGGCACCACCGTGCTGGTGCTGGGCACGCTCCTTCGCGCTGAGACGGGCTCCGATGGCCGGTTTGTGATCGTTGGCGTCTCCCCCGGGGCGTACGCGATCCAGGCGCTCCGCATCGGATACAAGAGCGCCACGGTGACGGACGTAGCGGTGGGCTCCGGTCAATCCCAGACCGTGGAGTTACGAATGGCGCGCGCCGTTGCCGAGCTCGGGGGCGTCGTGGTGACCGCAGATCGCGGAGAGTCCCGCGCGCAGGACGTATCGGCGAGCATCGAGACGATGTCGCATACCGAGCTCATCAATCGTGACGCGTACCGGCTCGATCAGGCGCTGGGTTTCGTACCCGGCGTCGTCTTCAACGATGGCGACATCGACATCCGGGGGTCCACTGGGGTGACCGAAGGCGTCGGGAGCCGCGTCCTGATCCTGCTCGACGGGCATCCGGTGCTGTCAGCGGATGGCGCCGAAACCGATTTCAAGGCCATCCCGCTGCTCGACGTCGATCATGTCGAAGTCGTGAAGGGTCCGTATTCGGCGCTCTACGGCGGCAACGCGCTCGGCGGAGTGGTGAACGTGATCACGACGCCGGTGTCGCCGCAGCCGCAGACGTTCTTCGAGGTGCATTACGGAACCTACGACACGCCGCCGGAATTCCGCTTCACGGGTGAAGGGCTGACCGACAAAGGCGTCGAGGTGCAGCACTCGCGGCAGATCGGCGACGTGGGTGCCCGCCTCGTGATTGGCCGGGAGGAGTCCACCGGGTTTCGCCAGGATGATGGACAGGACCAATGGCTTTTCCGAACGAAGCTCATGTACCCGGCCGACGCCGCGCATCCATCGATGCTCTACGCCGTGTGGTCCAATGAGCGGTCCGGCAATTTCTTCGGCTGGCAGAATCCCAGCCAGCCGTACGCGACGGATCCTCATGATGTGAGGGACTATCAGTGGTACGACAAAGTGAGTGTCGGGTCGAATATCGTGGCATTCGCAAATCAGTCCACGCTCGTACAGGTGCAGCCGTATCTCGACTACAACAACTCGCGGAACCACTTCTACCAGAGCGACACGACCGCCTTTCAGTCGCTGAATCCGATCACCGCGGCGGACTCCGCCACCGATCGCGTGCTGGCGCAATCCGACACGATCAACCGGGCCTTCCACCGTGCCGCGAAATACGGTATGAGTGGCCAGGTGTCGCTCACGCCCGGCGCGCGGCAGTCCGTCGTCGTCGGCGGCGATGAGTCGGCGACTTCGATCCAGGCCGACGCGCTGGCGCCGGTGCCCGAGTTGCACGATTGGGGCGCGTACGCGCAGGATCAGATCGGCGTCGGTCCGGCGATCAAGGCGACAGCCGGGGCGCGCGTGGATTCTCACACGTCCGTCGGCGGCGCCGAGACGGTGTTCAGTCCGAAGCTGGGGCTCGTGTACCGTCTGTCGGACGCACTCGACATCCGCATCTCGGGCAGCCGCGGCTACCGGGCGCCGAGCGCGATCGAGCAGTTCGTCGATCAGTACCAGCAGGGAGTCCACGTGGTGCCCAATCCGGCTCTCCACGGCGAGACGGCGTGGTCCGAAGAGATCGGAGCGACGGAGGATCTGGGGCGCCTGTGGTTCGACGCAGCGGTGTTCGAGAGTGACTACCAGAACCTGATCGAGCCCGAGGTCGCGAAAGGAAGTGTCACCTTTTCGACGTTCCAGTTCCAGAACGTGACCGATGCCAGGATCCGTGGCCTCGATGCCGGCACCAAAGTGGCAGTGGTCCCCGGCCGGGTGGGTCTCTCACTCAGCTATCTCTATCTCGACACGCAGGATCTGACGCCGCACAGCCCCCTCTATGACACGCCGCTGCCCTATCGCTCCAAGCACGAGGGTACGGCTTCGCTCGATTTGTTCGGCGGTCTCATGGGGGCCGACGTGCAGTACCGGAGCCGGATCGAGCGCGTGGAGGTGTACGAGACCGACCCGCGGACCCCGATCACGCTGGTCGACCTTCGCATGGGCTACCGCGTCCGCGGTGTGATCCTGCAGGCCAAGGCGTCGAACATCTTCCAGGCGCGCTACGTCGATGTACTGGAACGCATCCCTGGGGCCCCGCGCAGCATTCTGTTCACGGCCCTGAAGGAGCTCTGAGCCGTCCGCGGCGCCTGCCGCGACGAGCTAGAAGAGGTGCACGTTGATGTAGCGCTTCGGATTGTTCTTGAGATCCGCTGTGAGGGAGTCGAAGCGCGCGAGCAACGCGTGGACGTCGTTGTAGAGAGCGGGGTCGTTGATGATCTTGCCGGCGGTCCCTCCTCCGCTGTCGACTTTCGCGAGCACGCTGTTCAATCGCGACGTCGTCTGCTTCAGATTGTCGGTGAGGTTCGCCATGTTGGCGCTGGAGACCTTGAGATTCCGCACCGTGGAATCCAACGCCGCCGAATCGATCGCGCTCACCGCGCGATTGAGCGAGCGCATGGTTGCCGAGAGCTGCTTGGACTGCTCGGCCGCGATTTCGGAGAGCTGAACGACCAGGCGGTTGGCGTGTTGCAGCGTCTGGTGCAGGTCCGCGATGCCGCCGCCTTGCACGAGCTCCACCTGAACCGTCTTGGCGACGTCATTGAGCTTCCCGCTCGCCGTATCGACGCTCGCCAGGATATCGCTGATGGTCGGCGCGGGCCGTCCGTTGGGAATCGTGTCGGACTCCGCGATGTAGGCCGTTGTCGGGCGGGATGGCTTGAGCGCGACGTCGACGTCGCCGAAAATCCCGTTCGGCTCGATCGTCGCCGTCGTGCCCTGGGGCACGTGATACTGCTTGTTGACGCGCATCGTGACGATCAGCGTGCCATCCGGCCGCAGGTCGACGTCGCCGACAAACCCCACGTCCACGCCGGACAACAGCACTGATTGCCCCTGCTTGATCCCCGATCCCCAGGGGAAGCGAGCATACAATGGGTAGCCGCTCTGGAGTCCGCCGCGCACCAGCCACACGCTCCCCACGAGGAGAATGATGAACCCAATGGTGACGACCACCCCCACCAGTACATCGTCGCGATGTTTCATGCCTGAAGGTATTTGGCCAGGAGTCCGGCCGTGAGGGCATCCAGCACGAGGATCCACACCGACGCGATGACCACCGCCTTGGCGGTGGCTTTGCCCACGCCCTCGGCGCCTGCGCTGGCCGTGTAACCCTCGTAGGTGCACAGAAACGAGATGGCCCCGCCGAACATCACCGCTTTGAGCAAGCTATAGAACAACTGGAACTGGCTGAATCCGAGACGGAGGCCATCGCGGAAGTCGAAATAGTGGATGTCAGTCGCGATCGTGGACGTCAGGAACGCGGCGAAGATGCCGATGGCGTCCGCGTAGATGGTGAGTACCGGCAGCATGATGAGGCCCGCGATCATGCGCGGCACCACGAGGTACGCCAGCGGGTCGTAGGCCAGGGTCTCGAGGGCGTCGATCTGCTCCGTTACGCGCATCGTCCCGATCTCGGCCGTCATCTGGGCTCCGACCCGGCCGGCCAGGACCAGGCCAGTGAGCAGCGGACCAAGCTCCAGGATGATCATCTGGCGTGTGATGAGGCCGACGATCGAGAGCTGTACGCCCGGGAAGAGCTGATACCGGGACTGGAGCGCGATCACGCTTCCGATGAAGGCGGCGACGAGCGATGCGAGCGGCAGGGAGTCGACCCCGATCGCCCGCATCTGCTTGAGAGTCTCGGGTAGGTACGTGCCCGGCTCGGCGAGCCCGCGCACGACGTCGCGCAAGTAGTACGCGCGCGCGCCGACGCCCGCGAAGGAACCGACTATTGTCGTCGAGACCCAATTCGCGATGGCGTCCCGTAACCGGCGGGGGGTGAGCGGGATGGCCCATTCGCCCGAGCCGCCTTCACCGGGGCCGCTGGGATATATCCTGGCGCTCACGTCCGGACGCGTGCCAAGAGGTACACTCCGGCGATCGAGAAAATCACGTTCGGGATCCAGGCGGCGAGATACGGGGGGATCAGCCCTTTGGCACCCACCGCCTTGGTGAGCTGGATCATCATCAGGAAGAGGACCGTCGTCGCCAGGCTGATCGCGATGCCGTAGGCGGCGCCTCCGCGTTGCGTGCTCGTGGCGAGCGGCGCGCCGAAGAGCGCGATGATGATGCAGGTGACCGGAACCGCGATCTTCTGGGCCAGCTCCACCTTGAGCTCATCGGCGTTGCCGCCGGAGCGCTGCAGCGCGGTCACGAACCGCCGAAGCTCCGCGAACCGCATGTCTTCCGGGTTCTTGGGCGTGGCCATGAGCTCCCCGGGCGCCTCGCGCAAATGGTTGTCGCGGGCCGAGTCGAACGACACGACGAAATCCTGTACACTGTCGGGCAGAATGTGGATCGCGCCGGGTCCGAGCGCCCATCGCCGGCCGCTCTTCCAGTTCGCGTTTTGCGTCGTGAGAATGTACGTCGGGTAGTCGAAACCGACACCACGCCGCTCGATTTCGACGCTGTTCATCACGCCGTGCACGGCGTCCAGTGAGCCCACCTTGTAGACGCGCCCCTCTTCGGCCGCATACGCGAAATTGAAACGGTCATTGCCTCCCCGGAACTGCTGTTCCTCGAGGATGGCGTCGTGCTTGGCGTTGGTCACCGGTGCCAACTCGCCGATGCCGAGTCCGAGGAGGGCCGAGAGGCACGCGGCGAAGAAGATCGGCGCCGTGAGCCGATAGAAACTGATGCCCGAGGCCTTGGCGGCCGTGATCTCGGAGTACCGTGTGAGCGCGCCGATCGAAAACACCGTGGCGAACAGCACGGCTGCCGGGAGCACCAGAAACATCGAGCCCGGGATCCAGTAGATGTAGCCCAGCGCGATCTGGGGTGCGGGGATGTTGCGTTGCAGGTACGTCTGCAGATGGTCCGTGAGGTCGATGACGATCACCAGCACGGGGAAACCGAGCGAGGTCGTCACGAAGATCTTGATCCACTCGAAAAACACGTACCAGTCGAGCGGGCCGATCTTGAAGCTGGACGCGCGCGGGTCTTCGGCGAGGGTGCCACGCTCCCGCGGGCGCGGCGGCGCACCGCGCGCCGCGAGCCGGCCTGGCGGCACGGCAGGAGACATCGGCCGGCCGGCGGCGGCGCTCACGCCGCGTGTTCCGGCGGCGCGACGGATCCGGGGAGTGGACGGCGGGCGCGCGTGAGCCAGGCGCGAATCGCGTCCTTGACCTCGCCCAGGTCGCCGCCGCGCGCGGTACTGCCGGCGCGCCCGACCCGCGAGAGCAGGACGGCTCCGACCACCAGAAATATCACGTTCGAGCCCCACATCGCCCAGAACGGACTGACCTTGCCTGCCTGGGCCAATGGCTCGCCGGCAATGAGCCCAACGTAATAGAGTCCGAACACGCCGAAGCTGACCCCGATCACGAGACCGACACCGCCCCGAGGAAACCGGAGGGCGATGGGGGCGCCGAGCAACACGAAGATCGCGCAGGCGACCGCAATGGCGAACTTTTTCTGGATCTCGACGTCGTAGGTGTTGAAGGTGCGTTGTCCGCCGTCAATGCGCGCACGAGCCGCTTCGAGCGTGGAACTCATCCCGGTCAGGCTCACCGCCGCGGCGCTCGGAGTGACCTGTACGATCCGTCCCCGAGGGATCACGATCCGAGGCGGGGGAGGGGTCGCGCCTCCAGCCGGCGTCCCGGGAGGTGCGGCGCTGGGCTGCTGGCTGGCCAACTGTATCTGGCCCGTCCCGGCGGCCGCCGATGACGGCGGCGGTGGAGAACTCGCCGGCTGCTGGGCCGCCGGAACCGGAGCGGGGGCTGGCGTTGGAGCTGGGGCCGGTGGGTGAGGTGCGGCGTTCACCGGGCTGCGCGCTGCGGGTCCGCCGGCGGAGGGCGGGGCGGCGTTTTTCGCGCCAGTGCCTGGTCCGCTCGTTGTGGCGCCGCCTGCGGGACGGGTTGCCGCGGCGGCCGCGGTGGCGGCTGTGGTGGCGGCCGCGTGTGGCCTACGCGGGTGGAGCGCCCATCTGGTGAAATCGCAGTAAGCACGGCCCAGTCCCCAATGCGCGCGGAACGGCGCTCCGCCCGGTGTGCCCGGGGCGAGCGGTGCCGGCCCACTGGTGCCGGTCGTCGCGATCCGCACGCCGTTGACCAGGCTGTGCTTGATCTCCTGGGCGATCGCCACCTGGTCCCGCTCCGCCTCGGCGGCTTCATCCTGCATCTCGCAGATCGACATCTCACGCTCGCTCTTGTACGTGTCGTTCGTCGATCGCGTGAGCGTGTTGCCGACGCCGCGAACGCGGATGTGATTCTCGATGTAGTACAGCCGCTGCAGCTCGCCGGGATTCGTTTTCTGTACCTCCTCCATCGATCCGTCGAACAGCGTCAGGGCGAGGTCGCCGTCAGGCGTCAGGGCCATGGTCCCACTGTCGGCGAAGATGGTGCGGCGGCGAGCCGGGTCGCCCAGGTCATAGATCACGACTTCGCGCATCTTGTCGGTGGCTTCGTCCAGGCGGCCTGCACGAAGATACAGCTTGCCGGGCGACACCGCGTTGATCACCTGCGCGTGCAGCGAAAACGTGGGCTTCTTGCGCGCGATGTCCTCCATCAGGCTCCGCAACTGATGATTGGAGCGAGGAAGCACCTGGTCGTTGAACGCGATCATGGCCACCGAGATGGCGGCCGCGCCGAGAAGGACGGGCGTCAGCAGCTGCGAGAGCGCGACGCCGCTGGCCTTGAGGGCGGTGATCTCGTTCTCGGCGGCGAGACGGCTGAAGGCGTACAGGACGGCGACGAGCACCGCCATCGGCATGGTCATGGCGACCGTGAACGGGACAGACAGACCCACGAACTCGGCGATGACTGCCCAGGGCAACCCCTTGCCGACGAGGTTCCCGATATTCTTCGCGATGTAGTTCAGCAGCAGGAGCGACGTGAGCGCGCCGAGGGCGAAGCATAGCGGCCCGATATGCTCTTGCAACGCATACTTGTTGAGTATCTTCACTGTCTGAAATTCCGCCCGGTCTCGAGTCAAATGCAAGGCCGTTGGGATCTTGCGGGCATTCGGCGGTCTGCGCCGGTGCTCGCGTGGTGCGTGCTGGGGACCGGCGGGGCACCACGGCCGGTGCCGGCAGCCCGCCGATCCGCGGCTACGGTATCATACCCCGCATCCGCGTGTCTTCTGCCCGTCACGTCGTGAAAGTGCCAACACTCCTTTGCCTG
The DNA here is from genome assembly GCA_021324775.1 of Gemmatimonadota bacterium. Taxonomy (GTDB): domain Bacteria; phylum Gemmatimonadota; class Gemmatimonadetes; order Gemmatimonadales; family Gemmatimonadaceae; genus Palsa-1248. The sequence continues at coordinate 189,946 of JAJPIM010000026.1, forward strand.
CTCGTCTCGGTCGCCGGATGCCACCCGGGCGCGGTCACCCCCAAGACGGCGTTCAACGGCCAGGCGGCCTACGGATACCTGCAGGCGCAACTTGCGTTCGGTACCCGCATCCCGGGTACACCGGGTGCGCAACAATGCGGCGACTGGATCATCGCCCAGATGCGCCAGCGGGCCGACACGGTGATCGTCCAGAGCTGGTCGCACACCACGGCGGGCGGAACGGTCCTTCCTCTGCGTAACATCATTGCCCGCTACCGCCCGGCGGCCACAGACCGGGTCCTGTACGTGACGCATTGGGATACGCGGCCGGCATCGGACGAAGCGCCGACGCCGGAGCAGCGCCGCCTCCCGATGCCGGGTGCCAATGACGGCGCGTCGGGTGTGGCGCTCTTCATCGCGCTCGGCGATGTGCTCAAGAGGACGCCGCCGTCCGTCGGCGTCGATCTGGTCTTCGTCGACGGCGAGGACTACGGCGACTTCACCAAGAATCAGGACGTCCTTATCGGCTCATCGTACTTCGCGTCCCATCTGCCGTCGCCCGGCTACCAGCCGATTTTCGGCGTGCTGTGGGACATGATCGGCGACAAGGACCTGGACATCTACGAGGAGCCGAACTCGGTGGAAGGAGCGCCCGAAGTCGTGACGCGGGTGTGGCGTGAAGCGGCCGACCTGGGATACGACCAGTATTTCATCCCGCAGCCGATGAACTTCCGGATCACCGACGATCACGTGCCGCTGCTGCGGGCCGGGCTGCGAGTGATCGACGTCATCGACTACAGCTATCCGGCCCACCACACGCCGCAGGATTCGATCGGCCAGATCTCGGCCCAGTCGCTGCAGATCGTCGGAGACGTGGCGACGGCATTGGTACAGTAGCCGGCGTCTCTCTCTGTCGCCGGCGTCTCTCTCGGCGTCTCTCTATAGTTGCGGGTGGCGCGCGGCGAAATCCCGAACACAACCCGTAGCGCTCCGTGTCTTCCGGTGACGTTTGCGACCGCGGCGGCGTCCTCCACACGTGCCGCCCCTCGCGCCGCGCGGTTCCCTGCGCCTCCCGTCCTCGCAACCCACGACCACCGTCCGATGCCGGCTGCGGCACCGCCTCTAACAGTCGCGGTCCCGTATGAGCGCATCGGCGACCTGCTGGTGCGCGAGGGGCAGGTCACCCGCGAACAGCTCGCCAACGCGCAGCGCGAGCAGAAGCAGAGCGGGACGGGTGTCGTCTACAACCTGGTCAAGCTCGGCTACATCCCCGAAATCGAGCTGACCAAGATGCTGGCCCGGCAATACCGTATGCCGGCCGTCGATCTCTCCAAGTTCGAAGTCGATCCCAAGATCGCCAAACTGATCCCCAACGAGTTGGCCACGAAGAACCTCGTGCTGCCGCTCAAGCGGGATGGCCGGACGCTGACCGTCGCGGTCGCGGATCCGACGAACCTCGGCATCATCGAGGACCTCAAGTTCATCACGCGCTACGACATCTTCCCGGTCATCGCGGGCGAGTTCACGCTGCGCAACACGATCGAGAAGTACTACGAGGCGACCGACACGGCGATGCAGTTGCTGCTCGACGAAATGTCGGAGGAAGGCGAGCTCGAGGTCCTGGAGTCCGAGAACGATGACGCGCCGAGCGCCGCTGCACTGGCCGCGGCCGTCGACGACGCGCCCGTGGTCAAGCTCCTGAACGCGATCATGACCGACGCCGTGAAGCGCGGCGCGTCGGACATCCACTTCCAGTGCTTCGAGCACGAGCTGCGCGTCCGGTACCGGATCGATGGTGCGCTGCAGGAAGTGATGAAGCCGCCGCTCAAGATGAAAGCGGCGCTCATCTCGCGCTTCAAGATCATGTCGTCACTGAACATCGCCGAGCGCCGCGTCCCGCAGGACGGGCGCATCAAGCTCAAGATGGGCAAGAAAGTCATCGACTACCGCGTGTCGACGCTGCCCACGCTGTTCGGCGAGAAAGTCGTGCTCCGAATTCTCGACAAGGGCAACCTGACCCTCGATCTCGAGAAGTTCGGTATCGAGCCACGGGCCGAGCACGAGCTGATGGAGGCGATCTCCAATCCCTACGGCATGGTGCTGGTCACCGGGCCGACGGGATCGGGCAAGACGACGACGCTGTATTCCGCGCTGTCCAAGGTCAACAACATCGACGTCAACATCATGACCGCGGAGGACCCCGTCGAGTACAACCTCTACGGGATCAACCAGGTCCTGGTGCGCGCCGACATCGGGATGACGTTCGCCGCGGCGCTGAAGGCGTTCCTGCGGCAGGACCCGAACATCATCATGGTCGGTGAGATTCGTGACCTCGAGACGGGCGGCATCGCCATCAAGGCGGCCCTCACGGGTCACCTCGTGCTCTCGACGTTGCACACGAACTCGGCCGCCGAGACGGTGACGCGTCTCCTGGACATGGGGCTCGAGCCTTTCAACGTGGCGAGCGCGCTCAACCTGGTCCTGGCGCAGCGGTTGGTCCGGCGCATCTGCAAGTCGTGCAAGGAGAAGTACGAGCCGGACGACGCCGAGCTTGCGGGCGCGAAGGTCAAACGGGACACGACGTTCCGCGAGATGCGGTTCACGGAGGAGGCCCTTCGCAACGCGAAGTCGCGGGCGACTGCCGAAGCGGCGCCGTTCCTCGAGAACCTCTCGCTGGACACGCGGATCGGGGACATCCCCTTCTTCCGCGGCCGCGGCTGTCCGGAGTGCGCCACGACGGGGCTCAAGGGGCGGCAGGGCCTCTATGAGGTCATGTTCATGAATCCTCATCTGCGCAAGCTGGTCCTCCAGAACGTCGGCGCAGCGGAGATCCGCGATGCCGCGATCGAGGACGGGATGCTGACGCTGCGCATGGACGGCTGGCTCAAGGTCTTGAAGGGCATTACGACGATCGAGCAGGTCGTCCGCGAGACCAGCGTTTGACCCCGCCACAGACCCCGGACCGCACCCCGGCATGACTAGAACGGCAGTCGGTCGTCGGTTGACGGACGGGGTGTCCGGCGGACCGGTATCGCCTGTCCTCCGGCGCACCGGCATCCGACACCTGACTCTTCCACACCGGCCTGGCCCATGACCGCTCCTGCCGCCCCTTCGGGCTCTACCACTCCCGCACACGGAGTGAATCTGCGCGCGCTGCTCGAAGAGATGATCGAGCGCGACGCCTCGGACCTGCACGTCTCGGCGGGCGAACGGCCGAAACTGCGCATCGATGGCGAGATCACGAATTCGGCCAACGATTGCGTGATGACGCCCAAGGACACCCTGACCCTGGCGTATTCCGTCCTGACCGAGAACCAGAAGAAGCGGTTCGAGACCGAGGACGAGCTGGACTTCTCGTTCGGCATCCAGAACCTCGCGCGCTTCCGTGGCAACTGCTTCAAGCAGCGCGGCTGCGTGTCAATGGTGATCCGGCAGATCCCGTTCTCGATCAAGACCTTCCAGGACCTGGGACTGCCGCCGGTGATCGCAAAATTCGCCGAGAAGCCGCGCGGACTGGTGCTGGTGACCGGGCCGACGGGTTCGGGCAAGTCCACGACCCTGGCGGCGATGATCGACAAGATCAACCGCGAGCGCCGCGGCCACATCATCACGGTCGAAGACCCGATCGAGTTCATCCACCGCCATCAGAACTGCATCGTCAACCAGCGCGAAGTCGGGACCGACACGAAGAGCTTCCAGAGCGCGCTCAAATACGCGTTGCGTGAAGATCCGGACACGATCCTGATCGGTGAGATGCGGGACCTGGAAACGATCCAGGCCGCACTGACGATCGCCGAGACCGGGCATCTGGCGTTCGCGACACTGCACACCAACTCGGCGGCGGAAGCGGTCAACCGCATGATCGACGTGTTCCCGTCGCACCAGCAGTCGCAGGTGCGGGCGCAACTCGCGTTCGTGCTCGAAGGGATCATCACGCAGACCCTGCTGGCGAAGGCCAAGGGACGCGGCCGGTCGCTGGCGGCGGAGATCCTGGTCGTCACGCCCGCGATCCGCGCCCTGATCCGCGACGACAAGGTCCACCAGATCTACTCGTCGATGCAGTCGGGGAAGAAATACGGCATGCAGACGCTGAACGACGCGCTGTACAACCTCTACATGAGCCGGGAAGTCGCGCTCGACGAGTGCCTGCGCGTGTCGGGCGACCCGAACGAGTTTCTGCGAATGGTGGGGCAGCCGCCGCTGGACGATGGTGGCGATGCCAAGGCGCCGGTGTCGCCGAAGATGGCGGGCTCCGGCGGCCGCCGGTAACACGCGGCGCACCGCGGCCGCGGGCAATACCCCGCGCAGCGCGGGGTGAAGGTGGGCGTGAGACCGGCGGGGCGGCTGGGTCGTCAGGAGTAGTTGGAAGGCAGGGAAGGCATGGGCGCGAGCTGATTCATCACTCAGGATCACCAACATGGCCAGTTTCTCCTATACCGCGCGAGCGCTGAACGGCGAGCTCAAGACCGCGACGATCGATGCGGCGACCCGTGAAGAGGCGGTCGCGCAACTTCGGCGGCAGCGGCTGACGGTCGTCAAAGTCGACGAAGAGTCGAAGCGCCAGAAACCGGGCGGCGGCAAGATCAAGATGCGCGACATCGTGATCTTCACCCGCCAGTTCTCGACCATGATCAACTCGGGTCTGCCGCTGGTCCAGGCGCTCGACATCCTGGCCAAGCAGAGCGAGAACAAAACCCTGCAGGAAGTCACGCGGGCCGTGGTGTTCGACGTGGAGTCGGGCCACACCGTCGCGGATGCGCTCCGCAAACACCCCAAGGCGTTCAACGATCTGTACGTGAACATGGTCGCCGCGGGCGAGGTGGGCGGTATCCTCGACACGATCCTGATGCGGCTCGCCGTATTCATGGAGAAGAACGACGTCCTGATCCGCAAAGTGAAGGGCGCGATGATCTATCCGGGCGTCATCATGTCGGTCGCCGCGATCGCGATCACCGTCCTCCTGATCTTCGTCATCCCGGTCTTCGAGAACATGTTCGGCTCGGTGGGGCTGGCGCTGCCACTCCCGACCCGTATCGTCATCGGCGTGTCGAAGTTCCTCCGTGGATGGGGCGGCCTCGCCACCGTCGTCGGCATCGTCGCCAGCGTCTTCGCGATCAAGAACTACTACAAGACCTCGGACGGCAAGCTGGTGATCGACCGGGCGCTGTTGAGGTTCCCGGTGCTGGGCGACGTGCTCCGCAAGTCAGCGGTCTCGCGGTTCACCCGCACGCTGGGCACGCTCATCAGCTCCGGTGTGAGCATCCTCGATGGTCTCGAGATCACGGCCAAGACCGCAGGCAACCGTGTGATCCAGGACGCCATCATGGCGTCGCGGTCGAGCATCGCGGGCGGTGATACGATCGCCGCACCGCTGGCCAAGTCGCAGGTGTTCCCGCCCATGGTGATCTCGATGATCGCCGTCGGCGAGTCGACCGGTGGTCTGGACGAGATGCTGAGCAAGATCGCGGACTTCTACGACGAAGAGGTAGACGCCGCAGTATCGGGTTTGCTCTCGCTCCTCGAGCCGGTGATGATCGTGTTCCTCGGCATCGTGGTCGGCGGCATGGTCATCGCGATGTACCTCCCGATCTTCGACATGATCAACGCGGTGCAATAGCGCGCTGCGTGTTCCCGTGGGCTGAAGGCGCCGGGTTGCTCTGACCCGGCGCTTTTGTATTTGGGGGCGGCCGGCGACCGAACCTGGGCAAGGCAAGAGACTGGCAGTGCAGGACAAGAAAGCGGTGGTGCCAGGCCGGATTCGTGTGGGGGCCGTTGCCCGAAGGGGGCGACCTACGGTTCGCGAACGGCCCCGCTGCGCTTGTCTGCTGCTCCAGTCGCACATCTGGCCTAGCTTAACAGATCATAAGCGACATATAATCGCTGACAAGACGATCTAAATTATCACTTACGAGAATATATGCAGCAAATACTTGTTGCGTTAGTAGATCGTATGCTGTAGATTGCTGCTATAATGAGGCAATAATGCATCAGATACGATCAGTCGATACAACGGATGAGATCCTCCGGGAGCTCGGTGCGAGGCTCCGGGGGTACCGGCTGCAGCAGAACGTCACGACAGCCGAGCTTGCTCTTCGGGCTGGGATTGGCATCGCGACGGCGGCGCGGGCCGAGACCGGGCGGAATACGAGCATGGAGACGATCGTCAAGATCCTCCGCGCGCTCGGACGGCTGGATGCGCTCGACGCCATCCTGCCGGAGCCGCTGGTTTCTCCGATTCAGTTGGCAGCGCGCCGAGGGCGCCAGCGGCGGCGTGCGCGTCGGCGGCGTGTGATGCCGCCGGTGTCTGCGCTGGGGCACGAATCTGGGTCGGCGCAACAGCCGATGCAGCTACCGACGCAGCAACCGATGCAGCAACCGACGCAGGAACCGAAGCGGCAATCGGCGGAGCATCCGATGCAGCAGGCGGCGCGGTCACGCGCGGAGCGGCGCCATCGCTGAGGAGCGAGTCGCGGCGCCGCGCGCTCGCGTGGCCGCGCCGGACTTCACTGTTGCCGGCGTACGGCTATGGGGCCGAGAGGTGGGGGCCGTCGCGGAAGCGCCGGACGGGCGCATCACGTTCGAGTACGACGACGCGTTCCGGTCATCCGGGCAAGAGGTCTCGCCGATCCATCTTCCTCTCAGCCGCGCCGGGCCGCAGGAGTTCCCTGAGCTGAGACGGCTGCCGGCGTTTGCCGGCCTTCCCGGTCTGCTCGCTGACTCGCTGCCGGACGCATTCGGCAACGCCGTCATCAAGCGGTACTTCGAGCAGCGGGGCACTCCCGACGCGTCGCTCAGCCCCGTGCAGAAGCTTCTCTACATCGGGAGCCGCGCATTGGGCGCACTGGAATACCATCCGCCGCTCCGTGGTCCGGGGACCCGCGCCAGCGACGAGGCGTTGGAGGTCGCGCGTCTCGTGGAAGAGGCGCGCCGGGTGGTCGAGGGCGACACGACGGTTGCGGTCCCGGAAATGATGCAGGTCGGTGCATCCGCAGGCGGCGCCCGCGCCAAGGCACTCATTCTCTGGGACCGGGCGGCGAATCGCGTGCGGTCCGGATTTGCCCGGCCTGCGGATGGCGACGAATACTGGCTCATCAAATTCGACGGCGTGACCGGGGGGACCGGCGGACCTCGCCTCCAGGAGGATTTGCGCCCCGGTCCCTTCGGCCGCATCGAATTTGCGTACGCGCGTATGGCGCAGGCAGCCGGGATCGCCATGACGGAGACGTCTCTGCTCCATGAGCGCGATTACGCCCATTTCATGACGCGGCGCTTCGACCGCGACCGCGTCCTTCGTTTGCACATGCACAGTCTGGGCGGGCTGCAGCATGTGGACTACAACATCCGCGGCGCCATGTCGTACGAAGCCTACCTTCGGACGATCCGCGTGCTGGGCATGGGGCAGCCGGCGGTGAACGAGGGGTATCGCCGCGCCGTCTTCAATGTCGCCGCGGTGAATCAGGACGATCACGTGAAGAACCTGGCGTTTCTCATGGCGCCGGATGGCCAGTGGCGGCTGTCGCCGGCGTTCGACGTGACGTACGCGAAGGGCAACGAGTGGACGCGCACGCATCAGATGACCGTCGGTGGCAAGGACGCGGACATCACGCGCCGGGATCTGCTGGCGCTGGGAGCGTCAATGGACGTGCCGCACGACGGCGCCGGCATCATCGCGGATGTCGTCGGGGCGCTGGACCTGTGGGATGCCGAAGCCCGGGCCGCGGGTGTGCCGCCCGCATGGGTCGCCCGCGTCGCGAACGATTTCCAGCGCCTCGCGACCTGACGCCACCCTCCGTCGCGTGGTTCACGCATCACGCATCCGACACGCATCCAATTTACAGCAGAGCTCGCCGCCGATGACCGCCGTTGTCTGGCCTCGTCTTCGTGCAGCGACCCCTCGCACCGTGCGGCGTCCTGAAATCCGGGATGTGGCACCGGCGCATCAGATCAACCGCCATTTCACGACCTCGTAACTCACACCATGAGGACTGGCGCGCGCGGCCTCCAGCGCACACCCTACAGAATCAATCGTTCGCTCAGGAGATGACGTACATGCGTATCGTGCTCTTTGGCGCAGGCGGAAACATCGCGCGGCGCATCGCCCGGGAGGCACTCGGGCGCGGGCACCAGATCACCGCGGTCGTGCGCGACCCCAAGACATTTCAGCCATATGATGACCGCCTCACCGTGGTCAAAGGCGACGCGACCGATCCGGCGAGCGTGGCCGCCGTGTCCGCGGGCGCGGATGCCATCGTGAGCGCGCTCTCGTCGCGGCCGGGCGGCAACAACCGGCCCGCCTCGTCACTCACCGCCGCCGCGCATGCCCTGATCGCGGGCGCGAGACGGACGGGCATCCATCGCGTCGTGGTCGTCGGCGGCGCCGGCAGCCTCGAAGTCCTCCCCGGGCGCCAGCTTCTCGACTCACCGGATTTTCCCGCGGGCTACAGAGAGGAAGCGCTCGCGCAGCGCGATGCGCTCGAGGTGTTTCGTCAGGACGCCGGCGATCTCGACTGGACCTACATCAGTCCCGCAGGCGAGATCGAACCGGGCAAGCGCACCGGCCATTTCCGCACCGGCGGAAACCAGCTCCTGGTCGACGAAAGGGGACACAGCCGCATCTCGTACGAGGACTACGCCGCCGCGCTGGCGGATGAGCTGGACAATCCCACCCACGTCGGCCGGCGCATGACGGTCGCGTACTGATCGCTCGGCGAGGGCCGCTCTCCAGCGCACCTCGCCCGCCCGCACCTCGCCGGCACGCACCTCGCCGGCACGCACCTCGCCGCCGCCGTCCTACTTTTGCGGCGCGAGAAGGAACGCCCGCATTGCACTCGCGACCGTGTCGGGCCGTCCGAGAAACACATAGTGCGATGCGCCCGGGAGGACGACCACCGTCGCCTGCGGGACGGCGTGCACCAGGGTCCTCCGCTGCACGCGGTACCATGTCTGGATCGAGTCGAGCCACGCCGCCCGGGATGCATCGCCGGGCGCGATCCAGGGCAGGAGCTGCTGCACGTTCTCGGGATAGTTGTAGATGGCGAGCACCGGGCCGTGCACGCGCACGTACGGTGGCGCGGTCGCCTTGGCGGACTCGAAGACCGAGTCCGAGATCCCGGGCGGGGTGGCATCGCCGAGGAACCGGCCTGCCGGACTGAATCGCTCGGTGGCGCGGAAATCACCCTCGGGGGTCGCCACATTGCTCGAGCGGCGCGAGTAGGCCAGCGCGGCATCCACCGACGCGGAATCCGCAGTGCCCGGCGCGGGAGGATCGGGGAAGCCGACGGGGACTGGGTGAGTGTGGTAGTCGAAGCCGGCGTCCAGATACACCAGCCGGCCGACGAGCGACGGGTACTCCGCGGCCAGCCACGTCAGCTCCTGGCCGGCGATCGAGTGCCCGGCGAAATCGGCTTGCGCAATGTGCAGACTGTCCAGCACTGCGTGCACGTCCTCGACCAACACCGGGATCGAGTAGCCCTGCGGGGGATGGCTGGACGCTCCCCATCCGCGCCGCGTGAGCGCCAGCACGTGGAACCGGTCCGTGAATCGCGGTGCGAAGTCGTCGAAGATGTGAGCCGTGTTCCCGAGTCCATTGAGAAACACGAGCGGCTCGCCATTGCCGCCCCAATCCAGCACCTCGATCCGGACGCCCTGCGCGACGGTCACGAACTTGACCGCGTGGGCGGAGGGATCGTGCCACATCACCGTCGCGCCTGGTGGCGTGCCGGGCGCGGCTTCGATAGGCTTGCCCCTGCCGCATCCGGCCGCCACGCCCACGAGTCCGAGCGACATGGGCCAGAGCGCCCGTGTGATCGCATGCGCCGGCGGGCAGGGATGGCGTCGGGAGCCAGGACGGCACGGAGGGCAGGGGCACAATGTCACGTCATCCTCATCCGGGGAGGGAGGCACCGATCGGCGCGGGTCGTACCGCGGACAACACTGCAGTGGATCTCATCGTCGTGTCCGTCAGAGAATCCCCACGCCGCGTGCGAGGAGCACCGCCACGGTCGTGAACGAGATGGATGCCTGCACCATGTTGAGCAATTTGGCCCATCGGGACAGGACGGGCGTATCCGTCGGCGAGAACGCCGCGCTGGTGTTGAACGCCACGAACAGGTAGTCCACGAACCCCGGACGCCACGAGGGATCCGGCGCCTCCGCCGACATCTGCGGGAACAGGAACGCCCCGGGCGCGTGCGCTGGCCGCTGCTCGCGCGCATTCGGGCCGCCGGCATCGAGACGCCAGTACCACGATGCGAACACCAGCACGTTCGTAACCCACAGGATCGCGCCCGATCGCAGAAGCGCGCCGGGACTCTCGCTGTGCGCGGGGAGCGCGGCCACGAGCGCCGTGAGGGTCACGAGGAGATCGCACGTGATCACCGACGAGATCACGAACCCCAGCACCTGGTTGACGCGAGCGTATCCGCGGCGCCGCGCGATCACGGTGGGGATCAGCAATCCGCCAGCGACGACCAGCAGCAGCCACTGCGGCCCCACGGTGAGCGCCCGCGGGAGCGCGAGACGCAAGCCGCCGATCGCCGCGAGCCCGAGCATAGCCTGCCATCGCGGCTCGGCATACGCCGGCCGACGCGATCGGCGCCGGGACCCGGCCGGCGTCGCAACGGTGGTTGGGGGGGAGACGGTCATGTCGCGTGGGCCGCTACGGCGTGCGATCCCGCTCCAGCTCGCGCATCGCGCGCGCGACGCCGGCATCGGAATGCTGGTCTCTCGCCTCGAGGGCGCCGATCACGCCCTGCCTGTCCGCCGCCGGGCGGTTCTGATTGAGCTTCCACTTGCCGTCGAGGCGCCGGATCGGAAGCTCGAAGCCCACGATCGCCTTGAGCTGCAAATCGACGTACCGGGCCGGCGCATCGGTCACATGCCACGGCTCGGCGGACGCCGCCTCGTGGGCATCTGTGAGCCGCGTGACGATCCCGCGCAGGCGTTCCGGGTCATCGAAGAACTCCGCCCGCCCATACGCGTGCACAGCGATGTAGTTCCAGGTCGGAACGACTTTGCCGCTCTCCCGCTTGGTCGCGTACCACGACGGCGAGATGTACGACTCGGGCCCGAGGAATATCGCGAGCGCGTCCGAGTCCTCGACGGTGTCGCGCCACTGCAGATTGGCGCGAGCGACGTGACCCAGAAGCGTGCCGTTCGGCCCACGACCGGGATCGAGCAGCAGCGGGAGGTGGGTGGCCACGAGTCCGTCGCGCGTCATGGTGACGAGCGTCGCGAGCCGGGTGCGCCGGATGGCCTCGTGCAGCACGGGCAGCCGCGATTCGTTGAACTGATGCGGTATGTACATCGCCATCGGCGTCCGGTGGGAGTGGCCGCGTATACGATCTCGCACGCACGATGTCGCACGCACGATTTCGCACGCACGATCTCGCACACGCGAGGAAACTCCAGCGGGAAAGGTATGCGCTGCTCCAGGTGCGAGCCGATCCGCGGCGGGCGGCGCCTACCTCGACCTGAAGCGATCGAGCGCGCGCCGGTCCCTCTTGGTGGGCCGCCCGGTCTCGAAGCGCGTGTCGGGCAAAGCGCGCAACTGGGTCGCGAGAGCCTCGCGCGCGGCGCGGCTCGCCTCGGTCTCTTCGTAGAGCTGCCCGGCGTCGGCGCTCTTGCCGCGACGCTCGCTGAGCGCACGGACCACCAGATGGGTCTCGAACGGCGGCCGCCGGATCCGAAGCGCGTCGCCCACCTGAAGCGGCCTGGCGCGTTTGGCGCGCTCGCCGTTGACATCGACCTTGCCGCCCGCGATGGCGTCCGCGGCGAGTGTCCGGGTCTTGAAGAAACGCGCTGCCCAGAGCCACTTGTCGAGGCGAACTCGTCCGGAGTCGGGCGCGTCAGCCATCTGCAGTCAGGACACTGAGTTGGCGCACATCTTCACCCTTTGATGGCCCACGGGGTATGCAAGTGAGATGATATTGGCCTGGGCCGCGCCCCCGCGGCGACCGGGTTCGCGCCCGACCGAGTAAAATACCACGGCGGCCGGCGATGCCGGCGCATCCCGGAGAAGCATAATGCACCTCAATTGCTCGCAATGATGGCGACTGGCGTGTCTTCGCTCGAAGAGGAGCTGTTCCCGGCGTCCGGTTCGTCGGCCGGCTTCGACCTCGCTGCATCGGTCCTGCCCGCACAACATCGGGCGGGGGCGAATCTCGGCGTGCTGGACATCACGAAGTGGTTTGGCGAGACGAGTGGAGGCGTTCGCACCTATTTGCTGCAGAAGGCGAAATACGTCGAAGCGCGGCCGGCGCTGCGCCACGTCCTCGTGATCCCCGGCGCCCGGGATTCAATCACGGCTGGCAATGGCGTCCGCTGCTACCGGTTGCGAGGCCCCAGGATCCCGACGCAGCGACCGTACCGCTTCATGCTGGCGACTCGCTCCATTCGCCGCATCATCGAGCACGAGCGGCCCAGCGTGATCGAAGTCGGGAGCCCGTTTCTCGTGCCATGGATCACGAAGCGCGCGGCGCGCCGCCTCGACGTGCCGCTCGTGGGGTTCTTCCACAGCAATTTTCCGCGCGTGATCTGCTCCTTCCCGGATCGGACGCGCGGCCTGCGCCGGCGGGCGCACGACGCCGCGTGGCGATACGTGCGCCGGCTCAATCAGGAGTTCGAGGTCACGATCGTCGCGTCGCGGTTCATGGTGGATGATCTCGAGCAACATGGTGCCAGCCGGGTGGAGCGCGTCCCTCTCGGCGTCGACCTCGATCACTTCCACCCCCGGCGCCGCGCCGCCGCGGCTCTCACGCGCGAGTCGCTTGGCGTGCCGGCGGACAGGCCGGTGGCCGCATTCATCGGCCGCTTTGCGCGGGAGAAAGAAGTCGGCGTACTTCTCGACGCATGGCCGGCAATCGAACGGCAGACCGACGCGTCGCTACTGCTGATCGGCGACGGTCCGGCGCGCCAACGCTTGCAAGCGAGGAGCCGCGGTTCACGAGTCATCTGGCTGCCATACGAGAACGACCGGGACCGGTTGGCCGGCGTGCTTGCATCGGTCGACCTGATCGTCTCTCCCGGCTCGATCGAAACGTTCGGCTTGTCGGCACTCGAAGCATCGGCGTCAGGCACCGCCGTCCTGTCGGCCGATCGCGGCGGTGTTTCGGAGCAGGTGAAGGCCTCGGGAGGAGGCGCGACGTTCGTCGCGGGCGACAGCGGCTCGCTGGCCGAGGAGGCGGTGCGCCTGCTGCGGGCGCCCGAGGATCTCTCCCGTCTCGGCATGCTGGGCCGCACCTACGCCGAACGCGAGCACTCCTGGAGCAGCGTCTTCGATCGCATCTTCGAGATCTATCGGCGCGTGGCCTGACGGTGCGCGGCGGCTCGCGCGTTCGTGTCACTATCACTCCCCCCTCTTCCTTCACGTTCTCCTGTCTCCGTCGCCGGGCGTCCTCCTCATCTCGATCCACGATGTTACACCCGCGCTGGACGAGCGGGTGCGCGCGCTCTGGGCGATGTGCCGCGGCCGCGGCGTGACTCCCGCGCTACTCGTGGTCCCCAACTGGCACGGTGAGTGGCCCCTCGATCGATCGCCGGCATTCGTGCAGTGGGTGCGGGAATGCGTGGACAGTGGCGCCGAGGTCCTGCTGCATGGCGAGCGGCACGACGAGGCCGGCGCCCCGCGAGGGTGGCGCGATGCCGCCCGGGCGTGGGGCAAGACGGCCCGCGAGGGCGAGTTCCTGACTCTCGAAGAACCGGCAGCCCGCGAACGGATCGATCGCGGGCTCGCGCTCTTCACGCGCCTCGGCCTCAATGCCGTTGGCTTCGTTCCGCCGGCATGGCTGGCGCGCGCCGGGTGCCTGCGCGCGGTGGCGGCAGCCGGACTGCGTTGTAGCGAGGACGATGGCGCGATTCACCTACACGAACTGCCCGGTATGCGCCGGATCCGGTCGCCCGTGGTACGGTGGAGCGGCCGGTCGCCAGCCAGAGCCTACACCTCGGCGGCCGTTGCAGCGGCGCGTTGGCGCGTTCAGCGCAGCGCCCGGCATGTGCGACTGGCATTTCACCCGGCGGATCTCGATCATCCGGCGACGGCGCGGTCGGTCGCGACGGCGCTCGACCGATGGCTCGGCGAGCGGCCGGCATCGCGGTATGCCGATCTGTGACAACCGTCGTCGCAGATACGGCATCGTGACCCGCGCTATGCGAGGCCGTGTCGCGTGCTTGCGAGATTCGGCGAATCCGATGTGGCGCAGATCCGTACGCCGGTCCGGTGCCGGCAAGAGGGCGAGCTATGACGCTGGCGACTGAGATGGCGATGGCGGCCGTCGGGGACGCGGCGCGCGCGACCCTGCCGCCGGACATCGCTCCACCCGCCGCGGCGCCGATCCGCCTCGCCCTCTTCAGCGACACCTACACCCCGCAGCTCAACGGCGTCACCCGAACGCTCGAGCGATTGGTGGCGGCGGTCCGCGAGCGGGGTGGTGCGGTGCGGGTGTATACGACGACCGATCCGGGCGCGGCGGACCACGCGGGAGCCACCGGCAACACGTGGCGCCGGCCGAGCATTCCTTTTTGGGCGTATCCGCAGCTTCGGATTGCGGCGCCCATCCTCGGCGACGCGTACGCGGATCTCCGGGTGTGGCGGCCGACACTCGTTCATGCCGCGACGCCGTTCGGTATGGGTCTCGCCGGGCGCGCATGCGCGCGCGCGCTACGGGTGCCGCTCGTCTCATCCTATCACACGAGTTTCAGCGAGTACGCGAAGTTCTACCACATGAGCGCATTAAGCGCCCCCGGGTGGGCGTACGTCCGCTGGTTTCACAACAGCGGCGTCCGGACATTCGTCCCGACGCGCGCCGTACTGGATGAGCTGGGGCGGCTGCGCTTCCGGCGCCTGGCGCTGTGGGGGCGCGGCGTCGATGGCGCACGATTCAATCCTGCCTTCCGATCGCGGGCGATGCGCGCTGGCGTCGGGGCGGACGACGATACCGTCGTGGTGGCGTACGTGGGACGACTGGCCGCGGAGAAGGGACTGGATGCCGCACTGGGCGCGATCCGCGAGATTCTGTCGCGACCGAGTCATGGCGCGGGAGGTCCGCAGCCGCGAATCGTGTTTGCGGTGGCGGGTGATGGTCCATATACCGAGCATTGCCAGAGGGCTGTCGCGGGCGAGGCCGCCGTGCGCTTCCTCGGGCCGCTCGAGGGACGGGCGCTGAGCGAGTTCTACGCGTCGGCGGATCTCTTCATCTTCCCGTCGGCCACCGATACCTTCGGCAACGTCCTCCTCGAGGCGATGTCGTCCGGGCTTCCGGTCATCGGTGCCAGGTCCGGCCCGACGCGCGAACTCCTCGCTGCCGGCGGCGGGATCACGTTCACACCCGGCGACGCGCACGCCCTCGCGACGGCGATTCTGAGCCTCGCGGCCGATCCGGCGCGGCGCGAGGTAATGGTGCGTGACGGGACTCGCTACGCCGGGGCGTGCTCGTGGAATCGCATCTTCGATGACCTGGTCGGCGAGTACTGCGACGTGATCGCGGGCGCCGAGGCGATCAAGCCGTAACCCGTCGTAGGTCGCTCATCTGAAGGTCTTACTGGGCCGGTCGCGACCGGCCCCTACCAGGGACGAATTCGGTGCCGGCGGCCGACGGTCACCTGGGTGCGAATTGCGGTGCCGCCTGCGCGCCGGCGCGCCTGCGGTTCGGTCAGTCCGCGTCCGCGGCCGTCACGCGGATCTCCGCGGTGCCGTCGCGCCTGTATTGGACGTGGACGTTCCACGGCTGGCAGCAGACCTGGCAATCCTCCACGTAGTCCTGCCTCCGGCCGCCCGACGGATCGAGCGCGATCTCGTTTGCGGCGCCGCAGTACGGGCAGGAGACCGCCGCGCCCTCATCGGCGTGACCCATTTCCTCGTCGTCCGGGTCTCCGGCGGCCGGCCCGTCATCGTCGCCGCGATCTCGCGGCGATCCGCGCCGCGCCATCATTCGCCGTGGTCCCGGCGCCGCTGTCGTTTCGTATCTGCGCGGCGTCGCTTGGTGTCGAGCCGCTGGCGAACCGAGGCCGCCGTGGGGCGGGTCGGCCGCCTCCGCTTCGGGATGGCGAGCGCGCGGGACACGATCGCCACCAACCGGGACTCCGCCGCGGTGCGATTCTGCCGCTGGCTGCGAGAGTCCGCCGCGACCACGCGCAGATCGCCATCGGCATCGACGCGGCTGGCCAGCCGCGTGAGGACGAGACTTCGCTGCTCCTCATCGAGTGCGCGCGTGCGGGCGACGTTCCATACGACTTCGATGCGTGTGGAGGAGGTATTGACGTGTTGGCCCCCGGGCCCACCCGCGCGGGTCGCGCGGATCACCAACTCGTCGCGTGGGATGACGATCCCGTCCCGCACGGGGAGACCGTCAGACATGCCGGACCGGCGGGGCTGTCAACGGGGTGGAGCGGGCCGGGCCTGAGTGGGCCCGTGACGCGGTCACGCCGGGACGGGCGATGGCGGGCGGGGGGATCGTGCCGATCGGGCCCGGTGCACGCGCAATGCAGCAACGCGACGTCCATCGACGGCGACGATCTCGAGCTCCCCGCCCGGGAACGACACGCGGTCGCCGACTCGTGGGGCGCGGCCCAGCATCGCGAACGCGAAGCCGCCGAGGGTGGTCCATTCTCCTTCGGGGATGTCGAGCTGGTAGTCCGCGCGCACGTCGATCAGCGACAGCGTCCCGGCCAGCTCGAGAACCCCGTCGGCCTCCAGCGATGTGCGCGTGGTCGGATCGTATTCGTCGGCGATCTCGCCGATGACCTGCTCGACGAGATCCTCCATCGTCACGAGGCCGGCGGTGCCGCCGTACTCATCGAGCACGATCGCCATGTGGGCCCGCGTGCGCCGCAGATCATCGAGAACCAGCTCGGCGCGCCGGGTCGCCGGGACGTACATCGCTTCGCGGGTGTACTGCTCCAGCGAGAACGGCATGCCGCGCTCGTGGAGGAGTAGGTCCTTGGCGAGGAACACCCCAAGGATGTCGTCGAGGCTCTCCCGGTAGACCGGATAGCGGGAATACCGCTCGGCGATCATCAACGCCAGCACATCGGCCTCGGTGGAATCGACCGGTAGCGCGACCACGTCGGTTCGCGGGCGCATGACGTCGTGGGCGCGCTTGTCGTGAAACTCGAGGACGCTGGTCAGCATCGCCGAGTCCCGGGCGTCGAGCGTTCCGCCCCACCGGGCCTGCAACACGAGCTCCCGTAGCTCGTCCAGTGAGAGGCCGCGGACCCATCGGCCGGCCAGGTAGACGCCGAGGGGGCGCACGAGGCGCCGGATGGCACCGCTCACGAGGCTGCGGATGGTCGCGAACGCCGCGCGTGCCAAGGCCAGCAATCGCGAGATGCCGCGGCCCGCAATCGCCTGGGGCGTCTGGGGTTGAGACGTACGCATAGTCGTAGCGCGCGGAAACCGTTTCGCACGCGACTCGTCCTCAAGATAAACCATAATGGCCGACGGCGCGCCCCTTTCGTCCCCCCCCGCATCGCCCCTCCCGCCGCGCCCGGCGGTAGGTGCGACCGCCTCAGCGCAGCGCCGGCGGCTGCAGCAGGCGATGCTCGACCCACGGCGGATGATCCGGTGGGTCTATCTGGGCCGCTTCTCCGTTGCGACGTCCATTTTCCTGGCCGCGCAACTCGTGTGGAGCAGCGCCGCTACCTCCGACACGCGCATCGCGTCGCTCATCTTCGCGATCACGATGGTGTTTACGGTGGCTTCGGCGGCATATACCGAGGTCTACGGTACCCGGCGCGGGTCGCCGAAGCTGGGCAGAAACTTCCTCTACGGGCAGTGCGCCTTCGATCTGGTGCTCGTCACCGCCGTCGTTCATGTCACGGGCGGAGGGGCTTCGCAGTTCGCGCTGTTCTACATCCTCGTCATTGCGAGCGCCGCGCTCCTGCTGCCCGTTGGCGGCGGACTGCTCGTCGCGCTGATGGGTATCGTCTGCTACTTCGTGGAAGTGCTGTGGCTGAGCGGCACCTCACCCGATATCGGCGTGTGGCTCCAGCTCGTGGTATTTGGCACCGTCGCGCTCGCCAGTGGCTACATCAGCGCCAGGCTGCAGGAGGCCGGACAAGGGACGGCGGCGGAGCTCGTCTTCGTCCGCCTTCAGGCCGACGACATCCTGCGAAACATCCGGAGCGGCATCGTGACCGTGGACGCGCAGGGGACGCTTCTGTTCGCAAACCCTGCCGCCGGGACGCTGCTCGGGATCCCGTTCGCCGACCTCATCGGTACGCCGGTCCTCGATCGCATCGCCCGCGCGTCGCCGACCGTGGCGCGGGCCCTCGCGCGGGCGGCCGTCGACGGCCTCCGGACGACGCGTGCCGAGGACGTGATCCGGTTTGCGGATCAGGCCTTTCCGATCGGACTGACGACGACTTTCAGCGATGGCGATGGCGCGACCGTCGGCCGCACAGCGACCGCGATCTTCCAGGACATCTCCGGCCAGAAGCGCCTGGAGAGCCTTCATGTCCGCGCGGGGCGGCTCGAGGCGATCGCGGAGCTGAGCGCGTCGCTGGCCCACGAGATTCGCAATCCGCTGGCGTCGATCCGCAGCGCGGTCGAGCAGCTCACGGGCATGCTCTCCCGTCCGAATGTTGCCCCGGGCACGCCGGGGGGTGTCAGCGCGCATCGCGCCGGGAACGGCCACACCAAGGGAAACGGGAACGGCAGCGGCACCAGTGGGCGTGGTAATGGCCACCGCAACGGCTACCAGAACGGCCTCGGGGGCGACCCCATCGCCGGCCACACGGCGGATGCGGGGCCGAGCCGCCGGAACGCCGGTCATGATGCCGCCCGTGACACGGCGGTGAGCACGGACGACGACGACGCGCGCACCCTGGGCGCGCTCATCGTGCGGGAGTCCGACCGGCTGTCGCGGCTCCTCACGGAGTTTCTCGATTTTGCGCGCGTCCGTGTGGCTCGTTTGTCGCCTGTGGACATCGCCGCGGTCGCACGCGGTGCGGCGAACCTCGCCATGGCGCACCCGGACGTGAAGGAGGGACTGCGAGTGAAGTGCATGACGCCGGAGACGGCAGTGATCATCGATGGGGATGAAGACCTCCTGCACCGGGCGGCGTTCAACCTGGTGCTCAACGCGGTACAGGCCGCCCCTCTGGGCGGCCATGTGCAGCTCGAGGTGTCGCACATCCCGTCCGACCAGTTGCCGAGCGGCGTGACGTTCGAGCGGGGAGCCGTCTCGCTCCGCGTGACGGACGACGGACCGGGCATCGCGCCGGAGATTCGCGACCGGCTGTTCGAGCCCTTCATTACCACCAAGGGTGGTGGCAGCGGACTTGGCCTCCCGATCGTCCACCGCGCCATCGAGGCACACCGGGGCGTGGTGCTCGTGGACTCGGGACCGGGCCGGGGCACCCGGTTCACCGTGCTCCTGCCATACGACCAATCCGACGAAGCGGAGCTCGAAACCGCCGCGGGGCCACACGCATGACGGCGGAAACCAAGCCGACCGTACTGGTCATCGACGACGAGACCGGCATTCTGGAGTCGTTGCGCATCCTGCTCAAGAACGAAGGCTTCATGCCGGTGATCGCCAACGGCGGCAAGCAGGCCCTCGAGCAACTCGCGGATCTGCGCCCCGACATCATCCTGAGCGACGTCCGCATGCCGAACGTCGGGGGCGTCCAGGTGCTGAGCGCCGCACGGGCGCTGGATCCCGAGATGCCCGTCATCCTGATGACGGCGCAGGCGACACTGCAGTCCGCCATGCAGGCGGTCAACGAAGGTGCGTTCTATTACATCCAGAAGCCGTTCCGCAACGACGAGCTGCTCGCCATCCTGCGGCGAGCGGCCGAACACCGCACGCTGCGCGTCGAGAATCGCTCACTGCGGCAGGAAATCACGCGCCGGGAGCGGACGGCGAGCGGACGTCCGGCGGGAACGAGCAAATGCTGGCTCGACGTCGTCCGGCTGGCCGAGGTGGTCGCGCCCACCGATTCGACGATCCTGATACAGGGCGAGTCGGGAACGGGGAAGGAGATCATCGCCCGGTACATCCATCAGTTGTCGCAGCGGAGCGAGGGGCAATTCCTCTCGATCAACTGTGGCGCGCTGCCCGAGAGCCTCCTCGAATCGGAACTGTTCGGGCACGTGAAGGGATCGTTCACCGGCGCGGTCAAGGACAAGAGCGGATTGTTCACGGCGGCCGCCGGCGGCACGTTCTTCCTCGACGAGATCGGCGAGACCACCTCGGCGACCCAGGTCAAGCTGCTGCGTGTACTGCAGCATCGCGAAGTGATTCCCGTCGGCGCGACCGATGCGCAGCCGATCGATGTCCGTCTCCTGGCCGCGACCAACCGCGACCTCGAGGAAGAGATCAAACGCGGCAACTTCCGCATCGATCTGTTCTACCGGCTCAACGTGATCGCGATTCACTTGCCGCCTCTCCGGGAACGCCGTGACGACATCCCGGTCCTCATCGACCTCTTCCTGCATCGCTCGGCGGAGGCCCGCAACGAGCCGGTGAAGCACGTGAGCCCTGACGCTCTCGACGTGCTCAAGAACTTTGCGTGGCCCGGCAACGTCCGGGAGCTGGAGAACGCGCTGGAGCGTGCAGTGATCCTCACGACCGGGGACGTCATCGACGTGGCGGTCCTTCCCGAGCGCCTCACACAGCGGCGCGTGGAGCCGCTCATCTCGGAGCGGCCGGCGTTGAATCCGACACTCGACGCGATCGAGCGCGCGTACATCATGTGGGTGCTGCAGAGCGAGGGCGGCAACAAGACGAGAGCTGCCGAGGTGCTCGGCATCGACCCGTCCACGCTCTATCGCAAGCTGTCGCGATTCGAGGTCGAGGCGTGACCCTCGCGGCCGCCCGGCGGGGGGCGGTCGCGCTCCCGCCCTGGGCGGCCGCCGCGACCGTGGGGCTCGTGACGCTCGGCGTCGCGATGGCGGTGGTCCGTCCGTACGTCATCGGGGCGTTCCACGACGATGCCATCTACGTGATCCTCGGGCGTGCGCTGGCCTCCGGCGCCGGATACCGCTACCTGCACTTGCCGGGTACACCGCACGCGACGCATTACCCTCCGGGCTATCCCGCGCTGCTGGCGATCCTGTGGCGGGTCGCGCCGCAATTCCCGGACAACGTGCTGCTGTTCGAGCGCGCCAACGCGTGCCTGCTGGGCGTCGCTGGGGCAGTCGGATACACACTCGTGCGTCGGTGCACGCAGCTGCGTGCGCCGTGGGCTGCCGCCGTGGCGATCGTCGGGACCGCCACGGTGCCATCACTGGCGCTAGCCACCGTAATCCTGTCCGAATCGCTCTTTCTCGCGGTGCTGCTTGGGGCGCTGGTGGCGTCGGAGGCAGTCGTGGCGCCGGCGAACCCGGAGGCGCCGGATCGGTGGAGCGGCCCTTCGGGCCGAGCGTGGAGACAGGAGACAGGAGATAGGAGAAAACCGAGAGAGAAGAGCGATAGAGAGAACGCCACCGCGGCTGCAATCGCGGGGCTGTTGTGCGGTGCCGTTGGTCTCGTGCGCACCGTCGGCATCGTGGTCGTGCCGGCGGCCGTTGCGGTGTGCCTGATTCGCCGGCGCCCGCGAGCGGCGCTCGTCGTTGGTGCGGTCGCGACGGCGATGCTATTGCCGTGGCAGCTCTGGGTCTGGCGGCATTCCGCCGAACTGGCGCCCGTGCTCCAGGGCGAATACGGATCCTACTCCGGGTGGCTCACCGGGGCGTTGGGCCGTCATGGCCTCGGCTTTGCGTTCCGGACCGCGCAACAGAACGTATCCGACATGGTCGCGATGCTGGAGATTCAGTTCGAGCCCCAGTTGCCTCTCGTCGTAAAGCGGATCGCGATTGCAGCGAGCGCTGCCTTGACCGTTGCGGGACTCGCCCGGATGGCAAGGACCGCTCCCGTGACCGCCGCGTTCGCCGTGTTGTACGCCGGTGAAGTAGTATTCTGGCCGTTTCCCCCGTTCCGGTTCGTCTGGGCGGTGTGGTTCCTCGTCGTCCTGGTGATGGTGGCGGGCGCGGTCGCGTTCTGGGAGTGGCGGCCGCGAGCCGGGACGGCCGTGCGGCTTGCGACGATGCGGGTGGCGAGAGCGGCGGCTCTCGCGGGGGCGCTGATGGTCGGGCTCGGGGTCGGCCGGTACAACGTGCTTGGGTTTCGCGGGCACTGGTGGAACACCATGCAGGAGAGTCTTTCGGTGAAGATGAACGTCCCGCTGGCGTGGTTGGCGTCGCACCCGGCACTGCCGGGTGTCGTGGCGAGTGACCAGGAGCCTGCCATCTTTCTATATGCGGGGCGGACCGGAGTGCCCTGCAACTCCTTCACGCCCGATGAATACATCTATCCACGTGACACGGCGCACGATCGCGCGATTCTGGGCGTGGTGCTCCGCCGCTTTCCTGTCGGCGCCGTCGTTGCGACGGGGCCCGCGTGTGCGCTTGCGGCGCTTCGTCTCACGCGGGCCGATTCGCCGGCGCGGCCGGCGGCTCTCATTCCCGTCGATACCATGACCGCCGGATTCGCAGTCTTCGCGCGAGGCACACCATGACCGAGCCACGCACCGTGAGCGCGCCAATCGGGGACGACGGGAGCGCGTCCGGCAGTCCGGCACCGCTGGACCGGGAGCCCCCTTCGCAGGTCACGGCCCGCATGCGCGGCCGCACCCCGCTGCCACGGGAGCAGTTGCGCCTCTCCGTTCTCATCCCCGTCTACAACGAAGAGCACACGATCGAGCTGATCATCAGTCAGGTGCACGCGGTTCCTGTTCGCAAAGAGGTCATTTGCGTCAACGACATGTCGACCGATGGGACCAGGGCCGTGCTCGAGCGGTTGGCCGCGAAGGGTCGCATCGACCGGCTGATCCATCATCCCGTCAACCGGGGGAAGGGTGCCGCCATCCGCACGGCGCTCGCGGCGAGCACCGGCAATGTCGTGATCGTGCAGGATGCGGACCTCGAATACGATCCCGCTGATTGGCCGGCGCTGCTCGAGCCGATCGTCGAAGGGCAGGCCGATGCCGTGTTCGGGTCGCGGTTCCTTGGCGGACCGCACCGGGTTCTCTATTTCTGGCACTCCGTGGGCAATGCCGGGTTGACGATGTTCAGCAACATGTTGACGAATCTCAACCTGACCGACATGGAGACGTGCTACAAAGCCGTGCGCGGGGACCTCGCGCGCGGCCTGCGGCTCACATCGGACCGGTTCGGCTTCGAGCCCGAGATCACGGCTCGTCTCGCGAGCGCCCACGCCCGGATATTCGAGGTTCCGATCAGCTATTCGGGGCGAACGTACGCCGAGGGGAAGAAGATCGGCTGGCGCGACGGGGTGGCGGCGGTCTGGCACATCATCAAGTTCAACCTGCTGGCGTAGGGGTTCTCGCACCGCTCTTTCTGACCTCTGAGCGCCCTCGCGCGTCCGCTCATGAGTGAGCGAGGCGACGCAGCAACCGGAAACCGGATCGGGAGAGAGGGGCGCGGTCCACGCTGTCCCGGGTGGCCCCGAGTGGCGTTCGTTCGTCGCGATCGGTGCGCTCGCGCTGGCGGCGTCGGCCACCGGCATTCACAACGGATTCACGTACGACGATCGGTCGATCATCGTGCAGGATCCACGGGTCCATCACCTGAGCCACCTGGCGCGGCTGTGGACCGAGACCTACTGGCCGCGGTGGATGGGCGGCGGCCTCTATCGCCCGTTCACGATGTCGGCATTCACCGCGGAGTGGGTGGCCGGGCATGGGGCGGCGTGGATTTTCCACGCGGTCAACATCTCCCTGTACGTCGCCGTCTGCCTGGCTGTCTACGCCCTGGCGGCGCTGGTGTTGCCGAGGACTCTCGCGGCGGTCGCGGGCGCGCTGTTTGCCGTCCACCCGGTCCACGTTGAGGCGGTCGGGAATGTCGTAGGGCAGTCCGAGCTTTGGGCCGCCGTCTTCGTGGTCATGGCGGTCGTTCTGTACATCACGTGGCGGCGGGAGACGATTGCCGGCATCCCGAAATACGCGCCGCCGGACGTCATCCCTCCCGGCGACCCGATCGGCGGCTGGAATCGGATCGCGACGATCGCCGGGCTGATCGCGCTCGCCTGCGCGTCGAAGGAGCATGCGATCGTCGCGCCGGCACTGATCGCGGCCGCGGAACTACTGGTGATCGAGGACCCAAGGCCGGCGGGCACACGGCTCCGCGCGCTCCGTCCCGGCGCGCTTCTGATCGTGGCGGTCGTTCTCGGGTACGTCGTCATCCGTTCGCACGTCGTCGGTGCATGGACGGGCGACCGCGCCAACGTCGTGTTCGAGCACCTCACTCCCGGTGCCCGGCGGTGGACAATGCTCGGTGTCGTGAGCGAGTGGGTGCGGCTACTGCTTTGGCCTGCACGTCTCGTGGCGGAGTACTCGCCTCCGGAGATCCGGCTCCACCAGCACTTCGAGGCGAGCCTGCTCGGAAGCATCGGGCTGCTCATCGCGCTCGCCGTGCTGTTGCTAGTATCGGTGCGCCGCTGGCCCGCTGGCGCGTTCGCGCTCGCGTGGCTCGCCATCACTCTCGTCCTGGTGAGCAACCTCATCGTGCCGACCGGAGTGATTCTCGCCGAGCGTACGCTGTTCCTCCCGAGCGTCGGCATCGTGCTGCTGGTGGGGGCGGTCGTGGAGCGGCTGGCGGCCGTGTCGTGGAACGAGTTCGCGGCAGGTGCGGGAATCGGGCGGCGCCTGGCGATTTCGGCGTTCGCGCTGGTGCTGGTCCTCGGCCTCGCCAAGAGTGCCGTCCGCCAGCCGGTGTGGAGCAGCAACGCGTCGTTGTTCTCGCAGGGCGTGCGTGATGCCCCCTACAGCTATCGCGCGCACGATGTGTATGCGGGCCTGCTGTTCGAGGCCGGCAACCGCCGCGATGGGGAGCGCGAGGCACGCATCGCGTTGCACCTGTATTCGCACGATGGCGTGTTGTACCGGGATCTGGCGAACGAGTACATGCGGGCCGGGCTGTGCAGGCCCGCGGTGCCGCTTCTCAAGCGTTCGATCGCGGAAGCGACCGTCCAGTCGGATGCCTATGTGCTGCTCGCCCGATGCCTGTTGGCCGAGGGCGATACCGCCGGGGCGAGGAAGCAGGTACTGCGGGGCGTCGCGCGCGGACCATACGGAGCGGTCTACCATCAGGTACTCCTGTCGGTGGACAGCGCCGAGTCGCGGCGCCCGCGCCTGCAGCCAGTCCAACAGCCAGTCCAACAGCCAGCCCAACGGCCCGGGGCGGGCCGGACGAGCGCGCGGGAATTGTCCGCGATCGGAGGGGGGAGCGGTACGCCGTGACCGGCACGCACGCCCGGACGCAGGACCTGTGAAGGAATCGCGCTCAGGCGATGGAGCCGCGGGCCGATGGGCGTACCGTGAGTGGCGCCCGGCGGTGATCGTGGCGGTGGTGGGTGGCCTGGCGTACGCCAACGCCATCGCCAATCGCTTCACGCTGGATGATGACACCGTGATCGCGAAGAACGATCTGGTGCGGCATCTCTCATCCGTGTGGCGCGCGTTCGCGCTTCCCTATTGGCCCGTGGTCACGCCCGCGGGGCAGTATCGTCCGCTGGCCATCGGAAGCTTCGCGGTGGACTGGGCGGTCTCCGGTGGTTCGCCACACTGGATGCACTTCGTCAACGTGATGTGGCACGTCCTGGCGTGCGTGCTCGTGTGGCAGTTGTTGCGGCAGCTCGTGACGAGTGGGCCGGCACTCGCCGGGGCGCTGTTCTTCGCTCTGCATCCGGTCCACGTGGAAGCCATCGCCAATACCGTGGGCCGGTGCGAGGTCATGGCCACGGTTTTCGTGGTGGGTGCCGTACTCGCTCATCGGCGCGGCTCATGGATCGCGGTGCCACTCTATGCGGCGGCGCTGGCGTCGAAGGAGAGCGGTGCGGTGTTCCTAGGCCTGGCCGCGGCGAACGATCTCCTGCTCGGGACTGCCCAATCCGTGAGCCGGGACGTGGCTCGCTCACCGGCCGTCGTCCGCGGTGTCGCGCTGTGGCGCCGGCGGTGGCCACTGTACGCGGGATATTTCGGCGTCGCAGCCGTCTATGCGGCCACGCTGGCGATCGTGTTCCGCCACCAGGCGCTCGTGGACATCGCGCCGACCTGGTTTCGCGCATCGGCGGTGGATCGGTGGCTGACGGAAGCACGTGTGGTGCCGGAATACATCCGGCTGATGATCGCGCCGTACACCCTCCGCATGGAGTATTCGCCGCGGGTGATCGACGTGGCGCATCATCTGTCGCCGCTCGTCGCGGCGGGGATGGTCGTGACCGCGGCCGTCGTGGCCGCGCTCGCGTACGCGTGGCGGCGTGCGCCAGCCGCCGCCTTTGGGCTCGCGTGGTTCGGGATCGCGGTGTCGCCCGTTTCCAACGTCGTGTTCGCGTCCGGAGTGGTGCTCGCCGAGCGGACGCTGTATCTGCCGAGTGTGGGGGCGGCGATCCTGGCGGGGTGGGTGGTGCAGGAGGCGATGCGCCGCCTGGACGCGCGGCCAGCCGGCCGTCCAGTGGGCCATCGGCTGCCGATGGGTCTCCGTGGGCTCGCGATGGGTGGCGCGCTGGCGATGCTGATGGCGTTCGCCGTACGAACGTGGACGCGCACCGCCATCTGGCACGACGACAAACGGTTGCTCGTTGACGCGATGCTCACGGAGTCCGAGTCGTACCGGACGCATCTCTGGGCCGCGGAGATCCTCGGCAAGCATGGCGATGTCGCGGGTGCGCAGCGCGAGTACGCGATGGCGCGCACGCTGTATCCCGAGGATCCGCACGTGTACGAGGCTGCGGCGATGATCGCGGACGCGCAAGACCAGTTCGCGCTGGCGGACCGCCTGTACGACAGCGCGAGCATCATCGTGCCGGGGGTCGCCGTGGTGTATCTGCGCCAGGCGCGGCTGCGGTTCCGGGCGGGCGACTATGCCGGAGCGATTCGTTCGGCCCGGATGGCGTATCTGGCGAGCCCTGATTCGGTCGCTGCGCTCAACGTGCTCACGGGCGCGGCGCAGCACATCGGCGATTTCCCGGACGCCGAGTGGGCATTTCGCCGCGGGCTGTCGGACCATCCCGGCAATGCGAATCTGCACCAGCAGTACTCGTGGATGCTGGCGGCCGAGGGAGACACTGCGGGCAGCCGTCGTGAGGCTGCGGCAGCATCGGCCGGGTCGATTGCCGGCCCTTCGGCCGCGGTCTCCGCAGCGCTGGCGGCGCCCCCGGCGAACGTCGATCCGGCCGGTGCGCGGGTGGCACGAAATTCGGGGAACGGTACGGGAGGCGGGACGGGGGACAGAGCTGGCGACACTGTGCCTCGCTGAGCTGTCGCGAATCGATGCAGTGTCCCCAAAGTGTGGCAGACTGCGGCCGATTCCGCGTTTTACCGCGACCGTCTGCCCCAGGCCTCGGAACGCTCGATCAGCAAATGGTTATGGGGGCATTACTTATGGTAAGCGGCCTCAACGGCCCGCAGGTTGCCTTAGAATGGGCTCATCGAAGACTACTGCGGCGGACGTAGGCCGTGCAGCACCCACACTGAGGTCAATTCTGATATGCAACGCATGCGGAAGGGTTTCACCCTGATCGAGTTGCTGATCGTCGTCGTGATCATCGGCATTCTGGCCGCGATCGCAATTCCGAAGTTCGCGAACACCAAGCAGCAGGCGTACCTGGCGACGTTGAAGGAAGACCTGCGCAAC
>JAJPIM010000014.1 GCA_021324775.1 Gemmatimonadota bacterium
CGCTGAGGACGCACTTGCATGAGCCTATGGCTCGCAGTTGTGGTGGTTTACGGCGTAGCGTTATTTGGCCTGTCGCTCTACAGTTTGAACCATGCCGCCTTGGCGCTGGTATTCTGGCGCCGGCGCCACCGTTCGCGGGGCGACCTGCCCGCTTTGGCCGATCCGGTTGTCACGATTCAGTTGCCGCTCTTCAACGAACTCTACGTTGCCGAGCGTGTGATCCGCTCGGCGTGCGAGGTCGATTACCCGCGCGAGTTGCTCGAGATCCAGGTACTGGACGACTCCACCGACGAGACGCTGGACCTGACGCGGCGCCTGGTGACGGATTACCAAGCACGCGGCGTGCCGATCGTCCATCTGCACCGGGATAACCGTAATGGATTCAAGAGCGGGGCGTTAGCCCACGGCTTCGAACGGGCTCGGGGCGAGTTCATCGCGGTGTTCGATGCGGATTTTGTGGTGCCGCGCGACTTCCTTCGGCGCACTCTACCGCACTTTGCGGACCCGACCATTGGCATCGTGCAGACGCGATGGGCGTATTTCAACGACAACTATTCGGAGCTGACGCGGGCGACCGCGCTGGCGCTCGACGGCCATTTCGTGGTGGAGCAGTCGGCGCGCTGCTGGGCCGGGTGGTTCCTCAATTTCAACGGTACGGCGGGCATTCTTCGCACGCGCGCGATCGCGGAGGCCGGGGGCTGGCAGTCGGACACGATCACTGAGGATCTCGACCTCAGCTACCGGGCGCAACTCGCCGGGTGGCGTGCGCGGTATCTGCCTGATGTCGTGTGCCCGTCGGAGATCCCCGCCGACATGCACAGTCTCAAGGCGCAGCAGTTCCGGTGGACCAAAGGCGCGCAGGAGACGGCTCGCAAGATCCTTCCGAGGCTGTGGCACGCGAAGCTGCCGATGTCGGTGAAGCTCGAGGGCACGTTGCACCTGCTGAGCAGCCTCGCGTATCCGCTGCTCATCGTGCTGACGGTGCTCAGCCCATTCGTGATTCTGGCGGCCGGTGTCGACCATCTCAAGATCATCTGGCCGATCTCGCTGTATTATCTGATGGCGTTTTCGGGCACGTTCTTCTGCTACTACACGGCGGCTCGTGTGCTCGGCGGGACATGGCGGCAGCGCATCGCGCGCTTTCCGCTCTTTCTGGCGCTGTCGATCGGGATGAGCGTGCACAACAGCCGGGCGGCGCTCGAAGGACTGATCGGCAAGCGGAGCCCGTTCGAGCGTACGCCGAAGTATCGTGTGACGAGCCAGGCCAAGAGCCGTGGCGGCGGCCGGTACCGGAGCCGTGCGTCGTGGAGTCTCGTGGCGGAGTTCGCGCTGTCCGCGTGCTCGTTCACGGGGCTCGTGCTGGCGATCCACTACCGGCAGTTTGGCGCGGTGCCGTTTCTTGTCCTGTTCGGCGCCGGATACGGGATGGTCGGGATGTATTCGCTGAGCCACCTCCGTTTCGCTTCGCGGCAACTGCATATGATCGAGGGGCCGGCGGCCCCGGAGATCGTCGCCGCGTAGACGGGTAGTGGTGTGACGCCGGGCCGCCCCGGCTCGTCGGGGACGTGATGCCACATCCCACCACCACCGTCGAGTGGCAGCTCGAGCAGCTGCCGGCCGGCGCCGACGTCATGATCAAGGATGAGCACGGGCATCTGGTCGCCCGGGGCACGGTCAACGTCGACCGGGTGTCGCTCCGCGGACCCGGTGGCGAGCGCATCCCGCTCGTGACCGGGCGCGGTTGGAAGGTCGTCGTGTTGAGCCAGCCCGGGATCGCGCCTCGTAACAGCCGCGACCGGTAGGATCGGGGGGCGTTTCCCGAACGGCCCCTACCAGGGGCGATTTTGTGCGATGCGGATGGTTGTGATGTAGGGGCGATATGGTGGTTGCCGGATCTGTGTGGGGGCCGTTCCCGAACGGCCCCCGCTGCGTTTATCCGCTGCGATGGTGCGCGACCCGTGCATTGGTGGATGGTCATGCGGGATGCAGCCCGTGCATCGGTGCGGGGCGCACCAGGGCCGGTCGCGACCGGCCCCTACCAGGGACGATTTAGCGCGATGCGGATGGTTGCGATGTAGGGCCGGTATCGTGGCCGCTGGATCTGTGTGGGGGCCGTTCTCGAACGGCCCCCGCTGCGTTTATCCGCTGCGATGGTGCGCGACCCGTGCATTGGTGGATGGTCGTGCGGGATCCAGCCCGTGCATCGGTGCGGGCGCGCCAGGGCCGGTCGCGACCGGCCCCTACCAGGGACGATTCCGAGGTGTGGCAGCCGGCAGCAGCGTGATTCTGAGCGGCGGCCGGCAGCAGGGCGGTTCCGATCGGCGGCGGCCTGCGGCCGTCAGTGGACTTCCTTCCCGTCGATGATCCTTGCCGGGCCTGTGGCCGTCTCGTTCCGATAGATCACGCCGTCCTTCATTACTAGGGTCACATGACTCAGCGCGCCGATGTCGCGCGTCGGGTCTCCGGTGACGGCAATCAAGTCGGCTTTGAGCCCCGGTGCGACGCGGCCGATCTGGTCGGCCATATGGAGCACGGTCGCATCGACCGACGTGGCGGCGCGGAGGGCGGCGATCGGGGACATGCCCCAGGCGACGAGGAGTTCGATTTCGTGCGCATTGTCGCCGTGCGCGAAGACCCCGGCGTCGCTCCCGTTGCAGATCGTGACGCCCGCGTCGAGTGCGGCACGCAGACTCGCGCGCTTCCTGGTGATCCCCGGCGGTTCCGGATCGGTGCCCGGATGCCATCCGCGGTAGATGGCGATCGCCTCGGATGCGGCGACGGTGGGGCAGAGGGCGATGTGGTGCGCGACCATGGACCGGAAGATCTCTGGCGTTCCTTCGTCGCCGTGCTCGATCGTCTCGACGCCGGCGGCGATCGCGCGGCGCATTCCTTCCGCCGTCGTGGCGTGTGTGGAGACCGCGCGGCCCGACGATCGCGCCGTCTCGACGGCCAGGGCCAGCTCTTCCTCCGAGAACGTCGGGCGCTGCTGGTTGCCGGGTCCCCAGCCGTAGTCGGCGTAGAGCTTGACCCAGTCGGCGCCGTGGCCGATCTGCTCGCGGACCGCGTGCTGCACCTCCGGGCCATCCGCTTCCTGTGCGCCCTGCGGGGGCTCGAAGGCGTACGCGTCGCGCGGGGGTCCGTAGGCGCCGGTTGCGACGATGGCGCGCGTCACGACGAGCATGCGGGGTCCAGGGATGATGCCCTGCTCGATCGCCTGCTTGATGCCGACGTCGGAGTTGCCGGCGCCTTCGGTCCCGAGGTCGCGGATCGTGGTGAAGCCGGCCATCAGTGTGTTGCGGGCGTGGACGACCGCGCGCGCGGTGCGGACGGCGAGCGGCTCAGCCAACACCTGGACGTTCCAGGGCGTCTCGTTGTACGGGTGCAGGAAGACGTGCGTGTGGGCGTCGATCAGTCCGGGCAGGAGGGTCATCCCTGGCAGGTTGATCGTAGCGGCACCGGCGGGCGCGGAACTCTCGGCCCCTGGCCCGGCGGCGACGATGGAGTTCCCCTGCACAACGACCGTCCATCCCTGGTGGAGCTCCGTGCCGTCGAACACGGCGGCTGGGCGGAGGATGGTGGGAGTGGTGGGCGCCTGCGTCATGTTGGGGTGGGACGGGAGGCCGGACGTGCGCGCGGATTGCGCGAAAGCGGCGGGCGGGGCAGCGGCGATGACGGCCGCCGTGAATATCGCGGTGAACACTGCAGCGTGCACCGCGGTGAATACCGCCGTGAATACCGCCGTGACTACCGTAACCAGCGCGGATGCGAGTGCGGTCTCGGGTGTGGTGGCGGGGCATGCCGAAGCGCCGAGTGCCGGCGGGTGCTGGGCGGTGCGTCGCATTCTTGTGGGAGTGGAGGTCTCAGGGCGGTTGGTGCCGGGCGCACGGCGAGTCAGCTATGGAGACTGCTGTGGGAGACGTGCTGCGCGGGGAGTGGCCGCGGCCGGATGCCTGGGGGCGCATTCGTCGCGGGTAAATGATGGACCGGGTGGCGGGTCGCGGGTAGAGGGCATGTCGCATGGTCTTGAACCAACGGGCGCCTGGACTTACGTTTCACGGTCTGTGTCGCGAACGGCTTCCAGCCGAGCGGCCTTCCGGCGTGCGGCGATCCGGTTGCGCGCCCGAGTGTTCCCCGACCTGAAACATGCCGACCATCAATCAGCTCGTCCGGCAGAGCCGCCGCGACGTTCTCAAGAAGGAGAAGGCGCCCGCGCTGAAGTCGAACCCGCAGAAGCGGGGCGTGTGCACGCGCGTCTACACGACTACTCCGAAGAAGCCCAACTCGGCGCTGCGTAAAGTCGCGCGTGTGCGGCTGACGAATGGATTCGAAGTGACCGCGTACATCCCTGGAGAGGGTCACAACCTCCAGGAGCACTCGATCGTGCTGATTCGTGGCGGCCGAGTGAAGGATTTGCCGGGCGTGCGGTATCACATCGTGCGCGGGAGTCTGGACGCGTCGGGCGTGAACGGGCGGAATCAGAGCCGGTCGAAATACGGCACGAAGAAGCCGAAGGCGGGTGGTGCGTCCGCGGCCGGGAAGGCGAAGTGAGCCGCCGGAAGAAGTCCGTGAAGCGTCCGATTCTCGCGGACGCGCGGTACGACAGCCAGACCGTCTCCAAGTTCATCAACGCGATGATGTTGCAGGGGAAGAAGTCGACAGCGGAGCGGCTCTTTTACGGGGCGATGGATCTCGTCGAGGCGCGCACGAGCCAGCCGGGCGTGAACGTGTTCAAGCAGGCGCTCTCGAATCTCAAGCCGGTGGTCGAGGTGAAGAGCCGGCGGGTGGGTGGCGCGACGTATCAGGTGCCGGTTGAGGTACGCCCGGAGCGGCGGACGGCGCTGGCGATGCGGTGGCTGATCACGTTCTCGCGCGAGCGGAACGAGAAGTCGATGCCCGAGCGGTTGGCGGCGGAAGTGATCGCGGCCTCGAAGGGTGAGGGGAACGCGGTGAAGAAGAAGGACGACACGCACAAGATGGCGGAGGCGAACAAGGCGTTCGCGCACTACCGCTGGTAGGACGGGGCGGTTAAGTTAAAAGGCTGTGGTTGGGGATTGGGGACTGGGGACTGTCCCCTTGCGATGCTGGGCTTCCACCAGAGTGAAGGGTGGGTAGACGCGTCGAGAACGGCGATTAAAAAAGCAATCAGGACGACACTCACAATTTGACGTCGTGAGCTGGCCGGGACTGGCTGGCGGAGCGGCGCGCCAAGGGTCCCCGGTCGTGCTGCAGTGGCGACCGTACCCGGCGAACGGCGGATGGATACCAGCCTCGGTGATCCGAGGTGTCGGTCCACCCGCATTTTTGCTGAAATGAGACGCCTCTTCGAGGGGCGAGAGAGCTTGTACAATGGCACGGTCCACACCACTCGATCGCTACCGGAACATCGGCATCATGGCGCACATCGATGCCGGGAAGACGACTACGACCGAGCGGATTCTGTACTACACCGGGAAGAACTACAAAATCGGCGAGGTCCACGAAGGGACCGCGACGATGGACTGGATGGAGCAGGAGCAGGAGCGCGGCATCACGATCACGTCGGCCGCGACGACCTGTTTCTGGACCCGGAACGGGATCGAGTACCGGATCAACATCATCGACACGCCCGGCCACGTGGATTTCACGGCCGAAGTCGAGCGGTCGTTGCGGGTGCTGGACGGGGCGGTCGCGCTGCTGGATTCGGTGGCGGGCGTGGAGCCGCAGACCGAGACCGTGTGGCGCCAGGCCGACCGGTACCGCGTGCCGCGGCTGATCTTCGCCAACAAGATGGACCGTGTCGGAGCGGACTTCGACCGGTGCGTGCGGATGATCCGCGACCGTCTGTCGAAGGCGTCCTATCCGCTGCAACTACCGGTGGGATCGGGGGAGCTGTTCACGGGGCATATCGACGTGCTGCGGCGGGTGCAGGTGGTGTTTGCCGACGACGCATCGCTCGGCAAGTCGTTCACCGAGCAACCGATTCCAGAGGTTTATCGTGAGGCGGCGGAGCAGGCACGGCACGAGGTGATCGAGGCCGCGGTCGAGCACGATGAGACGCTGCTCGAGAAGTATCTGAGCGGGGAGGAGCTGTCGTTCCCGGAGATCCAGCATGCGATCCGGGCGGCGACCGTCGGGGGGCACATCGTGCCGGTGCTGTGCGGGGCGGCGTTCAAGAACAAGGGCGTGCAGGCGCTGCTGGACGCCGTGATCGACTATCTGCCGGCGCCGGTGGATCTCAAGTCGATCACCGGTCATCTCCAGCACCAGGACGAGACGCCGGCGGAGCGGCAGGTGGCGGATAGCGCGCCGTTCTCGGCGCTCGCGTTCAAGATCGCGACGGATCCATTCGTCGGGAAACTGACGTACGTGCGCGTGTATTCGGGCGTGTTGTCGACCGGGTCGTACGTCTACAACTCGACCAAAGACAAGCGTGAGCGGGTCGGGCGGCTGCTGCAGATGCACGCCAACAAGCGGGACGAGATCCAGGAAGTGCGGGCGGGCGACATCGCGGCGGCGATCGGGCTCCGGGACACGCGGACGGGCGACACCCTGTGCGATGACGACCACCCGATCATTCTCGAGGCGATGAAGTTTCCGGCCTCGGTCATCGACGTGGCGATCGAGCCGAAGACCAAGGCGGACCAGGACAAGCTGGCGATCTCGCTCGCGAAGCTGTCGGAAGAGGATCCGACCTTCAGGGTCCATACGGACCAGGAGACCGGGCAGACGATCATGTCCGGGATGGGCGAGCTGCACCTGGAGATCCTGGTCGACCGGATGCAGCGCGAGTTCAAGGTGGACGCCAACATCGGCCGCCCGCAGGTCGCGTATCGCGAGACGATTCGCCGGCGGGTCGAGAAAGTCGAGGGCAAGTTCATCCGGCAGTCGGGCGGCCGCGGGCAGTACGGCCACGTGGTCATCAACATGCAGCCGTCGGAGCAGGGCCAGGGCTTCGTGTTCGAGGACAAGATCGTGGGCGGTGTGATCCCGAG
>JAJPIM010000024.1 GCA_021324775.1 Gemmatimonadota bacterium
CGTTCCACCGTGGTGCGGTTCTTCACGGGGCCGGGCTTACTTTCGATTCTTGCGTTCATCGCTCTTCTCCTTTCGTGTCAGTTCCTCGACAACCTTGTCCAACTCGTCGAAGCGTTCGTCCCAGCGCTGGCGGTACCTCTCGAGCCACGCCGTCTCTTCCTCCAATCGGTCCGCGCCCAGCTTGCAGTTCCGCACGCGCCCGACCTTCTCCGTGGTGACCAGCTCGGCCTCCTCCAAGATGCCGACGTGCTTCATCATGCCCGCCAGGGTCATCTGGAACTTGTCGGCAAGATCCGAGATCGAGGCGTCGGAACGGCCGAGCTGCTCCAGAACGCCGCGTCGGGTGGCATCCGAGAGCGCGGCGAACGAGGCATCCAGGCGGGCAGGCCAATGCTTTACCATTCGGTCAAGTATTTAACGCAAGCGTTCGCGGCATGCAAGGGGTGGCCGCGAAGAGAACGGGTGAGCGTCGGCGCCGCTTGACCCCGGCGAACAATCGAGATTGCACCCCACGGGATATCTCTATTGCACTGCAACAGGGTCTTTTCCATTGACCATTGACACCCATTAGGCCGGCCGTTGCGGGGCGCCAGCGGCCGGCGTATGTTCGGCGGCGCGCCGCCGTCAAACATTTCCTGAAGAGAGGGAGGTCTTATGCTCCGCTCCACAGGTCTTGCCCTGAGCCTGCTCATCCCGTTGCTCCTCGCCGCCTGCGGCGATTCGGCCCGGCTGACGGACCCGCTCGCCAGCAGAACCGACGGCGCGAGCGCGCCGACCAAGAGCGCTTCCGCCGGCGGTGGGTCAGTGCGGTCGGTGATAATGCATGACGTGTGTGATTCCGCGACCTTTAATGCCGCGGTAGGGCCAGGCACGTGCGTGCGTCCGGGCGGTATGAAATTCGACCAGTTCATCGCCGAGCTGACGCGGCATGGGCACGTCCAGGGATATGACTTCTCGCCACCGGCTTTCAAGGTTAACCCGGGCCAGACGATCGCGGCGACGAATAACGGTGGCGAGGTGCATACCTTCACGCGCGTCGCAGTATTCGGCGGCGGGATCGTGCCGCTACTGAATCAGTTGTCCGGGAATGCCGTGGTTGCGCCGGAGTGCACGGCGCTCACGGCAGCCGACTTCGTGGCGCCGGGCACCGAGTTCGACACGTCCGTCGATGGGCCCGGGACGGTGCTGTTCCAATGTTGCATTCATCCCTGGATGCGCGCGATCGCTCATCCGTGAGCAGTCGGTCGGAGTGAGTCGCGGTTACCATAACGCAGACTCAGCCGCGCGGTGGTTGTCGTTGTAATGCCATGATCGGCGGCGGGGCGTGCGAATCGATCCATCGATACCGACGGCTACGCGCGCGGGAGTAAACGCGGTTCAAGTACAACCCCGATCACGTGTTTGAATAACGGCCAGACGAAATGACCGCGTGCAGCCTCAGCATGCACAAACACAACGAGGCCCGCTGCCGAAGCGGGCCTCGTTACGTCTCGGGCTGTTGCTCGCTAGAAGCCAATCGCCATTGTTTGCTCTCCTCCTCGCAAGGACAATCTGTCAATCCTTGCGTCTTCGAGTCAAGACGGGTTCCAATCGGCGGTGGCAACCTCGCGCCATCTGATTGGAACCGCTTGAGCTGTTCGAAAATCGGTCCCTGCGCTTTCCTCGCATACCACCCCTTGAACAGTGTCACGCTGTTCTGGAACGGGCCGCTAGCGGGATTAGTTCGGCGGTGAGTGAGAAAGGCAGGATACAGCCCCATGACCATTTGAGTCTGGTCTACGCAGGGCACACTGGAAACTGGATCTCGATGATGGGCGGACCGTCGCCACCGTCCCAATACACCTCTCTGAGTGGCCCGCAATGCCGATACTGCGCGGCGCTCGACCAGCGCGCCATCTCCTTGTAGATGGCCGGCAACTCGGCCTCGGAGCCAATGTGGGCAAAGCTCACCACTAACTGGCGTGTCAGGTGGCGTATCGGAATGCTCGACCTGGCCGGCGGCCGCGCAAACAGAACCTGCACCTCGCAGTCGATGGACCGCTCCGCCGGCCGACAGCGATGCCAGATCGTGGCCGATGGTGTTGCATCGCGGACGGACAAATCGGCACGGGCCTGCTTGAGCAACGCGTCGGCGTCCGAGTACGACTCGACGACCCGGCGCATCGATGCGACCCACACAGGGCCGGTCTGCTTGAGGCGGAAGGGCCATTGGTTCGGCGCAGGTGCCGAACGACTGGCGAGCTCCGCGTCGAGCACCATGAGTTGCCGATCGAGCCTCTCGCGTTCCTCGAGCAGAGCGGCACGCTGGCGGGTCAGCGCGGTGTGAATGGCATCCCGCGATCCACCACTGTTGACGACTCCCGAGACCACCGCCAAGGAGATCCCGGCTGCGCGATAGGCCAAGATCTGCTGGAGCTCAGCGACCTGCTCACGAGTATAGTAGCGGTACCCGTTACGCCGATCGGTCTCCGCGGGTGTGAATACGTTCATCACTTCGTAGTGGCGGAGCAGGCGCGTCGTCACGCCCGTCATCTCCGCAAACGCGCCGATTCGGAGCATCGGTCAAAACCTCCACTGAACAATCGCTTCGGGAACTACCTCATTGATCCCGCGGACACCCGAATCGTTTCGCCAGGCGCGTATCGCCAGTCCCAGGCGGGCGTGTGGAAATGCGGCCCACAGTAGCCGGGTGTCACTCACAATGAACGGGGCCACCGCCCCCTCCGGACCCACGAACTTCGCATAGCCGCCATAGCTCACGGGTGCAGGGCCGACGCGGAACGTCCACTCGCCATACGCTACCCCCTGCCACGTTATTGTGCCCAAGCTCGGATCGTATCGCACGAAGAAGTCCGTGTTCAACAGCGGCCTCCCGTGCAGACCCCATGTCATGCCCGCGCCGGTCAGGAGCACGACGTCCCCTTGGCTGACGTCGATCTGATACGCGGTGAGGACATCTTGCAGCGGACCGAGAGAGACGGCCGCTCCCGACAGTTTGCCGATGCTGACTCTCGCGTGGACTTCGCCATACGGGGTCGTGGGGCCGGAGCCAGCGGTTGCGGCGTCACCCTCCCGCGTCGCGAGATTCTGCGTCTCGAGGTAGACGTAATTGTCGCCGTAGCGCCAGGTGCTGAAGTACTCGAAGATCAGCATGTCTCGCTGCGCTCGCGCTGCATCCCAATTCGCGCCGTACGCGTACGTCAGCATCCCGGCGCCTGACCCCTGCGCCTCCCCCGAGCACGGCGCCAGGATGGCCAAGACGGCGATCGGCACCCCGAATCTCGCTGCCATGGGCCAAGGCTAGCCCTTGACGTTGGGTCAATGTCAACGGGCCAAACGACATTACCTCGGACACGTTTCTGCGGGCATTGCGGGTACACGACCACAGTCGTCAGCCGGCGGTGAAGCGCTACCTCTTCGCCATAGCGCAGAACATGGTGACGCCACCCGTGCGTCTGGCGCACCCGAACGCGCCAGCGGACACCGGCGCAGCGTTGCGGTGTGTAACCCGAGCATACGCTGTGTAACCACCATCTCGCTCGAGGCCTGCCGCTGCTCGGCATCCGGTCATCCGCACAATTGCGCCGATGCGGCCAAGGGTGCACACTTGAGACCGCTCGCTACTTGAGGTATTGCATGTCCAGGCACGCTGGGTGGGTCGCCGCACTGATCGCTGTGATCGTGCTCGCTGGCTGTGGTAGCGGGACTGGCCCCCGCAGCGGTTCGAGCCGTTCGTTTGGGATTCGCGTCGTGGCTGGGGGTGGACAGGAGGACACGATCAGCACCCTGCTCACTCAGGCACTCGTGGTGCAAATTGCGCCGTCGCCCATCGCCTCGATCGCTCACCAGGTCGTGCAGTTTCAATCCGTGATGGCCGACAGCGCCGGCACCGGCAATGCGTTCGTCGCGTCGCTGGCCAGCCAGGGCTTTTCGAGTTTTGCCGTCGATACCACGAACGCGAGCGGACAGGCCAGCATACAGATCCTGTTTGGACTGCAGTCAGGACGGGCAAAGATCCAGGTCGCGGTTCCCGAGTTCGGATATGTGGACACCGTGACGTTCGTGATCCTGCCCGGACGCGCCACCGGTGTCGTCGCCGCGCCCAAAGATACCGCGCTATATGCCGGCAAGAGCGGCACGCTGCACTCGTCAGCCGTCGATCGCGCGGGCAATCCGCGGCCCGGGGATCCGGTGACGTACACAGTCACCTCGGGGCCCGTAACGGCAGCCGGCCCAAAGGTGACGGCAACCGCGCTCGGACTCGCGTCCGTGCTGGCGAGGTCCGATGGATTCTCGGACAGCACAGTCATCAGCGTCGTCCCGACGGGCACACTGGCGGCGACCAGCGATTCGGGCGGTGTCGTCATGTTCAATATCGACGGCTCGGGGTTTGTCGCCCTGACGCGCGTCGCAGCCACGGACGTGAAGTGGGCGCCCAGTGGCACCTCCGTGGTCTTCGTGTGCCCGGAAGGCAACGCGGGCGTCATGCCACTGTGCACCTCAGACCTCAAGGGCAACGTGTTGGTGCTGGATGTGTCGGACACCACCGCCGACGCATGGCCATTCTTCTCGCGCGATGGAACGTGGATCTACTACTCGCGGATTACGGATGCACGGGGGATTCTGGATCGGATTCATCCCGACGGGACCGGTGCCGATACCGTGCATACCACCAACCCGGGCGATGACTACTGGGAATCGCCCTCGCCCGACGGCGACAGTGTCGCCTACGTCGACCTCAACTCCGGCAACCTGCGCATCCTGACGCTCGCCACGGGAACCGTCACCGACCTCGGCATCCCCGCCCACTCTCCACAGTGGTC
This sequence comes from Gemmatimonadota bacterium, assembly GCA_021324775.1. GTDB lineage: Bacteria > Gemmatimonadota > Gemmatimonadetes > Gemmatimonadales > Gemmatimonadaceae > Palsa-1248. Next base: position 4,824 of record JAJPIM010000024.1, read on the forward strand.
GCCCCACTCCGACCTGATCGCTTACCTCGCGAGTGACGGGGGGGCGGGCCCGATCGCCGTCGTCCATGCAACCGGCGCGGGCCAACACACGATCGGGATCAACACCAACCAATATGACTTCGACATCGACTGGTCGCCGGATGGCCAGTGGGTCGTCGGCCGCAACGCCACCACCACACTGCTGGAGCTCGTGAATGTGACGTCAGGCCTGGTCCTGCCACTCGGGTACACCGGGGCGCTCGGCTCACCCACATGGCAGCCGACCTCGGGCGATGGTGGTTCAGCAGTTGCACTGCGGCGGAGTCTGCGCGCGGCCCCCGCCAAGACGCGATGATCGAGGTGGGTCCCTGAGCGCGTGCTGACAAAGGAGCAATCTCGCGCACGTTGGCGCGAGATCCGGGACCTCGTTGATCAGTGGGACCCGATCGGGCTCATCGAGCTAGGATCGCCGCCAGATGAGTACGAATGCGTTGTGGGGCCGATCGTGCGGCTGCTCGAAGCGGCCGGTCCATCGAGGATGTTCAGGCGTATCTAAGATCTTGCGGTCGCAGGTGCATCGCGCTCAGGCCAAACCGCGATGATCAGCAGGCCCACGGCAATCCCGATCGACACTTCGACAAAGCGGTGCAACGCGGCAACCCATCCGGCTTTCTCGTGCGATGCCAATACCACGATCGCGAGGGTGGTGCCCGCAAAGTGATACGCGGTTTGATCCAGCCGCAGCGCCGCGCAGACCAGCCCAAGCGCAAGGATGCCGGCTGCGAACACAATCGGACTCGCACCGAAATGCGTGGCCGCTAGCGCTCCCGCCGCCGCTCCCAGCGCAGTCCCGGCAAAACGCTGCCAGGACGGCATCAGTGCGGCGCCGAGGGTCGATTGCATGACAACAAGCGTCGTGATCGCGGCCCAATATGCCTCTGGAAGGCCCACCAGGCGGGCACCGTACAGCGATACGGTGGCAGCGATCGTCGTCCGAATCGAGTCCGTCAGCCACAGGCGATTGAATCGGGCCGCAAAATGAGTCCCGGTTCGAGCCATGTCACTCCTCCTGTCGTCGATTCAGTTCAGTCGGTGTAGTTGTGCGCGGGCCGGGGTGAGTGCACACACCAACAACGTTCAGGGTCCGCGCCTGGCAGGACCCCTTACACGGACGCTTGCAGCACGCCTGGACACGACGCAGGTGAGCCGGGCCAGTCGGCACCACGGTACTTCCCCATCGCGTACCCGAGGCCGAGAATGACGGGAAAGAGGATTCGCTGAATCGCTCGTGGCGGTGTCGTGAACGCCTGTGAACGCCGATGGCGCCATGCCACGTGCGCGAGGTAGAAGACCGAGGGCGGACCCGACGGGTTGGCGTTGACGACGGCGAAAATCGCCTGGAGATAGCGATCCAGGTCACCCGCCGGCGACGATCGGCCGCTCAACTCCAGGACTTCGTCCCCGGCGTTCCACCACGCATGCACCACGCCGGCAGGAAACGCCACAGTTCCCCCCACCGGCACGAGGATCGTCTTGTTGCCGACCCGGGCCCCGAGCAGACCCGCGGTGACCGTCCCCTCCTCGCTGGCCCGGAAGTGGATGTGAGGTGGCGGACCCTTGGCGCGTGGCGGCAGCGAGCCGTCGATGACCAATACGGTGTCGCCGCCGGCGCCCCGCAGCCGGCGGAGACACAGGATTTCTCCGGTGCGCCGATTCTCCAATCTCAGGACCGCATCGGCCGTTCTCGTCTCGGCAGGTTCGGCGCTGTCAGCCACGCCGGTACTCCTCTCTATGATTGGACCAGCCCAAGCTCGCACCAGCGACGTGCGAAACCCACTTGCAGAATCCCGAACCTAGGGAGCCTGTGCGGCGTTCTCTTGTCCAGGGAAGACGCGCACCTGGCGCCGCTTGGTCAAGAATGAAATTCCCCATTGCAGAATAACGAAGAAACGGTTCGCGAATCCGATCAGGAAATAAATGTGCACAACCGCCCAGACGATCCACGCCGCAAATCCCGCGAAGCGCACAAATCGAAGGTCTGCGACCGCATAGGTGCGGCCCACAATCGCCAGATCGCCCTTGTCCCAATACCAGAAGGGCCGGGGCGGCTCCTGGCCTCGCACGCGACGCCGAATCAAGGCAGCCACGTACTTGCCCTCCTGGATGGCCGGCTGCGCTACGCCAGGCATGACCATTGGCTCCTTCACCTTCATGCCCACCAGATTTCGCGCCGGCGCCACGACGTGCGCCGTGTCCCCAATCGCAAAAATCTCAGGGTGACCCGGCACCGAAAGGTCCGGGCTGACGATAACCTTCCCTGACTTGTCCATTGGAGCGCCCAGCCATTGACCCGCAGGAGACGCAAGCACGCCCGCGCTCCACAACACTGTCGCGGCCGGAATGCGTTCGCCATTGGCGACAATCCCGCCGGCGTCCACGTCCGTGACGCGTGTGTTCGTGTACACCTTCACGCCCAGGCTCTCCAGATGGCGCCGCGCCTTGGTCGCTAGGACCTCCGGAAAGGCCGGAAGCACGCGCGGAGCCGCCTCGTACACGAGAATCCTCGCCGCGCGAGGATCGATGTGGCGAAAATCGTGCGCCAGGGCCATGCGCGACATTTCCGCCAGAGTGCTCGCCATTTCCACGCCCACCGTCCCCCCGCCGACGAGGACAAACGTGAGCAGTTGGCGGACTCTCTCCGCGTCCGACCGATCGAGCGCGGCAATCTCCTCGGCGCGCTCGAACGCCAGCAGGACCTTGCCGCGAATCAGGTCGGCATCGTCGAGCGACTCGAGGCCCGGCGCGGTGCGCCGCCAGTCGTCGTGGCCAAAGTAGTTGTATTGAATGCCGGTCGCGAGCACGAGGAAGTCATACGGCACCACGTGCTCCTTCAAATGCACGAGCCGCTGCACCGTGTCGATGCTGCCGGTCTCGTCCAGCAACACCTCGACATTTTGCTGCCGGCTGAGGATCGACCGGAGCGGTCCGGCGATTTCGTCGGCGGATAACAGGCCCGTGGCCACCTGGTACAGCATGGGACGGAAGAGATTGTAGTTCCGCTTGTCGATGAGCGTCACGCTGACGGGGACCCCAGCCAACCCGCGCGCCGCGGAGAGCCCGCCGAAGCCGCCGCCAACGATCACCACGCGCGGCTGAGTTGCGCTCACGATTGCCTCCATTGGTCGATTCTAACAGCGCAATCGAACCACGCGCAATTCGTGCCGGCGCCCCAGGTGCTCTACTCAGTCGTGCGTTCCGCCAGTGATCTGTCCTGCACCCGCGTCAGTATGCGGCGGCGGCGCGAACTTCGGCGAGCGGCTTCGCAAGGTCCCCGAGCAGTTCGGGTCCAACAATGGTGAAAGGTGTTGACCCGTAACCCAGGAGGACTCAACCGCCTGTAGAAAGTAGAAAGTAGACCCAGTGACGCGGCCTTCTGCGGCGCACCATCCAGGCCGCCAACACTGTTTGTCTACTTTCTACTTACTGTGTTTCTACTCTCTATCAGCTACTCCCCCCGTAACGCCATGGCGGGACTGATGCGCGTCGCGCGGCGGGCCGGGATGTACGTTGCCAACGCCGCCACGATCGCGAGGACGATCACGACCAGCGACAGGGTGAGCGGATCCGTGGGCGACACGCCGTAGAGATACCGGGTCAGCACCCGCCCGAGCACGGCCGCACCGAGCAAGCCGGTTGCGAGCCCTGTGGCGGCGAACGATGCGCCGGAGGCGAGCACCGCCCGGAGAGCGCCCCGCGGCGACGCGCCCAGCGCGATGCGGATGCCGATGTCACGCGTGTGCTGGCTGACCGCGTAGGATACCACGCCGTAAATGCCGCACGCCCCGAGGGCGAGTGCAAGGAACGCGAATCCCGCGACGAGCAACATCGCGAATCGATGGGTCGCCAGCGCTCGCGACACTACCGCCCCAAACGTTCGCACATCGCCCAACGGCACGTCGGGGTCGGCGGCCCATACCGCGGACTGCAACGGGCGGGCAACGGCATCCGGATCGGGCGCCCGGGCGACGATCGTCATGGTGGTGGCCGGCCGCTGGAGGAAGGGCCGATAGAGGGCCATTTCTCCCGTCCCGCTCAAGCTGTCCTGCTTGACGTCGGCCACCACGCCAACGACCGTGATCCAGTCGCTCGGCCACGGATACCCGACCCGCTTGCCCAGCGGATCCTGGCCTGGCCAGAAGTGCGCTGCCATCGACGCGCTCACGACCGCAACGCCAGGTGCGCCCGCCCGATCCACGCCCGTGAATCCTCGTCCGTTCAGCAGGCGGATACCCATCGTCCGCAGGTACCCGGGAGTGATCACCTCATAGTGATCGACCGATGGCAATGCGTGAGTCACGTCCTCTGCTTGCCCCTCGATGCGGAGCGCCATCCCGTAACTCGCCTCACCGAGCGGGAGATGACTGGTGGCTGCGGCGTCCTGCACGCCCGGAAGCGCCGCCACGCGATCGAGCACCGAACTGTAAAACGCGATGACCCGGCCGGAGTCCGCGTATGTCCGCTCCGGAAGATAGACAACCGCCGACACTAGGCCATCTCCGCGAAAGCCGGGGTCGACGCGTCGCAGCCCATCGAAACTCCTCGTGAGCACGCCAGCAGCGGAGACGAGCATCACCGCCAGAGCGATCTCACCGGCGACGAGCATGCCGGTCACCCGCTGGTGGCTTACACGCTGCGACGACGCGCGGCCGCCCGACTGCAATCGGGTCTGCAGGTGCGGGCCTGTGGCGCGAAGCGCGGGCAGGAGGCCAAACGCCAGCCCAGTCACCAGAATCAGGCAGGCAGCGTAGCCCAGCACACGCACGTTGATTGCCACCTCGGACGCGCGCGGTGTCCCCGCGGGGAAAAGTGCAACGAGCGCCGGCTCGGTCCACCACGCAACGAACAGACCGATCACCCCGCCAAGTGCCGCCAGCAACAGGCTCTCGACGAGTAGCAGGCGCACGAGACGGCGGCGGTCCGCACCCAGCGCCGCGCGGACCGCGAGCTCCGTTTCCCGGGATGTCGCCCGGACAAGCAGCAGGTTGGTGACGTTGGCACACGCAATGAGCAACACGAACGAGACGACGCCAAACAGGATGAGCAGCATCGGACGGGCCGCGTCCACCATCCCCTGCTGCAGAGACACCACCTGGGCCGCGGTTCCGTACTGGGGCCCCGGAACCCATATGGGATTGAGGTGCCGGAGCTGCTGCGCGACTCGGCGGAGCTCAGACTGCGCCTGTGCTGCCGTCGCGCCGCGTGCGAGGCGCCCGATCAAGCGATACCCGGCATTTCCCCACAAGGCGCCCTGATTACCGGCGTCCACCGCCTGCGGTATCCATATCCGGCCGCTCGCCGCGGGATACCGGAATCCCGGCGGCATGATCCCGACCACGGTCCGGGCGACGCCATCGACCGTGAGCGCCTGGCCGATGATCCGTGGATCGCGCCCGAAGCGATCCGCCCAGAGGCCATCGCTCAGAATCACGAGGCGATCGTTGCCTGGCGTATCCTCGCCCCTGGCGAACGCGCGGCCGGATGCGGGCGAGACGCCGAGCAACGAGAAGAGATTCACCGAAACCGATGCCGCGTTGAGCTCCGCCGGCTGTCCTCGGCCCGTGAGGGTCACGCTCAAGTCCTTGCTGAAACCCAACTCGGCGAACGAGCGGGTGAGGCGTTGGATCTGGATGTACTCGCCCAGTGAGTTGCCCAACTCGCCGGTTACCGACACGCTGACCAGGCCGTCGGGGTGGCCAAAGGGCAGCGGCCGGAGGAGCACGGCATCGACTGCGCTGAACAGCGCCGCGTTGGCTCCGATCCCCATGGCGAGCGTCACGACCGCAGCGATGATGAAGCCTGGCCGCCGCCACAGCGATCGCCATGCGACGGACACGTCACGCCGGATGGCATCAAGTGTTTCGGCGGCCGCCTTCATTGCTGACGGTCTTTCGGCATGTCGGCGCGTCTCATTCATGGCGGAGCCTCTCAGACGGCGTGGATTCTCAACTAGGCCGGGCACAAGTCAGAGAAGCAATGCAGACGCCGCGCCTCGTCGCATTTACATGGCAAGTCCTTGTCAATGTTACGGATGACAGCGACGCTAGCACGTTGTCAAGGCGTCAGATGTTCGATTCCGAGAAACGGCGTCCGATTTCCGAACACTAATTCGGGCGCCATTGCTCTGACGCAACCACTGGTGGCTCAGAGCTGTCTACTATTCTGTTGGTGACTGACCACCCGGCGCGTCTCCTCGCGCCGTGATGGCCAGTAACGTCGTGCGCAATCGACGGAGGTCGCGATGAAGTGCTGGATACTCGTGGGTCTGGCCGTAGTGTGTGTCGTCGTGACCGAGGCTCGCGCGGAGGCCTGCGCGCCGGTGCCCAGAGGAGACACGCGATGGCATCAACTGCGTAGCCAGTACATCCGGATCGAACGCGCCACCATTGCCAACGACGCGAAGCAGTTATTTGCGCTCTACGCGCCCGGATTCGAAGCCCACATGTTCAACGGACAGGTTTGGTCATTCAAGCAGTCGGCGGCGTATTCCACGGCCGGCTTCGACCAGGTGAAGGAGAATCTTTCCATCAGCAACACCATCGTGAACCTGATCAGTTGCGGCGCGACCTTGAAAGCCACGGTGTTGCAGCAATGGTCGAGACGCCAGTTGAGCGCAGGACGACTGCGACTCTTTCAAACGACCACGGTTCAGGATGAGACGTGGGCTTTTATCGATGGCGAGTGGAAACGCACGCTCGTCGACGACGAGCGGCCGGGCGCGTGGCTCGTGGACCTCAAGCGCGTCGATCCGATGAAGGCGTACGATCCCGCGGCGCCCCCGTTTGATCCGGATAGTCTTCTTCGGAGCGATGATCACGCCAGGTAACCTTCGCCGTGCCGGTTTCGGCGGCGCCCATCCCTCGGTTGGCGTCCAGCTACACTCAGCGACTCATTCCGAACCAGCGTGCCCGGCGGCTCGACGCGAAGTGTTCCTTATCCGCGCGTAACGCGGCGGATGCGGCCTGGTACGACCCGGTAGGCTTGGGTCCCGAGAAGAAGTCGACATCGACCCGTCCGATCTGCCCGCCGCCGAACTCGACATAGCAGGACCCGGCTCCTGCATACGGCTCCTGTTGCCCCACACCGGTCAGTGCCGCAATCAATGCGCTGGCGACCGACCGAGCCGCACCCTCCGCGAAAACACCGGCCTTTGGCGTCCCTGGATTCGAGACATCGCCTATCGCGTACACACCGGGGTAGCGTGTCTCGAGGGTCCTCGGATGCACCGAAATCCACCCATTCTCGGTAAGCCCGCTCGCTTGCACGACCTGCGGCGCCACGTGCTTAGGAATGCCGAGGAAGAGATCGTAGGGAAGCTCGCTCCCGTCGTCCAGCACCGCGACGCGCCGCGCGGCCGACAGTTGGCGGACTTGCCGGCTCGGCACGAACGCGATGTTCCGCTCGGCGAAGGCTGCAACCAGGGCGCGCGAAGTATCGGGTGACGGCGGCACCGGACTTCCGAACGGCATGACGAGCGTGATGGTGCACTGCTCGCGAATGCCCCTCCGCATGAGATGGTCATGTAGCAGCAATGCGGCCTCGCTCGGCGCGGGCGGACACTTGAACGGAGCGCCGCAAACCCCCACGATCGCGTTGCCACGCGTGAACGCGGGGAGCACCGAGCGTATGCGGTCCGCGCCGGACATCGAGTAATACTCGTTCCCGGCCTCGGCCAAACCAGGCGTTGCGCCGGCATCGTAGTCGGCCCCGAGCGCGATCACCAGATAGTCGGCCTCGAAGACAGCTCGGTCGGTGGTCACGCGCTTCGCTTCGGGGTCGATGGCTGCAACCGTCTGCTGCACGAACCGAACCCCCGGTTTCGCGATGGTCCGGTATGGAATCCGGACCTCCGCCGGGGTCGCCCGGCCGAACATCACCTCGAGCTTCGAAAACCCGAAGACAAAGGAGTCATTCTGGTCGACCAGCGTTATGTCGACGCCGTCCCCCAGTTTCTCCGAGAGGGTGGCGCTGAGCTCGAGCCCTCCGAACCCAGCGCCCACGATCACCACTCGCTTCTTCATCGCACGGATGCCGCTGACCAGGTGCGGAGTGTGGCCGCGTCTTCAGCGTAGGCCGTCGTGAAAAAACCGTCGAGCATCTTGATCTCATCTGCCTCCGTTACCCCTGGAAGCGCCGGAAACTCTCCGTCCACATCGACGACGGTTCCGCCTTTCGTCGGCGTGTAGGAATGAACGAAACGCGCCCCGTCGAACGCACCGCCACTCATGGTCGACTCGATCCGTTTCGGCGCCTCGAGGTGATGGCGGATCTCGGTGCGGAACGTCGTGCCGTCCGGATTGTATACCTCCGCATCGATCGTCACGACGCCCCCCCGGACGCCGACGAGCCGATAACTCTTGAACGCTGCGTGCGGGTGTTCACCGGCGCTCATGTAGCTGAAGACCGTGTCGAGATTCGTGTCGAAGGTGGCGATTGCGTCCTTGCGGAAGCGCACCCGGCCGGCCGTCGGCTGCGGCACGATCCGGATGTACGGCTTCGGCTCCTTCCATCCCTCGGGGTACAGCTTCCTGGCCTCCTCGTTGCTGACCGACCCCGCGAGTATCACATCCTCGCCCGGCTTCCAGTTCACCGGCGTGGACACCCGGTGCTTCGCCGTGAGCTGCAGCGAGTCAACGACCCGCAGCACCTCGTCGAAGTTTCGGCCGGTGGTCATCGGATACGCGATCATCAATTTGATCTTCTTGTCCGGGCCGATCACGTAGACGGTGCGTACGGTTTGATTGTCTGCGGCGGTGCGGCCTTCCGCGGTGTCCCCGGAGGATGCCGGGAGCATGTCGTACAGCTTGGCGATCGCAAGCGTCGGATCGCCGATCATCGGGTAATTGGGGGCGTACCCCTGTGTCTCCTCGATGTCCTTGGCCCAACCGGCATGCTTCTCGACCGGGTCCACCGACAGTCCAATGATCTTGGTTCCCCGGCGGTCGAACTCCGGCTTGAGTCTCGCCATATAGCCGAGTTCCGTCGTGCAAACGGGGGTGAAGTCCTTCGGGTGGGAAAACAGGATCCCCCAGGAGTCGCCCAGCCACTGGTGGAGGGCGAGCGGGCCGTGCGTCGTATCGGCGGTGAAATCGGGGGCGGTGTCGCCAATCCTGAGTGACATTGGTTGCTCCGTGCGAAGGGGTGAGTATGATACGTTCTGCGGCCGCAGTATAGGAGGCCCCCGTTCCCGCAGCGTTCCCCGCGAACGACCAGCCGGGGTCGCGGGCGCGGATCGGGCTCGATCGAGGTCAACACCTGATCGCGAGAGGTCCCATGCAGCTTCGGGTCGATGCCCTGGGACAGTTCCAAGTGACGCTCGACGGTCACTCGGTGGCGGCGCCCGCATGGCGTCGGGCGCGGAGCGCGGCACTGGTCAAGCTGCTCGCCCTGGCACGAGGTCATCGCTTGCACCGCGAGCAGGCGATCGACGCACTGTGGCCGGAAATGTCCCCGGAGGCGGGGTCGGCAAATCTTCGCAAAGCGGTTCACTTCGCTCGGCGCACCCTGAGCGCGCGCGACGTGATCATGCTCGATGCCAGTAGCGTCGCGCTCGCGCCCGGGCACGACCTGGTTGTCGATGCCGAGCTATTCGAGGCCGAGGCAAAAGCGGCCCTTCAGGGCGGCGACCAAGCCGCTTTGGCGCGCGCCGCGGACCTTTATCGCGGTGACCTGCTCCCGGACGATCGGTACGCGGAATGGGCGGACGGGCCACGGGAACGTTTGCGCCAACTGTACGCGCGGGTGCTCAGGGCGGGCAGGTTGTTCGACCGGCTCGTCGAGTTCGACCCCGCCGATGAGGAGGCGCAACGCGCCGTGATGCAAGCGGCACTCGACGCGGGGAACCGCGGGGAGGTCATCCGGCGGTTCCAGAGCGTGCGCGAGCGTCTCCGCGTGGACCTCGGCGTCGGCCCCGCGGCCGCGACGATCGCGATCTACGAGGGCGCGCTCGAGCAAGACTCCGCGGTGACGCCCAGCATCGCCGACCGCGTGCGGGCGTCGCTTGCATGGGGCATCATCCATCTCCACAGCGGCGACCTCCCGAAGGCAGCAGAGATCGCGCGCCAGGCCAGGCTTCTGGCGCTCACGGGGGGTCTGGGGCGCGAGATAGGCGAGGCTAGCGCCCTCTTTGGGATGGTGGCGCACATGCAGGGGAAATGGCCGGAGGTATTTCAATCGGAGTTCACGGCGTGGATCCGCGAGGCGCCCGCCGCTGTTTCGAACGTCTTCGACGGCCATCTCTGCCTGGCGGAGTTCTGCCTGTGCGGGGCAGCCGGTCACGAGGGAATCGCCAAGGCCGCCCGAGACTTGTTGACGGTTGCGGAGCAGGCGAGTTCCGTCCCCGGACGTGCGCTCGCGACGCTCATTCTCGGGGAGGCCGCGCTCTTCAGCGGGCAATTGGACACCGCCGAACAACTGCTCAGCGATGCCGGCCGGCTCCATGAGGAGGCAGGGGCGGTGGCGGGACGGGTGTTGGCTCTGCAGCGGCTCGCTGAGGTCGCGCTGGCGCGCGGGCAGAAGTACCGGGCCGGCCGGCTCATGCAGAAGGGCATGCGCCTCGCGGAATCGAGCTGGCTCGCACCGCATCTGGTGATCCGGTTGCAGACGTTGATGGTGGCAGGAGCGGCGAGCAAGGCGCGGGCTGCCGAGGCCATCACACAAGGGGATCGCTGGCTTGCGGGCCAGAACGTTTGTCAGCCCTGCTCCATGGGATTCCGCATTGTGTCAGCGATCGCGCTCGCCGAAGACGGCGATCATGATCGGGCCGGCAGGCGGCTCGACGAGGCGGAGCGGCTCGCGGGAATGTGGAACGGCGGCCCCTGGCTCGCCGCGGTCTGGGAAGCGCGCGGTGTGCTGCGGCGGGCACAAGGCCATGAGGCGCAGGGCGCGGCATTGATGAGAGAGGCGGCCGAGCGGTACCGGGAGTTGGGCCGGATCGGCGATGAAAGGCGGTGCCTGGGACGATTGGCTGAGCACAGCGCCGCCGTCCCTGCCTAACGCATTCACGGCGTGCCCCCCGCCACCACGCTCGCCACTGACGATGTCATCGAGCGTGGCGGAAGCCGTTGTGTCCCCGTATCAAGTGCGGCGTGCCCATCTTGCTCTGACGCCTGCCGAAGTTGCTTGGATGCCACCGAGATGGTCACGTCATGAACGTCATGAATCCCCACGCTGAACGGATCATTGATCTCTACGAGCGGCACGCTCACGACTACGTGGCGGATCGGGGGCGCCGACTCGGGAGCGAACGCGCCTGGCTCGACGGATTCACGAAGCTCCTGCCTCAGGACGCGACGATCCTGGACCTGGGCTGCGGCTCCGCTGAACCGATCGCCTCCCATCTCATCGAACAAGGCTTTGCCGTCGACGGCGTGGACACGTCTCCGACGCTGATTGCCCTCTGTCGCGATCGTTTTCCTGATCGGTCTTGGCATGTCGCCGACATGCGCACGGTGGCGCTCGGCAGGACGTTCCACGGATTGCTCGCCTGGGACAGTTTCTTTCATCTCTCGGGCGACGATCAGCGCGGTATGTTCTCCGTCTTTAGACGCCACGCCGCGCCGGGCTCCGTCTTGATGTTCACGAGTGGTCCGTCACATGGTGAGATCGTCGGCTCATATCGAGGGGAACCGCTCTACCACGCCAGTCTGGCCACCGAGGAATACGAGGCGTTACTCGACTCGATTGGATTTCGTGTCGTGGCCCATGTCGCCGACGATCCGGACTGCGGTGGTCACACGGTCTGGCTCGCACAGGCACAACACCGAAGGCGCAGCACAGAGGGCTAGGGTGGGCGACCCGATTCGTCCTGGTAGGGGCCGGTCGCGACCCGCCCGGTAGGACTGTGGTTGCCGTCCCGACGGAGCAGTCGCCTGAGCAGCGGGGGCCGTTCGCGAACCGTAGGTCGCCCTGTCGGGCAACGGGCCGCACCGGATGCAGGGCCTGCCTCCTTCGCGTCGCGGTCCAATCAAGGGCGATCGCCTGCGCTCCTCGATGAAACGCGTGCCACCAAACATTGCGCAAGTGCCGGATAGTTGACCCCGACCATGTACTCGCTGAGGTGCGCGAGTACGTTCGGTGCACTGAACTCCGGAAACCCCAGCAGCTCCGAACGCCGGCCTTCGTGTAAGGTCAGGCCGGCGTTCGCCAGGAGCGCGCACACATCAACGTTCGTTCCGTACATGTTGTGATCGGCCGGGGCAAATGGCCGCACATCGAGGAAGAGATCGATCGTCAGCACCGCGATCCCGCCCGGCCGGAGAAGACGCGCCGCATGACTCGAGAACTCGGCCAGGTCGGCCGGCGCCAGGTGCTCGAGCGTGGACACCGAGAGTAATACGTCGGCCGATGCCGCCGCGAGGTCGGCGCCCGCGAGAGTAGTCGGGATCAGTTGCACAGGCGCTCGCAACGCGCGCGATACCGCCTGATGCGTCCCAGCATTGACCGCCCACCCGACACCGCGTGCCTCGAGTCCTGGGTCGACTGTGACGACCTGATGGCCTTCGCGCGCCAGCACCCACTGCAGGCCGCCGAGGCTTCCGCCGACGTCGACGACGCGAAGCCGCCGACCCTCGTTCGCCATGCTGTGCTCAGCCACCTTGGCATACGCCCACGGATACTCGAACTGCCGGGTTGAGTTGTTGGGCTGATACGCGAACGGTCCCAGGTACCGGATGCCGAGGGCGTGCGTCATAAGCGCCGGATGGCGGCGGACCCGGTTCGCAATACGGGACGAGCGTCCATTGGGCGCATGCCAGCGTGCGTTCCAGGCCCCAAACGCCGCAGGAAGATCGCGCGGTGCGAGCACGGGTCAGGCCACGCAGCAATGCATCGGAGGAATATGCCTGAGGGCTAGTCTGCGCGACCCGATTCGTCCCTGGTAGGGGCCGGTCGCGACCGGCCCGGTAGAGCCGTGGGTGCCGTCCCACCACCGCCAGTGGAATACGCAGCGGGGGCCGTTCGCGAACCGTAGGTCGCCCTGTCGGGCAACGGCCCCCAACGGCGGTCTACGACCGAGCGGCACCCAAGCGCAGTGCCGGCCGCGTAACTTGGCATCGAACGTACCCGGCTTAGCACTGTCGATGACGACGACCACACATCGCATATGATCGAACCAACAGTGGCCTTCGACGGCCAGACGCGACGGCGATTCGTAGGCGCCATCAAGATCTTCTTGACGTCGGACGTGCGCTGGAAGGCGCGCGGCTTGTTCGCACTCCTCATCGCGTTCGCACTCGCCATCAACGGCCTGAACGTCGTCAACAGTTATGTGGGCCGCGATTTCATCACGGCGATTGCCGACCGCAACCAGCCGGGATTCATCCGCCAAGCCACTCTGTACATCGCGGTGTTTGCGGCATCCACGATCGTGCTCGTCGTGTACCAGTTCACCCAGGACCGGTTCGGGTTGTTCTGGCGAGTGTGGCTCACGCGACGAATCGTCGGGCAATATCTCGCGAATCGCGCCTATCTTCGCATCAAGCAATCGGCCACTGTCGAGAACCCCGACGAGCGCATCGCCGAGGACGTTCGCGCGTTCACGGCGACGACCCTGTCATTCACGGTCATGCTGGTGAATGGAGGCCTCGCGGTCCTGTCGTTCTCCGGAGTCCTCTGGACGATCAGCCGGTCGCTGTTCGGTGTCGCCATCGGGTACGCCTGCCTTGGCTCACTCGTGACGATCTACCTGGGCCGGCCGCTGATCTCGCTGAACTATCGGCAGTTGGACCGCGAGGCCCGCTTTCGGTCGAACCTGATCCACGTACGGACAAACGCCGAATCGATTGCGGTCTCGCGGCGGGAAGGCAGCCTGATGGCCCGCCTCATGAGGAGCCTCGACGACCTCGCGCAGAACGTTCGGCGGACGATCTCGGTCAATCGCCGATTGGGCTTCTTCACGACAGGGTACAATTATCTGATTCAGATTATCCCGGCGCTGGTCGTGGCGCCGCTGTTCATTCGCGGGAAGGTGGAATTCGGGGTCGTCACCCAATCGGCGATGGCGTTCTCCCAAGTGGTCGGCGCGTTCTCGATTATTGTCGACCAGTTTCAGTCCATCTCGTCGTTCGGCGCCGTGATTGTCCGGGTGAGCGCGTTGACTGCCGCCATCGAGAACGCGCCAACGTCCGATGGGGCGGGGATCACGCTCGTCGAGGCCGAGGGACGGATCGCGTACGAACACCTGACACTGGCATCACCCGACGGCGGCAACGACGTGCTCGAGGACCTGACTGCCGAGATACCGCACGGGACGAGAGTGCTGGTCGTCGGGCACAATGAAAGGGCGCGAACTGCCCTGTTCGAAGCAACAGCCGGTATTTGGTCAACGGGCCACGGCACGGTCACTCGGCCGCCGCTGGACAGGATCGCCTTTCTCCCCCAGCGCCCCTACCTGCCCCTCGGAACACTTCGGGACGCTCTCCTCGGAGACGGAAAGGAGCACGCGATCACTGATGACCAGATCACGACCACGCTCCACGAAATGGGGTTGGAATCCATCGTGGCCCAAGCCGGTGGGTTGGACAGTGAGCGCGATTGGCCCGCGACGCTCTCGCTGAGAGAGCAGCAACTGCTTGCGCTGACAGGCCTGATCCTCGCACGACCCGCCTTCGCCATGCTGGACCGGCTCGACGCCGTCCTCGAACCAGCCCAACTCCGGCAGGCCCTCCGGCGTCTTGACAAGAACTCAATCACGTACGTCGTTCTGGCCGAAACCGCCGAATTGGTCGAGCAATACGACGCGGAGCTGGAGGTCAAAGCCGACGGCACGTGGAGGTGGACGCCGGCCCGCCATAAGAAGCCTTGAACGGGGCTATTGCTGCGTACAACTCCCGTTGTTGTAGCTGTTGACGTTGACGCTGGCCCGGTATCCCTTCTTCACGAGAAGCGCCATGAAATCCACGGCCTTGTCAGGCGGGAGAATGATGAAGCTGGCATTGCCGTTGTACTGGAACTGCGGATCCCCCGCCGTACCACGGTTGTACGCGTTGATGTTGTAATTGAAGGACTGGACGTCGAACTTTTCGAAGTGCTGGTCCGTCGCGAGCGCCTTGACCTCCGCGATCTTCTCATCGAGCGTGGCCTTCGCAGCTGTCACGTCCTTCTCGATCCCGCTGAAGCTGACCGAGATCTGCGCAGTCTGGTTCTGGCAGTTCCCGTTGGGCACGAGACGCGTCTGGGCCATCGCCGGCACGGCGCTGGCGAGACAGGCAGCGACGGCTACCACCACTCCCCTGTAATACCTCATCATTGCTCCTTCGGCTTTCGCCGTTCGATCACGCTGACCGCCCCGATCCGACCCCCGGCCGGATGCAACGACGCACGTCGCCGTTGGTAACGCCCGCCCTGTCAGCTACCCTGTCAGCTACTATGATGATGACGCGCCCGATGCCGGCCGGTGCACATCACCTGTCACACTGGTGTCACGCCACCCGAATGCGGCACCGCCTGATCACCCCTCCTGATCGTGACACAGCCCGCCAGGCTTGACGCCCGCGTTGCCAACGCTATGCTGGACCTGGGTACCGGTTTCAGCGGATGACCAGGAGGTCACATGGCGATGGTTACCCTGTTCGTCAAGGACATGGACGAGAGCGTGCGCTTCTACTCCAGTGTGTTGGGCATGAAGGTCGAACAGCGCTACGGCCCCCATTTCGCCGAGCTCCGCGCGGAGGACGGGATGAAACTCGGGCTCCACCCCGCGTCAGCGGCATCCCCGGCAGGCAAGATGGTGCTCGGATTCCAGGCAGCCGTGCCACTCGAGGAGACGTTGGAGACGCTGCGCAGCCAAGCTGTCCGCATCGACGGGCCGATCGCCGATGATCCGCCGATCCGGACGTTCAACTTCCGGGATCCGAATGGAGCCGAGATGTACTTCGCGGAGCTGCAGCGCTGAGCACCAGGTACTGTCGGTCATTGCGACGCCACCTCCCTGAGTAGCGCGTTACGGCAGCCCGGCGCCCGGGATCGCGACCCGCACGACTTCGATCTTGCCCCCGCGCTGCGCTCTAGTCTCCGCGGGCACGTAGGATCGCGCCGTGCAGATAAAGAGGTCGCGCCGGTCGGTACCCCCGAGCATACAGGCGAAGGCATCGCGCCCCGGCAGCGATATCGTGTCCGTGATCGTCCCCCCGTCGATCATTCGGATCATCCGGTTCGCGCCCAGGCACGCGATCCAGACGCCACCGTCCGCGTCGAGGCAGATTCCGTCAGGCACTAGCCCCTGCAACGCCCCAAATACGCGCCGGTTGCCAAGCGACCCATCCTCGGCGATGTCGAACGCCGACAGGCACTCGCCGAACGTCTCGGCGACGATGAAGGTCCGGCCGTCCGGCGTGATGACGGAACCATTGGGGAACTGTATGCCGTCGGCGGCGATGGCGACGCGGCCGTCCGGGTGGACACAAAACACCTGCGTCGGACAGGGAGGATCGCCATTGTTGAAGTCGCAGCCGAAGGTCCCGATGTAGGCACGCCCGGTGCGGTCGATCACCATATCGTTGATGACGTAGCGGGCCACGCCGCTCAGATCCGCCAGTATCTGCGGTCCATCCTCCGTCAGCCGCAGCAGCCGCCGGTCCTCCATCGACACCACGCACATCGTCCCGTCCGGCAGCCATCCCAGACCCGACGGCAACGCCGGCAACTCGAGGACCTTCGTGGCGCGGCCAGCGGTGGTGAGCCGCCAGACAATCCCATCGTGCATGTCGGAGAAGTACAGCGCGCCATCGTGCCACCGCGCGCCCTCGGGAAACGCCAGCCCATCGAGAAGGACTGCCGGAGTCGCCGTCATGGCCGGATTCGGGCGCTCGGGACTCCCGCTTCCGGCAAGCCGGCCGAACGGAGGCCCCCTCGTGACCGCGAGCGCTGCGCGATCACGCGAAGAGAACGTATTGGAGGTACAGGTACACACACGGCGAGACCAGCAGGATGCTGTCGAACCGGTCGAGCACGCCCCCGTGCCCGGGGATCAGCGTCGAAGAGTCTTTCACCCCGGCGTCGCGCTTGAGCAGTGACTCGACCAGGTCGCCGAGCTGACCGATCGTCCCGACGATCGCCCCGATCACGATCGCGCTGCCCAGCGGCAGAAACGCCAGCACGAGGTACTTGGCAGCGACCGCCGCGGCGATGGCGAATACAAAGCCGGCAATCGCCCCTTCCCAGCTCTTCTGAGGGCTGACCCGCGGGAACAACTTGTGCTTGCCCAGCGGCGCCCCCACGTGAAACGCCGCGGAATCGCAGATCCAGATCATGGCGAGGACGGAGATCACGAGGTAGCCGCCCCACCGGTGGATTTGCGCAGTGTTCGTGAAAGCGCCTCGAATGCCGCCCCACTCGAGGATTCGCGCCGGTGGAATCGCCGCCGGAACGAACAGTTGCCGGATCCCGATCAGCGTTCCGAAGAAGAGCGAGACGTACAGCAAACCCAGGAACGTGGCCGAGAGGTTGAGCAGCGGAGAACCGTCGTTCTGGAATAGCTCCCACAGGCTGAACAGCACCACCGCCGCGATGATCGTGACGATGAGCAACGGGGGCTGCATCGGCCATTGCACGTAGAACGACAAATTGACGATGAATCCCGCGACGATGCCCGCCGCCACGAGCGGCCTGGCACCCTTCGCCGCCGCCAGCCCGTAGAACTCCCGCAACGCGACCGCAGACACGATCGCGACGAATCCCAGGAAATACGGACCGCCGGCCAGGCACAGCACGAGAATGATCGGGATGGCAACGACGCCGACCAGCACGCGTTGCGCGAGGTTGCTCACGGCTCGGCAGGCACCGGCTCGGTCCCAGGGGTCAACGCCTCCCCACGCGTGCTCGCCGACGGCGGCTGCCCGTCTTGTAATGCCGCAGCCCGGGACGCAACGGTGTCGAGATCACCTCCTAACGCATCCATCTCGAGCTGGAACTGGCAATCGATGATCAGCAGATCGAGCACGTATCCCGCCAGATTGGCGAGAAAGATGACGTCGAAGATCAGCGGATACGGGAGCCAGATGCCGAAATAGAGCGCGAACCGCTTGAGCCCCGGATCAAACCGCGCACGATGCGTCACGGTGGTCATGAGAGCAATCGCGATCAGCGCGAGCAGCACGATCTTGAACGTCACGATCCCGGCCACGGCAAATCCGAGGAAGATCACCACCTCCGACGCGCGGTCGAGCACGTCGTCGAGCCGCCTGCCCGCTTCGGACTGCAGCCCGAACTCCCGCGCCATCCCCCCGTCCATTCCATCGAGCACCTGTCCCACGAACATCAGCCACAGGCCCGCATGCACCCGGCCCGTCGCGACCGCGACCCCCGCGGCCACGCTGAAGACGAATGACGCCCACGTCACATGGGCGGGCGTCGCTCGCAGCTTGAGATGGAGGAACCGCAGGATCGGCCTGACAGTCCAGTCCGAGATCCGGATCAGGACCGGGATGCGCTCATGCACGGAGCCAGCCCGCGTACACGATGACATTGAGCACGAGCAACACGGTGAAGAGCACTCGCTCCTTGACCTTGTCGGAGATCCCGGTCAGCCACCCACGGGTCACGTAGTTCGAATAGGGATAGAACGGCATCTTTTCGAACCGGACGCTGTAGTCCATCGCCACGTGGATCGCGAAGAAGATCACCGGCACGATGGTGCCGAGGAAGTACGACAACGGCAGGATCCAGAGGAGGGCCACAGGCTCCTGCAGGGACGATCGCCAGTAGTACCCGCGTTTGTCGTGCAGCCCCACGGCGCGCAGATAGTACGGCAGTTTCACCAGATGGTCGACGTCAACGGCCATCCCGAAGGTGTACGCAAGAATGCGATCCTGCCCCGCGAGTCCCATGGCCTGCACTCCCAGGGTCGTGGCGAGAAAATGGGTGCCGATTTTCATGTCCGAAGGATGCCTAATTCTGGAGATCGGTGTCGGGCGCGGGGTGACCGAGCAACCTGCACATGGCGACCACCTGCCCCTTGTGATGATACGCGTGCGTGATCACGTGATGCAGGATGAACGCCGGGCTCCGCAAATCGCCGTGCCAGTCGGCCGGCCGCCGCGCCAGCGTCGCATTGAGGTCCGAATCTGGTAGCCGGTCGAGGTACGCGATCGTCCCGGACTTCACGCGCTGCTTGGCCGGACGGATCGACTCCGCCGTCGCAAAGTCGGCGGTCGCCCACCGCGGCAGCGGCAAATCCTGCAACCGGTGCACCCACCGCTCCTCGGCACCCAGCAGATGCGTCAATTGGTCGCGGACGCTGGCAAACCCGAAGCCCGGCAGCTCACGCACGAAGTCCGCCGGCGATAGCTTCGCCACATGATCGAGCAGCAGGTCCAGCCGATCGTGCGTCACCCCGTGAAGCGTCCGGATCCCTTCGCGGTTGAACATGCCCAAAGTTAACAATCCTGCGATCCGGCCGCCAAATCGATAGTATGTAGCGAGTGCCCGACGGCGGCTCAGTGCCGCCGCTGCTGCTCCCTCAGCCGGCCCGCCCACATGAAGACGCTCGTCCTCGGTCTTTTTCTGGTGTGCACACCGTCTGCCGCCCAGACGCCGCAGCCACTGCAACAGCCATCGAAGGCCGACATCGCGGCCTGGCAGCGGCAGGCCCAGAACGTCACGATCATCCGGGACGACTGGGGCATCGCGCACATCCATGGGAAAACCGATGCGGACGCTGTCTTCGGGATGATGTACGCGCAGGGCGAAGACGATTTCAATCGCGTGGAGACCAACTACATCAACGCGATGGGCCGCCTCGCCGAGACGGAGGGTGAGAGCGCGGTGTACCGCGATCTCCGTATGAAGATCTTCATCGACCCGGACAGCATGAAGGCGCTCTACCGCGTGAGCCCGCCGTGGCTCAAGGCGCTGATGAACGCCTATGCGAATGGACTCAACTACTACCTCTACACGCACCCGCAGGTCGTACCGCGAGTCATCACCCGGTTCGAGCCGTGGATGGCGCTGACGTTCAGCGAGGGAAGCATTGGCGGCGACATCGAGCACGTACGGCTCGATCAACTCGAGTCGTTTTATGGAAAGGCGCCCGTCCCACCGGCGTCACTCGGCATGCGCGACGAGGAGAAAGAACCGTCCGGCTCGAACGGGATCGCGATCGGACCCTCGAATACCCTCTCGCACCACGCCATGCTGCTCATCAATCCGCACACGTCGTTCTTCTTTCGCGCCGAGCAGCAGGTGTCGAGTGATGAGGGACTGGACGCCTATGGGGCGGCGACGTGGGGGCAGTTCTTCATCTATCAGGGCTTCAATCCGCGCATCGGGTGGATGCATACGACGAGCGGTGTCAACGCGGTCGATGAATACCTGGAGACCGTGACGAAGAAGGGCGACGGATACGTATACCGGTTCGGCGCGAGCGAGCAGCCCGTGCGCTCGGTCGTCATCACGGTGCCGTACAAGACGGCGTCGGGCATGGACAACAAGAGTTTCACCGTCTACTGGACGCGACACGGCCCGATCGTGCGTGCCATCGGCGGCAAGTGGGTGAGCATCCGGATGATGTACGACCCGATGCACGCGCTCATCCAGTCGTATACGCGCACCAAGGCGAGAGACTACCAGTCGTTCCGCCAGGCGATGGAGCTGCATGCGAATTCTTCAAACAACACGATCTTCGCCGACGCTGATGGCGATATCGCCTACTTTCATGCCAATTTCATTCCGAGGCGCGATGCGCGATTCGACTGGACCAAGCCGGTCGATGGCAGCGACACCGCGACGGAATGGCATGGGGTGCTGCCGGTGGACTCGTCGCCCAACCTGCTCAACCCGCCGAACGGGTGGCTCTACAACAGCAACAACTGGCCGTGGTCGGCCGCCGGACCGAACAGCCCGAAACGCGCCAATTACCCGTCGTACGTCGAGAACGGCCGTCAGGAATCGTGGCGAGGCTACCACGCCCTCCGGGTCCTGACCAATCGCACGCATTTCACGCTCGATACGCTGATCGCCGCCGCGTACGACAGCTATCTGCCCGCGTTCCCGGCGATGCTGCCGCCGCTGTTCCGGGCATATGACCAGTTACTGGCCGGTGATCCGCGCCACGACCAGTTGTCCGAGCAGATCGCCGTACTCCGTGGATGGGACGACCGCTGGGGCGTTGCCTCGGTCCCCACATCACTCGGCGTGTTCTGGGTGGAAGACCTCGGCCGCCGGGTGAGAGACGAAGCCGCACGATCGGGGAAGTCCCTCGATGACTACCTCACGGGCAGCGCCACGCCAGACGAGCTTCTGGCATCACTGGCGGCCGCGTCGGACAAGCTGGCGTCCGATTTCGGAAATTGGCGGACGCCGTGGGGCGACATCAATCGTTTTCAGCGGCTCACCGGTGACATCGTCCAACCATTCAACGATTCGGGGCCGAGCATTCCGGTGGGGTTCACATCGTCCCGGTTTGGATCGCTCGCATCGTTCGCCGCGCGCACCTACCCGGGTACCAAGAAGCGCTACGGCACGGAAGGAAACAGCTTCGTCGCGGTCGTGGAGTTCGGCGACAGCGTGCGTGCCCGCGCGATCACGGCCGGCGGCGAGAGCGGCGACCCGAAGTCCCGCCATTTCGACGATGAGGCACAGCGATACAGCACCGGGGATCTGCGGGTCGTGTATTTCTATCCGTCGCAGCTCGTGGGTCACACGGAACGGGAGTACCACCCGGGTAGCTGACCGGCAGGGGCTCAGGGTCCCCGACACGCACGAAATCTGTCCCTCGTGGGGGCTCCCGGGTCCCCGACGCGCACGAAAGCCATTCCTGGTAGGGGCCGGTCGCGACCGGCCCTCCCTGCGATTCAACGATGCCAGCGCGAACGCCGATGTGGGCACACCTCAGGCGGACTGGCTCGCGGCGCGTCAGGCCGTTCCCGTCGTGTCGGAATCCGTCGTGTCGGAATCCGTCGTGTCGGAATCCGTCGCCTCCGAAGATTTGTCCGGCTGCCGGCGCGACGCCGACATTGCGACCCATACCGCCGCGTCCCAGGCGTTGTGGATGGCGGTGAGCAGGATGAACACCGTGTCGGCCGCGAGGAATCTCAGTCCGCCGGAGACATGGCCGGTGCATACGACCACGGCAACGATCAGAAATCCGATGTATGCAATGATCGGGAACGCACCGTGCCAGATCCAGTCCTCGCGGACGGGCTGATATTCGCGGAGCCCTCCAGCGATGACCATCGCACCGCCCACGTACAGCAGGCCCGCCAGGCCGAGGATCGCGCAGCCGGCGCCGATGCTCGCCGGGGTCTGCCCGGGACTGCTCAGGTACACGGAGACGATGAGCGCAATGCAGAAATGCACGACCGTCGGCGTGACGAACGCCCGCAGGCCCTTCTCGTTGGTGATCGTCTGTGCTTCGGCGCCGAGGGTGATGACGACGAACATGAGCCCCGTGAGGCCGGCGGCCGCGGAGCCGATGATGACGTAGAAATTGCCCCATTCCACGAGTTGCGACACAGCAGGGTCGGACACGCCGCCTCCGGGAATCACGGTGGCCGCTGAGGAGTGGTGGCTCCGACCCAAAATACGCGCGCAAGGACTGGACTGCCACGTGAGTGGCGGCCGCATCGACGGGCCGCCACTCGCGGAGAATCTCTGATATTCCAGCGGCGAGCCGTTACGACGCGGCTTCAGCCGCCGCTGCAAAGCCCGAGAGGCACGCGCCCCAGCCTTCCGGGGAATCGAGCATCGGCCGGATCGACTCGGCCTTCTCGCCGTACCGCTCCAGGTCCCGGTGCTCGAGATCGACACGCGTGGCGTCCGCCCCGTCGGGCGTGAACCGGACCTCGACCTCGGTCTCGAATGCCGGGTCGTAGACGAAGTCGGCGGTGAGCTGCCAGGTCAGCACCACGCGCTTCGGGGGATCCCATGATACCACCCGGCCCCAGGTGCATTCGCTCCCGTCGGTGGCGCGCTCGTACCACCGCCCGCCCACCCGGGGCTCCACCGTGATCGAGGCGCGCGGCGCCTGGAGGATCGAATGCGCGGCGGGCCACCACCGGTGCATGTTGGTGGTGAACACTTCCCAAGCGCGCTTCGCGGGAACGGCGACACGAACGGTCTTGTGAATCGGCGGAATCTTGGTGGTGGCGGCCATACGGAGAGTCTCCTAGTGGGATTCGGCTTCTGCCTTGAATGCATCCAGCGTGCGGTCCCAGAACTGGTCGAGCCACGCGCGGATCGCATCGATCGCCGCGAGATCGACCCGGTACAGCCGGCGCGCGCCGTCGGCGCGATCGGTGACCAGCCCCGCGGCCTTGAGGACTGCCAGGTGCTGTGACACGGCGGGCCGCGATATCGGAAGCCCGCGCGCCAATTCGCCCACGGCTCGCGGGCGTTTGGCGAGCCGCTCGAAAATGATCCGGCGGGTGGGGTCGCCGAGCGCCCCCAGTGCGCGGGTTGCGTAAGCCATGCCTTACGGTAAGCGTTCGCTTACCACGTGTCAACCACCGCCTGGACCCGGGTTCCGGTTCGGGAAGCCGCTCCACCACGGCTCGGTTGCGGATGACCGTAGCGAAGGTGCACGTTCTCAGCCGGCAATCTCCCGTGCCGGCATCTGGCGTCACTTCACGGTCAGCTCAAGGAGGGCCCGCTGTGAGCTCGCGCAGACAGTTTCTCGCTCGTGCACCGCTCGGCGTGATGGCGGCAGTCGCCGCCTGCCGCGGTGAGCCGCAGCAAGGAGCACCTGCTCCTCCGTCCGCTGCGCCACCCGGATCTCCGACGACGTTCGACGGCTCACCCGCCGCCGGGCCCGAGGTGGCGCCCTCGACGTTCGCGGCAGCGGAGAAACTCGTACAGGTCGAGCTCACGGATGCGGAGCGCCAGATGGCCGCCGACAGTTGGCGGCAGTCGATGGCGCCCCTTCTGGAACGCCGTACCGGGCCACGGAAAATGTCGCTGCAGGCGACGGATGCACCCGCGACACGCTGGAACCCGGCGCTCGCGCCCTCCGACACGGGGCCCGCACACGACCGGTTCGTGCGAAGCACCGGCGGCCCTGGTCCCCTCCCAGCCAACGACGAGGACATCGCCTTTGCACCCGTTACGCAGCTCTCGCGGTGGATCGAGCAGCGGCAGCTCACGTCCGAGCGCCTCACCGGGATCTATCTCGACCGGCTCCAGCGATTCGACCCCAAGCTCCGGTGTGTGATCACGCTGACTCGCGACCTGGCGATGACGCAGGCGCGGCAAGCGGACCAGGAGATCGCCTCGGGTAAGCATCGCGGCCCCTTGCACGGAATTCCGTGGGGCGGCAAGGATCTCCTGGATACGGCGGGCATCCCGACGACGTATGGCGCCGAGCCCTTTCGGAACCGCGTGCCTGCGGCGGACGCGGCGGTCGTGCGGCGGCTGCACGATGCGGGAGCCGTCCTCGTCGCGAAGCTCAGCCTCGGCGCCCTCGCACTGAACGACATCTGGTTCGGGGGCCAGACCATGAATCCGTGGCTGCTGGAGGAAGGCGCGTCGGGGTCGAGCGCCGGACCCGGCGCCGCGACGGCAGCGGGACTGGTGGGGTTCGCGATCGGCAGCGAGACGGGTGGCAGCATCGTGAGCCCGAGCATGCGGTGCGGCGTGAACGGCCTGCGGCCGACGTATGGGCGGGTGCCGCGGACCGGAGCCATGACGCTCTGCTGGTCGCTCGACAAGCTCGGCCCGATGACGCGAAGCGTCGAGGACACGATGCTGGTGTTGCAGGCGATCACGGGTCCCGACGCGGGCGACCTGGCGAGTGTGCCGAGCCATCTCGAGTACGACCCGACCGGTGCGGTGTCGGGACTGCGGGTCGGTTACTTCCCGGCCTGGATGAAGGAGAACCCGGCGACCGATGTGGATCGCGCGGCGCTGGAAACCGTACGCAAAGTTGGGATGACGCCGGTCGAGGTGACGCTACCAGACTGGCCGTTCGACTCGCTCGACGTGATCCTGTTCAGCGAGGCCGCCGCCGCCTTTGAGGAGTTGACCCTGAGCCATCAGATAGATCAGCTCAAGGCGCAGGTGCCGGACGCGTGGCCGAATCAGTTCCGCGAGGCACGATTCCTCTCGGCAGTCGACTTCGTGCAGGCCGACCGGATGCGGCGCCGGGTAGCCGCCGAGATGGCGCGCATCTTCTCCCAGGTGGATCTGCTCCTGGTGCCATCGCTGCGCGACGAGATGCTGACGATCACGAACTTCACTGGCCACCCGTCGCTGACGATGCGAGCCGGGTTCGTCGAGGTATCGCAGGCGCGGAGCGATTGGGCGCCGGATCCCAAGCATCCGCTTCCGACCTTCTCTCCCCCGCGCCGCGTGCCGCATGGCGTGACCCTGATCGGCAAGCTTTTCGATGAGGGAACGCTCGGGCGTGCCGGACTCGTGATGGAGCGGGCGTTCGGAGTGATGGAGCAGCGGCCACCGGGGTTTTAGACCGGAGCACGACGTGCCCTCGCTTGCAGTGTTGCTGTCCGCCTGTTCGAGACACGCATCAGCATCGGTAGATGCAGCTGAACGGTAGCATCTACCCGACAGACTACTCTTGGTATGAGTTTCTCTTCCGGCATCCACGTCCGGAAGTGAACTTCTGGACGCCATCAGATCGCCGAAGATTCAACGCTCCTATGCTCTCTCCGTTTCTCTTCAAGCTCAAGGCCCCTCACAACGCCATCTGCGGCTTCGGATACTTCGCTCGGTGGGCAAGCCTTCCTGACTGGCTCGCGTGGGAAGCCTTCGGCGAGGGCAACGGCACCGGTACCATCGAAGCACTGCGCGAGCGGATTGACGCCCTTCGGCGCAGCATAGGCTACACCGCCGACTCTCCCCTCAAGCCGATTGGAAGCATCCTGATCGTGGACCCGATATGGTTCGCGGCTGACGATTGGGTGCCGCAACCCGCCGATTGGCCACGCACATCGGTCACCGGCAAGACCTACGACCTGACTACCGGTGAGGGCGCAAGAGTTTGGCAGGAATGCCAAGTTCGCGCGGCAGTCGTGCAGCCGTCGATCTCGCGCATGCCCATGCGAGTGGCGGCACCGACGGGGCCGCGCTACGGGTCTCCGAGACTAGTCGCGCCTCGCTTGGGCCAAGGCACATTTCGAATCGCAGTCACGGAGGCGTACGGGCGGGCTTGTGCCCTCACAGGTGAGCACTCGCTGCCCGTTCTGGAAGCCGCGCACATCCGCGGGTACGGAACCGACGGGCCAAACGAGATTGCTAATGGGCTCTTGCTACGCGCCGATCTGCACCGCCTGTTCGATCAAGGCTACCTGACGGTGACGGCCGAGAATCGGGTTGAAATTAGCCCACGTCTTCGAGCAGACTATAGCAACGGCCACACCTACTATCCACTGCACGGCGGGCACATTCGATTGCCCGTCAATCCAGCCGATCGGCCGGCTCGTGAGTATCTCAGCTGGCACAACGAAAAAGTGTACCGGGTGTGATTCCCCTGATCTTGGCCGAGCAATCGAGACCGAGGCCCGGAGAACTCGAGTATGCCTCCCAAACGCTCGCTGTTTGATTCGCTTGTAGTTGGATCGATGTATTCTAGGCCTGAGCTAGCACGCATCTGGGGATACAGGAGCTTTGAAGCACTATCTCGAGGTGTCGTAACACCGCGAGGATCTCCGTATATCATCCTCTTCATCACAAGGGACAAGCAGCCGTTTCTGCATCAATATCAGGATGTTCTCGTCGGCTCAACGCTGATGATTGAGGGCGAACGGAATCACGCTTCGGACCGGAGACTGGTGGCGGCGCAGGCCCGCGGAGACGAGGTGCATCTATTCTACAGAGAACGCCATCACACCGATTTTATCTATAAAGGACCGGTACATCTTGTTAGCCATGAGATCCGCAAAGTGGGGCCAAGCCACTTCGAGTTCATTTTGGGGCCGGTCAGTCTGGCGGCGGCTGCGCGAGATCTCGAAACCGACGATCGCACTCATGGTAGCGACCTCGATTCATTCACCCCAGACGAAGAGGGACGCCAACAGATTCGGCAACACGTCACCTACGAGCGCAGTCGTCGGAATCGCGCATATGCTCGCGAACTGCATGGCAGCCGCTGCCTCGCGTGTGGGTTCGATTTCAACCGCGTCTACGGCGATGACCATGCCGATTCATTTATACAAATGCACCATGTCGACTCGGTAGCTCGGGGCGTCACGACGCCGGACGTGGCGACGGACCTAGTACCGCTTTGCTCCAATTGCCATAGCATGGCCCATCGCCGCCGCGGGATGTCATTGAATGTTGAAGAACTACAGGCATTGATTAGAGTTGCCAAAACCGGCGCCTCTTCAGGATCCGAGACTTAGGGTCAGTCGCAGCGATGGACAGAGCATGGCTGCTTGGATGCATTCGGAGCGATGCGGAGCTCAGGCGAGGCCCACATAACGGGGCAGCGCTCGGGTCGCCGCTGCCGCCGTTCTCCACCATCTTCCATTCCCGTGTCCACATACGCTCCCACCGGCCTCACTGCCCTCGAGATCTGCGCTGGCGCCGGCGGCCAGGCGCTCGGCATCGAGATGGCCGGATTCCACCACGCCGCGGCGTGCGAGATCGATACGGCGGCCTGTGACACGCTCCGCCTGAACCGCCCCCGATGGAATGTCGTCGAGGGCGACGTCCGGGCGCTGCATGGCGCGGATTATCGCGGCATCGACCTCCTGGCGGGCGGCGTCCCCTGCCCTCCGTTTTCGATCGCGGGCAAGCGATTGGGGCCGGATGACGAGCGGGATCTCTTCCCCACTGCGCTCCGCCTCGTGCATGAAGCGAAACCCGCGGCGGTGCTTCTCGAGAACGTGCCGGGGTTCGCAACCGCGAGGTTCTCGGACTACCGCGCAGCCCTCATCGCCGATCTCGCCCGCTCCGGATACACGGTCGCGTGGCAAGTCCTCAACGCCTGCAACTTCAGCGTCCCCCAGCTCCGGCCACGATTCGTTCTCGTCGCCATCAAAGGAAAGGCAGCGAATCGATTCCTCTGGCCGCAACCCGCAAGTAGCCCGCCGACTGTCGGCGATACCCTGTACGACCTGATGGCGTCGCGAGGGTGGCGTGGCGCGTCAGCGTGGGCAGCCCACGCGAGCGCCATCGCACCCACGCTCGTCGGCGGATCGAAGCGCCACGGGGGTCCCGATCTCGGCCCAAGCCGCGCCCGCCTCGCATGGCGTGAGCTCGGGGTGGAGGCACGCAGCCTCGCCGATGCGCCACCCGATTCCGCCTTCACTATAGAAGGGCACCCGCGCCTGACGACGCGAATGGCGGCCCGTATTCAGGGATTCCCGGACAGTTGGACATTCTCCGGAAAGAAGACCGCGGCATATCGACAGATCGGCAACGCGTTTCCTCCCCCCGTCGCGTACGCGGTCGCGAGCGCCATCGCGAGCGCCATCCGATCCGCGCTCAGCGGCGCGGCGACGATCGGGCGCGACGAGCAGGGACCGCTGGCCCGCCTCGCGTGACGCCCGGGACGATGCGCCGGCCAAAGGATCGTGATGAGATCGCGCGCAACATGTCGGCCATCCGCTCGCGCGACAATCGGACCGAGAGCGAGTTGCGGCGCTCGCTGCACCGCTTGGGTCTCCGATACCGGAAATATTCCGCCGGTCTGATCGGGCGGCCCGATATCGTGTTCCCGGCCGAGAAGGTGGCCGTGTTCGTCGATGGCGACTACTGGCACGGGCGGATGGTGCGCGAGGGAGGAATCGAAGCGCTGCAGAGCTACTACACGCGCAAACAGCAGACGTACTGGGTCGGCAAGCTCTCGCGCAATGTGGCCCGCGACGATCGCGTGACGGCCGAGTTGCAGGCTCTTGGCTGGAAGGTGCTCCGGTTCTGGGAGAGCGACATCAAGAAGGATGTCGCGAGCGCCGCCCGGCGCGTCGCCGCCACGGTGCGCCGCCGCCGCGTACGGCCTGCACCTGCCGTCGCGAATGCCGGCAAGCGGCCAACGGTCCACCGCGCGCGGGCCGTTCGAGAACCGTAGGTCGCCCCCTTCGGGCAACCGCCCCCGACCCGGAAGCGATCGCAGCCGGCGCCGTAGCCACCGGCGGCAGACTCCAGGTAACGATATGTCTGACTTAGTGTTAGAAACATTACATTGCGATGCAGGAATATTCTACCTATATTTCTGCCTAGGTGGAATACGAGGGGCACCCCATGCCGCTGAGCATCAAACACCCAGAAGCTGACCGCCTCGCTCGCGAGTTGGCCGCACGGACTGGCGAGAGCATCACGGACGCGGTGATCATCGCATTGCGAGAGCGCGTTGCGCGCTATGACGGTCGTCGGGCCAAGCGGCGCGTGCTTGAAGACATCGCCCGCATTCAGACGCGGTATCGAAGCCTTCCTCTGCTGGACGACCGGACGCCTGACGAGATCCTCGGCTACGACGACCGCGGCCTACCCAGCTAACACAGCCCAACAAATGACGACTCTCGCGATCGCAGGCGAGCTTCGATGGTAGTCGACACATCCGCGTTGGTCGCCGTGCTGGAGAATGAACCCATCGCGGCCCGGCTCTCTGGTGCTCTCGACGCAGCGGAAGCGGTGCGCATCTCGGTCGTAACCATGGTCGAGGCTGGAATCGTCGTCGAGGCACGACGGGGTGAACTCGCCGGTCATGAGCTCGACCTTCTGCTCAACCGGCTCCAAGCTGACATCGTGAGCGTCACCACGGATCACGCCGCGCTGGCGCGCGATGCCTACCGCCGGTTCGGAAAGGGCCGTCATCGCGCTGGTCTCAATTTCGGCGATTGTTTCGCATACGCACTCGCAGTTGCCGTTGGTGAAGGCCTCCTGTTTGTCGGGAACGATTTCGCGAACACGGACGTCTTGGCGGCTCAGTACTAGCTCCGTCACCTCCACAAGACCTCGGCCATCTAGAGGGCGGCTTATGGCGCCGGCGGCAAGACGGGAGAGACCCCTATCGCGAGGAGTAGGGACTCTCGCTCGGCACGACCGCGCGTTCGTGGGACCGGCCGTCGCGGAGCAGACGCACTGGCGTGGTCACGCCGATGCGCTCGTCCGTCAGCAGTCGCTGCAGGTCATCGATGCTGCCGACCGGCTGCTGCGCGAACTCGGTGATGATGTCCCGGGTCCGCAGTCCTCCCCGCGCGGCGGGACTGCCCGCGGTGATGTCGGTGACGAGCACGCCGCCAGTGCTGCCCAGGTGGCTGAGCTGGACCCGGCGCCGCGAGAGCTGCACCGACTGGCCAGCCACACCGATGTAGCTCCGCCGGACGCGCCCGTCGCGCAGGAGACGCGGGATCACGAAGTGCGCGGTGTTGATCGGGATGGCGAAGCAGATCCCCTGCGCGCCCGCGATGATGGCGGTATTGACCCCGATGACCTGGCCGCGCGAGTTCACCAGCGGGCCCCCGGAGTTCCCCGGGTTGAGCGCGGCGTCGGTCTGAATCACGCCCTCGATGAGCCGTCCGGACTGCGCCCGCATCGACCGGCCGAGCGCGCTCACGACGCCGGTCGTGACGGTGGCCTGGAACCCGAGTGGATTCCCGATCGCGATCACGAGTTGTCCCGGACGCAGTCCGGCCGAGTCGCCCAAGACAGCCGCCGCGACGGACAATCGCTGCGCGACGCGGACGACGGCGAGGTCGGTCTCCGGGTCATCGCCCACGAGCTCCGCGGGCATCTCCGCCCCGTCCGCAAATGTCGCGACCAGTGAGACTGCGCCTCGCGCGACGTGGCTGTTCGTGAGGATGAACCCGTCTGGCGTGAAGAGGAATCCCGAACCGCTCCCCGACTGCTCGCCCCGGCGACGGGCTGCCGGCAGTTTGGCGTGCAGATGGACGACGCTCGGGCTGATCGCCTCGACGGCGTCGATGACCGCCGCCGAGTAGGCGTCGAGGAGCTGTGCGTCAGAGAGCGGCGCCGGCGCCGCGGGGGCAAGCGACTCGGGCGCGGGTCCGTCATCCGCGATGCGTCGCTGGAACGGGAGCACTGTCATGGCAGCCGACGTATCCGGACGATGCCCGATTCGTTCCGCCGGAGCCGGCCCGAACCGCGATCCCGATCCCAGTGAGGGCCTGCGGTCCCCTTCCGCCGAGCCCCCGCACCATGCATCGTGTGTCGTCCGCGGCGGATCGCTCGGGCAGATTTCGACCACCCGTGTGATGATCACTCGATCTCAACGAGGAGCATGACCATGCTGCGCTCGAGCTTGCCCATCCCCAGGCGCTCCTCAGGATTGCTCATCTGCCTCGCGGGAGCACTCGCGATCGGGTGCAGCTCGAGCGGCACTACCTCCCCACGTAGCGCCTCTCCGATATCGGCTGCGGGAAGCCTCTGGATCGCGAACGCCATCGCGCCTCCGACGGTCGTGGAGTTCACCTCCGCCCAGCTCGCCAGCGGCACGGTATCCCCTGCAGTCACGATCAGGAGCGGCTCGGCCGGCAGCAACATCGGAGTCGCCTTCGATCCGGCCGGCAATCTCTGGGTCGCGAGCAACGGCTCGATCGTCGAGTACTCGGCAAGCCAGTTGGGGACGAGCGGCTCCCCGGCGCCCGCCGTCACCCTCTCCGGCAGCTCGATCTCGTCACCCGAAGGACTGGCGTTCGACGGCAGCGGCAATCTGTGGGTCGCCAATGCCGGGAACAGCACCGTGGCCGAATTCGGTGCGGCGCAACTCGCGACCAGCGGAAGCCCGACACCGCCGGTGGTCATCAGCGCCCCGGGCAGCGCGCTCACCCGCCCGATAGGCCTCGCCTTCGATGCCAGTGGCGATCTCTGGGTCTCGAACTCCACGCCGAATACGGTGGTAGAGTACACCCCGGCCCAACTCGTCGGGACGGGCGACCCCGCACCCACGGTGAAGCTTTCCAGTGTCGCGATGTCCCTCAGCGCGCCGCAGTTTCTCGCGTTCGATGGGGGCGGCAACCTCTGGGTCGCGAATGGTGAAGGCCTGACGACATTCACCATCGAGGCCTACACGCCGGCGCAGCTCATGGCTGGCTCCGGGCATCCCGTACCCGCGATCGCGCTCTCCAGCTTCACCAACAGCGACGCCCCCGCGGGCCTGGCGTTCGACGCGGGCGGCAATCTCTGGGTTTCGACGATCAACTCGGTCGTCGAATTCACACCGAGCCAGCTCGGTGCGACCGGCGCGCCCGCGCCCACTATCACGATCACGGGCAGCGCGCTAGCCGGCGCATCAGGCCTGGCGTTCGATCCGCAAACCAAGGGGCTGCCCCTGCAGCATTAGCCAAACCGCGCCGCCACGCCCCGCCACCAGTTGTTCCCCTTGCGTGCCGATGGGAGCGATGATACCCTAGGAGTACCTCCTCCCGACGGTTCCCGTGGACGATCTCGATGTCAATCTCACGCGTGGCACGCTCGACCTCCTCATTCTCAAAGCGCTGAGTTGGGGACCGCGCCACGGATACGCGGTCTCGGACTGGATCGGCCAGGCGACCGGCTCGGCCCTGCAGCTCGGTGAAGGCACACTCTACCCCGCGCTGCACCGCCTGGAGCGGCAACAGCTCGTGGTCGCCGAGTGGGGTCTCTCGGAAAACAACCGCCACGCGAAGTACTACCGCCTGAGTGCCGCCGGACGACGGCGACTCCAGACCGGCGTGTCCTCGTGGCATCGCTTCGTGGAGGCGGCGGCCAACGCGTTGCGAGCGACGGCCCCCGTACCGGCCGCGTGACTGATGATCGCACACGCCGCCCGTTCCGCCTCGCCCTCGGTGCCAAGCACCTCAAGCGCGATGTGGACCAGGAGATCGAGTTTCACATCGCCATGCGCACCCAGGCCCTCGTGGACCAGGGGCTCGACGCCGAAACGGCGCGGGCTCGCGCGATCGCGCAGTTCGGGGATTCGGCCGCCGTACGGGAGGAATGCGTGACCATCGACACCCAGAGGTCCAGAGCCGTGACCGCGGCCGAACGACTCAGCGATATCCGGCAGGACATCGCGTACGCCCTCCGGACCCTGCACCAGAATCCGGCGTTCGCGTGCATCGTGATCCTGATTCTCGCCCTTGGCATCGGCGCCAACACCGCCACGTTCAGCGTCATCGATGCCCTGATGCTCCGCCCCCTTCCGGTCAGCCACCCCGAAGGACTCGTCACAATCGGCGATCCGCAGGCCACTCACCGGCTTAGCAAGGGCACGCCGGAATCGGATATCGCCTCGTACCCGGGGTACGCGGATCTCCGGGACGGAAACCATGTTCTCGCGGGACTGTACGCGACCGGTATGACCAGCCGCCTTGATGTGGTGATCGATCAGACGCCAGCCTCCACACAGCCCGGACCCACGGAAGCGGAACATCCCCATGGCCGGTTCGTCACCGGGAATTTCTTTGCGGTACTCGGCGTCGGCGCCATCGCGGGCCGCACGTTCGCCGCAACCGAAGATCGCGTCACGGGCGCCGATCCCGTCGTCGTGATCAGCTATGCGTACTGGCGGAATCGTTTCGCCCGTGATCCTGCAGCAGTCGGCAGGCCGGTCATCATCAACGGCGCGCGGTTCGTGATCGTCGGCGTTGCGGCACCGGATTTCACAGGCGATATCGTGGGCCAGCCTACCGATGTCTGGATCCCCATCACGATGCAGCCGGTCGTGATGCCGAACTCTCCGTGGCTGGCCAAGCGTGACGTGAGCTGGCTGCTGCTCATGGGACGCCTCGCTCCCGGCGTCTCGCTGGAGACCGCGCGCGCCAGTCTCAGGGTGCTCGAAACCCGGTCCCTGCTCGAGAACGCGGGCGCCGAACGCCGGTACCTCGAGACGGCTTTACGCGATAAACCGCTGCAGGTCGGGCCCGGAGCCCGTGGATTCTCGTATTACCGAGCCGCGTTCGCGTCCGCGATGTTCACCCTCACAGCAGCGGTGGCGATGGTGCTGTTGGTGGTCTGCGCCAACGTCGCCAATCTGATGCTCGCCCGCGCGACGGCCCGCGGCCGTGAGATCAGCGTCCGCATCGCCCTCGGCGCCGGCCGGATGCGCCTCGTGCAGCAGTTGCTCACGGAGAGCGCGGTCCTCGCGATCATGGGATCCGCGTGCGGTCTCCTGGTCGCGTGGTGGGGCAGCACCGCGATCTTGCGACTCGCCGCCGCCGGCCCGAAACCCATCCCGGTCGACGTACGCCTGGACTGGCCAGTGGTCGCGTTCACGATCGGTCTGTCCATCGCGACCACGCTGCTCATCGGGCTCGTTCCCGCCCTTCGTGCCACACGTTCGGATGTCGCGTCGGCGCTGCGGACACAGGGCCGTGACAGCGGGGTCGAGACGACGCACGGCGGACGGCTCCCCCTTGGCAAGGGATTGGTGATCGCCCAGGTCGCGCTGTCGATGCTGTTGCTCGTCGGGACCGGCATGCTGGTGCGCAGCACGGAGCGCCTCGAACACGCCGATGTCGGGATCGCGCGCGATCAGCTCATCATCGCCGAGGTCGCGGCACAGCGAAGCGGGTACACTGACGCCCGCATGAATTCCCTGGTCCGCGATCTCATGGCCCGAGCGGCCGCGATCCCGGGTATCGCCGCCGTGAGCGTCTCCGAGAACGGCATCTTCAGCGGCACCGAATCGGCAACCAGCGTCCAGGTCGAAGGGTTCACCGCACGAGTCGACAGCGACACCGCCGTCATGTACGACGATGTGGGACCCGGATATTTCAATGCGGTCGGCGCTCACATCCTGCGCGGGCGCGATTTCGAGGCGCGCGACAACGAGTCGGCAGCCAAGGTCATGGTGATCAACGAATCCATGGCGCGATTTTTCTTTCCGCACGGGGACGCCCTCGGGCGCCACATCACGGCAGACAGCGCGGTCTGGGCGGTCGTGGGTATCGTGGGCGACGCGCGCACCAATGACGTGCGTGAGACACCCAGCCGCCGCATGTTCGTGCCCATCGTGCAGATGCGACATCCCCCAGGCACGTTCCGGGTAGAGCTGCGGACGGGCGGTGATCCGGCCCGGCTGGTCGACGCCGTCCGGCGCGCATTGATGGCGTCCGACCCATCGCTCGTCGTGACGGACGTGTCACCCCTGTCGAGCCTGATTCGGGAGTCGCTGGCCGAGGACCACCTGGTCGCCAAGGTGGTGAGCTTCTTCGGGGCGATCGCGCTCGTCTTGTCCGCGCTGGGTCTCTATGGCCTCATGGCATACGCGACGGCCCGGCGCACGACCGAGTTCGGACTCCGGATGGCGCTCGGCGCGGAGCCTGGCGCCGTGATCCGGATGGTACTCGCTGAAGCGATGGCTCTGGCAGGCTCGGGGATCGTGATTGGCCTGCCGGTAGCCGTCGCTGCGTCGCAGCTCATCCGGGGCCGGCTCTTTCACATCGGCGTGTTCGACCCGCCGTCGATCGGGATCGCGGTGATCATCCTCGCGATCACCGCGGCGGTCGCCGCGTACCTGCCCGCGCTCCGCGCCTCCTCGGTAGCGCCGCTGGCGGCCATTCGCGCGAGTTGACGGGTCGCCCTGGCGTCCCAACACGGTACGCCACAGCGGCTTAGCACCATCTGATTCGTCGCTCGCGCCACGCCGGCCAGCCGGTGTGGCGCTTTCGCAATACTCGCGGCGCTTCCCGGCTGCCCTCATAATGGTCGGCAAGCAGCCGCTGCCGCAGCGCAACTGGCGCCGGCCCGCCTCCGTAGGAAGTTGGAGCAGTCGTGCACAGCCGGCCCCAGGATGCCGGCACGATCCGGAGCGTCACATCGTGGAGGTTCAATGAGCATCGCAGATGAAATCGGCGGAATCCTGAGGCAATACCAGACCGGGGCGACACCGTCGCCTGCCGCCGTGAACGCCCACTTCGATCAGGTTGCGAGCGCGGTGCCGGCCAATGTGCTGGCCGACGGACTGGCGCGCGCCATGACGTCGAGCCAGACGCCGCCACTTGGCCAGATCGTCAGCTCGCTGTTCAATCAGGCCAACCCCGCGCAGAAGGCGGCGGTGCTCAATCAGTTGATGTCGGCGCTCGGCCCAGCCGCGGTCGCAGCGGCGACCGCTGGCACTCTAGGCGGTGTGCCGGGGCTGGCTGGGACGACCGGCACCGCGATCTCACCACAACAGGCGCAGCAGGTTTCTCCCGCCACCGTCACGCAGCTTGCGGATCGCGCCCAGGCCGCCGACGGCTCGATCGTGAATCAGTTGAGCGCCTTTTACGCGCAGCACCCCACACTGGTGAAGGGACTCGGCGTCGGTGCACTGGCGCTCGTCATGTCACACATCGCCAACCGGAGGTAGACCTCGTATGGGCAGCATCCTGTACTGGATCATCGTCGGCCTGATCGCGGGCCTCATCACGGGCAAGGTGATGGGTGCGCCGTCGAGTGACCTGCTGATGACGATCATCACGGGAATCGCCGGCGCGTTCGTCGGCGGATTCCTGATGACCCTCCTGGGCTTCAGCTACACCGGAGGCCTGGCCTACAACATCATCGTCGCCGTCCTTGGCGCGGTGCTTCTCACCTGGGGCTATCGCAAGATGAAGGCGAGAGGCTGACGGCGATCAGCGTGTGCTCCGGCGGTTGGATGCAGATCCATGACACACCTCATTATTGGCCCTCGCCGGTCGAGATTGAACGTTCGGCAGTCCCGCATCGCGCAATCGTAGCCCGCCGCTTTCGGTCCGTGGGAGGGGCCGGTCGTGATTGGCCCCTCCGGATGCGGCGGCAACACGGTAGTTCTGTCAGGCCGTCATCACACTGCGATCAGTCCACCAGGCACTGGGCCGCGCGCAGCGCGAGCGGAATCGGCGACACGCGTTCGTTCTCGAGGAGCCCGTAATCCTCAATCGGTGACGGTCCCTCGATGACCGGCACCCACCGATCCGATCTGACCCGGTCACCAGCGATCAGGCCGGCGACCCCGCCGAACGCTGCGCCAACAATCGAATATCTGGATATCGTCGAGCCGAGTGGCTGTTTGCTTCGCCCCGACGAGATTGCCCCGCCCACCACCGCCCCGGCCACGAGACCGATCAGCGCGCCCACGACGGGGTGTCCGTGTGTTCCGCGACGCACCGCCAGCCACCTGACCTCGCCGAATGGCACGACGGTATCGCCCGTGGCGTTGATCCTGATGACGAATTCCGATGGACGCAGTTCGACAATGCGTGCACGGATCAGCAAAGGCACGCCCGGCGGGGCCTCCACCTGCACGGTGTCACCAACCGCGATGGGAACGGCGAGCACCGGCTGCGACGTCGTCTGAGCATGGAGTGACACAGTGCCCGCCAGGGCCAGCGTGCCATACGCGGCCAGCCGCAACCATACCGCGCTCGATCGAAGCACTAGCGCTCCGGCAGCGTCGCGAGGAATGTCTCGAGGTACGACTTCCACACCACCGCCATCGTGTGCGTGCCGTGCCCGCGCGTCGCGTCGCTCAACGGGAGCAGTACATAGCGCGCGTGCGGGACACGCGGCATGAGCCGCTCCATCAGGCCGAGTTCCGGCGGATTGATCACGTCATCGGCCGAGTTGATCGCGAGGACCGGAGCGACGACCTGCTCGAGGTGGGCCGACGGATCGTAATCCCGGGATGACGCGATCTGGTACAGCAGGTCGTTCGCGTCGGCGGACGCCACCATCGCGTTGACGCGCGATTCCAGAAAATGGTCCGCCGAGTCTCGCGTCGGCGCGAGTCGCTGATACTGGATCGGATTGCTGGAGACGAGTAGCTCGATCCGGAGTGCCGCTGCCAGCCCGGCGGGCTGCGCCTGATAATTCCCCGAGTTCCACGCGGGATCATCACGGATGTCGTCCATGGCCATGTCACGCCACATGCGGTTGCGCCCGGCGATCTGCGTCGGTGCGCAGGCGAGCGGCATCAACCCATCCATGATCGTCGGATACTGCTCGCCCCACATCCATGAGTGCATGCAGCCCATCGATGTCCCCATGACGAGCCGCAGATGATTGACGTGCAGACCCTCGGTCACGAGCGCGTGTTCCGCCGCCACCATGTCGGCGTACGCGTAGTGCGGGAACGCCGCCTTCATCCCGTCGCTCGGCTTGCTCGACCCGCCATGTCCGATGTCATCCGGCAGGATGATGAAATAGTGCGCGGTATCGAGCAGTTGCCCGGGGCCGAACAGTTGGCCCGAGAACTCCGGACGGATGAACTGCGTCCCGGCGCCTCCGGTGCCATGCATGATGAGAACTGCATTCACGACCTGGCCCGCACGGTTCCGGCGGATGGTGCCGAACGTCCGGTAGTGAAGCCGGAGCTCGGGGAGTGTTTCGCCGCTCGCGAAGTGGAAGTCGTGGATCACGAAATCCTGTCCCGGGTGCACCTGCGCCCGAGCGCCACCGGCGCCGATGATCACCGCCGCGATTCCGCCGATCGCCCAACGCTGCATCACAATCACGATTCTCGATCCTCCAGGCCGTGCCTGTGCCGGATGCCGCTCGTATTCCGGTATCCTTTGTACTCCGGCGGCGGACCGTTCGCCAGCGTGCGGCCGCCCGCACCCCAGTTGAGTCTTTCCTGGCGCGCTCGGCGAACCGATGGCGCCGTGGGCCGCCATGAGCCGCCGCGACGGCAGCCTACTCGTAGCGCAGTGCGGCGACCGGGTCGAGGCGGGACGCCCGCATGGCGGGAAGCAGTCCGAAGAAGACGCCGGTCACCGCACTCACGATGAGTGCGGCGGCGATGGCGAGAGGCGGAATCGTGGCTTCGACCGGCGTGGCCGCTCGGATGATGGCGCTCGCCGCCGCACCCACCGCGAGGCCAACGATGGCGCCGATCGTCGTCAGGGTCACCGCTTCCACCAGAAACTGCCAGAGGATCGCGCCGCGGGTGGCGCCGAGCGCCTTTCGCACACCGATCTCCCGGGTGCGCTCGGTGACGCTGATCATCATGATCGCCACGACCCCCACACCGCCCACGAGCAGCCCGATTCCCGACAGCACGATCATCACGAGAAAGAAGATGAAGACGGTCTTGTTGTACAGCTCGAGGACTTTCTCCTGGCCATACAGGAAGAACGTGTTCTCGGCCGCGGGACGGAGGCCACGGTGAATCCGCAAAGCGGCGGTGGCATCATCCATGGCGTCCGCGCGCGCGACGCCATCGCGCGGTTTGATCGTCAGGTCCATCCAGTGGATGTCCACGGCCAGCAGCCGCCGCGCCGTCTCGAACGGGACGATCACTTTGGGTTTGTTCGCGGGGTCGAAGAAGTTCCCATGCGACTGGTAGATCCCGATGATCTGAAACGGGTGGTTGTCGAGCAGGATCGTCTTCCCGACGGGGCTTCCTTCCGGAAACAGGTCCTTGGCCACGATATCGTTGACGATCGCGACGGCAGCCGCGTCATCGTTTTCACGCGGCGTGAACGTGCGCCCCGAGACGACCGAGCCCGGATCCACTTCCAGCCAGGCCGCGGTATAGGCATCGATGTTGGCCGCACTGAGCACGCGGTCGTTGACCTTGGCGACGGCCGTCGTGTTGGTGTGGGCGATCACCGCGTGTACCGTCGGGAGCCCGCCGAGGATCGCGACTTCGCGAACCGAAAGCGGCTTGTTGTGACGCCACGGGCAACTGCCGGCATCGCCCGAGCAACTGGTCACGGCGATCGGCCACCGGGTGACGAAAAAGGTCGTGGGTCCGGCCGCCGCCAGGCTCGCCTCGACTCCGGAATCGATGCCGTGGACCGCGGCGGACATCGCGGTGACGACGAAGACGCCGACCGCGATCCCCAGGATCGTGAGACCGGCCCGCAGGCGGTTCGCACGGATCGCGTCGAGTGCGATCGCTGCACCCTCTCCGAGTCCGAGGACCGCCCGTCCGAGCCGGGCGGACCAGGACGCGTTCGGCGCGTCACGCGTGGTCATTCGGAGCGAAGCGCGACGATGGGGTCCAGTCGCGCGGCACGCGATGCGGGATACACGCCGGACGCGATCCCGACACCCGCGCCGACGATGACGCCCGCGAAAAGCGACCATGGCGCGATGGTCGCCGGCAGCGGCGACAGCGTCGCGACGAGCCGTGAGAGTGCCACACCCAACCCGATGCCGGCGACCGCACCGAGCATGCTCAACGTCGTGGCCTCGACGAGGAATTGATTGAGTATGTCGCGCCGGCGGGCGCCGAGCGATTTCCGGAGCCCGATCTCGCGCGTACGCTCGGTCACGGATACCAGCATGATGTTCATGATGAGAATCGCTCCCACGATGAGTCCCACGGATGGCAGGAGCAGTCCGCCCCAGAACAGAAACGTCTTGATCTGCAGCCAGTCGGACAGCGCGGACTCCGAGGTCTCGAATACGAAATCATCGGGTTCGGCGGGCCGCAGCCGGTGCCGGCGGCGCATGACCTCGCGGACCCGCTCTTCCACGTCCCTGAGCGCATCCTGCGATGGGGCCTGGACCACTACGCCGTAGAGGCCCGCATGCGCGTGGTCGGCGCGCGACATCGGTGAATTGAAGGGGCCAAATATCTGCCGGTCGAGCGAGATCCCGAACACACTGCCCTGTGTCTCGAGGACGCCGATCACGGTGAACGGAAGACCGTCGATCCGGACGTCACGGCCGACCGGGTCGAGATGCGGAAAGAGCTCGCTCGCCGTTTCGGTACCGATGACCACCACCGGCGTGCCGCGCGCATCCTCCTCGGCGGTGAACACCCGGCCCTTCGTGACCTTCAGGTTCTTGATCGCGAAGAAATCGGCCGACACGGCCTGGACCAGGTTCTGCGGGCCACCCCGCGAGAACGGGGACCGCGGCGTGTACCACCGGGCGTCGTGCAGCGACCACCGCACACCAGGCGGCAGGACCGCCCGGACGGCGTCGGCATCCTCGACGGTGATCTTGGGACGCTG
Organism: Gemmatimonadota bacterium; assembly: GCA_021324775.1. Lineage (GTDB taxonomy): Bacteria > Gemmatimonadota > Gemmatimonadetes > Gemmatimonadales > Gemmatimonadaceae > Palsa-1248. The sequence continues at coordinate 45,617 of JAJPIM010000024.1, forward strand.
CTGCCATCGCCGCCACGTGGCGTCCGACACGTCACCAGTATTGATGTCCGGGTAGCGGCGCAGGTTGAAGGTGTTGATGCCGAGGAACTTGCCGCCAAAATCCTCCTCGACGTACCGCGCCATTCCGTTGACGACCGATACCACGCCGATGAGAAACATTACGCCCACGGTGACGCCGAGGAGCGTGAAGAAGCTTCGGAGTTTCTGGGCTCGAATCTGCGCGAGCGCCAGGCGAACCGCGTCGAGAATCAGCAAATGATCGGGGCAGAGGGCAGTACCGGAACTACGCTGGCGGAAACGTCCGGGTTTCGGGCCGCCAACCCCGGGACGCGCCTGCAAACGGTCTGGCCGCCCTCTGGGCGCGCCTGTAGGTTTGCCGCGCTGTTTCGAACCTGGCTGATGCGCGGCTGGTATCCGCCACGCATGCCCGGTCCTCCCCGATGACCCAATACGACGTCCCGGTCGCGCCCCCTATCGGCCGTTATCCGGGCACCGAGGTCGCACGCATGCTTGATCGCCGGCTGTTTCTCGCCGCCTGCTCGCGGATGGGGCTGGGCGCCACCCTGTTCCCCGGCACGCTCTGGGGACTCGCGCACCGCACCGGCACCGTGACGAAGGACATGATCGAGCAGGCGGCGATCATTGCCGACGTCCCGATCCCTCCCGAATACCGGGACGCCATGCTCGGTAGCCTCAACGATTTCGTCGACGGCTACGACGCCATCCACGACCTCCACCTGCCCAACTCGGTCGCGCCTGCGCTCGATTTCAATCCGGCGCCGCCGGCCGCGAAGGTGCCGGTCGCCAGAGAGCCGATGCGGATGTCGGCGGTGCCCGTGATCGGCGCGCGCGATGTGCCGCGCAACATCGAAGACCTCTGCTACGCCACGGTGCGGCACCTGGCCGCCCTGATGAAAGGCCGCAAGATCTCGTCCGCCGCGCTCACGGACATGTATCTCGCCCGCCTCGGCCGGCTCGACCCCACCTTGCACTGTGTCATCACGCTCACCGCGGATCGCGCGCGCGCGCAGGCAACGGAAGCCGATCGCGATATCGCGGCTGGCAAGTATCGCGGACCGCTTCACGGTCTCCCGTGGGGCGCGAAGGATCTGCTCGCCGTCAAAGGCTACCCGACGACATGGGGCGCCGGCGGATTCGAGCATCAGATGATCGATGAGGACGCGACGGTCGTGCAGCGGCTCGATGCCGCGGGTGCGGTCCTCATTGCCAAGCTCACGCTCGGCGCACTGGCCCTGGGCGATGTGTGGTACGGTGGCCTGACCCGCAATCCCTGGAGGACCGAGCAGGGCTCGAGCGGATCGTCGGCAGGCCCCGCGTCGGCGACGGCGGCCGGGTGTGTCGCGTTCAGCATCGGATCGGAAACGCTCGGATCGATCGCGTCGCCGTCGACGCGGTGCGGGTGCACCGGGCTCCGCCCCACCTTCGGACTCGTCCCGCGTACCGGCGCCATGGCGTTGTCCTGGTCGATGGACAAACTCGGCCCGATCTGCCGATCCGTCGAGGACTGCGCAATCGTTCTCGACGCGATTCACGGCCCCGACGGTCACGACCGCACAGTGCACCCGAGCGCCTTCAATTGGGATGCCTCGATCGACTGGCGTGCGCTGCGCGTCGGAGTCCTCGAGGCCGACTTCGCGGCGCCGCCGATGCAGCCGCCGGCCGCGTCGTCCGATACCGCGGGCACCGAAGAGGACAAGAAGCGCCGCGATACGGCGCGGCGGCTGCAGGCGGTGAACCAGACCCACACCGACTACGACAGGAAGTTCGGAGCGGCGGCGCTGGCGAAGCTCAGGGCAATGGGTATTACAATGACGGCGATCGAGATGCCGAAGCTGCCGTGGGCCGCCATGCGCGCGGTGCTGCTGGCCGAGGCGGCCGCCTCCTTCGATGAGCTCACCCGCTCTGGGCGCGACAAGTTGCTGACCAGCCAGGGGCCCAACGATTGGCCCAACTCGTTCCGAACCGCACGATTCATCCCGGCGGTGGAGTACATCCAGGCCAATCGCGCCCGCATGATGGGCATCGAGCAGATGGCCGCGATCTTCGACCGATTCGATGTGGTCGTCGCCCCGACGTTCTCCGTTCAACTGGTCGTCACGAACCTCACCGGCCATCCCGCCCTCATCCTGCCGAACGGATTCCGCGGCGACGACGCGCCGGCGTTCAGCGCCGAACCCGGTGCCGAATACGGGGGTCCGGGTACACCGGTCAGTCTGACGTTCCTCGGGCCGCTTCACGGCGAGGCCAAGCTTCTGGCCTTCGCCCGTGCGTACCAGGATGCCACCGGTTTCCACGACAAGCACCCATCCGTCTAGGGGAGAAGACCCGGAATCAGGGTATCGGCGACCCTCCAAGACGCATTGGTCCGGCACCCGGCCCTGCAAAGTGCTGTTCACACCAAACCGGCTGGCGCGACTGCTGTGGCCTCCTCATTCTGTAGAGACCGTCACAGCAGGGAGCCGTATAGGTGGAGGCTCGAGCCCTGAACGGAAGCGGCGTCGCATTCGCTATGGCGGTTGGCCCAGGCGAGGGCCGGATTGCGCTCGACACCCTCGAGAGCGTCGCCGCATTTTTCCCCGGTGCCAGCCGGTGGATTCTCGACGACCATACCAGCGACGGCACCTATCCCATGCTGGAGCAATGGGTTGCGACGAACGGGGGGCATCTCCTGCGCAACCCGGCGCATCGCGGCTATAGAGGCATCGCGGCGTCGTCGTTCGGACTGCTCCAGACGATCGCCCGGCAAGAGCCGGCCGTCGAGATCGCGATCAAGATCGACCCCGACACCTGCCTGCTCGGCGGCGACCTCCTCGAACGCATCCGCGCGCGCTTCGCGCAATCCGGCCCCGGGATCGTCGGCGCGTTCAGAGTGGGCGCTGGCGGCCGGCCGCGCGTCTTCGGCCACATTCGCCGCAATATGTTGATCGATTTCCTGCCGGTCGGACCACACAAGACCTGGCGAGCGGTACGGGTGGGCTGGCCGTACTGGGCGCGATACATTCCGGCCGCGCGCCGGCACGGATACGTGTTCGGCGAACACGTGCTCGGCGCGCTCGCCGCCATCCACGGCGACACCCTGCGGGCGCTGGCGGCTTCGGAGTTCCTCGCCGTCCCCGACGATTTTCGCGCGCTCACGGTTCAGATGGACGTCCTCCTCGGCCTCGGCGTGCGCGCCGCCGGCCATCGCCTCATCGATCTCGACGAGGGTGCAGCAGCTCCGAGCGTGTGGTTACAATTCCTGCCACCAGTTCCGCTCGGCGCTGACGCGCTGATCACTCGCGGCATCCTCGCTGTGCATCCCGTGAAGGCCACCCCGGAAGGGGATGCCATGCGCGAGGTGTTCGCGCGGCACCGGGAGTTGACGGCCGCGGCGGCGCCGCTCGCCATCTCATAGTCAAGCCGGAGCCCGGCCCAGGCCGGGAATGAAGACCGTGATCGATCTGACCGGACGGGTGATCCTCGTCACCGGCGGCTCCCGCGGGATCGGCGCCGTGATCGTGCGCACCCTCGCGCGCGCCGGCGCACACGTCGTGCTGCACTACGGCAGGCACCGCGACGCCGCAGAGGCGGTCGCCGCGGACCTGCCCGCTGGCCGGTGCCACCTCGTACACGCGGATCTCGCCGTTCCGGGCTCCGCGGCCCAGTTGTGGAAGGAGTCGGTGGCGTGGCAGGGCCACGTCGGCGTGGTCGTCAATAACGCCGCCGTCGCGACGTCCACCCGAATCGAGGATCCACTGGAACGGTGGGAATCGATGTGGCGCGAGACGCTGCAGGTCAACGTGATGGCCGTCGCGGACATCTGCCGTGAGGCACTCCTGCATTATCGGTCGCGTGGCGGCGGCACGATCATCAACATCGCGAGCCGCGCGGCATTCCGGGGCGATGAGCCCGACTACATGCACTACGCGGCGTCCAAAGGCGCCGTCGTCGCGCTCACCAAGAGCATCGCGCGGGGATTCGGACGCGAGCACGTGATCGCCTACGGCATCGCACCCGGGTGGGTGCTGACCGACATGGCGCGCCCTGCGATTCAGGCCAGAGGCCTTGACGCGCTCACTCGCGATATCCCCCTGGGCGCCATGGCGTCACCGGAAGATGTCGCCAACGTCGCGGCCTTTCTCGCTTCCGGTCTCGCGCCACACGCCACGGGAACCACGATCGACGTCAACGGCGCGTCCTACGTGCGCTAGGTCGTCTCGGGCTGGCGGCCGGGATTGGTGATCGCGCGCCCGCGATCCAGATTCACGTACAGCGCGAGCGCGATCGCCGTGAGCCCCGAGATCAGCAGTTTCTGATTGAGCGACCACCACGGGATCGGCGAGACGAATCCCTCGAGAGTGCCGGCGATCACGAGGAGCAGCGTCGACGCCGCGATGAGACGGATCGCGCGGCGCCCCCGGATGACGAGCGCCTCCCGGCGTGTCATCGCCCCCGGGAGGAGCAACGCGGAAGCGATCAGCAAGCCGCCGCCCCCCGCGATCGAGATGGCACTCAGCTCCAGCACGCCGTGCGGGGCGACGAACGCGACGATGAGCGTCAGAATGCCGTAGTGCTGATAGAGTCCCAGCACGCCGCCGATCTGGACGCCGTTGAAGACGAGCGCCGCGACCGTGCCCAGGCCCGCGAGGATCCCGCCCGCGAACGCCAGGTAGGTGATGTTGATGTTGTTGGTCATGATCCCCGTCGCGACTACGGGACGCAGTTCGCCGAAGTCGGGGATGTAGCCTTCATGCCTTCTCGCGCGCTCGACCCCATCGCTGGCACGATCGAGCATTGCTTGAGGAAGGAACTGCTTCGCGATGTCCGGGTCGCGCACGACCGCCACCCAACTGATCGCCGTCGGTCCGAACAGCAGTAGCCCCGCGATGCCGATTGGCAGCACCGAACGGCGCAGCTCGCGGGGGACGAGGATGGTGAGATATTCCCAGGCCGCCGTCGCGGTGAGACGCCGGTCGCGATAGAGCAGGTTGTGGCCGCCGGCGACCAGACGGCTCAGATAGAACACCGAGTCGATCTCGCGGCCTTTGCTGGCGGTCTGGAGCCTCGCCAGGTCGCCCGCCAGTTCGCGGTATCGCGCCACGAACGCGCTCACCTCGGCTTCCGACATGCTGCCGAGACCGCGCTGCTGTGCGATGGTGAGCATCTTCGCGAAATCCCGCCAGCGGGCCGCCCCCGCCGCGACGATCGCGTTCCGCTCGCGCGCGGCCCCGGTGCCGGACCGTCCGGCAGCGCCCCGGGCCCGGGCCAATCGCTCGTGTTCGTGCAATGTCGCGAGCACCGCGCTGTCGCTGCCCGAAACGCCAGGCAAGCGGTCGCGGAAACGGATAGCCAGCTGTTCGGCGAACTGCGCGCGGCGATTCACGTCGAGCGAGTTCCGCCGCGCCATGTAGCGGTCGAGCAGGGCGTACTCGTCGTCGGTGAGTGCCGCCGTCAGCGCGCCAGCCGGCTCCGCACCGGCAACGGCCGCCACCGGCGGTGATTCGCCGGAAGAGATCGTAACCGCCCGCTCGCGCACCACGATCGTCCCGGCGGCGTAATCGCCGAGTCGTTTGCCGGATCGCGATAGTACGGCGCTCAGGATCCCGATGCTGTAGGCGCCGAACACCACTCCGGGCTGCATATCGATGAACCGGACCAGATTGCGCACGGCGGACGCGCCGAACGTGATCGAGTACCCGCCGTCTCGCACCACGCGGAGACCGAGCTGCCGTTTCCCTGGAGTCTGCCCATCCCACAGTCCTTCGAACAGGACGTAATACCCCCAGTAGATGCCGAACGCCAGGATTGTCAGGATCGCGAGCGGCCACGCGATCGACCGGAGCTGAGCCGCAAAAGGCGCAAAGGCCAACCCCACCAGCAACACCATCACCGACAGGACCGTGTAATCGATCAGCGCGGCTGCGCCCCGCGATGCGATCCCCGCGATCGTGTACGAGAGCACCACCTGCTCGGGTGTCTCGACATCGACATGTTGGTCGAGCGTTCCCGCCGGGGCCGGACTCACCCCGTCACACCGTGCAGAATCCCATTGCGGATGCGCAGCGCCTTGGGCGTCGCTTGCGGAGCCGGCTCCAGACGATGCACGATGCGCGTCCGGAACTGCAGCGGCGCACGTGCGGTGATTGGGCGGCCTCCACGCCGGATCACGACCGCCACCGTCGAGTCCGTGCTCGCACCGGGGGACGCATAGCGCGCTCGAAACTGCACGCCGAAATCATCCGCTGTCACGGGAATGCCGGCGAGAGACACGAGAATGTCGCCGGGCTGCAGGCCGGCGTCGGCGGCCGCCGATCCCGGCTCGACTTGCATGATCCTGACGTTGCCGGCCGAGTCCATCATGCTCGCGATGCCGAGCCGCGGCTCGCGCACGCTGTCGGAGACCGCCCGGAGTCCGGCGAGCGGTAGGATCGAATCCCACGGGAATGGCTCCCGGCCATCGACGAAACGGCGGTTGAAATCCGCAAACGACTTGCCGCCGGCGGCATGGCTCACCGTCCCCCACCAGTCACTCCCCGTGAAGCCGCGCCCCTTCTTGTACGTGGCAGTGTAGACGTTCCGCATGACCGTGTCCAGCGACTGGTGGTTGTCGCTCGCATCCCGGATCAGCACGTCAAGCATGAATCCAGCGAGCGATCCCTTGGGGTAATAGATGTATCCCGTGCCGTCGGTCGGCCGCACCCACGTGGACAGCGACGCATCGGTGAGCGCGACCGCCGGGGCTTCCGCGACTTCGTCGATCTTGCCCGACGTCAGGTGGAAGAAACCCGTGTCGGGAATCACTCCGCCGCGCACCTGCGCGAGGTCGGCGTAGTAGTCGGTGATTCCCTCGCTCACCCACAGCCACGGCGTCGGCTCCGCGACGTCGTACCGGTACGGCACCATCTCCGCAGGACGCATCCGCTTGACGTTCCAGGAATGGAAGATCTCGTGCGCATAGAGGCCTGGAATGAACGGATTGTCCAGCAGGCTGACTCCCACGACGTCCACGTGCGAGTTCTGATGTTCGAGCCCGCTCGCCCCGCTCAACGATGAGTCGTTGATCTGCATGACCGTGTAGTTCGTCCAGGGCACTTCGCCGAATACGGCGGCTTCGGGAGGAATGACCTGGCCGATCTCCCGGAGGACCGCCGCGCGCCGCAGCCCGGCCACGCTGCCCGCGGGGTAGCTCGCGTACCGGACCCACCGGTCACTCGTACGCACGCTGTCGAAATCGAAGCGGCCGATGAAGAACGGCATGTCCACAAGATCGTGGTACGTCGGCGCCGTGTAGCTGCCGGGGCTGGACCCGGGCGCCATGCCGGTCGCCACCAGCCAGGACGGCGACGTGTGCACGGTCACTGTCGCCGGAAAATTCAGCCCGCGGCCGGCTGGGTAGAGAAACAGATTCGTCCCGTTGAACATCACGAAGTCGGGCTTGGTCCACGACATCGCGTTGTCGAGCGAATCCGCTTCGTAGGTGAACGTGACCTGAATGGTCTTGGCGCCGCCCGTCTCGATCCGCCAGGTCTCGTAGTCCACCTTGTCCCAGACCAGCGGCTTGCCCTCGGGCGTGGCGGGCGAGAACGCGGACACCCAGCGAGAGAACCACGCCAATTCGTAGTCCCCTGGCGTCCATGCTGGCAGGGCGAGGACCAGAGCTCCCGGGCCGGCCATGGTCACAGTCGTCACCACCGAGATGCGGCGACTCGCCGCCGCTGCGGAATCGGCGGTGACGTCGTACCGAATGTCGCTGACCGGAGCTGAGATGGCGGCCACCATCTGCGCGGTCGCGACATTCGAGAGGGGCGTCGCGAGCGCCAGCAGCAGTCCGGCGGCTGCGACCCCGTATGATACGGCAGGCATCGGATTCGGATTCGGAGGGAAGGAAAGCGGACCTGGGCCAACGACGAACGTTATCGCATCGACGGCTATTGGTGGCCCACCGTATCGATTTCCACCCCGTATTTCTTGTCGATCCCCTGGATCAGGAGGTTGGCCAGGACCTTGTGCGCCAGCGCGGAGGGGTGGATGCCGTCCAGCGTGACGTAGGCGCCGAATGGCCGTGTGGCGCTCAGGAAGTTCGGCAACGTGGGGATCGCCCCGGATGATTTCAGCGCACCGAGCGCGAGATTGGGATCGACATAGGCCCAGCCGAGCGAGTCCGCCTTGGCGCTGATATATGCGTTGTAACCCGCCACGGCCTGCCGGATGACACGCTGTTTCGTGCTGTCGAGCACGAAGAAATCACCGTACGGCTCCACCGGCACACCCGCCTGGCAACTGATGACCGGCGGCAAGCCCGCCTCTTGAAAGAACTGGATGATGCCGATCGCGATGAGGGCATGCGAACCCGCGCAGTTGGGCACGTAGGTGACCGATCCGCCGGCCGCGTCGGTGAACTCCGCCTGGAAGGTGAGATTCGAATACAGGCTCTCGGCGGGGAAAAGCGACGGAAGCACCGTCACGTCGAACACACCGACCAACAAGCCCTTGAGCGCCGGCCGCGCCTTCACCAGTTCCGCCGTCATCGCCGCGTACGACGCCACGACGCTGTCCACCGGCGTCACCCCCGGCGAACCGATCGAGGCTTCCGGCACCACGGTCCCGAGTTCGGCCGCCACGAGCACGTCGTTGTTACCGATCTCGATCGAGACGAAGGTCGGCGACGCATCGAGCGCGCGCTCGACCTGCGTCTTCCCGCCGAGGATGAACGTGGTGAGCGGGTTCGACGCGGGTGTGCTGACGGACGTCGGGTCGAGCGTGATGGCACCGGGGACCGCGACGTTGTTGAGCGCCGCCGTGACGCTCCCTGCTGTCCGCAGGTTGCACGTCGTCGGGGTCCCGTCATCGAGCCTGGCCTGGGTCTGGAAATTGACGATCGGCGGGGGACAGCCGGGAAATTGAAGCGATGGGATCGCGAATCGCGTGCCGGCCTGCTCCGCGATCACCGCCGCGTAGCTCTCGCGCTGGGTCGAATCCACGATGCCGCCGGACTGGTATCCAGCCGTGACGCTGTTGCCCATCGCGACGTAGCTCGCGAAGAGCGTGCCGTTGACAGGCGTTCGTGGCCGGACCGCCAGCTCGTCGTGTTCGCAGCCGGCCAGCACGCCCGCGAGCAGCGCTGGCACGGCAGCGCGCCGGAGTGCGTCGTGGATCGTTGGCATCGGTCGATCCCTCAAGCCCCGGGTGACGGACGTCATATCAAAGATGGAGTCGCAGGCTGGCTGTGAACACGTCGGCTGCGAGGGTATAGAAACCGGAGTTCAGCTCCGCGGCCGTCTCCGACGAATCGGTCCGCTCCGAGAGGCGTCCTCGGCGGCCAGCCGTGAAGACGTGGAGATAGGCGACGTCGAGCGTCAGCTTCCGCGCCACCGGGAAACCGAGGCCGCCCGACAGGTTGTAGCGGTTCATGTCGGGCAGGAGCGGCGTTACCGTCTCCTGTGGCGCGGGCGTCGAGATGTAGCTGAACCCAGCCCGCGCGGCGATACCATGCTCGGTCTCGCCGAAGATGTGCTCGGCGCTCCCGCGCAGCGACCACGAGCTGGTGTAGTCCTCGAGGAGCGTCCGGCTGAGCCCCGCCGTGGCCGCAGGCCCGCTGAAGATGACGGGCAGGTTCTGGAACGACTGGTAGCCGATGTACGCATAGTCCACGTCGAGCGTCGTCTGGGGCATGCCAGTGTACGCGATCCCCGCTTCAGCCTGCAGGGGGTGCACGATCCGCGTGCTCACGCCCTGCCGCCTCAATGTGCCGGTGTCACTGAACTCGGACGCCAACACGGCATCGACGGGGGTGCCGGCCGGCAATTGGAATGCGTTGTTGGCTGCGAGCACCAACCCGGTCGGGAGTTGTTGGAACCGGGCGGTTGCATTGTCGTAGTGGAATGCCAGCGCGGAGAGGAAACGGCCGCCGATCTGGAAATCGTGACCCGGCCGCAACAATGCGCCGGCGCTGAAGCCGTACGCGGTCGCCGACCCACTGAGTTTCGCGAGCCCGAACGCCGTTCCCTGCGCGACGCCGAACTGGCCGAACGTGGCGCCGAACGCACCGGGCACCGGTACGGCCGAGAGATCGAGCGCCTGGTCCAGCACGACGTCCGAGTGGCCGATCACCGGCCCACCGCCGATGGAGAACACACCGGGGATGATTTCGATCGCGAGGTTGGGTTGGACGTAGATCGTGCGCAGCGACGCGGTCTGAGCTTCGAACCGCCCGGGGAACGACGCCGGCCATTGAGACGTGAGGCCGTAGGGAACGTACGCGCCCACCCCAACCGACGCCCGGCGGGCGCCGAGCTGCATCCCGTAGTTCACGAAAGCGGAAGGGACGAACAGCGTCGGTACGTTCGCCGCCGTGTGGTGCAACGTCGTGTCGGCGGTGAAGCCCCCCATCACGCTAATGATGTCGCCGCCGGCATACACCGAGAGACCGGGCAGCGTCGCGGCCGCGCCTGGGTTCCAGTAAATCGTCGACGCGTCGCGACAGGGGGCGCCCGTGGTCGCGTACGCGCGCGCCACGGCGCAACTTCCTATATCGTTCAATCCGAAACCCTGTCCGCGCGCCACACGTGGCGCTGCGGCCAGCACGGCCGGAGCCGTAAACGCGACGATTCTCAGCGAACATCGAATGCGCATCTCGACTCCCCGTGTGCGGCGTACGGCAACAAGCGTAGCCCGAAGCCACACCACTGTAAATACCGTCGCCCGCCGGCCCGGCGTCCGTCCCGACGGTCCCGTATCCACTGGAGATCGCTGATGCGGGTCATTTCACTGCTCCCCGCTGCAACCGACATGGTGGCCGCCGCCGGAGGCGCGAGCTTCCTGGTCGGCGTCACCCACGAGTGCGACATCCCCCCTGGTGCTTCACCGCTGCCACGAGTCACGGCCACTGTCGTGGCTGACGACACGCCCGGAGCCGTGGACGAGCGGGTTCGCGCGCTGTCTCAGGAGGGATCTCCCCTGTTCACCCTCGACGCGGAGCGCATTCGCGCGCTGGCGTGCGATCTCGTCGTGACGCAGGCTCTGTGCGAGGTCTGTGCGGTCCGGGAGACGGATGTCCGCGCCCTTGCCGCAACGCTGTCCCCGCCGCCCGCCATCGTCACGCTCGCCGGAACGACGCTGGACGAGATCCTGGCCGATCTCGAGCGGGTCGCCTCCGCCATCGGGTCGCAGGCCGAGGGGGTCTCCACGACTGCGGCCTTGCGCCGGCGAATCCACGCCGTCCACGAACGGCTCAAGGATGCCGCCGCGCCGCGTCCGTCAGTGGCGGTCATCGAGTGGTGCGACCCGGTCTATGTCGCCGGACATTGGGTGCCCGACATGGTGCGCCGCGCCGGCGGACGTGACGTCGCCGCTGCCGCCGGGCAGCATTCGGTGGTCACGACCGCGAGCGCCATTGCCGCGGCGGATCCCGAGGTGATTCTGGTTGCGCCCTGCGGTTATGACGTGCGCCGCGCGGCGGCGGCGGCCAGGGCGCTCCTGGCGCAGGACGGGTGGCACTGGGCCAGGGACCGGGTTGTGTGGGCACTGGATGCCAATCACCTCACCAGCCGCCCGGGCCCGCGTCTCGTTGAGGGCGTCGAAACGATCGCGGCGATTCTGCATCCCGCCCTGTTCGCGCCGCCGCCGGAGGAATCGGCCGTGCGGTGCACCGGATCGCCATCCCCCTCTCAGGCGCGAGGGAGTCGCTGACCTGGAAGGTCTGGCCGCGGCGAGGCACACGCCGAACGCCGGCTAGCCCGCGGTCGTTCGTGCGCTCATCGTGATCACCTACCCGGCGGTCATCCACATTCGCACCGCGAGCGCGACGAGCAGCACTGCGAAGGCGCGACGCAGCGAGCCCGGCGCCACGCCTTGCGCAAACGCTGCCCCGAAAAACACGCCGCCCGCGAGCCCGAGAGCGAGCAGCGCGGCCGCCCGGATGTCCAGGTGCGAGTTCCTGTAGTAGGTCCAGGCGCCGAGGGCCCCGACCGGTAACAGGAGCGCGCCCAGCGACGTGCCGGTCGCGGTCAGCGTCGGCATGCGTGCCAGCAGAATGAGCGCGGGGACGATGACGACACCGCCGCCGATGCCGAATAGGCCGGAGAGTACCCCGGCCACCAGCCCGATAGCCAAATAGAGAAGGGTCATGCGACCAACATACGGCCGCGATTGCTCCTTGGCGATTGGAACGCGGCGCGGCCTCGCCTGCGCCTTTGGCGGTCGACCCTCTGGACCCTGTGTCCTGCTCACGCTACGATTCCTCGCCCATGCTGAGCCCTGACGCGGTCGCGTTCCTCAAATCCCTGCTCGATACGCCCGGTCCCTCCGGCTTCGAAGGGCCCCCCGCACGGATCTGGCGCGACCGCGCCAGGCAATTCGCCGAGGTCCGCGGCGACGTGGCCGGCAATAGCATCGCCACGGTCAATGCCGAGGGCGCCCCCACCGTCATGCTCGCCGGCCACATCGACGAGATCGGTCTCATCGTCACCTACATCGACGACGATGGCTATCTGTACGTGAGCAGCATCGGCGGATGGGACGTCCAGGTCCTCGTTGGACAGCGCGTCCGCCTCCGCGGCCGCGGCGGTGACGTGGCCGGGGTCGTCGGCAAGAAGGCGATCCATCTGATCAAGCAGGAGGACCGCGATCGCGCCTCCAAGATCACCGACCTGTGGATCGACATCGGCGCCCGCACGCGCGACGAGGCCGAAGCCCGCGTCAGCGTGGGAGACTCGGCCGTCATCGATGGCCGGTCCATCGATCTCCCGAATGACCGCCTCGCCTCCCGGGCGATCGACAACCGGATCGGCGCCTTCGTGGTGCTCGAGGCGCTGCAGCGCTACGCCCGGCAGCCGGGTGCCGCGCGCGTTGCGGCCGTCGCCACAACGCAGGAGGAGATCGCGTACCACGGAGGCGGAGCCTTGGTCAGCGCGTTCGGCGTCCAGCCGCGGGCCGCGATCGTCGTGGATGTGACGTTCGCCACGGACCACCCCGGCGTCGAGAAGAAGGAGCTCGGGGAGCACAAGCTCGGCGGCGGCCCCGTGCTCGCACGCGGGTCGATCATCTCCCCCGTCCTTCTGGAGATCCTCCGCGAGTCGGCAAAGCGCGCCGGCATCGCGTACACCATGCATGCCGTCGGCCGCGATACCAGTACGGACGCCGATGCGATCCACATCGCGCGCGAGGGTATCCCCACCGCACTCGTGTCGATCCCCAACCGCTACATGCACTCGCCCAACGAGATGGTCAGCCTCGACGACGTCGATCGCAGCGCCGAGCTGCTCGCGGAGACGTGCCGCGCCATCACGGCGGCAACTGACTTCACGGCCCGCGACTAGCGCGGGGACCGCTGCCGGACCTCGCTCTCGCGTTTGGTCTGCACGCGATACAGGAGCACGGCGCCTCCCCCTTGCGAACCGCCCGCGGCGGGTGTACTTGACTGCGGAGCAATTGACGTCGGCGGGTGCAATGCCCCATGCGGCATCGACGCTGCGCGGGGGCGCCGGCGTCCTGAATCCAGACGACCCTTCCCGCATGGACCTCCACCGTCGCCTCAGCACTCCCACGACCGCTGGCACCGCGATGGCCGGCCGCCCGTGAGTCCGGACACTCCACCGGCATTGGGCGAGCCGACCGCAATCGGCCAGCCGGCAGCGGCAGATGCACGAAAAGAATTGACCGTCCGTGGCGTGATTCTGGGAGTGTTGATCACGCTGGTTTTCACAGCGGCGAACGTCTTCTTCGGGCTCAAAGCGGGACTGACATTTGCGACCTCGATCCCCGCGGCCGTCATCTCCATGGCGGTGCTGCGGGGGTTCAAGGACGTCACGATCCAGGAAAACAACATCGTTCAGACAGTCGCGTCGGCTGCCGGAACGCTGTCGGCGATCATCTTCGTCTTGCCCGGCTTGGTGATCATCGGCTGGTGGACCGGGTTCCCGTACTGGGCGTCGGCGTCGATTTGCGCTCTAGGCGGCGTCCTGGGCGTGATGTATTCGATCCCGCTGAGACGCGCGCTCGTGACCGAATCGGACTTGCCGTATCCGGAAGGCGTGGCGTGCGCCGAAGTGCTGAAGGTTGGGGCTGGCGGCACCGTTGAGGCAGGCGGCGTAGACGAAACCCGCGCTGGCCTGCTGGCGGTGGTTGGCGGTTCGATCGTGTCCGGCGTGTTCGCGATCGTCGTGGCCACCAGAGTATTCGCCAGCGACCTCGTGCGATATTTCCGTGTTGGCGAGCGGGGCGGCGTGAGCGGATTTGATCTCTTCTTCTCTGTCGCGCTCTTCGGCGTTGGACACCTCGTGGGGCTGTGGGTGGGGGTCGCGATCGGCCTCGGGGCCGCCATCGCCTGGGTGTGGGGCGTTCCCCACTACTCGGTGCTGAACGGTGGCCACGCCGCCGCTCAGCTGGCACAAACGACCTGGAGCCACCAGGTGCGCTTCGTCGGTGCGGGGACGATCCTCGTCGCGGCGATCTGGACACTCGTGACGCTGGTGAAGCCCGTGTACGGCGGGTTGCGGTCCGCACTGGCCGCATCGCGCGCGCGACGCGCCGGCCAACAGACGCTGCTGCCTCGAACAGAGCGCGACATTCCAATCGGAATCGTGGCCATCGTGACGCTCGTCTGCCTGGCGCCCATCGCGATCCTGCTCGCGAATTTCGATTCCGCCGGCGCGCTCAATTCCAAGATGACCGTGCTCGTGATTGGCGGAGTCGTGTACATCGCGCTCATGAGCTTCTTTGTCGCGTCAGTCTGCGGCTACATGGCTGGGCTCATCGGCGCGTCCAACAGCCCGCTGTCCGGCATCGGAATCCTGGCGGTGATCGGAGCGGCACTGCTCATGGTGGCAGGTGTGCGTCCGTATTTGCCAGCCTCCGCGCAACCTGCCCTCGTCGCCTACGCCCTGTTCGTGACCGCGGTTGTCTTTGCCGTCGCTACGATCGCGAACAACAATCTGCAGGATCTCAAGACCGGGCAGCTCGTGGACGCGACACCGTGGAAGCAGCAGGTCGCACTGGTGATCGGTGTCGCCGCGGGGGCGGTGATCATCCCCCCGATCCTCGACCTGTTGAATCACGCGTACGGGTTTGCGGGGGCGCCCGGACCGCCCCGAGCCAATCCCTTGCCGGCGCCGCAAGCTGGCCTCATCTCCGCTCTCGCGCAGGGTGTTTTGCAGAACAACATCGATTGGAGCTTGATCGGTGTCGGTGTCGCGATCGGCATAGGCATGATCGTCATCAACGAGTCGCTGCGCCGAACGACGAGCGGCCGCGTCCATCTCGCTCCGCTCGCGGTTGGCTTGGGGATTTACCTGCCGACGCAAAGCACGCTGATGGTGGTCCTGGGTGCTCTGGCCGGGTGGTACTTCGATCGGCGTGCCGAACACCACGCCAACCCGGCAGCCGTCAAACAGCTCGGTATCCTGCTTGCCTCCGGCCTGATCGTCGGCGAAGGGCTGGTGGGAGTGCTAATCGCCGCGTTGGTCGCGTTCTCCGGGAAGAACTTCCCACTGTCACTCGTCGGCGACCACTTTGCCGACACTGGAGCGGTCGCGTTGTCCTGTATCGCATTTACCGCGACGATGCTCCTCATGTACCGCTGGGTCGCACGTCTGCACCGCTAGCACGCCAGGCCTTTCGGCCCAACTTCAACCGCGCCTTCTCCGGGATCCGCCGCGTCTCTCAGGCGAGCGTGGTCGGTTCGGGCCGGTCCGTGTGCGCGAGCGCGCGCGCCGCTGCCTCGCGGACGTCTTTGTCCTTGTCCGCGGAGAGATCCTTGAGGACGGCGAGCGCCGCTGGGGTGCGCGCTTCGCCCAATGCTTGCACCGCGGCCACCCGGAGCGCCGCCGGCTTTCGCTTGAACAGATTCCCGGCCGGCTCGGCGGCTTTGATCAGCCGCTGAACCGCCTCGGGCGTACCGACGCGGCCCAGCGCGCCAAGTATCGCGATCTGGACTTCCTGTTCGGTTTCGCCGTCCAGCGCTTTGACGAGTGTCGTCGACGATGGCGCGCCTTTCCTGTTCGCCAGGCCCGCGGCCGCCAGCGCGCGCACGTGCACGGATGAGTCCTTGAGCGCGCGCCGCAACGCCACGACGGAGTGCCGCGTGCCGAGTTTGCCAAGCGCATGCGCCGCCGCGCGGCGCACGCGGTCGTCGTCGTGCTTCAGCAGCTCGCTCAACTTCTCGTCGGCATCGGCCGCGCCCAGCTCCCCTAGCAGGTCGGCGGCGTTGCGCGCGACGTACCAGCGCGGATCGCCCAGCATGTGGACGAGCATCGGCTTGCCGGTCTTGAGCTGGACCAGGGCGTCGAAGAACACGCGCCGCTCCGAAAGCGACTGGGCCGCGGTGAGTTGCTCGATCAACGCCTCCGCTCCGGCATCGCCCGTTCGCATGAGCACGAGGACATAGTCGTCCGTCCGCTCCTTGCGCCGGGGTAACACCGACGCGACGGCCCGAAGAATCGTGGGCTTGGACAGCCGGCGGATGGCCGCGCCATACGCGAGTTTCATGTCGGGATCCGCCTGCGACGCCTCACCGGTGACGAGACTCGACATGAGACCGGCAACCATGACCACCTTGTTGCTCCGCGCCTGCGTCTCCACGACGCCGGCGATCTGATCGAGTGCACGGGTCGCCATGGCGACCGAGGTCGCCGCCTTGAGGGCATCGATCAGATCGTCGGAGCTGTCCTGCGCCCGGTCGACCGTCGTGAACGCGCGCACGATGATCGGATCGGCCTCGGCGGCCTCGCGCTTGAACGTGACCCGCACCGACCGGGGGGCGAGTTCGCGGAGCTTCGAACGGATCTGCCGCCCTTCATCGCCGCTGACGGGAACGGATGCGATCACCCGCGCGGTGCCGAGGATGTCCGCCGGGATGGCGCCGACGTCCGCCGCCATCTGCGCGACATCGTGCCCAACGAATTGGCTTCGTAACTCCTGCACCCCGGTCAGCGCCGGCGGCAGCGGCGCACCATTGACGGTCAGTTGGCCATCCTGAACCGCCAGCGTCACGCCTCCCTGCTTGGACACGGTGACGAGCGCGCGGAGCGCAGCCTTCTGCTCATCCACCGATTCCGGCTGGTGGATCAGCAACCACACCAGCCGGGAAAAGTGGCGTGCGAAGGTGATCGCGTGGTCTACAGACAGGTCGTCAGCCTTCGGCACAGTCCTCGCCGCCGATCGGTAGAGTGTTGCACGGTGCCAAGTTAGGGTTCATGGCCCCGGTCCGCCAGCACCGCGGCCTCGCGCTCCGCGACCCGGTCGCACAAGCGCCAGCAGGGGCGTCCGCCGGCTTGGCGGCCATGCCCCACCCTCCGACGACCCAAGGCTCGGGTGGGCCACGGCGCGCTACTCCGTCCCCGTCATTGCCCCGGCAGGTCCCTTGTACACCTTGCCGCCCTTCATCACGAACACCACGTGCTCGGTCACGGTGATGTCCTGCAACGGATCGCCGGGTACCGCGACGATGTCGGCGAGCTTGCCGGCGGCGAGCGTGCCGACGCGGTCCTGCCAGCCGAGCAGCTTTGCGGCACTGGAGGTGCCCGCGACAAGTGACTGCGCCGGTGTCATGCCCCCCCAATCCACCATGAGCCGGAACTCGCGCGCGTTCACGCCATGCGCACCGACGCCGGCATCCGTACCGAGTGCGATTGGAACGTTGTACTTGACCGCGAGCTTCACGGCGGTGCGCATCGCCTGTGCCGCGGCCAGCGCCTTCTGCGCGCGGAGACCCTTGAGCCGTCCGGTCTTGGCGAAGTTTTCGACGACCTCGCCGGCGGACAACGTCGGGACGAGATACGTCCCCCGCTGCGCCATCATCCGCGCCGCCTCATCGTCGAGGAACGATCCGTGCTCGATCGACGCGACGCCGGCCAGGATCGCAAACTTGATGCCTTCGAGCCCGTGGGCATGCGCCGCGACCTTGCGGCCCAGCTTCCTCGCCTCGTCCACCGCCGCCTTCATCTCCTCGAGCGTGTACTGCGTCGCACCGACTGCATCGCCCTCGGAGATCACGCCACCGGTCGCGCAGATCTTGATGACGTCGGCGCCGTACTTCACCTGATACCGGACGGCCTTGCGGATCTCGTCGGGACCATCGGCAATGCCCGATCGATAGTCGCCATCCTCGAGACCCGGCCGCCACCCGTTGGCATCGCAGTGCCCGCCCGTGATGCCGATCAGATGACCGGCGTTCTCCATGCGCGGCCCGGGAACGACGCCGGCGTTCACCGCCTGGCGGAGGGCCATGTCGTCGAAGTTCGGCGCCCCGACGTTCCGGATCGTCGTGAATCCCCCCATCAGCGTGCGACGGGCGTTCTCGACGCCGACGATCGCGCCGTAACTCGGATAGTCCCGCACCACCGCCACGTCGGATCCCGGGTCGGCCAGATCGCGCCCGATGATGTGCGTGTGCGCGTCGATGAAGCCGGGCAGCAGAGTGGCTTGTCCGAGGTCCACGACCCGCGCGCCGGCTGGCACGGTGACCGACGAAGCGGGGCCCGCCGCCGTGATCTTGTCGTCCGTCACGACGACGACGGCGTTGGTGATCGGTGCGGCGCCGGTGCCATCGAACATCCGCGCGGCACGCAGCACGACCACGACCGGCGTCTGAGCCGCCGCCTGAGCCGCGGCGTCCGCCGCCGATTGTGCGCCGGCCGGCGCGCTGGCGATGACGGTGAGGCAGGCGGCCGCCCGGACGGCGAGACGGACCGTGTGCCCGCGCACGGAGGAGCGACGCACGGGAGCGAGAAGCACGGGAGAGAGAAGCACGCTTGAGCGATGCATGCGAGGCGGGGCTGAGGAGGGCGAGGACGGACGCGGAGGGCCGGGTCACACGTGCGACGGCGGAGGTTCTCGCCGGCCGCTGCAATTCTACGCCGCGGATGCAGGCCAGCGAAAGACGCGTTCCGGTGCGCTTCCATCCCGCGGCCAAACCATTCCGCCGCCGGCGACATCCAACCAGGTACAAGCCCGCGCCCGGCGCGCCGACGACCCCTCTGCCCTTCTGGAGCCAGTTTGCCCGACCGTTCGCGCTGCCAGTCTCCGTGCGCGGCCCTGGTGCCGGTCGCCGTGCGCGGGTTGGCCCGGTGCCGGTTGGCCATGTGCAAGCTGGCCTCGTGGGCTGTCGTTCTGTGCGGGGCCGCGGTGGTGTGTGCTTCGCCGGCCGCGGGCGCGCAGGAGGCCCCGGCGCAAGCGGTAGCCGCGCACCAGGCGCCATCGATTCATCCGCACCCGCCGCCGGTCGCCCAGGCCGCGCGCCGGGTCGGTCCGATCGTCATCGACGGGCGTCTTGACGATCCCGCGTGGGCGGCCGCCACTCCGATCACCACGTTCACCCAGGTGCAGCCAGCCGATGGCGCGAGCGCGACGCAGCGCACGGAGGTGCGATTCCTCTATGATGCGAACGCGATCTACATCGGCGCGCGGATGTACGACTCGGTCGGACGGCGCGGGGTGCGAGGCCGGCTGATCCGCCGCGATCAGCAGCTCGATCTCGACAACGGACCGCCGGCGCAGCTCACGTCCGACAAGCTGACGATCATACTCGACCCGTATCACGATCACCTGACCCGCGCGGTCTTCGAGGTCAATCCGTCGGGCGTCAAAGGCGATGCGCTTGGCGCCGGCGGCAGCAACCTCGACGCGTCGTGGGATCCGGTATGGGATGAGGCGAGCAATGTCGACTCGCTCGGCTGGACAGCCGAGATTCGCATTCCGCTGAGCCAGCTCCGCTTCGCGGCCCGCGATACCGTCCAGACGTGGGGATTGCAGGTCATCCGCACCGTCGACCGCCTGAACGAACGCGACTGGTGGGCCTATTCACACCGCAATGAGAACAATGGCCCGGCCACGTACGGCCACCTCACCGGCCTCGCCCTCGGACATCCGCCGCGCCAGTTCGAGGTCCTCCCGTACGTGTCGAACAGCACCGAGGGCTACGCCGCAAACGCCGGCAACCCACTGGTGCCCATCTATAAGGACCGTCCCGAAGCGGGCGGCGACGTCAAATACCTGCTGACGTCCAACGTCACGCTCGACGCTACGATCAACCCCGACTTCGGGCAGGTGGACCTCGATCCCGCCGTCATCAACCTCACGGCGTTCGAGACGTACTTTCCGGAGAAGCGGCCGTTCTTCATCTCGGGCTCGGGGGCGTTCGACTTCGGCGGATTCAATTGCTTCTTCTGCAGCAACGTCTCGCCGATGCAGTTGTTCTACTCCCGCCGCATCGGCCGCTCCCCGCAACTGGCGGACTACTACTCGAGCTTCGCCGCGTACACCGACATTCCCAACAACACGACGATCCTCGGCGCCGCAAAACTCACCGGACGGACCGGGACCGGCTACACGATCGGCGTGCTCGACGCCGTCACCAATCAGGAGAACGGGTCGTACGTCGTGGCCCCCGACAGCGCGCGGCACACGGTGCCCATGGAGCCCCTCAGCAATTACATGGTCGCCCGCGTCAAGAAGGATCTGGGGGACGGCGCCACGGAGATCGGTGGCATCGTGACGTCGACGGTGCGCGATCTCGATTCGCCGATCCTCGCCGACAGCCTGCACCGGAACGCCGAAGCGGCGGGCGGAGACTTCATCACCACCTGGGACCACCGGCGTTATTCGCTCATGGGCAGCGCCGCCCTGTCGGATGTGGCGGGTACCCCGCAATCGATCCTGCTGACCGAGGAGTCGAGCGCGCATTACTTCCAGCGCCCGGATCGCGGGCGCGCAGGCGGAGGCCTGTTCGCCAACGGCCTCGATTCGGCGGCGACATCGCTCCGGGGGTACGGCGGCTACCTGCGCCTGGCCAAGGACAACGGCGACTGGCTGTGGGAGACATCGGCCAATATCCGAAGCCCAGGATTCGAGGTCAACGATCTGTCGTTCATGGGCCGCTCGGACTACATCTGGAACAATGCGAACATCGTCCGCCAATGGACGGTCCCGGGCGCGTGGTACCGGAGCCTGTTCGCCGATATCGGCGGCCAGACCCAGCACAACTTCAGCGGCGATCGCACCGATCTTCAGGGCCAGGTGTCCCTCTTCGGCCAGCTCCTCAATTTCTGGCAGTTCAACCTCTTTTACATCTATCACCCGACCATCATGGACGACGACCTGACACGAGGCGGCCCGGTCGTCAAGCGCAACGGGTACCAGGATGCCTTTGCCGGAGTATCGACGGACCCGCGGCGGGCGCTCGTCCTGCAGGCGAATACCGAAGCCGCGGTGGGCCTCAACGAGCCAAGCCAGCAGATCACGACGCAGGTCGTCGTGCTCGTGAAGCCGGTATCGAACGTCTCGTTCAGCCTCGGCCCGACACTCGTGCTCCTCCGGCACGGCGTGCAGTACGACAGCGCGATCACCGGCCAGGACGTGCCCCTTTTCTTCGGGACCCGGTACGTGTTCTCGAGCATCGACCAGAACACGCTGTCGATGGATACGCGGTTGAACATCGCGTTCACACCAACGCTCACACTCGACCTCTACGCGCAACCGCTCCTCGCGAGCGGACACTACTACGAGTTCGAGCAGTTCGACCATCCGCGGCAGTTGCACAAGAGCATCTTCGGGCGCGATGTGGGCAGCATCAAGGCGCTCGCCAATGGCAGCGGGTACTGCATCGATCCCGCCGGCGCGACCGCGAGCGCGACCGCCTGCCCCACGAGCCCCAGCCAGGATTTCGTCATCCCCAACCCGGATTTCAACACCCGCTCCCTTCGCGGCAACGCGGTGCTGCGGTGGGAGTACCGCCCGGGGGCGACCGTGTATTTCGTGTGGCAGCAGATGCGATTCGACGACACTGCGTTCGGCAATTTTCAGTTCTCGCGCGATCAATCGCTTCTGCTTCGCGCCCCGGCCGACAACGTTTTCCTCGTCAAGGTGAACTACTGGCTGCCGCTGTGAGCGAGTTGTAAGCCCGTCGTCATGCGTGTGCGAGCGCGATCAACACGCCGTGTGGTGCCACCGCCTGATTAGATTGCGGCGCGGCCCTTTTTCTCCTTTCTCCTTTCTCCCTTCTCCTTTCTCCTTTCTGATTTTTGCCTCTCCCCATCCCGGCTCCGCGTGACTCGGGGTACACCACGACGACGGTGGTGCCGCTCTACTGGGCGGCGTACGGAACACCGGGCGCCCCGCGGGCGCTGGTGCTCCACGGGGGACCCGGCGCCGATCACCGCTACCTGCTGCCCCAGATGCTGCGGCTCGCGGAGCACCGCGATCTGCTCTTCTACGATCAGCGCGGCGGAGGCCAGTCGCGAGGCGATGCACGCGAGCCGGTCACCTGGCACGAGCATGTCGATGACCTCGGGCAGGTGATCCGCGAGTTCGCGCTGCCGGCGCCAGCCGTCGTCGGATATTCGTGGGGCGGATTGCTCGCGATGCTGTACGCGGCCGCCACGACGAACGGCACCGGGCCCATCCCGCTGGGCAAGCTGGCGCTGATCGATCCGGCTTCGGTCACGTACGGGTACCGGACGCAGTTCGAAGCGGAGTTCGCGCGCCGCAGCGACAGCTGGTACGTCCGCCGCGAGCGCGCCGCCCTCCTCGCATCGGGGCTCCGAGAGCACGATCCCGACGCCTACCGCCAGCGTGCGTTCGAGCTGAGTGTCGCCGGATATTTTGCCGACCCCGCGAACGCGCGGGACCTCACACCCTTCCGGGTCGTGTCGCGGGTCCAGCACTCGGTCTGGGCAAGTCTCGGCGACTATGACTTGCTGCCGTCGCTCGCGACGGTTCGTGCGCGCCTCCGGCTCCCCGCTCTCATCGTCCACGGCCGCGAGGATCCGATCCCGCTGGCGTCGTCTGCTGACGCCGCGGCCGCCCTCGGCGCACAGTTGGTCACCATCGACCACTGCGGACACGTTCCCTACGTGGAGCGGCCGGACCCGCTGTTCGCGGCGCTCGAGCCATTCCTGGCAGCCGGCTAGTGGCCGCCTCCCGCTCCGCCGCGAAGAAGAAGCCGGCACGCCGCGCCCGGAAACGGGCCAAGGTGTTTCGCGGCGCCGCGCTCGTGGAGCAGGCGCGCGAGGTCGTAAAGCGGCTCCGCCTCGAATACCCGGACGCGCACACCGAGCTCGATTTCCGCGGCCCGTACCAGTTGCTGGTGGCCACGATCCTGAGTGCCCAGACCACCGACGTGCGCGTCAATCTCGTGACGCCGGCACTGTTCGAGCGCTTTCCCACGATCGAGACGCTGGCCGCCGCCGATCCCGCTGTACTGGAGACCATCATACGCAGTACGGGATTCTTTCGAGCCAAGGCGAAAAGCCTGATCGGAATGGCGACCGCCGTCATGACGCGGTTCGGCGGAGTCATCCCCGCGACCATGGACGAGCTGGTCACCCTGCCCGGCGTCGGGCGGAAGACCGCGAACGTCGTCCTGGGCAATGCGTTCCACCGCGACGAGGGCATCGTGGTCGATACCCACGTCACCCGGCTCAGCGAACGCCTCGGGCTCACCGGCGAAACGGATCCGGTGAAGATCGAGCAGGCGTTGATGCGCATCGTGCCGCGCGACGATTGGACGATGGTGTCGCATCTCCTGATCTTTCACGGACGCCGCGTCTGCACCGCGCGCGCCCCGGCACACGATCGCTGCGTGCTCGCGACAATCTGCCCGTCCGCGACGCTTGTCTGATCTCGCGTCCGCGGAGCAGGCCCTGGCCCCGGGGAACACGAGCGCCCGGGCCGGGAGTGAAGCAGCCACCGGGAACGGCCGGGTGAGCAACAGCGCGACCGCCGGGAGGGTGCCGCGCGCCGCATCGGAACCGCTCGCCTACGCGGAGTATCGCGACGAGCGGCACTTCACCGCGTTGGATGGACTGCGCGCGGTCAGCGTCCTGCTGGTGGTGCTGGCCCACGCGCGCGGCCGGGAGGATTGGCTCTGGATCCGCGGTGCGAACGGGGTCACGGTCTTCTTCGTGTTGAGCGGCTATCTGATCACGACGCTCGCCCTGCGCGAGGAAGCGGTGCGCGGGCGGATCGATCTCGGCGCGTTCTACCTGCGCCGCACGTTCCGCATCCTGCCCATGTACTACCTGACGCTCGCGATCTATTGCGTGCTCGTACTGGTCGTCCACGCCGATCCGGTCCGTCACGACAAGTTCGTGCACGCGCTACCGTACTATCTCACGTATCTGCAGGAGTGGCCGCACCTCGTGCTCAAGAACGTGCCGTTCGAGTTGTCGTGGTCACTCGGCATCGAGGAGAAGTTCTACCTCGTGTGGCCGGTGCTCGGTTTCATCCTGCTGCGGAAACATTTCGGGCTCCGCCTGGTCACAGCGGTCACCCTCGCGGCGGCCTGCACCGCCGCGGCGTGTTTCACGTCGTGGGGCAAGTTCGTGCTGTTCTACGCGCACATCCTGATCGGGTGCGGGCTGGCCGTGCTGCTCGACAACCCGGCAGCGTTCGCGCGGCTGCGCGGCCTTGCGCGCCCAGTACCCGCCATGATGATCACAGGGCTGGCCATCGCGGCACACTTCAGCACAGATGCGGCCCGGCCCTGGACCCACGTCCTGTTCGCCGCGGTGGTCGCGCTCGTGCTCATCGGCCTCGTCGCCGGCTCCTCGCCGGTCACCCGCGCTCTCGCGTGGCCGCCCCTCGTCTGGCTCGGCGGGATCTCCTACGGCGTGTACCTGTTCAACCAGTTGGGCCTGCATGCGGCCATGCGCGTCGTTCCGGTCCGTTGGGGACTCGCCGGTGATGCGCTCGCCATGGCGCTCGGACTGGCCATCACGCTTGCCGTGTGCCAGGTGCTGCACCGGTACCTCGAAATCCCGCTCATGCGGTACGGGCGAGCGCTTGCCAAGCAGCGGAAATCCGTGCAGGGTTGCGCCCCGGCCACCGCTGGCTAACGTTCGTCCTGCCATGTCCAAAACCGCAACGTTCGAGACCAATCGCGGCACCATTGTCGCGGAGTTGTACGAGAAAGACGCCCCCAAGACCGTCGAAAACTTCGAGAAGCTGGCCAATGCCGGCTTCTACGACGGGGTGAAGTTCCACCGCGTGATTCCCGACTTTGTCGTGCAGGGGGGAGACCCGCTTTCGCGGGATCTGCCGGCCGGGGACCGCCGCATCGGCAGTGGCGGTCCGGGATACCACATCAAGTGCGAGACCAAAGGCAACCCGCGAACCCACGAGGTGGGCGCGCTGTCGATGGCGCACGCCGGGACCGACACCGGTGGCAGCCAGTTCTTCATGGTGCTGAGCGAAGCCAACACGCGCCACCTCAACGGCAAACACACCGTCTTCGGCAAGATCACCCGCGGGCTCGACGTCATGAAGTCGATCACCCAGAACGATTCAATGACATCGGTGAGGGTCGCGTGACAGAAGAATATCCGCCGCAAGGCCCCGACACGTCGCCGGCATTCGTCGGCCTCGTCCTCGCAGTGATCGCGCTCTTCGTAATTCTCTTCTCGATCGTGATGCTCACGAACCACCACTACGAGCAGAAGGAAGCCGCCGCGACGACGCAGCACGCCCCCTAGCTCGAGCGTGTTCCTGCGAGGCCTCGCGCAGCGCGAACGGCCATAGTCTCTGGTAAGGGCCGGTCATGACCGGCCCAGGAAGACGTGCCCGGCTGAGCGGTTAGCCGCGCCTTTACGCACGCAAGCCGTCAGCTTGTATAATGACTGACTGGTCAGTAAGTTAATTTTCATGACCGGGACGGACGAGCACGAGCCCAAATGGCGCCGCCTGCCGGAGGAGCGGCCGCAGCAGATCCTGGACGCGGCGATCGAGGTGTTCGGCGATCATGGGCTCGCGGACGCTCGCCTGGAGGACATCGCCAAGCGCGCGGGGGTCTCGAAGGGCACGATCTACCTCTACTTCCCCAACAAGGAAGCGCTGTTCAAGGAGATGATCCGGCAGACCGTCATCGATCAGTTGGAGCAGACCGAGCGCGACCTCGTCAACGATCGCGGCTCCGCGACCGACCAGGTCAGGCTTTTCATGCGATGGTGGTGGGCCCTCATGCGGCGTCCCGACTACCAGCGAATCCATCGCCTCGTAGTCGGAGAGCTGCAGCGCTTCCCCGAGCTTGTCGAGTTCTTCTGGGATGAGGTGATCGTCCGCCGTCAGTTGCTGCTGGACCGCCTCATCCAGCGCGGCGTCGATTCGGGCGAGTTTCGCCCCGTCGATCCGACGACGGCAGGACGCATCGTCACGTCGATGTTCTCCGCGCACTCGTTGTGGGCGTGCACGCGCTTTTACGAAAAGCAGGAACTGACTGACGAGATCGTGTTCGACCAGGTGATGGACTATTTCTTTCATAGTCTCTCGCCCGCGGCGGTTCTGGCCGTCGCCGCCCCTGGCAGATCGTGAACGAGTCAACGCCACCGAACGTGCAAACACGACCAATAACCGTGCACCGTTGCCGCGGGGCGCTGCGCCGGCCTATCGCGCGCCCGTTGAGGCCCGCGGGCCGCGAGCCCAACCAGCAGAGGGCATACGCGAGCGCCGCGTGGCTCGTACTGACGGCGCTCATGGCAGCCGCGCCGCTGAGCGCCCAGCAGGCGAGCCAGCAGGATACAACGACTCACATCCTCAGCCTGGGCGGCGCCGCCCGTCTGGCGGCTCGGCAGAGTGCCACCGTACTGGCGGCCCGGGCTGAAGCCGACGAGGCCAGCGCACGCGTCCACGAGAGTTTCAGCTCGTTCCTCCCGAACGTCTACGGCGGCGCCTCCGAACGAGAGTTCACCGAGAATAGCGCGTCGCTGTTGCGGTTCCCGCCCAGCCCGGGGGCGACGGCGTTCAGCAGCCTTCTCCCTCCTGGCGGCATCGTCTTTCCACCAATCAAGTCGGTCGACTTTCGCGGCTACGCGTCCGACACGCTGTTCAGCTTCGGAGCGATCCAGCGGTACCGCCAGTCGCGCGTCACGGAACGTGCGGCCAATGCCACTGCCGACAATGCCGCCGAACAGGCGGCGGGCACCGCCGCATCCGCGTATCTCACGGCCCAGCACGCGGAAGCCCTCGTGGCAGCCCGCTTGGCCGATTCGGCGCTGGCCGCGGATCTCCTCGAGATCGCCCGCCAGCAGTTGGCCGCCGGCGTGAGCATCGCGCTCGATGTCACTCGCGCCGCCGCCCGCAGTACCGCGAGCCGCGCACAACTGATCGCCGCCCGTTCGGATCGTGACCGGTCGCGCCTCGACCTCTATCGCGCGCTTGGCCTGCCACTCGACACCCGGATGATCCTGACCGATTCGCTGTCCCGGCTGCCGGTCACCGACTCGTTGCCTCCGGAGTCGCAGGAGATCGATCACGCGCTGAGACATCGGCCCGATCTGCACGCGATCGACGAGCAGCTCACCGCCGCCGAGCAGGCGATCAGCGCCGTGCGGGCCGAACGGCTGCCCGCACTCGCCGTGTTCGGGGACAAGGGCGTCAATGGCGGGAATTGGAACCGGCTGCTTCCTACTTACACGTGGGGGATCGGACTCACCGTCCCGGTCTTCGATGGCGCGCACCGCGAAGCCCGGATCGAGGAGGAGCAGGCGGCCACGCAGGAGATCCTCGTGCGGCGGCGCGACCTCCGCCAGGTGGCCGCCATCGAGGTCCGGGGCGCGTTCCTGCAATTGGCATCTGCCCGCGAACAACTCAGTGCGGCCACCGAACAGCTCCAGTTGACGCAACAGGAACTCTCGGAGGCGCGCGAGCGCTTCCGGGCCGGCGTTGCCGGCGACGCTGACGTCATCACGGCATCACTCGACCTCAACGGCGCCCGGACGCTGCAGGTGGACGCGCTGGCCAACTTCCAGGCCGCCCGCGTCGCCCTCGCGCTCGCGACGGGCTCCGTCACGGACCTGCCATGAACCGCGCCCCGGGCACCGATTCGCACGCCAGATGCTTCATCTCACTACACTCAACGCTGTAGACGACTATGGCCACCACCGTACGCCCCGAGCAGCAAGCCACACCCAGTCCCTCCGCGCCGCCGCAACAGCAGGCGGCACCCGCGGGGGCGCAGGGCGCAGCCTCTCCGCCGCCGGCGGGCAAGCCGCGTAACAAGCTGGTGATCGCGGGGGTCGCCGTGGCCGTGGTCATCGCGCTCATCTGGGGAATCAGGACCTGGACCTACAGCCGCGCCCATGAATCCACCGACGACGCACAGGTCGATGGCCATCTTGTTCCGGTCCTCGCCAAGGTGGGTGGGTACGTAACGCGCGTGAATGGTGATGAGAACACGCACGTCAATGAGGGCGATACGGTCGTCGTCATCGACGATTCGGACTACAAGGCGCTTCTCGCCCAGGCCGTCGCGAACCTCGCGGCGGCCCAGGCGGGCGTCGGGGCCCGCGGCTACACGGGCCAGGCTGCCGCCCAGGTACAGACGGCTCAGGGCGAGGGGGCAGCGGCCGACGCGCAGATCGTGGCCGCACAGGCGAACTACGACAAGGCTGTGGCTGATCTCCAGCGCACGCGGCAGCTCGCCGACCAGCAGATCGTGTCGCGCCAGCAGCTCGACGCCGCGCAGGCCACTGCCGACGCCGATCGGGCCACGCTGCTCGCATCGCAGAAGCAGGCGGCGGCCGCTGGCGCCACGGTCACGAATGCCCAGGCCGGCGTCCGTTTCGCGCAAGCCCGCCTCGCGAGCGCGCAGGCCCAGGAGCAGGAGGCGGCGCTCAACGAGTCCTACACGCGTGTCACCGCGCCCGTCAGCGGGATCCTCTCACGCAAGCAGGTCGAGCTCGGCCAGTTGATGCAGGCCGGCCAGACGATGTTCACGATCGTCGCCGACACGGGGGTCTGGATCACGGCCAATTACAAAGAGACGCAGATGGATGACATTCGCGTCGGCCAGCAGGTCGAGTTCGAGGTGGACGCGTACGGGAGCTGCACCTTCCACGGACGCGTCGAGAGCATCGCGGCCGCCACCGGTGCGAAGTTCGCGCTGCTTCCACCCGACAACGCGACCGGCAATTTCACCAAGGTCGTCCAGCGGATCCCCGTCCGGATTCGTCCGACCGATCCGCCGAACGCGAACTGCGTCCTTCGTCCCGGCATGTCGGTCGACACGCACATCGAGACGAAGAAGTAGCCGGCGAATCGCTGAGTGGCGAGTGGATCGAGCCGTCCACTCGCCGCCGGTCCGTACCTGCGATCGCCGTCCGGGAGATCCGGCGCGGCGGTCAGTGTGCGCCGGCGCCCTTGAGCAGACCTTTGAGCGTGATGTCCGCCAGTTGCGTCGTCGTCCCAGCGGCGATCACCAGGGTGCTGTCGAAATCGGCGTAGCCGCTGGCCGTGATGTGCAGGTGCCGGGCGCCCGCCGCGACGGGAGCGTTCAGCACGCCGCCCCGTCCGGCCGGCCGCCCGTCGAGGACGATTTGTGCGGCACTCGGCTGGACGCGAAGCTGCAGCGTCCCGGTGCGCGCGGCCAATGCTGCCGGTGGTTCGGCGCCCGTCCCCGCCAGATCCTCGTGCCGCGGCCGGAACGATCCCCACAGCGCGATCACGCACGCGACGACGAGCACGCCCGCGGTGCCGAGATGCCGGCGAATCCGGCGGACCCGGTCCGCCGAGCGCATGAACGCATCGTGCGCCGCGACCACGGACATCGTGTCCTCGAGCGGTGGCAGCGCTTCCGTGCGAACGACGGGAACGGCCGACGATCCCTGCGCCAGCTCGCGGAGCATCGCCTCGCCGGCGAGCCGGTCCGCCTCGCTGAGGGGCACGGCCTCGATCGCGATGCGCATCTCTCGCGTGGTGGCGTACCGGCGGTCCGGATCCTTTGCGAGGACGCGGTCCAGCACCGCGACCAGCTCCAGCGGCACATCGCGCCGCGCTACCGACACATCCGGTACCGGCGTGAAGAAATGGTGGTGCATGATCGCCGCGAGCGTGTCCGCATGGAACGGCACGGCGCCGGTGAGCATCTGGAACGCGACGACGCCCAGCGAGTACTGGTCCGACTGCGGGCGCGCCAGTTTGCCGGCGCACTGCTCCGGACTCATGAAGTACGGCGTCCCGATCACGGACCCGGTGCTCGTCATCGACGTGTTCTCGATCGCCCGGGCGACGCCGAAGTCGGTGACGATCACGCGGCCGTCGCG
This sequence comes from Gemmatimonadota bacterium, assembly GCA_021324775.1. Classification (GTDB taxonomy): domain Bacteria; phylum Gemmatimonadota; class Gemmatimonadetes; order Gemmatimonadales; family Gemmatimonadaceae; genus Palsa-1248. Next base: position 75,643 of record JAJPIM010000024.1, read on the forward strand.
ATCGATCAGGATGTTGCCGCCCTTCACGTCCCGGTGCACGATCCCGTGTTCGTGGGCGTAGCTGAGTGCACTCGCGGCGGCCCGCATGACCAGCAACACCACCGGGACAGGCAGCGCGCCCTGGGTCGCGATGATACTGTCGAGGGCACGGCCTTCGACGTGCTTCATCGCAAGATAGAGCAGCGAGGCGGTCTGGCCGACGCGATAGATCGGGATGATGTTCGGATGGTCGAGCGCGGCGGCCATCTGCGCTTCGCGTTCGAACCGCTCGACGACCGAAGGACCCAGCGCCAGCTCGGGCGGCAGCACTTTGAGCGCCACGGGCCGCCGGAGTTGCAACTCGATCGCGCGAAAGACCACACCCATCCCGCCGCGTCCGACCTCGCGCTCCACGTCGAAGTCGTCGGCGAGTTCGGCCCGGGCGAGCTGCAGCAACCCGTCCGACTCGGGATCCGGTCCATCGGGCGTCCGCCTCGGACCGCCCCCGCCCGACAGGCCGGGGGTAAACCCTTCGCGGGACATTCCGGCGCCTGTGGGCCGCGAGCTTCGCGGCTCGTACACGAGCGTCGTCGCGGCCGGATTCGCCAGCTCGGTCCCGCACTGCTCGCAATAGTGCGCGTCGGCCGAGTTGGCAGCCTGGCACGCCGGACAGGGCAACCACTCGGGTGGAGTGGGTGCCCCGATGCCGGCGGGCGGACGCGCATCAGGACTGGCGGGCATTAGTGGATTGACGACGCCGACGCTATAGTTGTCAAATCCGCGGGAAGCGCCGCGGGAACCCAGCGCCGGACGTCTGGAAGGGAGTATCGCCGGACCCTCGGATGGCACCGGGCACGCAATCCGGAGGCGACCGCAGCGGCGCTCCGGATGGAGCCGCCCCGGCATTGTGTCTCCCCAGTCTGGGCTACGCGCAACTCGCTGTCAGCACGCATATTGCACCCTGGGAATGGACGACTGCCGCTCGGCCAACGTTTCCCCGTGACGGCACGTATTATTGGCAGAGATCGGCCCGGAGAATGACCTCGCACATGTCGCCCGCCCTCGCCCTTATTCGCAGCCAGACGGAACCTACGCAGCGGCCGGGCCGTGCCCGCGCGGAGTCTCCCGCCGCGCCAGCGCCTGCGGCGTCGTTCGGACCGCTGGACGCGGCGGAAGAGCAGCGCCTGGTGGCGAGCGCGCAGAGCGGTGATGCCGACGCGTTCGGCGCGCTGGTCCGGGCGCACCAGCGGCGCGCCTACGCAGTGGCCCGCGCGATCACGGCGACGCACGAGGATGCCGAGGATGCCGTGCAGGACGGATTCCTGCACGCGTTCCGGGCACTTGACCGGTTCCTGCCCGGACAGCCATTCGGTGCGTGGCTGCACCGCATCGTCGCCAACGCCGCGCTCGACGCGACCCGGCGGCGGCGCGTCCGCGATGCGGACACGCTGAGCGAGAACCTCGCCGCCGGCTGGCACGACCCTGCCGAATCATCGGATCTGCGGACCCGGCTCCACGCCGGACTCGCCGCCCTCACCGAGCGCCAGCGCGCGGTGATCGTGCTGCACGACGTGCAGGGATTCCGCCACGGCGAAATCGGCCGCATGTTGGACATCCCGGAAGGCACCGCCAGGTCCGACCTGTTCCACGCTCGCCTCGCGCTGCGGCGCTCACTGCGGGCGCTTCACGAGGTCCGGTAACGCCATGACCGGCGACGATCGGAATCAACCGGAGCGGCGCCCGTTCGCCCGTTCGCTCTTTCGCCGCGGCGGGGGAAGCGCGAGGCTGCCGTCGGGACCTTCGCTGACGCGGCTGTTGCGCGAAGCGTATGCCGCGCCCGAGGACGCCAGCTACTGGGTCCGCCTGGAAGCGCGCATCATGGCGGGCGTGCGGAGCCAGGCGACCCGCGGCGGGACCGACGGGTGGGCGGCCGCGTTCCACGCCTGGGCACGCGCCGGTCTGGCCGCGGCATGTCTGGCCGCCGTTGCCGGTGGCATCGCGGCGTGGAGCGGCCGCGACATGGCGGCGCGGGTCGCGTACGAGGCGGTCGTAGATGTGCCGACTCCCGCCGTCCTGCAGTCCGACAGCCGGTTCATCAACGTCTCAGAGCACGAGGCGGCGGGCCAGTATGTCTTTTCGCATTGATCCCACCAAGAACTCGGCGCTCGCCTTCCTCCTCGGCGCCACGCTCGTAGGCGGCGTTCTCGGATTCACCGCCGACCGGCTCGTCACGCGCGACCGGGTGTGCCCACGCTACGGCGACGACGCCGCGATGCGCCGCCGGTTCGGTGACGACCTGGGACTGTCGGATGCGCAGCGGGCCGCGGTCGACACGATTCTCAACGCGAAGCACCGTGCGATCGCGGCGCTGGACAAGCCGGTCCGGCCGCAGATGGATTCGATCAGTGAGGACGCGACCCGGCGGATCCGCGCGCGGCTCGATGCGGGCCAGCAAGCGACATTCGATCGCATCCACGCCGAAGTCCAGGCGCGGAAGCGCGCCGAAGAGAAGGCCGAACAGCAGTAGACACGGGCAACGCACCGGGGGCCGGCGTCGCACACCGACGCCGGCCCCCGGTCTTTTGTTTCTACTTTCTACTTTCTACTCTCTGCCTCGCATGCTGTACCGCTAGCGCGAGAGCGCCCCGCCGATCCATTCCCCCACGTAGTAGCCCGCCACGGCGACGCCCATCCCCACGACGAACATGTCGAGCCCCGACCGGAAGACACCCCGGCCGGTGAAGATCGACCGCGCGGCACCCACGATGAAGTGCGACGCCATCGCGATGGTGAACGACACGACGATCGCCACCGTGCCGTGCCAGAAGAAGAACGGGAAAACCGGCAGGATTGCGCCGAGCCCGGTCGCGAATCCGGTGACCCAGGCCTCGCGAAACGGCGACATCGCGGGATCGCCGATCTTCAGTTCCTCCTGGACCTGCTCCGCCAGCATCCGCTGCGGGTCTGCCATGACCTGCGTCGCCAGACGCCCGGCCGCGTCCGGGTCCATTCCCTTGGCCTCGTAGATCAGCGCCAGCTCATCGCGCTCCACTTCGGGCATGAGCGCGATCTCATCGCGCTCCATGGCGATCTCGTGAGCGTAGACCTCCTGCTCGCTCTTGGCGGCCAGATAGCCGCTCGAACCCATCGAGAGCGCGTCGGCGATAAGGCCCGCCACGCCCGCGACTACGACGGCCCGATGTTCCTGCGTCGCGGCCGCGCCGATCACGCCCGCCACGAGCCCGAAATTGGCGGTCAGCCCGTCGTTGAACCCGTAGACGATGTTGCGGAGAAAGCCGCCCGACGCGGTCCGGTGCCAGGGCTCTCCGCTCTGGCCCGCGATCCCGGCGAGCGTCGTCGCATGCTCGGCACTCTCCCGCGCCAGCAACAGCGCTTCACCGCCACCGGGCGCCCCCGCGGCCGTCGTGCGGTGCATCGTCATGTATCCTTTGACCTCGCGCCCCTCTTCCGCCAACAGCATGGGCAGGAGAAACGCAGGGCCGAACCTCGCGCCGAGCCACGCCAGCGCGCGCGCACGAGAGCTCGGGCGGAAGCGGCCAGGCGGATGTCCAGCATCGGCCAGCAGCTTCTCCCAGATCGCGACGTGCCGGTCTTCGACGACCGCCAGCCGCCCGTACACATCGCGCTTATGCGCGTTGCTCTCGGCAGCCGCGAGCGCCCGGTACAGGAACGCCGCGTCGGCTTCGTCCTGCCAGTGATGCGTGAATGTGTGCGCGGTATCGGCCCCGATCGCGCCCGGCGCCACCGGGCCGCCCGTACCGGCGGCGAGTCCGCCCTGAGTGGAAGCCATATCTGTAATATGCCGCCGACAGGCAGCCGCGCGGCAGCCGAGGCTGGTCGTGGACCGGGTGGCCCGGCGGTCCGGGGCAACCCCGCCGCCGGCCGGTGGTGTCACATCCGCGGTGGCAGAGGCAGGGAACTCTTACAGCGAGGCTGTCGAAATGCGATTCGTGATGCTCCTCGCCAGCGCGGCCACGGTCGTGGCACTCCCGGCGTCGGCTCAGGACAAGACGCCCGGCTCGGGAGACCGAACTCCTCATCCGGATTGCGCCGCACCACTGCACCGGTCGGTCAACGCGTTCTTCAGCATGCGCGACGAGAATCGGGCCGTTCTTGGCATCGGCACGACGTCAGGCGGCATGCGGGACACCCTGGGGCTGCTGGTGACCGAAGTGACGGCCGGCGGCCCGGCCGAGAAGGCGGGCATCGAGGAAGGGGATCGTCTCGTATCAGTCAACGGCACCGAGCTCCGCCTGAGTGCGGCAGACGCGGGCGATCCCGAGATGCGCGGACTGATGGCGCGCCGTCTGGTTCGCATGCTGTCCAAGCTCAAAGCCGGTGATGTCGCCACCTTCCGCGTGTCGTTCGACGGCAAGATCCGCGATGTGAAAGTGACGACGGTCAAGGCGTCGGAGCTCTTCAAGGACGACGGCTTCATGCACTTCGGCGCGCTGGGGAGTGGACCGGACGCCATCCGGATCGAGCACACCGACGAAAAAATCACCAAAGCGCTGCACGACGCCTGCGTGCGGGGCTGGGACCTCGGCAACCAAATGCGTGAGTTCCACGTCGAGGTACCCGGCCAGGGCTCGGACTTCGAGATCTATACGCCCGAGCCGCCAGAGCCGCCGGAGCCGCCCGAGACGCCGATGGCTCCTCCCGCTCCGCTGGAGCCGCGGCATTTCATGCGTATCCTCGCACCCGCGGCGCCTGCCGCACCCACGCCGCCCGACGCACCAGCTCCGCCCTTGACGCCGCGGACGATCTAGCCGGGATCCCTCAGCGAGCGGACATCTGAGAGTTGTCGTAGTGCACGACAGCCAGCCCTGGGGCGCCGGGACTGGCTGTCGTGTTTCCGGCGGACGCGGTGCGGCGCTTACCCGCTGCCATCCCCCGGATCGAGCACGATGTAGCGGACGTCGTCCCGCGCGACCTGCTTGAGCCACGCGATGAGCGCGTCGATCTGCTCGGGTGGCTGCACGCCCGTGGATCCCGCGATCGTGCGATCGATCACGAGGACCCGGCCGTGTTGCGCGTAATGCGCGTGATATCGCCCGAAGACACTCTCGGCATCGACGTTGACCGGCAACCGGGCGTGCCAGCCGTCGGGCAGGGTCAGTTGGAACTCGGACGCTTCCTCATACGGGCCGACGACCGACTCGACATCGATCGGAGACCGCCGGTACCCGCGGGACTCCAGGTCGGCGAGGATGTCGGGGCGCGAGTAGTCGCGGATCGGCAGCGTGAGGATCTCGGTCCCGCCGGCGCTGGACACGGGGCGAGCTTCCTTGATCGCCAGCGCCACGCGCGGCTCGGCTCCGAGGTCGCGTCCGTTGAAGGACACCAGGCTGTCGCCCGTCGCTCCCTGAAACAGGGCGTTGGCGAGCGACCGGGTCAGCCGCTCGCGGTCGGCATCGCCGAATGGCGTCGCGAACGCGCTCCGCAGATTGTATTGACGGCTTCCCGTTTCGACTTCGACATACCGCCCGCTGAACGTACCGTCCGCTCTGAGCTGCCCGCTGATCTTGAACGTCGCGCGATTGACCGCCACCGGATCGGCCGGCAGCGTCACCTCTTCGCCACGGCCATCCGGGTACACGACCAGCGCGAACTCTCCTTGTTCCTGCGGCGGGATCGATCCGAATGGCGTCAGGTCGGACGTGAGATCGACGAACAGGAAGTGGTTCGGATGGCCATCCGGCACGCCGGGGCGGGCGATCGCCGCGATCATATGATCGAGCTGGTACGCCGATGGCAGCGACCGATTGATTCCGCCGGTCAGGCTCAGGAGCACGGGATAGGCCGCCACGCCCATGCGCCGGGCCAGCGCGATGAACAGCGTCGCCTTGTCCTTGCAGTCGCCGTATTTCGTCTCCCAGACCGACATTGGCATCCGTGGCTGGTATCCGCCGATGCCGAGCGACAGCGAGACATACCGGAAATCCTGCGCGACCCAGCGATGGACCGCACGCAGCGAGTCGTCGAGCGTCTGCGCGCCCATGACCACGGTCGACAGCTGCTGGTTGAGCGCCGGCGTCAACCGGTAGCGCCTCCTCGAGAGGGCGGCGTACCAGCTCGCGATCCCACCCCAGGTAATCGGAGCGGCAACCGAGATCTGCGGATACAGCGGGTTGGAATCGGGCGCGAACGGCTCGGGCGCGGGCCGCGGGACATCGGTGGTGGACCAGGTGTACACACGGCGCCCGTGCGATTCCTCCACGCGGCGCGCGAAGTGGATGTTCCGCTCCTGGATGCGCGGCGTGAGCGACCCCGGCACGTCGAGGACGAACCGCGACCGACGCGTCACATGCCCCGTGCCGATGTACCACGGCTGGTAGAAGTCGCCCGGTACGACCGGCTTGGTGTCCTCGATCGTGTAGCTGAAGTCCACGATCGTGTTCGGCGCAACGCCGCTCAGGGTGTACTGCCGGACACGCGTGTCAGAGTAGATCGGGGCTTCCTGCGCGACCGGCGCGATGGACTCCTGCTCGTGCGCCGGCTTGTCGCTGATCTCCTGCCCGTTCAGGCGGAGGACCCGGATCCAGTTGACCGTCAGCCGCTGGCGGCCGGTCGTGTACGAGAAGGTCTTTTCGCCCCACTGCTCCGCCGCCTGCTGGGTCAGAATCTGGATCACCAGGCGGTAAGTGCGCTTGGCCCGCCCGTCCTCCTCGAACCGGACGACGCCGTCCTCGAACAGATAGATGAAGGGCTGGTCGGGGAAATCCCGCGGGCGCACGACCAGCGCATAGATGCTGTCGTTCCGGATCGATGGGTCGCCTTTCGGCGTGATCCGGGGCGCCTGCGCTGCGCCCGGACGCGCACCGCATGCCAGCCCTGCGATCAGGACGAGACCGGAGACGACGACCGGCGCGATAGCGCGCATGCGAGACCGCTTGGCGGGGTTTGTCGGGATGGTCTCAAAAAATTTCATCGCTATCGGGCCTACGTCAATGCACGATACGCTGGCGACGCCTGTGACCCGGTCAAGTGAGCTATACCCGCGTCCCGCCATGAGATCCGCCACGAGATCCGTCCAGAGATCCGCCGCCACGCGCGCGCCATCAAGGGCACGTGCCTTGCTAATCGGACGTTGTGAACGCGGCTGGGTAAACGCCACGGTCCACATGAGATCGCTATCCGCACAGTTCGCCATTCCTGCGGGGCGTTGTCAGGCGGAGCCTCGCCGTAACCCCAGGAGGACATATGGCAGACGAAACCAGAAAGGGAATCAAGAACCAGACGGCCGGTGCGGCCAAGGAAGTCGCGGGGACGGTACGCGACGCCACGGCGGATCTCACTGGCGATATGTCGGAGCAGGTGAAGGGCAAGGCGCAGAAGGTGGAAGGCAAGGTCCAGCAAACCGTCGGCCGCGCCCAGGAGAAAGTGGGACGCAAAGAAGACGAGGAACGACTGAAACGGCGCTAACCACCAATCACCAGATTCATGAGCCGCCCCGGGACATAGATGCGTTTCCGGGGCGGTGTCGTGATGTACTTCGCGATCGCGGGTTCAGCGGCCGCGGCTGCAAACACGTCCTCCTCGGCGGCATCCGGCGCGACGACCACCGTGCCCCGCAGCTTGCCGTTGACCTGAACCGCGACGGTCACGGTCCGGTCGGCCGCCAGGGCCGCGTCGAACGACGGCCACCCGCTGTCGAACACGCTCGTCGTGTGCCCCAGCCGCTCCCACAACTCCTCCGCGATGTGCGGTGCGAAAGGCGCCACGAGCTGCACCACCGGCTCCGTCTCCGCGCGGTGCGGCCGCCGCTCGCCCGCCCGCAGCACGTTCATGTATGCCATGAGCGCGGCGATCGCCGTGTTGTACGACAGGCGCGGGATGTCCTCGGTGACTTTGCGGATCGTCCGATGCAACTCGCGAAGCACGCCGTCGTCCGGCTGGCCCGTGGTCGTGCTTGCGATGACGGCTGACCAGAGCCGGTCGAGGAACCGCCGTGGTCCGGAGATGCTCGCGTCGCGGAAGTCGCCGCCCTGCTCGAACGGCCCCAGGAACATCAGGTAGGTCCGGAACGCGTCCGCGCCCCACTCCGCGATGTAGGCGTCGGGGTTGACGATGTTGCCCTTGCTCTTCGACATCTTGGCGCCATCTCGCACGATATGGCCGTGCGCCCGAAACCGCGTGAACGGCTCCTCGAAGTCCAGCAGCCCCGCATCGTGCAGGACCATCGTCACGAATCGCGCGTAGAGCAGATGCAGCACCGCGTGTTCGTTGCCGCCGATGTAGGAATCGACCGGCAGCCACCGGCGCGTGAGCACCGCGTCGAAGGCGGTATCGTCGCGGTGCGCGCTCGGATAGCGGAGGAAATACCAGGCGCTGTCGAGGAACGTGTCCGACACATCCGTCTCCCGCCGCGCCGGCCCGCTGCATTTCGGACACGGGACGCTGTACCACTCCTCGTGCCGCGCCAGCGGCGACACGCCTGAGTCGTCGGGCTTGAAGTCCGCGATGAAGGGCAGGAGCACGGGGAGATCGGCGGTGGGCACCGGGACGGGGCCGCAGCGGTCACAGTAGATGATGGGAATCGGCGGCCCCCAGTAGCGCTGCCGCGAAATGCACCAGTCGTGGATGCGGTAGTTCTCCACGGGGGTCGCCGATCCATGCCCAGCGAGCCACTCGACGATCCGCTGTTTCCCCTCATCGATCGTGAGTCCATCGAACGCACCCGAGCGGACGAGTCGCCCCGGCCCGGTATACGCCGCGAGCGGCGGGTCCGGAGACAGCGCGTCGCCATCAGGCGCCACCACCTGCACGACGGGCAGCCCGAACGTCTGCGCGAATGCGAAATCACGCTCGTCGTGACCAGGGACGGCCATGATGGCGCCGGTGCCGTAGTCCATGAGCACGTAGTCCGCGATCCACACGGGGATCTGGCCCCCGGTCGCGGGATTGGTGACGTAGGAGCCGGTGAATACGCCGGTCTTCTCCCGGCTGCCGATCCGGCGGCTCACCAAATCCTGATCGGCGGTTTGCTCCCGATAGCGCTCGGCCGCGGGCCGCTGCGCTTCGGTCGTCAGCGCATCGGCGAGAGGGTGCTCCGGCGCCAGCACCAGATACGTCGCCCCGAAGATGGTGTCCGGCCTGGTCGTGAACACGGTGATCGCGGTCCCGGGCTCGGCGACGCCGCCGCCGGCCACGAACCGAATTTCCGCCCCCTCGGACTTGCCGATCCAGTTCCGCTGCGCCGTCTTGGTGGTCTCCGACCAGTCCAGCCATTCGAGGTTGGCCAGCAGTCGCGGCGCGAACTTCGAGATCGCGAAGAACCACTGTTCGAGGAAGCGCTGCTCGACTTTGGACCCGCACCGCTCACACTCGCCATTGATCACCTGCTCGTTGGCCAGAACGGTCTTGTCGAACGGACACCAGTTGACCGCCGCTTTCTTGCGGTACGCCAATCCCCGGTTGTACAGCTCGAGAAACACCCACTGGGTCCACCGGTAATAGCCGGGGTCCGTGGTGTTGACCGCATAGCGCCAATCCACCATCAATCCCGCGCGTTCGAGCTGCCGGCGGAAATTGGCGATGTTGCGGGGAATCAGCTCCGACGGATGCACGCCGACTTTGAGCGCGAAGTTCTCGGAGTGGATCCCGAACGCGTCGAAGCCGAGCGGCTCGAACACCGTACGGCCCCGCATCCGGTGAAAGCGCGCGAAGATGTCGTTGCCAGTGAAGGCGAACAGGTTCCCGACGTGGAGCCCTTCGGCCGACGGATACGGGAACATCATCAGGGCGTAGAACTTCGCGGGCCCCTCCGCGACATCGGTGGCGTTGGTCCCGCGGCTCCGCCACCGGGCCTGCCACTTCTCTTCGACGCCCTGCGGATCGTAGGCGTCGGGTAGCGGCATCCCAGCGCCGGTCACTGATGGAGTCGTAGCGGCGGACATGTACGGAAAGCTAGCGATTCCGGCGGTGGCACCGGTGGCACAGGTGGCACCGCGGTGCTCGCGGCGCATTGCGCGGTACCGGGGCCCGGCCGGCGTGTCTTAGCACCTCTTTCCCCTCTCCGGTTTCCACTAAGTTGCCGTCATGGCGCCCCGGCGACGCAAACGGCTCGAGCCCGCAACGTTCAACCTGCCGGTCGAACAGCTCCGCCACGGCGGGCCGGCCGACGGGTCTGCCGTTCGCGTCCGTGATATCCTGCTTCGCACCCAGCCCGCCACTCGCGCCACCGTACAGATCACCTCGGAGCAGGCGTGCATCCTCGGCGGCACAGACGAGTCGATCGCGTTGCTCAAGCTGTGCGCCGACGACTGGAACTCGCTGGTGGTCCATTCGCTGTACGACGGGGATCAGGCCGAGCCCGGCGACACGGTGATGACACTCGAAGGCCCCTACGCCGCGTTCGCCGCCCTCGAAACGCCAATCCTCGGCACCCTCGCCCGCCGGACGCGGGTCAGCACCAACGCGCGGGCGTTCGTCGAGGCGGCCCGCCCCAAGCTGGTAATAGCGTTTCCGGCGCGTCACGACCACTGGCTGCTGCAACCCGGGGATGCCGTGGCGGCGCAGATTGGTGGCGCCCTCACGATCTCCGGGGGCCCCGCCATCGCCGGCCCGGGCAAGCAGCCGACGTTGGTGCCGCCGCTCGTGGTCCTCCCCCACGCCCTGATCGGCGCCTATGGCGGCGACACCAAAGCGGCAGCGCAAGCCTTTGCCGCGCAGGTCACGGGACGCGACGGACCCACTCACCCGGCAGACGCGGACGCTGCCTCCGCCTCGGGGACACCAACCTCCAGCCCGCCGATGACGAACCGCGATGCGCAGGTGGTCGTCCCCGTCGATTACGACAACGACGCCGTCAGCACGGCCCTGGTGGTCGCACGCGCACTCGAAGGCCAGGTGTGGGGCGTGCAGCTCGCGACATCGGAGAATCTCGTCGACGTCTCGATTATTCCCGCGATGGGCACGTTTCCGCCGACGGGCGTGAACCCCAATCTCGTGTGGAACGTTCGAAACGCGCTCGACGCCGAAGGATTTGGAGACATCAAGATCCTGGCATCGAGTGGGATGACGCTCGACCGGATCCAGCATTTCGAGGAAGAAGGGGTACCGGTGGACGCATATGGCATTGGCGCCGCGCTGCTCGCGGGACGCACGGGATTTACGGCGGCGCTCGTCCAACTCGATCGGCCGCTTCGGCTTCGCGTCGGCAGCGAGCTGCGTCCGAACCCCAGGCTCGAGCGGGTGAAGTAGGGACCCCCGCGAAACGCCCGGCGGTTTCCCGGCGTCCTGATGTGTGAGGCTGCCTCCCGTGCAGGCTGGGGAGAGACGAGCCGCTACACGCGCAGCAGCGACCCCAACCGCCCCCGTTTCATATGGCCGGACTCAAGCTCGACGGCGCAGGCACCGCCAAGATGGCAACGCTCGAAACCGCAATGAACCATCTGCAGCGACTGCACAGCACGGTCGAGCAGTGCGCCGTGGCGGTCAAAGGGAAACAGCCGGCCGCCCCGTTCATCCCGCAGGTCCGGCGCTACGCGCAGCCGATGGTCGGCCTCCTCAAGGGCCAGTTCGGGCTGATCGCCGAGCTCGTGAGCGCCTTCCTGCTCGCGTCGACCCGCAGCGCAGGCAATGATCAGAACAAAATCCGCGGGCTCCGGGAAGGCGTCGCACAGATTCGGGTTCAGCTCGAGCTCGCCGTCGCCAAGACGATCGAGCTGCATACCGCCGAGCACCGCTGACCCATTGTTGAGCGGGTCCGGGCGGCGCCTCGCTGAGCGGCCGTCCCGGCGAATGGTCCGGGCGCGCATCTATCGGTCATTTCAGATGATGCCACTTCACGTCGTGGCCGGTGTTGCGTAGATTCGGCGAGCTTTTCCTATCCGGACACTCCGACGAGTCTCATGCCTTTTCCCTCTCGCCCGCGGCGGCAGGTTGCGGCCGCGCTGGCAGGTGCCGCAGTCCTGGCTGTTCCACTGCTGCTGGCGGCTTGCGACGTCAAGTCGTACCCGAATTCGACGTTTTTGCCGCATTCCGAGTTCGGCAAGGCGATCGACGATCTGTGGAATCTGCTGCTCCAGCTCGGGACCCTGGTCTTCGTGTTCGTCGAGGGGCTGCTGGTCTACACGATCATCAAGTACCGCCGCCGGCCGGGTGCGGCGCCCCCGCGCCACGTCCACGGCAACACCACGCTCGAGATCCTGTGGACGGTGATCCCGGCCGTGATCCTCGTCTTCATCGCGGTGCCAACGGTCAAGACGATCTTCAAGACCGAAGCCCGCGCCTCGGCGGACGCGCTGCAAGTCGAGGTCTACGGCCACCAGTGGTGGTGGGAGTTCCGCTACCCGCAGTACGGCGTGACCACGGCCAATGAGCTGTACCTGCCGATTGGGCGGAAGGTGAACTTCGCGCTGCGCACGCAGGACGTGCTGCACAGCTTCTGGATCCCGCAACTGGGCGGCAAGCGCGACCTGATCTCGAACCACACGAACTATCTGTGGTTCACGCCCGACTCGACGATGTCGACGAGCGCATGGAACGGCACGTGTAACGAGTATTGCGGCGCGAGCCACGCCAACATGCGGTTCCGCGTCTTCGTGGTCCCGCCCGCCGACTTCGCGCGCTGGGCGACCCACCAGGCCAGCCCCGCGGTGTTCCCCGTCAGCACGGTGGCGCCGCCCCCGCCGCCAGCTCCGGCACCCGCGGCCACACCGGCTCGTCGCCCGGCGGGGCGAACGGCGTCCGGTGCGGCCGATGCCCAGCCCTTGGTGCGCCCGGTGGCCAACGGTGCGCTGGGTGCACAGGCCGCCGCCGACGCCGATGCGCCGACGATCGTACAGGGCGGGAGCCAGGCGCCAGACGGCGATGTCTTTCCGAGAGATAGTCTGCGGCCCAACAACATTCCCACCACGCCGACACCGGACGGCCTGACATTCACGCCGGGATTGGTCGGCGATGCGGGCCGCGGACAGAAGATCTATTCGATCTCCGCGTGCATCGGGTGCCACACGATCAAAGGCAATCCGAGCTCGGTCGGCATCACGGGACCGAACCTCACGCACGTGGGTTCGCGCTTCACGATCGCCGCCGGACTCTATCCGAACGACACTGAGCACCTGCGGCTCTGGATCAAGAACGCGCGGGAGATGAAGGACGGCGTGCTGATGCTGACGCTGGGACTCAATCAAATCGACCCGCAGACCGGCATCAAAGTGACGGCCGGCGGACTGACCGACCAGCAGATCGCCGATATCGCGGCGTATCTGCAGGCGTTGAAATAGGAGCTGGTCAATGGCCACCACTGCCGCGCCCACGTTCGCCACGCACACCGAGTATGCAGTCGGTGAGGGCTGGCGTGCCTGGCTCGGGACCACCGACCACAAGAAGATCGGGTATCTCTACTTCTTCACCGCGCTCTTCTTCCTCATGTTCGGCGGCGCCGAAGCCGAGATGATCCGCTGGCAGCTCCGGGCGCCGAACGAGCATTTCCTGAGCGCCGAGACCTACAACCAGATCTTCACCATGCACGGCACGACGATGATCTTCCTCGTCGTCATGCCGATGTCGGCGGCGTTTTTCAACCTGCTGATCCCGCTCCAGATCGGCGCCCGCGACGTCGCCTTCCCGCGGCTCAATGCATTCAGCTACTGGGTGTACCTGCTCGGCGCGATCTTCATTTCGGTCCCGATCTTCTTCGGCGCGGCGCCCAACGGGGGGTGGTTCGGCTACGCGCCGCTGACGACGATGCCGTACTCGCCCGGACTGAACATCGACTTCTGGGCGCTCGGACTGCAGATCCTCGGCATCTCGTCGCTCGCCGCCGGGTTCAACTTCATTACGACCATCATCAACATGCGCGCCCCGGGGATGAACCTGATGCGCATGCCGATGTTCACCTGGATGGCGTTCGTGGTGCAGTTCCTGATCGTGCTGGCGTTCCCCGTGATCACGATCGCCGTGGTGTTCCTGGTCTTCGACCGGTTCTTCGGCACGAACTTCTACGAGATCGCCGCGGGCGCGGACCCGCTGCTCTGGCAACACCTGTTCTGGGTGTTCGGCCATCCCGAGGTGTACATCCTCGTGCTGCCTGCCTTCGGCCTCGTCTCCGAAGTGCTCCCCACGTTCAGCCGCAAGCCGCTCTTCGGCTACCCTGTGATGGTCTATTCGGGCATCCTGATCGGTGTGCTCGGCTTTGGCGTATGGGCGCACCACATGTTCGCCGTGGGCATGGGACCGATCGCTGATACGGTGTTCGGCGTCACGACGATGCTGATCGCGATCCCGACCGGCGTGAAGATCTTCAACTGGATCTTCACGATGTGGGGCGGTTCGATCCACTTCACGACCGCATCGATGTTCGCGATCGGTCTCGTCGGCATGTTCACGATCGGCGGCATCTCGGGGATCATGCACTCGTCCCCGCCGGCCGACCTGCAGCAGACCGACACCTACTTCATCGTCGCCCACTTCCACTACGTGCTCTTCGGCGGATCCCTCATGGGACTTTTCGCCGGCATCTACTACTACTTCCCGAAGCTCACCGGGCACATGCTCGATGAACGCCTCGGGCAATGGCACTTCTGGCTCAACCTGGTCGGCTCCAACCTCGCGTTCTTCCCGATGCACTTCTCGGGGTTGCTCGGCATGCCGCGCCGTATCTACACGTACGACGCCAACCAGGGATGGGACGGGTTCAACATGATGTCGACGGCCGGCGCGATCATCGTCGGCGTGGCGTCGGCGATCCTCGCGATCAACATTCTGATCAGCCGGAAGCGCGGCGCGCCGGCCGGCAACGATCCGTGGGGCGGCGGCACGCTCGAGTGGTCGATACCGTCTCCGCCGCCGGTCTACAACTTCGTGCATATCCCGCGCGTCACGTCGCGCTATCCGATGTGGGACCTCACGTCGCCGCAGTTGACCGCGGACGTGCCTCACACGCGCGCCGGCGACAAGTCGGTCGAGGTGGATGTGGCCGGAGTCGATGCGGGTCATGCCGGTCCCCGGCCCGGTGGCGCGCCGGCTGGCCGCAGTCCCGCCCCGGTCGTGGCGGCTGCGCGGATTCCGACCGCTGAGGAGTTGGGGATTCCGATTCCGTACACGACGCTCAAGCCGTTCTTCACCGCCCTCGGGCTCACGGTGATGCTGAGCGGGCTGCCGTTCGCCCACGCGGACATGCCCGGCATCGAGTACACGTTGATTTTCGCCGGCGCCTGTACGCTCGTGGGCTCGCTCTTCTGGTGGGTCACGTCCCCGCTGGAACCCGAAGTCGCACATTCCGAGCATACGCACTAATGGCTACCACTGCCCTCCCGAGTATCCCCACGGCCGACGTGGGGCACGGCTACACGACCACCGGACTCCCGCATCGCAAAGTGGCGATCTGGGCGTTCATCGGCTCGGAATGCATGCTGTTCGCCTCGCTCATCTCGACCTATCTGATCTATAAGGGGCGGAGCGTGAAGGGACCGTTCCCGCACGAGCCGTGGACTGATCCGTCCACCGGGCACGTCTTCAAGCCGATCCTCAACATCCCGGTGACATCCTGCTCGACCTTCGTTCTGCTCATGTCGTCACTCGCCATGGTGCTGGCATTGGCCGCCGTGGAGAATCGCGACAAGCCGAAGGTCACGCTGGGCGACAGGATCCTGGGGTCGTCTCGTCTGTGGCTCTTCATGACGGCGCTGCTGGGGACCACGTTCCTGGGATTCCAGGCGTTTGAGTTCACCTCGTTCGTCCATGAGGGGCTGAGCATCCGCACGAACCTGTTTGGATCGTCCTTCTTTACGCTGACCGGCTTCCACGGCGCGCACGTGACGGCCGGCGTCATCTGGCTGCTCACGATGCTGGCGATCGATTTCAAGCGCGGGCTCGGCCCCAAGGACGCCCTGAACGTCGACATCATGGCCCTGTATTGGCACTTCGTCGATGTCGTCTGGATCGCGATCTTCACGCTCGTCTACCTGATCAGATAGGCGACTCATTATGTCCGCAGATTCTTCGCACGGAACTGACGCGTCGGTCGACGCGGTGGAGCACGCCCTCGGCGCGGAACACGAACACCCGACGTGGTCGGTGTACTGGAAGATCGCCACCATCCTGACGGTCATTACCGTCATCGAGGTGTGGTGTTACTACCTGCCCGGCTTCGTGTCGACGGCCTTTTTCGTCCCCACATTGCTCGCGTTGTCGGCGGCCAAGTTCGTGATTGTGGTGATGTTCTACATGCATCTCAAGTACGACCACAAGCTGTTCCGCGTGCTCTTCACCGGACCCCTGATCATCGCGATGATCGCCATCACGGCGTTGCTGTTTCTCTTTGGGAAGCTCGCAATCCGGACCGGATTGTTGACATAGGGGTGAGCGCATAGCGGCTGGTCAGATGCCACTGGGGCCAGTTGCGGAGCGCCGCAGTTGGCCCCGTGTTTGTTGCATCTCGCTCGTCTCATTTCTCCTCTCTCATGTTGGTTCACCCGCTCTCCGACACGTCGATCACCGGGTTCTCGGTGCACCCCAGTACCGTTGTGGGGATCGCCGGGCTGGCCGCGCTCTACGCGTGGCGTGCGCGGCGCGAGGGCCGGTCGCCATCCGGCGTCCAGGCGGGCGCGTTCGCGGGCGGGCTCGTGACGATGTTCCTGTCGCTGAACGGACCGCTGCACGATTTGAGCGACTACTATCTGTTCAGCGCGCACATGGTGCAGCATCTCATGCTCACCTTCGTCGTGCCCCTGCTCCTCGTCGTCGGCACGCCCGGCTGGATGCTGCGCCCGGCGCTGCGCATCCCCGCCGTGCGCGCCAGCGCGCGATGGCTCACCCGCCCGGCCACCTGCTTCGTACTCTTCAACCTCGCCATCGCGGGGTGGCACCTGCCACCGCTGTACAACCTGGCGATGGCCAATCACAACGTGCACATCGTTGAGCACCTGATGTTCATGGCGACCGCGGTGCTGATGTGGTGGCCGCTCCTCAGCCCACTCCCGGAACTGCCCCGTCTCTCCTACCCCGGGCAGATGCTGTATTGCTTTCTCATGAGCATTCCGATGTCCGTCGTGGCGATCTACGTGGCCATGGCCGATCACGTGCTCTATCCGGCCTACGCCGCGGCGCCGCGGATCTGGGGTATTTCGCCGCTCGATGACCAGATGATCGGCGGATTGATCATGTGGATTCCAGGCGGCTTGTTCTTCTACGGCGTGATGACCGTGATCTTCTTCAAGTGGGCCGCGCGAGACGAAGACACCGTCGCCGCATCGCAAGTGCCCGCGTGACGGGCGTGCCCGTGACCGGCATCGCAAGCGCCCTGGTCGCCGTGCTGGTCCTCGCCGGGTGCGAGGCCCGCCAGGCCGCCGACCGTCGCGAAGCCGGTCGCGAATTCGCCAACAAGGTGTGTGAACTGTCCAGCGACGACACCGTCATCACGGTCGCCGTCTACGCCTTCATCGCGCAGGCCCGCCCGGAAGTCGGACGGTTCGTCTACATCGTGGGAACGGACTCCTCGCTTCCGCCCGCCGGGACGCAGGCGGTTCAGGACAAAGGACCGACGTACATGTACTCGCCGGATCCGGCCCAGCAGGCCGTCGTCGTACGCCAGCTCGATGCCGTCGGCGACTACCCGACGCTGCTGGTCTCGTATCATGGCCTCGTGCGAACAGACCGGCTGCATCCGGTCGTGAAGCTGAGCGGCGAGTACGTCTCCGGTCCGGCCCGCGGGAAAGCGATCGGCATTCGCGCCATTGCGCCGCAGTGTGACAGCACGGGTGTGTGGCGCACGCCCCCGCCACCCGGCGGCGCCGGTGCCGGATAGCCCAGCCGGCGCATCGAGCGCGACGCGGCCGCCCCGCCTCGTCGCACTCGACGCGTTTCGCGGAATCACGGTCGCCGCGATGCTGCTGGTGAACGACCCCGGAAGCTGGGGTCACATGTTCCACCCGCTCGAGCACGCCGCGTGGAACGGATGGACGCCTACCGATCTGATCTTCCCGTTCTTTCTGTTCATCGTCGGCATCACCACGCAACTGTCCATGGATGCGCGGCGCGCGCACGGCGTGAGCGACGCCGTTCTCGTCCGGCAGATTCTCCGCCGGAGCGCGCTGATCGCCGGGATCGGGTTGCTCATCAGCTGGTTTCCCTTCTTCACCTGGGATTCGATTGCCGGCGTCGCGGACCCATCGCTGCTGCAACGGATCGCCGACCGCCCGCTGCACGTGCGGATTCCGGGCATCCTGCAACGCATCGGCGTCGTGTACTGCGCTGTGGCGCTGATCGCGCTCCGCACGCCGATTCGCACGCAGATCGCGATAGCGGGCGGCATCCTGCTGTCGTACTGGGCGGTGCTCACGCTCATCCCGGTCCCCGGCGCGGGTGTGCCCGGGCGGGTCGTGTTCGATTACCCCGCCTCCACGCTCGCGGCGTGGGTAGACCGCGAGCTGCTGGACTGGAGTGCGTTTGGCTGGGGCAACCACATTTGGGCCGAGACCCGGACCTGGGACCCCGAAGGCCCGCTCTCGACTATCCCGGCGGTGGCGACCGCGATCCTCGGTCTGATCACCGGCCAGTGGCTCGCCGGCCGCCGTCCGCTGGCCGACCGCGTCGCGGGAATGCTCGCTGTGGGCGCTATCGTGGCGATGGTGGGATGTATCTGGGGGTGGGTGTTCCCCATCAACAAGAACCTCTGGACCAGCTCCTTCGTATTGCTGACGGGCGGCCTGGCCGCGATGGCGCTCGGCGTTTGCGTCTGGCTCATCGACGGCCTCGGGATCCGGCGGTGGGCCACACCATTCGTGGTCTTCGGGGTCAATCCCCTCATCGCCTTCGCCGGCTCGGAAGCCGCGGCGCGGCTCATCTATTCCGTGGTGACAGTGCCGACGGCGGCGGGGCGTGCGCCTCTCGCGTCGGCTGTGTATCGTTCGCTCTATCTGCCGTGGCTCGAGCCGCGCGTGGCATCCCTGGCCTTCGCGATCAGTTTCGTCCTCGTGTGGCTGGGCGTCCTGACACTGCTGTACCGGCGACGAATCTTTCTGAAGGTCTAGCCCTGAATGATGGTCCGCGTTCCGACTCTCCCTCGGTGGTTCTCAGCGGGGGCAGCGCTCATTCTGCTCTCCCTGTTTCCCCTTCCGGCCGCCAAGGGCCAAGCCGTTCGCCATCGGCGCCGGACGCGGCGTCCCCCGGTCCTGGTCCCCGCATTGCGGTATGCCACGCCGCGCAGCGTAACGGACCTCGATGCCGACCTTGCCTCCATGCTGACCCGCCGCGTGCGCAGCGGCCGCTGGGGCGTGATTGTCGTCTCGCTGACTCGCGGCGACACGCTCTACGAGATCAATGCCGACCAGCCGCTCCGGCCGGCCTCGACGATGAAGCTGTTTACCTCCGCGCTGGCGTTCGACCGGCTCGGCCCGGACTACGAGTTCGCCACGGATGTCCTACGCGATGGCCCCATCGACTCGGCCGGCCGCGTCAACGGCAACCTGATCCTGCGCGGCGACGGCGACCCGTCGCTGTCCAACCGGTTCCTGCGCGGAGAGCCGGACGCTCCGATGCAGAGCCTGGCACGAGCCGTGGCCGCCGCCGGGGTCAAGCATGTCCACGGTGATCTCATCGGTGACGCGACCGCGTTCGAGGCACAGCGGATCCCGGACGGCTGGTTGCGGCGATACCTGGAATCGGGCTACGCGGCCCGGGTATCCGCTCTCTCGCTGAACGACAATCTGATGTGGGTCGCCGTGGCGCCCGGCGCCGCCGGCAAGCAGGCGTCCGTCGGCCTCGAACCTTCGTCGAGCGCGGTTCCGATCACCAACGCGGTCCGTACCGTGGCCGGCAGTTCGGGCGCGAGTGTATCGGTGCATACCAATCCGGATGGCTCGGTCGTGGCCCGCGGGTGGATCGGGACACGCCGCGGGACGCGCCTCTACGAGTTGGTCATCGAAGACCCCGCGATGTTCACGGCCGGAGCGTTTCGCGACGCCCTCTCCGCAGCAGGCGTGACCGTCGATGGGAAGATTCGCGTCGCCCAGACTCCGGACGGCGCAATCAAGGTCGCGTCCCTCGCGTCGCCACCACTCGCCCGCATCGTCGCCGCGATGAACCGCGAGAGCATCAACCACTACGCCGAGCTGCTGTTCCGGGATGCGGTTCGCGGGCCGGAGCGCGAGACCGTCGGCTCCGCCGGATTGGGCGCGGCGATGCTCCAGAAGTTCATGACCGACCAGGTCGGCGCCGCGGGCGACGCGGTCAATGTCTCGGACGGCAGCGGGCTGTCGACGCTCGACCGCATCACGCCGCGGGCGATGGTCGACTTGCTGTCGTACGCCCACCGGTCTCTCTGGAGCGCGGCATTCCACGCATCACTCCCGGTGGCCGGCGAATCGGAGTTGCTCCGGAATCGCATGCGGCAGACTCCCGCGCAGGGCAACCTGCACGCCAAGACCGGCACCACCAACGACGTCATCTCCCTCGGCGGGTACGTCACGGCGATCGATGGCGAGATCCTGGCGTTCAGCTTTATCTACAACGGCCGCGACCGGTGGAACGCCAAGAGCACGATCGACGGGATGGGCGCGACGCTCGCATCATTCGTCCGCGATTGACGCTCTGCTTGCGCCCGCGGCGGAGTTCGCGATTGATCGGCGTGCCAATACGCCAACGCTCGCGGCCACACACGAATTCGTCCCTGGTAGGGGCCGGTCGCGACCGGCCCAGTAAGACGGTAGTTGCCGTCTCACCGCCCTGCGTCCGAGGGCGGGCTAGCTCCCCTCGTGGAAAAATGAAGCGAGTATCGGTGCCGCTTCTCGTGGCACGTCCGATCGCCAGACGCTGGCGTCGGCCCAGTCGCCGACCGGCCGCCCGCGGTCGCTGAGCGCGACGAAAGCGGGCAGCGGTCCCGTGTGGTAGTCGAGCCCGCTCCCCTCGAGTCGGCCGGCCCACGCGTCGACGTCGACCTGCACGACGTACGTACCGCTGAACACCCTCGAGAGCGCGGTATCCGACATCGCGTGCTCGAGCCAGTGGCACGCCCGGCACCACCGCGACGTCAGCTCGACATACGCCGCTTCGTGTGCCGACGCCGCTCGATCGACGGCCGCGGAAAGCTGAATCGGCAGCGCACCATCCTGGACGCGTAACGCGACGACCGAAAAAGGTGCCGGTGCTTGCGGCTTGGGCGTCCACGCCGGCGGCGGGACCCATGCCCCCGCACACCCAGCCGCGATTCCGCAGGCCGCCGCGATCGCCGCCAACCGGCTGAGCTGCGCTATTGGCCGCCCCTTTGCGGGCGCCGTTGCGGCTGCGCCTGCCAGCCCGCTGCGGTCCAGCCAGAAATCGGCCAAGGCGCCCCTGATTGTAACGAGATGGTCACGGATTGTCACGGCTGCGTAACACGATAAATGCGTGCGGCGCGCTATGCAATAGTTGCCGACCAGATGTGACGAACAGAATCCGTGCACGTGACAGCGTTCTATTACGATTCCCCCCATGCACATCGCCATCGCCTCAGATCACGCGGGCGTCGACCGCAAAGCCGAGGTCATGGCCGCGCTGCGCGCCGAAGGCCATGTGGTGGACGACCTCGGCACCGACTCCACCGCGCCGGTGGACTACCCTGACTACGCCGAACGACTCGGGCTCGCCGTGATCGAAGGACGAGCGGAACGCGGTGTGCTGATATGCGGAAGCGGTGTCGGCGCGTCAGTCGCGGCCAACAAGATCCCCGGCATCCGCGCATCCGTGTGCCATGACTCCTACTCCGCGCACCAAGGCGTCGAGCACGACAACATGAACATTCTGGTCTTTGGAGCCCGCGTCATTGGCCCCGAGCTGGCCAAGGAGCTGGCGAGAATCTTCCTCGCCGCTCGCTTTTCAGGTGAAGCACGCCACGTCCGGCGCCTGGCCAAGGTCCACGCGATGGAGGAGCGCTACGGGATGCATCTGCCTGTAGGCAGCGCCGCCCGCCCCTCGTGATGAGCGTGCGCGCCGATCTGGGCGCGTATTCCGGATTCGTGAGCGACACCATCGCACGGCTCGGTCGCGAGAACGTCACCGCACGCGTCTCGCAAGGCGACTACACCCTCTGGAAGCCGCAGCCGGCCGAGATCACGAACCGGCTGGGTTGGCTGGACATCGCCAGCCGCATGAGCGCCGCCCTCCCCGAGATCACCGATCTGGTCAACGCCGTCCGCGCCGACGGGTACACCGATGCCCTCGTACTCGGGATGGGCGGATCGAGTCTGGCACCCGAGGTGTTTCGCCAGACGTTCGGCGTCGCCCCAGGCTACCTCGACCTCGCGGTGCTCGACAGCACGGACCCGGATGCGGTCGCCGCAAACGCTCGCCGGCTCGACCCTGCCCGGACGCTCTTCCTCGTCTCGACCAAGAGTGGCGGCACCGTCGAGACGTTCTCGTTCTTTCGATACTTCTACCGCTGGGTCGTCCGTGCGCTCGGCACCGCTGCCGCTGGACGTCATTTCATCGCGATCACGGACCCGGGCAGTGCACTCGTCGGCACCGCGAACCAGTACGGCTTCCGGCACACGTTTCTCAATGACCCGAACATCGGCGGCCGGTATTCGGCGCTGTCGCATTTCGGACTCGTGCCCGCCGCACTCGTTGGCGCAGACGTCCCGCGCCTCCTGCAGCGCGCGACCGCGATGGAGCACGCCCTCGAGCCCGCGGCGCAGCTCGGCGCCACGATCGGCGAGCTCGCCACCCGGGGCCGCGACAAGCTGACGTTCGCGCTCTCCGCGCCAGTCGCGGGGTTTTCGTCCTGGGTCGAACAGCTGATCGCCGAGAGCACCGGCAAAGAGGGCAAAGGGATCCTGCCGGTGGCGGGCGAGCCGCTCGGGCCGCCCGCTGTCTACGGCGACGATCGCGTTTTCGTTTACCTCCGGCTCGCGAACGACACCACTCACGATGCCTCCATCGATGCACTCCGCACCGCGGGTCACCCCGTGCTCCGCATCGATCTCGCGGATCCGTACGACATTGGCGGCGAATTCGTGCGGTGGGAGATGGCGACGGCAGTCGTCGGATGGCGCCTCGGCATCAATCCCTTCGACCAACCCAATGTCGAGTCGGCGAAGGTGCTCGCGCGCAAGATGGTGAAGTCCTACGAGACCTCGGGCGCCCTCCCGGCGATCGCTGCCTCGGGCCACGGCGATGGCCTGACCGTCTACACGGCGGGGAACACGTCTCCCGCCTCGGGCGCCGGCACCGCAAACCCCGCGGATCTCGTGCGCGAGTTTCTGCGCGGTGTCCGCCCCGGCAACTACATCGCTCTGCAGGCCTACGTGACGCCGAGCGCCGAGACGACGGCCGCCCTGCAACGCTGGAGGGTCGCGTTGCGCGACCGGCTGCACGTCGCGACGACCGTGGGCTACGGCCCCCGTTTCCTGCATTCGACCGGCCAGCTGCACAAGGGGGATGCCGGCAACGGCGTGTTCATTCAGATCGTTACGGCGCCGCCGGCCGCCGACGTGCCGATCCCCGATACCGCGGATGCCGACACCTCGCACATGACGTTCGGCGTCCTGAAGGTCGCGGAGTCGCTGGGTGACCGGCAGGCATTGCTGGACGCGGGCCGTCGCGTGCTGCGCGTGGATCCCGATCACGCATCGGATGGCATCGCCCGGCTGACAGGCCTGCTACCCTGAGGCCGTCGTGATCACCGCCGTGATCTTCGATCTCGACGGCACACTCGTCCAAACAGAAACGCTTAAGGCGCAGTCATACGCGCAGGCGGCCGCCGATCTCCGCCCCGGTGTGGCCGTAGAGGATGTCGTGCAGGCGTACGACCAGTGCATCGGCCGCCCGCGCAATGAAGTCGCACAGACGCTACTGGATCATTTCGGGCTTCGCGACGCCGCGGCCGCCCGGGCGCCGGCGCTCGGCGTCGAGACGCCGCTGGACGCGTTTCTGGCGATCCGCATGCGCGACTACGAGGCGATGCTGAGCGACACGGCGCTCCTCAAGCGCCAGGAGTACCCCTACGCGACAGCGCTCCTCCGGCGAGTGCGGGCGGACGGATATGCGACGGCGCTCACGACCGTGTCGCACGCGGCGCAGGCCTTCATCGTACTCGACGCCCTCGGCCTGCGGGGCGAGTTTGATGTGATCGTGACCGTCGACGATGTCGCGCACGCCAAGCCGGATCCCGAGTTGTACCTGGCGGCCGCGAGCCGGCTGCACCGGCCGCCCGCCGACTGTCTGGCCATCGAGGACTCGCTGCCCGGCGTCCAGGCGGCCGTCGCGGCCGGCATGCGGTGCGTGGTCGCGGCCAACGAGTTGACGCGCGATGCGCTGCACGCGGCAGCACCGCTGCCTGGCGAACAGATTGTGGATGACCCGAGTCGTCTCGACGCGGTCGTCACCGCGGTGCTCACTACACGAGAGGAAGCGAACGCATGCAACTAGGGATGGTGGGTCTCGGCCGGATGGGCGCCAACATGACCACGCGCCTGATCCGCGGCGGCCACGAGGTCGTGGTCTTTGACCGTGATGCCAAGGCGGTCGCGACAGCGGCTGCCGCGCACGCGACGGGTTCATCGTCGCTCGAGCAGCTCGTCGCCCAACTCCGTGCGCCCCGTGCGGTCTGGGTCATGGTCCCCTCCGGGGATGCCACCGAGTCGACGATCCAGGCGCTCGGCACCTTGCTGAAACGCGGCGATACCGTCATCGACGGCGGCAACAGCAACTATAAAGACGGAATCCGCCGCGCCGCCGCACTCGCGGAACGCGGCGTCCAGTTCGTCGATGCCGGCACCAGCGGCGGCGTCTGGGGCCTCGCCGAGGGCTATAGCCTGATGGTCGGCGGCGACGCCGCCACCATCGAGCGGCTGCGCCCCATCTTCGAGACGCTGGCACCGGCCCCGCAAACGGGGTGGGCCCGGATGGGGCCCGTCGGGTCGGGGCATTTCGTCAAGATGATCCACAACGGCATCGAGTATGGCCTGATGCAGTCCTATGCCGAAGGGTTCTCGATCCTGCGGCACAAGAGCGAGTTTGCGCTGGACCTTCCACAGATCGCGGAAGTCTGGCGGCACGGGAGTGTCGTCCGGTCGTGGTTGCTCGACCTCACCGCCAATGCGCTTCGCGACAACCCGGCACTCGATGGCATCGCGCCATTCGTGGTCGATTCCGGCGAGGGGCGCTGGACGGTCGCCGAGGCGATCGATCTCGACGTGCCCGCACCCATTATCACGCAGTCGCTCATCGAGCGGCTGCGGTCCCGCGACTCCGACTCGTATACGGACAAGTTGCTCGCCGCCCTGCGCAACCAGTTCGGCGGGCACGCGATCAAGACCGAGCCGGTCCCGGGCTCGGGGAGCCGCACACCGTGACGCCCATCGATGTGACACCCATCGCTGCGCCCGGCAGAACGCCTGACGGCGCGGTGCCCCAGACGACCGAGCCCAGCATCTTCGTCATTTTCGGTGCGACCGGTGACCTCGCGAAGCGAAAAATCCTGCCCGCGATGTACGAGTTGCACGTCCACGGGCTGACCGATCGCGGATGCATCATCCTCGGCGTGTCTCGGGATGCGGCGATGGATGACGCGGCGTTTCGGGCCGTTGTCCGCGATGCCATACCGAAGGACAGCGGCGCACAGTCCGACATCGCGTCCTGGGTGGATGCGAACATCTACTACCAGCCGGTTGGCAACGGCGAGCCTGGTGACTTCGCGGCACTGAAGACCCGCATCGAAGGCCTGGAGCACGACCACAACATCGCGGGCAAGCGGTCGTTCTATCTATCGTTGCCGCCGGAGGCGTTCCCCTCGACCATCGCGGGATTGGGCGCCGCGGGTCTGAATCACAGCGCGGGGTGGACGCGGCTCGTCATCGAGAAGCCATTCGGCCGCGATCTCCCGTCGGCCGAGGAATTGAACCGGCTCGTCCACCAGTACTTCGACGAATCCCAGGTCTACCGGATCGACCACTACCTCGGGAAGGAGACGGTGCAGAACCTGCTCGTCTTCCGGTTCGCGAACGCGATGTTCGAATCGCTCTGGAACCGCGACCATATCGAAAGCGTGGAGATCACGGTGGCCGAGGAGCTCGGCGTCGAGCAGCGCGCCGGATACTACGAGCACGCAGGTGCACTCCGCGACATGGTGCAGAGTCATCTGACCCAGCTGCTGGCACTGGTCGCGATGGAGGTCCCAACCGCATTCGAGGCGGGGGCGATCCGGGAGGAGAAGATCAAAGCCCTCCGGTCGATTGCGCCGATCCGCGCCGACTCGGCCGTGTTCGGACAATACGCCGCGGGCCGCATCGATGGGAAGCCGGTACCCGGCTATCGGCAGGAACCGGGCGTGTCGCCGGCGTCCACGACCGAGACGTTCGTTGCTCTGCGCATCTGCCTCGACAACTGGCGGTGGCAGGGAGTCCCGTTCTACCTGCGGACGGGCAAGCGGATGGCGCGCCGCCTCACCGAGATCCGCGTGCGCTTCCGGCAAGCGCCCATCTGGATGTTCCGGACGGTCTCCGACGCGTCGCCGCAGGCAAATACGCTGGTCATCACGCTGCAGCCCAACGAAGGATTTCTGCTGTTCTTCGAGGTGAAGGCGCCCGGCGAACCGTTCCGCCTGCAGCGTCTCACGCTCCACTTCGACTACGACGAGGCGTTCAAGACCCTGCCCGAGGCGTACCAGACCCTGCTGCTCGACTTGCTGCGCGGCGATCAGACGCTGTTCGTGCACGCCGATGAAGTCGAGGCATCGTGGCGGGTGTACGCGCCGTTGCTCGCGCGAACGACGCCGCCGAATGCCTACCCCGCCGGGTCGTGGGGACCGGCCGAGACCAAGACCATCGTTCCGGATCGCGAGCCAAGGGAGCCGACCGACGCGCAGCGCACGGGATCGGAAAAAGCCGCCTGACGACCGTGCGCGAGGAATCCGTCTTCCCGGATGCGGAGGCGCTGAGTCGCGCCGCCGCCGCAATGATCGAGGAGGCCGCGGCCATCGCGACGACGGCGCGCGGGCGATTCGCAATCGCGCTGTCGGGCGGCAGCACGCCGCGCGCGCTGTACGAGATCCTCGCCGCAGACTACGCGACGCGCCTCCCATGGGCCGTGACACATGTGTTCTTCGGCGACGAGCGGTGCGTTCCTCCCGGCCACCCCGGCAGCAACTACGCGATGGCGCACGAGTCGCTCCTGGCACGGATACCCGGACTCGAATCGCGCACGCGCCGCATTGAAGGCGAACGGCCGCCCGCCGACGCCGCGTCACGCTACGCCGAGATGCTGCATCGCGAGTTTCCGCACACTGCCGGAACGTCGGCCACGACGTTCGACGTGCTCTTGCTCGGGGTCGGATCGGACGGTCACACGGCGTCACTCTTCCCGGGAAGCGCTGCGCTGAGCGAGCGCTCGCGCTGGGCGCTTGCGACGGAGGCGCCGCCCGAGGCCGAGGTCAGGGACCGGGTCACGCTGACGTTTCCCGCGCTGGATGCGGCGCGAACGACGCTCATCCTGTGCGCCGGAGCCGGCAAACAACCCATCGTCGCGCAGATCCGCGCTGCCGGAGCTCGGGCCGGCGACCGCTATCCCGTCGCGCGTGTCACGGCACGCGGGACGGTGCACTGGCTGCTGGATAACGCGGCGGCTGGACTCTGACGCGGACGAACCGAGGCCGGCGCGCTCAGCGGCCGCGCCGCTTGCGAGGGCCCGGTCCGCCGCGCCCGCGCGCATTCCCCGGTCCGCGAGACCCCCGCGGCGGCTGATGGTCCCGCCGCTTGCTGCCCCGGCCCCGTGACGTGCGTGCGCTCTCCTTGCGGCCCGCGTATTCGCGCTTGAGACGAGCCGCTTCTTCGGGAGGTGGCGCGACGTCCGCGGATTCCCGCTCCGTCTCGAGCTCGAAGCCATAGTACTCCATCCGCCGCTCGGTCGCGAACGGAATACCGCGGCGTTTCGGATCGAAGACCAGAGCGGGAGCGCCACGGGTGGCGTATCTCCGGATCAGATCCATGGGGATCTGTGTTCCCTCGATCGCCGCCCGCGGAACACCCCACCGGTCTGCGAAGTAGCGCAGCGTCCCGGCGATCGCGCCCCAGCTTCCGCACACACTCGAGCGCGACACCCGTGCGGGTTCGCCGTCGGCCGTTTCCTCGTCGATCACCAGATCGAGCGGCATGTACTGCGCGACGAGTTCCGCGAACGCACGCCGGATCTCGTCGGTGGCCTGTGGCATCGTCGTAGGGAGCGGGAACCCGACGCTTCGGCAGACGCTCGCCAGCGCGAGGGCGGCATCTTCGAGCGCCTTGACCAGCACACCGCGGCGATCGGCCCATTCCTCGATCCGCTCGTCGAACAGGTGCCGGGGCAGTCCGTAGACCTCACCCACCGCCCCGCATGCCGTGTAGGCGGCTGCGTAGACGTTGTACGCCGTGAGATGGTCGCTTCCCGCAACGACCAACCCCGACAGGTCGCGATCCTCACGGGTCATGCGGTGCAGCGATTCGATCGCGCTCATGACGGCGATGTATGGCAGGATCGTCTCGCTCGCGTTGACCACCAGCTCCGCCCACGGCCGGTCCACGGGCAGGGCTTCGACCGCCCGTCCGTATGCCGACAGTCGTCCGGTTTCCGGATCGATGATGCCGCGGTGCTCGAGCATCGCGACCGCCCGCTGGTACGCGACTCGATCGAGCGGCACTGGCAGGTCGAGATCATGCGCCCGGACGCCGAGATCCGCGCACGTCATGGCGACACGCTCGGAATCGCCGGCCAGTTGGAATTCCGGTTCTACGGGGCGCAGCGAGGCGAAATCGATGTCACGGTCCGACAGGATGAACACACGGCCGCCGGCGACCCGGCCATGGACGCGTCCCGCCATCTGCAGGATCTCGTTGGCACCGAGGTGGACCCTGGTGAGAATGTTCCGGCCGTGCTCGATCACGTTGGTGAAACGGGTGTCGTCGATCACCACCGTGTCGAGCCCGCGCACGTTGAGCGCGCTCTGGCCCGCGGCCGTCATCGCGAGGACGAAGGGCTTGGGCGCTCCGCCTTCGAGGAAGGGCCGGATGATGCGGATCGGCTCCCCGCCGTGATAGAACGCCGCCGTGATCCTGGGAAATCGTGCTCCGACAACGCTCGCCGCGTCCTCGACCGCGGCGCGCGTGGGGAGAAACACGCCGACGCCACGACGGTCGCGGACGACTTCGCGGAGAAAGTGGTCGTCGAGGAACGCCATCGGCTCCTTGCGCACGACCTTGACCCGCGCGGCCAGTGAGGCGTCGAAGGCGGTGCTCTCGATGACCGAGGCCGACCCGAGGTACCGCGCGTAGAACCGCGGGTCCACGGTCGCTGACAGCCAGATGAACCGGCACCCGGTGCGCTTGCCCAGAGCGAGGCAGAGTTCCAGCTCGGCCGACGTCTGGTGGATTTCATCGACGACCAGTGTGTCGGTCGCCAGAATGTCCCCATCCTGGAACCACCGGCGCGCAATCCCGGTGGTCACGATGATCACGTTCCAGGTAGGCGTCTCCGGCGTGGCCTCGCGCTCGCGGTTGACGACTCCGACGCGCAGGGGTCTTCCGCCGAGAATGACCTCGGCGATCGGCCGGATGGCGAGCGTCTTGCCCGTCCCCGTGCCAGCCACGATTCCGAATCCCGCCTTGCCAGCCGCGAGATCACGGACCTCGGCGCCGTGCGTTCGTTCGAGAAACGTGTCGAGGTGCAGTCCCATCGCGATCTCGATCGTCTCGCACGCGGCCCGGGTCGGCGCAATGACGATGACGCGGCCCGTCGGAGGACGGGCCGCCACGAACGCGTTGTGATCCGGCGGGAGATACCGGTCGGTGACCGCGCGGTAGGTCACGCGCGCGGCTCAGCGCCGCGGACGTGCCGGGACTTTCGGCGGAGACGACGCCTGCTGGTGGGGAGGCGAGAAATGCGAGGCCGGAGCGCGGGCGGGAGCAGGCTTTGGGGCGTTCGCCGCACCCGGCGTGGCAGGACCGGATTCGCCCGCCGCCGGATGCGCTGGGGCAACCGATCCAGTCGTGTGCGCATCCGTCTGCGTTTGCCCATGGTCCGATACGGCGGCGTTGTCATGCCCGCCAGCCGAAACAGCCGGCATACCCGGGTTGCCGGCGCCCTGCCCATCCAGAACTGCCTGGCGCGGCTTCCCGAACACGACGTGAGAGTTCGGCGACCGGACCCGAATGGCCTTGGCGCACTCAGTCGGCGCCGGTTGGCGGTCGGGCGGGACGCCGCCCACCCACACACGGCACATTCCCGCTGGTGGCGCGTACCGGGTCGGGACCGCCGCCTCGAGCTGGGCATCCCGCTCCCGGACCGACTCGGGCGGACCGTACCGGCGTTCGCCGCCGGCCGCGGGTGCCGGCGCGGCGCCTGAATCGTGCGACACGCGGACCGCCTGCGCGGTCTGGGCATTCCCGGTCGCCGGCAGGGACAACCACGCGACTTGCAGCAATACGAGCAAGGCCCGTCGCCAGAGGCGGCCGGGTACGCCAATCAAGGTCCCTGCGCTGCACAATCGCACCGAAGTCCGTACCCCGTTCCTTTCGTACCGGTCCACTCCGGACAGCGCCGGGCCTGTCCCCGCCCTTCATCGCGGCCGGAAACGGTACCTTCGGGACCCCCCGGCCGCTACCCTCTCCACGACGCGGCCACGGACGCGGCCCTGCGGCCGCGATGGTGTGGCCGGTCTCGGCGGCCGGACCGAGCCAGGCGTCCCCGTCCGTCAGTCGCCGAATGAGATTCCAGTCGCCCGCGCGGTCATGACGACGTCGCTGGCGGGATCGACCCGCTTCGGGTGGCGGAGCACCTCTCGGATGGGAACGGTCACGATGTGCGGCGATTGCAGTGCCACCATGTGGCCCCACCGTTCGTCCGCGACAGCCCGCACCGCAGCCCCGCCGAAGCGAGCGGCGAGTAGGCGGTCGTAGCCCGTCGGCATCCCGCCGCGCTGCAGGTGTCCCAGGACGAGGGACCGGGTCTCCTTGCCGGTTCGCTCCTGAATCTCGCGGGCGATGGAGCTCGCGACGCCGCCCAGCCGCGGCATCTCACCGGGCAGCGATGCCCCGATCCGTGAGGCTGCGCCGCCCGCCGGGAACGCACCCTCGGCCGTGACGATGATCGAGAAATACCGCCCCGCGCGATCGCGGGCGCGGACTTTTTCGCATACGCGCTCGATGTCGAACGGAATCTCGGGGATCAGGATCACATCGGCGCTGCCGGCCAGCCCGCAGTGGAGCGCAATGAAGCCGGCGCTTCGGCCCATCACTTCCATCACGATCACCCGGTCGTGGCTCTCGGCCGTCGTATGCAGCTTGTCGATCGCTTCGATCGCGGTGCTGACGGCGGTGTCGAATCCGAAGGTCGAGATGGTGCCGGCGACGTCGTTGTCGATGGTCTTCGGCACGCCGACGATCCGCATGCCCTGGTCGCACAGTTGCTGCGCGATAGCCAGCGATCCATCGCCTCCGATCGAGATGATCGCATCGATGCCGCGAGCGCGCGCGTTGGCGATCAGTTCGCCGGACCGATCCACCTCCTCCACCGTTCCATCCGGGCGGGTGCGGTGGTAGTGGAACGGGTTGCCCCGGTTCGTTGCGCGAAGGATGGTGCCGCCGAGGTGCCCGATGCCGCGCACGGAATCGCGGGTGAGTGGCACCACCTCGTCATCGCCCAGGAGCCCCGCGTACCCTTTTCGGATCCCGTACACCTCCCACCCGCGGTCGAGCGACGCGAGCACCGCCGCCCGAATCACCGCATTGAGACCCGGGGCGTCACCCCCTCCCGTGGATAGTGCGATCCGCATGGGAAGAAGATAGTGTCACGCGATGCCGCTCACCGGGCGTGGAAGCTTGGCGGCCGGCGGTTGCGATTGGCGCGTTATCGCGCGGGCGCGCGCTGCAGCAATCTCATCACCTCACCCGGCTCCGCGTGCCGTTTGAGTTTCGATTTCTCGAACACCGGCGCGCCGTCGCGCATGACTTCGAACCGGCCGCCTTTCGACGGGATGAGCGTCACCGTCGCGCCCGGATACGCGGCGCGGATCTCGGCCATCAAACTGACAGCCCGTGGTTTGTAGTTTCAGACGACGCAGTATTCGATCGTGACGGTCATCGAAATCCCCGTTTGTAAATCCATGCTGATCGTGCCCGCCCGGCCTCGGCCCTAGGCTGCCGCCACCGTCCCGAAGTCGTACCCCGGCACGGAGATCCGCGGGATCGGCTGGCCAAGCATCCGCTCGATCGTTCGGACCATCGCGATCTCGTCGGCGGACATGAAGGTGAACGCGTCACCGGTCTGCGCCGCGCGCCCCGTCCGGCCGATCCGGTGCACGTAATCCTCGGGCTGCTGCGGCACATCATAGTTGATCACGTGCGAGATGCCGGACACGTCGAGTCCCCGCTGCGCGATATCCGTCGCCACGAGAATGCGGGCTGCCCCGGACTTGAATGATTCGAGTGCGCGGGTCCGCTGGGACTGCGACTTGTCGGCGTGCAGGGCGATGGCGGCGATGCCGGCCCGATCGAGGTGCCGCACCACGCGGTCCGCGCCGTGCTTGGTCCGCGTGAAGATGAGGACCGAGTCCATCTGGTCGTTGCGAAGCAGCTCGATCAGCAATGCGCTTTTCCGTTCGCGAGGGACCGGATAGACCGCATGCGTCACCGTGCTCGCCGCCTCGGATCGCCGCCCAACCTGCACGACGACGGGCTTGCGAAGGTACTTGCGGGAGAGCGCCTCGACTTCGGCCGGCATCGTGGCGCTGAAGAGCAGCGTCTGGCGGTAGCGCGGCAATTGCTCCACGATCCGGTTGAGCTGCGGCGCGAACCCCATGTCGAGCATGCGGTCGGCTTCGTCGAGCACCAGGAACTCGAGTGCGTCAAAGCAGACGTTCTGCCGCTCGAGGTGGTCGAGCAGTCGCCCGGGCGTCGCCACGACGACATCCACACCAGCTCGCAGCGCCCGTTCCTGCGGCTCGATCGGAACGCCGCCGTAGACGGGGATCACGGACACGGCCGCGTGCCTGGCGTATTTCACGAAGCTGGCCTCGACCTGAGCCGCCAACTCCCGCGTCGGCGTCAGGACCAGCACTCGCGTTCGCCTCGGGCCCCCGAGGAGGCGCTGTACGATCGGGAGGGTAAAGGCGGCGGTTTTGCCGGTGCCGGTCTGTGCCAGCCCGATGATGTCGCGCCCTTGAAGCACCCGGGGAATGGCGTCCCGCTGAATGGGCGTGGGCTCGGTGTATCCTGCGTCCTGCACTGCGGCCAGGAGCTCGGGCACGAGGCCCAGCTCGCCGAACGTGGTCACACGGTCTTCTATTTCGGGATCCATGACGCTGTGAAATTGGCAGCCTGCAAAGGTGAGCCAATGTCCACGTGCGACAGGAATCGGCCCTACGGGCAACGGGTCGCCGATTGCGGCGCCCGGGCGTTCACCCGTTCACGAATTGTAACCCCTTGTCCCGCTTTGCGCTACGCGGAGGCGCTTTGCGCTGCGAACGTCAGACCAGATCGATCTGCCGTCCGGCCGCACGGGCGATGATGCCGATGCGCAGGGTTACGTCCGCCCAGCGCTCGTCCCCCGCACTACTGTGCTCGAGCGGGAACATCGGCCACACGAACGGGCTCGTTGAGCGCGGCATCGCCATGCCTTTGTGCGGGTGCCAGACACCGGTGCGATCGCAATCGTCCGCGAAGCGGTCCAGCATCTTGGTCCAGTTCTCGTTGCGGCGCAAAAAGCCGAGTCGTGCCATGAGCTCGAGCCACATCAGTGCCGCCGGGACATCGGCTTCGACCGCGTTCCGGTGCGGGAGCATGTCGCCGAGCACGAAATGGGGCTGGAGCGTGATCGTTCCGCCCACGAGCTGTGCGGACTCCTGTCGCGGCAGCGGCTGCGTCAGAAACGTATAGAGCCGCTCGATGTGCTCGTGGTATTCGCTCCGGAAGAAGGGCATGTGCGCCAGCATCGTGAGCGCGTTCACCGTCGGCGGCGCAGCTTCAGGCGCCAGCACCTGCCGATTCCCCACTCGTATCCACGGCTTTTGCGCCAGCGGAGACTTGAGGTACGCGTTGATGCGGTCGAGAATCCGGCGCGCGGCGCCGCGCAGACGAGGGTCGCCCTCGTATCCGGCCTGTGCCAGCGTGGCAGCGGCAGCTTCCCGAAGAATCGCCCGGCCGCGTCGCGTTGCGTCCTCGTCCGGCTTCCCCTTCCCGGGTGTGAACTCGAAGAGGTACGCCGGATCGTCGTCTTCGGCCAACAGCCGGAATAGCAGCCGGCGCACCCGCGCCAGAGGCGGTGATTCGCGGTCCCACCCGTATTCGAGAAGCCGCCGCACCGCTGGGACGGTACCGACACCCTCGAAATGCTCCGCGCGGGCCGACGGGATCCCCAACATCGTTCGGCCCCACCGCCCGTCCGCCTGCTGGGTCATGGCCAGCTGGACGGCCGGCGCATACGCATAGGCCAACTCGCCGGCATGCGGCGAGTTGATCTTGGCGACCTCGGCAATTGCCCTGTACTGTAGCGGGGGCGCCGCGTGTGTCAGCAGCCACTCCAGCGCAAACCGAACCGGCATCGCCGGCGGGGGCGGTGGAGGGGGTGCGCTCGGCGGCGGGAGCACGGGAGCCGTTATCGGCGCGCTGGCGGATCCCGGCGCGGGCGCACTGGCGGTCGGGATTCCGATCGGGATTCCCGGTGGAATTGGAGGAGGAGCGGTCACGCGTAACGTTAGCATATTTTTCAGCCGCCCGGCAGGGCTTTGAGGCCCGCTGCACGCTGCCGGCACCACGCCGCCGCCCGCGCGCGCATCGCTCGGATGTGATGGTTGCGGCTCGCAGTCCGGCCACTTGCCGTGCATGCCGTCAGCCAGGAGTCGCCCGTGCGCGGTGAGTTCGTCGATCTCGGGGAGAACCGCCTCTATTACTACGCCGCGGGCACCAGGGGCGCCGGAGGGCCCGTCCTGCTGCTGCACGGATTCCCCGCATCCTCGTTTCTGTGGTCCG
Source organism: Gemmatimonadota bacterium (assembly GCA_021324775.1). GTDB lineage: Bacteria > Gemmatimonadota > Gemmatimonadetes > Gemmatimonadales > Gemmatimonadaceae > Palsa-1248. Next base: position 110,559 of record JAJPIM010000024.1, read on the forward strand.
CTGTCGTCCCGCGTCTGCCGGCGGGCCATCGGGTCATCGTCCCGGACTTACTGGGATTCGGGCGTAGCGAGCTGCCGCGACGCGGCCATACGAGCGCCGACCTCACCGTCGCCGGCCACGCGCATCGCGTGACGCAGTTGCTCGATGTGCTCAACGTCGGAGAGGCCTGCATCGTCGGTCACGGCTTCAGTGCGGCGGTGGCACTCGCCATCGCCATCGGGCAACCCAACCGGGTGACGCGGCTCTGCCTCGTGAACGCCGTGACCGCGGCGAGCTGGCCCGCTCGCGAGGTGCGGTTGGCACGCGCGGTCATCGCCTGCGCGCCGGTCCTTCCACCGGGACAGATGATGCGGCTGGCGCGCCGCGCTCTCCGCCGGGGGTTCGCGAATCCCGCCCAACTCGCACATTCCGCTGACCACTACCTGAGGGCTTTTCGATCGCCGGGGGGCCGGTCGCTCCTGCTCGCTCACCTCCGCGCGCTCACCCGGCCACCGGCGCCGATTTCGCCCAGCCTTCTACCCGCGGTGCCGACAAGCATCATCTGGGGCGACCGCGACCGGCTGCTCACCGTCGCCTCGGGGCACGCTCTCCGGATGCTCATCCCACAGGCGACGTTCGACGTCGTGACTGGCGGTCACTACACCCCCGAGGAGTCACCGGCGCAGGTGGCGACGATCGTCAGCCACCTGCTGTCCGCGGCGCCGGTCAGGACGTGAGCGACTCCAGCCGGGACTCCAGCTCTGACGCCATGCTGGGGTGGCCAAAGCGATGCGCCGCGGCAATGCCCGATTGCAACGCCTGCCGCGCGTCGGTGAGACGCCCGAGCTCCACGAGCGCCTCGGCGTAGCGGCCCCACCCGTTGCCCTCGTCGTCGTACGCGCCCAGATACACCACGTAGTGGTCCGCCGCCTCCTGGTACGACCCCTCCTTCATCGCTTCGTTGGCGAGACCGTATTGCGCCAGCGCATTGGCCGGATTCTTAGCCACCATCTGGCGAAAAGCATCAAGTCGTGATGGACTCATGGCGTATGCGGGCTCGGGGAACGCGGGGCTAACTCATCGGCCCCGTAGCGGCTTCCTGGGTTCCACAGCAGCCAGCTCATGATTCCATTGTCGTAGCCGGCCTGAATCTGCGCCCGCACCTGCGCGGCACCGTAGTGCGGCGGCCCGAGCGTGAAGTCCTGGTACCACGGACGGATCGTGGCGGCGCCCGTGAGCTTGGCACTGCGGCGCTTCGCATCCTTGAGCGTGTGGTCGATGACGGCGTATGGATGCGCGTTCGGATCGGCGAGATCGTACGTCCCCTTCGCGTAGTGCGAGGGATAGCTCATGGGCAACACGACGTCGACCTGATCGGCGAACATCTCCCACCGCTGCCCGATTCCCATATCGGTGGTGTCCGAAGCCGTGAGGCCGAACACATCCGCCGTCACCGGGACGTGGAGCGGAGCGAGCGCCGCACGCGTGAACGCAAGCTGGTCGTGAATGACCTCAGCGCGCTTCCGTCCGTTGGCGAGCGGGAACGTCGCCTCGGTGACCAGCCGCTTATCGTCCGGGAAGCGCACGTAATCGAGCTGCACTTCGCTGAAGCCGAGCGAGACCGCCTCCCGGGCAAGATCGGCCGCGTACTGCCATACGGCGCGTTGATTGGCGTCGAGCCAGGGCCTCCCTTGCCGGTCATGCCACGGTCTGCTCGGGTCCGCGCGCAGCCGGATCGCCCAATCAGGCCGGCGGGTGGCGAGCAACGGATCTTTGGCCACGACGATTCGCGCGATCGGATAGATCCCGTGCACTCGCATCGTGTCGAGCAATGCGCGGATACGTGCGCCGGTGAGCGGTCCCACGGTGTCCGCGCCGATCTCGTGGGCGAGCGGGACGCGAGAACGGTACAGCACGAGGCCGCGGTCATCCTTCACGTCGATCACGAGCGCGTTGACTTCCGTAGTCCTCGCCACGCGGATGAGTTGCCACACTTTCGTGCCGGTCGCGGCCCACCGGTTCACGTACAAGCCTCGAACCACAGCAGGGGTCTTCATCAGCGGGGCGGGGGGATGATCGACGGAATCGGGCGCGAGGGCGTTGTCCGCGACACCGCGCGGCACGGGCTTCGCTCCGGAGCTGGCGCCCTGCGCACGAGCCGCGTTCGCGCCACCCCCCAACACCAGGCCGCTCCATACGATCCCGATCGCCGGCAGCATCCGGACGCCACGCCGCGAGATCATTCGCCGCGAGATCATTCGCCGCGAGATGAGTCGGGGCGCAGACGGAGTGCGCCCCACAGGAGCGGCAACGTCGACAGACTCACGCCGCGATAGGCGGGATCGAATCCGAACAGCACCACCCGTCCCTTCCCCTGCGGGATGTCGGTGATGGCGGGCCGTCCGTCATACGCGCGCGCCACCTCCGGCGAACCCATCGCGATGTCGCTGGCGTCATAGCGCGCCACAACTCGCGCGTGGACCGTATCGGGGGCGAAGACCGTGGCCGGGCCGCCCGCCACCCACGCCACGGCATGCGCGACCATGTCCGCGGCGACTGTGCTCCCGCGATCGATGCCGACGCGGACGAGCGCACTGTCGCCGTCCGTGGCCGCGATGTCGTCGAAACGTCCCGGCAGCCGCAACGTCCGAATCGCCCACTGCGCACCACTCCCCACCGCCACGATCGTCCCGCCCGCATCGAGAAAGGCGCGAAGCCCCGACCCATCAAGCGTCGCGAATGCCGCGGCCCCGCCGTCCGGCAGCAGCACGACATCGTATCGTTGTCGCAACGCGCCGCCGGCCAGGAGCGCGCCGGCGGCAAGCGGCGCATAGCGCACACCGTACCGATCGAGCGTGGACCGCGTCCACGCCATCGGACGCCCGACGCCGGCCGGAACGTAGACGCCGACGACCCGGCGCGCGGAATCTCCGAGACCGGCCGGCGTACCATATCGAGGCGCCCGCGGCACCACCGGCGGCGTCACCGGAATCGGAAAGGAATCCCGGACTGCGGCGACACCCACGCCCAGCAGCGCGGGGAGCGCGGGCGTCACAGTATCGGCACCTGTCCGCACGGGGGTGCTGCGAGGCCCGCTCGCCGTATCAGGACGCGATGCGAGCACCGCCGCCGCGTCCGCGTGTGGCTGCGACGCCAGTACGATGTATGCGCCGGCGGAGTAGCGCACGCGACCCGACGCGAACGGGACCAGCGCCCGCCGGACCTCAATGCCGCGATCGTGGAGCACGCCAAGCAGTGTCAGAAGCGCGGTCTGATCGGGCTGCTGTTGGGGGATGATGTACGCGATCACTTCCCCTGCCTCGTGCCGCGCGGCACATGGTATCTGGGGACCACCCGCCCCGGCGGCGACGACAAGCGGCACGAGCGCAAGCGGCACGAGCGCAAGCCGCACGCGCACGGTGCCAGCCACGCCCCGCTTCGCCAGAGAGTTCACGCGCGACATGTCGGAAAGCCGCGACCGCGCCGCCTAGACGGCCTTCAGCTCCTCGGCCGCGCTCAGCACGTGCGCAATTTCCCGCGACAGCGCACGCGCCTCCTGTGTCGCGGTGGCCACGTCGTCGATCGCCGACTGCACGCCCGCGGAGCGCAGCCGGAGCAGGTCGAAACGAATGTTCTGCAGAATGATGCCCGCGCTCTCGAGCTGCGAGAACAGCCCCGCCCGCCGATCAGACAAGTCCTGGAGCGTCGCCCGCTGGCGCCGGAGCAAGGCGAGCCGCCGGTCCCGGTCGGGTGCGGAAATATCCAGCTCCGCCACGCCGATACGTTTGTCGAGTTCCGGCAGCGCATCGGGCGCGAGATCGCCATCGAGACGGTGTAGCGCGGTCGCCAGCCCGGCGATCCGCATCGCCAGCGCGTCGACCGTCTGCACGACATCGGGCAGCATGGCGCGGTCCGCGGCACCCAGACGCCCGACGAGGTCCCGGACCGCCGCCCGGTCGGCGGCGGCACGCCGTACCTGTGGGCCGTATGCGCCGTTCAGGATCTCCGGGGGGGCGAGCGTGGCCGCCTGGTCGGGGGTGGGTACCGGCGAAGCCGCGATCGGCGCCGGAGACGGCACGCGCGGCGGCGCCGCCGGACCAGCGACCGCCCACGACGGCGCTTCGCCGGCATTGACCTGCCGCATCCGCTCGCGGAACGCCGTGCGCTTGTCTTTGTTGAAGAGAGCGCGTGCGCCGTCGATCGACTCTGCGGCCACATCGAAGAACAACCGGTCCCGCGAGTGCTTGAACACGTCGCGCCAGTCGTATCCGTTGCTCCAGAGCTTCGCGTATTTCCACGCCAGCCACACCGAGAGGAACAGCGCGATGCCAAGCGGATCGGAATCGGCCCCGATGATGGACCACAGGACACAGCCGACGATCCCGACACCGAACCGCGCGAACGACCGCCGGAACTTCACGACCAGGGGCGCCGACCAGCGTGCCTGATCGGGTGTCGATGCCACCGCGGCAGCGCTCATCGCCGGCGCGGCCACGACACCCGGACCCGCGCCAGTGGCCGCAGCGGGTGGTGCGCTCGAGCGCGTGCGCGCCGGAGCCGGCGGTGCCGTCCCGTGCTCGCCCTGTTCGAGTGCGCGAACGAGCGAGCCGGCATCGGGGAAGCGGTCGGCCGGCTGCTTCTCCAGCAGGCACATGACAATTCGCGCGAGCCACGGCGGCAGATCCGGCACGTGTTCGGTGATCGGAACCGGCTTCTCGGAGATGTGCTTCACGAGCAGGGCGCCCGTTCCGGTCCCCCGGAACGGCACATCGCCGGACAGCATCTGGTACGCCACGATGCCGAGCGAATACAGATCGCTCCGGCCATCGACTTCGCGATCGCCCGCGCACTGTTCAGGACTCATGTACGTTGGCGTTCCGATCGCCACGCCGGTCGCGGTCAGACGCGAGTCCGCTCCGCCGCTGGTGCTGATGGCGCGCGCGATACCGAAGTCGGTCACCATCGCGCGTCCGCCGTCGGACGACAGCAGGACGTTGTCCGGCTTGATGTCCCGGTGGATCACGCCCCGCGAATGGGCGTAGGCGAGCGCGCTCGCGACCTCCGTCAGCAGCCGTATCGACTCGGGGACCGGCACGCGGGTGTTCCCCGAGAGCCGTTTGGCCAGCGTGTCACCGTCGACGTACGCCATGACGAAGAACACCAGCCCCTCACGCTCATCGACCGTGAAGATCGGAACGATGTTGGGATGCGACAACTGCGCGGCGGTCTCGGCCTCACGGAGGAATCGGGACCGGATGTCGGAGCGGAACGACAGCTCCGGGGGCAACACTTTGATGGCGACGGGCCGCTTGAGCCTGCGGTCCCGCGCGAGATACACGATTCCCATCCCGCCCCGCCCGATCTCCCGGTCGAGCTCGAATGTCTGTGCGAGCACTTGCTCGACACGTGCAAGGAGCTCGGTGTCGGCCGCCGACGCCACGGGATCGGACATTCCCAAAGATTAACACCACTAACGACTTGCTGCAGCAGGCGGATCGGCCGGAGTGGCGCCACCCCTTCCGGTGCACGGCAGGCGCAGTCCCGCCGTCCTGGCGGTGCCAGGTGTCACGACGGCGGAGGCGCGTTGCCATTCACGCCGCGATGGCGTAACTCCCCTGGAACCGCTCGTGCAATGGATGCCGGTCGTACGTAACGGATCGGCGGGGCGGCCCTGAGAGGCTTGCCCCAGTTTTCCATTTCGCTCAAAGGTATGTCCCATGGCTCAACGTCAGACGCTCGCTGTCCTGCCACTCCGCGGGACGGTCATCTTCCCGGGCCTCACCGCGCCCATCGCCGCCGGCCGGCCAGGCACTCTGCGGGCCATCGAAGCCGCGCTCAAGGGCGATCGGCTGGTCTTCGCCGTCGCGCAGCGCGACAACACCGACGAGCCCGCGCCGGAGATCCTCTATTCGATGGGCGTGATCGCCCGCATCGGGCAGATCCAGCGCGGCCTGGGCGGCGTTCAGCTCCTGCTGCAAGGCGAGCAGCGCGCCACCGCGCTCCAGTACAACACCTCCGAAGGCTATCTGTCCGCCACGATCGTACAGTCGGAGGAGATGACCCCGCTCAACGAGCAGGATCCGGCGTTCGAAGCGCTGCATAAGGAGATCCGCGAGCGCGCCGCCGAGTTGGGCGAGCGGCGAGGTCTGCCCGAGGAGGTCGTGCACCAGGTACTCGACTCCGTCACCGATCCGGGCAAGTTCGCGGACCTCGTTGCGGGCTACATCGAGCTCACGGTGGCCGAGAAGCAGGGCCTGCTCGAGACGCTGAGTGTCGAGGAGCGCCTCCGGCGCGTCCTCGTGCACGTGCAGCGCCAGATCGGCCTGCTCGAGGCACAGGAAGAGATCAAGTCGCAGGTCCAGGAAGAGCTGGGCGAGCGGCAGCGTGAGATGTATCTCCGCGAGCAGCTCAAGGCCATCCAGAAAGAACTCGGCGATGACGACCAGGCGCGCGAGGTCGTGGAACTGCGCGAGAAGCTCGCGAAGCTCGAGCTGCCCAAAGAGGCTCGGGCCGAAGTCGAGCGCGAGTTGGGGCGCCTCGAGCGCGCCGGCCGCGAATCGATGGAGGCGCAAGTGATCCGGACGTATCTGGAATGGATCGCCGAGCTGCCGTGGAACACGCGATCGGACGACCAGCTCGACCTCGCTCACGCCGAGCGTGTGCTCGACGACGATCACTACGGGCTGCAGGATGTGAAAGATCGGGTGCTCGAGTTCCTGGCCGTGCGCCAGTTGCGGGCCAAGGAACTGGCGGCGGAGCTGGAGAAGACCGGCGAGCTGCCGGCCGCCAAGCTGCGCGCGAACAAGGACGACGCGACGCCCTCGCTCGGAACCCGCGACGACGAGAACCGCCAGATTACCGACACCCGCGAGGCGAAATCGCGTGCGATGGCCAAGGGACCCATTCTCCTCTTCGTGGGTCCGCCAGGCGTCGGCAAGACGTCGATCGCCAAATCGATCGCACGGTCACTCGGCCGCGAATACGTCCGCGTCGCCCTCGGCGGCGCCCGCGACGAAGCGGACATCCGCGGACACCGGCGCACGTACGTTGGCGCGATGCCCGGACGCATCGTGCAGGGCATCAAGCAGGCGGGAACGAAGAATCCCGTCTTCCTGCTCGATGAAGTCGACAAGCTCGGGACATCGTTTCAGGGCGACCCGGCAGCCGCGCTGCTCGAGGTGCTCGACCCCGCACAGAACGACACGTTCACCGACCACTACCTCGGTGTGCCGTTCGACCTGAGCGAAGTGCTCTTCATCGCGACAGCCAACTTCATCCAGAATATTCCGGCGCCGCTCCTGGACCGGATGGAAGTGGTGGATTTTGCCGGCTATACCGAACGCGAGAAGGCGGAGATCGCCAAGAAGTATCTGGTACCCCGCCAGCTCGAGGACGCCGGCCTCGCCTCCAAGCAGGTCAGCTTCACCGATGACGCGGTCATGGCCATCGTGTCGAAGTACACTCGCGAGAGCGGCGTCCGCCAGCTCGAACGGCAGGTCGGCGCCGTGGCGCGCAAGGTGGCGCGCAAACTGGCCACCGGTGAAGCCACGCATCTCGAGATCACCGCCGAGGACGTGCGAGAGCTCCTCGGACGCCCCAAGGTGCACCCCGAGCGCGCCAACGAGGAGAACGAAGTCGGCGTCGCAACCGGGATGTACTACACGCCGATGGGCGGCGACATCATGTTCGTCGAGGCCGCCATTCGCCGGTTGTACGGCCCACGGTCGACCGATGACCGCGTGCAGGTCAGCGGCTGGGGAAATGTCTCGCTGATCCTGACAGGCCAGCTCGGTGACGTCATGAAGGAATCGGCGCGCGCGGCACTGACCTATGCCGCGACCCACGCCTCCAGGCTCCAGATTCCGGAGGATCGTCTCGGCTCACTCGAGGTGCACGTCCACGTCCCCGCGGGAGCGATCCCCAAGGACGGCCCGTCCGCCGGTGTGACCATGGCGACCGCGGTGGTCAGTGCGATGTCCGGGCGCGCGGTGCGCAAGGACGTGGCGATGACCGGTGAGATCACGTTGCGGGGACGCGTGCTGCCGATCGGTGGCCTCAAGGAGAAAGTGCTCGGCGCACACCGGGCCGGCATCACGACCATCGTGCTGCCGAAGGCCAACGAGGCGGATATCGAGGATATCCCGGAAGAGGTTCGCCACGCCCTGGAGTTCCACCCGGTCGACACGCTCGACGAAGTGCTCTCCGCCGCGCTGCTGCCGGCACCAGTACCGGTCGTCTCACGGAAAACCGAGATGGAAGAGGCGGAAGAAGTAGCGGACGCGCTGGCCTAGAACGGCCGCTAGAACACCACCGGTCCCCGTTCGAACACGGATCGTGGGTCGAAGCGGAGGGCCGGGGGCAGCGCACCCGGCAGGAAGTATTCGGTGTACCGGCGGTCCGGCGGTGTCGCGGAATCCGCCGGTGCACCGGTCAGCCGGTCGAGGTCCGCGAATTCGAGCGTAGCGGGCGGCACCCAGTCCGCGAACTCGTGCCCGCGGTCGGCAGCGGCGGCCACCTTGGCCCAGATCGGCGCGGCGAGCGAGCCGCCGGCCGCACCCGGTGTGATCGTTTGCGGCTGGTCGAAGCCGAGCCAGACCCCGGCTACGAGATCGGGGGTGCACCCGATGAACCAGACGTCGGTGTTGTCGTTGGTGGTGCCCGTCTTGCCGGCCGCCGGGATTTGCGCCGGCAGCGAGCGCCGCACGATCGTCGCGGTCCCGCGATCGATCACGTCGCGCATCATGTCGCGCACGATGAAGGCGACGTTCGAGTCCAGCACGGCCACCGGAGCGACCGGGTGCGCGGTCCAGACCGTGTGGCCGCCGCGATCCTCGATGCGCGACATGAATTGCGGCTGCGAGACCGTCCCCAGTGTCGCGAACGCACTGTAGGCGGTCACCAACTCGATCGGGCGCACGCCCGAGGCACCGATCGCACTCGACGGAAATGGCGCAATCGGCGTCGTGATCCCCAACTGGTGCGCCAGATCGATCACGGTATCGATGCCCACCTCCATGGCGAGTTGCACCGCCACGGAATTCCGCGACCGGGCCAACGCGTCCCGCACGGTCATCGGCCCGAGGAACTGCCCATCCGCGTCCGCCGGCCGGTAGATCGAGCCGTCGCCGAGCGGGATGGCGAGCGCCGTGTCGGAAACCATCGCGTTGGCGGGGATGCTGTCCGCGATCGCGGCGGCGTACACGATCGGCTTGAATGCGGAACCCGGCTGGCGCACGGCGAACAGCGCGCGGTCGAACGGCGAGTCGCCATAGTTGCGGCCTCCCACGAGTGCCCGGACGTCGCCGGTGCTCGGGTCGAGCGCGACGACCAGCCCTTGCAGGTAATCGGCCGCGCCCCTGGCGTGCGAGGCCAGCGTCGGGTGGCCGTAACCCGGATGCGATTCCACTGACGCGGCGACGTCGGCCAGCGCCGAATCGGCCGCGGCCTGGAGCATCGGATCGAGTGTCGAGTAGATCCGGTAGCCGCCGGCCTCCACCGGTATCCCCTCCCGCGTTGCCGCGATCCGCACCGCGTCGACGAAGTACGCCGCCGGGTTGGTGACCGCCGCCGGCAGCGTAACCAGCGGCGTGCGACGGGCCGCCGCGGCCGCCTCCGGAGTGATGAGCCCCTGATCAGCCATCACACGCAGCACGAGGTCGCGCCGCCTGCGCGCGCGATCTGCGTGCCGGATCGGATCGTAGTAGGGAGCGGACCGGGGCAGCGCCGCGAGCGTGGCCGCTTCGGCGAGGGTCAGCTCGCCGGCGCTCTTGCCGAAATAGTGGCGGGCCGCGGCATCGATGCCGAACCACCCGTGCCCGAACGGAATCTGGTTGAGGTACGCCTCGAGGATCTGCGCCTTGGTGTAGTGCCGCTCCATCTCGCGCGCCGCGTCCTGCTCCCTGAGCTTGCGATCGAGGCTCATGTCGCGGCGGTCGATGGCATCGGGGTGCATGTTGCCGACCAGTTGCTGCGTGATCGTACTCGCGCCACGCGCACGCCGGCCGATCACGCGATCCTTGATCGCGCCCAGCACACCGACCACATCGACGCCGTTGTGCTGGTAGAAGCGATGATCCTCGATCGCGATGAACGCCTGCGGCACATAGGCCGGGAGCGATGCGATCGGCACGCTCGTGCGCAGTTGCCGGCCGATCTCGCCGATCAGCGAGCCGTCGCTCCCGTAGACGAGGGTCGACTGCGGAGGATCGACGATGGTCCACGGCGGTCCTGAGGTGCCGGACGTCGCGCCGGACGCGTCACCGGGCGTCCCGGACCGGGGCCCGGGTGCCGGCGGCGGCGGCGTGTCGGTGGACGAGGCCGGCGACGAGGCCGGCGGTGCGGGCGGAGGGGCGTTCTGGCCCGCGACGCGTGTGCCGCTCACGGCGGCACTGAGGGCGGCGAGCGCCGCGACCGCCACCGCCTGCCGGACCGCCAGACGCCGCCGCCGGGCCGTGAGCCGGCACTCGGGCCGGCATTTGGGCCGGCATTTGGGCCGGCATTTGGGCCGGCACTCGGGCCGGCGCGATACACCCATGTCGAAGACCGTGCCTGAATCGTCCTTAACCGCACCGCTCCAGCCGTCCGGCGCGCCGGCCGGCCAGGGCGGTCCCATCGTGCTAACTTGAGTGCGTAATATGACGTCGCCGCTGACCATCGCGCTCGCTCAGTTCCGTCCCCGTAAAGGACGATTTGCGGAGAATCTGGCACGTCTGGGTCCGCTGTTCGCAGCGGCGGATACGACGCAGGCACAGGGACCCCGGGTCCTGCACCTGCCCGAGACGGCGCTCACCGGATATTTCCTCGAGGGCGGAGTGCGGGAGGCCGCCCGGACCGCGGGGACCATGGCCCGCGAGCTCGACGCAACGTACCGCGCTGCGGTTCCTGCCGCCGTCGCGGCCGGCCGCACGCTCGATGTGGTGATCGGCTTCTACGAGCGCTGGCAAAGTACACTCTACAACAGCGCGATGTACGTGACCCTCGGCGGCGCGGGCAGCCCCGTGATCCAACACGTGCACCGCAAGGTCTTTCTTCCCACGTACGGCCTGTTCGACGAAGAGCGATTCGTGGAACGAGGCCGCGATGTCCGCGCATTCGGCACGCCGTGGGGCCGCGCCGCCATGCTGGTCTGCGAAGATGCATGGCACAGTCTCACCGGCACCGTGGCCGCCCTCGATGGCGCACAAGTCATCTTCCTGTCCGCGGCCGCGCCCGCGCGTGGCATCGAGCCGCGCGAGGATGGCATTCCCGGGCCCGCCACCGTCGCGCGGTGGGAGCGGCTCATCCGGGACATCGCCGAAGAGCATGGCGTGTTCGTCTCCTACGTCAACCTGGTCGGCAGCGAGGGCGGCAAGACGTTCTGGGGCAGCTCGTCCGTCGCCGCTCCGAGCGGCGAGATACAGACGCGCGGGCCGCTGTTCGAAGAGGCCCTGCTGCCCGTCACCATCGACCTCGATGACGTTGCGCGCGTGCGGGCCGACGTGCCGCTGCTGGCGGACCTTCGTACGGTACTGCCGGAGCTGCGCGGCGCGCTGGACCGCCTCGGGCAATCGGCGAGCGCCGCCACGTACGACGCGGATGTCCCGGCAACGCCGCGTCCGTCGGGCGGACCGGCCACGCAGCGTCCGGGCGGGGGGCCTCCGCCGCTGGAGATCGATGCGGCGCTGGCCGAGCAGTGGCTGGTCCACTTCATTCGCGACGAGTTCGCACGACGCGGTTTCACCCGCGCCGTGGTCGGGCTCTCGGGTGGCGTCGACTCGGCGGTCACGGCCACGCTCGCCGCGCGCGCACTTGGCCCGGAGAACGTCATCGGAGTCCGCTTGCCATACTGCACGTCGAGCGCCGACAGTCTCGCGCACGCGCAACTCGTGATTGACGCGCTGGGCATCACGGGACGCACGGTCGACATCACCGCGGCCGTCGACGGATATCTCGCGCAGGGATCCGAGACCGACGCCGCGCGGCGCGGCAACGTCATGGCCCGGATGCGCATGATCGCGCTGTTCGACCTGTCGGCGGAATATCACGCGCTGCCGCTCGGCACCGGCAACAAGACGGAGCGGCTGTTCGGATATTTCACGTGGCACGCGGACGATTCACCTCCCGTGAATCCACTCGGCGACCTGTTCAAGACCCAGGTCTGGGCCCTCGCGCGCTACCTCGGCGTGCCCGATGTCATCGTCGGCAAGCCTGCGTCGGCCGATCTCATCGCCGGACAGACCGACGAGGCCGACTTCGGGATCAGCTACGCCAAAGCCGACACGATCCTGAACTGGCTCCTCTACGGCTACACGGCCGCCGATCTCACCGCGCGCGGATTCGACGCCGCGGACGTGAAAGTCGTGCAGCGCCGGCTGGAAAGCACCCACTGGAAGCGACGCCTGCCCACGGTCGCGATGCTCAGCCCGACGGCGATCGGGGAATCCTACCTGCGTCCAGTGGACTACTGAGCCGGACGGCTACGGCTGGCTACGACCGCCGCTCGACGGCGTCGCGAACGTCCAGCAGGATTTCGAAATAGAGTTGCTCGCGCCGGTACGCGAAGTCGAGTGTCGCCATCTGCGCGTCATCACCCGATGTCTTCGCGCGCTCGAACGCTTCGGAGTACATCTCATCGAGATTGGCCAGGATACGATCACGCGACCGGGACATACGCAGCGCCTCGAGAGCTCGAAGGGTCAGGCGGGGGGGATCGGTCGGCGTCTCCTCCGCGGGGGACGCGGCGGCGACCAGCAGGCGCTTGGCCGCCTGCCGCAGAAATAGGCGCGAACCGATCGGATCAGGCACGACGAACTATAGTGCGGCTCCGTGCCGGTAGTTAGTGCGGTCTAGCGCCCGGGCGCGGGCGGCGCCCCAGGCGCCCCGCCATCACTCCCGGGCGCCAGGGCGGACAGGCCGATCGCTGCTGCCATCACGACGGCCACGACCGCCAGCGACGCCGCGGTCGGCACGGTGACGACGCCGGAGAGCATCATCTTGAGACCGACGAACGTGAGAATGATTGCCAGCCCGTAGTGGAGATAACGAAACCGGCGCACGGCGTCGGCGAGCAGGAAGTAGAGCGACCGGAGGCCGGCGATCGCAAAGATGTTGGACGTGTAGACGAGAAACGTGTCGCGCGTGATCGCGAAGATCGCCGGGATCGAGTCGGCCGCGAACAGCAGGTCCATGCACTCGACGACGACGAGCGCCATCAGCAGCGGCGTCGCGACCCGGCGGCCGGTCGCGCGGTCGCGCGTCAGGAATCGCTGTCCGTCGAACGCATCGCTCACCGGCAGCACGCGCTGGACGCCACGCATCAACGGGCCGCGCAGCCGCCCGAACCCTTCGTCGCGCCGCACCACGAGCCGCACTGCCGTCACCAGCACCACGGCCCCGAAGATGTAGGTCGCCCAACCGAACCGGCCGAGCAGGAAGCCCCCCGTGGCGATCGCCGCGCCCCGCATCGCGAGCGCGCCCAAGATCCCCCAGAACAACACCCGGTGCTGGTACTCGGCCGGGATCCGGAACGAGGCGAACACCAGCACGATGACGAAGATGTTGTCGATGCTGAGCGATTCCTCGACGACGTACCCCGTGAGGAACGCCAGCATCTGCGGCGTGCCCTCTATTGCGGCGATCGCTCCCGCGAAGGCCAGCGCCAGCGCGACCCAGACCGCCGTCCAGATCGCCGCCTCGCGGGCACTGACCGCCCGCGCGCGGCGATGGAAGACGCCGAGATCGAGCGCCAGCACCCCGAGGAGGAGTGCGTGGAACCCGATCCAGAACCACGGTGAGGTCCGCATCGGGTCGCGCCACCGGCCATCGGCCGGCCGGCCTTAGAACGCCGCGATCTCGCGATACGCGCGGGTGAAGTCGTCCACCTGTGGCAGAATCGCGTCTTCGAGCTGGGGCGCGTACCCGACGAAGGTGTCGCTGGAGGCGACCCGCTTGACCGGCGCGTCGAGCCACGCGAAGCATTCGTCGGCGATCGCGGCCGCGATCTCCGATCCGTATCCCCACGACAACGAATCCTCGTACGCGACGATCACGCGCGAGGTCCGCCGGACCGAGGCAAACACCATCTCACGGTCCCAGGGGCTCAGCGTCCGCAGATCGATCACTTCGACGTCGATCGGCGGTCCGTCACCGCCCTCCGCGACGCGGTTCGCGGCCACCATGGCGCGCTGGACGGTCGCACCATACGTCACGACCGTGACATCGCGCCCCGCCCGCACCGTACGCGCCTTGCCGAACGGGATCATGAAGTTGGGTCCGGGATTCCGGCTCTTGTTGTACGTCTGGCGGTACAGGTGCTTATGCTCGAGGAACAGCACCGGATCGTCGCACCGGATCGCGGTCCGCAGCAGCCCGTTGGCGTCGAGCGCCGTCGAGGGACACACGACGCGCAAGCCAGGGCAGTGCGTGAACAGCGACGCGCCCGTCTGCGAGTGATAGATGGCCCCGCGGATGTAGCCGCCGTAGGTCACGCGAATCACCACCGGGGACGAAAAGTTGTTGTTGGACCGCCACCGCATCGTCGCCAGCTCGTCGCGGATCTGCATGTAGGCGGGCCAGATGTAGTCGAAGAACTGCACCTCGACCACGGGCTTGAAGCCGCGGGTCGCCAGTCCGATGGCCCGGCCCACGATGTTGGCCTCCGCCAGCGGGGAGTTGTACACCCGCGCACCGCCGAACTCCTTCTGCAGGCCCCACGTCACCTTGAAGACGCCACCCTTGCCCTTCACGTCGCCGAGATACGCTTCCCGCGAAACGTCCGCAACGTCTTCCCCAAACACCAGGATCTTCTGGTCGCGCCGCATCTCATCGCGGAGACACACGTTGAGCAGATCCACCATGGTGGTGGGGTCGCCGCTGTACTGCGGATCCTCCTCGGTGTCGAACTGCTCGCCCGTCGGATCCACATCCGGGGAATAGACCCCGAACAGCTTCGTGTCGCCGGCCGGCTGGGGCTGCGCCAACGCGTCGTCGGTCGCCGCCAATACCTCGGCATCCACCTCCGCCTTGATCGTGACGAGTTCGGCCTCGGTCAAGTGGCCCTCTCCGACCAGCCACTTCGGGAACGTCGTGAGCGGGTCACGCGCCGCGTCGGCCGCGCGCTCCTCGGCCGGACGGTACATACGCTCGTCGTCCGACAGGGAGTGCGAATACGGGCGGATCACGGAGGCGTGGACCAGCGCCGGCCCGCGCCGCGCACGGGCGTACGCCACCGCCCGCGACATCGCGCCGTAACTCGCGATCACGTCGCATCCGTCGACCTTCTCGATGTATAACCCGGGGAACGACCGGACGAGGTCCGAGATCGACGAGCCCGGCGTGTTGACCTCGACCGGAACGGAGATCGCGTAGCCGTTGTCCTCGACGAGGTAGACGACCGGAAGCTGCAGGTTGCAGGCGGTGCTGAGCGACTCCCAGAACTCGCCTTCGCTGGTCGCACCGTCACCGGTCGAGACGTAAACGACCTCGTCCTGCACGAACCCTTCAGTGATCGACAGCAACTTGGCCCGCAGCGATGCCTCCGCGCACCCGGCCGACTGCAGGAACTGCGTACCCGTGGGCGATGAGGACGAGACGATGTTGAGCGGCCGGTTGCCCCAGTGGCTGGGCATCTGGCGGCCTCCGGACGCGGGATCCGCCGCCGCACCGACCGCCTCGTACAGCATCTCCGCCGGCGTGACCCCGAGTTGCAGGCAGAGGGCACGGTCGCGGTAGTAGGGGTAGAACCAGTCCGATCCCGGCCGCAGCACCAGACCGGCCGCGGTCAGCACTGCCTCGTGGCCCGCTCCGGATATCTGGAAAAAGATCTTGTTCTGCCCTTTGAGCTGTATCTCCTTGTCGTCGAGCCGCCGGGAGAGCAGCATCGTCCGGTAAGCCGACACGAGCTGGTCGCGGGTTAGCTCCGCGCCGGCTCCCGCGTCGTGCTCGGTGTGCGTCATAGTCGCCATGAAGCGTCGTCGGGATGAGGTCATCGAGCCATACGCGCGGCCACACGGACACCCGCGGCGCCGCCGCCCCAGGCCTGGCCGCGGCTCGAATCGTAAGATAGCCACGCCAGCCGGAGACAGGCCACTCGCGCGGCCGGAGCGCCAGTTGACACCGCCGCCGGGCCACTCGACATTGCGCCGGACGGCCACTCTTCCCCCGGGGGCGCGACATGGGCACTTCGGCGCAGTGCATATTCTGCGACCTGATTCGCGGAGCGGCTGAAGTCTCGGTGTGCTACGAGGACGCCCGGGCAATCGCCTTCATGGATATCCAGCCCGTGAATCCGGGCCACGTGCTCGTCGTCCCCAAGGCTCACTACGCGACCCTCCACGACCTCCCGCACGACGTCGCCATGCACCTCTTCGACGTCGCCATGCGGCTCGCGCCCGTGATCCGAAAAGTGGCCGCCGCGGACGACATGAATATCGTCGTCAACAGCGGTGCGCACGCGGGACAGAACATCTTTCATTACCACGTGCATCTCATCCCAAGGACCGCAGGCGACGGCTTCGACATCCCGCTGCCGTTCGATGGGTCGGCGATGCCCGACCGGACGCTCCTGGATGCGACCGCGGCCCGCATCATCGCCGCGATCAGCGATCCGATGCGAGCCAGAGCGGGCGCTCCCCACTAGCACCCTCTCAGCATCCCGCTGCCACACTCGTGGCAGTGTGCTGCGAGGGGTCCGCTACGTCTCTGCCGGCCTCTCCAGACGGTAGAACACCGCCTCCTCCACCACGCGTCCGCCCTTGAGATGCTCGAGGACGATGCGCTCCAGCAGCTCCGGCGTCACGCGACCGTACCACACGCCCTCTGGATACACGACGACGATCGGGCCGCCGGCGCACGCGCCCAGACATGGGGTCTCCCCGCGTTTGATGCGGTCCGGACCGAATAGCAGGTCTTCACGCTGCAGCAGCGCGGCGAGCTGGCTGTAGAGCGCCCGCCCGCGGCGGTCGGGTGAGCAGAACCCGCCGGTGCACACCAGCACGTGGCGCCGGTAGGGCTCCATGACCGGCTCGCGGGCCGGCGCACCTCGGGGTGGCGCGGTCATGGGGGGAAAGGTATACGGCCCTGCCGCCGGCGGATTCCGCCCTGGCGAGTCCCGCTAGTTTTCGTCCATGACTTCATCTCACTACCCTGCTCCGCCAGGCGCCGGACCGAAGGTTCCCGCAAAAGGGCCGTCCCGAATCCGAGCCACGTGGGCGGGCGAACACCGCTTCGACTCGGGCCGGCCCGGCGGTCCAACGGCCCGGATCGACTCCTCAGGCGTCCAGGGACAGAGTCCCGTCGACGCCCTCCTCACCGCGATCGCGACCTGCACCGCGGTCGATGTGGTCGACATCCTCGCCAAACGCCGCACACCGGCTGAGTTCCTGAGCGTCGATGTTACCGGGGAGCGGGCGCCCGCCGTGCCCGCTCGTCTCGTGCGGCTGGTCCTGGCCTATACGATAGACGGCCCCGGAATCGACCGCGGCGCCGCCGAGCGCGCCATCGATCTGGCGGTGACGAAGTACTGCTCGGTGCGCGCATCGCTCGATCCGGCGATCCCGGTTGAGTTCACCCTGACGCTGAACGGCGCGGCGACCGGCGAACGGGCCGACTGACAGCCGCTGAGCTACTGGTTGCCGACTCCGGCCTGCTCGCCGGGGCAAAACCCGACGCGGCGCAGCGCCTCGATCACGTGGCATCGCACGTCGTTGGGTGCGCAGGTGGTGCACCGGCAATCGGCGATCGCTTCCAGGAATGCCTTCTCGAAATCGTAGTGCGGATAGCACTTCGTGCACAGGGTGAGATGCGTGCGGACAGCCTGCATCTTGTCCGGCCCCAGCTCGGAATCCAGATACTCCCACAACTGGTGAAGCACCATCGTACAGTCGGCTTCGCCAGGCCCGGCTGGGGCGGCGCACGGATCCGGGGGCAGGTCGCTCATGGGTAGCGTTGCGGTTGCGGGGCCGCCGCGGGAGCGGCCACCGGGGTGATCGGCGTCTGAATGCCGGCGTCGCGTGCATACTCGGTGAGCATTTGCTGGAGCAGCCGGCGGCCGCGGAACAAGCGGGATCGCACGGTCCCGATCGGTACGCCCAGGATCTCGGCAGCCGCCTCGTACGATTGATCCTCGACGTCAACGAGCGTGACCGCCGAGCGAAACGGCTCCGCCAGCCGGGCCAGGGCGTCCGAGAGCGCGGGACCCAGATCGAGCCGGGTCAGGAGCCGCTCGTCTCCGGAGGATGTGCCGGCGTGCTCGGCGACCTCCGACGCGATTGCCTCGACATCGCCGTCCTCGAGCTCCACCTGGTGCCGGGCACGCTCGCGGGTCCGAAGAAACGCATTGCGGCAGATCGTGAACAGCCACCGGCGTGCGTCACTTCCCCGCTCGAACGTGTGCCACGACCGGTAGGCGCGCAAATACGTCTCCTGGACGATGTCGTCCGCGTCCGCCTCGTTGCGAGTCAACGAAAGGGCGAACCGGTACACGTCGTCGAGCCAGGGAAGCGCCTCGCGCTCGAAGCTGCTGTCATACTCGAGCTGCTCGGCTGGGGTCAACGCCATGCCCTGAATCTAGCAGCCAAGGCCTGGGTTAGTTCCGCGGTACTGGCGGCCAACCACCCTCGGAATCCGCGGGCAGCCCCATTTCCCCGGGCCAGGGCACGATCGTTCGGTGGCGGACGGGAGCGTCCACGTACGCCCACCCACGCCTCCCGCGAGTCTCGGCTCGAGATCCGCCATTGCGGGGCCCCTGCCCTTGCGCCCGGTTACTCCAGGTCCGATACTTTGAAACACCTGCAGCGGGGACGCCGGTCGCTCCGGCGCACGACTACTCACCGGTGAGGTTCGACCATGTGGCAGAAGCCCGAGTTCGAAGTGGTGGAAGTGACGATGGAAGTCACGGCATACGTCGCCCGCCGCTAAGATCTGAATGAAGGGCCCGCAGTTGCGGGCCCTTTTCACATCGTGGGGGGCCGATGGCGGCGGAGAAATGTTGATGTCACCCCCCGGACCATGCAGATAATTCTCCTCGGCACCGCCGCTGGGGGCGCGGTCCCCCAGTGGAATTGCTGGTGCCCCACGTGCCGCACCGCGCGCGCGGATCCCGCGCGCGTCCACCCGCGGTCGCAGTCGTCCGTCGCGGTCAGCCCCGACGGCGTCCGGTGGTTCCTGATCAACGCATCGCCTGACGTGCGCCACCAGTTGGCCCGGCTCGCCGGACAGGGTCCAGCCGGCGACGGCGTCCGGCACGTCCCCATCGAAGCCGTGGTGCTGACGGATGCCGAGCTCGATCACTCATTGGGGATCGTCTTGCTCCGCGAATCGCGGACGCTCGCGGTCTATGCGACCGGCGCCACCGCACGCATTCTCGAGCACGATTCCCGTGTGCTCCCGACAACACGGGCGTTCGCCACGGTAACCGTCTCGCCACTCCTGATCGGCGAGCCCGTGCCGCTACGGGACCGCACCGGCTCACCCTCGGGGCTCACCGCCGAAGCGTTTGTCGTCGCAGGCGACGCGCCGCGCTTCGCCACTGACGAATCCCCGGGACACACGATCGGCCTCGTGATCCGCGATACCGCTACCGGCGGCTCGCTCGCCTACGTCCCCGGGTGCGGCGAGATCGATGAGGCGCTGGTCAACCGGCTCCGTGGAGCGGACGCTGTCCTGTTCGACGGCACGTTCTGGCAGGACGACGAGCTCGGCGCGCTCGGCATCTCGGCCATCTCCGCACGCGGGATGGGCCACGTGCCGATCAGTGGCTCCGGCGGCAGCCTCGCCATGCTGGCGACGCTACCTGCCCGCGTGCGCGTCTACACACACATCAACAACTCGAATCCCATTCTGGCCGAGGACTCCGCTGCCCGGGCCGCCGTCAACGCCGCGGGCGTCGTGGTCGGTGACGACGGCATGACGTTCACGGCCTGACGTTCACGGCCTGACGTCCACCGTGTTGCCCCCGCAGGTGACGTGCGGGCAACGTGTGGGGCAAGGTGTGGGTGCCGCCACTTGCCGCCGGAGTGTGGGCCCGTTTGGAGGACGTTAGATTGCGGAGCGTCCTTCGAGGGTTTCATGGCATCTAGCGTCGCCGCTGCGTCCGCACTGTCGGCTCCCCCGCCGCCCCCGCTTCCGGCCCTGGACCGGCCGCTGTCCGCGCCCGAGCTCGCCGATGCGCTCCGCGCATTCCACAGCTCGTATTACGCGGTGCATCCGTTCCACCAGTTGATGCGCGAAGGAGCCCTCACCAGGCGGCAGTTGCAGGGCTGGGTCGCCAACCGGCTCGCCTATCAGCGCGCCGTCCCGCGAAAGGATGGCGCTATCCTCTCCAACTGTCCGGACCCTGACGTGCGACGCCAGTGGATCCAGCGAATCGTCGACCACGACGGCCTGGAGCCCGGGACCGGCGGCATCGAGCGGTGGATCCAGTTAGGCGAAGCACTCGGCGTCCCTCGCGAAGAGATGGAGGACGAACGGCACGTGCTCCCCGGCGTACGGATGGCGGCCGAATCGTATGTCACGTTCTGCAAGACGCATTGGTGGGTCGAGGCGGTCGCGAGCTCGCTCACCGAGCTGTTCGCTCCGTCGCTCATGCACGAGCGCCTCGCGGCGTTCCCGAAATACTACCCGTGGGTCGATGCGGCAGGACTGGAGTATTTCCGGTCGAGGCTCGTCCAGGCCCCGCGCGATAGCTCCCAGGCGCTCGCGATCGTCGGAGCGCACTGCACGACGGTGGGGACCCAGCGGCTCGCGTTCGACGCGCTCCGGTTCAAGATCGAAATGTTGTGGGTGATGATCGACACCATTTATCACGCCTACACCGGCTGATGCGCCGCCGGTGGTCCTTGCGATCATGATGCCATTGACTGCTCGCCCGCGCCTGTGGCGTCTGGCCCGGCTGGAATTCGATCCGGTCCGCAACCGGCGCGTGCTGTTGTATCCCGAAGGCGCCATGCTGCTCAACGACACCGGCGGTGAGGTACTCGCGCTCTGTGACGGCACTCGGACCGTCGCGGATATCGGCGCCGAGCTCGGCACCAAGTACAACGCCGACGTGACCACGGACGTCGCCACGTATCTGGCGAAACTCGCCGAGCGGGAATTGGTGCACGATGCCCAGTGAAACGTTGCAGGCCCCGACGACGCTGCTGGCGGAGATCACGCATCGCTGCCCGCTGCACTGCCCCTACTGCTCGAACCCGCTCGATCTGCAGCGCGCGGAGGCCGAGTTGTCGGCCGATGAGTGGAAGCGGGTCTTCTCCGAGGCTCGGGCGCTGGGCGTCCTGCAACTCGGCCTGTCGGGCGGCGAGCCGCTCCTACGCAAGGATCTCGAGACGCTCGTAGACCACGCGCGGCGGACGGGGCTCTATACCACGCTCGTCACGTCCGGGCTGGGACTCACCAGGGAACGGGCGCTCCGGCTCCGCGACGCCGGCATCGATCACGTACAGATTTCGTTTCAGGATTCTGATCGCGCGAACGCCGAGCGGATCGCCGGCATCACGTCGGTGGACAAGAAAGTGGCCGCTGCGGCGCTCGTGCGGGAAATGGGCGTCGCCTTCAGCGTGAACGTCGTCCTGCATCGCGGCAACCTGGATCATATCGGCGAGATCATCGAGCTCGCGGCGTCGCTCGGCGCGGACCGGCTGGAATTGGCCAACACCCAGTACTACGGATGGGCCACGCTCAATCGCGATGCGCTCATGCCAACGCGCGCCCAGCTCGACGCCGCTGAGCCGGTCGTGGACGCCGCGGTCGCGCGCTATCGCGGGAAGATGCAGATCATCTACGTGCTGCCGGACTACTACAGCCAGTATCCCAAGGCCTGCTACGGCGGTTGGGGCAGCGTGTACATCGTGCTCGGCCCCGATGGGCGGGTCCTGCCATGTCACGCCGCGACGCAGATCACGTCGCTCTCGTTCGACACGGTGCGCGATCATTCTCTCGAGTGGATCTGGCGTGATTCGCCTGGGTTCCGCGCGTTCCGCGGCGACGACTGGATGCGTGAGCCGTGCCGCAGCTGTCCCCGCAAGACCGTGGATTTCGGCGGATGCCGGTGCCAGGCGTTTCTCCTCACCGGCGATGCCCGCAACACGGACCCAGTCTGCAGCCTGAGTCCCAACCGTCACATGATCGACGAAGCGCTCGCCGTCGCGGCCGGCATCGACGCGGTTCCCGCATACACGTATCGCACCATGCCGCCCGCGACTGCGGCCGCTGCTCGCGTCAAGGCCGCGATCGGTGACTGATCGCCGCACGCTTCCCCGCGCCCGAGGCACACGTCGCGTCGCGGGTCCCGGCTGACGGTGGAGTCCGGCGCCCAGAGTGTCGCCCCGGCGCATCCCGCCGCGGAAGCGACGCTCGATGACGTTCTGGCGAGCGAGCTCGATAAGCTGGGTCGCGCCGGCCTGCGCCGGTTCCTGCGGGCCGTCCACGGTCGCGCGGGCGCCCAGGTCATCGTCGCCGGCCAACCCGCCGCCGATTTCTCCTCCAACGACTACCTGGGGCTGGCCAGCGAGCCACGCGTCGCCGCCGCCGCCATCGCCGCGCTCGGCAACGACGCCACCGGAGCGGCCGCGGCGCGATTGATCAGCGGCGACCATCCCGCGCACGAAATGCTGGAACGCGACATCGCGCGGTTCAAGCAGACGGATGCCGCACTGCTCTTCGGGAGCGGATACCTCGCCAACACCAGCGTGATCCCCGCACTCGTCGGCCCGCGCGACGCGATCTACACCGATGCGCTCAATCACGCATCGATGATCGATGGGTGCCGGTTGTCTCGGGCCGAAGTCCGGGTAATGCCTCACGTGGATGCCGGCGCGTTCGGGGCGGCGCTCGAGGCCGACCGCGGCCGGTTCCGCCGGAGACTCATCGTCGTCGATGGCGTGTTCTCGATGGACGGCGACCTGGCGCCGCTCGGCGCCCTCACCGAGCTTGCGCGGGAACACGGCGCGTGGACATATGTCGACGATGCGCACGGGACCGGCGTGCTCGGACAACACGGTCGCGGCACGGCGGAGCATTTCGGCGTCGAAGGGTCGGTCGAGATCATGATGGGCACGCTCGGCAAGGCGCTAGGAGTCGCTGGTGCGTACGTGGCTGGCTCCCGGCCGCTCGTCGACTACCTGACCAATCGGGCGCGCGGCTTCGTCTTCACCACCGGCACACCGCCCGCGCTCGCGGCGGCGGCCGCGGCCGCGCTTCGGATCGCGCGGGCAGAGCCCGATCGCCGCACCCGCCTGCGCGTGGTCGCGCGCCGCCTGCGCGAGGGACTGGCCGCGCTCGGCCGCGAGTGCCCGGGCCTTCCGGACGGACACATCATCCCGGTGGCCATCGGCGAGGCGGGTGAGACCATCCGCGTCGGCGCGGCACTCGCCGCCCGCGGTTTTCTGGTGGGCGCGGTCCGCCCGCCGACCGTGCCGCTGGGAACGTCGCGTCTCAGGATCACGGCGAGCGCCGCGCACACGGACACGCAGATCGACGGACTGCTCGACGCGCTCGCGGCCACGCTGCCGCTGGTGCCCACGTGACCCACACCACCCCCAGCATCGCCACGAGCATCACCAGCAGCATCACCAGCAGCATCACCAGCAGCATCACCAGCAGCATCACCGGCGGCATCACCGGCGGCATCACTGGGCTCGATCTGGCGCACGTCTGGCATCCGTACACACAGCACGGACTCGCCCCGTACGCCGTGCCGATCGTGCGGGGTAGCGGCGCGCTCCTCTACGATGACGGCGGCCGGCCCATCATCGATGCCATCGCCTCCTGGTGGGTCACGCTCCACGGACACGCCAACCCGGTGATCGCCGCTGCCATTGCCGCGCAGGCACGGCAACTCGAACAGGTGATCTTCGCAGGGTTCACACACGAGCCCGCGGCCGCCCTGGCCTCGGAACTCGTCGCCCGGCTGCCGGCCGGGCTCACCCGCGTCTTTTATTCCGACAACGGATCGACCGCCGTGGAGGTCGCGCTCAAGATCGCGCTGCAGTACTGGTCGAACCACGGACAGCCGCGAACCCGCATCGTGGCGCTCGACCACGCGTACCACGGCGACACCTTCGGGGCGATGAGCTCCAGTGCGCGCGGCGTGTTCACCGCACCGTTCGCGTCACACCTGTTCGATGTCGTACGGCTTCCGGGACCCGGACCCGATGCCGGTGAGAGCGAGACACTGGCGGCGCTCGACCGGCTGCTCGGTGACGACGCACCCTCCATCGCCGCGATGATCGTGGAACCCAGACTGCAGGCAGCCGGCGGAATGCGCATGTGGGCCGATGAGGTCCTCCGCGGGATCCGCGAGCGGACCGCGCGGCACGGCGTCCTGCTGATTGCCGATGAGGTGCTGACCGGCTTCGGCCGCACCGGTCCGATGTTCGCCTGCGCAGGGGCCGGCGTCGTGCCGGATGTCATGTGCCTCTCGAAGGGACTTACCGGCGGGTTTCTTCCCCTCGGTGCGACGGTGGTGCGCGAGGACCTGTTCGAGGCGTTTCGCGGAACGGACCGCCGCCAGACGTTCTTTCACGGGCACTCGTTCACCGGCAACCCACTGGCGTGTGCCGCCGCACGGGCGAGTCTCTCGCTCTGCGACGATCGGTGTGATGCGCGGCGTGCCGCGATCGAAGCCACGCATCGAACCCGCCTCGCACAGTTGGCGGCCCATCCGTGGGTTCGTCACCCGAGAGTCCTGGGGACCGTTGCAGCGTTCGACCTCCAGCATCCCGACGGCACCGGATCGAGCGGGTACCTCGACCCGATCGGCCGCGAGCTCGCGGCTTTCGCACTGGATGCCGGGGTGCTGCTGCGACCCCTCGGCGATGTGGTCTATACGCTGCCGCCATACGAGATCACGGACGAGCAGCTCGGCCGCGTCTACGACGTGATCGCGGAGTTCCTCGCGCGGCTGGGCAGCCGGACGGCTCGCGGTCCGGCCACCGCGGGGGCCTCCGCATGACGCCGGGCGTGCGTGCCGTGGCGAACCCGCCGGATCCGGGCGCGATGCGCGTGAGCAAATCCGCGTTCGGCGTGACGGGGACCGACACGGGCGTCGGCAAGACGATCATAGCGGCTGCCCTCGCGGCCGCGCTCGTACGCCGCGGCGCCCGCGCCGGCGTGTTCAAGCCCGTCGAGACCGGCGTGGCCGCGGGCACTGACCCACCGGACGCCGCCCTCCTCCGCGCGGCCGCGGGCGCCACTCACTCGGTCGCGAGTGTGTGCCCGTTCACGTTCGTGGAGCCGCTCGCGCCCATGATCGCGGCGGAACGGGCGGGGATCCGGATCGGCCTCGACGCCCTCGACGCCGCATTCGCCTCTGCGACGGAAGACACGGACGCGACGATCGTCGAGGGAGCGGGAGGGCTGCTGGTGCCCATTACCGAGCACGCGACGTACGCCACGCTCTTCGCGCGGTGGCGACTCGGTGTCATCATCGTTGCCGCCAACCGCCTGGGCGTCCTGAATCACACGGCGCTGACCGTGCATGCCGCGGAATCGGCGGGACTTCGTGTTCATGCTGTCGTTCTCAATACGCTGACGGCTGCACCCGCCGGCCTCGCCGCATTGACCAACGCCGATGCGCTTCGGCGGCTTCTGCCGGGCCGGCCGGTCGTGGCGTTCCCCTACCTGAGCGACGTTCACCATATTCCTTCCCTGGCCGGCGCCGCCGCTTCCTGCGGACTGCTGGCCGCGCTTCCCCTGCCCCCGCCAGATGCACACCGCGCCTGATTGGTCCCGGTTCGCCACCCGCTCCCTTGCCGGCGAGATGCTGACTCGCGACGAGGCGCGCGGCGTGCTCGCCGCACCCGATGACTCGCTGCTCGAGATGCTCGCGGCGGCGTACCGGGTCCGCCGGCGGTACTGGGGCAACCGGGTGCGCTTGCACTTCCTGTGCAATGCACAGAGCGGGTTGTGCCCGGAGGACTGCCACTACTGTTCGCAGTCGAGCGTCTCGACGTCCGAGATCGACAGGTATCCGTTGCTCGCGCGGGACAAGATCCTCGAGGCTGCAGACCGCGCGGCCGCGCTCAAGGCGGGGACGTTCTGCCTAGTCATCTCCGGACGCGCACCTGGCGAGCGCGTGTTCGGCAAGGTGCTCGATGTCGTCCGGGAGATCCGCTCACGCCACGAACTCAAGATCTGCGCGTGTCTGGGTCTGCTCAACGCGGACCAGGCGACACGTCTGGCGGATGCTGGTGTCGAGACGGTGAACCACAACCTCAACACCTCCGAGCGGTTTCACCCGGATGTGTGCACGACACACACATTCGCCGACCGCGTCGCCACGGTGGAGCACGTCAAGGCCGCGGGGATCAAGACGTGCTCCGGCGGGATCATCGGCATGGGAGAGTCGGACGACGATGTGATCGACCTTGCATGCAGCCTGCGCGAGATCGGCGTGCGCAGCGTCCCGGTGAATTTCCTGATCCCGATCGCCGGCACTCCGTTCGCGGATCTTCGCGAGCTTGATCCCCGCCGGTGCCTCCGGGTGCTGTGCCTGTACCGCTTCCTCCTGCCGTCGCAGGAGATCCGGATCGCGGGCGGCCGCGAGGTCCACCTGCGGTCGCTCCAGCCCCTGGGACTCTACCCCGCCAACTCCATCTTCATCGGCGACTACCTCACCACGCAGGGACAGACGGCGCGCGCCGACTACGCGATGATCCGCGACGCCGGATTCGTGCTCGAGACGCCGGACGGCGAGGCCTTCACGGGCGACCCGATGGTGGATGCGCCCGACGTCTACCCGCGCGCACGGCTGCCGCTGCCCGCGATCTAGACGCGTGCCGCTCTCCGACATCCGCCGCGAGTACGCGCACACGACGCTCTCCGAGCGAGACGCCGATCCCGATCCGATCCGGCAGTTCGAACGCTGGTTCGAGGACGCGCGCGCGGCAGGCCTCCAGGACCTGAATGCGATGACCCTGGCCACCGCGACAGCGGATGGCGAACCATCCGCCCGCATCGTTTTGCTCAAGGCCGCCGATGCACGGGGATTCGTGTTCTTTTCGGACTATCGGAGCCGCAAGGGCATGGAGCTCGACGCCAATCCGCGCGCGGCGCTCGTGTTCTACTGGGCCGCACTGGAGCGGCAGGTGCGCGTCACCGGCCCCACCGCTCGGATCGGCCGCGAGGAGTCGGCGGCTTATTTCAACTCGCGCCCGCTCGGGAGCCGGCTGAGCGCGATGGCCTCGCACCAGTCGGCGGTGGTCGCCAACCGTGCGGTGCTGGAAGAACGCGCCAGTGAGTTGGCACGGGAATATGCCGATCGGGCTCCGGAGATCCCGTCGTACTGGGGCGGGACCCGGGTCGCGCCTGAGACCATCGAGTTCTGGCAGGGTCGCCCGAACCGGCTCCACGACCGGCTGCGCTACACGCGTGACGGCAGCGGCCGGTGGCGGATCGACCGGCTGTCACCCTGACACACCGCCGCCCGCCCCCCGACAGATAACCGCTACTGTTTTCCGGTGTGAGACGAATCGGCGGCCGTGCCCTTCGCCGGCTTGGCGGATCCACCGGATTTCGTCGTCGTGGTCTTGCCGCCTATGCCGGCTTGGGACAGCCCCGCCTTCGCGTTGCCGAAGGCAGTGCTCAGTTTGCTCTTCGGCTTGGATGAGGTGTCGGTGCCACCCTTGGTCACCGTCTTCGTATCGATGCCTGCCTGCGCCAAACCGGATTTCGCGTTCGCGACGGCGGTGTGCGTCGTGCTCTTGGCGTCCTTGCCCACCTTCCCGGCCTCGGTCTTCGTGGATGTTCCGGCCTTGGCGCCCGCCGCCTTGGTGTCGGTTGCCGCCTTCTGGACCGTGTGCTTCGTGTTCGCGATGACGGAATGCTGTTTCTTGCCCGCCGTCGTATCACGGTGTGTAGTGTCCTGAGCGGCCGGCGGCCGTCCGCTCATGGTGATGACAGCGGCGAGTGAGATCAGGACACTGAGCAGCATCGGATGCCTCCGGCAAACGACAACGCACACCTCATACTGACGCCCGCCACGGTCGTTCCCGGCCTCTCGACCCACCCATCCAACGCTGCCCGAGGACGGTCACCTGCCCAGCGCCCGCAGCACCTCACCGCACGCGTCCAGGCACCCGTCGAGTCCTTCGAGCGTATGGTCGCCCATGTGGCCGATCCGGACCGTGGAGTCTTTGAGCTTACCGTACCCGCCGCCAATCGTATAGCCTCGCTCCGCCACGCCCCGCACGACCGCCCGTGGGGTCACGCCCGGCGGCGTCAGGATCGCCGTCACGGTCGGGGAACGATGTCCAGGAGCCACGAGGGGCGCCACCGCCAGGCCCGTATCCCGCTGCAGCCGCGCCGCCCAGTCCCCGGTTCGTGCGCACATCGCCGCGTGCCGTGCCCACGCGGCAGCCATTCCTTCCGTCAGGACCGATTCGAGCTGGACGTCGAGCGCATAGTAGAGTGACAGCGCGGGCGTATTCGGGGTCTCATCTCGCTCCGCGTTCGTCTCGAACTCGGCGAGGTCGAAATAGATCCCCCGGCGGTCGTGCTCGCCCGCCGCCAGGAACCGGCCGGACGCCACCGCGAACGCGAGCCCCGGCGGAATCGCCAGCGCTTTCTGAGACCCGGTGAACACGTAGTCGAGCCCCCAGTCGTCGAAGCGCAACTCCGCGCCGCGGATGCCCGACACACTGTCGATCACGCACACCGCGCCCGCCGCGTGTGCCGCATCGGAGATCGCGCGGACATCGTTGAGCGCGCCCGTGGATGTTTCGGAGTGAACGACCGAGACCACCGTATGACCGCCGGCCCGAACGCGCGCCGTCACTTCACCGGCATCGTGTACGGCACCCCATGAGACCTCGTAGCGGTCCACCGCGCGCCCGCACGCGACGGATATATTCGCGAAACGCTCGGAGAAGCCCCCGTTGACGAGGGCGAGGACGCGGCCTGGCGGCGCGTTCCGGATGGCGGCTTCCATGAGTCCCGTCGCGGACGATGTGGCGACGAACACCGGGCGGCTCGTGCCGAATACCACGCGGAGTCCCTGTTGCAGGCGCGCGTAGAGGGCTCTGAACTCCGCACCGCGATGCGAGATCATGCGGCCGCTCATCGCCTGGCGTACCACCGGCCGCACCTCGGTCGGACCCGGCAGGAAGAACGTGCCGAACGCCGTCTCCGCCGCTGGAGGCGTCACGAGCGGGCCGGTACCGCGGTTCCCAGCACCAGGGCCGGCAGCTCCGCCATGTTGTGGACTACGTAGTCAGCGACGGCCACGACGGCGGGACGCGACGCGACGCCCACGAACGCCGCGAACGCGTCGACGGCGGGGATGTCTCCGCCAGCCATCGTCTTCAGCTCGGCGTCCGTGCTGCCGTCTCCCACACCGATGATCGGGCGCGCGAGCCCGAGGCCGCGCACGACGATCGGCTTTCCGCCGCGCCGCGCGAGCGGCGACGTCTCATCGAATCCCGCATACTCGCCGTCGGCTGTGAATCGCAGGGACACGGCGTAAATATCACGGCCGGCGATGCCGAGCGATATCGCGAAACGCGCGACGGCCTGCCGCAGGCCGCCACTGACGGCCACGACCCGGATGCCCGCCGCCTGCACCTCGCCGATCGCCAGCCGCGCCCCTGGGACGACCCCGGCGCTATAGGCATCGGCGAGCGCGTCCACATCCGAGCGTGCCGGCTTCACGAGCGCGAGCCGGGCGCCGTACACAGCGTCCAGCGGAGTCCCTCCCTCCATCGCGCGCTGCGTCATTTCCGCCACCGCCTGGGCGACCCTCGGCCCGCGTCGTTCGGCCAGCCATTCGATGCCCTCCACACGCGTCAGCGTCGAATCGACATCGAGCACGACCGACGCATACCGGACTCCAGCGGCCGGTGCGTTCACAGGATGTTGCCGGGCGCGAGGAGCGCGGAGGGGTCCAGCGCGTGCTTGAGTGCCCGCATGACATCGAGTTGGACGGGACTGAGTTGGAGCGGCAGCCACCGGCGCTTCAGCTTGCCGATCCCGTGCTCGGCGGCAATCGTGCCGCCGATCGACACGACATGGCGCAGCGTGCGGCCGACGATCTGTTCCGTACGATCGAGCTCCATCGCATCGCACGCGATGTAATTCTGATGCGGGTGGCCATTGCCCGCATGTCCATAGGTGACGGCCGGACCGAGTCCCGCCTCCTCGGCGATCGCGCGGACCGCCGCGAGCGCGGCCGGCAGTGACCGATATGGCACGGCCCAATCCGTCGACACCTTCCGGCCGCCCGCCGCGCGCGCCTGTGCGCCGCGCTCGTTCATCGTCGCGGGGACCATATGCCGCATCGCGCGCGCGCGCGCCAGCGACGCGTCGCCCTCGAACACCTGAATGTCGTCGGTGAGCGCTGCCCGCGTTTCGGACAGCGCGAGCCACCCATCCAGAACCCCATCCCGTGTCTCGCCGTCCCGCACGACCTGTTCGGTGTAGACCAGACACCTGTTGCCGCCGGCAGCCGCGAGCCCGCGGTCCGAGCCTTCCGCGATTGCCGCGGCCGCGGCGTCGAAATATTCGATGCAGCGCGGCGCCAGCGAGGCCGTCTCGCGGGCCGCCGCGACGAACTCGAGCGCCGCGCACTCGGTAGCGAACGGCACCGCGAGCCCGATCACCGCCGTGGGGCGGGGTACGAGGGCCAGTTCCGCCTCGAGAACGATACCCAGCGTGCCCTCGCTGCCAATGAACCAATCCACCTGGTCCTGCGCCAGCGGATAGCCGGCTGTGTTCTTCTCGACGGCGTCCCGGCGTACCGCGAGCACGCGCCCATCGGCGAGCGCGACGCGAAGGCCCCGCACGTGACGGCGGGTCGGTCCGTACCACAATGTCCGGGGCCCGGATGCATTGCAGGCGATCGCGCCGCCGACCGTAGACTCCGCTTCGCTCGTCGGATCAGGCGCCCACGCCAGCCCAAACTCCGCGGCGGCGCGCTTGACATCGGATACGAGTGCGCCACACTGCACGCGCGCGGTCCGCGTCGCGCGGTCGATGTCCAGGATGCGATCGTACCCGCGCATCGACAGCAACACGCCGCGATCCGTGATCGACGCGCCGGTCGTACTACTCTGCGCGCCAGCGACCGTCACGGCAAGCCGCTCAGCCGTCGCATGTCGCAGGACCTCGACCACGTCCGGCTCCTCCAGGGGACGCGCGACCGCATCCGGGACCATGCGCAGTCCGGACGCATCCGCCTCGAACGCCCGCCGAACCTCGAGGTCGGCCGTGATCGTGCCGCGCACGGCCCGTTTATTCCGTCGGGAGTGGTACGACCGTCGCGGAGTGCACGTCGGGCAGCGCGAGCAAGGCGTGGCGTACGTCGTCGCCGACAGTGCCGTCGACGGCCACCGCCGCCAGCGCTTCACCCCCCTGCGCTAACCGAGCCTGGTGATACTCGGCGATGTTGACGCCCGCCGCTCCCAGCACGGTCCCGACCCGTCCGATCACGCCCGGGACGTCGCGGTTGGCGAGAATCAGCAATGTGCCGCGTGGATGGATGTCCACGTCGAATGCGCCGATGCCCGTGATTCGCGGCGAGACGGTGGCGGGGTGGGCGAGGCCCGACACCGTGACCTCCTGGCCGCCGCCCGTCAGCCGCACACCGAGCGAGTAGGCGGCGGCCCCCTGCTCCAGCGCCGGGGGCTCGGCGGCGCCCTCGGTGGTCGAGAGCGCGATGCCGCGCGCGGCGGCGAGCGCACGGGCATTGATCAGATTGAGGCGCTCGTGCGCCAGGACAGGCGCCAGAACGCCCAGCGCAGCCGCCGCCAACAGCGCATCGCTGACCCCCGACAGCGCCTCGCCGGAACTCACGTCGATCCGGTCGATGGCGCGTGCCCCGCGGGTGGCCAGGAGCGCACGGCCGACCGCCGCCAGTTGGCGCGCCAGCATGAGCGCGGGCCGCACATCGCCTCCGCGCCCGTCGTCCGCGGGCGCCGCGTTGATGGATCGCGACAGCTCGCCTCGCAACAATGCGTCCCTGACCGCGCGGCATACGTCCACCGCGACCGACCGCTGTGCTTCGACGGTGGACGCGCCGATATGCGGCATGAGCACGAGATGCGGCGCCGACCGCAGGACGTGTCCCACGCTCAATGGCTCCGTGGTGTAGACGTCCAGCGCCGCCCCGGCCAGATGTCCCCGGCGCAGTGCCTCCGCGAGCGCTCGCTCATCCACGATGCCGCCACGCGCCAGATTTGCGACGATCGCGCCGGGCGCGAGCCTGCCAAGCTCGCGCGCGCCGATCATCCCGCGCGTCTCGTCCGTGAGCGGGGTGTGCACCGTGAGGACCATCGACTGGCTGAGCAGCTCATCGAGTGTCGCGGCACGGCGCACCCGCAGCGCGTGGAAGCGGGCATCGCCGGCATATGGATCGTACGCAATCACCGGCATCGCGAAGGCGTGCGCTCGCGCCGCGATCTCACCGCCGATCCGTCCCAGTCCCACGATCCCGAGCGTGCGCCCGCGAAGTTCGCTCCCCATGAGCGCCGGCCGGTCCCATGCACCCTCGTGCATCGATTGGTCGGCCTGCGGGATGTGCCGCACCAGGCCGAGCATCGCACCGAAGAACAACTCGGCGACGGCCACCGAGTTGCCGGCCGGCGCGTTGATGACCGCGATCCCCAGCTCCGTGGCGAGATCGACCGCGATGTTGTCGACGCCCACGCCGGCCCGGCCCACGACCGCAAGCCGCGGCGCCGCTCGGAGCAGCTCCGCAGAGATCCGCGTGGCGCTCCGGCCGACCAGTGCATCATAGACGCCGATCCGCGCGAGCAGCTCGTCTCGTGGGAGCGTGGGCACCTCGTCGACCGCGAGATCCGGCTCCGCGGCCAGGAGGGCGACCCCTTCGGCGTCGATGTCGTCGGTTACGAGAACGCGGTAAGGCACGAGAATGATCCTGTCAGGGTCGGGGAAGCTGCGGCTGAGGCGCGCGCGGCACTGGCACGTCGCCCCGCATGCGTACTGCTCGATGCACGTTCACCCGCCGGGGCCCCGGACGCAAGCGGCGGCGTGATGCGCCGGTCCCGCCTGTTCCCGAGCTGGATCGTCTACCGGTCCATCGCCTGAAACACGGCGGTGCCGCCGATATAGGTCGCCAGCACCCGCGTTCGCAAAATGTCGGACGCGGGGATGGTCATGATGTCGCGATCGAGGACCACGAAGTCGGCATACTTGCCGGCGGTCAATGTTCCCAGATCATGCTCCTGGAAACCGGCATACGCGGGCCAGAGTGTCATCGACCGCAAGGCTTCGTCGCGGGTCATGCACTGCTCGGGATGCCAGCCCCCCACCGGCCAGTCCCGTTCGTCCTGCCGCGTCACGGCCGCATGAAACGAGTAGAGCGGGTTGACCCGCTCCACGGGCATGTCGCTCCCGTTCGGTATGATCACTCCGGTGGTGAGCAGCGACCGCCATGCATACGCTCCGAGAATCCTGCTGGGGCCGAGTCTGTCCGCCGCCCAGTACATGTCGCTCGTTGCATGCACCGCCTGCATGCTCGGAATCACACCCAGTTGGGCGAATCGCGGGATGTCGAGCCAATTCAGGATCTGGGCATGCTCGATGCGGAACCGATGGTCGGCAGTCGGCACCGCCCGGAGAGCCGCCTCGTAGGCATCGAGCGCGATTCTGTTGCCGCGGTCTCCGATCGCGTGGGTCGCCACCTGGAAGCCCGCTTTGAGCGCGCGGATCGAGACGTCGCGCAGGTGCTCCGGCGTCGACACCAGCAGCCCGGTGTTTCCCGGGTCGTCGCTGTAAGGGGAGAGCAACGCCGCGCCACGCGAGCCGAGCGCACCGTCGGCGTAGAGTTTCACGGCACGAATCCAGAGATGGCCGTCATATAACGCGTTCTGTGGACCCTTGGCGAAGTATTCGGCCTCCGTGGCGCTGTCGTCGCTGATCATCAGATAGTCGCGAAGCGTCAACCGCCCCTCGCGCGCGAGGCGCTCGTACACCCCGATCGCCTGGCGCCTGACTCCGGGATCGTCGATGCCGGTCAGCCCCCACCGGTTGAGATCCGCCACGGCGGCGAGAATCGCCGCTTCCAGGTCCGCGTCGGTTGGCGCAGGCACCGCGCGGGCGACGAGCATCTCCGCGTTGTCGACGAACACGCCGGTCGGGTTACCGGCTGCATCGCGGAGCACCCGGCCGCCGGCCGGATCGCGAGTGTCGCGCGTCACACCGGCCAGTTGCATCGCGCGTGCGTTGGCCAGCATCGCGTGACCATCCACACGGTCCAGCAGCACCGGATGGCCGGGGACCGCGGCCGATAACGCCTGGTGCGTCGGAAACCGCTGGCCTGGCCAGCGGTTCTGATCCCATCCCCAGCCGCGGATCCACGTTCCGGGCGGTGTGACGCGTGCCCTCTCGGCGACGCGCGCGATGACTTCGTCGTACGTTGCCGTCCCCGACAGATCCACTTGCCGGAGCGTTTGTCCCACGTCCAGCAGATGCGCGTGCGCGTCCACCATGCCAGGGATGACCGTCGACCCGTGTACATCCACCACACGGGTCGACGGTCCGCGCAGGACCTGCGCTTCGCTCGCCGACCCGACGAAGACGAGGCGGCTGCCGCGGACCGCCAGCGCCTCGGCCATCGGATGCGCGGGATCGACCGTGTAGATCCGGGCCCCCGTGACGATGAGATCGGCGGGAAGCGGCGACTGCCCGCTCGCAGCGGACGCGCACATCGCGCCCGCGACGATGAGCCACGCACGCCTGTACGGCGGCGGGTTCATGCGCATGGATGACTCCTAGCTGTCATGAGTGAGTTCCGAGTACAGCCTGGCATAACTCTCGTATCGTGCCGCACTGACCTCGCCACGCTCCACGGCATCGCGGACGGCGCAACCGGGTTCGACACGGTGGGAACAATCGGCGAACCGGCAGCGCTCGCGCCACGGGCGAAACTCCGGGAAGCACATGGCGAGGACTCCGGGCGTGAGCCCCCAGAATCCGACTTCGCGAAGGCCTGGCGTGTCAGCGACGAATCCGCCGCCGGGAAGCGGGTGCAACCACGCACCGACCGTCGTGTGCCGCCCCTTGTTCACGGCCTCACTGACCGCGCGCACGCGCAGATTGAGACCCGGATACAGCGCGTTGAGCAACGACGATTTTCCGACTCCGGATGGCCCGCTCACCGCCGACGTCCGGCCGGCCAGCGACTCGCGCAGCTCCGGCAATCCCTCGCCCGTCCGCACACTCGCAAAGTGCACCACATAGCCGGCTCGCGGATAATCGGCGAACCGCGCCCGCGCCGCTTCCAGCTCCACCAGGTCGATCTTGTTCACCAGGATCTGGGCATCCAGCTCGTTGGCCTCGGCCACCACCAGAAACCGGTCGAGCATGCGCACGTGCGGCTCGGGCTGCGCGGCGGCGAATACAACGATGACCTGATCGACGTTGGCCGCCACCACGCGTTCTCCGTGGCCGCCGCCCGGCGCGCGCCTGGCCAGCACCGATCGGCGCGGCATGATCTCGGAGATTGCCCAGGTGCCGTCCTGGCCCGGGGGCTCGAGGACGACCTCGTCGCCCACCGCCAGCTTGATGTGCGCCGCCTGTTTGAGGCGGCCCCGCAACGCGGCCTCCCGCGTCTCGCCTCCCGTCGTGCGCACGACCCACACACCGCCCGTGCCGCGCAGCACCACGCCGCGCTCGGCCGGCATCTCGCCGGCGTCAACCGTCATGCGCGGCTGGCACGCTCACCCGCTCTGCCCGGCCCGCACCAGCGCGTCCAGCACCCGCTTCGCCTCTCGCAGCGACAGGCGGCCTGCCGCGGCGCGCGCCTCTGCTTCGGTCGATCCCCGCACGAGGTAGCCCGACTCGACGTGCCCCTCGAGCGCCGGCGCGCCGGCACTCCAGCGGACGAAGAAGAGATAGGCGGCCCACGGCGACTCGGGGTCCTCGGTCGCATCGACCAGGATGTCGGCGCTGTACGACGCGCCATCCGGCCCCTCGAACGCCGGCGGGCGCGAATGTACCGCGGCGTAGCCGCCGACGGTCGACTCATCGCCGCGCGCGTAGTCCGGTGGAAGATGCTGCCCGATCACCGCTTGCGGCCCCGCACCGCTTCCCGGAGGACGCTGCCGGCAATGAATGCCACGTTGGCGGGACGCTCGGCGAGGCGGCGCATTAGATACGGATACCACTGCGTGCCGAACGGCACGTATACGCGCACCCGGAACCCCTCGCGTACCAACGACTCCTGCAGGTCCCGCCGGATGCCGTACAGCATCTGGAACTCGAAACGGGACGGATCGATGGACGCCGAGCGTGCGAAACGTTTGGCATCCGCGATCAGGGCCTCGTCGTGTGTGGCGAGTCCCGGATACCGCCCCTCCTGCATGAGCCGGTGCATGCACCGGGCATAATTCGCATCGACGTCGCGCTTGTCGGGAAACGCCACCGACGGCGACTCCTGGTACGCGCCCTTGCACAGCCGCACGCGGCATCGCGCCTGCACGGCGCGCTCGACGTCGGCGGCCGTCCGGCGCAGATAACTCTGGAGCACGATACCGACGTACTCCGGATAGGTG
Organism: Gemmatimonadota bacterium; assembly: GCA_021324775.1. Classification (GTDB taxonomy): domain Bacteria; phylum Gemmatimonadota; class Gemmatimonadetes; order Gemmatimonadales; family Gemmatimonadaceae; genus Palsa-1248. The sequence goes on from JAJPIM010000024.1 coordinate 147,020, forward strand.
GGATAGAACCGTTCGTAGAACAGGCGCAGCGTGCGGTCCGCGTACGCACTCGACTCCATGTCCAGCCGGACGAACGTGCGGTAGTCACGTGCCTGGGCGAGAATGTCGTGCATGATCGTGACGCACAGCTCCTCGGAAATATCGAGACCCATGGCCGTGAGCTTCACCGAGACGTTGGCGTCGATCCCGCGCTCATGGATCCGGTCGAGCATCCGCTGATACTCCTGCCCCGCGGCCCGGGCCTCGGCCTCGGAGTGCACGCTCTCACCGAGCAGATCGAGCGACGCCGTGATGCCTTTCGCGTTGAGACCCGCGACCGAGTCGAGCACCTGCTCGAGTGACTCGCCGGCCACGAAGCGTTCGGCGAATTTCTTCGCGATGCGGTTGTGCCGGACGAAGTGAAAGACCTGCGGCTGGGATGACAGGTAGAGGAGGGCTTGTCTGAGCATGGATGGGAAACGTGACGACTACGGCGAGTCCGGATAGAAGCGCTCTCGCTTGCGCGACATATCGAGGAGCAGGTTGGCGGGTTCGAAGCGCGGGGGAAAGCGGTCGTTGAGCTCCTCCAACTGCTGGACGACCGCCTCGGCACCCAGCGTATCGATATAACGGAACGGACCTCCGCGAAACGGCGGGAAGGCGATGCCGAAGACGGCCCCAACATCGCCGTCCTGCGGAGAGCGCAACACGCCTTCCTCGAGGCATCGGGCCGCTTCGTTGATCATGGCGAGGACTGCCCGCCGCTGGATCTCCGCGTCGCTCATGAGGCTCCGCTGCGCGCCGGCCGAGAGTAGTCCATAAATGGTCGGGTCCACTCCCTGTTTCTTGCCCGCCTGATCGTAGAGGTAGAAACCCTTCCGCCCTTTCCGCCCGTATCGCCCCGCCGCTACGACGCGCTGCAGGGACGCCGCCGGCGCCATGCGGGCGCCATAGGCATCGGCGATGATCTCGCCGGACTTCCCCGCCACATCGATGCCGACTTCATCGACGAGCGTGATCGGACCGACCGGGAACCCGAACGCCACCAGCGCCCGATCGATCGCGTCGACCGCCGCCCCTTCGTCCAGCATCTTCGCCGCTTCGTTGATGTAGGGCGCGAGCACGCGGTTGGCGTAAAATCCGGGGCTGTCGCGCACGATGATGACCGTCTTGCCGAGCCGCTTCCCGAACGCCACCACGGTCGTGACGACCTGGGGATCGGTCTCGGGCGTGACGATCACCTCCAGCAGCGGCATCTTGTGCACGGGGGAGAAGAAGTGCATCCCCAGCACGCGTTCCGGACGCGACGATGCCGTCGCGATCCGCGCGATCGGAATCGTGCTCGTGTTCGACGCGACGATCGCGTCCGGCGGCAACAGCGGCTCGACTGCGGCCAGCACCGACCGCTTGACCTCGAGATCTTCGAAGACCGCCTCGATGACGAGCTGCACGCTGGCGAATCCCGTGTAGTCCACGGTGCCGGATACGAGGAGCATTTGATCGTCGAACTCCGCGCGCGTGATCTGTCGCGATGCGAGACGGTCCTGCAGGACGTCCCGCACCGCGGCGAGTCCCTTCAGCACCCGCGTGTGATCGGTGTCCTTGAATCGCACTGACACGCCGCGCTGCGCGGCGATCGCGGCGATCCCCGCTCCCATGAAACCCGTTCCGAGGATGCCGATCTTGCTCACCGGCAGCGGCGGCGGCCCTGGAGGTTCGACGCCGGGATCCTTCTTCAGGGCGTTGGTCGCGAAGAACAGGAAGATCAGCTGCTTCGCGACATCACTCGCCGCCGCGATGCCGAAGAGACGGGCCTCCGCCTCCAATCCCCGCGTGCGGCCCTGGAGGTAACCGGTGCGGATCGCATCGATCGCGGCCAGAGGCGCAGGATAGTGCCCGTGCGTGCGGGCCAGCGTTTGCTCGCGAGCCTGCCGGAATACCACCGCGCGCCCGAGAGCGTTGTGGTCCAGCAGCAGCCGCTGGGTGCTCCCGCCCCGCGCACGCGCGCCCGGTCGCGGCTGGCGCAGCCGGTCGCGCCCGCCGGCTTCCACCAGCTCGCGCGCGCGCCGCACCGCGATATCCCGCAGGATGGCCGGATGGACCATTTCGTCCACCAGTCCGGTCTGCAGTGCCTTCCTCGCCCGCACGTTCTTGCCGGTGAGGATCATGTCGAGCGCCGCCCGGAGTCCCACGAGCCGAGGCAGCCGATGCGTTCCGCCCGCGCCCGGAATCAGGCCGAGCTGCACTTCGGGCAATGCGAGAACGGTCTTGGGACTCTCGGTGGCGATGCGATACGCACAGGCCAGCGCGAGCTCGAGGCCTCCACCCAGGCACGCGCCGTGGATCGCCGCCACGATCGGCGTCCGCATCTTCTCCACCCGATCCATCAGTTCCTGGCCCATCCGGCTCAACCGCTCGGCCTCGGCGGCGCCCGGGAGTTCCACCAGCTCCTCCACATCTGCGCCCGCGATCCACCCGTCCGCTTTCCCGCTGAGCAGCACCGCGGCGCGGATGCCCTGATCGCGATCCAGCCGGTCGAGCAGCGCGACGACCTCGTCCCGCACCGGGCGCGTGAACGTGTTGACCGTCGCGCCAGGAACGTCGAGCGTGACCAACGCGATTTCATCGCGGACATCGACGGTGAGTGCGGCACTCATACGGCAGGGCCCAGGGCGCGGTGCATGGCGGCCCTCATGCGCGCTCGACGACCATCGCGTGCCCCATGCCGCCGGCTGCGCAGACCGTGAGAAGTCCGAACTCCCCGTCGCGCCGTGCCAATTCGTGGCACAGGGTCGTGAGGATGCGTGCCCCCGTCGCCCCGAAGGGATGTCCGAGGGCGATCGAGCCGCCCATCACGTTCAGGATCGCGCGATCCACCTCGCCGAGCGGTGTAGTGAAACCTGCGCGCGCCGCCCACTCTGGCGATTCGAAGCCGAGCAGATTGGACAGCACCTGCGCCGCGAAAGCCTCGTGCATCTCGATCAGGTTGATGTCGCGCAGCGTCAGGCCGGCCCGCTGCAGGGCGACCGGCGCCGCCAGCACCGGCGCCTGCAGTAGCTGTTCGCCCGGGTCGAGCGCGGCGTACGCATAGGACCGGATGAACGCGAGCGGCGTATAGCCCAGCACGCGCGCCCGCTCTTCATCCATGAGGAGCACCGCAGCGGCTCCGTCGGTCAGGGGCGACGAGTTCCCTGCGGTCACCGTGCCATAGGCCCGGTCGAATACCGGCTTGAGCGCCGCGAGTTGATCGTAGCTGGTCTGCTCCCGGATCCCGTTGTCGGACGTGACGACCGTATCGTACGCGGGAGGCACGTACAGGGGCGCGATCTCCGCGGCGAGGCGGCCATCCGCCGTGCCGGCCGCCGCCAGCCGGTGCGACCGGAGCGCGAACTGGTCCTGATCCTCGCGGGAGATGTGGTTGATCTTCGCCATCTTGTCGGCCGACTGCCCCATCGTCTCGCCCGTCGATGGCTCCGCGATCGCGGGGGCGAGCGGCCGCAGATCGCGCGGCCGGATCCGGCTGAAGGCGCTCACCTTCGCGCCCAGCGTCTTGGCCCGGCTGGCTGCGATGAGCGCATCGGAGAAACCGCGGGAGTACAGGATCGGAACGTTGGACAGCGATTCCGCACCTCCCGCGATCACGGCCCCGGCATGGCCGAGGGCGATCTGGTCCGCCGCGTCGGTGATCGCCTGATTGGCCGACGCGCACGCGCGCCCCACGGTGAACGCCTGAACGGCCTTTGGCAGCAGCGGCTGCAGGGCGACCTCGCGGGCGATGTTGGGCGCGAGGACCGAGGGAATCACCGTCCCGAAGACGAGCGCGTCGACTTCCGCGCCATCCAGATTCGTACGCTGAATGAGCTCGGAGACGCAACGGCGTCCGAGCTCGATCGCGGATACCGACTTGAAAACGGTGCCGGCCTTGGCGAACGGCGTCCGGACCCCCGCCACGATCGCGACCCGGCGGCCGTTGTCATACGTGGGCATCGGCAGGAAAGCTACTGCGGAAGCCGGGGCGAGGTCAGATTTCCACCCCATGCCGCGTGCCGACGCCTTTCGGACCCTGGCCGAGACGCCATTTGACGTGCTCGTCGTCGGCGGCGGCATCACCGGAGCGGGTATCGCCCGCGACGCCGCGATGCGCGGGCTGCGGACCGCACTCGTCGAGCGAGATGATTTCGGCAGCGGCACCTCGAGCCGCTCCTCGCGCCTTATCCACGGCGGGGTGCGCTACCTGGAGCACGGGTATTTTCACCTGGTCTTCGAGGCAAGCCGGGAGCGCCGGACCCTGCTCCGCATTGCGCCGCATCTCGTCCGCCCGCTGCGCTTCACGTGGCCCGTCTACCAGGGCGCACGCGTCCCGGGGTGGCGGCTCGGCGCCGGACTGCTGTTGTACGACGCGCTCGCGCTCTGGCGCAACGTCGCGCGGCACCGCCGCCTGACGGCCCCCCAGGTCCTCGCACGCGAGCCCGGACTCGAGCCGCGTGGGTTGACCAGTGGCGCCGCCTATTTCGATGCGGCGACCGATGACAGCCGCCTGACGCTCGCCAATGCGCTCGCCGCGGAATCCGCAGGCGCCACGGTTCTCAACCACACCGAGCTCCGGTCGTTCGCGCGCGACGCCGCCGGCCGCGCGTCCGGCGCCCGGGTCCGGGACACCCTCACCGGCAACGAGTACTCGGTGCGGGCCGCGGTCATCGTCAACGCGACCGGGCCATGGGGCGACGCGGTCCGGCAACTCGCCGATGGCGCCGGCACGCAGGCCACGGTGCAGGGAAGCAAAGGCGTCCACCTCGCCGTGCCGGCCACGCGCATCGGCAACCGCGGCGCCGTGACGCTCCTGTCGGCGATCGACGGCCGCGTCATGTTCGTCCTGCCCGCCGGCGCGCACACGATCGTCGGCACGACCGACACCGAGACCACCACCGGCCCCGACGAGATTCGCGCGTCGTCGGCCGATGTTGCCTACTTGCTGGAGTCGGTCAATGCCGCGTTTCCGGCCGCTGCGCTCGCCTCGCCGGACGTCGTCAGCGCTTGGGCCGGAATCCGCCCGCTCATCGCCTCCGGTCGCACGGGGGACGCGGGCAGCGCGTCCCGCGAGCACGAGATCGTGCGCGGACCGTCCGGGGTGCTCACTGTGAGCGGGGGCAAACTGACGACGTACCGGGCGATGGCCGCCGAAGTCGTCGATGCCATCGAAACGGCGCTCGATCGGCCACCTTCGGCCTCTCGCACCGGCGTTGAGGCGCTTCCCGGAGCGGAACGGCTGACCGCCATTGCGGCGCTCGCCGCCGCGGAGCCCGCGCTGGCGCAGCCGCTCGCGCCGCCACTCCCGTACCGTGCCGCGGACCTGGTCTACGCGGTGCGCTGCGAGCACGCGTACACGCTCTCGGACTTGCTCATGCGGCGCACGCACGTCGCCTTCGAGATGCGCGATGGTGGGATCGCCGCGGCACCGCGCGCCGCCGCGATCGTGGCGCGAACGCTCGGCTGGGACGAGGGCGCATCCCGCGCCGCGGTCGACGCGTACGCCGCCGACGCACAGCGGGTGTTCGCGATCGGCGGCCGGGATGGTCGCTGACCGGTCGCCGGCCGCTCAGCCGCTCAGGACTTCTTCGTCGTGAATCGTTCGGAGCGCCACGATCGTGAGGCGGCGCGTCACGGCGGGGAGCTTGATCACCGCCGTCTCGCCCAGGCCTTTGCCCACCAGGGCCTTACCGATCGGCGACGACATGCTGCACTGGCCGTCCTCCAGCTCGACGGAATCACCGAAGACCAGGCTGTAGGTCTCGCGTCCACGCGTCTGCTCGTCCTGCACGACCACTCGCGATCCGAGCCCCACCCGGTCGGCGGGAATCTGCGCGATGTCGATCTGCGCGAGTTTGCTGAGCCGCTGGCGAAGCTGTCCCAGGCGCGCCTGCACGAACTGCTGGCGCTCGAGCGCAGCCTTGTATTCGCTGTTCTCACGTAAATCGCCCAGCTCCACCGCCTTCCGGATCTCGGCGGGCAGGGTGACGTTGAGTTCGCGCTGGAGGATCTCGACCTCTGCGCCAAGCTTCGCTTTCAGCTCTTCAATCATGCAGCACACGCCGGGTACAAAAGGGGAACGCCCGGCTGCAATGCGCGGCCGGGCTCTCTCTGCCAACGTAAGCCGCGGCCAAGACCGCCGCAACGCGACAGGCGGTCCGCACCGGGCGTTTTGACCGTTCTGGCGTGACGTTTCGCCCGCCTGTCGCGTCCCAACCGATAGGACGCAAGCAGTTGACGCTCGCACACCGGCTCGGCGCAGGCGGCGACAGGTCGCGGCCATGACGGGCCTCCCTTGAGGATGAAGGACTATGACTGGAGTCTCGGGCCGCGGGATGTCGCGGATCCGCCACGGCCTGCGTGCCGCCGCATGCCTGCTTGCGGTCGCCGCCGCCGCGTGCTGGACGGCTGACAACAACGGCGTGACGCCCCCAAACGGCGTCATTGGCGTCACGCCGGGTGGCTCCAGTGGATCCAGCGGCGGCGATGTCTCTGGACTCTACCGGCTCGAAACCCTGCGAGACACGGCCGTCCCTGCTCTGATTTTCTACGACAGCGCGTCGAGCGTCGACGACACGGTCCTCGCGGTGACCTACGACAGTTCGTCGATTTCCCTCAATACCGATACGACGGCCGTCGAGATCGACTTTCTTACGATCCGCGACATCAGGGAGAGCGCCGACTCGGACGTCAACCGCCTGGAGTCGTTCGGCGACACGACGTTCGGCAGCTACAGCGTCTCAGGCGCGACTGTTACGCTGTCCCTGACCGACACGGTCGGCGGCGCGCATACGGTCACCACGAACTATGCGTTCGCGTCCAATGCGCTGACCGGCATCATTACGTACTCCCTCTACAACACCGCCGGCCAGTTCGTCGCGACCGATACCTCGACGGCCGTCTATGACTTCGTCGGGCCGGCGACCAACACGACGAGCCATACCCTGGCGCCACATTCGAGAGCGGCCGGGGTGCCGGGTGTCCTCAGGCTGCGGCCGCCCGCGGACGCGCGGCGCATCACGGCCGGGGCTATGACCCCGCTGGGTGCCCGGACGTGGCGCGTGCCGGCGCCGGTGGTTGCTCGCTTCGCCGCTCCGACCGCGCGTACTCGTCCCTGAGGCGTTGCATCATCGACCCGCGCCGCTCGTACAGCCTCTTGAGCGGGCGCGGGGGATGCCGCCCGAGCGCATACGACGTGAGGAGCGGTAGCCCGACAGTCGAGTCGAGGTAGCACACCACCGCGTCGGGCAACCGATCCGGGTCGATCTTGCCCCAGCTCACCGCCTCGGCGGGCGTGGCCCCCGACAACCCGCCGGTATCGGGCCGGGCGTCAGTCATCTGCAGGAAGAAATCGTGCCCCCGCTCATCGATCCCCAGTACTTCCTGGATCTGCGGCTCGGTCTGCAACACAAAGTTCTTGGGACTGCCGCCCCCGAGGATCACGACCGCGCTCCGGCCCCCCGCGGCATCGGGTGCTCGCTCACCCGTCACCCAGTCGCCGCGCTTGGCGCCGAGCACGATCGCCGCCGTCTCGTTGACATCCTGGTTGGGATCGATCGTGCACGCGTTGCCGTCGAGCGCCAGCGCCGCGACGTTCATGCCGATCGACGAGTCGCCGGGCGACGACGTATACACCGGCACGCCCGCGGTATAGGCCGCCGAGAGCAGCGACTTGTAGCTCAGGCCGAGCGCGCGCTCGCGCTCGCGTACGTACTTGCCGCACAGATGATGGAACTCGGCACTGGACATCGGCCGCTGGAACTCCGGCGCCCGGATGATCTGGCGGAAAAACGCGTCCGTCGACAGCAGCACCTCGTAATCGAAGAAGATGTCGTAGATGCGCACGACGCCTTCGGCCCGGAGCACCACATCGGACGCCTGGGGATGCCCGCGATGCATGGACAGTCCGAGTCCGAAATGGGTGTCGTGATACAGATTCGCACCGGTCGACACGATCCAGTCGATGAATCCCGCCTCGACCAGCGGGATGAGCGCCGCCATCCCGAGGCCGGCCGGCGTGAGCGCGCCGGTGAGCGAGACGCCGACCGTGACGTCGTCCGCGAGCATCTTCGTGGTGAAGAGATGGCACGCTTCGCGGAGCCGCGCCGCATTGTACGCGAGGAAGGTGCCGTCGATGAGGTCAGGGACGGTCTCCCGTCCGTCGATGCGGCGCGGATCGATCCGGCCGCCGGACAGAAACCGTGACGGCGCACCGCCGGGCCGGCCATCGCCGGTGTTCGCATCAGCCACCATGCCGCCTCCCGCTGCCGCGCCGTCCCCGGGCACTGGGGTTTCCGCTGCCGGTGCCATGGGCTAGCCTGCCCCCACCGGCATCGCGTCGGCCTCCGCCGCGCCGCCCGCGATCGTCCGGTCGTGCTGGGTGCTGACGTGCGCGGCGATCACCGCCGCCGCCGCCTCCGCCGGATCATCCGTGAGCAGCATCAGATCAAGGTCGCCCGGGGAGATCTTGCCCTCCGTGAGCACCCGCGTCTGCAGCCACCGCACGAGGCCCGCCCAGTAGCGCCGGCCGAACAGGATGACCGGAAACCGAAAGATCTTCCCGGTCTGAATCAGCGTCAGCGCCTCGAACAGCTCATCGAGTGTCCCGAATCCCCCCGGGAAAATGATGAAGGCATCCGAATACTTGATGAACATCGTCTTGCGAACGAAGAAGTACCGGAAATTGATCAGCGTGTCCACGAACGGATTGGCGCCCTGCTCGAAGGGCAGCTCGATGTTGCATCCGACGGAGTGCCCGCGACCGTCCCGTGCGCCGCGATTGGCCGCCTCCATGATGCCGGGTCCGGCGCCCGTGATGATGGAGTACCCGGCGCCGGACAGCAGGCGCGCGGTCTCGCGTGCGGCGGCATACTGCGGATCATCAGGACCGGTGCGCGCGGATCCGAAGATCGAGACGCCCTTCGCCACACCCGCGAGCGTGTCGAACCCTTCGATCAACTCGCTCATGATCTTCAACACACGCCACGGATCGGTGCGCGTGAAATCGGCGCTCGGACCGCGCTCCTGCAGCAGTTTCTCGTCTTCGGTAACCGGAAGATCGCGAATGCCCTCGTCGATGAGCTGGACCGCGCCCGAGCGGCGGGCCTCGGTTCCGTCCCGCGATGGCGGCGTGCGCCCCGCGAGGAGATGCCCGGCCTCCGTCCGCTCCCGATAGCCCTCGCGCGACGCGCGCTCGGCTGACTCCAGCAGATCAGGATCGCCCTTCTTGCCGGTGGCGGTCCGTGGAACACGCGTCACTCCCCGCTTTGCCATGCCGATCTCCTGAGGAAAGAACTGAATCGCCCGGCCCAGTGGGCGTACCGTTCGATGTCGCGCACCGGCGGCGTGACGCCCTCATCGCCATAGGCCGTATACATTCGCCACCGGATGTACGCCAGCGCCGGAAGCGGAATGAACGGTGGACGCCGGTACCAGCCGCGCCGGCGAAAGCGCCAGCCGATCCGGAGCAGATCCATCGCCAACCGGGGGCGAATCACCGCGCGCGTCGCGAGTGCGAGTGTTAACCGGCGCCACGACATCGGGGGGAAAGTATCGCGTTACCGCCCCCGGCGCTGACTCGTCTCGGCTCAGATGCGCCGCGTCGATCTCGTCCTGCTCGGCCCGTTACTCGCGATCGGCGCCTGGGTCGCGGTACAGGCTCACGAACTCCATGCTGGCTCCGCCGTGCGACAGAGCGCGGCCGCCCTCGCCGAGCCCCTTCCGGTGAGCGCGCGCGCGATGCCGGCCGCTTTCGTCCGCACGATCGACCGCACCGTCATGCGCGGACGCATCGCGGCCGGTGACGCCCCGGCGACCGCACCCGAGGTCAAGGTCTCGCGCGAGCCGCCCCCTGTCCGCGACCTGGACGAGATCCACCGCCGCCTGTCGCAGAACGAAGCGGGCACCTACATCGGCGACATTCTCCTCGCGCGCGATTCGAATGTGGCACGGTGGCCGGATCGCACCGCGCGCCCCCTGCGCGTCTGGGTTCAGGCCTCGCCCATCCTCGCTGACTGGAATCCCGCATACCCGGATCAGGTCCGGGATGCCTTCTCGACATGGGAAGCCGCTGGCGCTCCGGTTCCCTTCACCTTCGTGGTGGATTCGGGCGCGGCCGACGTTCACGTGACGTGGGTCGATCACTTCGACGAGCAGATCAGCGGGAAGACGATGTGGGCGCGCGACGACAACTGGTGGATCGTCGATGCCAATATCGCGATCGCTCTGCACCACAACCACGGCGAGCCACTCGATGCCTCAGCCGTGCGCGCGATCGCGCTCCACGAGATCGGGCACCTGCTCGGCCTCGACCACTGCGCCGACACCACCAACATCATGGCGGCGCGGGTCCGCGTGCGTGACCTCTCGGCGGCCGACAAGGCGACCATGCGGCTGATCTATGCGCTGCCGCCAGGGTCGGTGAAGCAAGGGCGGTAAGCCGCCCCTATCCGGCGGCCTTCGCCTTCTTCTTGGTGGCGGCGTGCGCCCGGTGGGCGCGATGCGCGGCGCGGCTGCGGCGCGACCGGTGGACACGCGGCGGCGGACGGTTCCACCCCAGCTCCCGGTCGGCACGGAAGCGAGCGGGCATCGCGAGCGCGTTGTCCGGATCGTCGGTCACGGCCACGGCCGCGGCATCGGCGAGATCCGCACGCACGTCGGCGATCACCTTCGCGGGCCGCCGCGCGCGGGCGGCGTGTACGCGGTTGGTGAGCAGCACGACGAACATCTGGCGATCCGGATCGATCCACAGCGACGTTCCGGTGAATCCCGTGTGGCCGTACGCGCGCTCGCTCAGGAAGCGGCCGCAACTCCCATCATTACCGTCGTCACACATGTCCCACCCCAGCGCGCGATGTCCCGCGGTGCGCCGGGTGAACAGCTCGACGGTCGTGTCGCTAACGATGTGCACGCCGTCGTACACGCCGCCGTTGAGCATCATCTGCGCGAAGACCGAGAGGTCCGCCGCGGTGCTGAACAACCCCGCGTGCCCCGCGATGCCGCCGAGGGCGTACGCATTCTCGTCGTGGACTTCACCCTGCAGCGGATAGCCGCGCGGCGGTGTCAGCTCGGTCGGCGCCACACGCACTTTGAGCGAGTCGGAGGGCCGGAAGAAGGTGTCCGTCATCCCCAGAGGCTGGAACACGTGCTCGTCGAGGAACACATCGAGCCGCTCGCCTGAGACGGCTTCGACGATCATTCCCAGCACGTCGGCGCCCAGGTCGGAATAGATGTAGCAGTCACCGGGACGGCACTCGAGTTGTGTATCGAGCACGAACCGGCGCGCTTCGTCGGGCGTGCTCGCGAGGCGCCACAGCTCGCGCCCCGCCGGCAATCCCGACCGGTGCGTCAGCAGCTGGCGAACGGTCACGGAATCTTTGTAGCCGCCGCTGAAGGCGGGCACGTAGGCCGCCACAGGCGCATCAAGCGAGATGCGTCCCTGATCATACAGCACCATGATCGCCGTCGTGGTGCCGACGACTTTGGTCAACGACGCGAGGTCGTAAATCGTACGATCAGGAGCAACGCGGACACTGCTGGCTTCCCAGCTGAGACGCCCGAAACCACGCTCCCACACCACGGCGCCGTTTCGGCCGACCACGACCGCAGCACCCGGATACCCGCCGGCCCGAATACCACGCTGGACGACGCGGTCGATGGCTTCGAGCCGGCGCGCGGACATGCCGACCGCTCCCGGAGCCTTGACCGGAAGTCCGCTGTGCAGCCCGCTGGAGGCGGCGCCGAGGGTGGCCAACATCGCAGCAAACACAAGCACCGTGGGAACCCTGCCTGATGACAAAAGACAATACGCGGAGACGCCGCCCGGGCGCCTCCGAAACTCTCACCGGCCCCACTGTGGGGCGGCGGCCATGCCGATTACGGAAGTCTTGGTCTCGTACAGTCTTACGCAGCAGGCCCACGTATATAGGGATCGCCCCGCTATAGTCAAGACGAAAGATGGTCCCCCCTGCAACGGGTCCCGCAATAGTCGTCGGGCCGCCCTCCGGAGGCCCGCCCGGTGACATCGCGCCGCTGTTCCCCCGCCTCTGCCCCGCGGGTATACATCGGTCACCGGCTCCACGGCGAAAACGGCAACCTTCGCCTGGCAAATCGTGTCTCATTTTCGAACAGCATGGGAACGGACGCACTGCTGGTTCGGCGCGCGATTGACGGGGACGAACGGGCACTGCGATCGCTCTGGTCGCAGTACGCGCCGCGCGTGGACGCTGTCGTGCGCCGGCTGGTAGGCGATCCCGACTACGCGGCCGATGTCGCGCAGGAGGTCTGGATCCAGATCTTCCGCGCCCTTCCGGGCTTTCGCGGGGATTCCCAGTTCGGTACGTGGGCTCATCGGATTGCGGTCAATCGAACGCTCAACGCGCTCCGCCGCACCAAACGCATGCAGGCGCTCGAAACGGGAATCGAAGAATCGACAGCCTCCACGCCACCCGAGGATGAACGACCGTTTCTCCAGGCATCCATCGAGGCGGCGACGGCCCGGCTGGCGCCCGGCGCACGCGCGGTGTTTGTGCTGCACGATGTCGAAGGGTATACGCATGAAGAGATCGCAAGAGCGCTCGGTATCACCGCGGGCGGATCCAAATCGCAACTGTTCAAGGCGCGCGCGAAATTGCGCCGGCTGCTCGCGCACCTCGTTGAACCCGATGCGTTGCGTCCCGCTCCGGCGCCCGCTGCTGCACCCGCTGCAGCACCCGCTCCGCGCGGCCCAGCCACCGGACGCGGCACGACGACCGGCACCCCGGCAGGCCCCACGGGAATCGGAGGAGGAATCCATGCTGGGATCGTGTTTTGAGCATCGCGAACAACTCCGTGGCCGTCTGTCACTCGCTCACAGTCGCCAGTCCCATCCGTTCTTTTCGACGGCCGCTCGAGGCGGCATACTGACCTATGGACGCTGATCGCATTGCCGGGCCCGGTGGGCCTGCCCCCGCCGAATCGCACCTGGTACCGGAACGTCTGGCCGCATTGGCCGACGAAAATCCGACGTCCGCCGAAGCGCTACACCTTGCCGCATGCCCGGAGTGCTCCGCCGAAGTGGACTCCTACCGCTCGCTGCTCGCGCTGACACGGGCCGAGCGGGACCGCCTCAACGAACCGCTGACGGACTGGGAATCCATCCGCGAGGCCTTGGCCGCCGAGACCCCGGAGACCGCCGCGCCAGCCCGCCAACGGCCCGCCCCGGCCGCCAGAATGCGCTCCTGGGCCACCCGGTCAGCCGCAGCAGTCATCCTCGTCTCGAGTGGCGTCGCCCTGGGCCGTTATTCGGCTCGGCCAGGGGCTCCCGCTGGAGGAAGCCCTGCGCCGACAGTCGTCGCTAATAGCAACAGTATAGCACCAGAATCGGCTGGTAATAGCGCCAGTTTAGTACAATTCGCGCCTACTGGGCAACAGTTCGAATCTGCGGACGATGCCCTGGCGGCGGTGCTGAATGCCGAGACCCAGTACCGGCACGCGGTGGCGTATTTGATGGTCAGCGACTCGGGCGATAAGGGCGCGGGGATTCCGAACGACTACGCGACGCGCCTCGCCGCCCTGGACGAGGTCGCCCGGACCGCTCAAGCCGCGCTCATCGCGGCCCCGCATGATGTCGTGCTGCGCCGGGTCTATACCAACTCCGTCGACGCCCGCGAAGCGACGCTTCGTGAGTTGGGACGGACGATCCCCGCCAGCCTCCACGGCGGACAGTATTGATGGTGACGCCGATGCCGAAGGCGCTCCCCGGCGGCGTGACCGCGTCGGTAGTCGCGTGTGCGCTCGCGGCGGCATTCGCGGCGGCCGCGCATGCCCAGACACCGCGGCCGGATTCGGCCGGGGCGGGCGACAGCCTCACGCTGCCGGCCGCAATCGCCGCAGGCCGCGCCGCGCACCAGCTCCCCGAAGGCTACCTCGGCATCTCCTTCGTCTGCGATGTCAGGCGCCAGTACGGCCCTGAAGGGCTCGCGATCTACCATTATGGGTACCCGGCCGTGGAGTCCGTGGAGCGGGGATCGCCTGCGGACAGGGCAGGCATCGTTCCCGGCGACACGATCGTCGCGTATGACTCACGCGACGTGCTCTACCGGAGAATCGTCCTCGCCCGGCTCCTCCGCCCCGGCTCGGTGCTGGCAGTGCGGGTCCGGCGCAACGGCACCGTCAAGAATCTCCGCGTCAGCATTGCGCCTCGCCCCGCGACCTTCGTCGACATGAACGTCGCGGGCTATGGCGGTACGCCCCAGGCTCAGTCCGGCGGCAGCGCTTCCCTCGATCCGCACCAGTGGCTCGTGATCCCCAGCCCGGCCCTCCCTCCCCTCCCTCCGGGCAGCCCCGCCGGCGCTCCGCGGCCCAGCATCGCTCTCGATGAACCGCCGGCGTCATTCGATGACGCCGCCGACCCGGGCGATGAGACCACGGCAATCGCCGGCGCGCAGTTCGTCCGCACCAGCCCCGACCTGCGCGAAGCGCTCGCCCTCGACAGCGGCATCCTGGTGGTCGCCGTCGGCCAGGGCACAGCGGCCGCGCAGGCGGGACTTCGTGCCGGCGATGTCGTCGTGGCCGCACACGGCGATGCGATCGCAACGCCCCAAGCACTCGCCGGTGTCCTGCGCCAGGCGAAGCGGGATGGCCAGCCGCTGAGTCTCCGGGTCGTCCGCCGCCACCAGACGCGCACGGTGGTACTCAGATAGCACCACCGGTGCGGTAGTGCGCGGGAGCACCGCATCGCGGCAAAGCGGCGCGGCCGTTGCCGCGAGCGCCGTTGCCGCGAGCGTCGTTGCCGCGAGCGCCGTTGCCGCGAGCGTCGTTGCCGGCGATCTTGCGAATGCCGGCGTGATGCCGGCATCGCGGAGGCGCCATGGACTCTCTCGTTTCGGATCCCAATCAGTACGGCGCGGCCCCGTCCCGCACCGATCCGGCTGCGCCGCCAGCGGCGCCGGCTGCTTCACCAACTCCTTCGAGCGCCACGGCGAGCGCCACAGCGAGCGCCACAGCGAGCGCCGGCGCGAGCGCCGCAGCCAGCGGCTCGCCAGATACTTCTCAGGATGCCTCCCAGGATGCCGGTCCTCCCGTGACCGCGGATCAGGTGCGGATGATCCTGCGCCGAGTCAAGGATCCAGACCTCAATCTCAACATCATCGATCTCGGTCTGGTCTACGACGTGCGCGTCGATGGCTCGGTGGTCGCGGTCGACATGAGCCTCACCTCGCCCGGATGCCCGTCAGGACCGGAGATCATGGAGGAGGCCGAGCGGCAGATTCGGGCGATGCCCGATGTCACGGACGTCGCGATCAATCTCGTGTGGACCCCGTTCTGGTCCCCGGACCGCATCGAGCCCCGCGTCCGCGCGTATCTGGGGATGTAGCGCGCAGGAAGTAGCCGCGCAGGAAGTAGCGCGCGGGATGTAGCAGGCACAATGAGCGGGCGGCGTGCAGCGCGGGTGGCTACCCGCCGAGCAGTCCCTTGACCGCGACGACGCCGATCGCTGCGGCGCAGTTCACGAGCGTGCTCGTCTCCGAGCGGCAAGCGGCGCGCCAGTCATGACGCCGGCCGACAGCGCGAGGGCCGAGCGACGGCCATCGCGGGATCCACCTGGGCGTCCGCTCCTTGTACGCGAGATAGGCGGTCCCGAACGTCGACTCCAGCACGCCCTCTTCGTAGCGCACGATGAATCCGTATTCGACCGCGAACGCCGCGAAGGCGAGCGGCACGTACCACAGGACGCCGGTCGCGATCGCGACGCCGGTCCACACGATGGCGTTGCCGATGTAAATGGGATTCCGCGCCCACGCGAACGCGCCGTCAGTCACCAGATGGGGCACGCATCGCGTGCGGCGCCGCGTCGCGGGCCCGGCCGCCGCGACTCCCGATAACCGCATCAGCTCACCGATCGCCACCGCCACGAGACCCGCGGCCCACGTGAGCGATGTCATCGATCCGTGCACGCACAACGGTACGAGCAGCACGGGAATCGGCAGCACGCCGCGGTACCGGAAAAGCCACGCGCCGACCCGCGCGGCTCGCGTCTGCTCGGCGGCGCTCATCACCGTCATCGCGATCGGCGCGGGACGGACCGCCGGACGCGGCCAGGCACGCGCACTGTGGCCGGCGACGACCACGAGGCGGCGCTCCGCCGCGTCGGCTACGCCCGCCGCGGCGGATGCATGATCGATGACGACGTCGGCAGGCCGGCGCACGACGCGTGCGCTCATGCCATCAACCGCCAGGATCCTGCTGCCGGTTTGGCTCAGTCCCACATTTCGCGACGACGACATGACCACGGTGAAATTTAGCCCGCCACGGCGCGCACGTAAGGCGCAGCGAGAATTCGGTCACGCATTGTCTTCGCATACGTGCTCGCTCGCGTTTGCGCTGCGGTGTGGATCTCGCCGCGGAAGCGCCGGACCTCAGCGCCCGGATGCGTGCCGCTCGCTGGTCCAACCGCCGTTGCCGGCGAATGGCCGCCCGTCGAATGTCGCCCACAACAACACGCGACGATCGGAGCCGTCCGCGCGAGACGCCGCGAGCGCGAGTGCGACCGCTCCCGCTTTCGCAGCGTACGTCGCGTCGAGCAGAAGCGGCGACGCGCCGGATGCGCCGGCGGCCTGAGAGAGGCGGTCCGCGGCTATCGCGCCCGCTGCGGAGGGCCTGCCGTATGCACCGGCGTAGGCCGAGTGGTCCACCACCACGGGGACGGCGGGCAATGCATCACCGCCGCGGCCTCGCCGGCGCAGAAGCCGGCGCGTCTGGCGGATGAGGGACTGGACCCGATAGGAGTTGGCGACGAGCCGCGGCGCGACGCGCGCCGCTACGACCGTCGTGCGTACCCCGGCCACACCCAGACCGAGCGCGAGACCCGCCGCCGTGCCGCCGGTGCCAAGCGGAAGCACCACGTGTGTCGGCGCGGGTAGCTCGCCGGCGGTGATCTGCGCCGCCAACTCGAGCCCCGCGCCGACGTGGCCGAGGATGCCGGCCGGACTGCTGCCGCCGGGCGGGACGTAGTGGCGCTCCGGTTCCCGTGACGCGCGAGCCCGCCAGGCCATCGCGCGCGCAATCGCGACCACCGCCCACCGGCTGCTCGTAGTCTTGGCCGAGCCGCGCTCGATCGCCTGCGCCACCGCCAGCGACACGGGGTGCATGGCGTGCGCCCATCGTATCACTTCGGTGCGCGCGCCGAGCCGGCTGGCATGGACCGCCGTCGCGTAGACATGGGTGGACCCCTCTCCGCCGACAGCGAGCACGACGTCACCCGGACGCACCGCTCCGAGCAGGAACTCGAGTGCTCGCACTTTGTTGCCGGCCGCGACCGGCGCGTTCCGGTCGTCTCGCTTGAGCCAGAGCGCCCCGCCGTTCGGCAGTGCGACCCGCTCGACAGGCGACGGATAGACGCCCAGCACGGCGCGCGGCAGAGCCGCGAGGCCCGGGAACCGATCGTAGAGTGGGAAACCCTTAGATTCCACGCACTGTGTCCCAAGCCCACCGGCGCCCGATGGCGTCTTCCCCTCCACCGGTCACTGCCGCCGTCACGTCGCGCCCCGATGGGGCCCCCAAAGCTGTGTACATCGACACCCCGTGGGTCGCGGACCAGTGGCTCGCAGCGGTGGGAGGAGCAGGGGCGGTCGCCCTCGATACCGAAGGGGCGAGTTTTCACCGCTTCGTCGATCGAATCTACCTCCTGCAGCTCTCGACGAGATCTCACAGCGCGATCATCGACCCGCTCGCCGCTGGCCCGCTGGCCGGCCTGGGAACGATTCTCGAAAATCCGGAGATCGAGATCGTCTTTCACGATGCCGACTACGACCTCCGGCTGCTGCACCAGGACTACGGATGGTCCGTCACCAACATCTTCGATACGCGAGTGGCGGCGCAGCTCCTCGGCATCCGTGCGTTCGGTCTGGCCGCGCTGCTCGAACGGTATTTCGGGGTCAAACTCGACAAGCAGCACCAGCGTGCGGACTGGTCGATGCGGCCGCTCACGCCGGGAATGCTCGACTACGCAGCTCAGGACACCCGGTATCTCCTCGACCTGCGGGAGCAGCTGGCCACCGAGCTCCGGGCGAAAGGCCGCTGGAGCTGGGCGGCGGAAGAGTTTGCGCGACTCGAGGGAACGCACTGGGTGGCCGAGGATCCCACCGAGGCGTTTCTGCGAGTCAAGGGCGCTCGCGACCTCTCACGGCGCGAGTTGTCGGTCCTGCGCGAGCTGGTACCGTGGCGGGACGGCGTCGCCGCGGAACTCGACCGCGCGACGTTCCGGGTCATTGGCAACGAGACGCTCCTCGAAATCGCGCGGCAGGCGCCGGACAATCGCGAGACACTGGCCGCGATCAAGGGAATGCCGCGCGGAATGACCGAGACGCGCAGCGGCGAGATCCTTCGGGCCGTACGCCGCGGTCTCGACACGGCGGACGATGCGCTCCCGAGGTTTCCCAAGGCGCCACGCTGGGATCGCGATCCGGATCTCGACGACCGCGTCGCACGCCTCAAGGTGCTGCGAGACGCCACCGCGGCACGTCTCGACCTCGATCCCGGAGTCCTGTGCTCGCGCGAACGCCTCGAGGCCGTGGCCCGCCGGATGCCGCGCACCGCCGCCGAGCTGGCCGCGATGCCGGAACTGCGCCAGTGGCAGGCCGCGGAGCTGGGCCCGGAATTCCTGAGAGCCCTCTGGCCATCGGCGACGCCGGCGGCAGACCCGGCGGCGGACCCGGCGGCGGAGCCGGCCAGCGACTCACCCTATCGCGACGAATAGCGCTCCGGCCCTGCGCTACTTTCGCGTCGGCTTCCCGGGCGGCGTCTCGCTCTTGAAGACGTCGCGATTGATCTGGATGTACTGCTGCTGCGCCGCCGGGACGTCTTCCTCCGGAAAGATCGCCGTCACCGGACACTCCGGTTCGCACGCCCCGCAATCGATGCACTCATCCGGGTGGATGTAGAGCATCTTCTCCCCTTCGTAGATGCAATCGACTGGGCAGACATCGACGCACGACTTGTCCTTGATGTCGATGCACGGCTCGGTGATGATGTACGGCATGTCGGGCTCGGCGCAGCGGCCGGGGGAAGAGGTGGACTGAAAAGTAACAAGAATCCACAGCGAGCATCAGTAGCCGGCGGGGGTAGCCGCCGGGCGCGCTCTACCCTTTGCCCGACGGGCGGCCGGGCAGCGTCAGGAACGGCTTGGGGTCGATGGGCTCGCCATCCCACCAGCGCGCGGCGTTCGGCCGCTTCATGAGCTGGAAATGCAAATGCGGCTCGTTGGCCGGCGCATTGCCAGTGGTGCCGACGTAGCCGATGATCTCACCCTTGGCAACGTCCTTCCCCTCGGACAGCGTCGACGCGTAGTGATCGAGGTGCGCGTAGTAATACACGAACCGGTTCCCGGCGTCGATCTCGTAGATGGTGATGCCGCCCGCCGGATTTGTCCGCATCCGTAGCACGCGGCCGTAGTCCGCCGCGAGTACCGGCGTCCCGCGGGGCGCCAGGATGTCGAGCGCGCGGTGTTCGCGACCGCCGGTGCGGGGCGACGTGTACGTGTCAGGCACCTGCGAGGGGCGGACACCCGACACCGGTACCATCAGCTCCCGGCTCATGAGATAGACGCTCTGGCTCGACGACGCAACGCCGGGCGTGACCGGCGCCGGCGCGGGCTGATGCCCCGCGCACGCCGCCCCCGAGAGCGCCATCAGGCTGCCCGCGGCGATGCTCCCACGGGAGAACCTTGCACGGGAGATCCTGCCACGGGTGCACGTGCCGGTGTCGCTGCTCGATGGGCTACGCACCGCTGATCTTCGCCGGCCTCCAGGTCAGCATCCACTCCTGGATTTGCCCGGGCTCGACCCAGTGCGCGCCACCCCAGGCGCCAAGCGCGTCGGCCAGCGAGTCGGCCGCACCGAGGCCCGGCTCGATCGCCAGGTTGAGATACGGCCGGCCGCCCTTGAACGGAGTCCACTCCCCCTTGTTCAACCAGACGCCGACGTTCGGGACGGTCCGCTCGTCGAAGGCGACTTCCATCCGGAGGTCGCCCTCGGTGACGGCGGCCACGCCAGCCCCGGACGGCATGTCGAGAAACAGCTTGCACGCGTATTGCCGTCCCGCCAGGTCGGGGTGCGACAGATCCACGATGCGAGCCTCGACCCTGGCATGCGGCCAGCGAAACTCGGGCACGAGGCCGCGGAGCGCATCACCGCGGTGCGACCACACGCGGGCCCGGGCGCCGACGGGCAGCTCGAGCCGCGTGGACGGCGTCAGAGGAAAAAGCGGTTGCGCGGCCCAGAGAAACGGCAGCCGGTCATGCCCCGTGTTCCGCACCTCATATCGCATCACCACCGCGCCGGCACTCGTGACCTGCACCACGCGGGTGAACTGATACGGCATCCGCCGCCCTTCCCACGCGCATGTCGCGCGGTGGCCCGTCGGATCCGTCTCGACCACCACCGAGGCGTGCTGGGCCCACAACTCGCCGTGCTCCGGGAGCGCCAGGCCGCCGAACCGGGGCACGCCGTTCGGAATGTTGCACGCGGCGACGGTCGGGAAGCATTCATCGTAGCCTCCGCTGTCGGCGGTCTCGCTGTACGACGCCCCGTCGACGGGCTCGCGCGCCGGCAGCGCCTCGTTGCTCCACAGCCACTCGCGCCCCAGCGCCACGAGTGACACGATGCGTCCGCCGAGCGCGGGCACAATACGCACGCGCGTCGCGCCGCCTTCCAGCTCAATGAAGCCGAATGTCACACGATGTCGCCGGGATCGATTCCCCGCGTGGCGAACACACGTGCCACCGCCTCGCCGATCTTGTTGTTCGGCGTGCTGGCGCCCGCCGTGATTCCCACGGTCATGTGGTCCGCGCCGCCGAGCCATTCGCTCGTCTCGATATCCGCGGATGCGCCGATCGGCCGGTGGCGGATCGCCCCGCGGCCCACATCGAGGCACTGGGCGTCCTCGACGTGAAACGTGCGCACCGACGCGCCACAGATCGCCGCCAGCGAGATCGTGTTGCTCGAGTTGTAGCCGCCGATCACCAGCATGACGTCGAGCGGCTCGCGCAGCAGCGCCTCCACCGCATCCTGGCGGTCCTGTGTCGCGCTGCAGATGGTATCGAAGGTCCGGAAGTGCTCCGCCCGGTAGTCTTCACCGTGTGCTCGTGCCAGCGCCCGGCCGATTTCCTCGCCGATCGCCAGCGACTCGCGCGCCAGCATGGTCGTCTGGTTCGCGACGCCGACGCGCCGGAGATCGAGGTCCGGATCGAATTCCGGTGACGCGGAACGCGCGAACCGCGACACGAACTCCTCGCGGGACCCGCGCCCCTCGATGTAGTCGCATACGACGCGCGCTTCGTCCATGTTCCGGATCACGAGATAGCGGCCGCCAGCGTAGCGCGAAACCTGGGACGCCGTCGCGCGCGTCTCCTCGTGATAGTACTTCCCGTGAATCACCGCGGTCATCCCGGCCCGCGCGTAGCTGTCGACTCGCTTCCACACGTTGAGGACGGACCCACAGGTCGTATCCACGACGACCACGTTTTTCGCGCGCAGCGTCTCGAAGTCGCGCATCGTCACGCCAAACGCCGGCAGGATCACGACATCTCCGGGCCCGACCACCGAGTAATCGAAGTCGCCGCCATCGGAGCGCAGGAAGGTGATGCCCATCTCCCGCAGCTTCTCGTTCACGTGGGGGTTGTGAATGATCTCGCCCGCGAGGAAGATGCGGCGGTCGGGGAACTTCGTTCGCGTCTGGTACGCATACTCGACGGCCCGCTCGACGCCGTAGCAGAACCCGAACTCCCGCGCCAGTCGCACGGTCACGGTGCCAGCCGTGAGCACGTAATCGCGTTGGCGCAGCAGATCGACCAGCCGCCCGGTATAATCGGCCGCGAGCGTATCGTGCACTTCGGCTTTCAGCCCGAAGCCCTTCCGATAGTACGTCGGCGTCGTCTCCGGCAACGGCATGGCCCCAATCTAGCCGAACCCGCCTCCCACGCGCCGGCGCGGACTCCACCCCGCCTACGACGAGCTCAACCAGATGTCCGCGGACGGTCTGACCGGTCAGCAAGCCTCGCAAAACCACCGTATCAGTCCTGGTCGCTCGTATGACCTTCCCTCGGTCGTCATCCTATCCTACGTTGCCCTGAGACAGTTGTTTTCCTCAACCGGCCCCCTGTCAGTGCCTGCCGATAACGGCCACCCGTCCGCATTGCTGCCGGCGGCCGATGCCGTGACCCCCGATCCGGACTTCCCGGGCACCCGTGGTGATCAGCCTGCACTGGACGCCACCGCGGTGACCAGACTGACGGCACCCGCTCTGCCGGCCGGCTTGAGCAATCACGAGGACCTCGCGGTCGCGCCAGTGCGCCGCGATGGGATCGCGAGCCGCATCGCCGACGACGCGCCGCAATCCACCCGGCCGTCCGTGATCGTCTCGCCGGTCTTGGCGGCACCTGGAGTCACCGCCGGTCCCGCCACGGGCTCCGGCACGATGTCACAAGGAATCGCGCCCCGGACGCCACTGCTGCGCCCGCCCGCGCTGGTCAAAGGCGACGCCATCGGCGTCGTGGCACCATCATATGCTCCCCGCCCCGGCTGGCTCGCGCGCGGCGTCAAGGCGCTCGAGCGCCTCGGCTACGGTGTCATTCTCGACCCCGAGCTGGGAACGCTCCGCCGCTTCCAGCGCGCGGAGGATGAGCGCCGCGCAGAGAATTTCATGGGACTGTGGCTGGATCCGCAGGTCAAAGCCGTGATTGGCGGCACGGGCGGCTACGGCGCGATGCGGATGCTCCCCCACCTCGAACCCGAGGTCTTCCGGCTCAACCCCAAACCGTTCGTCGGCTACTCGGATGTGACGGCGCTGCATCTCTGGCTCATGCGGCGAGCCGGACTACGCGTGTTCCATGGTCCGACGGTCGATGACCTGATCCCGAGTGCCCGCGACCCCACGATGGCGTCGCTGCTGGCCGCGCTCACCACCGCGAGGCCGGCGGCACGCATGGGCCGAGAAATCGCGCGTGTCGTGCGGCCCGGCCGTGCAGTCGGGCGGCTGACCGGCGGCAACCTCTCCCTCGTCCAGCAATCCATCGGCACACCGTACGAGATCGACACCCGCGACGCGATTCTCTTCCTCGAGGAGACACGCGACCCGATGTCGGTCGCGGATGAGCGCCTCGTCCACCTGCGTGCGGCCGGCCTGCTGCGCCATGTTCGCGGAGTCGTCTTCGGCCAGCTATCGCTCGACCGCTCGGAAGAGGATGAGTTCGAAGACTTCTTGACAGACCTGCTCGCCGATCTCGATATACCCATTCTCGCGGACTTCCCGGCCGGACACGAAGTCCCCAACTTGACGCTGCCACTCGGCACGGAGGTAGAATTGGTGGCCGAGGAACAGACCGGGTGGTTGGTCTATCGCGAGGACGCACTGTCGTAGCGTGACCGGTACGGCGCTCGGCGTGATGTCGCGGTGAGTCCGGCGGGGAGTTCAACGAGGCGTTCAACAGGAGGCGCTGAGGTGCAGCGGCAAGGTCTCCTCTGGGTCGTGCTCGTCGTGGTGCTCGTCGTGTGTGCGATCCAGGCGTGGCGGGAACGGCCGAGATAACGAAACCGATCCGGTTCGGCGGCCGCCGTTCTGGCTGCCGCTCTAGCGGCCCAATCGCTGCAGCTCCTCGAGGAGACAGCGATCCTGGACGACATCGATGCCGGCCGCGAGCAGCCGCGCCGCGGCGGCGTCATTGCGAATACCGCTCTGCATCCAGACCACGCGCGGCGATGCCGCGAGGATGTCATCCACATGAGGCGGAATGTCCTCGGACCGCCGGAACACGTCGACCAGATCAATCGGTCCGGGAATGTCGGCAAGCCGCCGGTAGACGGGCTGCCCCAGCACTGACGTCATCTCCGGGTAGTAGACGGGCACCGGGATGACCTCGAGACCCGCGCGCTGCGCGTACGCGGGCACGTAGTACGCCGGCTCGCCAGTCCACAACGGCTTGATGCCGAGGACCGCCACGCGATGGACGCCCTCGAGAAGCGCCGCGATGCCGGCGTCGGACTCCACGATCCGGCCGGGCGCGCGCCCGGAGCCGGCCTGCTGCGGTGCCGATCGATCCATACGGAAAGCTATTGCGTTAGATTGAGGTGCCCCCGGCCACGCGCCGGGATGCGCGGACGCAGAGCGTCTGGCGTGGCCGACCGGTCGGCCGCCGTTCCCGATCTTCGTAACCTGGAGTACGTCACCATATGCGCATGCTCGTTCTGGGGCGTGGGCTGCAAGGCTCGGCCTGCGCCTACGATCTCCTGCAGAATCCCGAGGTGACCGAGGTCCGGGTCGCCGACCTTCACGTGGATCACCTGCCGGAATTTCTCGCGCCCTATTCCGGGCGGAGGCTCATTCCCACCCGGCTCGATGTCCGCGACGCGGCGGCGGCCGGCGCCGTCATGCGCGAATGCGACGCCGTGATGAGCGCGATCCCGTACTACTTCAACTTCGAGATGGCGCGTCTCGCCGTCGAAGCAGGCGTGCACTTCTGCGACCTTGGCGGCAACACCGAAATCGTGTTTCAGCAGAAGGAACTCGGCGACCGCGCACGGCTCGCGGGAGTGACCGTGATCCCCGACTGCGGCCTCGCACCGGGGATGGTCAACATTCTCGCCCAGTACGGTATCTCGCAACTCGATCAAGTCGAGAGTGTGAAGATCTTCGTGGGCGGCCTCCCACAGCATCCCGAGCCGCCGCTCAACTATCAGATCGTGTATTCGCTGGAAGGTGTCCTCGACTACTACACGACGCTGTCGTGGGTGCTCCGCGATGGCAAGCGGCATCAGGTCAAGGCGCTGTCGGAACGCGAGGCGGTCTCGTTCCCGGCGCCGGTCGGGATGCTGGAGGCATTTCACACCGCGGGCGGTCTCTCCACGCTGGCTTTCCGGTACGAAGGGAAGATCCCGACGATGGAGTACAAGACGCTCCGCTACCCGGGCCACGCGCACATCATGGAGGCGATCCGCGACCTCGGGCTCCTTGACCTCACACCCGTCGATGTCAAGGGAATGAAGGTCATCCCGCGTGAGGTCGTCGTCGGCGTCGTCGGGCCGCGCCTCACCAAGCCGCACGGCAAGGATCTGGTGGCGCTCCGCGTCATCGTCGAAGGCACCAGAGCCGGGGCGCCGGCCCGGATCGGATGGGAGCTGCTCGACTACTTCGATGGCGCCCGCGGCATCAGCGCCATGGAGCGCACCACCGGATACTCCCTCTCGATCACAGGGCAGATGCAGGCGCGCGGGGAAATCACACCCGCCGGCGTGTACACGCCTGATGAATGCATCCCGGCGGCCCGCTACATCGCCGAGCTCGCAAAGCGCGGCGTCAACATCCGGGAGATGAAGAGCTGACACGCCGGCAATCGGTCGCCGGAGACGAACCGGCTACCGGCTCGCGGACAGCGCGCTGGCAATACGTCCGCCAGCCATACATCCGCTAGCGATACACCCGATAGACCGCTCCCAGTTGGTCGTCGGTGATCAGCAGCGACCCGTCCGCGCCGACCATCACGTCGGCGACGCGGCCCCACCGGCTGCCGTCGGGACGCTGCCATCCCGTGATGAAGTCGTCGTACGACTGTGGCTGGCCATTCGCGATGTGCACCCGAATGATCTTGTCGCCCGTCGGCACGTCGCGATTCCACGATCCGTGGCTCGCGACCAGCGCATCGCCGCGCATCGCCGGGGGCAGCACCGTCGCCCGGTCGAGGAACGTGATGCCGAGCAGCGCGGAATGCGCCTGCACATTGAGGGCGGGAACGGTCATTGACGCGCACTTCGACGCATCGTGAAACTCGGGGCTCGCGTGTCGGTCGCCCCAGCAGTAGGGCCATCCATAGAATCCGCCGGCCTGGATGATGTTGATCTTGTCGGGCGGCAGGTTCTGGTGATCGGGCTCGAGGTTGTCGCGTTCGTTCACCGTGACCCAGATCCGCTTGGTCGCGGGATCGACCGCCACGCCGACGGCGTTGCGAAGGCCCGATGCGAAAATCCGCCCGTTGGCGCCGTTCTCGTCGAACCGCATCACCGTCGCGCGCGTCGAATCGCGCTCGACGCAGACGTTGCACGACGAGCCGTCGGAGACGTACATCGCGCTGTCCGGCCCGAACACGATGGTGCGCGTCGAATGCCCGCTTCCGCCGCCATAGTGATTCACGTAGACGGGTGATCCGGTGGGAACGCCCCGTGCATCGAGTCCGAACCGCACCACGCCGTCGTTGTTCGCCACGTAGAAATACCGCTTGTGAAACGCCATCCCGTGCGGTTCGTTCAATCCCTGGGCGATCACGGTCTGGCTGTCGGGCACGCCGGCGCTATTGAACGCGTGGAGCCGGACGATGTTTCCGCGCTGGGTGGCGGAGACATACACGGACCCATCTGCGCCGAGCACCGTCCAGCGCGCCGCAGGCACGTGCGCGAAGTATTGCGCCTTGAGTCCCGCCGGCAGCGTCAGTTGCCGCTGCAGGTCCGCGTCGGTGGCTGGCTGCGCCGCTGTACGTGATGGCGCACAGGCCGTGATCAGGCTGGCAAGCGCGCCCGCCACCGCGAGCAGACACGGGCTCCGGCGCGGACTCGTCCGGACAGCGTTCACGTCATGTGGATCTTGCACTCATCCTCCGACTCGGGTCTTCGTCCAGATCACTACCACGGCGCAGTCCGATTGCCCGCTGGCCTGGAATTGCGGGGGAGCCTCGGACGGCTGGTACACCTCGACCGCCGCGACTTCGTCGGGATGCATGTAATCGTTGAAATCGCCCTGCATCGGAGTCGGCACGCCGTCGATGACGTAGGTCAGGCACGTGCCGCCGGCGCCTCGCGAGCCCCTGAGCTGCGGCTGTCCGGACGAGTAGTCGATCGTCAGCCCTGGAACGGTCGTGAAGATGTCCGTCATCTGCGTGGGCAGCTTTTCCGCGATCTGATCTTCCGTCAGGTAGCGGCCAAGTCCGGACTTCTGCCGCTGCGTGAATCCGACGTTGCGCAGCCCCTTCTCCCGCTTGCCTTCGACCTGGACCGGGGTCAGCGTCGGTGGTGCAGGAAGCATTTTGACGTCCGTGCGGTGTGGCGCTCGTGCCGACAGGTCGACGGTCACCTGCATCGGCGCGAAGCTCAGCTTCCGGATCTGCAGCGCCTGCGTTCCGGACGGCAGTCCGCGCAGCGTATAGGTGCCGCTGTCGCTCGTCGTCGTCGTGGGCGCGGCACCCGCTACGGACAGCTCCGCGCCAGCCAGTGGCTTGCCCGTCGGGTCGGTCACTCGCCCTTCGACCACCGCACGCCCCGTCCTCAACGCCACGGTGCGAGGCTTCGCCGCTGCCGGGGTTGTGCCTGCCGGTGCCGACGCGCTCGCCGTGACGGCCGTGTCGGGCGACGGGACGTGCAGCATCGCGATGGTGACGAGCTCGCCCTGGTTGGAAATCGGAACATCGGCCGTCGCGAGACCTCCCCGTGATGCCCGCACGGAGCCCTGCACGCTCGCCGGCGTCCCGCACAGGCGATACGTGCCGCTGGAATCCACCGTGGCCTCACGCACGCGTGGCGCACGGTGCACGCCGGTCGCGGCGCTCACTTCGAGTTCGGTCCAGTAGAGCACCACACGTGCTCCCGTCGCCGGTGCATCCGTATCGGCGTCGAGGACCCGGCCGATCACCGCGGCGGGGCCGGTGAGCCGCTTGTCGGGCGGACAAAAGAGATTCAGCACTGTGGACTGTGACGGCGTCGACATCCGCACGACGGCATACCGCGCCAACGGCATGGCGATCGGCTGCGTCTCGATGGCCAGGCCGATCGAATCCAGCAGCGGATGCGAGAGTTGCAGTTTGTATTCGCCGGGCAGGATGCTGTCGATGCGGAATTGCCCGAGCGAATCCGTGACGCCTTCGCGCTTCCCGCCGACGACGATGACAGTGGCGTCTCGGAGCGGACCGCCGTGGATGCTGTCGATGGCGACACCGATGACGCCCGAGAAGTGGTGTGTCGTGTCCGGGAGTGGCTGTTTCGCGGCGGCCGGCGCCGCCTTGCCCTTGGTTTTGCTCGCCGGCGGCGCGGGCGGCGCCGCCTGCTGCGCCACGACGCGCGCGGCCGCAAACGGCGCGACGGCCACGCCGGCGCCCATCCCGAGCCCGATTGCGAACGTGCTGCCGGCCACGAGACCGGCAAATGATCTCCGCGCGCGCCTGGGCGCACGGCTTCCGGGTGCAGTCATCCGAACCATCGCTTCAACGCCGCGGTCGTGGTGCCCAGGCCGCCCGGCCGGGTCGCCGCCTCGAGGGCGACGGCGAAATCGGGCGCCGTAGGGTACCGGTCATTGGGGTCGCGCTCGAGCGCTTTCAGTAGTACCCGCTCGACGGCACTTGGGAAATCTAGGTCGGGGCGCAGCTTCCGGAGCGGCGTCGGCTGGTGCCTCAGCCGCGCGATCATCAGCTCCTGTTGCGACTTGCCCGTGAAGGGCAACGACCCGGTAAGCATCTCGACGGTCATCAAGGCCAGCGAGTACACATCGGTCCGCCCGTCGAGCGCCTTGCCGCGTAGTTGCTCGGGGCTCATGAACTCCGGCGTCCCGAGCACGATGCCGGTCGCGGTCAGCCGCTCCAGTTCGGGACCCGCCTTCCGCTCCTTCGCGAGACCGAAATCCATCACCACGGCATGGTCGCGGTCATCGGCCCGCCGGACGATCATGACGTTTTCGGGCTTGAGATCCCGGTGCACGATCTGGTGATCGTGTGCGGCCTGGAGTCCGGCGGCAATCTCCGCCACGAAGCCGACGACATCATCGAGCGGGAGCTGCCCGAACCGATATGTCCGGTCAGCCAGAATCTCGCCCGCGAGGTACGGCATCACGAGATACACGAGTCCATTCGCCGTCTGGCCGAGGCACTCGATATGGCAGACGTTCGGATGCACCAACTTCCCCGCCATCTCCGCTTCCCGCCGCAACCGGGTCATGGCGGTCGTATCCTTGGACAGCGACGGGGACAGCACTTTGATCGCATGCTGCGTCTCGGCCCCCGTGTCGGTCGCCAGATACACGATCGACATGCCGCCCTCGCCCAGCTTCCGCTCGACCTTGTAGCGTCCGTCGAGGAGTTGGCCGATGAGGGTCGCATGCGCCGGAACGGATGCCGGTGTCAGCTTTCCTTTTTTGAACGCCGGACCCTGGCCGGTGGGCAGCGCCCGCGGGGGCCCCTTCGAACGCGATGCGGTCCCGGGCGAATACCGCGGCGATGGCGGCCGCAGAGGCGTCGGCAGTGCGACGGGCGATCCGCCCGGCGATCCACCTGCCGGCGCGCCCGGTGCCGGCGCGGCTGCTTCCGCCTCCGCCACAAGCTTCGCGCCGTCCCGCGGGCAGAAACGGGTCGTGCCGCCGTAGGTGACGCCACAAGTGGGGCAGCGCAGGCTCATCGCCCCGTTAATCTAGTGCCCGGCGAACGCCGGGCAGTCCCCGCTAGGACCTCACCCGGTTCCGTCCTTCCGCCTTGGCGCGATACAGCGCGGCATCGGCCTGCCCGAACAGATCCTCGGCCGAATCGACCCGGGGTCCCGGGAATGTCGCGACACCGATACTCGCGGTGAGGCGGAGACCGGTGCCTTCATTCCCCGGTGCCCCGATGACGGCGAACATCTGCGCCTCGATCCGCTCGCGGATGCGTTCCGCGAACGCGACCGCACCGCCCTCCGCCGTCTCCGGCAGCACGACCACGAATTCCTCGCCGCCGTAACGGGCGACGACGTCCACGCTGCGGACCGCGTGCTGCAGCAGCGCGGCCACTTCGCGCAGCGCGTCGTCGCCGGTGAGGTGTCCGTAGGTGTCGTTCACCCGCTTGAAGTGATCGAGATCGATCATCAGCAGTGTCACCACCGAGCTATAGCGCCGCGCCCGGTCCAGTTCGGACGCGAGCCGCAGGGTGAGGGCGCGGCGGTTGAGCACCTGGGTCAACGGGTCGGTGTGCGCCAACGCTTCCAGCCGCGCGTTGTCCGCGCGGGTCATCTCGATCACCTGCGCCCGCTGGATGGTCGCCACGGCCGCGCGAATCACGGTGTCCGCGAATTCCACGTCCTCCGGTGTGAGCAACGGCTCATCGGCCGAGCGCCGCAGGAAGAACACGCCGGCCTGAGCCCGGTCGAGCGAGAACGGCAACGCGATCACCGAGCGGATCGACACCACCACGCCATCCCGCAGCCACGACTCGCGCACGCGGTCGTACAGCGGGCTCGTACGGAGGTCCTCGATCAGCACCGGCGTACCGCCATCGAGCGCGGCGCGCACTTCGGGATAACGGTCCAGCGTGATCTCGAGGTTGCGGATCGCGGGATTCTCGAAGGCCGCGGCGACGAGTCCGCGCTCGTCACCCGGTCGCGCGAGGATCACCGAGCAATGCGAGATGTCGAGCGCCCTCGCGACGCGGCGCGCCACGATATGGTAGATCTCATCGGAGGACAGGTCGCCGGTGACTTCGTGCAGGATGTCCACGAGTTTCCGGCGGCTTTCGGCGTCGTCGCGGGCGCGCTGGAGCTCGACGTCCTTGGTGCGCAGCTCTTCCCGCGCGGCCACGAGCGCGGCCCGGACTCGCAATTGCGCCTGGATGCGCGCCAGCAGCTCGCGCACTCGCACCGGCTTGCGCACGAAGTCGGCGGCACCGAGACCAAGGGTCCGGACGGCTGCTTCATCCGGCGGGAGCGACGACACCATGAGGACCGGCAGGTCGCGCCAGCGGTCGTCGGACTTGATCCGCTCGAGAGTCTGATAGTTGTCAGAACCCGGCATCGCGACATCGAGCAGCAGGAGATCCGGCGCATCGCGCTCCAGCCGTTCGAACAGCGCATGGCCATCCGCGGCGGCGCTCACGTCGTAGCCCTGCTCCTTGAGCACCCAGGCCACCGTCTGCAGCACGGCCGGGTCGTCGTCGGCGACCAGGATGCGGGTATTCGCGATCACCGTCCGCGTCTCCGATGCGATGGGGATCGCGGCCGCGCGTTCGGAGTGCGCGAGTGCCGCGCCTCCGCCGGCGAATGCCCCGCGCGGCGGATCGCCGTTCTCCGCCAGTGACGATGATCCGGCCCCCAGGGGGAGCGGTTCCACGATGCCTGCCTCACGCGCTGATACGGTTCCGCCCAGCCGACTTGGCGCGGTACAGATTGCGATCCGCCGCCGCGAGCAGCGCCGCGGGCGACAGCTCGCCGATCTCCGGCGCGACCATCACGCCTACCGAAATCGTCACCGGCAGCGACTGCCCATGGCCCCCGAACACATGGTCGTCCACGTTGCACCGCAAGCGCTCGGCAAACGACGTCGCGCCCTGCGTGCCGGTGTCCGGTAGCACGAGGATGAACTCGTCGCCGCCGAGTCGCGCCACGGCATCGGTGTCACGGGCGGTTTCGTTCAAGATGTCGGCCACGGTCTGGAGGACGTAGTCGCCGAATGGATGCCCAAAGGTGTCGTTGATCGATTTGAAATGATCGACGTCGATCGCCAGGACCGACAGGGGCGTCCCGCGCCGCCGCGCCTGGCGGCACTCGCGCGCCAGCCGCGTCTCGAGCGCGCGCCGGTTGAGACACTCGGTCAGCGGATCCGTTCCGATCAACTCGATGAGCCGGTGCCGCATGTCGTCGACGCTCCGCGCCAGCAGCGTGAGATCATCGGGACGGCGGTCCGCGCCCGCGCCCAGCGGGGTGCCCAGCTCGCCGGCTTCGACGTCGCGGCACAACCGGCGCAGTGCGTTCATCCGCGACCGGAAACTGCCGAACGCGAACACCAGCGTGCTCCCCGCGAAGAGAAACATCGCCGAGTACGTCACGATCGCCCAACCGTCGGCTGGTGGCCCGGGCCGGACGGGAGCGACGAAGAGCGAACCCACGATGTATGTGGCAAGTGTCGACAGCAGCCCCCACACCGCGAACGAAAGCCCGTAGTACACGACCGCGAGTTGCGCGGCCACCAGCCCCAAGATGAGCAATCGATCGTAGTCGCGCACCGCCGCCGTGAGGTACACGACACTCGCGGCCGCAATCAGGTCGGCCGAGAACACGAGCGCGAGCAGGGGCCGCGGCACGCCGTCCGACGGCGTCCTCCGCAGGTGCCACGAGATCGCCGCGATTGAGCCCGCATAGGCCAGGGCCACGCCGGCGAGCGCCAACCACTGGTGGGCATCAGTACCTGAAAAGCGTTGCACCGCCGCAGCGCCCAATGTGAGCGCCGCCGCCACATATCGCGCCCAGCTTTGCCACAGTAGCACCTGCCGCTCCGCTCCGATGGCGGCCACTTTGTCCGAAATCCGTCGGGGTGGATCGTTCACGGGCCACTCCGTGGCGCCGCCGGCCGGATGAGGCGCGCCCGCGGCGACGTCACAGAGGGCTGGCACGGCGGGGGCCGTGGCCGGGCCCACCCCGATCTCCTCGCCAGGCGCGTGCCTGGAGGGCAGATCCGCGCATCCCGCCCGAAGGTCCGGGTGCGTCTCCCGATGGATATCGGGGGGCACCCGCACGATCTTCGACCGGCGGACGCCTGGAATCTCGCCGGGGACGCCTGCCGGGCGCCCAGCGGGCGTCGTGGGATAGAGCGGCGTGATACCAGTGAGGTCCATGAGCTCCGATCTGTCGGTACGAACAGGCGAACCGGTGGTGAGTCGTCGTCTGGTTGGTCGTCGTCCGGACTCGCCCAGATGCGACCCGGAGCCTGCCAGCGCATGAACCTCGAGGTTAGGCATTCCTAACCCGGGGTCTTCACGGCACAGGGTAAAGCAAGAAGCGAGCTCATCACGCTAAACATACGGTGCGCCGCCGAGAAACATTGGTCGCAAGCACGTTGCGACGGTCCTTGACGATCGGGCCCGTAAACGGCAACAGAGGCGGTAATTACCTCACCGCCTCCGTTGCCCATATCGCCATGACCGAAAGGTAGCGCAGCGCAGAAGAGCTCGCTAGACGTCGTCTCCCGACGCATCATCCGGGCCACTCGGGCCTACTTCAGTGGCCTCGGCTGGCTCCGGCCCCTCCGCCTCTTCTGGAACGACCCGAGCCACTGCCGTGACCCGGTCTCCCTGGTCCAGTTGGACCAGTTTCACGCCCTGGGCGATCCGTCCGGTCACACGGACCTGGGCGACGGAGGATCGGATGATGATCCCCTGCTTCGTGATCAGCATGATCTCATCCTCGGGCAGCACCTCCATCACCGTCACCACGTCACCGGTTCGCTCGGTGCGGTTCACCGTGATGATGCCCTTCCCGCCGCGCTTCTGCACGCGATACTCGCCGAGGTTCGAACATTTGCCCATGCCGAGTTCCGTGACGACGAGGATCGTCGCGTCGCGCTTGAGCACGACCATGCCGACCACGGTGTCGCCCGTCCGCAGCTCGATCCCCTTCACGCCGGTGGTGTCGCGGCCCATGTAACGGACATCCGCTTCGTGGAACCGCACGGACAGACCGTGGCGCGTCGCCAGGATCACATCGTTCGTCCCGCTCGTGATCTGGACATCGATGAGCTCATCGCCGCTCTCGACCTTGATGGCCTTGATGCCATTGGTCCGCGGATTCGCGTACTCGCTCAGCGCCGTCTTCTTGACGGTGCCCAGCTTGGTGCAGAAGAACAGGTACTGCTCCTCCGAGAACTCGCTCACGGGAAGCATCGCCTTGATCTCCGTGTCCGGCGACACGTTGATCAGGTTGACGATGGGACGCCCCTTCGTCGCCCTCCCCGCCTGCGGGATCTCGTACACTTTGAGCTTGAAGCAGCGGCCATCATCCGTGAAGAAGAGGATGTGATCGTGCGTCGAGCCGATGAACAGGTGCTCGATGAAATCCGAGTCCTTGAGATCCTGTCCCGAGAGGCCGCGTCCCCCCCGGCGCTGCCGCCGGTAGGTCGAGACCGCGGTGCGCTTGATGTAGCCGGAGTGCGAGACGGTGATCACCATGTCTTCTTCGGCGATCAGATCCTCGACCGTGAACTCGCCCTCGTCGCTCGTGATCTCGGAGCGCCGCTCGTCCGAGTACTGCTCCAGAATCTGGCCCAGCTCGTCCTTGATCAGCTTCATGCGTTTGGGCCGCGATTCGAGAAGGGCACGCAGGTCCTTGATGATCGCCCGTACATCCTTGAGTTCCGCCTCGAGCTTGTCGATCTCCAGGCCGGTGAGCTTCGCCAGCCGCATGTTGAGAATTGCTTCGGCCTGCACTTCCGACAGCTTGAACCGGCTCTGCAGCCGCGCGCTCGCGCGAGGCGTATCCTCGGCTTGCCGGATCAGCTTGATCACTTCCTCGATGTTGTCGACGGCGATCTTCAGACCTTCGAGGATGTGCTCCCGTTCCTGCGCCTTGTCCAGCTCGAATTGCGCGCGCCGCACGACGACATCGTGCCGGTGGCTGATGTAGTGCCCGAGGATCTCCTTGAGCCCCATGACTTTCGGCACGAGCTGCTTGGTCGTCGCGTCGGGGACCAGCGCCAGCATGATGACACCGAACGTCGCCTGCATCGGCGTGTGCTTGTAGAGCTGGTTGAGCACCACGCGCGGAATCGCATCGCGGCGCAGCTCGAGGACCAGACGGCGTCCCTCGCGGCTCGTCTCGTTGCGCATCGCCGTGATCCCGTCCAGGCGCTTGTCCGCCACGAGATCCCGGATCACCTGTTCGAGCTTGGCGCCGTTGACCTGGTACGGCAGCTCGGTGACCACGATCTGCGCCCGTCCGGATTCCTTCTCCTCGATGACCGCGCGCGCCCGCATCACGATCCGCCCGCGGCCCGTCTCCTGGTAGTCCCGGATGCCCTGGCGGCCGTAGATGAAGCCGCCCGTCGGGAAATCGGGACCTTTGACGATCTTGCGCAGGTCGGTCGCGCTCATCTCCGGGTCATCGATCAGCGCGATCACCGCGTTCACGACTTCCTTGAGATTGTGCGGCGGGATGTTGGTCGCCATGCCGACGGCAATGCCCGATGATCCGTTGACCACCAGATTCGGGAATCCCGAGGGGAGGACTGTCGGCTCGGTGAGCCGGTCGTCGAAATTGGGCGCGAAATCGACGGTGTTCTTGTCGATGTCGGCCAGCATCTCCGTCGCGAGCCGCGTGAGGCGCGCCTCGGTGTACCGGTACGCCGCCGCGTTGTCGCCATCCGCGCTGCCGTAGTTCCCCTGCCCATCCACCAGCGGATAGCGCAGCGAGAAGTCCTGCACCATGCGCACGAGCGCATCGTAGACCGACGCATCCCCGTGCGGGTGATACTTGCCCAGCACGTCGCCCACGACCGTCGCCGACTTCTTGTACGGACGCCCCGGCACCAACCCCAACTCGTTCATCGCGTACAGCACCCGCCGGTGCACCGGCTTGAGCCCGTCGCGCACATCCGGCAGTGCGCGCGAGACGATCACGCTCATCGAATAGTTGATGAACGACTCTTTGATCTCGTCGTCGATGAGCCGGGGGAGAATGCGCTCTCGGTTGTTCGGTGCGGTCATGATTCAGCCAAAAAGGATCAACGAGCGGGCGCGGAAAACGCCGCAGCGGAACACGCGCCGGAGAGGCGGCCATCCAGCAGCCGGACCAACCCCGAAAGCTACCCGGTCCAAGGGCTCGCCGCAACCCGTTGGACGACTTCTAAGCCATTGCCGCCGTGTGGGTTAGGCAGACAGCCCCGGACCCCTGTTTTTTCAGTTCCGGGTCGCTCGCGCCGCGTCGAAGATCGCGCTCCGGCGGCACCGGGGGCAGAGCAGCCACACGCGCCGCCGCGCATAGCCCAGCCCGAATGATCCGCCGCCGATCCCGCGGCTGTTCATCGTCACCGAGCAGTAAGGACACTGCGGCGCCGTACCCGCGATCCACTGCTCGCGAATCCGCTGCTGCTCCTCCGCGCTGTACTGCGCCCGCTCACTCATTCCCGCGCCTCGATCGCCCGGGTCAACTGCTCGCGGATGTGCGCCGGAATGGGAACACTCCGCTGGGCGTCGTAGTCGAACATGACCTGCACCGTCCGCCCCTCCGCCACCAGCCGCTCGTCGCGTGAGTCGACGATCCGGTATGCCCACACCCACGCCTTGGTGCGAACCTCGGCGACCGTGATGTCCATCGCCAGCGGCACGCCCCACTTCGCCTGGCTCACGTATCGCACCGATGACTCCAGCATGATGAACGGATAATCCTCGGCCAGCCCTGTCAGCGCTCGCCACGCGTGATGCCGGCCGATTTCGAAGTACGTCAGGTACACGGCGTTGTTCACATGACCACGGGTGTCGTAATCGCTGTACCGCGGGTCGATCAGAATGCGCACGTCACGCCTCCCCCTCCCCCTCCCCCTCCCCCTCCCCCTGCATCGTGAGCACGATCTTCCCGAAATGGTCCTCGGACGCGAGACGCTCGAACGCCGCTCGCCCGTCCGCCAACGGATACACGGAATCGACCGGCGTGCGCAGCCGGCCCGCCCGGAACTCCGCCACGACGGCATCGAACTCCGCATCGTTGCCCATCGTCGAGCCCATGAGCGTCCACTGGTTCCAGAACATCCGCCGCAGATCGGTCTCGACGATCGGACCGGTCGTCGCGCCGCACGTGACCAGCCGGCCCGCGCGGCCGAGCGCGGCGAGCGATTGCCGCCAGGTGGCCTGGCCCACACTGTCGATCACGACGTCGGCCCCTCGCTTGCGGGTCTGTTCGCGAATCGCGCGCGCGACATCGGTCGTACGATGGTTCAGCACCTCGTCCGCACCCAGATCCGCCGCGCGCCGCAGTTTCTCATCACTCCCAGAAGTCACCCACACGCGAGCGCCTCGCGCTTTCGCGATCTGAAGCGCCGCCTGCGCGACGCCGCCCCCAATGCCCCAGATCAACACCGTCTCACCAGGTGCGACCATCGCCCGCGTCACCACCATGCGCCAGGCCGTCAGCGTCACGAGCGTGAACGCCGCGGCGCCGGCCGCCCCGGCGGCCCCCGCCCCCGGCGCGGGCACGGTCCTCACATTCGCGGCAGGCACCACGATGTAGTCGGCGAAGGTCCCCGGCCTGTGTTCGCCCAGGAGCTGGAAGTGCACGCACAACGACTGTTCGCCCCGCCGGCAATACTCGCACGTCCGGTCGCTCACTCCCGGATTGACCAGCACGAAATCGCCCACCGATACGCCCCGCACCTCCGCGCCAACCCGGTCGACAACCCCCGCTGCATCGGCGCCCAGAATCCAGGACGGCGTGATCGTGACACCGGGCAGCCCCGCGACCACGAAGAGGTCGAGATGATTGAGCGCGGCCGCATGGATGCGGACGCGCACGTCGCTCGTTGTGGTGAGCACGGGATCCGGCAGATCGGTTCGAAATTCGAGCCGCTCCATGCCGCCGTGCGCGCTGATCGTGAGTCCTCGCACTGGAGTCGGGGAAAGTTATATTGCCATGACAGCGTGGAGTACGCGCCTGCTCCGAGCGTGCCGGCCGCCGGCACTCGCGGAATTGCATAACGATATGCCCCGGTACGCATGATCGCGATCAAAGTCCCATCACTCGGCGAATCCATCGTCGAAGCCACGGTGTCGCGCTGGGCCAAACAACCCGGCGACCCGGTCGCCGCCGGCGAGACCGTCGTCGAGCTGGACACGGACAAGGTGACGGTCGAAGTGCCCGCACTCAAGAGCGGTGTCCTCGCGTCGCAAGCCAAGCACGAGGGCGATGCCGTCAAGGTCGACGACCTGCTCGGCGAGGTCGATGAGACGGCCGCCGTGCCGGCAGCCGTGTCTGCATCTGTGCCGGCAGCCGCCGCGGCGAAAGTCGCTGCGGCTGCCCCAGCGGCTGCCGCGCCTTCAACAGCGTCGCCATCAGGAGCGGCGCCTGCCACGGTGGCCACGTCGGGGACAGGGGCGCCGAGCGCCGTCCGCGCGGCTCCCTCCGCGCAGCGGCTCGCAAGCAAAGAAGGCGTGGACCTCGCGCGGGTCGCGGGGACAGGTCGCGGCGGCGTCGTGAGCACGCCCGATGTGCTCGATCACCTGGCGCGCGGCAGCGCCACCGCTCCCCCCACACCAGTGGCCGGCCCCGAATCGCGGGCCATTCCGACACCGGCTGGACCGAACGGCGCCCGCACGCCGGCGGCGCCAGAGGCGCGCGAGACCCGCGAGAAGATGACGACGCGCCGCAAGCGCATCGCGGACAACCTCGTGCAGGCGCAGCACATCACGGCGCATCTGACGACGTTCAACGAGATCGACATGTCGGCCGTGACCGCGCTCCGAAACCGCATGCGCGAGCGTGTCGAACAGGAGCAGGGCGTCAAGCTCACGTTCATGCCGTTCTTCGTGAAAGCCGCGTGCATCGCTCTGCGCCAGTTCCCGGTCGTCAACGCGCAGATCGACGCCGATACGATCATCTACAAGCACTACGTGAACATGGGTATCGCCGTGGCATCCGAGGCCGGCCTCGTCGTGCCGGTGATTCGTGATGCGGACCAGAAGGGCATCATCGTGATCGGCCGCGAGATCGCCGACGTCGCGACCCGCGCTCGTGCCGGCAAGCTCGCCATCGATGATCTCACTGGCGGCACGTTCACGATCACCAATGGCGGCGTGTTCGGATCGCTCGTGTCCACACCCATCCTCAACTACCCCCAATCCGGTATACTGGGACTTCACAAGATTCAGGACCGGCCGGTCGCCGAGCACGGGGCCGTCGTCGTGCGGCCCATGATGTACGTCGCGTTGTCCTACGACCACCGGCTCGTCGACGGCCAGCACGCGGTGTTGTTCCTGGTCCGCATCAAGGAATTGATCGAGGATCCGGCCGCCATGCTGGTGGCGTGAGCCGCCCATGAACGCCCCGTCCCCCGTTCCGGCCGAGGCCGACGTCGTCATCATCGGCGGCGGGCCCGGTGGCTACGTCGCCGCGATACGGGCGGCACAGTTGGGATTGCGCACGGTCTGCGTCGAGCAGGACAAGACGCTGGGCGGCACCTGCGTCAACATCGGCTGCATCCCGTCCAAGGCACTCCTCACCAGCTCCGAATACTTCGAGTTCACCAAGCTTCACGCGGCGGAGCACGGGTTCCAGGCCACTGGGCTGACGCTCGATCTGCCCAGGATGATGCAGCGGAAGCTGGACGTCGTCGCCCAGAACACGAGAGGCATCGAGTTCCTGTTCCGCAAGAACAAGGTGACGTGGGCCAAGGGCCGCGGCGTGCTCGGCGCGGGTAACACGGTGACGGTGACGGATGCCGCCGGCGTGGCCACGACGATCCGCGCCACCGATGTCATCATCGCCACGGGCTCCGTCCCCATCTCCCTTCCGTTCCTGCCGTTCGACGAGTCGCGTGTGCTGTCCAACGACGGCGCGCTCAGGATTCCGCGCGTCCCCGATCACCTCGTTGTCGTCGGCGCCGGTGTCGTCGGACTCGAGCTCGGATCCGTGTGGCGCCGGCTCGGCACCCGCGTGACCGTGCTGGAGCTCGCGCCCAGCATCTTGCCCGGTTTCGACGCGGACGTGATCAAGGAGGCGGAAAAGGTCTTCCGCCAGCAGGGGCTCGATCTGCGCACCGCGGTACGCGTGACCGGCGCACGCGCCAGCGGCGAGCGAGTCACGGTCGAGTACGAGAAAGATGGGGGCGTCGATGAGCGGATCGACGCCGATCATGTGCTCGTCGCCGTCGGCCGCCGCCCGAGTCTCCAGGGCATCGACGCGGCTGCGTTGGGCCTGGGACTCGGCCCACGCGGCGAGATCCTGGCCGATGACCAGATGCGCACGAACCTCCCGCACGTCTACGCGATCGGCGACGCAGTCGGGGGCAAGCTGCTCGCGCACAAGGCGGAAGAAGAGGGCGTGGTGGCAGCCGAGGTGATCGCCGGACACCCCTCCCGCATGCACTACCGCTCCATACCGTCAGTCGTCTACACGTGGCCCGAGATCGCGGTGGCCGGATTGGCAGAACACGAGGTCAAGGCCGAAGGCCGGCCGTATACCACCGGGAAGTTTCCGTACTCGGCGAACGCGCGTGCCCGGACGCTCGGCCAGACGTCGGGCTTCGTGAAGTTCCTCGCCGATGCCGGATCGGGCGAGCTGCTCGGCGTGCACATCATCGGCCCCAACGCTTCGGAGCTGATCAGCGAAGTGGTGCTCGGGCTCGAGTACCGGGCCACTGCGGAAGACATTGGGGGCACCGTGCACGCGCATCCGACATTGTCCGAATCGACGAAGGAAGCCGCGCTGGCCGTCCTCGGGCGCGCGATCCACTTCTGATGAGCCGTTCGCCTGCGCCCGCCACCATCCGGCCGCTGGCTGCGTCCGATGGGCCGGCCTGCCGGAGCCTGTTCACGGCGGCATTCGGCAACACCCTGTACGCGGAAGCGCCCCGCGCCGCATTGCGCGCCGCACTCGGCGCCGCCGCGGCGGGCCGCAACGATCCGGAAGCGGCAGGTCTCGTGGCGCTGGCCGGCGATCGCCTCGCGGGCGTGGCGGTCTATGGCGAGGTGGCGGGCGCCGTCGGGGCAGGCAAGATGCACGGCATGGCGGTCGCGCCCGACTCCCAGCGCCTCGGCGTCGCCCGCTCGCTCATCGACGCATTCGTGGCCGAGCTCGCGAGGCGTGGCGCCCGCTTCGTCCTGGTCGAGTTCCCCGACGCTCCCGAGCTGGCCGCCGGCCGCGCCCTGCTGCTGCAATGCAAGTTCACCGAGGAGTCCCGCGTCAGCGACTTCTTCCTCGACGGGGTCGCGCTGTCGTTCCTGCGAAGGAATCTGTCCTAGTCATAGCAAAGCGGGGCCGGTCCAGTGGACCGGCCCCGCTCTGTCGTGCGCCCCTGCCTGCGCCAGCTACCGCTTGATCGTCGCGCCGATCGCGGCACCGATCGTCAGCAGTCCCGCGGCTGCAGCCGCAACGGCCACAGGGCTCAACTCGACGGAACGCGCCCACCACGGCGCAGCAGCCTGCGGCACGGTCGCCGGAATGGCGGCCATGATCCGTTCGGTGAGCTCCACCGGCGCATGGGCGTGGCGGCGCACTTCGAGGTCGCGGTCGAGGCGCTTCCAGAACTCGACGTGCCGCACCGCTTCTGCGCCGCGCACGGCTGATTCCGGCAGCTCGCCGTCCAACCACGCGTGAATTTGATCCGGGGTCCGGGTCAGCTCGATCGGAACCTCTCGGTCCGCCAGCTTTCCGGACTCGCGAACCCGCGCCGGCCGCTCCTGCCCAGCTTCGGGTGTCTCTGGCGCACGGGACCGCGCATCGTCGCGCCCGTCGCGCGCTGAAAGATCGTCATGCATCACGCGTATTTCTCCTCTAAAAGGACCTGGAGCGCTTCGCGTGCGCGGTGAACGCGCATTTTCGGTGCCCCAACGGTGGTGCCCAACAGATCGGCCATCTCCTCGTACGACCGCCCTTCGACGTGCTTCATTACGAACGCTTCCCGCAAACTCGGGGCGAGTGCCGCCAATGCACGGTCGAGGTCGCTCCGCAACTCAGTCCGGTCCAGATCTTCTTCCGGGGTCGCATACCCCGACGGTTGGTCATCCTCGTCATAGCTCAGGTGCGTCCGGCGGATGTTCTTCAGCCAGTCCTTGCATCCGTTTGCCACGATCCGGAACACCCAGGCGTCAAACCGTCCCCGAACCTCCGCAAGATGTTGGTACGCTTTGATGAAGGACATTTGGAGAATGTCCTCCGCAACATCAGGACTGCCCGTCATTCCCAACGCGTGCCGGTACAAGGCATCGCTATACCGCATGATCAACAACGAGAAATCTTCGCGGTGGCCAGTCAGTACTCGTCCAATGATCTGCTGGTCCGCCTCGAGCTGGTCGGCCTGTGCCGGCGTCACGGTCGTTTTCACGGGGCTAGCATAACCCGTTTCTGACGCGGTGTATAGACCTGCGCCAGCGAGCTTTCGCCCGTCACGGACCGGCTACGCTGAGATGACGAGGCAACCTCGCCGGAGTAACACGAATTCATACGAAGTAACATTGCTGACCAATTGCGTGACAGTGAAAACCAGGGTTACGGCGCCGGAGTCCACGAAGACGCTGGCGCCAGCCTCTATCGGTACGAACCGGCCGGAAATGACTTACCGGGAGAAACGGTGAGGCCGGCTGATACACTTCGCAGCCGGCCCGGTACCGCCGCTGGCCACAGAATCGCCAGCCTCAACCCGTCACCGCCTCCCCGTTGGCTTCTTTTTCGAGGCGCTCTTCGCAGCCGGCTTCGATTTCGGCGCCGGACGTGCGGCCACTTTCTTCTTGGCCTTCACGGCCGCCTTCTTCGGAGCCGCGGCGGCGACAGGCGCCGAGGGACGCGCCGGCTCGCTCCGCACCGGCGCCTTCGCCATCGTCGTCGCGACAAAAGACGACGGCACCGTATCCACCTTGAGTATGGGCGCCGGCGGCGGCTTCGGCACCTTCGACGGCGGGGGTACCGGGTGCGGCTTCCGCTTCCCATCCGCCTCTTCAGCGTCGCGGATCAGCTTGTCGGCCTCGTCTTGCGTCATCTGCCCGCGACGCACCATGTACTGGACCAGGTCCCTCGCGCTCTCGATCGCGAATCCCGATAACCCGGCGGCCGCACTGATGACATCCTTCATCGCCGCCGCCATCTTGCTCCCCGCCTCCAGACTGATCTCCTGCGCCTTCGCCGCCATCTCCGCCACCGTGTCGCGTACATCCGCGCCGCGATGACCTGGACTTCTCTTCGGCGGAACCGACGCCGGCGGCGTACCGTCCGTCGCCGGCTTGGCGTCCAATGTCTCGGCCTTGTCAGCCATAGCGTGCGTGCTCCGTCCGTGCTCGGCACCGGGGTCCGGACCCCGGGAGCGGTGTGTTGAAGGCGTCAAAGGCGCGGCGTAACCTTACCGGCAAAGGTCCCACCGATCGCCTCCGGCAAAGGACCAGGCCGCGCGGCGGGTAAGTATATGATTTTTCGTCATCTACGCAAGCCACCCCAGTCACCGCCCGAGCCCATGGTCCTCCAGGAAAGTACCATGCACATCGCGCTGTTATCGCGCCAGTAATGCGACAACATAGCTTGACCGGCATAAAAGTGCTGGATCTGACACGCGTCCTCGCCGGGCCGCTCTGCACCATGGTCCTCGGCGATTTGGGTGCAGATGTCGTCAAAATCGAACGGCCTGGGTCAGGCGACGACAGCCGCGGATGGGGTCCTCCCTTCGACGATCGGGGCGAAAGCGCGTACTTCCTGAGTATCAACCGCAACAAGTGGAGTGTGGCTGCGGACCTCGGCCGCCCTGATGACGTTGCCCTCATCGCCCGCCTGGCTGCCGGTGCAGACGTCGTCGTCGAGAACTTTCGCCCCGGGACGCTCGAGAAACACGGCATCGGCGCCGCCACGCTGCTCGGACGCCATCCTGATCTGATCTGGGCCACGATCACAGGCTTCGGCGACCACAGCGCACGCATCGGCTATGACTTCGTGGTACAGGCCGAGCAGGGATGGATGGCGATCACGGGGGAACCCAACGGGCCGCCCACCAAGGTCGGCGTGGCCCTGGCGGATGTCGTCGCCGGCAAGGACGCCGCCATCGCTGTCCTCGCTGCACTCGCCGCCCGCGAGCGAGGTTCCCTTCCGCCGGAGAACCGGCGCATCACGATCTCGCTCGCCCACAGCGCGACCGCGGCGCTCGTCAATGTCGCGCAGAATGTCCTCGTCGGCGGAGAAGACGCCGGCCGGTGGGGCAACGCGCACCCGAACCTCGTCCCCTATCAGTTGTTCGAAACGGCGGACCGCCCGCTCGCGCTGGCCGTGGGGACCGACAGCCAATGGCGCGCCTGCGCGGCTGCCCTCGATCTCCGCGACCTGGCAGACGATCCGTCGCTCGCTACCAACGCCGGCCGGGTCGCCGCTCGGGAGCGCGTGGTGAGCCGTCTCGCTTCCCGGTTTCGCGAACGCCAGGCCGCCGAGTGGATGACGCTGCTCGCCACGGCTGAAGTCCCCGCCGGTGTGGTGCGCTCGGTCCGCGAAGCGGTCGGCAGTGTGCCGGCTTCCGCACTCACCGGGATCGCTCCATCGCCACCGGGCACCGTCCGGTATCCACCCCCCCGGCTCGACGAGCATGGCGCCACCATCCGGAGTCTCGGATGGTCCGCCTTTAATCGGGCCGCAGGCGGTTGAGCGCGATCAACTGGTCCACTCCCGCGTTGTCTTCTCACCTCTTGGGTTCAGGACATCCATGACGTGCGCGCAGTTGATCAGCGCGATATGCGTGAATGCCTGCGGGAAATTACCCAGGAACCCGCCGGTGGCCGGGTCGAGCTCTTCGCTGTAAAGGCCCAGGTGGTTCGCGTGGCCGATCATGCGCTCGAAGATCTTTTCCGCGTACGCATGGTCGCCCAACAGCGCGAGCGCCTCCGCCAGCCAGAACGTACAAATCGAAAAGACGCCTTCGCCACCCTGGATGCCGTCCTCGTTGCGGTAGCGGTACACCATCTCTTCGCCTTTGCTGGTAAGCTCGCGGAGTGTGGCCCGGACGGTCCCGGCCACACGGTGGTCGCTGTGCGGCAGGAACCCGACCATCGGGATCACGAGGTTGGACGCATCGAGGGCGTCGGTCCCGTAGTACTGAACGAAGCTCTGCTTCTCCTCGCTCCATCCGTTGGCGAGAACGTCGGCGTGGACGGCGGCGCGCTCCGCCTCCCACCGTTCGAGCGGCGCCGGGAGCGCGAACTCCCGGGCCATGCGAATCCCCCGATCGAGCGCCACCCAGCACATCACTTTGCTGTGCACGTAGTGACGCAGTCCGGCTCGCACCTCCCAGATGCCGTTGTCCGGCCGGCGCCAGTTCTCGGCGATGAATCCCACCAGACGCCCGAGCGTGGACCACGTG
This sequence comes from Gemmatimonadota bacterium, assembly GCA_021324775.1. Taxonomy (GTDB): domain Bacteria; phylum Gemmatimonadota; class Gemmatimonadetes; order Gemmatimonadales; family Gemmatimonadaceae; genus Palsa-1248. The sequence continues at coordinate 191,789 of JAJPIM010000024.1, forward strand.
CCCTCGGTCAACGGCCGGGTGCGGCTCCACAGATACGCCGTCTCGAGCAACTCGCCGTACACATCGAGCTGTAACTGATCGTATGCGGCGTTCCCGACGCGCACCGGTGCCGAGCCACGGTAGCCTTCGAGTTGGGGGAGGGTCTGCTCGGTCAGATGACGGCGGCCATCAATGCCGTACATCACCTGCAAGTGGGTGTCGCTCGTGCGGCGCGCGACCCGCTTGAGGAACTCCATGAACCGGTCCGCCTCGTCCGAATGACCGAGGATGCTCAGTGAGTAGAGCACGAAAGCCGAGTCCCGGATCCAGGTGTATCGATAATCCCAGTTGCGCACACCGCCGATTTCTTCCGGCAGCGACGTTGTGGGTGCGGCGACGATCGCGCCCGTCGGCTCGTAGCACAGCAGTTTGAGCGTCACCGCCGACCGGATCACGGCATCGTGATACGGCCCATCGTACCGGATGACGCTGACCCACGTCTTCCAGAAAGCGAGAGTCGCGGCCAATCGCTTCTCTGACTCGTACGCCGCGAGCGGACGGACTTCGTCGTCGTCGTACCGAAGGACGAACCACGCGCAGTCGTCGCGGCCCCTGCCACCCCCTCCCGGCTGCGTCCGGTGGTCGGCAGTCCCGTCCCCCCGATCGGCGATGCCGCCCATCCGGCCCACCACATCGGCGACGCGGGACACCGCGCCCGTGACGATCGCCACCGCGGCATTCATTCTCCGCCGCGGCCCGCTCGCGCGTTTGCCGCCGCTCCGCCGCCCCGGTCCCGCGCCTTGGGTCCGCCCCGCGGCCGCTCCCGCCGGAGGCGCCGAGTCGTCCGGTGCCGCGGCGTGGTCGTCCTCGTGCGCGGGTCTCGCCGCATGCCCCTCGACGGCACGAAGCTTCAGCGTCGCGCTCGCCGCGCTTCCCTCGACGGACCACCAGATCTCCGGCGGCGCCGCGAGCGTCAGCACTTCGTCCTCTTCGTCCGTGGCGAGCACGCCATGACGCCGCGGGTACACTACCGTCTGCCCGGTCGCATAGTCGAAGCGCGGTCCGAACTCCACTCGGAACTCCACTTCGCCGCTGAGACACACCACCCGGCGATGCACCTCCGCGAAGCGGCGGCCGCCCCCGCCGACCGGCATGAAGTCCGTGAGTTCGAGGACGCCTGCCGGAGTCTGGAATGTCGTGACGAGCACCGCCGTCCGGCCGATATACCGCTGCTCGGCGGTGAACGGCCCCGTCGGCTCGATCCGGCACGACCCGCCCCGGCCCGCGTCCAGCACCGCGGCGAACACCGACGGGCCGTCGAAGGCGCGCGGGCAGTACCAGTCGACCGCCCCGAACCGGCTCACCAGCGCCGCGGTATGCAGGTCGCCGATGATGCCGTAATCGGAAATGGGAGTGTAGGGTGATGTGCCGGCCGGAGCGTCCCGGCCGGACGCGCCTTTCGCGGCCGACGGCCGCGATGGTTGTGCCGTTGGTGCGCTCACGCGGTGGCAGAACTGCCCGAGCCGGACGCTCCCGCCATGGATGCGACCCGGGACATCACGCTATCGAGCCAGTCGAATACCGTCGCCTGGCGAAGCCGCCGCCGCATGGCACCCATGCGCCGCGCACGCTCCGCCATGGGCATGGCGAGCGCCGCGCGAATCGCCGCGGCCACCCCGTCCACGTTGAAAGGATTGATCAGCACCACGCCCTCGATCTCCTCCGCAGCACCGGTGAACCGGCTCAGGACGAGCACCCCGCGCTCGTCGAGCTGGCAAGCGACGAATTCCTTGGCGACGAGATTCATACCGTCCTGCAGCGAGGAAATGAGACAGAGATCCGCCGCCCGATAGATAGCGGCGAGTTCGGTCGCCGGCATCGCTTCCGGCAACACGACAATGGGAGTCCACGTTGGGGTGCCGAACTGTGCGTTGATGGACGACACCCGAGCATCAATCTGCTGTTCCAATACCCGGTAGGGGCGCAACTCGGTCCGTGACGGCGCGGTCACGATCAGCATCGTGAACCGGTCCCGCAGCTCCGGTGCGCTCGCCCAGAGGACTTCCAGCGCGCTGAGACGCTCCAGGATCCCCTTCGTGTAGTCGATCCGGTCGACGCTCACTCCCAACTGGCGGTCACCCCACGCGTACCGCTGGCGCAGCTCGGCCGCTCGCGCGGCCGCTTCCGGCGCAGCAGCCATCGCCTCGAAGCGATCGACGTCGATGCTGATCGGAAAGACGCCGAGCGCGGTCGTCCGGTCCGCGTACCGGACGGTCAGCGCCGCCCGGTCGCCCACGGCGCCCGGAAGGAGCTGCGCCGCGCAGTCTACGAAGTTCACCGCGTACCGCTCCGTGTGAAACTCCAGGAGGTCGTTGCCCAGCAATCCCCGCAGGAGCGCCTGGCACACGCCGAACGGCAACAGGCGAAAGATCTCCGGCGGGGGAAACGGGATGTGCAGGAATTGATGGATGAACAGCTCGGGCCGCGCCGCGCGCAGTAATTCCGCGACGAGCGCGAGGTGGTAATCCTGTATCCAGGCAACCGGCTCTCGCCCCGTTTCCCCGCGAAGGCGCCTGGCCTCTTCGAGTGCCGCGTCGGCGAACCGCTGGTTCACGCTTTGATACCGCGCCCAGTCCTCGTCCCGGAATCGCAGATGGTGGATCAGGAGGTGGCAAAGGGGCCACAGGACGGAGTTGGCAAACCCGAGGTAGTAGCCCTCGACATCGGCCTCGTCGAGCCAGACCCGCCGCAGGGTGTACATCGGTTCGGCCGGTGGCGGAGGCACTTCGACTCGCCCGCACGCATCCGTGGCGGCGCGGTCTCCGCTCCCCGAGCCCCATGCTACCCAGACGCCGTGCGTCGCCTTGAGCGCGGGGTCGAGCGCCGTGACCAGCCCACCATAGGGATGCCTGACCGCCATCGTATCGTCGTCGGGAACAACGACGTGCTCGTACGGTTCCCGATTGGACAGCAGGATGATCGGCCGCTCGTACTGGTTCCCTGCCCCCGTCCGAGCCGGTACGTGCGACGCGCCAGTTGCCGTCAGATGGTCCTCGCGATCGTGACCGCGCACACGATGGTGGCCGGAGATGCCGGACTGGCTCGGTGCGATGGCGTGAATACTGGGACGCGCAGTGTCATCCATAATAAGGTATTCGGGCAACTGCCGTGCCCAGCCATAAATCAGACGCCCGAAATCCCGGCAAGGCGATCCTGCCCCCTGGCGCGCTGCCTGATAGACTTATCGGCCACGATCCCCCCGGTTGCACGCCTGACTCACGCACAACGGATCCCCGCCTGACCCACGCACAATACGAAGCCCTCGAGCGGGCCATTACCGAGGGACGCAGGATCGTGGTCACTCGCCGGGGCACCGAATTTGTCGTGGTGCCGCTCAGGCTTCGCACGGTCACCGGGCGCGAGGTGCTCGATGCCCGCCATCCCACGACGGGTGACAGTCTCACGCTCGTCCTCGATGAGCTCGACCAGCTCGAGCCCATCCCGGGTCGCTGATTCGCCGTGAAACGAGACCCTGCACTTCATCGCGATTCGCCACACCCCCTCATTGCCGTCTATGCGGACGAATCCTGCCTCGGCAACGGGCAGGATCGCGACACGCCGGGCGGCGCCGGCGGGGTCGTAGAGTATCAGCACCCGCAATCCGGCGGGGTCACCCGCCGCGACTTCTGGATCTCCGAGCCCGCCACCACCAACAATCGGATGGCGTTGCGCTCGGTGATCGAGGCATTTCGCGGACTCTCCGCCAAAGGCGCGCCACTCGACGTGATCTTCACGAGCGACTCGAAATATCTGATCGACGGCTTGCGGGATTGGGTACACCGGTGGGCGGCGCGGGGATGGACTCGCAAGGGCGGTCCAATCGAAAATCTGGCACTCTGGCGCGAGGCAGTGACAGTCGTGCGCGGCGGCGGACACCGGTGCGACTGGCGCTGGGTGCGGGGCCACGATGGCCACGCGCAGAACGAATACGCCAACCACCTCGCGACCACCGCGGCGGCGTCACAGACGGCATCCGGCGGCTTCGTGCCGTCGCAGTTCGAGTCGTGGATCGGCAGCCGGCCCTCGCGCGCGGGACGCCCCGGGCTTCGCGACGCGGATCCGTTTCCGGCCGCCGAGTCGTTCAATCCCGCCCGCACGCTTCCGGACGCCACGCACGCGTTACCGCTCTCCGCGGCAGGGCGTCGGGAGAATTGAGCGTGCCGGGCCGTCGCTGGCTCCCAGTGACTGATGTCCAGGCCGTCCACCGACAATCGAGCTGACTGATCATGCGCTATATCCTAGCCCTCGCGATCGGAGTCTGCGCCGGTTATTCCTACGGATTCACGGATGCGCAGCACTACGACAAGCCGATCGTCGAACGGATCGTCGCACGCGTCGGCGGCAAGGACCGCGAGCGGTTCATGAATGACGCGGACAGGAAGATGAACGACTATCAGCAGTCTCGATAGCACGACCGGCGAGGAAAGCCCGTGCCACCAGTGATGGCGCAGGGAGGATGCCGTTATTGTGGCGGCGACCTGCCCGCCGGCCGTGCGATCACGTTCTGCCCCCACTGTGGCCAGAACATGACGGTCATGCAATGTCCCGCCTGCAGCGCGGAGCTCGAGGTCGACTGGCATTTCTGTCCCACCTGCGGGCGCAAGATCGAGACGGGCGAAGGAGCCGCCGGATAGCACGATCACGCGCACTCCGCCGGACTCGAACGACGAGGGTCGGGAGCCATGGACAAGACTGAGGTGGTGTTTCTCTCCGGTGTGCGCACGCCATTCGGGACCTTCGGCGGGGCGCTGAAAGACGTGACTGCGGTCGAGCTCTCCGCGATCGCCGCGCGCGCAGCCCTCGGACGCGCTTCCATAGATGCATCGCAGGTCTCGCAGGCCATCTTCGGCAACGTGCTGCTGACGACCGCCGACAGCATCTATTTCACCCGCCACGTTGCCCTCGCCGCGGGCTGTCCGATCGAAACACCGGCGCTGACGGTCAATCGCCTGTGCGGATCGGGTTTCCAGGCGGTAGTGAGCGGCGCGGAAGAGATCCTCCTCGGCTTTGCCGAGGTCTGTCTGGTCGGCGGCGGGGAATCGATGTCGCAGGCACCACACGTCGCGCGTGGACTGCGATGGGGTACACGTCTGGGACAGTCGCCGGTCCTGACCGACTCTCTCTGGGAAGGGTTGACCGACACACGGGCAGGCTGCTCCATGGGCGACACCGCCGAGAATCTCGCCCAGCAGTGCGGCGTGGACCGGATGGCCGCGGATGCGTTTGCCCTTCGCTCGCAAACGCTGACGCGGGATGCCTGGGCCGCCGGCGCCTTCAGCGATGAGATCGTCCCGGTCCCGGTCACCGACCCCGCGACACGCCGGCCGGCGGAGTTCACGCGCGACGAGCACCCCCGGCCTGAAACGACCGGCGACGCATTGGCCAAGCTCAAGCCGGTCTTCCGCCCCGGCGGCGTCGTCACCGCCGGCAACGCATCCGGTATCGGCGACGGTGCGGCGGCACTCGTTCTGGCCAGCGCATCGTATGCAACAGCCCACGGTTGCAAGCCTCTCGCGCGCCTGGTGTCGTGGGGTATCGCGGGGGTGGATCCCCGCGTGATGGGCATCGGTCCGGTACCAGCCGCGCGGCAGGCCCTCGATCGCGCAGGACTGTCGATCGCCGATATGGATCTGATCGAAGTGAACGAGGCCTTTGCTCCCCAAACGGTGGCGGTCGAGCGCACCCTCGGCATCGATCGGGACCGGCTCAATGTTCACGGCGGTGCGATCGCGCTCAGCCACCCTCTCGCGGCATCGGGTGCCCGCATCACCGCCCATCTGATCCATGCGCTCCGCCGCGGGGGAAAACGCTACGGGCTCGGGAGTGCCTGTATCGGTGGCGGGCAGGGCATCGGGGTGATTGTCGAGGCGATCACCGAGTAGCGCAGGAAGCGGCCGCCGCGAAACGACGCCATCATTGGCACGCCGCCAACGCCCAGTCGCCGGCGGCTAGATTTGAAGACGGCCCATGCCCGACGACCCCGCTTCCCCGAGACTTCCGGTCCGCCTTCCCCCGAGCGCCGAGGCGCGCGTCGGGGCGCTCATGGCCATCGATCGGGCGGCGCTGGAGCGCGTGCTCGCGCGCGCGGCCGAGTTGCAGGCCACGATGGCCGATGACGGGACGCCGAGCGACGGGCTGACCGAGCAGCAGTTGCTGGAGGTCGGCAACGAAGTCGGGCTCTCGCCCGTGCACCTCCGGCTGGCGCTCGCTGAGGAGCGAACGCGCAACATCGTGCCGTCCGAGCGAGGACTCGTCGCCCAGATGGCCGGCGCGGCGGTCGCCACCGCCCAGCGGATGGTGCGCGGCACTCCGGCTGATGTGCTGGGTGCGCTCAATCAGACGATGCAGCGCGATGAGTCCCTCATCCTCAAGCGGCGCTATGCCGACCGGGTGACCTGGGAGCCACGGCGGGATTTCTGGGCCGCGCTGCGACGGTTGTCCCTCTCGTCCGGCCGTGCGTACGATCTCCTGCGGGTCAGCGAAGTCGCTGCGACGGCGATCGCGGTCGATGACTCACGCACGCTCGTTCGGCTGGACGCAGATGTCTCGGGAGTCCGCGGGCGGCGCCTGCAAGGCGGAGTCGCGGTCGCATCCGCCGGTACGGTGGCTGGAGGGATCATCTTCGGCCTCGCGCTGCTGATACAGCCGGCGCTGATCCCCGCAATCGCGGTCGGCGCCGTGCCGGCACTCGCCGGTCTTGCCGGCGGCGTCGCGGTGGCGCGAACGCACCGCCAGATCCTGCAACGGGCACAGTTGGCGCTCGAACAGGTGCTGGATCGCGTCGAGAACAACGAAGCGCGCCGCCCGCCGTCGCTCCTCGACGTTCTCGCCCGCTGACGACGCTCAGCCCGGAGTCTCCGATGGCCATCGAAACAGTGGGTGTCGTTGGCGGTGGCCTCATGGGGAGCGGCATTGCCCAGGTCGCGGCGTCTGCCGGTTTTCCGACCCGGTTGCGCGAGGTGACGGCCGCGCTGGCAACGCAGGCTCGCGGCCGCGTCGAACGCTCGCTGGCGATCGGCGTCGGCAAGGGCAAGGTCACACCGGAACAGCGCGATGCCACGCTGGCACACCTGACCGTCGGAACAGACATCGGCGACGCCGCGTCGTGCGACATCGTGATCGAGGCGGTGGTCGAAGACCTCGCCATCAAGGTCGCCCTCTGGCAGGAGATCGATCGCCAGGCACCGCCTCGCACCATCTTCGCATCCAACACGTCGAGCCTGACGATCGCGGACATGGCGGTCGCGAGCGGCCGGCCCGACCGGGTGGTCGGATTGCACTTCTTCAATCCGGTTCCGCTGATGGCCCTCGTCGAGGTGGTTCGGGCGATCACGACGAGCGACGCATCGGTGGATGCCGCCACGGCGTTCGTCCGCCGCCTGGGCAAGCAGCCGATCGCCGCACGCGACACCTCGGGGTTCGTCGTCAACCGGCTGCTCATCCCGTACATGCTCGACGCGATCCGCGCCGTCGAGACCGGCGTCGCGTCGGTATCCGACATCGATACGGGGATGCGGTTGGGTGCCGGTCACCCCATGGGACCGCTGACGCTTCTGGATTTCGTCGGCCTCGACACCACGCTGCGGATTGCCGAGATCATGTACACCGAATTCCGCGAGACGCGATTCGCACCGCCACCCCTGCTCAGGCAGATGGTCACGGCTGGATTATTCGGACGGAAATCCGGACGCGGATTCTACGACTACTCGGCCGAGCCCCCGCGCGTGTCCGCCTTCTTGTCCCGCTGATCGGCCACATGGACGGGGCGCCGCACCCGGCGGCAGCCGGCAGGCCTCCCGATTTCCGCGGAGTATTCCGGGACGATGCCGGCGCCCGCGCGGTCTATGCCGAGGCCGCGGGGATCCAGCGCATCTGGCCGGTCGCCGTCGCAGTCCCCGAGGACGCGGCTGACCTGCGCATCCTCGTCCAGTGGGCCCACCGTACTCGCACGCCGCTCATTCCGCGCGGCTCGGGGTCCGGCATGGCCGGCGGTGCGATCGGCGCTGGCGTGATCGCCGATGTCAGCCGGCTGCGCGATGTGTCGGCCGTGGATGAACACCGCCATCTTCTTGTCGGCCCGGGGGTCCTGCGGGAAGAGGCCGATGCGGCGGCCGTCGCCTGCGGGCTGCGCTTTCCCGTCGATCCCTCGAGTGGTGCGTTCTGCACGATCGGGGGAATGGCATCGACCAATGCGGCGGGTGCGCACACGCTGAAATACGGATCGATGCGGCCGTGGGTCGTCGCACTCGACTGCATCTTCGACGACGGCACGCGCGCGGTAATTCGCCGGGGGCAGCCCGCTCCCGCGATGGTGCCGGCAGTCAGACGGTTTCTTCAGGATGTGGCGCCCGAAATTCGCGCAATCGGAGGGGCCAGGCTCCAGCATCCCGGGGTGCGGAAGGATTCCTCGGGGTACGCGGTCGCTGACTACGCGCGCAGCGGCGACCTCGTCGACCTGCTCGTCGGCAGCGAAGGGACACTGGCGGTCTTCGCCGGTATCGAGCTGGCCCTGGCAGAGCGGCCCGGCGCGACGGCGAGTCTCCTCGCGGCTTTCCCCACGCTGGAATCAGCCGTCGGCGGCGCCCGGGTGGCGCGCGACGCCGGGGCCGCTGCCTGCGAGTTGCTCGATCGCACGTTCCTCGACTTCGTGCGGGAGGCTGCCCGCGCCGGCGAGACCGCCACGCGATTGCCGGCGGAAACCGAGGCGGTGCTCCTGATCGAGATCGAAGCGGCATCGCCGGCCGGGGCACGGGAAGGAGCGATCACCTTGTCGCGCGAGATGCGGGCGCACGGTGCGACGCAGGTGGATCTCGCACTCGGCAGGGACGCGGAGACCGCGCTGTGGGACCTGCGCCACGCGGCCAGCCCGGTCCTCGCCCGCCTCGATCCCGCGCTCAAGTCGATGCAATTCATCGAAGACGGTGCCGTGCCTCCCGCGCATCTGGCGGCCTACGTTCGAGGTGTGCGCACCGCGATGCAGAAGCATGGCATCCGGGGTGCGATCTTCGGCCACGCCGGCGATGCGCACATCCACGTCAACCCGCTCATCGACGTCCGGGATCCGGCCTGGCACACCAAGGTGCGCGCGCTGCTCGGTGAGGTCATCGCCCTCACCGCGCGGTTGGGCGGAACACTGTCGGGAGAGCACGGCGATGGCAGGCTCCGCGCACCCCTCGAACCGATGCTGTGGCCCGATCCGGATGCGCCCGCGCCTCGGCTCTTTCGTGCGGTCAAGGCGGCGTTCGATCCCCTCGGGATTCTGAATCCCGGAGCGAAGATCGCGGCGCCCGGCACACCCATCCTGGGCGACGTGAAGTACGACCCCAGTCTCCCGCCCCTGCCGGCGGATGCCCGGCGCGCGCTCGACCGGGTCGACGGCGAGCGCCTCTACGCGACACCGCGCCTCGCGTTGCTCGGCGCATAGTCCACTTTCGCCTCGCCGGCGGCGCGCGCATCTTTGTATACAACGGGATTCGGCTCTCACCGGCGGAGGCTTCCATGGCGGCGACGTTCGTACACTCGACACTGATCCCGGTCGACGGCGCCCGGACGCTCCCCCAGGCGTACTTCACGTCACCCGAGATCTACGCCGGCGAGGTAGCGAAGATTTTTCACTCGCGATGGCTCTGCGCGGGCCGCGCCGCCGAAATTCCGGAGCCGGGCGACTACGTCGTTCGCCAGCTCGGCAACGCCGCCGTGATCCTCCTGCGCGACAAGACGGGCCGCATCCGTGGGTTCCACAACACGTGCCGCCATCGCGGCACGCGACTCTGCGAAGCATCCATCGGCAACGTCGGCGACCGGATCGTCTGCCCCTATCACTCCTGGGTGTACGCGCTCGATGGCCGCCTGATCGGCGCGCCGTCGACCGCCGACATCGAGGGATTCGACAAGAGCGACTACCCGCTCCACGCCGTCCCGACGGCCGAGTGGGAGGGGTTCGTCTTCTACCACATCGGGGCGAATCCGCAGCCGTTCGCGGAGGCCTTCGCTCCGCTCATGGGGCGGTTCAGCCGGTTCAACATGCCGGCCCTCGTGTCGGCCAGCCGCATCGAATACGACGTCCAGTGCAACTGGAAGCTGCTCTTCCAGAATTATTCGGAATGCTATCACTGCTCGCCCGTTCATCCCGCGCTCGTGAAGCTGACGCCGGCCACCAGCGGCGAGAACGATCTGTACGACGGGCCGTTCCTCGGCGGCTACATGGTGATCAACGACGACGCGGGCAGCATGACGATGACCGGCCGAGCCTGCGGCCTTCCCGTCGGGGAGCATCTCACCGATGCAGACGAGCGGCGTGTGTACTACTACTCGATCTTTCCGAACATGCTCCTGAGCCTGCACCCCGATTACGTCATGTTTCACACGATGTGGCCGGACGGCCCGGCGCGCACGCGTATCACCTGCGAGTGGTTGTTCAACGCCGCCACCCTGCAGGACAAGACCTTCGACCCACTGGATGGCGTCAGGTTCTGGGACATGACCAACCGCCAGGACTGGCACATCTGCGAGGAGAGCTACCGCGGCATCGTCTCACCCGCCTATACGCCAGGGCCCTACTCGCCGCGTGAGAGCCTGTCCGCCGCGTTCGACCGCGAGGTCCTGCGGGCGCTGGGCCGCTAGAGACCGCCCTTCGCCTGCATCTCCATCAGCAGTTTCTGGTAGAACCGCACGCCCCAGCCCAGCGTGTTGAGCGGGATCCGTTCGTCGTCGCCATGCTCGCCGCGACGATCGATCTCCATCTCGACCAGGTAGGGAGAAAGTCCGTAGCAGATGATCCCGGCGCCGGCATACGTGGGACGATCCGTCGCCCCCGCGTCAGTCTGCGTCGCGACCGGGAGTCCGGGCGCCATCTCGTGGATGGTCCGCTCGATACCGCGAAAGAGCGCGGTATTCGCCGGCGCGCTGAACGTCGGCTCGATGCCGGGAAGGGTGTGGATCTCGACCTTTGGATCGTCCACGATCCGCGTGAGCTCCTTCTTGAAGGCCGCGGTATCCTCATCCGGCAACAACCGGATGTCGAGATTCGCCGTCGCCTCACCCGGGATGATGTTGGTGACTTCTGCGCCATGCAGCACGGTGGGAGAGATTGTGTTGCGGAGTAGCGCATTCCGATCCGGGTCGCTCAAGAGCCAGGTTTTGGCTCGCGGATCCTGAAGTGCGCGGGCCGCGTCCGCCAGCCAGCGCTTGTGCTCCCCCTGCTCGTAGAGCGCCTCGACCTTGAACAGGCGATCCACGGCCGCCGACACCCGGAGCGGCGTGTTCCACGCGGCCACCCGCACGATCGCGCGCGCGAGCCTCGGCACCGGATTGTCAGCGGTCGGCTCCGAGCCATGGGATGCCGTGCCATGCACGACCAGTTGTTGCCAGTACGCCCGCTTCTCTCCGACGCTGACGCCCCACCACTTGACTTTCCCGTTCTCGACCCGCGTATCGCCGCCCTCGGTCATCAGATACTCGACCGTCGAGAGGAGATCGGCGTGGCGCCGCACGAAGGTCATCGCGCCAGTGCCCTGCGCTTCCTCGTCGGCGTTTGCGATGTACACGATATCCCGCGTGAGGTGCACGCCAGCGCGCTTGAGCGCGATGAGGCTCATCAGTTGGATGATGCCCTGCCCCTTCATGTCGAGCGTCCCGCGGCCCCACAGGTATCCATCCTTGACCACGCCACCGAATGGATCGGCTGCCCAGCGCTCGCGGGTCACCGGCACGACGTCCATGTGGTGCACGAGTGCGATGCCTTTCTGGGAGCCATCTCCCTTGAGCACCGCGTAGAAATTGGCCCGGCCCGGGCCCAGTTCGGCCGTATCGACGATGTGCCCTTCGATACCCTCGCGAGCCAGAGCGTCCTTCAGCCAGTGGGCGGTCTGAAGCTCATTTCCCGGCGGGTTGCTCGTATTGATCCGGATGTATTCGGCGAGCCGTGCCGCCGTCTCGGCGCCCATCGAATCGCCGGGCGGTGTCGTCGCCGCCAGGACGCTGTCGACCGGCCTCCCTCCGGACGCCACGGGCCACGGAACGGATGCCTCCTCTGCAGGGGCACCATCCTGCGCTGCCGCCGGCAGCCCCGTGATCATCAGGGCCGGGACAACCGGCATGGCGAGCACGACCCACCGGATCACACGACGACCGACATCTGACAATCGAGAGTGCACGCGCAAGCCTCCAGTATGTTGGGCCTTTCTCCTTTCTCCTTTCTGCCTTTCTCCTTTCTCTTTCCTCACTGCATGTAGTTCTTTGGCGGGTTCTTCATCTTCAGGATCGGCCGCGTGATCGCGAACGGCGAGATATCCGATGGCGTGGAGCCATCGATCGCCAGCTCCGAGAGAATTCGTCCAATCACCGACGCGAACTTGAAGGCGTGCCCCGCTCCGATCGCCACCAAGATGTTGGAATGACCCGGCAGCCGGTCGATCACGAAATCCCGGTCGGGCGTGAGTGTGTAGAGGCACGTCTTGGTGTACAGAATCGGACCGGCCGCATCAGGAAGGTAGCGTGCGAGAAACCGTTTGACTGCCCGTTCCTGCGCGGGGTCCGGATCGAACGATCGGGTGTTGGCGGTCACCGGCGGACCGCCGGCGTCGCGGGCAGCCTTTACGGCCTGCTCCCCGAAGATCGGAAAGCCGTAGAACGACGGGTCATCCATCCAGATCCAGATGGGAAACCGCTCGGGCGCGAAAGCGGCGGAGTGTGCCGTGCGAAAGTATGTCACCTGCTCCTGGGTCACTTCGAGCGGGATCCGGGTGCCCAAGCGCTTCAGTACCACCGGTGACCAGGGACCGGCCGCGACGACCAGCGACTCGCAGCGGTACCGCTTCCCTCCCGCCTCGACTTCGACTTCGCCATCCACGGGACGGATCGACCGGACCGGTGTGCGATCCATGAGGGTCGCGCCATGCGCGCGGGCCATTCGCTGGTGTGCGGCATTCGCCCGCGCCGCCATCGCGATCCCGCTCTCCGACTGATAGATGCCGTGATGCTCGTCCGTGAGGTGCCATTGCGGCCACCGGCGCATGATCTCAGCCGCGTCGAGCGCCTCGAACGGGACGCCGCAGGCGGTCAGGCTGCCGGTGTACGTGCTGAGATCGATCGCCGCGTCACGAGGCGCGACATCGAGGCCGCCGGTCTTGAGCACGACCTGCTCGCCGGCATCCGCACCCAGTCTCGCCCACGAATCGTAGGCCCGTTTCGCCAGTTGTACGTAGGACGGCGTGTGATAGGAGAGCCGGATGATCCGCGAATGATCCTGCGACTCGCCACGCACGTGCCCCAGCTCGAACTGCTCGATGCCCAGCACATCGGCGCCCGCGCGGCACGCGAGCCAGTACGCCGCGCCGCTTCCCAGTCCGCCGAGTCCGAGCACGATGTGCTGGTAGTTGCGGCGCCGCGGCGCGGCAGGCGAGGACACCGCGGATCGCCGCTTGTGGGTGGGCCGGCGTCCCGTCATGTGTCGAGGTCGCCGATGCGGTCGCGCACATATCGGCGGATGTCGAGGCTCCACCTCTCCATCGGTGCGTAATAGCCGCGCTCGAACACGCGCGACCGCATGCCGCGCTGCACGCCCTCGCAGATCGTCCAGTCCTGGCGGTTGACGATATCCCAGAAGTTGACCGCATCCGACGCATCGAAACCCGGCTTGGCCATCTCCGCGGGATCGAACAGGAAATCGCAAGCGATCGTCGTGTGCGTTGGATGCCGTGGCCAGAGGGTGAACGCAGCCACATGATCGGCGGAGAGGCTCAGCAGAAGATTGGGGTAGAGCAACTCACCCTTGTGCCGCACCCGCTCGTCATCGTCGAGGCCCGCGAACGGAGCGCGGGTGCTCGTTCCGGACTCGGTGAACGTCCACGCCCCCGGGCGGTGCGGGATACCTGACTCCCAATCGAGCTCCGAGCCGCCCCGATACTTGAACGCCGGGACGATCGCGCACAGCTCGGGATGCACGCCCGCGCAATGATAACACTCGTTGTAATTCTCGAGCATCACTTTCCAGTTCGCGGCGACCTCGTACACGATCCGCCGGGCAGTGCGCAATTGTGCGAGCGGGTAGCGCGCGACGCGCGCGGGCGCCTCACCCAGTTGTGCGCGCAGTGTCCGCCCTTCCGCGGCTGCTTGCGCGGGCGTGAGATTCACGAAGACGAAGCCGCCCCACACGTCGACCCCCACCGGATGGAGCGGCAGGTCCGACCGTGAGAACTCCGCGTCCTCCTCGAGAAATGGCGCCGTCCGCAGCGCCCCGTCGAGCGCGTAGGTCCAGGAGTGGTATGGACAGCGGATCGCCCCGGCGAAGTGACCCGACGGTCCGGCGGTATGCTCCACGGCGGGCCGCGCGCCGGTCAGGACCAGTTCGCACCCGCGGTGGCGGCACACGTTGAAGAACCCGCGAAGCACGCCGTCCGCACCACGTACGAGCAGCACGCTCTCACCCGCCACCGTCACGACCGAATAGTCGCCCGATGCGGGAATCGACTCTGCGCGTCCCGCGCAATACCACTCGCGCGCGAAGATCCGCTCGCGCTCGCGCTGGAAGACGTCGTCGTCGAAATACGCGCGGCGCGGCAGCGTCCGCTCGAGGGCCGGCATGAACCTATTTCCCCTTTCCGTCCCGCAAGATCTCTCGCGCCGCGTTGTGGCCCGATGCACCCATGACGCCGCCACCTGGGTGGGTCGCGGCGCCGCACATGTACAGGCCCCGGATCGGGGAGCGGTAGTTGGCGTACCCGGCGATCGGCCGCATGAAGAACAGGCTGGAGAGCGACATCGCGCCCTGCATGATGTTGCCCCCTGTGAGGCCGTACCGCCGCTCGATGTCCACGGGTGCCAGAACCTGGCGGCCGATCACGGCGCGCCGGAAATTCGGCGCATACTGCGTCAGGATGTCGAAGCACCGGTCCGCGAACGCCTCCTTTGCCTCTTCCATGGGCTGCCCAGTGCTCAAGGCGTAGGGGAAATACTGGATGAACATCGACATGAGATGCTGCCCCTTGGGCGCCACCGTGTCGTCCAGCACCGACGGAATCGTGCATTCGAGCATCGGGTTGCGCGCCGGCCTCCCGTATTTCGCGTCGTCGTATGCTTCCTCGATGTAATCGAGGGTCGGGCAGATGTGGATCGTCCCACGGTGCTGCGGCCCAGGCGCCGTCCCCGGACACGCGGTGAAATCCGGAAGCTCGCGCAACGCCACGTTGATCTTGAGGCTTGCACTGCGGTAGTCCAGCGCATCGATCGCGGCTGCGAAGTCATCCGGCAGCTCCCTGCGCTCGACGAGCCGGCCGAATGTCACGTGCGCGTCGGCACCCGACGCGACGCGCGGGGCCCGGACTTCCGTGCCATCCGCCAGTGCGACACCCTCGACGGCCCCGTTCCGGACCAGGATTCGCGCCACTTCGGCCTGGGTCCGGATCTCCGCGCCCGCGGCCCGGGCCGATCCGGCGATCGCGTTGCTGATCCCGCCCATGCCACCCCGAACATAGCCCCACACTCCACGCACGCCGTTGGTCTCACCCATGACGTGGTGGAAGAGCACGTATGCCGTTCCCGGCATCGAGGGTGCCGCCATGGCACCGATCACCGCGTCCGTCGCCAACAGGACCTTGAGCTGCTCCGATTCGAACCACCGCTCGAGGATCGGCCGCGCCGCGCCGGTGAGTATCTCGACCGCGGCGGCACCGTCCTTCCGGCCCAGTTTGAGGAATCCCCAGCCGAGCTTCGCCATCGTGGTGAGATTCCGCGGCGTCAGCGACCACGGATCCGGCGGCGTCATCATCAGGGTGGGCTCGATGAAATCCGCCACGCGCTCGAGCATGGCCTCGTACTTGGGCAACGCCTCCGCGTCCCGAGGCGAGAATTTGGAGATCTCGCGCCGGGTCATGTCCTTGTCCGGACCCAGCATCAGATACCGGCCATCCGGAAACGGCGAAAACGCGGACGGGTTGCGCGGCAGCATCTCGAAGCCGTGCTTGGCCAGCTCCAGCTCGCGGATGATCTCCGGCCGCAGCAGGCTGTTCACGTAGGACGCCGTCGAGACTTTGTAGCCGGGCCAGATCTCTTCCGACACGCATGCGCCGCCGATCACCTCGCGCCGCTCCAGCACCACGACACGAAGTCCGGCGCGCGCCAGGTAGGCCGCGGTCACGAGCGCATTGTGGCCGGCGCCGACGATGATGATGTCGTACCGGCCAGACTGCGTGCCGTTCCCGCCGGATCGGGTTCCTGCGCCTGCAGCGGTCATTGCATAGCCTGGGCGTGGGTGCCACGCTGCGTGAAGCCCTGCGTGTGTTGCGCATCCGGCGAAAGAAAACGGTCGTACCAGCCGAGATAGCGCTGGAGCCGGTCCCGGAGGTGCGTGATCTTGGTGAACTCGTGATACTCGCCGGGATACACGACCAGCGCCGTCGGACGACCGAGACTGCGTAGCGCCTGATACAGTTGCTCGGAGTTGATCAGCGGAACGTTGGCGTCGAGATCGCCACAGAAAAATAGCGTCGGGGTCACGATCCGATTGGCGTGGAGAAATGGAAAGGACACGCGGAGCCACGCCTCCGGATGCGTCCACGGCGTCCCCAACTCATCCTCGTATTCGCGCACGTACTGGTCGGTGCCGTAGCCGGCGAACGCGTTGGCCATCCCGGCTCCGCTGGTGGCTGCCTTGAAACGCGTCGTGCGCGCGATCACTTCGTCGGTCAGGATCCCGCCGTACGACCATCCTCCGACTCCCAGCCGCGCAGAATCCGCAATCCCGTCCGCGACGGCCTTGTCGACGACGGCCAGCACGTCCTGTGAATCCTTGTTGCCCCAATCCGCGAAGATCGCGCTCGTGTAGGTCTGGCCTCGCCCCGAGCTCCCTCGCGGGTTGCCGGCCATCACGACGTATCCGTGCGCAGCCATGAGCTGCCAGTCGAATTGAAAGCTGTCATCCCACTGCTCGACCGGTCCCCCGTGAATCCGCAGAATCGCGGGGTACCGTTTCCCAGGGGTGTATCCCGGCGGTGTCAGGATGAAACCGCTCACGACCGTCCCATCCGCGCTGTGCACCGTCACTTCTCGTGTCGTGGCCAGGGCAATCGAATCCAGCCACGCGTTTTCGTGCGTGAGCTGCCGCGGCGCCGATCCGCCGCCGCCGACCGGCCGCACGCCATCGTCCAGCACGGCGATCTCGGGCGGCATGTCCGAAGTGCTGGCGACGAACGCGACTCGGCCGCCGGGTGTCACTTCGAACCCGCTCAGCACCTGGCGGCCGGTCACGATCCGCTCGATCGCCCCGCCAATGGCGCTGTCGCCGCGGGTCGTTACGGCGACTCGCGCCAGCTCGACGGCGCGGTCATCCTCCAGCAGGAAATACACGCTGCTGCCATCGGCCGACCATTGCGGCTGGATGACGCTCCGGTCGAGGGCCGGTGTGACGACGCGCTCCGGGCCGCCCGCCGCCGGTACGACCGCGAGGTGGCCCACGGAGTAGTAGAGCATCTTCTCGGGGCCGCCTCGTATGTAGGCGATCCACTTGCCATCGGGACTCCACGCCGGCGCCCCCGCTTCCCACTCCGGGTCGTTGTCGTTCCCGTCGTACTTCGTGATCTGGTGCGGCATGGCGCCGGACCGCGGTTCTATAGTATAGACCTGGTGGTTCGAGGTCCTGTCCTCATCCTCACCAGCTTTGCGGACGTAGGCGATCAGGCCCCCATCGGGCGACCACGACGGGAGCGCCGCGTCGGTCTGGCCCGGTGTGAGCAGGGTCTCGGCATGCGATCCGAGGTCCACCACATAGAGTCGCGCCCGGCGGTCGCCGAGCCATCCGATGTTGTCCGCCCGGAACTGAAAGCGCGTGATGACGATGGGCTTTGGAGTCCTTGCCTTGCCCGCGGCGCTTTCGCTCTCCGCCGAGTCGGGGTCGGGATCGACGGCGATCGCCGCGAGCCGGTGGCCATCGGGCGCCCACGCGTAGTCGAGGACCCCGCCCGGGAAGTTCGTCACGCGCTGCGCCTCCCCGCCATCGCGGGGCAGCATCCACACCTGCTCGGCTTCGTGCTGGTCGTCGCGTGCCGACAGGAACGCTAGTGTGTGCCCATCAGGGCTCCAGCGCGCCAGATGCTCGCCTTCCTTGCTCCACGTCATCCGCCGTGTCGTGCGCCCGTCGAAGCTCGTGACGTAGATGGCGGACACGAACGCATCATGCGCCGTGTCCGTACCGGTTACCGTATACGCCACCAGTTGCCCGTCCGGCGAGAGCCGTGGATCGGCGGCGTCGCGTTCACGCGTCATGTCGTCGAGGGTCAGCAACCGCTTGTCCGGCGGCGCCGATACCACCGACACGGCGGGACCCACCGGCGGCGGCGCCGGCGAAACCACTGGCGCAGCCTGCGCCCGTAGCATGGATTGCAGGACAGGGCCCGACAGCGGCAGGGCCACCACCACGGCCGCCACGGAGCGGGCGGCCGCACGGACACTGGACAGGAGCATGCGAGGTACCGTGAGACGCGAGGCCGCGCACCCCGCCCGGAGTGCGCGGCATCCGCGCCGCTTACGCGTTGTTATTGAGGCACCCGTGAGAATTCGGGTTGTTCGACTCGTCCGACGATACCGGGAACTCGATCGAGGTGCCGTACGGCGACCCCGTCACCACGTCGAGGCCTGTCGGAAATACATCCTTGGCAGCGCGATGGTATTGCCGGATCAGGCGCCGCATATCGCTGAGCCGGTGTCCCGTCAGGTACAACCAGAACGCACGCTCCCGGAACATTACGCTGACCCGCAGCGTGCTGGATGCGGTGCTCGTAGAGTCCCCCGTGAGAGGTGCGATCGAGTCACCGGAGGCGAGAAGGGTTTGGGCCGACTTGCGCAGCGAGTTCAACTGCTTAGCCCATACGCTGTCCTGGCCCGCATGCAACTCAGCCTCAGCAACGATCAGCGCCGCCTCCAGCCCGGTCGCGAGCGGCGTGTTCGAAGTTGGACCGGTGTACAACTCCTCGCTAATGAAGTCCTGGCCGACGCCGCTGAAGCCCGGCGTCCCGACATCCACCGATGGCACGCGGGGATCATTGCCCGACACGAAGTCCAGTCCGTTGCCGCCCTCGTTGTCCGCGACGCTGAATGCCAGTTGCGTCGTGAAGTACCACACGCCGTTGTATTCGCGCGGAGAGTTGCTCGACCCCTCCATCGCGTAGACGAACGAAAGGGGGACGAGCGCCGCGATGTTGGCAGCCTGAGCGAATTGTCCCTCGTCCAGGAGCACGCGAGCCTGCGCGATCCGCGAGACACTGAGTTGCTCGATCCCCTTCGCATCACCATTTGCAGCGGAGTCGGCGGCCGCAATGACCAGCGCTGCCTGGAAATCCTTCATCGCGCGGGCGTACATCGAGTCCGTCGTCAACGGCTGGCCATAGATGATCTTGCCGTTGGGCGCGATCGAGTCGAAGGGAATACCCGAGCAATAGTCCTCGGCAAACACGAGATAGCTGTACCCGGCGAGGTTGAGCACTTCGGCGTGCAGCGGGTTGGCAGGATCGAATTGCTGATACAGCCCCGCCGCGCGCTCGGCCGAGACCCGCGCCTGGCTCAGGTCGAGATAGTTGCCCCGGAGCGTGCCGTTGCCAGGCGCGGTGATTCGCTGGTCCACCGCGATGCGCGTCGGGAACGTCTCCAGATCGATGTACTCGTCGGTGAGGAGCGCCGTCATGTTGATCTGGCCCTCGTTGCCGCTCCCAAGGTCAGCCGCCGAGCCCGCCCACCCGACCTGGAATTGGGAGATCGCGCCCGCGTACGCGTTCGGCAAACCAGTCGCGCTGTTGATCGATCCGACCGGACTGGTGTCCTTGTCCTTTGTGGTGAGCAAGCGGTCGACATTGCACGCCGCTGCGCCGCTCACCAGCAGAAGCGCGAGCAGCACCCGCACACCGCGCTGCGCCCAGTGTGCGATGGGCCTGGCGGACGCTGCCCTGCACCGCGGCACGGGGGGAATTTGTGTTACCATGTGATCTCCACCCGCCCCGTCCAATACCGGACTGGAGGCTGCGTGAGAAAATCCGATGCGGTGAAGGGGTTGTAACCGTTGTTCGAGTTCGGAGCAAAGTTGATCTCCGGATCGAACCCGGTGTACTTGGTCCACGTCGCCAGGTTCCGCCCAGATACCGAGATCGCCACGTTGCGGGCGTTCAGGCGCCGAGCCCAGGACTGAGGCGCTGTATACCGCACCGTCAGCTCTCGGAACTTCCAGAACGACCCGTCCTCGTACGCCCCGGCATCGCTCAGACTCAACGCCTCGGTGATCGCCGCCGCTTGCTGCTTCAGGCTCGAGTGCGGATCGTACGCTTCCTTGCAGAGCGTGTTGGAAAACCCGCAGCGGAACTCTTCCGTCCCATTGTAGGCGAGATTGCCCGCCCGGCGATCGAACAGCGCCTGAATCCGCAGCGACTTGAAGAATGTCAGCGCTGGCGTAAACGAAAACTCGTCGGTGGGTTGGGAGTTGCCGAAGAACACGGGCGTCGGTCCGACGGTGATCTCGTTGGGCTGGATGATGCCGTCGTGATTGGCATCCTTGAATGTGTACGGGAACGACCAGAAGCCCCCGAGTGAGTAGCCCGGTGTGAACTCCTGGGTGTCGCCCGCGTCGCCGGCGTCGAAGGTGATCGGGCTGATGCCGGGACCCAGTTTGATCAGCTTGTTGTGGTTGACCGACCCGTTGACCGTCAGCTCCGCATCGAAGTTGCGGCTCTGATAGATCGTGCCCGTCGCGCCGATCTCGAATCCGCGGTTCGTCACTTGGCCGAGATTCAGGAACTGCACGTCTCCGCCCGTCCCTGGCGGCAGCGTAGCCTGCACCAGCGTGCCGTCGGTCGTCTTCGTGTAGACCGTGCCCGTGATCTGGATGCGATCCGACAGAAGGCCGGCATCGAATCCCCCCTCGAACTCGCGCGAGATCTCGGGCGTGAGATTGGGATTCCCGGTGGCGGTGTCGATCGCTCCGACCAGCTCGACGCCGTCCTTCTTCGCCGGCGCCGGAGAAAAGAAGGAGTTCGGCTGCCGGAACGATGGGCGCACACCCGACTCGCCATATGCCGTGCGTAGCCGGAGCGAGCTGACGAGCGAGGATTTTGGGAAGAACGGCTCCTCGCCGATCACCCACGACAGGCTGCCTTCCGGATAGGTCGTCCATGACCCGTTGTTCAGCGCGCTGTTCTTGTCCGTGCGGACGGCTCCGGTGAGAAACACTTTGTCACGCCACGCGAGTTGCTGTTGGACCAGGCCCCCGAAGAGGACCTCCTCCGGATTGTCTTCCGTGACCGTGAAACTGTTGGTGGCGCCGCCCAGGGTGCCGACTCCGGGTAGCAATCCCTGGCCCGTGGCCAGGAGCTGGCTGTGGCGCTGGTCATTGAACTGCGTGCCGGCGGACGTCGTCCAGGCGAATGCCGCACTCGAGTTGTAGTGCGCGGTCGCCGTGACGTTGGTCGTGTACTGCTGGTTGGTGATTGGATCGGTCTGCACGAACCCCGAGGGGAAAATCGGGATGATCCCGGGCGGCATGATCTGCCGCTCGGTGAGCTGTTCGTAGTCGATGCCGGTCACGCCGACCACCGACAACCAGTCGAGCGGCCGCCACGTGATCGTGGCACTCCCGGTCAGCCGATTGTTGCTCTGCGTCGAGAGGATGTGCGCGAGGCTGTCGGGCGTCAGCGCGGCCAGATATCCGTGCGTGACGGGATCGTTGAACGCCGATCCGAGCAACCCGCCACTCAGAACGCCATACGACGCGTTGTCGTTCTGCGGGAGGCCGAGCCCGCTCTGGAGGTACCCGATGCTCGTCGACATCTCGACTTTCGGGCTCAGAGTGGCGCGCAGATTCAGCCGCGCGTTGTCCCGGGTGACGTAATTGTTCTGGTAGACGCCCTGCTCATTGCGGTGGTCGCCGCTCGCGAAATAGTTGATGACATCCGTTCCGCCACCCACGGACAATCCGAAGTCGTCGCGAGACCCATCGATGTTGGGACTGATGTTCTCGAGCGGATTGAACGCGATGAGACCGCCCTTCGGAGTGCATCCGCTGCTGTACTGCAGGAGCAGCGTACACTGCGTGATCTCCGACCCCAGCGTGTCGGATGTCTCGATGCCGAGGCGCGCGTAATTCGCGGGGTAGGTGACGTAGTTGCGGATGGTCCCGCCCTCGGCGTACGCCCGCCATTCCGGCTTGCCCGCTGTGCCATGCTTGGTCGTGACCTGAATCACGCCGTTGGCGCCGGCCGTTCCATAGAGTGCCGATGCGGCCGGTCCGGGCAACACCGTGATGTCCTCGATTTCGTTGGGGTCGATGTCATCGAGACGCGACGGCGCCTGGCCCCCGACATTCAGTTGCGTCGCCGACTGGTCGTTGTCGGCACGCACGCCGTCGATCACCAGCAGCGGCCCGTTGTCGAGCGAGATGCTGCTGCTCCCGCGAATCCGGATCCGCGACGTGCCCCCCGTGGTCCCGGAGGCCTGGGTCACGGTGACCCCCGGCGCCCGCGACGACAGGACGTCGGAGAAATCCGCGGTCGCACCCTTGGGCACGGAATCGGTGGTGAGCACCTGTACCGCGTTTCCCGTCTCGCGGGTCCGCTCCTGGACGCCGGTCGCCTGCACCAGGACCTGGTCGAGCGTGGTCACCGCCGCGGTCAGCGTGAAATCCGCCGACACCGTCCCGGAATCGGGAACGGTTACGTCCCTCACCTGTGCCTGATACCCCAACCGGAGCACCTGCAGCGTCACTGTGCCGGATCGGCTCACGACCAGACGAAACGACCCGTCCTCGTGCGTCAGTGTGCCGACCGAAGACCCTGCGATCCGGATCTGCACGTCCGGCACGCCAGCCTTGGTGGCCACGTCGGTGACGCGTCCGGTGATCAGTCCTCGTTGCGCATGCGCTGCGGCGGGCAGGCACAGCGCGACCACGCCGGCCACGCATCTCGACCACCGAGCGAGCGCGGACATCACAGCGCCATGCGCACGTCCCTCGCCGTTGAAGAGCCGTTGGAGAGCCAGGTCCGGGCATGCGCCGTCCGCTACCCGCGGCAGGCGCGATCATACATGCCGGCCGCTGGGATGTAAAGACCCGCGAGCTCGCAACAATGCACACAATGCGCGACGTTGCTCGGCCAGCCGTAACGCTCTAAGATTGGCACGGCAGCCTTGATGGACCGGCCCGGAGCGTGCAGCCGGCCGCATTGTATACATCATGATGCCGGACCGGCTGGCATCGCATCGGTAGTTTTCGTCTCCTTTCTCTTTTCTGTTTCCGCTCCTCTCTCTTTCGGTGCCGCTCAGCTACCCGGACTCCCCCGTTTTCTACCGTAAGCTCCGGCGCACCTACCCGCTGATCGTGCGCGGTGAGGGGTGCTGGCTCTTCGACTCGGCCGGACGGAGCTATCTCGATGGCTGCGGCGGCGCGTTCGTCGCGACCATCGGGCACGGTGTGGGCGCGATCGGCGAGGCGATGGCGCGGCAGGCCGCTCGCATTGCCTACGTGAGCGGGATGATGTTCACGCATGAGGCAGCCGAATCCCTGGCCGCGGCGATGGTCGCGCGCGCGCCAGGGGATCTCGACCACGCGTATTTCCTCTCCAGCGGCTCGGAGGCGGTCGAGGCGGCGCTCAAGCTCGCCCGCCAGTACTGGGTGGAGTCCGGACGCCCGGACAAGCACAAGGTGCTCGCGTTCTCTCCGAGCTATCACGGCAACACGTTGCTCGCTCTGTCGGCGTCCGCCCGTGAGCAGTATCGCGCGACCTACCGGGACTGGCTGGTCGCCGTCCCGCGCGTTCCCGCTCCCTATATGTATCGCTGCGAATGCCGGGGCCACGGTCCGCCGTGCGCCGCCTGCACCGGCGATGCGCTCGAAGCCGCGATCCTCCGCGAGGGCGCCGATTCCGTCGCCGCCTTCATCGCCGAGCCGATCGGAGGGTCGTCGACGGGCGCCAGCGTGCCACGCCCCGCCTATTGGCGCCGCATCCGCGAGATATGCGACCGGTATGGCGTGCTCTTCGTGGCCGACGAGATCCTGAGCGGTGCCGGACGGACCGGGACGTGGTCCGCGCTCGAACCCTATCAGGTGGCACCGGATATCCTCGTGATGGGCAAGGGGATCACCGGCGGCTACGCGCCGCTGTCCGTGGTGCTCGCGCCCAGACGCATCGTGGATGTGCTGGCCCAGGGAAGCGGCGCACTCCTTCACGCGCAAACGTATTCCCACCATCCGGTGACCTGCGCGGCCGGACTCGCGACCCTCGAATGGATCGCGGACCACGACCTGATCGCTCGCTGTGCGGGAATCGCGCCGGCATTCCACTCGGCTCTCGAGTCGCTGCGCGACCTCCCGCACGTCGGTGATGTCCGGGGCCGTGGGCTCCTGGCCGGCATCGAGTTCGTGGAAGACAAAGAGTCGCGTGCGCCGTTCGCGCGCTCGGTGCGGTTCGCGGAGCGCTTTGCCGCGGCGGCGCAGGATGCCGGACTGATCGTCTGGCCGAATTCCGGGCAGGCGGATGGCACCAATGGCGATCTCGTGATGCTGGCGCCACCATTCGTCATCACCGAATCCGAGATTGCCATGATGACCGGCCGGCTGCGGACGGCACTCGCGGCGACGGTCGCCGCCCTCCTCACCCCCCGCTGAGGCCCGCGAGACATGCCCGGTCCGGAAATGCGTTCCGAGTCAGCCCCCGCTGCATCCGCTCCGCCGAAGATCACCTACACGTCGGCCAACGTCGACATGGAGGTGTTCCACCGCCAGTTCGACGAGGCGCTGGCGCGTGTCCGGACGGCGGCTGGGCGGAGCCATCCCTTCTATATCGATGGCGAGGCGGTGACCACGCACGCTCCGCCCCTCGTTGACCGGTCGCCGATCGATACGCGATACGTATTGGCCGAGTTCGCCGCCGCGTCCGCGTCGGACGTCGATGCCGCCGTCTCGTCCGCGCGGCGTGCCCAGCACGGCTGGGGACGCCGCCCATGGGAGGAGCGAGTCGCCACGCTTCGCCGCGCGGCCGCGTTGATCCGCGAGCGCAAGTTCGACCTCGCCGCCCGCATGAGCGTCGAGGTGGGGAAAAGCCGTCTCGAAGCGATGGGGGATGCGGAGGAGGCAGCCGACCTGATCGACTACTACTGCCAGCAGATCGCCGACGCGCACGGATTCGTGCGGCAAATGGCGCGGCTCACGCCGATCGAACGCAACACCGACGTCCTCCGGCCCTACGGCGTCTTCGCGTGCATCGCGCCGTTCAACTTCCCGCTGGCGCTGTCGACCGGGATGTCTGCCGCCGCGCTCGCCGCCGGCAACACGGTCGTCTACAAGCCTGCGGAGGACGCACCGTGGACTGGGCTCGGGCTGTATGAGGCCTATCGCGACGCCGGGCTGCCGTCCGGCGCGTTCAACATGGTCACCGGTCACCGTGAAGCGATCGGAGATGCGCTCTGGCAGCATCCGGGTATCGGCGGCGTTGTCTTCACAGGATCGAAGACCGTCGGCCTGCGCATCCACGCCGGCCTGGCGGCCGGCCGATGGATCAAGCCCTGTCTCCTGGAGCTGGGAGGGAAGAACGCCACGGTGGTGACCGGGACCGCGGACCTCGACGCCGCGGCGGAGGGCGTCGCCCGGTCCGCGTTCGGTCTGCAAAACCAGAAATGCAGTGCCACCTCACGCGTCTACGTCGACCGCCGCGTCGCGGGGCCGTTTCTCGATGCGCTGCTCGCCCGCACGGCCACGATCCGGATCGGAGATCCATCCGAACGCGAGATCGCTTTCGGACCCGTGATCAACGAGCGCGCGGTCACTCGCTACCAGCACGCCAGCGACCAGGCACGCAAAGAGGGCGCGATGCTCACCGGAGGGTCGCGCCTTGCCGACGGGAAGCTCGCTCACGGCTATTTCGTAGCGCCGGCCGTCACGCGGCTTCCCCTGGCCAGCTCGATCTTTCGCGACGAGCTCTTCGTGCCCATCCTCGCGGTGGGCGAGGTGAGCGGCTTCGACGAAGCGCTCTCACAGGTCAACGACACCGAGTACGGACTGACGGCTGGGATCTTCACCGGCCGTCCGGATGACATCACGCGATTTTTCGACGAAGCCGAGGCCGGGGTCTGCTACGCCAACAAACGGACCGGCGCGACAACCGGCGCGTGGCCCGGCGCACAGCCATTTTGCGGCTGGAAGGGCTCTGGCTCGACTGGGAAGGGCGGCTGCGGACCGTATTACGTCGCCCAATTCCTGCGCGAGCAGAGCCGTACTATCATCGAGCCGTGAGTTCCGCCATGTCCCGTGACACTGCGACGGCCGCGACGGACCCGGCATCGCACGATCCGTCAACGCGCAGCTACCCGCGTATCGTGGTGCCGCCGCCGGGTCCGCGAGCGCGCGCGGTCGTGGACCGCGATGCGACCTGGACGTCGACGTCGTACATCAAGGAATACCCGCTCGTCGTCGCGCGCGGCGCCGGGGCGATGATCGAAGACGTGGACGGCAACCGGTACCTGGATTTCATGGCCGGGATCGCGGTCGCATCGACCGGCTACGGGCATCCCGCAGTCGTCGCCGCGATCAAGGAGGCGGCTGACCGGTTTCTCCACATATGCGGCTCCGACTTCTACTACGAGGGCATGGCCGCGCTCTGCGAACGGCTTGCCAAACTGGCGCCGGGGTCCGACAAGAAACGCGTCTTTCTCACGAACTCCGGGACCGAAGCGGTCGAAGGTGCGATCAAGCTCGCTCGCAACTCCACCGGCCGCGCCGGGCTCGTCGCCTTCAAGGGCGCCTTCCACGGGCGGACCTACGGCGCCATGTCGCTGACATCCAGCAAGGCGCGGCAGCATGCCGGGTTCGGGCCGCTGCTGCCGGAGATCTACCATGTGCCGTTCGGATACTGCTACCGGTGCGAATTCGGCAAGGAGTATCCGTCGTGCGAGTTGTTCTGCGTCTCCGCCATCGAGCGCGATCTGTTCGCACGCCAGATCGATCCAGGGGACGTCGCGGCGATTTTCGTCGAGCCCGTCCAGGGTGAGGGCGGATACGTGGTGCCGCCCGACGGCTACCTTGCCGCGCTCCGGGCGCTCTGCCACAAGTACGGCATCCTGCTCGTTTGCGACGAGATCCAGTGCGGCATCGGACGGACCGGCCGGATGTTCGCTTCCGAGCACGCGGGGATCGAGCCCGATATTCTGCTCACCGCCAAAGGGCTGGGCTCCGGCATGCCGATCGGCGCGATCATCGCGCGTGAGTCGGTGATGCGCTGGAAGACTGGTGCACATGGCTCGACATTCGGCGGCAACCCCGTGTGCTGCGCCGCGGCGCTGGCGACACTCGATGTCGTGGAGCGCGAGCTCGTCGCCAACGCGCGCGCGATGGGCGAGCGGTTGATGGCCGGTGTCCGGCGGCTCGCCACCCGGTATCGCGCCATCGGCGATGTGCGCGGACTCGGCCTGATGATCGGCGTCGAGTTCGTGCAGGACCAGAAGACTCGAGAGCCCGCGACCGATCTCGTGAACGCACTCGTGCAACGCGCGTTCAGCCGGGGACTCCTGCTCCTCGGATGCGGGCGCAGTACGCTGCGGCTCGCGCCGCCGCTCATCGTGGATGCGAACGACATCGATACCGGGCTCGCGATCATAGACGAGTGCCTGACCGCGCTGGCGTGAGCCGTCACGACGATCCCGTGCACCAGCGGCCGGCGCACCGCCGGCCGGACGTGCCGGCATCCGGCAGCAAGGTCATGTCCATGCGTGACGCCATCACGAGCTTCGTGCACGATGGCGACACGGTCGTGATCGAAGGCTTCACGCACCTGATCTGTTTTGCCGCCGGCCACGAGATCATCCGCCAGGGCCGCCGCGGCCTCGTCCTGTGCCGCCTGACACCGGATCTCGTCTACGATCAGATGATCGGAGCGGGCTGCGCCCGGAAGCTCGTCTTCTCGTGGGCCGGCAACCCTGGCGCCGGATCGCTGCACGCCTTCCGGCGAGCCGTCGAAGGGCCCGCCGGTGACAGTGCTCGGGGTCTGGAGATCGAGGAATATTCACATTTCGGAATGGTCGCGCGTCTTGCCGCGGGCGCCGCGGGCCTCCCCTTCTGGCCGATGCGCGACTACGCGGGGACCGATCTCCCGGCCGCCAACCCGCACATTGCGTCGGTCACCTGTCCTTACACCGGCGAGACGCTGGCCACCGTCCCGGCGCTCAACCCCGACGTCACGATCATCCACGCCCAGCGCGCCGACGCGGAAGGCAATACGCAGATCTGGGGCTTGCTGGGCGTGCAGAAGGAAGCCGCGTTCGCGTCCCGGCACGTGATCGTGGTCGCCGAAGAGCTGGTCGATGAGCGTGTGATCCGCGCGGACCCGAACCGAACACTCGTTCCGGGATTCATCGTCGGCGCCGTGGTGCACGAGCCGTGGGGAGCGCACCCGTCGTATGCTCAGGGGTATTATGACCGCGACAATGCATTCTACGTGACCTGGGAGCGCATCTCCCGCGACCCGGCGCAGTTGGCCACCTATCTGGACAGGTACGTCATGGGTGTCCCGGACCGCGCGGCCTATCTCGCGGCGATGCCGGATCTGGCGGACCGTCTCCGGGCCGGGAATCGCACGTGCGCAGGTGTGAATTATGGTTACTGACGCGTCGTCCGGCACGCGGGCGGCGGCCGCTTCGGCCGGCACCGGACGACCCGCACGCTACTCGCCCAACGAAATGATGGCGGTGGTCGCCGCCCGCGAGTTACGCAACGGTGAGATCGTCTTCGTCGGTATTGGCCTGCCGAACCTCGCGTGCAACCTCGCCCGCGCGACGCACGCACCCGATCTCGTGCTCATCTACGAATCCGGCGCGATTGGCGCGGTCCCCGAGCGCCTCCCCGTCTCGATCGGCGACCCGTCGCTCGTCACCGGATCGCTCATGGTCTGCGGAATGGCGGATGTGTTCCAGTACCTGCTGCAGAACGGCCGGATCGAGGTCGGGTTTCTGGGAGCTGCACAGGTGGATCGTTGGGGGAACATCAACACGACGGTCGTGGGAGACTACGCCCACCCGACCGTCCGGCTGCCGGGCAGCGGAGGCGCTGCCGAGATCGCGACGCACGCGCGCCGGACGATCGTCGTCGCCAGGTTGAGCCGGCGTGCATTTCCGGCGTCCGTCGATTTTGTGACGTCGCCCGGGCAGCGCTACCATGGCACCGCGCGGAGCAAGCCCGCGCTTCCCGGAGCAGGTCCGGTCAAGGTCATCACCGATCGCGGCGTCCTCGAGCCCGACGCGACGGGTGAGCTCGTGCTCACGGCTGTCTATCCGGATGTCACGGCCGCGGAGATCGCGAGCGATGTGGGCTGGCCGCTGCGGTTCCGCGATCCGATCGAGACGCTCGATCCACCGACCGATGCCGATCTCGCGTTGCTGCGCGAACGGCTCGATCCCGACAAGCTCTTTCTCAAGGGATGACGCCGCATGACTGATCGATCCACGGTTGCCGCACGCGCCGGCACGGCCGCTCTGCCGTCCGGCGACGCGACGACCGAGCCCCCGACGATGTCGCTCAAGCGCACCCTCGGGATCAGGGATGTCGTGCTCTTCAATCTCGTGGCCATCCTGGGCCTGCGATGGATCGCCACCGCCGCCAAGGCCGGTCCGAGCGCCATCTGCCTGTGGATCCTGGCGGCACTCATGTTCTTCATTCCGCAGGGTCTTGCTGTCGCGGAGCTGTCGGCACGGTACCCGGCCGAAGGCGGCATTTATGCGTGGACGAAGCAGCGGTTCGGCGAGCGCCATGCCTACCTGTGCGGGTGGTGCTACTGGGTGGTCAATGTCCTGTACTACCCCCAGCTCCTCCTCTCGACCGCCATCGTCGCGCTGTATGTGGTCGGCAAGGGCGCCAGCGGTCTGGGCGACCAGTGGCTCTACGTGCTCCCGACGACGCTGTGCGCCCTGTGGATCGCTGTGGGGTTCAACATCGTAGGCCTCAATACCGGGAAATGGCTGCAGAACGCCGGCGGAATAGGGAGCTACGTGACCGGCAGCATCCTGGTGGCGGTGGGGATCGCGTGTGTATTCGCCGGTCATCCGGCGAATGATCTCTCGCCCCACGCGTTCCTCCCGAGTGTCAAGTCGCTGGCGACGATCAACCTCTGGGCCACGATCGCGTTCGCGTTTTCCGGATTGGAGCTCGGTGCGTCACTCGGCGGAGAGATCAAGAACCCGCGGCAGACGCTGCCGCGCGCGGTGTACCTCTCGACGCCGTTGATCGCCGGCCTCTACATCCTCGGCACCGCAGCGGTCCTCTGGATCGTGCCCACCGGCTCGATCAACGTGGTGACCGGATTCCTGCAAGGCATCGCTGTCGGCGCGGCCCGATTCGGACACTGGCTCTGGTGGCTCGCGCCCCTGGCCGCGGCATCGTACACGCTCGGCAACATCGGCGGCATCGGTGCGTGGCTCACAGGACCCGCGCGCATCGCGTTCGTGATCGGCCTGGATCGGTATTTCCCGCCGGCGTTCGGCCGGGTCCACCCGCGCTGGGGGACGCCGTACGTCGCCATTCTCGTGCAGGCGGTGGTGGCGTCGATCCTGATGCTGGTTTCTCAGTTGGGCAAGGGGACGACGGTCGAGCAGTTCTACCTGGTGTTGCTCTTTGCGCAGGTCCTGATCTACTTCATTCCGTTCATCTACCTGTTCCTCTGTCTGCTGGTCGAACCCACGTACGTCGCGGGTGCGCCGACCGTGGTGCCGGCCGGGGCGGCCGGCAAGACCATCTGTGCATTGGCCGGCCTGACCGTGACGGTTCTCGCCATGGTGCTGGCCGCGGTGCCCTCGGCTGATTCCGGCCCGGTCATGATCTACGAGACCAAGGTTGTCGGGGTCGCTGCCGCCTTTATTCTCTTCGGCGGATTGCTCTATCTCTGGGCAAACCGCAGCGGGAGACCGGCCGAAAGGATCGTCATCGAGACGGCCGGTCCGTCACGTGACTGACCCCGCATGACCGGACGCCGGGCCAAGTTCGGCGCTGCTGTTGGTGTTGCGGGTGGTGTTGCGCTCGGCGCCGCGGTCGCGATTGCCTCGGCGGCACGCATGGCCTCCGCCCAGCGACGGCCCGTGCTCGACCAGATCGATGTGCCGCACAACTACTACTACCGCGAGATGTACCTGCCGGAGGCGACGAGCGGGCCAAGCTCCGTGAGCTGGTCGCCCGACGGACGCACGCTCGTGTATTCAATGCAGGGCTCTCTCTGGATGCAGGACGTGAATAGCACCGATGCGCGGCAACTGACCGATGGCCCCGGGTACGACTACCAACCGGACTGGTCACCCGACGGCAGCCGGGTGGTCTACGCGTCGTATCGCGGCAGTGCCGAGGAGCTCTGGATACTCGACGTCGCGACCGGCGCGACTCACCAACTGACGACGACCGGTGCCGTCAATGTCGAGCCGCGATGGTCGCCGGATGGGAAGCGCCTGGCTTGGGTGTCCACCGCGCTCCACAAACGCTGGCACATCTACGTGTCGGCGTTCGATCACGATACGATCGGCGCCGCAGCGCCGATCACCACCGACCGGGACAGCCACCTGCCGCGCTACTACTACAGCGTGTACGACCACTATCTCTCGCCCTCGTGGTCTCCCAACGGAGACGAGATCCTCTTCGTCTCCAACCGTGGCCACACCTGGGGCACCGGCGGCATCTGGCGGGCGCAAGTCGGCGCGACGGACTCGGCACGGCAGATCCGGGACGAAGAAACCACATGGAAGGCCCGCCCGGATTGGTCGCCGGATGGCGCTCGCATCGTCTACAGCTCCTATGTGGGCCGCCAGTGGAATCAGCTCTGGCTCATGCGCGCGGATGGTGGCGATGCACTGCAACTCACGTATGGGGATTTTGACGCGACGGCTCCGCGATGGTCGCGGGACGGCCGGCGAATCGCGTACGTCGTCAACGCGACAGGCAACACCGCACTCCGCATCATCGATGTGCCGGGAGGACAGGTTACGGAGGTTCGGACCGCGTCCCGGCACTACCGGTCCCCCGCCGGCAGTCTCCGCGTCATCATCACCGACTCGGCCACCGGCCGGACGGTGCCCGCCCGCATTTCTGTCACGGGGGCTGACGGACGGAGCTTCGCCCCCGACGATACGTGGCGGTACGCCGACGACGCGTTCGACCGAAGCCAGCGACGGTTGGAGATCGGGTATTTCCAGACCACCGGTGAGTCAGTCGTGGCCGTGCCGGCCGGGGACGTCTCGGTCGATGTGGTCCGGGGTCTGGAGTACGAGCATGAGACGCGTCGTGCGAAGATCGTCGCCGGGCACCAGGCCGTCGTCCGTATTTCGCTGCACCGGCTAGCCGACCTGGCAGCCGAAGGCTGGTACAGCGGCGATGTGCACGTCCACATGAATTACGGCGGCGCCTATCGCAATGACCCCCTGCATCTCAGGATGCAAGCGCGGGCCGAAGACCTCCGGGTCATCGAGAATCTCATCGTCAACAAGGAGCAGCGGGTTCCTGACCTCGGCTACTTCACCGGCCGGATCGATCCAGTGTCGGACTCCGGCTTCCTCCTCTTTCACGGCCAGGAATTCCACACGAGCTATTGGGGACACTTCGGTGTGCTCGCCCCGCGGTCGCATGTACTGCTCCCCGGGTATGCCGCATACGTCAACACCGCGGCCGCCAGCCTCGTTCCGACGAATGCAGATGTCGCCGATCTCGCTCACGCCCAGGGCGCCCTTGCCGGCTACGTGCATCCGTTCGACACGTATCCGCAGCCAGCGGATACCACGCAGCCGCTGACGGACGAGCTGCCCGCCGACATCGCCCTCGGCAAAGCCGATTACATGGAGATCGTTGCCTTCAGCGATCACCGGTCCACGGCCCGCGTCTGGTACCAGCTTCTCAACTGTGGCTTTCGGATTCC
Source organism: Gemmatimonadota bacterium (assembly GCA_021324775.1). Lineage (GTDB taxonomy): Bacteria > Gemmatimonadota > Gemmatimonadetes > Gemmatimonadales > Gemmatimonadaceae > Palsa-1248. Next base: position 224,725 of record JAJPIM010000024.1, read on the forward strand.
GGCCGCCGCCGGGACGGACGCGATGGCAAACTACGCGTCACTGCGCGGTCCCGTCGGACTCAATCGCGTCTACGTGCACGTGGATGGTCCGCTGACGCACGACCGGTGGCTGGCCGGCCTCAAGGCCGGCCGGACGTTCGCCACGAACGGCCCGCTCCTCGGCTTCACGATGGATGGGCATGCCATCGGCGATGTGATCCGTTTCAATACCGCTGGCCACTATACGGTGCATGTGCGTGCACGACTTCGGTCGCTCGTTCCGGTCGATCATCTGGAACTCGTCGCACGCGGCCGCGTCATCTGGGCCGCGAGCAACGACGGGCACCGCCTGACGTCGGCAGATGTGGATACGACCATCGCCGTGGATTCGAGCGGGTGGTACACGATGCGCGCGTGGAACGACCAGGCGACTGCCCCGATCATGGACATCTACCCGTTCGCGACGACCAGCCCGATCTACGTAGAGGTCGGCGACGAAAAGGTCCGCAGTCCAGCCGACAAGCAATACTTCCTGGCCTGGCTCGCCCGGCTGGATGCCAATGTTCGCGCGTACCCGTGGTTCAACACGGAATCCGAGCGGACACACGTGCTCGGCCAGATCGCGGCCGCCCGCGCCGAATTTGAAAAAAGGTAACGCGGCACCGGGAACGGCTGGTTCCGGCCAGCCGCTCCCGATGCCGCGCTTCTCTTCTTCTCCTTTCTCCTCTCCCCTTTCTCCTCTCTGAATTACCGTCCCAACCCGACGTTCAGGCCAGCCGTGATCGCGTAGTTGTTCGTGAACCGGTCTCCCGATTCGAACGGAAAATGCGGCGTGACATCCCAGTGTCCGACGTAATCCTTCGCCATGATCTGAAGACCGATCATCCGCGTGATCCCGTAGTTAAGGCCCACGCCGCCGTTGAAGGCGAAATTCGTCGAGCTCGCATCACCCGTCGAATACTCCGTCGAATAATGCATCGCCCCCGCACCCAACTGGACGAACGGTTCGATCCAGTGCCCGTAGCTGCCACGGAACGGTGAGCCGAATTGCAGGTCACCGTCGAACATCCAAACGCCGGTATTCCCGATCGACGGCCCGCCGGTGACGGGGTCGATGAAGACCATGTTCGAGTTGGCGTGCCCCACGTTGCCGACGAGGGCGACGAACGGCGATAGCGGCAGCTTCACCTGCGCGCCAACGAGCCCCGCGTCGCCGCCACTGGCGCTCGTGCCGAGCGGGCCATCGACGTAACGCCCGGTATTCATGTATCCGAAATACGGGGTGATGGTCGGCTCGCTTGGCGGCGAGGAACCCCGCCAACCATAGCCCACCCGGTATTGCGCAGCAGCCGGTTTCGGCGCGACGACGGTCAGTATCAGCGCAGCAACAACGGCAAGACGGGTCAACATTGTCCCTCCACGGAACGACTTCAGGTCCGGCGAACGACGTGAGGCCAGCACGCGAGCCTCGCACCGGCCTCTCATCGCACGTGGAGTGCCGCAGATCGGCCTTCACTAACTCGTTGTACCGCAATCACCTCGCGACAACGACTCATTTGCCGGCGGCCGTTCTGTCTGTCACGTCGGCCGTTCGGTTGTCCCCGGATAAGGACAGATGAGACGGCTGAGGACCTAGCCCGAACGTCGAAGGACTGGCTGCGCTCCAGCGCCGCCAGTCCTCTCATTCCTCTTGCACATCCGACGCATCGTCGGAAGCACGCGTCCTCGTCTTCCCGGCGACGTCTAGTGGGCGACCGCGCCCGCGACGCCGGGCTGCTTGTACACGAAGCGCTTTCCTTCGTAGTTGCGAAAGACCACTTCCTCGTCCGTGATCGACTCCACGTATTCCGGCAGGAGTGGCACTTTACCCCCGCCTCCTGGCGCATCGATGACGAGATGTGGCACCGCCAGCCCCGACGTCCACCCGCGAAGTGCCTGGATGATCTCGAGTCCCTTCTGTATGGTCGTCCTGAAATGCTCGCCGCCCGCGACCGGATCGCACATGTAGATGTAGTAGGGACGGACGCGAGCCTTGAGCAGCCGGTGCATCAGCTCCATCATGATCGCCGGATCGTCGTTGACACCCTTGAGCAGGACCGTCTGGCATCCCAACGGCACGCCGGCCATGGACAGCCGGTCCAGTGCCGCGACCGCCGCGGGTGTCAACTCATCCGGATGATTGAAGTGGGTGTTCATGAACACCGGGTGGTACCGCTGCACCATCGCGCAGAACTCCGGTGTGATGCGCTCCGGGAGATGGCTGGTGATGCGGCTCCCGATCCGGATGATCTCGATGTGCGGAATGGCCCGCAGCGTCTGGAAGATGTATTCGAGGCGCCGGTCGGAAAGCATCATTGGATCGCCACCACTCAGGATGACGTCCCGGATCTCGCCGTGCGCGCGAAGGTACGCGAACGCGGAATCGTACTGATTGAGCGGGATCTTCTCCGGGTCTCCGACCTTGCGCCGGCGGGTGCAGAACCGGCAGTACGACGCGCACACCGGACTGACGAGAAAGAGGGCCCGGTCCGGATACCGGTGCGTGAGGTTCGGGACCGGCGAATCAGCGTCTTCACCGAGCGAGTCGACGACACCGTCCACGACTTCCATTTCTGCCACGGTCGGCACGTATTGCGTCCACATCGGATCGCCGACGGCCTTGATCTGGTCCAGCACGGCGGGCGTCAGCCGCATCTGGAATCCGTCGAAGGCGCCACGCAGCGCTTCGGTGTCGATCACGTCCGGGCCGAACCGCTCCGCGAGCGCGTCGAGTGTCGCCACACTCCGCTCCCGCAGGAGAGATTGCCACTCGCTCATCGCGTCTCGCCTCCTCGGCTCCCGCGCACTCGCGGGGCGGGCTGTAACCGCTTGGTGAACAGCACACGATCATCCTCCGGTCCGTAGAACGCACGGACCCGTGCGGACTCGGTGTATCCGCGCGCGACGTAGAACGCGCGCGTCGGCTCGTAAGTGCCTCGCGACGACGTCTCGGCCAGCACCAGACGTGCGTTTCGCTCGCGCAGCCGCCGCTCGACCTCGCCGATGAGAAAGCTGCCGGCGCCCGCACCCTGTGCCTGGGGAGCGATCGCTATCCAATAGAGATCGTATCCGCGATCCGTACCAGGCGTCGGCCCGAAGCAGGCATAGCCGAGCAGCCCACCGGCGGTATCAAACAGTCCGAGAAACTCGTAGCCGGATCCTTCACCCGCCGCATCGGCGGGGCCCGATGGCGGCCCGTAGGTCGTGTCGAACAACTCGAGCGCAACCGCAATCTCGAGGACACTGAACACGCCGGTGGCCCGGACGATGTCTGCGATCGCCTCGCGATGCCCGATGCGGATCTCGCCAGCCTGATACGCCGTGACTCCAGCCGGCCGCGTTTGCGGCCGGCGGCTGGGCCCATGTTCCTGGCCGCTCGGCGGGCCATCCCCCGGATTCGTCGGTGGTCGCCCGTCCGGCGCCACGCCGTCCCCTATCCGACCGACACGCCGGACAGACGCTGCGTCAGCGCCCAGAGATCGGCGTCCGGCAGCGGCATCCCGCGGCGCACCGCCAGAGCAACATCCGCCACCTGCCGGACCAGCGCCGGGAAATCCATGTTGGCCGCGCGAGCCATGCGAGCCAGCCCAGCGGTCGGCGAGAAATCGGGGTTGGCGTTGACTTCGAGAATCCACGGACGGCCCGCGCGATCGATCCGGAAATCGATCCGGCCATATCCCTCCCCGCCCACCGCCCGCCACGCGGCCATCGCGACATTCGCGACTTCCGCCGAGAGCGCAGGTGGGAGATCCGCCGGACAGTTGGGTGACGCGCCGCGGTCCTCCTCGCTCCCGGTATCCCACTTGGACCGGTAGGACACGATACGCCACAATCCGCGCGGCATCTCCCGGAAGTCGATCTCGGCGATCGGGAGCACCTGATCCCCGACGATGCCGACGTTCACCTCGCGTCCATCGATGTAGCGCTGGACCAGGATGTCGTCCCAGCACTCGTGCATCGCGGCGAGCCGGTCGGCCAGCGCCCGCGCCGTCCGCACCACCGACCGCTGCTCGACGCCGACCGACGCATCCTCTGCCGCCGGCTTGCAGATGGCCGGGAATCCGATCACCGGGACCGGGCCGCCTCGCTGGGCGATCGTCCACCGCGGCACGGGAAGCCCCGCACGGTCAAGCAGCGCGTTGACGCGATGTTTCCGGAGGCAGAGCGATGTCGTCGCGCTCGAGCTTCCCGTGAACGGCACGCCGAGCAGCTCGAGTGCGCCGATCACGGCCGGTTCCAGAGCGGCCACCCCATCGACGCTCTCGCACAGGTTGTAGACCAGGTCGAGCTTGGCCTTCCGGACCCGCTCCATCCAGCGGCCGTCGGGATTCGCCGGAATGCGGATCACCTCGTGGCCGACGCTGGCCATCGCTGTCTCGACCGACTCCACCGCCTCGAGGATCAGCAGATCGGGCGACTTGCCGAGCGCCGACGCCCCATCGAACAATACGGCGACTTTCATGCGCGTACCCGCCGGAGTCTGACGCCCTGCCGCTCGGCCGCGAGGGTCAGGCACGTCTGGATGAGTGCTCCGTAACTGATCCCCGCCGCCCGCGCCGCTTTGGGAAAGCAGGAGTTGTCCTCGGGGTTGGGGAGGATACCAGGCAAGGGATTCACCTCGATGACGTTCGGGATGCCCGCCGCGTCCAGTCGGAGGTCGACCCGGGACCAGTCCCGGCATCCCAGCGCTTCGTACGCCCGGAGCGTGGTCGATTCGATCGTCCGGCGCAGCGCATCGGGGATCGCGGCGGGACAATCGAAGATCCGGAGCGGTGCATCCGGCCGGTCCCACAGCCACTTCGCCTCGAACCCATAGACCGGCAGTGCACCCTCCGGCAACGCGTCGAAGTTCATGCCGACGATCGGCAGCACCCGGGCGCCCCGCCCGTTTCCGAGTACCGCGCAGGTGAACTCCGCGCCCGGCAGGAACTCCTCGATCAGGACCGGCTGCGCATACGTCTCCAGCAGGAACTCCACCTGCGCCGCGAGATCATCCGGCGTCTGGCAGAGGTTCCGCTCCGTGATGCCCTTGGACGAACCCTCATGGATCGGTTTCACGAAAAGTGGATAGCGGAGAGCCGGCCAGCGGCCGCTGACCGCGTCCCCGGATTCGACCACGACGAAGGACGGTGTGGCGACCCCGTAGTGCGACAGAATCTCCTTGGTCCGCGACTTGTCGAGGCAAAGCGACAGCGTCAGCGGGTCGCTACCCGTGTAGGGGACGCCGAAAAACTCGCAGATCGCCGGCACATGGGCCTCGCGATTCTTGCCGCCGGATCCCTCGGCCATGTTGAACACGATGTCCGGTCGTTCCGCCCGAAGCTGCTCGGGAAACTCCGGCGTCGCCTCGAGCCGGGTCACCGTCCCGTACGCTCCCAACGCATCCGCCACCGCATCGATCGTCTCGGCCGTATCCCACTCGGCAAACTCGTCATCCGCCGAGACCTCTTGCACCAGCAGGGCCCCATCGGGCTGGTCCATCACCGCCGACCGTTCGCGGGCAGCCCGCACGCGGCCGGCCTCGTTACTGGGAGGCTCTTCGTCGCGCTGGATCGGATCGGCAGTCTCGTCGCCCGCGGTGGCGAGCGTCGCACCCACGGGGGTGGTCAGTGGCTCGGGTTTCAGATTGAAGGCGATTCCGATCTGCGTCATCCGATCCTTTCGTCAGGAGAGACTCGGCTGCCCGGTCGCACCACGGTGCAGCAGGTCACATGCCAGGTGATGAATCGCGCGCATAATACCGAGTGCGAATTGGTCGCGCAATGACCTTTAAACGACTTTACACCACTGCAGGCAAAATAATTTTTTCGCGGCCGGTGACGCCTCGGCGCATTTCGCCGGATTCTTCCGCAGAATGCAACGCTTCTCGCGGCTTGCCTCGCGCGGTTCTCCCCTCGCGCCTGTCTCGCCTGTCAGACTTTGTGGTGCGCCGGCCGGGCGGCTTCGAGATGGTCGTCGGCGACGTAGATCTCGAAGTCGGAGAAGAATCCCGGTGCTTCCGCCTGCAGCGTGCGGAGGATCACGAGGGCTAGCCGGCGGATCTCGAGGTCCGCGCCTTCACCCGCCCGCAGCTCCAGCATTGTCCGCCACGCCCGCGCGTTGGCGGTCACGACGATTTTGGTTTCGGTCGAGTTGGGCAGCACGCCGCGGGCCGCCTCGCGCGCCATCTTCCGCCGGTGGACGCGGTCGGTCACCCAGCCGTACCTCGTCATGAGCTCCGCGACCAGCGCGACGTAGGCGGCCTGCGCCCGTTCCATCTCCGCTCGCCACGCCGTCTCGAGCGCCTCGTCTCCCAGGATCGCCGGCGGCACCACGAAGTTGGCCTCGGACTTGTCCACGTACCGCTGGGACAGTTGGGAATAGGAGGCTGTCCGATGCCGGACAAGTTCGTGGCTCAGCGCCCGGCTCACGCCTTCGATCAGCAGCGAATAAGACGCGTGCTCCAGAACGCTGCCGTGCCGCTGCCGCTTGATGTTCTCGAGATACTCACGAGTGTCCCGCCCCGCCGGGTTCTTCTGGCTCATGTAACAGAGACGCCCCGCGTATTCGGCGAGCCGCTCGCCATCGGTGCTCGGTCCGATCCAATGCACGGGAAGATGAGACGGCTCGGCGAACGCCGGGCGCGCGAGGACGGTGACCTTCGGCTCAGTATAGAACACGACGGGACGCTAACCCTCGGCCGCTCGTACTTCAATGAGCGAGCGGTATCCGCGAGAGCGTTAGGTCAATTTCCCCACGGCTGGAGCTTCCGCGAACAGGCGAAGTAGCTCGTCATCGCTGGCGTCACGCAGGCGAAACGCGCTGCCGACGGCGACTGCCCGGGCCGGCATCCGGGATTCCGTAATGCAACTGAAGACGATCGCGCCCGCGCCGGCGCCTTGCCGGTGCGACGCGTTCCACAGCAGGCCGTCGGGTGCCACCACCACCCGCTCGTCGCCTGAATGGCGCTTCGGCTTCTGCGACCGGCGTGGGCCTGACGGAGGAGGCAAGGGTGCCATGGCGTAGTTCCTCCTTATCATGTGCGCCCGCCCGGGGAATCCGCCAGTCTCGTCCCTTCCGCTCCCGTACAATCGCCACCGCCACCCGCGAACCCCTTCCTGCCAAAGCGAAGGGCCGGTCTCGAAGAGATCCGGCCCCCGTTCGCATCCCTGCTTCGGACGAAGTTGATTCGGCCTTAGTCTCCCTCGGTATCGAACGCGAGCGCATCGGCGTCGCGGATCGTGTCCAGGAACGAATCGACGCGTGCCCGCGTCGCCGCCGTCACCTCGACGACGGGAGTGAGTGAAAAACCGATCGCGCGGCGGGCCCCCTCGGGCCAGTCCGGCATCGACAGCCCGGCGACGAGCCGCTGGATCATATTCCCGCACTCCGCCAGCAACTGGCGCGCCCGCTCCGTCAGCACGTCCAACGGAATCAGGAGGTCCCGAGTGACCAGCTTCCCGGTCTCCTCATCGCGCCAGGCGGCGTCGCCGACCGCGCCGCGCTCGGCAAAGAGCCCCAAGTGCCGGATCACCCCGCCGTGCTCCTCCTGCAACCGGCGGCTCTCCACCGCCGCGGCAAGCGCGAGCGCCAGCGACTCGGGCGTGGCGGACCCGTACAGGGTCACCACATCGCGAGCCGGACGGTCACCATGCAGCGGCGCCGGTCCCGAGTTGACGTGCGCGAGCACCGATGAGCGATCGGGGTGATCCTCGAGCATGACGAGGACGTCCATACTACCCCTCCAGTGAGTTACAGCTTGGCCACCAAAACACCTTCAACCGCGAAGCGCACCCCCGAGTGCACCTCTGTCGCACCCTACCGGCCGGCGAACAAAAAAGTTCCAGCGTTCGCACGATCGTGATAATCCGATATCGCTCTGTTGTCCCTCTGTGACGCACATCACGTATCGGCCGCCGCCTGGACCATCCACCGAGTGTGTCCGTCTCGTGCACACATCCGACGATCCAACCTACCGTCGGGCAAGTCGCATACCGCTCGCCATTGCGAGGGCGAAGAGCACGTAGACCGTGGCGGCGCGTGGCACCGACGCATACAGACCGTTGCCCAGACGCAACGCCGGCGGGAGCAGGGTCGCGCTCAGCGCCCACGCCGCCCCGCTGGTGAGAAACGCAACACTGAGCACCCGGATCCCCCGAAGGGGCGCCGCGATGATGCCGAACACGAATCCCCAGGTCAGCGAGATCACGAGGTGCATCATGGCACCGATCGGTGGCCCGACGTTGGGGTCGAACAGGGGTGCCTGGTCCCGGCGCGAGAATACGACCAGGGCTCCGAGCGACGCCGCGGCGCCCAGCAATCCGCTGATCCATCCCAGGCGCGCCGCACTGGGTGCGGTCTCGTCCACCACGATATGCACGCCCGGAAAACAAAGCCGGGCCGCCATGAGCAGCAAGGGACGAATTCCAGAGCGTGCTGGCCGCCGGCACCACGCGGCCGGCTCGCCGCCGCTTCGCTACCGCGTGCACCGGCTTGCCGCGATACACGCGCCTCGTATGTTTCCGCCATGACCAATGGCGGGGCTCCCCCCACCACCATCTTGCTGGTGGAAGATCGGCCTGAGGTGCTCGAAGTCGTTCGGCGCACGCTCGCCTCCAACGGTTACGCCGTCGAGACCGCCGTGGACGGCGAAGAGGGACTGCACAAGGCGCTCGACCTCCAACCCGACCTCGTCGTGCTCGATGTCGGGCTGCCGCGACTCGACGGGATCGCGCTGGCGAAGGAACTGCGCAATCGCTCCTTCCGGGCGCCCGTCCTGATGCTCACCGCGCACGACACGGTGTCGGATAAGGTCCAGGGTCTCGACGCGGGCGCCGATGACTACCTGCCCAAGCCGTTCGACTACCACGAGTTGCTCGCCCGGGTCAAAGCGCTCCTGCGGCGCGCCACGCTGCGGGCCGACGACGTCACCATGCGAATCGGTGACCTCACGCTCGACCCGCTGGGCCGCCAGGTCACCCGCGGTGGCACTCCGGTCGCGCTCACGACCAAGGAGTTCGCGCTCCTCGAGTACTTGATGCGCCACACGGGCCGGGCCGTCACTCGCGAGCAGATCGCCGAGCAGGTCTGGAAACAGCCCTTCGACCCGGCCAGCAATATCGTCGACGTCTACGTGAGCTACCTCAGGCAGAAGATCGATGACCCCGGGGGAGGACCGCCGCTCCTCCACACGGTCCGCGGCACTGGATACCAACTCTCGGTCGAGCCGCCAAAGTAGCCTTAACGGCGCGCCTCCTGGCTCGTCTACCCCGTAGTTCCCACGCGGGATTCGAGCATGCCGATCACCACGCCGCGTCCACGGCCTGTCTGTGCCACCCGCGGCGCGCTCCACCTCCACATCACGTTCGCTATCGCGCTCGGCGCCACGGCATCCCTCGCGATCGCCGGCTGCGCCTCGCGCTCCCCGTCGTTGCATGCCACAGCGAGCCCACTGCCCGCGGCGTCCGACGCCGGTCGCGACCTCACGGCCGACCAGCAGGTATTGCAGGTGGTCAACCGACTGGCTTTCGGACCCCGGCCCGGTGAGGCCGCCGCGATTCGCAAGATGGGCGTCGATCGATGGATCGCGCGCCAGTTGGATCCCTCATCGATCGATGACCGGCAGACCGACGCCTTCGTGGCCCGGTTCCCGGACTACGGGGAGCCAATCGCGGATCTCCAGCGCGGAGCCCCGGAGCCCAACAAGGTCGCAGCCGGGCGCCGCAAGGCCGCGAACGGCGCGCCCATGACGGCCGCGGACAGCGTGGCCGTCCGCGACGCCCGGCGCGCGGCAAACCGCGTTGTCCAGGACGTGCAGATCGTTCGGGTCGCCCGCGCCGAGATGAGCCACCGAGAGCTCCAGGAGGTCATGACCGATTTCTGGCTGAACCATTTCTCGGTTTACGATCGGAAGGGCGGCCCGATGCGGTACTACCTCCCGAGCTTCGACCGGGACGTCATCCGCCCCCACGCACTCGGGAAGTTCCGCGACCTGCTCGGCGCCGTGGCGAAGAGTCCCGCGATGCTCTTCTACCTCGACAACTGGGAGAGCGCCGCCGACAGCACCGAACCCACGCTCGCGCCCCGGCCAGGCGGCGGCGGGCGCCAGCAGCTCGCGGGCGCGACCGCGACCGCGGCAGGCGTGCGTCCACGGCGCCGCGAATCGGGACTCAACGAGAATTATGGCCGCGAGCTGCTGGAGCTGCATACCCTCGGGGTCGACGGCGGCTACACACAGCAGGACGTGATCAACGTCGCGCGCGCACTGACCGGGTGGTCGATCGCGCGGCCGGAAGAGGGGAGCGGTTTCCGGTTCCGGCCCCGGTTCCACGACGCCGGCGAGAAGATCGTGCTGGGCCACGTGCTGCCACCCGGACGCGGCGTCGAAGACGGTGAGGACGTCCTGGACATTCTCGCCCGCCACCCGAGCACGGCACGCTACATCGCGCGCAAGCTTTGCCAGCGGTTCGCCGGAGACGCGCCGTCTCCGGAACTCGTCGCCCGTGCGGCGGAGACCTTCACCCGCACCGACGGCGACATCCGGCAGGTCGTCTGGACCATCGTGACGTCCCCGGAGTTCTACGCCCGGGCGGCCTATCGCAGCAAGGTGAAGTCGCCCTTCGAGGTCGTGGTAAGCTCGCTGCGCGCGGTGGATGCCGCGCCCGACACATCGCCCCGGACCGCGCAGATCATCGCCCGGATGGGCGAGCCGATTTTCGGGCACCAGGCGCCCGACGGGTATCCCGAGACCGGCGAAAGCTGGATGAACACCGGTGCGATCCTCAATCGCATCAATTTCGGATTGGCGGTCGCGGCCCAACGCGTCCCCGGTGCGACGCTCGACCGGTGGCCTGGATCGGCTGCCCTCATGACAGCATCACGCGCCGTCCAGGTCGACGCAGTGGTGACGTCGATCCTCGGCGGCGACGCATCCCCAGACACCAGAACGATCCTGCTCTCCGGCGAGCACCCGTTGCTCGCCAGTGGTGACGCCCCCAGCGGAATGAAGAGCAGTGCCGCGGACCCCGGCGCCCTTGGCTCCGCCGCCGGGCTCCAGGGTCTCGCTCAGGTGGTTGGCCTCGCACTTGGCGCACCCGAATTTCAGCGCCGCTAGGAGATCCCATGCAACGCCGAGTGTTCGTGAAATCCGGCGCGTTGGCCCTCGTGACCATGGGGTTGAGCCCGAGCTTCCTTCGCCGAACTGCGTTCGGCATGGAACTGCCCGCGACTCGCAAGGGCAAGGTGCTCATCTGCCTCTTCCAACGTGGTGCCGCGGATGCGCTCAACGTCGTGGTGCCGCATGGGGAGCGAGCGTACTACGCCATGCGCCCCACCATCGCGGTGCCGCAGCCGGCTACCGGGGCCAGGAACGCAACGATCGACCTGGACGGATTCTTCGGACTTCATCCTTCGCTGGCGCCGTTCAAGCCGCTCTATGACCAGAGGCTCCTCGCCATCATCCACGCCGTCGGGAGCCCGAGCACGACACGCTCTCATTTCGATGCCCAGGATTACATGGAGAGCGGTACCCCCGACGACAAGACGACGACCGATGGCTGGCTCAATCGGTATCTGGCGGTTCGGGGCACGTGCGACGAGTGCAGGCTCCAGGACACCACCGCTGGCACCCGAGCCGCCGAGAATCGCCCTGCGGCCTTTCGAGCCGTCGCTTTTGCACCGCAGACTCCGCGGATCCTGGAAGGACCGGCCCCGACCATCGCCATGAACAGTCTCGACGAGTTCTCGGTGCGGGCGACCGGAACGCAGGCCGAGCGCCTCGAAGCGCTGTATCGCACCGGCTCGGCGGACATCGTGCACGCGACGGGCTCGGAGACGTTCGATGCCGTGCGAATGCTGCGAGCCGCAAATCCCCAGCAATACCAACCGTCCAACAACGCGGTCTACCCGCGGTCACCGTTCGGCCAGCGCCTCAAGCAGATCGCCCAGCTCATCAAAGCCGGGGTGGGACTCGAGATCGCCTTCGCGGACGTCGGGGGCTGGGACACGCACGTCAACCAGGGCGGCGCGACCGGCCAGCTCGCACAGCGGCTCGATGACTTCGCCCAATCAGTGGGCGCCCTGGTCGCCGATCTCGGGGACCGAATGGCCGACGTCACCATCCTCTCCATGTCGGAGTTCGGCCGCATGGTCCGGGAGAACGGCAACGGCGGCACGGACCACGGTCACGCGGGCGCGATGTTCGTGATCGGCGGCGACGTCCTCGGCGGGAAAGTCCACGGCCGGTGGCCGGGGCTGGAACCGGAGCAACTCTACGAGGGACGCGATCTCGCCCTGACCACCGACTTCCGTGCCGTCTTCTCGGAAGTGGCCGCCCGGCATCTCGGCGCGCAGCGTCTCGATGTCATCTTCCCGGGGTACACGCAGGGAGCGCCGCCTGGCCTGCTTGGCTAAGAAGACCGGCGCGCCCCGTATCGCCGGACACCCTTCGCCCGTCTCGTGTGGTGATGCTCAAGACACTGCTGTGCTGCACGCTCGCGCTGGCAACCGCCGCGCCCAGCACCAATCACCGGGCGCCCGCCGGGCCGCACGATCTCCCCGCCCGCGATCAATCGGCAGCGACGAGCCGGCCGCCCAATACACATGGCCGGATACCGATTCTCGAATACCACATCATCGGTGACCACGAGTCGCGCTGGACCGTCGACCGCGACCATTTCCGCCAATCGCTCCAGATGCTGTACGACCGTGGCTACCGCCCGGTGAGCGTGTCACAGATCCTCGATCACAAGATGGATCTTCCCGCGGGATTGTCCCCCGTCGTCTTCACGTTCGACGATGCGTCGCCCTCGCAGTTCCGGTACATCGAGCACGACGGCACGCTGGAGATCGATTCCACGTCCGCCATCGGGATCTGGCTCGCCTTTCACGCCGCGCACCCAGACTGGGGGAATCATGCGGTGTTCTGCATGCTCCCGGCCGCGGCCGCGGGCCACGCGTTCTTCGGCGAGCGCGGTATCGAGGGCCAGCGCTCGGCGTGGCGGTTCAAGAAGGTGCAGTTTCTCGATCAGCAGGGCTTCGAGTTGTGCGGCCACACACTCTGGCACGCGAACCTCGGCAAGTACTCCGATGCGGTCGTGCAGGAGCAGATCGCACGAGGCGAGTTGGCGATCGACTCCGCCGTTCCCGGCTATCACGTCCGCACGTTCGCGCTCCCGCTCGGCATCTGGCCGAAGAATCGCGCGCTGGCGCACGAGGGAAGCTGGACCGACCCGAAGACGGGCCGTGTCGTCAACTACCGATTCGATGCCGTGCTGGAAGTCTCGGGAGGGCCGGCGCCAAGTCCGAATGATCCGGGCTTCGATCCGCAACGCCTGCCACGCGTCGAGGTGTATTCGGAGACGCTGGAGCATACGCTGGATGCTCTCGACAAGACCAACACCCGGTACGTCTCCAACGGCCAGTAGCCCCGTCCGGGTCGTCACGCAGACCAGGACCTGCCGCCGGCCACGGCCGCTTCGTGATCCCCGGCACCGTCTGATGAGTTGTCTCGCCCTATCTTGAGTGGCCCGGAAACTGGAACTGTCGCGAAACTATACATCTCCGCAGACGTGTCGGTTCTCCTGACCGCTCAGGCGCTCCGTCGTCCTTATTATGGAGATTCCGGAGCCGGTGCCTGGGCCTGATCATCTTGCAGGACAACGTGGCGGAACGCTGAACGAGGTGCTGTGGCAAGTAGCGTAGCGGGCTCGATCGAACACCTGGCGTACTTCGGCACCCTTGGCGGGATGCGCGAAGGAGACGCTGACTGGCCGGCGATCAACGCTGGCCTGCAGGTGCTTCTGCTCGTTGACGCCTGGATGAGCGGCACCGATGTGTCGCGCACATCGGACTATGGTATCCGCGCCGTCCGGTCCGCGATCGAAGCCGTTCCCGCACCGCTGGCCGCGCGCCAGATCCTGTCGCGCATTGTCGATGCGGGTGAGACGTCCGGGCTGGCGGATGTACGGCAGGTCGGCCGCCATCTGATGGGTTACGGGAGGTCGCTCGACTACGATGGCCGGTATGCGCTGGCGGCGGACGTCTATCGCGCGCTGATCCGGCACGTGCCGCCGTCGATGGACGCCGATATCGCGATCGATGCGCAGATGCGCCTCGGTTACTGCCTCCGCATTCAGGATGACTGGACAGCCGCCGAAACCGCGTACGGGTGCGCGCACGAGATCGCGATCGCGCGTGGCGACGCGCCCAAGGCGATGCACGCGCGGATCGGCCAGGCTTCCGTGGCGTTCGGCCGCGGAAATCTTCCCGTGGCGGAGTCCATGCTCGACGCGGTGATCGTCGAAGCGGCGCCCGCGGGGTGTTCCGATGTGCGGTCGATGGCACTTCACGACCGTGCGCTCGTGGCGCATTGGCGTGGGCAGTACGATCAGGCTGCGCGGCTCGCCTATGGTGCGCTGGCGCTCACCCGCAGCCTGACCGCGCGCGACCGTATCCTCGCCGACCTCGCAAATGCGTTCGCGCAGCTCGGCGTGCTGGATGTGGCGCGCGACTCCTACATGGTGCTCGCGAGCACGGCGCAGGAGCAGTATGTCCGTTGGCTGGCGATGATCAACCTGCTCGAAATCTCGGCCCTGCAGACCAACGAAGCTGTCTTCGAGAGCTATCGCGCGGATTTGATGGGCGAGCGGCTGCCGTCGTTCCTGATGGCCCAGTACCACTACTACACCGCGTTCGGCTACCACGCGTTCGGCAAGAATGGCGTCGCGTTGTTGTCCCTCGAGCAGGCGGGCGAGCTCGCGGAGCGGCACCGCTACAACCAGTTGCTCTTCCAGGTCGAAGAGCTGGCGGCTGCCGTCAAGCGCGGAGCCGCGGCCGAGAGGCGCGCGGCACGGCCGGTACCAGCGGAGCTTCAGGATGTCACCGACGCGGTGTCCGAGATGCGCCAACTCGCCGGGGTCTAGCCGGCCGCCGGTTCCGCGGATACGGATGCCAAACGGGCCACGAGGTATTCCCTCGTGGCCCGTCTGTCATACGGCTACCGAACTGGACCGTTTAGTGGCAGGTCCCTGAGCCTGCGCTCACTCCCCCTCCGCAATCCTGCACCGGCGCAGTCGCAGACGAGCAAGCGGCAACGGCAGCGGTGAGTACGGTGAGTATGGCGAGGGCGATTTTGCGTTTGGTCATTCGGACCTCTGGGGCTGGTTTGGTTGGGGATGCGGACGTCACGGTGTGACTCGCGTGCCGAAGGTACCGGTCCCAAACAAGTCAAAAAGGTGCGTTTTCTGACAGAAAGGTGCATTTTCCTGACACGTGCGCCCCGTGAGCCTCGATGTACTGTCCTATTTGCCCGCGCCGCTCCAGTCACACCTTCGGGTTGTGCTGGGCGGGACACGCGGACACATCCTGACCGCGGCCGATCGCTGGGAAGGATTCATCGAGGAGCTGCGTCGCGCGACGAGCGACGTGGTCGTGGTGGATCCCTGCGCGGACGGCGTATCGCGCGCCGCCGCGCTGGCCGCTGCACTCGATGCGCATCCGGCTACGCCTGTCGTGATCTACACGCCGGTGTCACCACTTTCATTTCGCGCGATCGCCGAGCTGGGCCGGTACAGCGCCCATCACGCGGTGCATCAGATTGTGCTCCACCGCTACGACGACGAGCCACGACGGTTTCTCGAGATGCTCGAGCGCCAACCCGGTAACGCACTAAGTGTCGCGCTGCTCGACCGGCTGGCGCCCGCCCTCGCCGATCTCCCGCCGGCGCTCACCCGCGCCGTTGAACGGCTGGTGCGGCACCCGACCGATTTTCACGATGTTGGCGACCTGGCCGCCACCGCACGCGTGACAATCCGTACCGCATACCGGCATCTGGCTGGCGCGGGCTTCACATCACCACGCGCGCTCCTCGTCGGCGCGCGCCTGCTGCGCGCGTACGCCTATGCGCGCGACCCGAGACAGTCGCTCGAAGCGATCGCCGCCAAGGTCGGATACAGTGCGCCACGCATGATGGCCAAGCACATGCGCGAGGTCATCGGCGTCACGCCGCGAGCCGTCCGGCGTCAGGTGCGTCCCTGGGAGTTCGTCGACACGCTCGCGACCTGGCTCTGCCCGTCACCCGAACCGGCGACCGGGCCCGCACCGCGAACGCCGGCACCGCGGGCGCGAGCGCGCATCGCGCCACCGGGCATCGCGCCGGCACGCATCGCGCCATCGCGCATCTCCGATGCGGGGCCGGTGTGGGATCGCACCGTCCGCGTACTTGCCGATGCGGTGCCCGCCCCCGACGCGGCACCGAGTATACCGGGGTTCGACGCGTCGTGGTCCGATCATCCCTCACGCCCGAGATTGGGGTGAGACCGATGACGCCCGTCCGTGCGAGACCCCCTGCGCCGGTGCCGGCTCTGCGCGTTCTCGTCGTGGATGACGAGCCGTCGATCTGCCGCGCGCTGACGATCGCGCTGTCGCGCGCGGGCTACGATGTCGAGTCAGCGCTCTCCGGCGAGGCGGCACACGAGATGCTGCGATCCCGCCACTTCGACGTGCTGTTTCTCGATCTGCGGATCCCTGATGTCCGAGGCGACGTACTGTTCCATCTCGCCGCGTCCCTGCAGCCCCATCTGCGCCACCGGACACTTTTCACCACTGGCGACGTAAGCGAGCGCGCGCAGGCGCTCATCGATGAGTGCCAGTGTCCCGTCATCAGAAAGCCGTTCAAGCTGAATGACGTGCTCGCCGCGATCGCCATGCTCTGCCCGGCTGAGCCGGCATCGGAATCGGAATCCGCCTGATCACGGGGTGACGCCGGCGGGCGGAATGATCGGTCCGCGCGCCCGTGCCCCCGCCCGCGTCAGGACTTGCTGTCGAACACGAGACTCAGACAGGTGACGCCTGCTTCAGCCTTTTGCAGCTCCGAGACATCGACGGTCGCCGTGACGAAGCCAAGGCCATCCGCGATCTGTTGTGTACCCGGTGCGCTGGATGGGAAGATCACCGTGCCGCCGACCCGGACCACGTTGGCACCCCACGGCTCATCGCTCGCCACCGGCACGATGCGCCGGGCGCCAAAGACGCTCGCCTCGATCCAGCCAGGATTCACGAGCACCGTCGCGTCATCGAGGCGGGCGCAGGCACTCTTGAGATGCAGGCACCGCGAGACCGGCACCGCGGTCACGGTGTAGCCGAGTGGCCCGGCGAGCGCGCGGAGCTGCGCGACGGCCGCCGCATTGGTACGCGGCGTCTGTCCGACATAGATCGACCGTCCGAGCCGCAGCACGTCGCCGCCATCGAGCGTCGCCGGGGCGGTGAGCCACTCGACCCGCCGGTGCGGTGCCAGCGCCGCGGCCATCGCCTCCGACTCCGCCTTGCGCGACATCGCTCCCATCGGTGACAGCACAGCGCACTCGTCGAGCACGATCGCCGCATCTTCCACGAACGTGGCATCCGGAAGGTCGTCGAGGGCGGGGAGTTCCACCACCCGAGCGCCCGCGACGCGCAACGCTGACTGATAGGCGCGGTGCTGCGCCCGTGCCGCGGCCACATCGATCGGTTCGCGCTCGAGGAACGACAGTTCGCACTCGGGAAGCCGCCGGCTCGGCACGCGGACGATGGCAGTCAGCATCGGATGAATGGCACCTCGGGCAGCCCGCGACCGGCTCGATCCAACGCCACGCTCCTCGGTCTACTTCCTACTTTCTATACATCCGTCGTGCGCGGCTACGGCTTGTACAGGGCTGCGTCGAGAACCGACCACAGGTGCACCGCCCAGCCGAGCAGGAATATCCAGAGAATGGCGGCCAGGCAGAACTGAAACGCCGCCATGAGGAGCCGTCCCTGGAGCAGCTGCCCCAGCCCGGGTATGAAGAAGCTGGCGAGGGCAGCGATTACGTTGCCTGTGGAGCCTTGTCCGGCCATGGTGCGAATCTCCGTTAGCGGCGTCGGCGGAAACTGCGTACCAATCCTCTCTCCCACCACTCCCTACGAGCCCGAATGCGGGCAGGTTGCAGCGCCAGCCGCGTCCGGCAGGGGGGGCCGTGACGTGCCGGCGAATCGGCCCCGGGGGCTCGATCGTCTACTGTTATCAGCGGGCCGCAATACCATCGCCGCCACTGCCCCTATACCTTCCAGGTCCGCAGTGTGGCGATGGCTTGATCGAGGGCGGATTGCTGCTGCGGGTGTGTGGCGCGGTCGCGCAGCTCCCCGTAGGTCTCCAACGCCAACTGCAGGGCCGCGGGATCATGCTCGGCGCCGGCGAGACTGGCGGCGTTGTCCGCCAGATTCGCGCGCGCGAGATCGTCATCGAGGAATGTCTGGCATACCGTGCGCCACCGCTCGACGCGGCGGCGCGGGCTGGGCTCCGACAAGGCCCAGAGATGCCACGCCCCGCGGTTGGATGGATCGGCTGCCCGCGCCCGGGCCGCGAGCTCGCCGACGACGTCGGGCCCGCGCCCTGCAAGCCAGTAGGCGTTGGCAAGTATCACTAAGGCACGAGCGTTCGCGGGCTGCGCCGCGACGATGCGCTCATAGATGGGACCCGCAACTTCCGGGATGTCGCGAAACGGCTCGACGGCCGCGATGAGCGAATCTGGCGTCGCACTCGTGGCCAGAGCCGCCAGCCGGAGATGCAGGTGCGTGACGTTGGCAGAGGTGCGGTATTGCTCCACAGCCTCGGCCAACGCAGCACGGAGGTCGCCGGATGGTGGAACGGCCCGTGGGTCCGGCGGGCGCTCCGCGGACGCGACGTGGGGTGCGGGGCCGGCACCGGAGCCGGTGGCGCGATCGGTGCGAGTCGTTCGATCTGGAGGCGGAACCATCATGGAAGAGACGTCGGGCAAAGACACGCGATCAAGGTACACCGAACGACAACTCGCCGCCGCTGGCGAGGTGGCGCTGGATCTGCGTCACGCCCTCAACAATCCGCTCGCCGCTCTCATGGCCGAGGCGCAGTTGCTGGCGATGGAACCCCTGCAGCCCGAGCATCGGGCCGCGGTCGACCGGATCATCGATCTGTGCCGCCGGACCGTGAACCTCGTCCGCGGGCTGGACGCCGCCACTCGGGCGGCGAACGACGCATGAAGCACCCCGCATGAGGCACCCAATCCAGCGCGACCTTGCGCAAACGGGGAAGACGCGCGATCTTGGGTGCGTACCAGGATTGACGCGGCGACGCGTTTGTAGACGCCGGCCGCCGCACGCGCGTGACCGATCCGCGCCCCCTGAGTTGGGGAGCCAAAGCAGTAGAAGTTGCGCGGACTGCGCACGACCACATAGCACACCCACATAAATGAACGAACGCCGACGTCCCCATCGTCGCGGCCGTGGGCCTCGCCCGTTTGGCAACGCCCCAGCCGACTCCCAAGCCGACGCGACCAGCGAGCCCAATCCCTATCGCGATGGCGGCGACACTGACAGTACACCAGTGGCGGATTCCCACCCGCCCCAGGATCGCACACCGGCCCCGGCGGACAGCCCGTCCCCCGACCGGCCCGCTGTGACCGAACAGTATTCCGACCGCCGGAGTGAACCGGCGGCGCTGGGAAACGACCCCGGCCCGGGAGCATCACGATCCCCCGACGACAATGCGCCTCCCCAGCCCGGCGGCGGTCAGGGGGGATTCGCCGACAACATGCCGGCGCCACGCCACGGAGGCCAAGGGGGCGGCCAGAGCCACAACGCGCAGAACGGGCCGGGCCCGCAGGGCGGCCACAACAGCAGTCATAACAACAACGGCCGCCGCCAGCACGGCTCTCACGGCCGCAACAGCCGGCGCCACCGCGGTCGCGGCAACCCGCACCGGGATCACCAACAAACCCAGACACATCACGGACCGCCGGTTCCAGTCATAGCCGACGGCGAGACCGCCGGCTGGTTCGACGCGGCGCGGGACGGCGGCTACGTGCGGCGCGCCTCGGCAAGCTACCTGGCCGAGCCGGGCGACGCGTACGTGCCAACCCACGTCGTGCGCCAATACGCACTGCGTCGCGGTGATGCCATCAATGCCTCGGTCGGCCGCGACCAGCGCGGCCGTGTGACCGTCGTCGATGTCTCGCAGATCAACGGCGCCGACCCGGCACTCGCTGCACGCCGGCCGGATTTCAGCTCGCTCATCGCGTCGTACCCCGAGCGGAAACTCACACTCGAAACCGGACGCCCTGCGAAAGCCGGCCCCGAGCTCACCCGGCGCGCGATCGACCTCATCGCGCCGATCGGCTACGGCCAACGCGCCCTGATCGTCGCGCCCGCTCGCGCCGGCAAAACGATGCTGCTGCAGGCCATCACCGAAGGCGTGGCCGTGAATCACCCCAACGCCGTCCTGCTCGTGCTCCTCGTCGATGAGCGGCCCGAGGAAGTCAGCGAGATGATCACGTGGGGCTATGGCGAGGTCGTCGCGTCGAGCTTCGACATGCCCGCCGAACGCCACACCGATGTGGCCGATATGGTTCTCGAGCGCGCCCGCCGGCTCGTGGAGATGGGACGCGATGTCGTCATCGTACTCGACTCCATCACACGGCTCGCACGCGCTCACAACACCGTCGAACGAGGCACCGGACGCACACTGTCCGGCGGACTCGACGCCACCGCCATGGCCAAGCCCAAGGCGTTCTTCGGCTCGGCGCGATCCGTCGCCCCCAACGTGGGCGGAGGCTCCATCACCATCATCGCCACCGCGCTTGTCGAAACCGGCTCGCGGATGGACGACGTGATCTTCGAGGAGTTCAAAGGCACCGGCAACTGCGAGATCAAGCTCGGTCGGAGTCTCGCCGAGAAGCGGATCTATCCCGCGATCGACATTGGCACCAGCGGAACGCGCCGAGAGGACAAGCTCTTCCGGCCCGACCAGTTGGACGGGGTCTACACGCTCCGCCGCGGACTGCAGCAGATGCCGCCGCAGTCGGCGATGGAATGGCTCATCAAGCGCATCGCGGCAACCACCAACAACGACGCACTGCTGAGCGGACTGTAGTAAGGCGGCAGTTCCCGCGTAGGACGCCAGCCACGGGCCACCACGTCGGCCCGTGCCTTGCCCTATCGGCGGAGCCATGCACCGTGTGTGTCGCCGGCCGAACCGGCTCGGGCCCCAGCGATTGACCCATCCCCCAGCGCCAGGCCCAGGGAAGCTCGTGTGGACAGTGGTCATCGCGGTGACCGCGGCCGCGGCAGTCCCGGCCGGCGCCTCTGCCCAGGACACGGCAATAGGCACGGCCAAGGGCACGGCCCAGGACACGGCGCCCACCGGCACGCTCCTGGCAGCTCCAGTACCCGATACCGGCAAAGGTGCCCGGACCGCGGCAGCGGCCCGGGACAGTCTGATCGGCCGCCGCGCGCGGCCGGAGATCCAGCAGGTCGCCATCCGCGGAGCCCACGCCATCCGGGCCGGGGATATCGAAGCCAGCATCTCGACGACCGAGTCCCACTGCCGCGGTCTGTTCTATCTCCCGTTCTGCGTCGTGTCGAAGTCTCCGTATTTCTACCAGCGGTTCTACCTCGATCACGATGAGTTGCGGCGGGATGTCCTTCGGATCCGCATTCTCTACTGGAAGCGCGGCTATCGCCTGACGTCCGTCGATACCGCGGTGATCTATCGCACACCCACGACGGTCCGGGTCCGGTTCACGATCCACGAAGGGCCGCCGACCCGCATCGCCGCTATCACCCTGCTGCCTGACTCGCTGTTCCCCGCCTCGAACCGCCGGCGCCTCGTCCGGCTCCGCGTCAATCAGCCGCTCGATCTCTTCGAGTTCGATACCACGGCGACCCTGCTCACCCACTGGATGTGGAGCCGGGGCTACGCCGACGCGACGATCGACACGACGTTCACGCTCGCGGGCCAGCCTCCATCCGATTCCGCGACCCGCGCCGCCGCAGCCGCCGGGCGTATCAACGCCGGCACGGCCGCCGTCAAGGTCACGATCGATCCGCACCGCCGTACCACGGTCGACACGATCGTCGTCACGGGCAACACCAGGGTGAGCGCACAGACGATCCGGCATGCGCTGGTTCTCCGCCCCGGGTCGCTCTTTCTGCAGGGCGACGTGCAGCGGAGCCAGCGCGCGCTGTACCGGACGGGCCTCTTCCGTCGTGCCTCGGTCGCGGTGGACACCGCGGGGCACCAGGGCGATAGCGCGAAGACGATCGCCGTGAACGTCGATGAGGCGCCACCACGTGAAGTGGTAGGCGGGATCGGGTTCACGACCGTCGACTTTCTCGATCTTTCCGGCCAGTTCACCGACTACAACTGGGTCGGGGGCGCCAGGAAGCTGGTGATCCAGGGTGGGCTCGGCAACCTGTTCGCGCACGGGCTCTACACGGGATTCAACAACGGATTCAAGGAGGTCCCCCCGGGAACCGATCCCAACCCGTTCCTGTCGCCGACCTGGAACATCACGGCCAAGGTCACGCAGCCCTGGTTTCTGGCGCCGGAAAACACGCTGGCCGCCGGCGTGTTCGCCCATCGCCGCGTCGCACCCGGTGTCTTCGTCGAAAACGCCTATGGTCTCACTCCGTCCTTCACCCACGATCTCGCCGACCGGGTGCCGCTCACGTTCGGCTACCAGTACGAGGTCACGCATGTCGATGCGGGCGACGTCTATTTCTGCGTGGACTACGGGGTCTGCGACGCCGCGACGCGCGATGTGCTGCTGTCCAGGGGCCGGCTCTCACCGCTCAGCGTGACGGTGCAGATCGACCGCAGCGACGATCCGCTCAACCCAACGACCGGGTTCGTGGCGCGCTCGGAGATCCAGTATGCGTCGCAATACACACTGTCGGATTTCCGGTATGTGCGCGGTTTCGCGACCGCATCGATGTATCGGCCCATTGGCCGGTCCGTGCTCGCGTTCAATGCCCGGCTCGGCGCGGTCTCCCCCCTCGGCGGCTCGGGCGCCGCGGTCGGCGATACGTCGTCCAACATCCTGCACCCTACGGCACGCTTCTACGCCGGCGGCTCGGAGTCCGTGCGCGGGTTCGGCGAGAACCAGCTCGGACCTCGGGTGCTGACGATTGCTCCCAACGTGCTCCGCGGTCCCAACAACCAGTGCCCCGTGTCCACGCCGATCCAGCAATGCCCCGTCAACGGCGTCCCCTACCTCGCCGACGCGAATTTCACGCCGCAGGCGCTCGGAGGCCGGACGCTGCTCGAGGGCAGCGCTGAATACCGATTCCCGCTCTACCAGCAGCTCGGCGGCGCGATCTTCGTCGACGGCGGCATCGTGGGCGAGGGCAATCTGCAGACGGCCACGAGCGGGACCAGCGCGATCACGCCCGGCTTTGGCATTCGCTACCTGTCGGTCGTCGGTCCGATCCGGGTCGATGTCGGTATCAACCCGCTGACCACGGAGCGGCTGGTCGTCCTGACGGAGGACGCCACGGGGCGCATCGTGGTGGTCTCCGGGCCGCCCGGCACGCCCGCGTCGGCCAGCCAGCGCATCTACGCACCGGCCCGGACCGAGGGAGGGTTCAGCGGGTTATTGAATCGGGTGAGCCTCCACCTCTCGATCGGGCAGGCATTCTAGATGGCCACGACGCCGGGACGACGGTTGATTCGCCGGACCCTCGCGTGGGCCGGGATGATCGCGGGCGCGGTCGTAGTCATGGCCGCGGTCGCACTCTATGTCGCGGCCGATACGCCGTGGGGCCACGAGCGCGTCCGCGGCTTGGCCGTCCATGTATTGAACGGCGCGACCCACGGTACGGTGAAGATCGGTGGCCTGCGCGGCGACCTTCTGCACGGCGTCGTCCTGGCGGATGTCTCGATCACGGACAGCAGCGGCGCTCCATTCGTCAGCGTGCGACGCGCCGAGGTGCACTACTCCATCGCGGATCTGCTGCACAAGCATCTCGATTTCCACGACGTCGTCCTGGATCATCCGGTCGTCGTACTGACGCAGAGCGCCGGCGGGGTCTGGAATTACGCGCGGGTGTTCCCCCGCAGCGGAACGCCGTCCGACACCAGCCAGCGCGGGTTCGGCAGTTGGATCACGATGACCAACGTCCGCATGCTGGATGGTGATGTCACGGTGCGGATGCCCTGGCGTCCGGACAGCTCGCTCACCGGAGCCGCGCGCGACAGCGCGATCAGGGCGGCACTGGGCCCGAACGCCCGGATGATCGTGGCAGCGGGGCCGGAAGGGTACGAGAAGACGATCGCCGCGCATGCCGTGACGGCGCGCGTCGATTCGCTCCGTCTCGCCGACCCGGATCACCCGGCGAAACGTGTGCAATTCGCCTCGCTCAGCGCGGATCTCGCGCTCTTCCGCCCGCCGGACGCGATCGTTCGCGATCTCAGCGGCACGCTGTACCTCGACAATGACTCGCTCTGGATGCCGCACGCCACCATCCTCATGCCGGCGTCGCGGATCAGCGCCCGGGTCTCCTACGCGCTCGCCACCGGCGATCTGAACGTCCGGGCGCACGCCGGGCCGGTGTCAGTGGCAGACGCACGCTTTGCGGATCCCCTGCTTCCCGGCGATGGCTCGCTGACCGCGGATGTCACCGTGGCGTGGCACGGACGGTCGCAGCGATACGACATCCGCAACCTCGCCGCGCGCCTGGAGACGGCGCGCGCGGCCGGGACGATCGGGGTCACGATTGGGGATTCGCTCGTCCTCCACGACACGGATGTCCGATTCTCCGGGGTCGATACCCGGCTGATCGAACGCCTGCAGCCCAACCTCAGATTGCCACGCCAGGGAATCGCGGCCGGCCACGCGATCGCCGCCGGTGGACCCGGCGCCATGGTGATCGATGCCGACCTGGCGTTCGCCGACCGGACGGAGGGCGAGAGCCACGTCTCCGCGAGCGGAGAGATCGGGCTGGATCACGGCGGATACCGCGCCCGCCACCTCGTCGTCCATCTGGCCCCGCTCCAGGTGTCGCTCGGCCACATCGCGATGCCCTCGCTCCCCGTGGGCGGGATTGTGACGGGAACCGCGACGATCGATGGCTCTACGATGCAGAGCGTGACGGCCCACGCGGATCTCGAGCATCGGCACGGTGACGCGTATTCCCATCTGGTGGCGGATGGCGACGTCAGCTTCACGGGCGATTCCGCCCCGCCGGCCGGCGATGAGCCGCTGAGGCGCGTTGTCGATGGCCACACGCGCCGGAGCGATTCCTCGTCCGCGCGGTTTCGGCCCACCCGCCTCAACGTGTCGGCTGCGCTCACGCCGCTCGACCTTCGTACCGTCGGACGATTCCTTCCGAAAGCCCAGTTGTCAGGGGCGGCGGCCGGCACTGTGCGCATCGCCGGCCCAATGCGTGACCTCGAGGTGCGAGCGCAGCTCGCCGTGCCCGATGCCCCCGATTCCAGCGGTCTCGTCGTCAGCGGCCACCTCGATCTGGCGTCGCCCGTGCTCGGCTACGACCTGGCCGCCACTGCGCGGCTCCTCGATGCACACAGCGTCTCCACCGCTGCACCACACACGTCGGTGACCGCGACGGCCTCCGCACGCGGGCACGGCACATCCCCCGCGACGCTGCACGCCGACGTCGCCGCGGACGTCCGGGCGTCCGTGTTCGACAGCGTGGACGTGGACAGCGCTCACGTCCGGGCGACCGCCGATTCGGGACGGCTGCATATCGAAGCGGTGCACGTTCAGGCGCTCGCGACGAACCTCGACGTCCAAGGGTCGTTCGGGTTGACGACGCAACAGAGCGGGTCGCTCACATACCGAGCCGAAGCCCGCTCGCTCGCGGCATTCGAGCGTTTCCTCCCACGCGACACCGGCGAGGTCGCACCGCGGCCGGGCGTCATCGCGGAGGCGGTCGCCCGCGCCCGTGCCGATTCCGCGCGCGAAGCCGACACCGCCGAGATTCAGCGCGCCATCGCGGGAACGACGCCGCCGCCGCTGTCTGTGGACACACCCCGGGCGGTGCGCCGCGATTCCCTCGGTGGCTGGGCGGTGGCCACCGGCACGGTCACCGGGAATGTCAAGCGCTTCGATGTGACGGGCGATCTCGCGGCGGATTCGCTGGTCGCGGAAGGCAACACGGCGCGGCGCGTCACCGCGAGCTATCACTGGTCGGGGGCCCCCAGCCTCGACTCGGCCACCGCCGTGACGGTGCATCTCGATTCGGCATTGCTGGCCGGATTCGCCGTGAGTGGTCTCGACGCCCAGGCCGGCTATCAACGGCCCAATGGCACGGTGCGCCTCGGTATACGCGAGACGCCGACACGTGATTTCGCCGCCGCCGCCCGCTTTCGGTACACGCCACCCGAAACCGAAATCCTCTACGATTCGCTCAACCTGCGCATCGACTCCACGTTCTGGCGCGCCACGCATCCCGCGTCGATCGCCTGGGGCACCGCGGGAATCCGGATCCGGAACGTCGAGTTGGATGCAGGCCGGATTGGCCGGATCACGGCCGATGGCCTCCTCGCGACTCGTCCCGGTTCGGAGGGCGGGCTGCACGCCGTCGTCCAGAATGTCGAGTTGGCCGATCTGGCGGCGCTTGCGCAGCAGGATCTCCCCGTCACGGGGATGCTGTCACTGAAAGCCGACATGGTCGGCGATACCCGCCACCCCCAGGTCCGCGGCACGCTGTCGGTGTCCAGCGCCACGATCCGCGAGCGGCCGTTACCCAGTCTCTTTCTCAGCTACCAGTACGACACGACGCTGCTGCAGGCTCGCGCGGAGCTGGCGCCCAAAGGCGCGCCGTCGGCGCCCTTCGCGGTCGCCGATGTGGCGGTCCCGATCGACCTCGGCCTGGGCGTGAGCGGGTCGCGATTCCCCGACCGTCCACTGCGCGGCGACATGCACCTCGACAGCCTGCCGCTCGATCTCGTCCCGCAGTTCACGAACGCCGTTCGCGATGTGGGCGGCCGCGTCACGGGACTGGTGACCGTCGGGGGCACAGTCGCCAAGCCGGAACCACAGGGCACGCTCGCACTCGACCGCGGATCGGCGACTATCGTGGCGTCGGGAACGCTCCTGCGCGACATGTCCGCCCGCATGCGAATGACGCGGGACTCGGTGACCATCGATTCGCTCGTGGCGACCACGCCGTCCACCAAGGGGAGTCTGCGGCTCGTTGGCTCGCTCGACCTGACGGATCGCGCGGTCCCCGTAGTCGACATCACGGCCACGGCGCGCGACGCGCGCGTCCTCAGCACTCGCGAGCGCGGCCGCATCGATCTCGACGCCAATCTGTCCGTGGCCGGGCCAACGACGGCCCCGTACATCTCCGGCTCCACGACGATCCGCAACGCCGTGATCTACATCCCGGAACCGAATGGCAAGCATCTCGTCGATGTCGGCGACGCCACGGTGTACTACATCGCCGACACGTCGAAGGCGGATGTCCGGAAACTGATCCCGGCCAAGAACGTTCTGCTCGCCACTGCCCGGATGGATGTCGATGTGCGCGTGAATCAGGACACGTGGGTCCGGAATAAGGACGCCAATGTCGAGGCCTACACGCCACGGCCGATCACCGTGCATATCGACCGCGACAAACAGGCGATCGTCGTGGACGGGACGGTGTCGACGGACCGGGGCGAGTACGCGGTGCTGGGCAAGCGCTTCACGATCAACAAGGGCGAGGCGGTGTTCATCGGAACCCCGGAGCTCAATCCCACGCTCCAGGCCCAGGGCGAATACGACGTACCAGTCCCCGGGCGTGAGGCGATCGCCATCCAGATCAACATCGGAGGCACCCTCGACTCACTCCGGCTGACGCTCGCCAGCGACGCCCAGCCGCCGATCTCGCAGAGCGACCTGCTCAGCTACCTGGCGTTCAGCGTCCCCACGAGCGGGCTCACCCAGCAGGGCCAGAGTTCCAGCTCGAGCCTCTCAGGCGTGCAGGGCAGCGGCGGAGTCGTGGGCGCTGCCGGAAGTTTCGTGCAAAACCAGCTCGCCGGCGAGGCAATGGGCGTCCTGACCGATCAGGTCAAAGGGGACCTGGCGCGCGCGCTTGGCGCCGACGTGCTCGACATCAGCACGAGCAACAATTACACGGACGTCGCGCAGACCCGGAGTGGAGCGGCGTTCTTTCAGAACACGCAGGTGGAGTTCGGCAAGTACTTCACGCCGCGCACCTTCGTTGCGATTCAGGGAAGCGTCGCACCGGGCGCGGTCGTGATCCATCAGTTCGCTTCCCATCTCAACGTCCAGCTCAGCGGACAGCCGCTCTATCTCCTCGGACAACCCACGCTGTCCACCAACCCGAGCACGCCGCTGACGGGCGTCTTCGGGGTCACGCTCACCCGGACGTGGAGGTTCTAGCCGCGGCGCTGCCCGCGCTCAGCACTCGTCGCAATCTCATGCGGCGTTCCACCGCCTCGCCGCGAGACGCTGCCCCGCGCCGAGCAGGGCGTCCACCGCCAGCGCGAGTAACGCCGCCGGGATCGCGCCCGAGAGAATCATGCGCGTGTCCGACAACGCGAGCCCCGTCACGATCGGATCGCCGAGGCCACCGGCGCCGATGAAGGCGGCCAGCGTCGCCGTCCCGACATCGATCACGGCCGCCGTGCGCACGCCCGCCATGATGATTGGCATCGCAAGCGGCAGCCGGATGTAGGCCATCACCTGCGCGTTCGTCATGCCGAGGGCTTCGCCCGCGTCCACGGTGCCGGCTTCCGTGCCCCGGACGCCCTCGTAGGTATTCCGGAGGATCGGATACAGCGAATAGAGGAATAGCGCCACGAGCGCCGGCACGACGCCGATCCCGAGCAGCGGGATCATGAACGCCAGCAGCGCGATGCCGGGTACGGTCTGGATCGCACCGATCACGCGAATCACGATGTCGGCGGATCGCGGAATGGCGAGAAGACCAACCCCGAGCGGGACCGCGATCAGAATGGCGGCGGCCAGTGAGATCCCGACGAGCAGGAGATGCCGCGCGGTCATGGCGGCCAGCGGGCCTCGTTGCGATCGCACGTAGGCGCCGAGTGGTTCGCGCCCTCCCGCGCCGCCGGCCTGCGGTTCCGCCCGGTCCGCCGTGGCGGGAGCCGCGCCGGGCGTCAATCCGAGCGCGCGCAGGGCGTCCGCGGCGATGATCGCGACCGGCACGCCATCGACCTCCAGCCGGCGATTCAGCGCTCGCATCTCCGGCACGCCGATACGATCGCTCAGCTCCGTGAGCACGGCGATCGCGGCCGGGTTGTCGCGCTGCAGGGCCGCACTCACGACGGCCGCCGCTTCGTACGGAGGATAGAAGTGCCGGTCGTCACGCAGGACGACCAGATCGTAGCGCGCGATCAGCCCGTCGGTCGAAAACCCGTCGATCACGTCGACGCGCCCCGCAGCGAGCGCGGCGTACTTCACGGCGGGCAGCAGGGCGCGGACCTCTCGCAGATGTACGCCATAGACGCGGACTAGGCCGGGCAATCCATCCGGACGCCCAATGAAATCCGCGGTGAAGCCGCCCCGGAGTCCGCTGCCCGACCGGCCCAGATCGGTCAATGTCTCGAGGTGCAGCGAATCCGCGGTTGTGCGGCGTACCGCGATCGCGTAGGTGTTCTCGAATCCCAGCGGCGGCAGCCACCGTACGCCATCCCGCGCGGCGGATACCGCGGCCACGTGCGCGAAGACAGTCCGCGCGTCGGGCTCGGGTGGCAGGCCGAGAATCGCGATCAGGCCCGTGCCGGTATACTCCGGATATACGTCGATCGCGCCGCTCCGCAGCGCACCGTATGCGATCTGCGTCGCACCCAGCCCGAGCCGGCGATCGGCCCGGATGCCGTGCGCTTCCAGCAGTTGCGAGAACATCTCGGCCAGGATGTAGGACTCGCCGAACGGCTTGGACGCGACGACGACGGGGCGCCCCGCATCCGGCTCGTGCGGCCGGACCGGACCGACGCCGAGGACGATGAGCGCCGGAAGCCATCGGAGCATCTACTGGATCCCCGCCCGCGCGAGCAACTCGGCGACATAGGGTGTCGCGGGTGCCGTGTGGAGTGTCCCGGGCGGTGCGACCTGTTCGATTCGGCCATGACGCAGCACGGCAACACGATCGGCGAGGATACTCGCCTCGCGCAGGTCGTGCGTCACGAGGATCGCGGTCACTCGCAGGCTGCGGCGCAATGCCCGGAAGGACTCCCGGAGGTCCGCGCGCGTGATCGCGTCCAGCGCTCCGAACGGCTCGTCGAGTAGGAGCACGCCGGGGCGTGCCGCGAGCGCTCGCGCAATCGCGACACGCTGTCGCTGCCCGCCCGAGAGCTGATGCGGCCACCGGCCGCCGAACATCGCGGGATCGAGCCCGACCAGTTGAAGAGCTGCGCCGGCCCGCGCCGGCGCGTCCGCGTTTCCCAGTAACCATGGCACGAGCGCGGCGTTCCGCCACACACGCCAATGCGGGAATAGGCCGCCGTCCTGCGGCACGTAGCCGATCCGCCGCCGGAGCACCACCGGATCGAGCGCCGTTGTGGGCGTTCCATCGACGGATATCGTTCCGCCGTCCGGCGTGACCATGCCGTTGAAGGAACGGAGCAACGTCGTCTTGCCCGACCCGCTCTCCCCGATCAGCGCGAGACACTCTCCCGGAGAGATCTCCAGGGTGACCTCGTCGAGGGCGACGACCGGCCCGTATCGCTTCGAAACGCCGGCCGCACGAAGTGCGGCGGCCGCTTCAGCCGAACGTTGCGGCGTGCGGTCCGCCCGCGAATCGCTCCGGTTTGCCCACCACCGCCGCATCCGGAATCCCGAGATCGTCGGCCGGAGAACGATCGCGCTCGAGATAGCGGGCGGCGAAATCCCGCGCGGCGTCGAGATCGGCTCCTGCAACCACCGCATCGCCCAGCCGCGCCGACCCGTGCATCGCGATGGCGTACAGATCGCGCGCGACCCGGGCGATCGCCGGATCGCGCAACCCTTCGTGACCGGCGCGACCAAGCAGATCGGGGTCGGCGGGTCCCAGCAGCTCCGCCGCGAATCGGCGCGACTGCGCATCGAACGCGATCCCCGCGGTCAGCACGAGGGGCGCCACGAACGATTCGGGCGGCACCATGTCGGCGGAACGCAGCTCGAACGTGGCGGCGTCGGCGCTCCGGCGCGGCCGCACTTCAGGGAACAGCGTCGTCAGATGCGGGCCCCAATCGGCCAGCGTCGCATCGCCCGACGCCAGGAGGTCCATGAAGGGCCGATAGCGCCCGTCGGCGCTCCGCCTGAGGATCGCGGGCGCGACCAGCGCGAATGCGGTATAGCCCGCAGCCGGGGCAGCCGTCGCTGCCGCCGGGAGGCCGGTCCGGGCCGGGTCCAGTGCCCGCCACGTCTGCGCTCGCGCGCTCTGGTCGCCGGTCGATGCGCCGGCGTAACGGCTGGAGTTGGCGAAGATCGCGGTCACATACGGCGCGGCCGCGCTCAGCACCTGCCACAGCCCGACAGGATCGTCGCCGGCATCGACCGTGATCTGAAACGCCGCGGTCTGCCGCATCATCCTCGGCCCCGCCGGCCCGCACGCCGCCAGGTACGCGTCCATCGCCGTGTACCGGTCGCCGTGGAGCTGCAGCGGCACACGATCGATCCCGTTGAATGGGTCCAACCCGACTGTCAGGAGGCCGATCCCGAACGCCGACGCCTCGTCGCGAAGCTTACGCGTCGTCTCCCGCAGCGCCGCGACCAGTGCGGTCACCGACGCGTTCGGCGGAGAGCTGTACTCGATCTGCCCGCCCGGCTCGTAGCTCAGGACGCCGCCGTCCGGCGTCGTGAATACCGGTGCACCCGACGCCGACGGATCCTCGCGCCAACCCTCCCGGTACGCGAGCCGCCGGAGAACCGGCAGTGTCGCCGTGGCCATACCCGGCGTCGGCACGATCGGACACCGGCGATGCGTATCGCTGTCGACCGGGATGAACTCGATTTCCGCACCGATCCGGGGACGCCAGCCGTTCCCCGCGGGACGAGGTGTAAAGGCGTCCCGCCGCAGTTGCTCCGCCAGCCGCGCCACCGGCAGGATGCTCATCGGCTAGGCTGACGGAGCCGCGAGCAGCAGGGCGTAGCCACCCGCATCGTCCGTCTCCCACGTCACCGGGCGAAGCCCCGCCGCGGCAAGGATCCGGGTCAGCCGGGTGGGCGTGTACTTGTTGCTGATCTCGGTGCGAATGGAGTCGCCGGCCGGTACCATGAGCCGCCCCACACCCGGAATCGTGACCAGCTGATCTTCGAGCGCCACGAGATGCATCTCGATCCGTCCTGCCCGCTCGCTGAAGAACGCGCGATGCGCGAACGCGGTGGAATCGAAATTGGCACCCAGCTCGTGGTTGAGGACGCGCAGCATGTTGCGGTTGAACTCCGCCGTCACGCCCCGCGTGTCGTTGTACGCGGCCTCGATCACGGCGACGTCTTTGAGCAGGTCGGCGCCGAGCAGGAGCCGGTCTCCCCTGGCCATGCCCCGCCGCAGTTGCGCGAGCAGCTCCGTAGCCTCGCTGTCCTCGAGGTTGCCGATCGTGCTCCCCAGAAACGCGTAGAGAATCGGCCGCGGGAGCCCGTGAGGCAACCTTAGTCCAGCGGCAAAATCAGCGACGACCGGCTCGACGCGCAGGCCGGGGTACTCGCGCCGGAGATTCTCCGCGGTCTCGTCCAGGAACGCCGCGCTGACGTCCACGGGGACGTACACGACGTCGTCCCTCGCCGCCCGCATCGCATCGAGGATCGTCCGCGTCTTGTCGGCGTTCCCCGCACCCAACTCGACCAGTGCACCCGGCCGGAGGACGCCCATCCACTCCGGCATCCGCGTCGAGAGCAGCAGACGCTCCGTACGCGTGAGATAGTACTCGGGAAGCCGCGTGATCGCCTCGAACAACTGCGACCCGCGATGGTCATAGAAGTACTTCGGCGGAAGCTCGCGCTGCACGCCGGGTGCGCGATCGACCAGGCCCGCCTGTACGTCGGCGACCATCGCGGCGTCGCCACGCCGCGTGGCAACATTTTCGCTATGCATCGCGGACGCACCGGAAGCCGCTGAAAATCTGCCGGCGGATGGGCAGGTCCCAGTTGCGGAACGTACTGCGCGTCGCGATCGAGCGCGTCGCCCACGAGCCGCCGCGGAGCAGTTTGTAGTCCGGGCCGAAAAACACTTCCGAGTATTCGCGGTAGGGAAAGCTCTCGTAGCCAGGGTAGGGCGAGAAATCGGACGCGGTCCACTCCCAGACGTCCCCGATCATCCCCATGCAGCCGATCGGCGACCTGTTGAGCGGGTAGGCGCCGGCGGCGGCCGTGCCGAACGTGAGCTGATCGATGTTGGCGAGCGCCGGTGCCGGGGGCGTGTCTCCCCACGGGAAGAGCCGCGATGCCCCGGTCGCGGGATCCCACGTCGCCGCCGCCTCCCACTCGGCTTCCGTGGGCAGCCGTTTGCCGGCCCAGCGCGCGAAGGCCTCGGCTTCGTAGTAGCACACGTGCACGACGGGGTGCAACGGGTCGGGAACAGCGTCCACATCCATCGTTCGCGTCCACCATTCGCCCTTTTCGCGGTGCCAGTATTTCGGCGCGTGCGCTGCGGACTCCGCCAGCCACGCCCGGCCGGCTTCCGACCACCACGCGGGATTGCGATATCCTCCGGCCTCAATGAAGCCGAGATATGCAGCGTTCGTCACCGGGGTTTCATCGATGTCGAAGGCCGCGAGCCGAACGGCGTGGCGAGGACGCTCGTTGTCGTAGGCCGCGGCACGATCGTCCGTCCCGATCTGCACCGTTCCGCCAGGGAAGCGCACCATCGCGCCGGCCCGGTGCGGCGTCGTGAGCCTCGGCGTCGCGACACGGTCGGGCGAGTGGTACGGCGCACCACGCTTGAGCTGCACGGTCTGCAGGATCGTCTCGCCGTGCTGCGCCTCGTGCTGGGCGACCATGCGATACACGTACCCACCACGGGTGAGCGGAGACGGTGAGGCGAAATCCACTAGCGCCAGGCGCTCGAGAACCCGCTCCCGGACCTCCGCCATTACGGCACGGCATTCCGCCGCCGATGGCAGCACGAGCTTTCCCCGCTCCCGTCGCGGATGCTCGAATGGATTGAACAGCCCCGGCATCTCACCCAGCGCGGCCAGGCCCGTGAACGGGCGCTCGAGATGGCGCAGCAGCCACAGTTCCTCGAACCCCGCGATGTGCCCGAGGTCCCAAACGATGGGGCTCATCAGCGGATCATGCTGGACGTGCAGATCGTCGTCGCTGAGCGGTGCGATCAGCAGCTCCGTCCGCGCACGGACATCCGCTAGCAACGCGGCCAACTGCTCCGCGAGCCCATCGTCGAGACTGCGACCGGCAATACGCCCCGGGAGGCGTGCGGCTAGGGTGGACACAGCGGACCTCCGGGGGAGGAACGAGGGAGAAGTCCAGTACGCTCACGCTCGGAAGTCCGACTGCAATGCAATCGGTGGACCGAGCTGGTCCAACTCGTATAGTAACGCGGTCGGTCGCGGTCCACACCGGGCGGACGGGGCGGCTCGGGACGCTGGATGCGCCCCTCCCGAAGTACGGGGTGTGCTGTCCGCGCCACACCCTTCCCGAGACCCTACATGAGATCCCAGAGCGTGGCGACAGCACGCATGCCAAGCTCGAAGTTTTCGACGCTCATCCACTCGTCGGGGGCGTGCGCGTTCTCGCCGGGTAACCCAAAGCCCATCAGCAATATCGGCGCTCCCAGAGCCTGCACGAAATCGTCCACGACCGGGATTGACCCCCCCTCACCCACGATCACGGGGGTCCGGTGAAACGCCGCTTCCAATGCCAGGGTGGCCGCGTCGAACAGCGGCCCCTTCAGATCGGCGCGCCATGGCCGCCCGCCGTGCAAATGCGTGACCCGGACCCGCACGCCCGCCGGCGCAACTCGCTCGACGTGCGCCTGCAAAAGCTTTTCGATTACTGCCGGATCCTGGTCCGGGACCAGACGGCAGCTCACCTTGGCCATCGCACGAGAGGGGAGCACTGTCTTGGCGCCTTCGGCCGTATATCCGCTCAGCAGGCCGTTGATCTCGCACGTCGGGCGCCTCCACAGCCTCTCCAGAGTCGTGTACCCCGCCTCGCCGCCCAGCGCGGGCGAGCCGACTTCCTTGAGCAGATTGGCGTCACTGAACGGCAGCGCCCGCATGTGCGCGCGAGTGGCCGGGTCCCAGTCGCGGACGGAATCGTAGAACCCTGGGATCGCGATTCGCCCGTTCGCGTCATGAAACGTGGCGATGATACGCGCCAGCGCCGTCGCCGGGTTGATGACCCCACCACCGTAGATGCCGGAGTGGAGATCGCTCGAAGGGCCCTCGACGTCTAGCTGCAGATACGTGAGGCCGCGCAACGACGAGAGGATTGACGGCTGGCCCGGCGCGAACATCGACGAGTCCGAGATGACCACGGCGTCACAACGCAGGCGGTCCCGGTGGGCCCGCACGAAGTCGCCAAGGTTGTCGCTGCCGACTTCTTCCTCTCCCTCGGCCAGCACGATGATGTTGATGGGCAGTCGCCCGCGAACGCGCAGATGCGCTTCGATCGCCTTGACGTGCAGGTAGAGTTGGCCTTTGTCATCCACGGAGCCCCGGGCGTAGATCCGGCCATCACGGACCGTGGGTTCGAAGGCCGGCGTCGTCCAGAGGCCGAGCGGCTCCGCCGGCTGCACGTCGTAATGGCCGTACACGAGCACCGTCGGCCGGTCCGCACCCGCACCACGCCATTCGCCGAGAACCACGGGATGCCCGCCGGTCGGTATCACTTCGGCCTTCAGCCCCGCCGCCCCGAACGCGCCCGCCAGCCACTGCGCCGCCCGCGCGGTGTCCGCGTTGTGCTCGGATCGGGCACTCACGCTCGGGATGCGGAGGAAATCGAACAGCTCGTGCTCGATCCGGGCCCGGTTGGAGCCAAAGAAGGTGTCGAGGTCGGCGGGAACGGTAGCAGTCATGTTTGGGAGGTCATGTGAGGGAGACAGGGCGCGATCCACCCCGGCAGATGGCCCGCGCGCACGATGTGCCGCTGAGTAGAGCTACAGCGGGGTGGCCAGATCAAGAAAATGCCAGAGTCGCCGTCGAGCGACAACATGCCCGTCCCGGTGCAGCTCCACGAGCGCTCCCCGCACGACACGCGAGAAATGCGGCGAGAGCCGCGCCACCGGCGGCGGGGGATCCGGCACGTCATCCAATATGGCCGTAAGTCTATCACCGCGGCGCATTGAGTCTCGCGCCGTGGGCCAGAGGTCGTACTGGTTCGGACGCCCGGCGAGGTTCAGGGAAAACACGGTCGGATGCCCCGGGAGGTTGAACGCCAGCTCCGCCGCGTCCTGATATCGGTCCGCCGCCAGCCAGACCTTCGAGGCTGAACCGCTGTCGTACCCGCGATCGGCGGCTACCGCTCGGGCCAACTCGTCCCACCCGAATGCGCGCACCAGTGGATCGGCTCGCGCCGGGAGGAGCGGGACCGGAGAGAGCGCCATGACATAGATCGCCAGCACCATCCCGCCACCGATGGCGACGCCGATCCGTTCCCATTTGGCTCGCCGCGCACCCGGCATCCACGTCGCGAGCAGGACCAGCGCCGGGAGCACGGCGATCGCGGGCCAGTTGGCCTCGACCGGACGGCGGATCGCGCTTACTGCAAAGAACGCCCACACGAACACGGCGACCACCGCGAGCACGAAGCGCCGCGGCATACGCGGGCGAGACACCGCGTGCGCAGCCGCGCCAACGGCGAGGACGAACAGCACGGGTGAGACGAGACCGGCCTGGCCGCCGGCGAGCCCCAGCTCGCGGACGAACGCCAGCCCGGTGACCGGCCCGAGCCCGTGGTGGAGCTGAAAGCGAAACGACACCCAGTCGTGGCGCGCGTTCCACGCGACAACCGGGAAGAAGACGCAGGCCGCGACGCCGCACGCGATGTACGGGCCCGGTCGCCGGAGCTCGGCGCGAAGCTCTGGCGAGATCGCGAACGCAACCAGAACAGCAGCCGGTATCAGCACGACGGTGTACTTGGAGCTCGCCCCGCAGCCGAGCGCGGCGCCGGCCGCAATCCACCACCCGATGACCGGACCCTGAGCGTGCGGCGCTGGATCAGCCGGCGGCACCGCTTCGGCCGGCGCACTAGCCGCGCCCAGTGCATGATCGATCGCCCACAGCATCACCGCGGAGCACGCGAGGAGCGGCGCATCAGGCGTGGCGAGTATGAGCCCGGCTCCGGCGAGCGGCACGACGCTGAGCAGAATGGCGAGCCGCCAGGCACCGCGAGGCCCACCCAGCCGGTTGGCGAGCGCCGCCGCGGCCAAGCTGCCCAGGAAGCCGGTCGCGATCGGGCCCGCGCGCACGCCGATTGGTGTCGCCCCGAGGATGACAGTGCCCGCGCGGATCAGCCAGGCAATCACTGGTGGATGATCGAAGTACCCGGCCGCGAGATGGCGCGACCACTCCCAGTAGTACGCCTCGTCGGGAACGAGAGGCACGAACGCGGCCACCAGAAGCCGGACCGCCGCGGCGGCGGCGAGCAGGACGAGCGCCGGCCTCACGGCGTCTCGCGCACCGCAGCCCCGTGTCGCGCACTGGCGCGTGTGGCATCCCGCCACATGACCAAGAGCACGGCCGCCCAGAGCCACGCCATCCAGGACAGCCGCTCCGGCCACGACCGCGTCGCGGTGAGCTGCCAGATGAACTCCGCGAGAAAGCGCGGGGCGCCCGTTGCGATCGAGACCCAACCTCCAATCCCGCGCGCGCCGGGCGCCGTCGGCCACACTGGACGCGTGCGCTCGATCACGTGCACCGCGCGGCGCCGGTCTGTCCGGATCCCGTCCTCGATGCGCTGCTCGAGCGCGGGCGGGGCGAGATCACGCCAGCCTGGGACGCGCATCACGCTCCACGCCGCGGCGGTACGCCCCCAGCCGTGATTGTCCGACCCCGACACGATCGCCAGATCCAGAGTGTCCGCCAGCGCCAGAATCCACGCGCGGTTGCGGTCACCGTCGCTCAAGCCGCGCGGAGCCGCATCGGCCACTTCGATGGCCGTGACCGGAACCACTTTCGCCATCCCGGCCCGCGGAATACGGCCGAGCGAGCCCGGAATCGTCTGCACGATCACGGGACGCGTCCGCCCGGCGGCCACGGCGGCTTCCATTGCCGCGGCAGCGAGGTAGCGGCCATCGAACAGGGCATAGTCGGGAGCGCCCACACCGAGGACGTTGACGTGCTGGCCGCCTTCGAGACATTCGATTGCGCTGAAGAGGACCGTTCCGTCGCTGGCACGCGGCGGATTGGCGCGCACGCCGGCCTCGGCACCCGCGAAGGTGAAGTGGTCCGAGATGTACGCGGCATCGTAGCCGGCGGCGTGATGCCATTCCCGGTTCCGTTCGGGCGTGAACCAGGTGCGCCCGTCATGCGACGCGTTCGTGTGGCTGTGAAAGTCGATGGTGACCAGGTCGGAGTCGCTGGCCG
This sequence comes from Gemmatimonadota bacterium, assembly GCA_021324775.1. Classification (GTDB taxonomy): domain Bacteria; phylum Gemmatimonadota; class Gemmatimonadetes; order Gemmatimonadales; family Gemmatimonadaceae; genus Palsa-1248. The sequence continues at coordinate 263,003 of JAJPIM010000024.1, forward strand.
GCAACTCGATCGCCGCCATCGGCCGGCTCACCAGCGCACCGGTCGCGTAGACCGCGACCAGCCACAGAAGGGCGATCACCAGCAGCCGGACCTCGTGCGGTGCGCCGGGTCCCGGCGTCCCCGGGTTGGAGATGCGCCACGCACGTCTCCGCATGAATCGCCACGCACCATACGCGACCGCCAGCGCGAGCCACACTGTCGTATGCTCGCGCACGGACAGCAGCGATAGCGCATCGAGCGTATTATTGAGTGGCGCTAGCACGACGAACGCCGGCGTCAAATAGAGGCCGGCGCCGGCCGCAGCGCCGGTGGCGGCATCACGCAGGGGCGCCACAGGCCAAATCGCTCCCGCGAACAACAAAGCGGTGACACCGCCGGCCCACGCCAGCAGAGGCGCGGGAGATGGCGTCGGGGTCGTGCGGCGCAACTGAGGGCGGTCGCCGGCGTGCATGGCGATCGAATGTATCACGACGGACCCTGCCGGGGCGGCCCGGCCACAGGACCCGCGGATATCGCCGATTGCCGGGGCCGCTCGCGGACCGAATCCGAGAACCGATGCCGAACCACCTGGCGACCGAAACGAGTCCCTACCTCCGGCAGCATGCCGGCAATCCAGTCGACTGGTACCCCTGGGGGCGCGAGGCGCTGGAGCGCGCCCGTACCGAAGACCGGCCGATTCTGCTGAGCGTCGGATACGCGGCCTGCCACTGGTGCCACGTGATGGCGCACGAATCGTTCGAAGATCCGGACACGGCGCGGTTGATGAACGAGCTGTTCGTCAACATCAAGGTGGACCGCGAAGAGCGGCCCGATGTGGACAGTGTGTACATGCAGGCGGTCCAGTCGATGAACGGGCACGGCGGCTGGCCGATGACGGTCTTCCTCACGCCCGCGGGCGAGCCGTTCTACGCCGGTACGTATTTCCCGCCGGTGGACCGCCACGGCCTGCCATCGTTCGCCCGCATCCTGCGCTCGGTATCGGATGCGTATCACACGAAGCGGGAGCGTGTCACGCAGACGGCCACGGCGATGCGAGACATCTACGCCGCCGCCAGCGCCCCGATGCCACCGTCCGGCACCCTCGGCCCAGCGACGCTCGACCGGGCCTACCGCGGACTCGCCGAGCGATTCGACCGCGAGCACGGTGGGTTCGAGGGAGCTCCCAAGTTCCCGCAGACGATGAGTCTCGACTTCCTGCTGCGATACGCCGCACGGACGAACTCGGCGCCCGCACTCGCGATGGCCGAAGAGAGTTTTCGCCACATGGCTCGCGGGGGGATCTACGACCAGGTCGGCGGCGGATTCCACCGATATGCCGTCGACGCGGTATGGCTGGTACCGCATTTCGAGAAGATGCTGTACGACAACGCGCTGCTCGCACGCCTCGGCGTACACCTCTGGCAGGCCACGAAGGATCCCGAGGTGCGGCGCGTGACGGAAGAGACGATCGCCTGGGTCGCTCGCGAGATGACGTCGCCGGATGGGGGCTTCTACGCCAGCCTCGACGCGGACAGCGAGGGCGTGGAGGGCAAGTTCTACGTGTGGACCGAGCGCGAGATCGATGCCGCGCTCGGCCCCGAATCGGCCGCGATCAAGACCTACTACGGGATCACGCCTGCCGGGAATTTCGAGGGGGCGAACATCCTCCACGTGGCTGGCGACCCGGCGGTCCTCGCCCAGCGAGCCGGCATCAGCGAGCCGGCACTCCGCGCCGCCCACGAGCGCGCACGCGGGGTGCTCGCCAGCGTCCGGGAGCGCCGCGTTCGCCCCGGACGCGATGACAAGATTCTCGCCGCCTGGAACGGCCTCATGCTCCGCGCCCTCACGGCAGCCGCACGCGCCTTCGGTCGTGCCGAGCACAAGGCTCTGGCCCTGGCCAACGCGGAGTTCCTCCGCCGCACGATGGTGCGTCCCGGCGGACGCGTCATGCGTACTCACACGGCGGGTGTGACGAAGATCCCCGGCTACCTCGACGACCACGCCTCGGTGGCACTGGGCTTTCTCGGCACATATGAGATGACCGCCGATCGTACGTGGCTTGGGCTCGCACGCGAGATTGCGACCGCCATCGGAGAGTGGTTCTGGGACGACGCAAGCGCCTCACTCTTCGACACGGCCCGGGACGCGGATCCCCTCGTCACCCGGCCGCGCGATCTTCCGGACAACGCGGTGCCATCGGGCACGTCGCTCACGATCGACCTCTATCTGCATCTCGCCGAGCTGCTGGACGATGCGATCCTGCGCCAGCGCGCGCTCGGCATCCTCGAGACGCTGGCCGAACCGATGGCGCGACACCCCGCCGCGTTTGGGCACGCACTGGGCGCGGCCGACATGGCCGTCAATGGAGCCGTGGCCATCGCGCTCGCCGGCGACCCGGCGGACACCGGATACCGCACGCTCGACGCGGTCGTCGCCGGCCACTACGTCCCGTCGCTCGTGCTCGCGGGCGGTCCGCCGGGCCAGTCGGCGGGGATCGCGCTGCTCGAGGGACGCCCCGAGGTGAACGGTGCGGCAACCGCGTACGTCTGCCATCACTACATGTGCGACGCGCCGCAGACGGATCCCGCACCCCTCGCCTCACAGCTCGCCGCTGCCGTCCGGGCGCCACACGCGGCGTCCCGCGCTGCGGATGGTGCCTCGCATGGCTGAATCAGTTCCCGCCTTCGTGCGCGGCCTGTTCCGCGGTGCGATCCACGATGAGGTCCTGTTCCCCTACCCCGCGCCGCTCGACACCCGTGATCCCGGCGAAGCGCGCGTCGTCTCCAGGCTCCTTCGCGAGCTGCGGAGAATCCAGGGTGACTTGATCGACTCGGCGGCGTTCGACGCCACCGAAACGATTCCCGAGCCCGTCATCAGCGCATTCGCTGACGCGGGACTGCTGGCGCTCACCATCCCTCGTGAATACGGCGGTGTCGGGCTCTCATCGACCGGTTACGCCCGGGTGTTCAGCGCAATCTCGGCCGCCGACGCGTCTCTCGCGGTGCTGGTGGGCGTGCACTGTGGTCTGGGCTCCAAGGCGATCGCACTGTTCGGAACGCCCGAGCAGAAGTCCCGGTATCTCCCGCTACTGGCGCGCGGAGACACGCTCGCAGCGTATGCGCTCACCGAGCCCGAGACCGGCTCCGATGCCCAGAACATCCAGACGCAGGCGACACGTTCGGCGGATGGCACCCACTGGATTCTCTCGGGGCGCAAGCTGTGGATCGGAAACGGCCAGCGGGCAGGCGTGATTGCCACGTTCGCCCAGACCATCGTCGAGCGTCGCGGGGAACGCGTGACACGTCCGACCGCGTTCATTATCCGCCCGGACATGCCGGGGTTCCGGGTGGTGGGTACGGTCCACAAGTTGGGCATCCGCGGATCGACGCAGGCCGAGCTCGCGTACGAAAATCTGCAGGTGCCCGCGGACCACGTGCTCGGTGAGGTCGGCAAGGGATTTTCCGTGGCCGTACACGTGCTCAACGCTGGCCGCCTCACGCTTGCCGCCGGTTGCGCCAGCGGCAGCAAGCATTTCATCGGGGAGATGGCCCGGTACGCGAGCCAGCGCGTGCAGTTCGGCCATCCGTTGGCCGACTTCGAGATCACGCAGCGGAAGCTCGCCGAGGCCGCGTCGGACGCGTATGCCGCGGATGCCATGGTGGGCGCCCTGTGCGCGCAAGCCGACCGCCGCGACGCCGATTGGTCCGTCGAAGCGGCGTGCGCAAAAGTGTTCGCGAGTGAAGCCTTGTGGCGGATCGCCGACGACATGGTGCAGTTGGCGGGCGGCCGTGGGTTCGTGCAGCCGTACCCGTTCGAGCGGCATCTCCGCGACTCGCGGATCAACCGGATCTTTGAAGGCGCCAACGAAGTGCTGCGTCTCTTCATCGCGCTGAACGGGATTCAGGGACCCGCCGCGCGGCTCAAGGAAGTGAGTGCAGCGCTTCGGCGACCGCTCAGCAACTTCGGCGTCGTGAGCGGATACATGACCTCCCGCGTCACATCGCTCCTTGGCGCCACACCGCATATCGACGCGGAGCTGCATCCCAGTCTCGCCGAACACAGGCGCTACTTCGAGTCGCATGTCGCGCAGCTCGCCGTCGAGGCCGACCGGGCCATCACGAAACACCGGCGCGCGATCACCGACCGGCAGCTCGTGCTCGAGCGCCTCGCCAACATGGCGATCGAGCTGTACGCAACGGCCGCGGTGATCGCGCGGACGCAGCGGTTGATCGAAGTCCAGGGATTGGAAAACAGTGAACGGGAGCGCGCGCTCTGCGACCTCTTCTGCGTCCTGGCCGGCCGCCGCTTTCGCGCCCAGCGCCAGGCTCTGGCGGGCCGGGAGGATCCCGTGGATGAGACCCGGCGGTCGATCGCCGCCGCCATCCGCGCCGCCGCCGGTTACTACGTGGACGACCCGGTGCTGCAGGACGGAGCGCGGTAGAGCTTTGCTATAGGCGTGCGGCCAAGCTTCGCGATAGGCTCACAGATCCGCGCAGGACTTGAGGATCGTGCCGCAGTTCAAGCAGATCACCTTGCACTGGCGCTCGACGACCGCCGCCACGCCACAGCGATCGCACGTCTCAGCAGCCTCTCCTGGTAGCGGCCGGCCGAGAGGCGCACCGGCCTGCCCTGGCAGGGGCCGGTCGAGACCGGCCCGTCTGTCCGGCACCACCGTGGCAGGTTCGGCGGCCCGATGGGTCGCCGCTTCCGGATTCTCTTCGGGCCGCACCGTCTCGCCCTGGATCGCTACTCGAAATCCAGCGCGAGGTCCAGCGCAGGCGGCGAGTGCGTCAGTGAGCCAGCCGAGATCCAATCGACGCCCGACTCCGCGATCTGGCGGACGTTCTCGAGGCGCACGCGTCCCGACGCCTCGACGATCGCGCGCTTGTTCACGAGGAGTACGCATTCGGTGAGCTGAGCGGGCGTCATGTTGTCGAGCAGCACGATGTCGGCGTGATGTGCGACCGCCGCCTCGACTTGCTCGATGGTGTCGCATTCGATCTCGATCCGCGCGTGTGGCGGCGCCACCGTTCGCGCACGCGTGATCGCCCGGCCGACATCGCCGTCCACTGCCGCCAGGTGGTTGTCCTTGATCAGGACCGCACTCGCCAGATCCATCCGGTGGTTCTGGCCCCCGCCGCAACGCACCGCGTACTTCTCCAACGCCCTCCAGCCGGGAAGGGTCTTCCGGGTGTCGAGAATCTTGGCGTTGGTGCCGCGCACCGCGGCGACGAATTGCGCGGTCAGCGTGGCGATGCCGGAGAGATGCTGCATGAAATTCAGCGCGACGCGCTCCGCCGAGAGCATCCCACGCGCGTGACCGCGGATGAACAGCACCGGCGACCCGGCCTCCACCGCCTCGCCGTCAGCCTCGATCGTCCGCGTGATGGCCTTGGGGTCCATCTGCTGGAATGCCTCGAGCGCCAGCAGCACGCCGCACACGGTACCGGCCCGCCGCGCGACGATCGCTCCGCGGGCGCGCCGTGCACTCACGACGGTGGCGATAGTGGTGATGTCGTTGAACGCACCATCTTCTTCGAGCGCCATCCGGACGAGCGCCGAGACGTCGGCGGGGGACAACGGAAACCGGACCACGCCGCCCGGCCGGTCGAGCGCGGGAATCGACATCGGGCTGGGCCGGTGCCATGGCGGCATCGAGTACCCGAATCCGGGAGGTACCCCGCGCCCGTTGTGCCGGTCGCCCGGCGTCTCGTCACCGGGTCCGGCCGGCGGCTCGTGCGGTTGTGGTTCGTTCGGTTCTCGTCCGTGCGGCTCGCGGCCCTCCGGCGGCTCGGATTCCGGACCGGCCGGTTCGTCAGGAACAGGCTCAATCATGGCGCCTCCGCTGAACGGTGGTCACTCGCCAGGGTCGGCGGACGTGCCGGCCGGAGAGAGCCCCTGGTGCGGGCGATTCGCCGGCGTGCCTCCGATCGCAACCATGCGTTCGATTGCCAGACGAGCACGGGCCGCCACGTCCGGCGGCACGGTGATCTCGTGCTGTAAACGTTCGAGTGAGGCCATCACTTTTGGCAAGGTCGTCACTTTCATGTACGCGCACACGGCCCGCTCGTTGGCCGGGTAGAAGGTCTTGGCGGGATTCTCGCGCCGCAGGCGATGGAGGATTCCGACCTCGGTGGCCACGATGAACGCGTCGGCCGGCGATGCCGCCGGACGGCGGATCATGCCCTCGGTCGAGAGAATCTGCACGCCTGCGCCATCGATCGCGCCCGATGATACCGCGTCGACCATGCTGGTGGCACATCCACACTCCGGGTGGATGAGGAACTCGGCATCGGGATGCGCCGCGCGCTGGCGGGCGAGGTCCTCGCTGTCGATCCCGGCGTGCACGTGGCACTCGCCCATCCAGACGTGCATGTTCTTGCGGCCGGTGATCCGCCGGACGTGCGCGCCCAGGAAGACATCGGGCAGGAACAGCACGTCCTGGCCCGCCGGCACCGCGTTGACCACATCGACGGCGTTGCCGGACGTGCAGCAGTAGTCGCTCTCCGCCTTCACTGCAGCGGACGTGTTCACGTACGACACCACGGCGGCGCCCGGATGCTCGGCCTTCCACGCCCGGAGCTGGCCGGCATCGATAGTCGCCGCCAGTGAGCAGCCCGCCGCCAAGTCCGGCAACAGCACGCGCTTTCTCGGCGAGAGAATCGCCGCCGTCTCGGCCATGAAATGCACACCGCAGAACACGATCACGTCCGCGGGCGTGCTCGCCGCCTCGCGCGAGAGACCGAGCGAATCCCCCACGAAATCGGCCACATCCTGCACCTCGGGCCGCTCGTAGTTGTGCGCGAGGATCACGGCGTTGCGCTCGCGCGCCAACGCCTTGATCCGGTCCTGCAACGCGGTGAGGCTCTCTGCGGCCACGCTCATGTGGTCACGCTCATTCGCTCATCACCACTCGATGTGGCGGCGCTGCCACTTTCGCTTGGCTTTCGGAAAGTCGGCGCGATGATGGCCGCCCCGGGATTCCTTGCGCAGCAACGCGGCCTCTGCGATCAGCAAGGCGGTATCGACCATGTTCGTCTCCTCGGTGGCGCCGTTGGGCAGCCGGTGCGCGATGTCCTCGAGTTGCTCGATGCATGCCCGCAATCCGGCGGCCGTTCGCACGATGCCGGCATCGTCCCACATGACGCTCCGGATCGCGTCCGCGGCGACCTGCGCAGCACCCCGATCCACGAGCGCCGGCACCCGCCACGCCTGAGCCGGTGGCAACTCGCCGCGCAGGGGAGCCGCCGAAACGAGGTCGCGTGCTACTCGCTCCGCAAAGACCAGGCCCTCGAGCAGGGAGTTTGAAGCCAATCGGTTCGCGCCATGCACCCCGGTGCGTGACACCTCCCCGCACGCATAGAGCCGCGGAAGGCTCGACCGTCCCGCCAGGTCGGTGACCACGCCACCCATCATGTAGTGGGCAGCGGGCGTCACCGGAATGAGATCGGTGCGGGGATCGATCCCGCGCGCCATGCACAGGGCGAAGATGCCGGGAAAGCGGTGTTGAAAGGCGTCCCCGAGACGGTGGGCATCGAGATACACCTGGCCGCCGGACTCCTGCTCACGGAAGATCTCGCGCGCGACGATGTCGCGCGGTGCCAGCTCCGCCAGCCGGTGCCGTTCCGGCATGAACCGCTCGCCCGCCGAGTTGAGCAGAACCGCTCCTTCTCCGCGCACCGCCTCGGAGATCAGCGCCAGCGGGTTCTCCGGAGTCGCGAGCGCCGTCGGATGGAACTGGACGAATTCCATGTCGGCGAGCCGGACGCCGGCGCGGAGCGCGATTGCGTACCCATCGCCGGTGGCGACCTGCGGATTTGTCGTGTACCGGTACACCTGCCCGCAACCGCCCGTCGCGAGCACTGTCGCATCGGCCACGATCTCGACGGCTCGGCCCGATGCGCTCGCACGCACCCCGGCGCATTCACCGTTTTCCACGATCAGGTCGAGGACGCGGGTCGTCTCCATGACCTCGACGCCCGGGCTTTCGGTGACGCGCCGGATCAACGTCCGGGCCACTTCGGCTCCCGTCTGGTCGCCGTGCGCGTGCACGATGCGCTTGCGGGAATGCGCTGCTTCCCGGCCGAGGCTGAATTTGCCGTTCGGCGCGAGGTCGAAATCGGCGCCAGCAGCCGACAGATCCCGCACCCGGGCGGGCCCCTCTTCCACCAGCACTTTGACGGCCGCGGCATCGCAGAGCGCGGCGCCGGCCGCGAGCGTATCCCGGCGGTGCAGCTCCGGCGAGTCCCCGGCGCCAAGAGCCGCGGCAATACCGCCCTGGGCGTACGCAGTCGCCGAGTCGAACAGGGATCGCTTCGTCAGGACGATCACGGGGCCGTGCTCGCTGGCCCGCCACGCCGTGTGAAGTCCCGCTACCCCACTCCCCACCACGAGGAATCGCGTGCGAATACGATCTGGCATCAGCAAGGGGCAACGGGCATTGGTGTGCTGCTCAGGCTAAATATAAGCGGCACCGAGACGTAGTCCGCGCCGCGGGGCAGGTCAGACCGCGCGATCCCGTTGTGACCGCCGGCGCGGCAACCAATCCCATCCCGTGGGTGTCCGTTAGATTCATTGCTCACCGGACGCGGCCTCGCCCCGCCGGTCAACCGCCGCGTTCAGCATAGGTTTGCCCTGACACAGCGCACAAAGGTCGATTCCAAGCTCCTCGTCCTCCTCGTGACCGCGTGCGTGGACATGATGGGGACGCTGATGGTGGTCCCGCTGCTCCCGTTCTACGCGACGCGCCTGGGAGCGAACGGGTTCACCTATACGATGTTGGTGTCGGCGTTCTCCCTCGCCACACTGTTGTCCGCCCCGCTGTGGGGCCGATTCTCCGATCGCTACGGACGGCGGCCCGCCCTGCTCATCGCCCTGGGCGCGTCAGCGGTGTCGTACGTCATATTCGCGTACGCCGGGTCCCTCGCCATACTCTTCGTGTCGCGCATCGTCCAGGGCGCCGGCGGTGGCACGGTCGGCGTCGTTCAGGCCTACGTTGCCGACACGACCGAGCCGAACAACCGGGCTCGCGCCCTCGGATGGGTCTCCGCCGCCACGAACCTTGGCGTCGCCATTGGCCCCTTGCTCGGCTCCGGGGCGCTCGTGCTGGGCATGCACCATCTCTGGGTCAATGGTCACGATCTCTCATTGGGACAGGCCGCGCCAGGCGTGCTCGCGGCCGTGATCTGCGTTGCGAACATGGTGTTTGCGTGGGCATATCTGCGCGAGTCGCGCGTCGTCGTCCGCGCGGCGCGCGACCACATCGAACCGCGTGGCCGGTCGCGGGCAGTGATCTGGGACGTGATCCGGCACTCGGACGCGCCGCCGTCGCGATTGATCTGGATCTACGCGGTCGGCATCGGTGCGTTCATGGCGGCGATGTCGATCTTGGCGCTGTTCCTGGCGAAGCGGTTTGGCGTCACCGCCCGCTCGATCGGATGGGTCTTCACCTATCTCGGCGTGATGAGCATGGTCACCCGGGCCTTCATCCTCGGGCCCGCGATCGACAGATTCGGCGAACCGCGTCTCTCCAGGATCGGGATCGTCCTGCTCGCCGCCGGACTCATTCTGGTGCCGCTGGCTCCGACCCTTCCGATACTCGCGGCCGTCGTCGTCCTGCTGCCGCTCGGAACGGCATTCACTTTTCCATGCGTGACTGCGATGCTGTCCCGCGTGATCTCATCCGACGAACGCGGCCTGTACATGGGGACGCAACAGACATTCGGCGGCGTCACGCGCGTGATTTTCCCGCTGGGCGCTGGCCTGCTGTACGATCACCTCAACCCGGGCGCACCCTTCTGGGCCGGCGCCATCCTGGTCGCCGCGACGCTGCTCCTCGGCACCAATCTCGAGGCGTACATGAAGTCCGACACGGCCGCCGCCACCATCCCGTCCGCCTCCGGCCCGATCCCGGTCACCGCCGAAGTCGCATCGGTGACCCCGGCGGGAACGTCGGTGAGGAACAGCGGATAGCACGCAAGTAGCGGCTGGCGGGTGGTGAGCCGAACGCTACCCGCTCCCCGCGGCCACTTTGGCCAGCGCCGGCTTCCCCATCGCCTCGAGCGCGTCCGGACTCAGATACTTGCCGCCGACCGCCACCGTGCCCTCCCACTGCCGGGCATAGTTCGTGATGAGACGCATACCGCGCTGATAGGTGAAGTAGGCGTACGCCCACTGGACCAGGACGCTGATCCGGTTGCGGAAACCGACCAGATACAGGATGTGAATGAACAACCAGAGCGTCCACGCCAGGAAGCCCGTGACCTGCACGAATCCGAAATCCGCGATTGCCCGATGCCGGCCGATCGTCGCGAGATCGCCCTTGTTGAAGTAGGCGAACAACCGCGTCGGCCTGCCGGCCAGCCGGGCGAGCACATTGTCGGCTGCCACGCGTCCTTCCTGAATAGCGCCCTGCGCCACCCACGGCACGGTCGTGTCATTGTCGCGCGAGACCCTCGCCAGATCGCCCACCACGAAGACATCGGGGTGTCCTGGAATCGACAGGTCCGGTGTCACGATGACGCGCCCGGCTTCATCGAGAGGAACGCCGAGCGTCTTGGCAAGCTTCGATGCGGCGTTGCCCGCGGCCCAGAACACGGTCCGCGCGTCGATACGCTCGCCGCCCACTCGCACGCCGTCGGGCTCCACATCCGTCACCCGGGCGTTCGTCCGTACCTCCACCCCCAGTTTCTCCAGGTCGCGCTTCGCGTGCGCGGATAGCGACTCCGGAAACGAGGGCAGGATGCGCGGGCCGCCTTCGAGCAGCACGACGCGCGTGTCTCGCGTGTCGATACGCCGATAGTCGCGGCGCATGGGCTTCGCCACTTCGGGCAGCATCCCGGCGAGCTCCACTCCCGTCGGACCGCCGCCGATCACGATGAATGTCTGGTAGGCTCGGCGCTCCGCCGGATCGTCCGTGCGCTCGGCCTCCTCGAAGGCGAGCAGGAACCGGTTGCGCACGTCGAGCGCATCTTCGATGCTCTTGAGCCCGGGCGCCAGCACTTCCCACCCCGGGCGTCCGAAGTACGAATGCCGCGCGCCGGTCGCGATGATGACGGCATCGTAAGGCAATTCGGTCCTGCCGTGATCGACCACGACGACATGCCGGTTGACGTCCACTGCCGTCGCCTCTCCAAGGATCACCTCGGCATTCCGCTGGCGGCGTAGTCCCCAGCGGATCGGCACCATGATGTCGGTCGGCGACAGCGTGGCCGTCGCGACCTGATAGAGCAGCGGCTGGAACAGGTGGTGATTCGTGCGATCGACGAGCGTCACATCGACCGGCGCACTCTTGAACCGCCGGGCCGCGGTGAGCCCGCCGAAGCCCCCACCAATGATCACGACACGTGCTCGAGCGATGGTGCCCTCCCGGCGTCCCCGCGCGGACCATGCCGCGGTACCAGGAAAGTTAACTCCTCAAGGCCATTACCCCGCGCCGCCCAGGACGTCCGTCAGAGCGAGCGAGCCGGCTCCGGACATGATGCAGCTATCCCCGGTGGCGGATATGGGAATCCCAGTATGTCATCCACCCGTCGAGGCTGTCCGCCAGCATCGTGCGGTCCATCGGCATCGGTTTCAGCTCCTGCCGTGCCGCCCGGATCCATCCGGGGAGCGAGTCTTCATCGATGTCGATCCGCGCGGGGATCCGCAGATGCGCGCGCGCCGCGACCAGCAGGATCGGCTGGCTGGTGACGAACTCGTAGAAGGCCCGTGCCGAGTCGGGATGCTGCGTCCCCTTGACGATCGCGATGCCGTCGACGAGCAGCGGCGTCCCGCTCTCAGGAAAGACATAGCTCACGGGGATGTGGTCGCGTTGCCGGGGAATGGCCAGGCCGGGCATGTCGAAGAGCGTGATGAGCCCTTCGCGCCGCGCGAGCGACTGGTACAGGATCGTGGGATTGAGGGTGTATTCCTTGGTGTTGGCATCGAGGCGGCGGAGCCAGTTCCACCCGGCGGCGGTCGTGCCGGTGGTCGCCACCGACCGCTCGAGGATCGCGCCGAAAATGGCGCGCATGCCGCCCGACGCCACGGGATCGCGGAGGATCAGCTTCCCCTTCCACCGTGGCTCCAGCACATCGTCCCAATCGCGCGGCGCCTCGGCCGCCGGGACAGCGTCGCTGTTGTACCCGATCACTTCCGGCGTGAGATAGGTGCCGTACCAGAACCCGGCCGAGTCGTGCGCCTCCGGAGGGACGGCGTCCGCCCATGTCGGCGTGTAGGACTCGAGCAACCCATCGCGTGCCGCCCGCTGGAACAGCTCCGCGGGCGCGCCGAACCAGACATCGGCCTGCGGATTGTCGCGCTCTGCGCGCACCCGGTCCAGCACTTCGGTGGACCCCATGTCGTCCCACTGCAGATCGATCCCGGGATGGATCCGCATGAACCGGGTGGCGAAGTCCTGTAGCAGCTCCTTCCCGTGCGGGGAGTACACGAGGACGACCGTGCGGTGGTCGTGCGAACAGCCCGAGGCGATCAGGAGCGCGAGCGCACACGTCCACCCGCGAGCGATCGTCACATGGCGTCGCAACATCGACGCCCCGCCTCGAGCAGATTGACGAACAGCCGCGCCGCACCCGGCAGGCCGGCGGGAAGCTGCCGGAAGAACGAGAGCGTCGTGTACACATAGGTGCCCTTGCCAACCGGTGCCACCAGGATCGCCCCGTCGTTGCTGGGTTCATCCGGGTCGTTCATCGCCAGGATGGAATGGTAGTGCGAGTCGAACGTGTGCGGCATATAGAGCGACCGCTCCTGCACCCAGCCGGCGAAATCGGAGTTGGTCACCTTGTTGGGCGTGGAGAGCAGCGGGGATCCCGGGTCGAGCACGCGCACCGGCGCGTTCTCGTCCGTCACGCGATCCGCTGGCCGGCTGAGCGTGATCGGATACGGCATGATCCCGGACCCGGACATCTCGTACTGGCCGTACTGCACGACGACCGTGCCGCCGCCTCGCGCGAAATCGAGGAGCCGCCCGTTGTTGGCCACGAGATCCGTGCTCGCCTCATAGGCGCGCGGCCCGACGACGATCGTGGTGAACCGCGACAGGTCCGTCGCCGGCAGCGAGGCCGGATCCAGCACCGTGACGCGTAATCCCAGTTGCTCGAGCATCGGCTCGACGTTGTCGCCGACGCCCGCGATGTAGGCGACCGTCATGCCCGGCGGGATCTTGATGTCGGCGACGCTCAGGGTGAGCACGGCCGGCCGGTACAGCTTCTGCGGCCGGATGTGATCGTACTCGATCGGGACGTATCCTTCGCTGAACGTGGCACCGTTGCTCTCGGCCGTCGCCCACACGGTATCCTGACCGGGGGGCAGAGCCCCGGTCACCCGGAAGTCCACGCGTCGCGTTCCGCGCGGAGACACGATCACGTGACGGCTGACGGAGTCCGCCTGTATGCCGCGCGGGAGCCGCAGCGACACCGTGACGTCGCGCGCCGAGTCCACGCCCGATCGCACCAGCACCTGGATCGTGCGATCGATCGGCGTGGCGGCCGGGACAAACTCCACCGTCCGATCAAGCGTCAACGAGATGGGGAGAACGAACGCCAATGGCCGGTCGACCTCGCCGCGCCTGGGATCGCCGATCCGCTGAATGACCGGCGATCGAAACCGCAGAATCAGTGGAACGCCCGCGGCTGACGACGTGCCCGCCCCAACGAGCGCCTCCGTGCCGTCCAACCGCTCATCTTCAGCCGTCGCCGGCACGGGCACCGCGAACAGGTCGCCGTTCCGGGGCTTGACCAACCACCACGGCTGGGTCACGGCGCTGGAATGGGCAACCACGGTGTCGCGCCAGACGCTGTCGAGCGCGACGGGCGGACGGGCCGTGGGGATGTGGACGTCGGCGTTCGCGGTCGGCGTACGCCAGGCCACAATACTGGGGCGAAGCGGCGCCGCGCCATGATTCGTCAACGCGGTGACGACTGGAGCGCCCACGGGCCCGATCGGCGCCACATCGGACGCGGCGGTCGCGTGGTAGTCCACTCCGGACGCGAGGCTGCTCGCGCGCTCGATGCGGTCCATGCTCGCCCGGACCGAGGTCTCCATGTCCAGTTGGCCAGCATTCCGCGATTCATGGCGGGCGCTTGCAGTCGTCCCGCCGGTGGAGTGCCGAACGGCGATGTCGAAATCCGCCTCATCCTGAACGACGGCACCGCCAGTGTAGCGCACCGTGAACTCCATCTGCCATAGTCGCGCCAACGCGCCGAGCTCCGCACTCGGCTCCGATGCCTTGAATTGAGAATTGATGCGCCCGAGCATCACGCGGACGGAGTCGATCGCCGCCCGGGCCCCGGCGTCGGCCGCCGTTGGCGAGAAACGCCTCCAGGTCGTATCGATCCCGTCGAACATCGATCGCTCGTGACCCGGCGCGACTCCGGTATTCACGCGGGTCGCTTCCCGATAGAGATAGGCCGTCGCCGGCCCCGACGAGCCGATATTGCCGAAGCCTTGTGATTTGTGTTGGCTGCGGCTGGCGGCCGCGATCTCGGAATAGGTCACGCCCAGCAGCGGGTCGTAAGCGCCGACGTTGATCGCGAGCGAGTTCTCGCCGGCGCCGAAATACGATCGGTCGCGGTAGAACTTGGCCGCCGCCCACGCGTCCCCGTATTTCGTCACCGGGAAGCGCACGGTGTCGCCGGACGCGTCGTACGCCTCGCGCGCAAGCAGGCCCGAGACCTGGTGCTGGCCGTGTCCGTCGCGCGGCGTCCCGGAGAACACGGCGATGATGACATGCGGCCGAAACGCCCTGATCACCGTCACGACGTCACCGAGCAGCGAGTCGTGCGGCCAGTGCGAATACGACTCAGCGGCCGTTTTGGAGAATCCGAAGTCGTAGGCTCGCGTGAAGTACTGGTGCGCGCCATCGATCCGTCGCGCCGCCAGCAGTTCCTCGGTACGAATGACGCCGAGGGCCTCCCCAAGCTCGTTGCCGATGAGGTTCTGGCCGCCGTCGCCGCGCGTGAGCGAGAGATACGCCGCATCCACGTGCTGGCCCCGTGCCAGCCACGCGAGCAGCCGCGTGTCCTCGTCGTCCGGGTGCGCGCCGATCATGAGGACACGCATCGTGTTTCCGAGGCCCGCCACGAGTTCCGCCACCGCGACTCCGCCCCGTCCGTACGCCGGGGCAAGCGGCACCCCTGGCGGCGCCTGTCCCGCGGTCTGCGCGCGCCCACGCGATGGGGCCAAGACCATCCCGGCGGCGAATCCTGACAGGAGCGCCGTCCGTGCCCATCCGGGACGCGTCACTATAAGCCCCTGCTTCCGGTGGACGATGCGGCCGTCGTCTGCGCGGCCGGCCGGTCACCCACGGCATCCCGTCCGCCATCGCCAACGGCCGCGCGCGCCGCTGCCGGGCGCCCGAGCACTTCGGCGACGAGCCGCGACTGTTCGCGCTGATGCGACGCCTGGTATCCTTCGGCCGGGCTCGCGCGCTCCGGACGCCCGATATAGGTCACGGGAATCGCGTTGCCCGCTGCCGCCCGTAAACGCGGCGCGACGAACGTCCAGGCCCCCATGTTCTTCGGTTCTTCCTGCGCCCACACGACTTCGTCGGCCGACGGATACAAATCGAGGGCCCACGCGACCCCCTCGTGCGGCCACGGATAGAGCTGCTCGGTCCGCACGAGCGCGACATGCGGCGGGACATCGGCCGCGCTCAGATCGTAATAGATCTTCCCCGAGCAGAGCACGACGCGCGTCACCTGCGCCCGCGCGTCCGCATCCGCGGCCGCGGAATCGGCCAGCACCGCCTGGAAATGACCCGTCGTGAGGTCCGCGAGCCGCGACGCCGCCCGGTCCAGCCGCAGCAGACTCTTGGGCGTCATCAACACGAGCGGGCGGCGCGACGGTGTCTTGACGTGACGGCGGAGGATGTGGAAGTACTGCGCCGCCGTTGTCGGATAGGCCACCACCATGTTCTCTTCGGCGCACAACTGCAGGAATCGCTCGAGGCGCGCGCTGGAGTGCTCGGGACCGCCGCCCTCGTATCCGTGCGGCAGGAGAAGCACCACATCGGAATCCTGTCCCCACTTCGTCCGGTCCGCCGACAGGAATTGGTCGATGATGGGCTGCGCGACGTTCACGAAGTCGCCGTACTGCGCCTCCCACAACACCAGCGCTTCGGGTACCGCGGCGCTGAATCCGTATTCGAATCCCAGCACCGCGGTCTCGGAGAGCGGGCTGTTGTAGATCTCGAACGGTGCGCCGCCCTCGAGATGCTGGAGCGGCACGTACCGCGCGCCCGTGTTGGCGTCGTGCAGCACCGCGTGCCGGTGCGAGAACGTCCCGCGCTCCGCATCCTGCCCGGACATCCGTACCGGCGTGCCCTCGGTCAGGACCGAGGCGAATGCCAATGTCTCGGCGAGCCCCCAATCGATCGAGCCTTTGGGCCCCAGCGCGTCACGTCGCCGAGCCAGCGTCCGCGCCAGCCGGCTGTGAATCGTCAGCCCGGCTGGCCACGTCAGAAGCCGCTCGTTGAGGGCGATCAGCCGCTCCGCCGGAACCGCGGTCTCCAGGGGACGCGCTGGCAGTTTGACCGGAGGATGGGGCGGATCGTACGCGGGTGCCTTCGCTGCTCCAGTGGCCGCCGCCTCGTGCACGGCCGTCAGCCGGTCCATGATCTCGCGCTCCGCGGTGGTGACCGCGGCCGCGGCCACCACGCCCTCGCGGACCAGCCGCTCGCCCCACAGCACGCGCGCCGTCGGATGCGACTTGATCGCCTGCGACGTCAGCGGCTGCGTGAACGCCGGCTCATCGCCTTCGTTGTGCCCGTGACGCCTGTAACCCACGAGGTCGATCAGGAAGTCCTTATGGAAGCGTGTGCGGTACGCCACACCGATCCGGACGGCAATGATGCACGCTTCGGGGTTGTCGGCGTTGACGTGGATGATGGGCACGTCGAACCCTTTGGCGATGTCGCTCGCATAGAGCGTTGACCGCCCCTCGGACGGATCCGTCGTGAAGCCGATCTGGTTGTTCACGATGAGGTGAAGGGTGCCGCCCACCTCGTAGCCGGCCAGCCGCGAAAGGTTGAACGTCTCGGACACCACGCCCTCACCCGGGAACGCGGCGTCTCCGTGCACGCACACGGGTATCACGCGCTCGTGATGCAGCGCGGCCCCGTCGCGCTGGAGCGCACGGGCCATTCCCTCGAGCACCGGGTTGACCATCTCGAGATGGCTGGGATTGGGGACGAGCACGATCCCCACTGTCGCTCCTCCGGGCAGCGTGCGGGTCCCCTGTGCGCCGAGATGATACTTGACGTCTCCGGTGCCGCTGTCGTCGTGCTTGCCCTCGAACTCGTCGAAGATCGACGCGTACGGCTTGCTGAGGATGTGCGCGAGCACGTTCAGCCGCCCGCGATGCGCCATCGCGATGGCCACGGTCCGCGCCCCCGCGGCCGCCCCTTCGGTGATGGTCGCGTCGAGCATGGGCACGAGCGCATCGGTCCCCTCGATCGAGAAACGCTTGGCGTTCGGATACGCCCGCCCGATGAACCGCTCCAGCCCGTCGACCTCGGTCAGCCGCACCAGCACGGCCTGCTTCTCATCCGCCGTGAGCGGCCGGGTGAGGGCTTCGGCGGTCAGGAGCTGGCGGAACCATTTCCGCTCCTCCTCCGCCGCGAGGTGCGTCACCTCTATGCCGAGTGTCGTCGAATAGCGGAATCGCAGCCGGCGGATGACGTCGGCGGCCGTGGCCATGTGCGGGAATCCCAGCGCGCTGCCCGGGACGAGGTCGAGATCCCCTTCACTGATGCCGTGGAACTCGGGCGTCAGCTCCGGCGCGCCGAGCGGCGGCGTACCCAGGGGATCGAGTTGCACCGCGAAATGCCCGTACGAGCGGGTCGCCTGCATGAGGGCGGCCGCGCCGGCGGCCTTCTTGAGGAGCGCGGGGTCCGCGGGCCCGCCGCCGGCGGCTGCAGGAGCGCCACTCTCCGCGAACCGCTGCGCGACGTCGAAGAACTGCCGCCACGAGTCGTCCACCGATGCGGGATCGCGGCGATAGGCCTCGAAGAGCTCGGCGATGTACGCGTCGTTGAACGCGGTTGTGATAGGGCCGGAATTCATGAACGCGAAATCTAAGGGATGGCGGCACCCATGGCGGCGCACAGGGCACGGGGTCCGCGCAGCAACCCGCGGGTCTCCTGAATCGCTTCATCCGCCGCCAGTTGAGACACGGACCACCGGTGCAACGGTGCCTATCGGCCACCGATGCCGGCGGCGCACGAGCCGCCACTCACACGCCAGTCACACCACCGCCCGCGCCAACTCGACCGGCAGCCCGCCGTTGGTGGTGGTGAGTATCACGGTGAACGCCAGCCGGGTGTGCCGCGTCAGCATACGGTTGCCGGAAACCACGGCGACTGTCCACCCGGGGCACTTGGCCCGCGCGACCTGTCCGAGCTGCGCGTACAGGTTGCGAAGACGGTCGCGTTCTCCTACGCGAACTCCGTACGGCGGATTGGTCACGAGCCATCCCGGGCCTGCCGGTGGCTCGATCGCGGAAATCGGACAGGTCACGAAACCGATGTCCTCCGCCACGCCGGCCCGGGTTGCATTCCCGAGCGCGGCGGCCGTAGCCCCCGGATCGCGGTCCGAGCCGCCGATCGGGACCGGTGCGGCGGCGCGTTCCTGGCTTCGGGCATCGGTCACGAGCGTGCGCCATGCCGCCCCGTCGAACTCGGGCCACTGCATGAACGCAAACTGCCGGGCCAGTCCCGGGGCACGGCGCCGCGCGAGAAGCGCGCCTTCGATCACGATGGTGCCGGACCCACACATCGGGTCGAGCAGAGGGCCGCGACACTCCCACCCGCTGGCCATGAGCACCGCCGCGGCCAGTGTCTCACGGATTGGTGCTTTCGCCGTCTCCTGGCGGTATCCCCGCCGGTGAAGCAACTCCCCCGAGGAGTCCATGCTGACGGTGCACGTGTCGTGAAAAAGCCGCACCATGATGAGTTGTCCCCCGGATCCGCCGGCACCTGCCGGCCGCGCGACCTCGGATTCGCGTTCCGCCTCCAGCATCGGGACGCCTCCCGCGCGCTCGACCGCTCCCGCGATGCGCTCGGCCACCGCATCCGAGTGATAAAGCCGCGACTTGCGGCAGGTCACACGGATGCGAACCCCGGCGCCGGGCATGATGTATCGCGACCACGCTACCCGCCGCGCCCGGCGTTCGAGCTCGGCAAAGGTCTCAGCCTGGAACGACGCGATACGCACGACGACCCGGGTCGCCGTTCGCAGCCAGAGATTGGCCGCGTATAGCCGGGCGGCGGACGCGGTGAAGCTTACGCCCTCTGGCGCCACCGCATCAGGCGTGATCCCGATCGCCCGCAGTTCCTGCTCCGCGAGCGGTGCGAGACCAGGTGCGGTCACCGCCAGACACGGAAGGCGGTCAGCCATTGTACGCACCGGAGTGGATTGCGGGCTGGCGACGCGACGCACGCCGCCGAAAGCGGACACGCACGCGCGAGTCCGGCATCGAGGCCGGAATATACGCGGGCTCGCCAGCTGATCTCCCAGACTGATCTGGATGGCACCAGTAGCGGCGCCCACCCACTTGCTTGCACTTTCTTCCTTGCACCTTCTCCGGCGAATCCTGACGTCTGGCGGATCGATGCGCCCACTCAACGTGCTCGACTGGGAGTACTTCCACAACACCGTACGCGACTGGCTGACCGCCCTGGCCATTCTCGTATGCGTGTTCGTGCTGCTGTCGATCGTCCGGAAGGTCGCGCACCGCCGGCTCCTGCGCAGAGCGGTGCCCACGGTGCCCGGTGCTCGCGCCCGCGAATCGCTCGTCACGCTCGTAGTCAGGCGGACGCGCTATTTCTTCCTGTCCGCGATCGGGCTGTCGTTCGCCTCGCTCAGCCTCACCCTGCCGCCGCGGTGGGAACAGACCGTCCGCGGCATCGCGATCGTCGCCTTCCTCCTGCAGATCGCCATCTGGGGCGACGGCGTTATCGGCGTGGTGCTGCATCATTACGTCGCCGGCCGCTCCACGCCCAGCGGCGACGACGCGGGCGACGGCGGCGCAGCCAGCCGCACGACGGTCGCCGCCCTCGGCGTCGTCGCCCGCATCGTGCTGTGGCTGCTCATCGCGCTCATCGCGCTCGACAGCCTCGGCGTCCACGTCACGACACTGATCGCCGGGCTCGGTGTCACCGGCATCGCCCTCGCCCTCGCCGTCCAGAACATCCTCGGAGACCTGTTCGCCGCGCTCTCCATCGTGCTCGACAAACCGTTCGTGGTCGGCGACCCGATCGCCGTCGATGGGCTGGGTGGAACCGTCGAGCGGATCGGCCTGAAAACGACGCGCGTGCGCTCCAACTCCGGCGAGCAGATCATCTTCTCCAACGGCGATCTGCTCAAGAGCCGGATCCGGAACTATCGCCGTCTGCGCGAGCGCACGATCACGCTCACGATCACGCTCGACCAGACCGCGCCCGCCAAGGCCATCGCCCGCGTGCCCGAGCTGATCCGCGACGTCGTTCAGGCGCAGCACGGCGTGCGATTCTCGCGGTCGCACATCACGATCCCCACGAATCAGGGCATTGCGGCCGAGACGGTGTACGTGGTCGAGTCTCCGGACTACACCGCGTACATGGATGCGCAGCAGGAAATCACCGTGGGCATCCTCAGCCGGCTCCGCGAGACCGGCGCCTCCCTTGCGGCCGCCGGGGGGGTCACCATCATCCGTGAGCAATCCAGTGCGGGGCCGCCCGTCGACACCGGTGCGCCGGCCAAGGCCTCGGGCGGCCGCGAGAATCGGCCTTGAGCAACCCTCCCTGCTGATGGCCCTCTCGGTCGTCACCCGCATCCTCCGGTTCAACGAAGGGCGCGAGCCTCAGCGGCTCGCGCTGAAATACGAGGCGATGCGCCGCAGCCCGTTCGGGTTTTTCCGCGGCACGGCGCATCTCTTCTACCGCGATTGGCCCGCCGGGTCTCCGATGGATCATTCTCCGCTGGCCTGGGTGTGCGGGGATCTGCATCTCGAGAATTTCGGCAGTTACAAGGGGCAGAACGGCCTCGCGTATTTCGACATGAACGACTTCGACGAGGCGGCCCTCGCTCCGGCGGGACGCGACCTGGCGCGGTTCGCCACCAGCACGCTGCTCGCGATCACCGATCTGGGTCTCTCGGCCGCCGAGGCCCGTGCATTCGGCCATCAGGCGCACCTGGCGTACACGCACGCACTGCGGCTGGGCAAACCCATGTGGGTCGAACGCGCGACGGCGCGCGGGCTCGTCAAACAACTCTTGCGCCGCGTCAAGCGGCGCACGCAGAGCGACCTGCTCGCCGAGCGGACCGTGGTCCTGCGTGGCCGGCGCCGGCTGCGGATCGATGGCCGCCGGGCCCTCGCCATGTCCGCGGAGTCGGCGCACCAGGTCGAGCGCGCGCTCGCCCATGCGCATGTCTCGCGAGAAGCGCCGGATTTCTACCGTGTGATCGACGTTGCGCGCCGCATCGCGGGAACGGGAAGCCTCGGCCTTCAGCGCGCCGTCATCCTGGTCTACGGATACGGCGGCCGCGACGGCAATGTCCTTCTCGATCTGAAGGAGGCCGCCCCATCGGCGCTCTCGCCAACCCTCCGGATCCGGCAACCCCGATGGACGTCGGAAGCCGACCGCGTGGTTTCCATCCAGCGGCGCGTTCAGGCCGTGTCACCCGCCCTGCTGCAACCGCTCCGCCTGGGTCGCCGGTCCTACATTCTGCGCGAGCTGCAGCCGTCCGAGGATCGCCTCGCGCTCGCCCGGGTGCGCGACGACCGGCAACGGCTCGAGGTCGCCCATCGCGTCATGGCCGAAGTCGTCGCCTGGGGCCAGTTGCGCAGCAGCGGGCATCAGGGATCGGCGACCGCGGACGAATGGATCGAGTTCGGCCATCAGCGATCGTGGTCGTACCCGCTCTTCGACTTCACGCGCTGGTACGCGGACCTGGTGCGCGACTACTGGAAGGAGTTCAGCGAGGCGTACGACGACGGCGCGTTCGAGGCGCAGCTCCACGCGGGCCGCCGGCGCCGCCGCGCACCCGCGACCTAGTCCCGTCTCGCGGGTCCCTTCCGCCCGTGGCGATCGGCGATCGCCACGAGTTCCGCGATCGCGTTCTTCACACCCCGCTCGGAGCGTAGCTCGGCACCCAGCTTGGCCGCGCGTGCCCGCATCGCGCGGTCGCTCGTAGCGGTGCGAATGGCGTCCGCGAGCCAGCCCGCGCTGAGCCGCCGCCGCGAGATCGGACGAGGCCCGACGCCAAGCGCGTGCACCCGGCGTCCCCAGAACGGCTGGTCGAATCCCAGCGGCACGACGATCGATGGGACGCCGGCTCGCAGTGCCGCACCCGTCGTCCCCGCCCCTCCATGGTGTACGATCGCCCGCATCCGCGGCAGCAGCCACTCGTGCGGCACATCGCGCACCGCAATGACGCTGGAGGGGAGTGCGCCTTCGCCAAACGCCCCCCACCCGCCGAGCAACACGCCCCGCTGGCCTGAAGCCGCGAGTGCTTCGATGGCGATGGCGGTCAGACGCCCTGCGCTCGCCGGTGTCATGCTGCCGAAACCGACATAGACCGGCGGCGGGCCGGCAGCGAGAAACGCGTCGAGCTCCCGGGGCGGACGCCATGCGGAATCAGGCCCGAGGACCCAATAGCCGGTCAGCCGGATCGCAGGGTCCCAGTCGGACGGCTTCGGCACCACGAGCGGGCTGAAGGCATACATCGTCGGGAACAGCGGCACGCGCCGGGTGCGGCTCAGCGGACCGCCGCCTCGCACGGCTGGCAGGCCGAGTGTTTCGCGACGCCAGGCATTGATCTGCCGGCGAACGGGCAGCCACATGAGCTGCTGTGTCAGAACGTGGGTGGCGACGTTGAACCCGCGGCCAAGGCTGACCGAGCTTGGGACACCAACCGCCGCGAATTGCCGCGTCCGATGCAGTGGCTGCAGATACGCTGCGACGCCGGGAATCCCGAGTCGCTCGGCGACACTCCACGCCGGCGTCGCGACCGGAGAGAACACGAGGACGTCGCTGCCCTGCGCCACGCGCCAGAAATCGGACAGCCACTCCGTCAGAAGTGGCCGCACCCGGCGGAGCAGCTCACGCGCTACGGGCAGCACATGCCGGTTGCGGCCACTCGCCATCCAGCGGTCGGCCGCCGCTACCATCGCACGCGGATCGCCCGCGACCGGCGCGAACGCGAGCCCGTGCCCGGTCACGAACTCCCGGAAGGTGTCGTGGGTGGCCACGGTGACCTCGTGGCCCGCCGCCCGCAGTCCGCGCCCGAGGGCAACATAGGGCTGGACATCGCCACGCGAGCCCGCCCCGATGATGGTTACGCGCATTGGTGCATGCGTTGGGGCGTGCATTGGTACACGCCCCACCTGGCGCTCATATTGCGGTATGGCTGATGAGACATCCACCTCCCCGGTGCCCCCGTCCGTCGCCCGCGCGCTGCAGTATTTCCGCGGGCTCTCTCGTGAAGAGAAGATGCAGGCACTCGTGCAGTACTCCAAGAAACTCGAGGCGGTCCCCGAGCGGTTTCGCAACCTCGACCGCGCCGACTTCGCGATTCCCGAATGCCAGACGCAAGTCGACCTCTACCCCGACGTGCGGCCGGATGGGACGCTGCACTTCTACGCGGCCGTCGATGCGCGCCGGTCGCCGACCATCGCGGCGTTTCTCGCCATCCTGCTGGGAGCCGTCAATGACCAGCCCCCGGCAACGGCTCTCGGCATTCCGGGCGATTTCGCACGCCAGATGATGGACAGCATCGGACTCGGCGCGCGCGAGGCCGGGCTCAACGCGATGCTGGCTCGCGTGAAGCGGTACGCGGCGCAGGCCGCCGCCAGCGCTCCCACGGGCAGCGCTCCCACTGGGTCCGCTCCCCCTGGCGGCGCTCCCGGCCAGCGCGCCCACTCGTAAGCTGTCCCCTCCCACAACCCTGCACACCCTGATGCCGATCACCATCGTGGTAAAAGCGAACGGACCATACAAGATCCTCGGCGATGACGTCGCCCAGGTGCGCATTGTCGACGAGGCCGGGCAGCCCCTCGTCTCCGCGAAGGGCAGCGGCAAGTCGATCGCGCTGTGCCGGTGCGGCGGCTCGGTGACGAAGCCGTTCTGCGACGGGACCCACAGCCGGATCGGCTTTCAGGGCGCCGAAGCCGCGCAACAGGCCTCGGACGCGTCGCCCAAGAGCTGAATCTGGCGGCCGCGTCGCCCCACCGCATCGCGGTGACCGGAGCGTCCGGGTTCATTGGCTCGGCGCTCGTTCCCGCGTTGCGCGCCGCAGGACACCAGGTCGTCCGCCTGACGCGAACGCCGCAGACCGGCGAGGATGCCGTCTTCTGGGATCCGGCCCAGGGCCGGCTGGATCCAGCCGCGTTGCCGGGAGTCACCGCCGTCGTACATCTGAGCGGCGCGCCAGCCGACGAGCGATGGACGGCGGCGCGCAAGCGCGACATCCGCTCGAGCCGCATCGAGAGCACCAGACTCCTCGCCCGCACGCTCGCGTCCATGCGGCCCGCGCCCAGCGTATTTCTGTCCGCCTCCGCCGTCGGCTACTATGGCGACCGACAGGACGACACTGTCGATGAGTCGGCGCCCCCGGGCAGCGGATTCCTCGCGCAGGTCGCACGGGAATGGGAGGACGCGGCCGCGCCCGCGCGCGATGCCGGCATCCGCACGGTTCATCCCCGATTCGGTATCGTGCTCGGTCGCGGCGGCGGCGCGCTCGCGAAGCTGGTTCCGGTGTTCGAGGTAGGCGCAGGCGGAAAGATCGGCCACGGCAATCAGTGGATGAGCTGGATCGCGCGCACGGACGTCGTCCGCGCGCTCGGCTTCCTGCTCTCGGCGGAGACCGTCCACGGGCCCGCCAACCTCACCGCCCCGTACCCGGCGAGAAACGCGGAATTCGCCAAAGTGCTCGGGCACGTCATGCACCGCCCCGCCGTGGCGCCGGTGCCCGCGTTCGTGGTGCGCCTCATGTACGGCGAGCTCGCCGACGAGGCGCTCCTCGCGGGCCAACGGGTACTCCCCCGGGTGCTCGAGCAGGCGGGATTCTCGTTCGAGTACCCGCATCTCGAAGGCGCATTTCGGCACGAGCTGGGACGCCAGTAGCAAGACGCGACCAGCAACGCGTTATCTTCCGTTCAATGCCTGCCGTTCCCTTTGCCTCCCTTCCGGGCTCGGCTCGGGTCTGGATCTTCGCTGCCGACCATCCGCTCACCGGCGCGCCGGCGGCGCAGCTGCTGGCTCACGTCGACGAGTATCTGGCGCACTGGCAGGCGCACGGACATGCGCTCACGTGTGCGCGCGATTGGCGGCACGACCGGTTTCTCGCGATCGCCGTGGACCAGACCGACGCGTTCGCATCGGGGTGCTCGATCGATGGACTGTTCCGCGCGCTCCAGTCGCTGCAGAAGTCTCTGGGGACGACGCTGGTCGGCGGCTCGCGTGTGCACTACCGCGACGCCGGCGGAGCGATCCGGTCGGTGACGCGGGATCAGTTCAGCGCGCTCGGAGCGACCGGCGGTGTCGACGACAACACCCTCGTCTTCGACTCCACAGTCGCGACCGCCGGCGAATGGCGGGAGCGGTTCGAGACGCAGTTGCGCCGCGCCTGGCACAAGGACCTGGTGACGCCTACGGCGTAGAGCGTAGAAAGACAGAGAGTAGAAGGACAGAAAGTAGAAAGTAGACCCAGTGGGGCGGCTTCGGGACGCTCATACCATCCGCGCCGCCCAGAGTCTTTGTCTACTTTCTCCTTTCTGTCCTGCTACTCTCTATTTTGGCCGCCTGTGGCGGCCAAAATCGCCTCACCGAGCGACCCGGCGTCGTAGCCCCCGTCGTATTTCTGTCCGTTGATGAAAAACGACGGTGTGCCGCTTACACCGCTGCGCACGCCGCTCATGAAATCCTCCCGTACGCGCGGCGCATACGTATGCGCGGCCAGCGCGCCCGTGATCACGGCGGGATCGATTCCCGCGTGGGCGGCATATCCCGCCAGATCGTGATCCGTGATCGCGCCCTGATGCTCGAAGATCGCGTCGTGCATCTCCCAGAACTTCCCGGCGTCCGCCGCCGCCTCCGCGGCTTCCGCCGCGTGTGCCGCATGAGGATGGACCTGCGTGAGCGGAAAGTTCCGGAAAATGAATCGCAACCGGTTCCCGAAGCGGTGCTGCAACGCTTTCACGACGGGATAGGCGGCGCCACAGTACGGACACTCGTAGTCACCGTACTCCACCAGCGTCACGGGTGCGTCCGCCGGACCGTGCGCATGGTCGCGCGCGCTCGGCGGTGGCGTGAGGCGGCTCATCGCGCCTCGGGCGCCTCTGTCCGTGCCGCCGGCCGGGCGGATGGCGCTCCGGCGCGATGCTTTGCGGGCGCGCCGGCCGCTGGCGGCTGCGTTGCAGGCCGGCCATCACGGCCCAGCGACTCGAGCGCCGCCAGAATGCCATCCGCACCCGGGTTGACGTCCATCGGGGAGAGATAGCTCCAGCGGATCGTGCCCTTGCCGTCCAGCACGAACAGGGCACGCCCGCTCATGCCCGCTGAAGGCGTGTAGGTGCCATACGTCTTGGCGACCGCGCCCTTGGGCTCGAAATCGGCGAGCAGCGGGAAGTGCAGGTTGCGCGCTTTGGTGTACGCCGCGTGGCACCAGGCGCCGTCGACCGATATGCCGATCAGCTCCGCGTTGTACCGCTGAAACTCGGGGAGCACCTCGTTGTAGAGAGCGAGCTGGTCCCCGCAGGTGGGACTCCAGTCCGCCGGATAGAACGCCAGGATCACCGGGCGCCCCCGGAAATCACTCAGCGAGAGGCTCTGATCGGGCGCGCTCTTGAGCGTGAAGTCCGGCGCCTTCGTTCCCGCCGGCAGCAGGTACTGCGTCGCAACTGGTTCTTTGGACACACTCCGCGCCTTCGGCTTCTTGGTCCCAGAGGCGCGACGAACGGATTTCCTGGTGGCCATCTCTCCCTCCCCCTTCCGAAAGTACGTGACAATGACGCATCTGATGCGACCGATTCCGCTCAGTCCTCGGTGGCTCCGGCTGGCGTCCGCTTGCGCAGGACGGCGTCCAGGCTGTACGGGCCGCCGCCGGCGAACGCGAGGTACAGGAACACAAAGCAGAAGAGGACGACCACCTCTCCGCGATTGACGATCGGGAAGATCGAGCGACGGTTGTGCACGATGAAGTAGGCGAACGCCATTTCACCCGATGCGATGAAGGCGGCGATCTGGGTGAACAACCCGAGACAGATCAACGCCCCGCCGAATGTCTCGATGCATCCCGCGAGTCCCAGCAGCGACATCAGGTGGACAGGGCTGCCGGCGCCTGGCCCCATCGGATTCGCTGGAACGGCAAACAGCTTCTGCGTGCCGTGCATGAAGAAGAGCAGGCCGGCGACGATCCGCAGCAAAGACCGGAGGGTCGCCTGATGCTTCGGGTCGGCGGGATGGAGCAACGAGAACGAGGACATGAATCGGCGTAGCTCCCGGTGTGAGTCGGTGGTAATGCCGCGAACGCCCGCGCGCCACACCAGATACGACTGCCCCTCCACCCGATGCGGCGCGACTTCCTAATATCGCATCCCCGCCCGCAATTGTTGGCCCGCCACTGGCGGACGCAGTGACCCCAGTGGCGAACGGACCATATCCGCCCGCAAGCAACGGCCGTGCCGGGCGCTCCTCTCCCGTACGTGTAGATTACCCGCGTGATCGAGGTCAGCGGGCTCACCAAGCTGTACGGCGATGTCGTCGCGGTGGACGACCTGTCCTTTCGGGTCGCCCCGGGTGAGGTCATGGGGTTGGTCGGCCCGAACGGCGCCGGCAAGACCACGACGCTGCGATGCCTGTCCGGCATCATCATCCCGACCCGCGGGGCCATCCGCATCGCCGGAGCCGACCTGGCGACTGCGCCGCGAGAGGCGAAGTCCGCGCTCGCGTTCATCCCCGACGAGCCCCAGTTGTTCGAATACCTCACGGTCGATGAACACCTGCAGTTCATCGCGCGCCTGTATCAGGTCGCCGACGCCGCCACTCGCGCGACCCCGCTTCTCACGGAGCTCGAGCTCCTCGACAAGCGCAATGCTCTTCCGGCCGAGCTGTCGCGCGGGATGCGCCAGAAGCTCGCGATCGCCTGCGGGCTGCTGCATTCCCCCTCCGCGCTGATTCTCGATGAGCCGCTCACTGGCCTCGATCCCGCGGGCATCCGGAAGATGAAGTCGACGATCGCCCAGCGCGCGCGCGACGGGGCGTCGGTGGTCCTGAGCTCACACCTGCTGCACCTCGTCGAGGAACTCTGCACGCACATCCTCGTGCTCGTGCGCGGGCATCGCGTCGCGTATGGCTCGATGGCTTCCATCATGGCCGAACGACCGGAGCTCGCGGGCCGCAGTCTCGAGGATGTCTTCCTGGCGCTGACCGGAGACACGCCGGCCTCGTGACGCGCGGGGAGACACGCGGGACCGGACCATCCGCCGCGTTGTCGTTTCTCGCGTCGCGGACCGTGCGCAACCGGCTGCGCGCGCAGGGGCGCCGCCTGCAGTCGCCGCGCTACCTGGTCGCGGTCGCCGTCGCGGTCCTCTACATCGTCCTCCTCATCTACCGCCCCACCGGCGGCGCCGGCAGCGTCGGATCCGTGCTGCCACGATCGTCCGGGCCGGACAGCCTGCGGGCCGTGACGGCCCTCACGGCTTTCGGCTTCGCTCTATTGGTCGCCAAGTGGTGGCTCGTCGGCAGTTCCAACTCGGCCCTCGCCTTCTCCGGCGCCGAGCTGCAGTTCCTTTTCCCCGCGCCGATGTCGCGGCGGCAGCTCGTGCTCTACAAGGTGTGGCGGCTCCAGATCAGCCTCCTGGCCAGCGCGTTTTTCGTGGCGGTCATCCTCCACGGCGCGGGCGCCGGCCTGGCGCCGCCCCTGCGCATGGTGTCGCTCTGGGTCTTTTTCTCCGTGCTGTCCCTCCACCAGATGGCGGCCGGACTCGTACGGGAAGGTGCGCTGCAGCGAGGGCGCGGCCTCCGGCGCAACGCCCTGCCGATCGTCATCGCCGCTGCGGCCGTGGTGATCCTCCTGGTGACCGCGTTACGCGCGTGGCCCGGTGCTCGCTCACTCGGCGAATTGCCATCGGCACTGCTGCGCGTCGGTACTGCGCTCGGCGCTCCGCTTCCCGCGGCGGTACTCTGGCCGTTTCGCGTGGTGCTCGCGGCCTCGTATGCCGCAACGCCCCGCACCTGGCTGGCCGCGCTGTGGCCCGCGGTGATTCTGATGGTGCTCCACATCGTGTGGGTGCTGCGCGCAGACGCGGTGTTCGAAGACGCGGCAGTCGAGGCGTCGGCGCGACGCGCGGTCCGTCTCGCCGCACGCCGCGCGCGCTTCGGCGGAGGCGCGTACCCGGTGCCCAGTGTCGCTGACACGGTCGGCAACTCGATCGCCAAAGCCAGCGGGTCGTTCGCCGCCATCAGCGGCACCCGGCGGCGTTTCGTCCCCGGTACGGTTCGGACGCGCCGCTTTGTCCTTCCGCTCGGCCCATTGGGCGATCCGTCGGTCGCGGTACTCTGGAAGAACACGCTGGCCCTCGTGCGCGGTACCCGCTTCCGCACGATCTTCATTACGATCATCGCGCTCGGCATCATCATCAGCATCTTCTGGCAGGCAGGCCTGCTCGGCGAAGCCGACATCCACAGCGGGACCGCGCTGCTCGCAACGCTCGCCATCGCGGGAGTCTATTTC
The DNA here is from genome assembly GCA_021324775.1 of Gemmatimonadota bacterium. Classification (GTDB taxonomy): domain Bacteria; phylum Gemmatimonadota; class Gemmatimonadetes; order Gemmatimonadales; family Gemmatimonadaceae; genus Palsa-1248. The sequence continues at coordinate 292,693 of JAJPIM010000024.1, forward strand.
CTGATCGTCATGGGCCCGCTGACGGTCCGCAACGACCTGCGCCAGGATCTGCTCCATCTCGACGTGCTTCGCACACTGCCCCTGAGCGGCACATCGCTGGTGTTCGCGGAGATCGCGTCGTCGACGCTGGCGCTCACCCTTGGCCAATGGCTGCTGCTGATCGGCGCCTACGGGCTGCTCGCGTGGAACGGCAATCCGCCGAACGCCCCAGCCGATCCCCCGTCCCACTACCTGATCGCCATGACCCGGGACGCCGAGTTCCTTCTCGGCTCCGCGGCGCTTCCGTTCATCAACTGCGCCAGTCTCTTCGTGCAGAATACCGCGGCGCTCCTGTTCCCCGCGTGGATCCGCCTCGGTGGCACCGGAACCGGCGGCCTCGAGGTGTTTGGCCAGCGAATCCTGACGGTCGGCGCGTCACTCCTGGGTCTCGCCGTGCTGCTCACGCCTCCCACGTTCGCGGCGTTCGCGGTGCTCATCCCGATGACCGGCGACGGTCCGCCGGATCCGGGCGCCATCATCGCCAGCGTCGTGGCAGCCGTCGTGATCACCGTCGTCGAGCTCTCCGCCGGCATCCACTGGCTCGGCCGGTGGTTCGACTCCACCGACCCCACCGCGGTGTTACCTCAGCCGTAGATCCCGGGCGCGCCACGCGACGCGCCGATCATGGCGATTCGCAGCGCACGCGTGTCACCGTGGCGGGAATCGCCACCGCAGTATCTGCGGCGGCCGAATCGCCCGCCGGCGCGCCGGTTACGGCCTCGGGATTCGCCAGTGACACGACGGCGGAATCGGCGCCCGCGGGCACCCACCAGCCATTGAGATTGGCGCGCCCACCGGGCACGCCCACGACAAAACCGCGAACTGGAGGACTCTGCGCCGCCGAGTCCAGCCGAACGGTGGTGAGGTGCGCCGCGCCAGCGCTCGCGCCGCCACTCGCGCCGGACGGCTCCGCGACGGTCACGACCTTGCCGGCGCACTGGCGGTAGGCGGCGTTCGAGGCGAGCCGCCGCACACTGAATGCCCTTGGCACGTTGGCGGGCGCTGACGAATCGGCTGACGCCCGCTGCCCCATATAACCCTCTACGACAGACGGCACCATCTTGGCCGCAAGCGTGTTGCTGCTCGCCGCAGCGGAAGCGGCGGCAGGAGTGTCCTGGCGAACTGGCGGCACTCCTTGCGCTCCGAGCGTCGCGGCTTGCGGCGCCGCGGAAGGGGAGCGCGCCGCGTTTGATGACGGCGGCGGCGCGGCTTTCCGCATGGCGTCCGCTTGCATGGCGCCCGCCCCCATGTCGCCCGCCTGCGCGACGGCCTCACGCTCGTTCCGTATCGTCTCTTTCTTGTTCGGTTGTGAGTGCTCTTGCGGCCTCTCCCGTGCCTTCTCGTGCGCCGGCGGTGCCGGCACCGCTCCACGTGACCTCACGAGCGCTGAAGACGGAGGTGACGGGGAAGTCGGCGTCGCCGCGACGGCGTCGGCGGTTTTCGCTGGCGCGAGGGCTGGAGATACCACCGCCGGCGGCTGCGGTACCGCGGTCTCTCGCCTGAGCTGGATGAAACGCCCACCGGTGTCGGTCAGCACCGCCGCGGCGCCCAATGCCACGACGATCACTGCGGCCGCCACCCGCACCTGCCACATGTGGGCTCGAGATCGCGCGCGCGGCACGACTCGCGCCGGGACGCCGTCCAGCCCAGTGAGGATGCGCGAAGACGCCGCTATGAATCCGCGGGCCTCCGCGACCATCGCCGCACAGGCCGCACACCCGGCGATGTGCGATTCGATACGCGCGGCGTCGGCCGCGGAGAGCTGGCCATCGAGCCACGCGTGCACGACTCCCTCGTCGAGGTGCTCGCCGTTCATCCGGCCGTCCTCAGGATCTGCCATATGTGCCTCGCCATGCCTCCCGCGCGTCAGCGGCGCGCTGCATCGCCTCGTAGGTCTCTGCCAGGCGCCGGCGCGCCCGCGCCAGTGTCGTGCCGATCGACCCCACTGACAACCCGAGCGCTTCCGCGATCTCGGGATAGTCCAATCCCTCCTCCCGCATCAGCAAGGCCAGCCGGTCCCGCTCCGCCAGCGACTCCACAGCGCGCCGTGCCAGCGCCGCCTCCTGCGCCCGCTCCACCGACGTGACCGGCTGCTCCGCCGCGGCGTCCCGTTCTTCCTCGGCCAGCAGCGCCAGGTGCCGGCGCCGGCGAGCCTGCGTCCGCGCTTCATCGCGCACGAGATTGGTCGCCACCGCGAACAACCACGCCCGTTCGTTCACGATCGTCTCCTGGCGGAGGGCCCGGAGAAATGTCTCCTGCGCCACTTCTTCGGCCCAATCACGGTCACCGAGCCGCCGTGTGAGGTATCGCACGAGCGGAGCGTGGTACGTGTGGAACAGCCGGTCGGCGTCCGCCATGGGGCGACTCTACCACCCGGCGCGCACGGCCGCCACATCCGCATCGGCAAGCGTGGCCACACCCGACGGTGTCACCTCGACGGCGACCGACCGCCCAGCGACCAGTACGCGATCGCCAGCCGCGAACACGTCACGGAGATCCGGTACCGCTCGGGCGAGGGCGAAGTACGCATCCGAGAATGCCTGGACACGCACCACACGGAGACCCGCCGCGGGCTTGTACCGTGTGTCGGTCCACACGCTGTCGCGCATCACGAATGTCCTGTCGCCGGCGCGCCGCGTCTCGTTCATCGCGACCCAGCCGTCTCCAGTTCGCGCTGCGTTGGCCGGAGCGCCGTGCATGACCGGTGCCGCAGCACTGTCGGCGCTCGCCAGATTGATCGCGGCGCGCTGGGCGGAGGCCTGCTTGGCGTCGAGGTATGCCTCCCGCTCGCCGGCGACTGCTTGCGCTCCGGCGGTGACGCCATACCCCGCCTTGCGCTGGAACATCATTGGCGAGGGCGAAGGCGACAAGCTCGCGGTCGTCATCGGCTCACGGACGAGATACGACGTCAACTCCGTCGGAATCCCGTAGCGTTCGCCGAGGCTGGCCAGCTCCGCGTCCAGTTCCGGGGAGGGTCCGGTGCGATGGCGCTCTGCTTCGAGATATCCGATCTGCTGCGTGGCCCACAGCCGTGCGACGAATGGGTTGGCGCGCTCCCGCTCGGGGAACGTCACGGCCGCCGACCAGGAGACCGGTCCGCCGGCCGTGTGCCCCGTGAAGCGAAGCTGCGCGGGTCCGCTACCCTGGTACCGCGCCAGCAATATGAGATCCTGCCCCGCGAAGAGATCGGCGGGGAGCGCAGGCAGAAGGTGTGTCAGGCGCACACCGTCGGTGGAGAGCGAGACATCGGTGATCACGGGGTTGGTGAGGCGGCTCGCGACGAGCGACACCGCGCGCTCCACGGACTCATCGGGACGAACGAACTGCGCGGTCCCATGTCCTTGCAGTGCGAGTTGCTCGAGTAGCGAGCTGTTGACATCGGCGCCCAGCCCGAAGGTGAAGAGACGGGTATGCCCGAGCGCGGCGACGGCCTCCGCCACGAGGGTAGCCGCGTTGCGCTCGCCGATCGTGGGCTCGCCGTCCGTGATGAACAGCGTGAGGGGAAGCCGCGATGCGTCCGCGCTGTCGTTCAGGGCGTCGCCTTGGCCGGAGAGCGCCGCGCGGAGCGCCGCCTCGATGTTCGTCGACCCGTCCGCCTCCAGTTGGTCGAGGTAGCGCTCCGCCGCTGCGATGTGCTCCGGCGTGGCGGTCTCGTAGTGGTCGGCGAACGTGCGCACATCGGTGGAGAAGTCGATGAGCCGGAACCGGTCGCGCGGCGTGAGTGTCGCGAGCACCTGGCGGCCAGCCGCGCGGGCCTGCTCGATCTTGCGCCCGCTCATCGAGCCTGACACGTCGAGCACGAAGGTCAGATCCCGCGGCGTCGGCACCACGCGCACGGCAGGGGGTGCGACGGTGATCAGCGCGAAACCCGGTCCGTCGCCCGCCGCGTACGGGAGCACGGTCACCGCGGCCGTCGAGCTGCGGGTGAGCGGCAAAAGGATCGTGACGTCGTGCGCGGGCCCGTCGATGTGGATGGTCCGCCGATCGCCGTCCCGCTCGGTACGCAGCGTGTGGGTGGGAGAGTACGGTGTGCCAAACGCGCCGGCCGCGCCGTATGTGAGCGTGAAGAAGGAGGGGGGCTGGGCGCCGCTATCGATTTCTTTTGTCCCGTCGCGCGGGTTCGGCATCAGCATCATCGGCGACGCCACGGGCCGGTAGCCGTACGCGACGCCGCGGTCTGGCGCCTCCGCGCCCACATAATCGACTCGGATCGCATCGCCTTCGCGCTGTGCCACGGTCTGAAAACGAACGACGACGGTCTTCACCTCGCCTGGCGCGATCGGGAAGATCCGCGCTCGCAACATTCCCGTGCCCATCCACTCCACGAGCGCTGGATCGCGCAGCCGCCGCACGATTTCTTCGTAGACGCCGCGTGCCTCGGTGGCATTGAGTGCTTCGCCCGCGACGAGCTGCCCGTTGATCGAGAGCTGCAAGTCCTGGAAGGCCGCTCCTGACGGCAGCGGAAACACGTAGTCGGCCTCGGCAAGCCGTGGCCCCATATTGATGAATGTCTCCGTTACTGTAAAATGAATCACCCGGTCGGCGAGCGTGGCCACCACCTGGCTGCTCGTGCGCTCGATGCTCGCGCGCTCGGCCGCCTGGATGGTCATCACCGTGCACGGCCGGCCCGGCAGGCACGCACCAACGCGGGGAATGACCATTCCCTGTGCCGAGGCCCGGGAATCGGGAACGGCGGAAAGACAGAGGGCCAGCCAGCAAGCAGCGGCCGCGGCGAATCGGATCGTGCGGGACAGCATGGTCTTCTCTCCCAGGTTGCGGCGGCCTTGACGGGCACCGGCCTCTCATCTGCCGGCATGCTCGAATGACCTGCCTGGTGGGGAGACGTCCGGCGGCACCCTCACTTGCACAGATCGCTTGCAGATTGCCTCGCGTCCGCTGCTCCGGCCCATAACCTGGGCACCGGACGGCGGGATCGGTCACCCTGGCCGGTGCGGTGGCGTTTCGGCCACGATCAGTGGCGATCCGCGACATCGCCCCTTGCCGGGCGCGCGCGCACGGCTATTCTACCGGCATCACTATCCGTGCCGGCGCCTGTCGCGCCGGCTGTGCCTCCTACCAGCTTGGATGCGATGCCTTCTCCCGACACGGACCTCAGGCAAATCAACGAACGGATCGCCGCTCTCCAGCGCGCGGTCTACTATTTGATCTGGAAGCGGACAGGCTTCGGTGAACAGTGCATTCACTGCGGTCATGCCTATCCGACTCACGAGAACACCTGCAAAGCAGCCGAAGTCGAAGGACTGGTCCGGTAGCTGGCGGCCAGTCTGTTGGTGCAGGCGATGGCGTAGGTGATGGTGGTGTCGCGGGGGGTGCGCGGCGGCGTGCGCTCCCTGCTCGATCTGTTTCTGTAGGACTGGCCTCGGACGCGATATGCGTTCCTGAGGCCTCGCAATTGCAGGGTGGTTGACCTCCCGGGCGCGGGAGGAGGTAGCGCCGCCCCCCACCAGTCTGGAGGAACCGCGCTCATGCCCGGTCGCAACTTTCTGTTCGTGCCCGGCCCGTCGAACGTCCCGGATCGCATTCTCCGGGCGATGCACCGGCCGATGGAGGACCACCGGTCCTCGAGCTTCCCCGGACTCGTACGGCCAATCCTCGAAGACCTGAAGACGGTCTTCGGCACGACATCCGGCCAGGCCTTCGTGTTCCCCGCGACCGGCACTGGCATGTGGGAGACGGCCATCGTCAATACGCTGTCGCCCGGCGACCGCGTCCTCGCAGCTCGCTACGGCCAGTTCAGCCACCTGTTTATCGACTGCGCGCAGCGGCTCGGCCTCATCGCCGACGTCATCCAGACGCCGTGGGGCGAAGGCGCGCCGATCGAGCAGATCGAGGCGGCCCTGAAGGCAGATCGCAATCACGACATCAAGGGCGTCCTGATCGTGCACAACGAGACATCGACCGGCGTCACGACGGACATCGCGGGCGTCCGCAAAGCGATCGATGCGGCCCGCCACCCGGCGCTCCTCTACGTCGACAGCGTCAGCGGGCTAGGCAGCCTGCCGTTCACGATGGACGCGTGGGGAGTGGACGCTGCCATCGCCGGCTCGCAAAAGGGCTTTATGATGCCCGCCGGACTCGGCATCCTCGGCATGAGCCAACGCGCGCTCGCCCGGCGCGAACACGCCAAGTGTGCACGCGTCTTCTTCGACCTCGGCGACATGATCAAGGCCAACGCCACCGGCTATTTCCCCTACACGCCGTCGATCCCCCTGCTGTACGGACTGCGGGAATCGCTCGACATGCTCTTCGAGGAAGGACTCGAGCACGTCTACGCCCGGCATCACCGCCTCGCCGAAGGGTGCCGCCGAGCCGTCGCCGCCTGGGGACTCTCGGTCTGCGCCAAACAGACGAAGTGGAACTCCGATACGGTGACAGCAGTCATGGTGCCGCCCGGCACCAATGGCGCCGACGTCATCGATGTCGCATTCCGCCGCTATGACCTCGCCCTCGGCGCCGGACTCGGTGAGATGGCCGGAAAACTCTTCCGCATCGGCCACCTCGGCGACCTCAATGAACTCATGCTGCTCGGCGCGCTCGCCGGCGCCGAGATGGCGATGCGTGACACCGGCATGCCAGTCGCACTCGGCGCGGGCGTCGCCGCGGCGCAGGAGTACTACCGGTCATCAGCCGCACCGCTGGCCGCACGCGGCGGCGCCGCACCACCGGAGACCCGGGCAGGCCCGAGTGGCAGGGGGCCCGGACGGGAGGGCAAGCCAGCGGCACGGACCGCCGCGATTGGCGCATGAGTCCTCTCTGAACGCGACCGGAGCGTCTCATGAGCTTCCTTCGGATTGAACCCGCCCGCCAACGGCTCCAGCGCAGCGAGTTGGCGGTGCCCGCCTCGCGCCCGGAACTGTTCGGCAAGGCCCTGCACGGGGATGCCGACTACATCTTCCTCGACCTCGAGGACTCCGTCGCGCCCGGCGAAAAAGAGATCGCGCGCGGCCACGCGGTCAAAGCACTGCGCGACTACGACTGGCGCGGACGCGGCAAGACGGTGTCACTCCGCATCAACGGACTCGACACCCACTTCATGTACCGCGACGTCATCGATGTCGTGGAGCTGGCGGGCGACCGCCTCGACACGATCCTGATCCCCAAGGCCGGCACGCCCTCCGATGTGTACATGGTCGACGCGCTGCTCACGCAGATCGAGGAGGCGCGTGCCCTCCCCCACCGCATCGGCATCGAGGTGCTCATCGAGACCGCACTCGGACTGGCGAACGTGGAGGCCATCGCGCAGTCCAGCCGCCGCGTGGAAGCCATGCATTTCGGCGTCGCGGATTACGCGGCGAGTGTCCGCGCGCGGACGACCAGCATCGGTGGCCTGAATCCCGACTATCCCGGTGACCAGTGGCACTACGCGATCTCGCGGATGGTCGTCGCATGCCGTGCCTATGGCCTCCGCCCGATCGATGGCCCGTTCGGCGACTTCAAGGACCCCGAGGGCTATCTCGCAGCCGCGCGCCGCGCGGCGGCGCTCGGCATCGAAGGGAAATGGGCGATCCATCCGACGCAGATACCCATGGCCAACGAAGTGTTCACGCCGGGGGCCCCCGAGGTCGAACGGGCCCGGCGCATCCTGGCCGCGGTGGAGGAAGCAGCCGCCGTCGGACGCGGCGCGGCGCAGCTCGACGGCAAGATGATCGATGCGGCTTCGGCCCGGCTCGCCCAGAACATCGTCAATACCGCGGACTCGATCCACGCCCGCCGCGCGCCATCCCTCACGCTGGTTCCGGGCGGAAACTGAGCCGCATGGACATCCACGAATACCAGGCCAAGGAGTTGCTGTCGAACTTCGGCGTCCCCATCCCGAGAGGCATCGTCGCGTACACGCCGGATCAGGCGGTCTACTGCGCGCGCGAGATCGGGGGCAACCGATGGGTCATCAAGGCCCAGATCCACTCCGGAGGACGCGGGCAGGCCGGCGGGGTGCGTATCACCACGAGCGAGCACGAGGTCCATGCGGCCGCCGCTGATCTCCTCGGCCGGCGCCTCGTGACGAAGCAGACCGGCCCGCAAGGCAAACTCGTCCAACGTCTCTACATCGAGGCCGCCGTACCGATCGCCAAGGAGCTGTATGTCGGCTTCGTGCTCGACCGCCGCGCCGAGCGGATCTGCGTGGTCGCGACGCCAGAAGGCGGCATGGAGATCGAGGAGATCGCGGCGCAGTCCCCCGGATCTCTGCTCCGTGTCGTCATCGAGCCGGCCGTCGGGATGCAGGGCTTCCAGGCGCGAGAGCTGTGCTTCGGACTCGGGCTCGAAGCGCCGCAGATCCCCGATGCGACGCGCGCGGTGATCGGCGCGTACCGCGCCTTCCGAGACCTCGACGCCACGATGGTCGAGATCAACCCGCTCGCCGTCACTGCGGACGGACGGGTGCTCGCCCTCGACGCGAAGATGACGTTCGACGACAACGCACTCTTCCGGCGGCCCAATGTCCGTGAGCTTCGCGACTACACGGAAGAGGATCCGCGGGAGGCCGACGCGTCCAAGTTCGGGCTCAACTACGTCGGGCTCGATGGGCAGATCGGCTGCATCGTCAACGGCGCCGGATTGGCCATGGCCACGATGGACATGATCAAGCTCGCCGGCGCGGAGCCCGCGAACTTTCTCGACGTCGGTGGCGGCGCATCGCCGGAGCGCGTCGCCGCCGCTTTCCGCCTCGTCCTGTCCGATCCACGCGTCAAGGTCGTGCTCGTGAACATCTTCGCCGGCATCAACCGCTGCGACTGGATCGCCCAGGGCGTCGTCCAGGCGGCGCGAGACCAGCACATCAGCGTGCCCATCGTCGCTCGGCTCGCGGGCACGAACGTGGACGAGGGACGGCGCATCCTGAGCGAGAGCGGACTGCACATCATCCCGGCCGAATCACTCGCTGACGCCGCACGCAAGGCCGTCGCGGCACTCGGTGACGATGTGAGAGCAGGCGCGGGATCCGCACAGGCGGCTCGATGAGCATCCTCATCGACGAGCACACCCGGATCATCCTCCAGGGGTTCACGGGCGACAAAGCCACGTTCCACGCCAGGGAGATGATCGCCTACGGCGCCTCGGTCGTCGGTGGCGTCACACCGGGCAAGGGCGGTTCCACCCACCTCGGGCTTCCCGTGTTCAACACGGTCAAGGACGCCGTCCGGGTGACCGGCGCCACGGCGAGCGGCATTTTCGTACCGGGCCCGTTCACGGGCGATGCGATCATGGAAGCGGCCGACGGCGGGATCCGCCTCGCGGTCGCCATCACCGACGGGATCCCCGCACAGGACATGATGCGCGTCAAGCGCTATCTCCGCCGCTATCCGCGCGAGAAGCGGACGACGCTCATCGGACCCAACTGCGCGGGCGTCATCAGCCCCGGAAAATCGATGATCGGGATCATGCCCGGCCACATCTACAAGCGTGGGCGGGTCGGAGTCGTCACGCGCTCGGGAACGCTCGGCTACGAAGCCGCCGCGCAGATGGCGGTCCTCGGCATCGGCATTACCACGAGCGTCGGGATCGGCGGAGATCCCATCAATGGCTCGTCGTTTCTCGACATGCTCCAGCTCTTCGAGCAGGACCCCGAGACCGACGCGGTCCTCATGATCGGCGAGATCGGCGGGCCGCAGGAAGCCGAGGCTGCCGTCTGGGTCGCAGCCAATGCCTCGAAGCCTGTCGTCGGCTATGTCGCCGGTCTTTCCGCGCCCGCTGGGCGGCGGATGGGCCACGCGGGCGCGATCATCTCGGCCTTTGGTGACAGCGCGGCGGAGAAAGCCGAGATCATGCGAAACTCGGGTCTCGAGGTCGCAACAAGTCCGTCGGAGCTGGGCGCCACGATGCATCGCGTCCTCACACGTTCGGTGTCTAGGTCCGCCGCATCAAAACCCCAGCAGGCAGCTCCCGCACACCAGGCACCTGATATCAGCCGATGAGCAACTCTACTTCACGACCAGTCGTTGTCATCACGCGCCGGCTCCCCGAAGCAGTCGAGCGCCACGCCACCGAGCTGTTCGATGCGCGGCTCAACTCGTCGGACACTGCGCTCACCGCGGAACAACTGGCCGAGGCCATGCGTTCCGGCGATGCGCTGCTGCCGACTGTCAGCGACGCCATCACGAGCGCCATCCTCAGCGTCTCCCCCCGCCGCGTGAAGATCGTCGCCAACTTCGGCGTCGGGTATGACAACATCGACATCGCGACCGCGCGGTCACTTGGGATCGTCGTCACCAACACGCCTGACGTACTGACGGACGACACCGCGGACCTCGCGATGACGCTCCTCCTCATGGCCGCCCGCCGCGCTGGCGAGGGCGAGCGCCACATCCGCGCCGGCGACTGGACCGGATGGGGCCCGACCCACATGCTCGGCACCAGCGTGTCCGGCAAGACCCTCGGCATCCTGGGACTGGGCAGAATCGGGCGCGCTGTCGCGCGACGCGCCGTCGAGGGCTTCGGCATGCGCGTCATCTACTTCGACCCGCCCGTGCCGATCGGCGAAGCCCGAGCGTACGGTGCGTCTCCACGCCAATCGGTCGAGGACGTGCTGAGAGAGAGTGACTTCGTCTCGCTCCACATGCCGGCGAGTCCGGAGAACCATCATCTCATCAACGCGGACCGCCTGGCTCTGATGCCCCGGCACGCGATCCTCATCAATACCGCACGCGGCGGCGTCGTGGACGAGCCAGCGCTCGCCGCTGCGCTCAAATCGCATGTCATCGCTGCCGCGGGTCTCGATGTGTTCGAGCGGGAGCCCAAGGTCGACCCGGCGCTCATCACGCTTGAAAACGTGGTATTGCTCCCGCACCTGGGCAGCGCAACGATCGAGACCCGCGTAGCGATGGGGGAGAGGGCGCTCTCGAACCTCGCCGCATTTTTCGCCAATGCGCCTCCCCACGACCGGGTGGCCTGACCTCCGGGTGGCCTGACCTCCCAACGCTGCCGGGCCACAGGCGGTCAGATGAGTTCTTGACGCCACCCCAACGGTGCCTGGAGGGACGGATTATGCAACGATTTGCCGCCAGGACCGCCCCACCTCCGGGGCGGTGGATCCGGACACGCCTTTGTTACCCCGGGACGCCCAGACCGTAAGGAACATCTGGCGTCGGGTTGAGCAGAGCTGGTGGCATAATTATCTATGGAAGAATGAGTTAACGGGTAAGTCCGCAGATATCCGGCCGCCCGTCCCAAACGTATGATTTTTTTCATCGTCGTCTCATTCAGTTACCAGGAGCCCCCAATAGCGATCTCTACCATATGAGTTTACTCTCTCCCACTGGAGCACGACCCATGGCTGCCCGATCGATCGCTGCAGCCTTCGCGATCATCATCTCCGGTCTCGCGCTTGGCGCGCCTGTTGCTTCCGCGCAGACCAGTCCGGTTGTGCAGAAGACCGCGCCGGGCCGGCAGCCCACGATCGTGCATGCGGTGGTGGAGGACGCGGGTTCGCACCAGGAGATGTTTTCGATGCGCGCCGATCTGCGCCGGCTGGTCGTCGCGCAGGAGATGTACTGGCGCACGCGGAAGACCTACGCCACCGACATCTCGGGCCTTGGGTCATACCAGGAGACTCCGGGAGTTTCGATTCAGATCATCCGCGCGCGAGCCGACGGCTGGGCTGCGCGCGCGACCTACGGCGATGCCTCCAGCGGCGTCCGCAGCTGTGTGGTGTGGGTCGGCGAAATTCCCTCCGGCGAACGGCCGCTGACCGGCGCGGAACGCAAATCCTATCCTGAGGCCGAAGCGTCATGCGATGGCGACGGCTTCACCACCAGGGGCGAATGGGCGGCCGCCGGACGGAGCTACATGACGTACGCGCTGGACCGGCTCGTCCGCAGCGAGGCGCGGTTCTACGCGTTCCACCGCCGCTATACCAACGACCCCTCGACGCTCGATCCCTTCATCTGGGACCGCGATGTCGCGGTGACGATTACGGCCGCCACACGCACCGGGTGGGCCGCACGCGCGACGTTCGGAGTAAGCCCAAATAAGAGCTGCGTGGTCTGGCACGGGACCCTGGACAGCTCCGACATGCCCGCAACGATCGGTCGCGTCGTACCGACGGTCGACAGCCGCGCGTCGTGCGACGGGGACCAATAGCCGCTGAGTCGTCCGGCCGGCATACGGCCGGCTGACATGCACGGGGCCGGCTTCGACTCACCGAAGCCGGCCCCGTGTGTTTCTCGCGCGGCGCGTTCCACCAGCGTTTGGCGCCTATGTATCTTCCCCTGCATGGAACCCGCGACCGCTCAACGCCCAGCGCCGCCGGCGATTCCCACGCCCGGCGACCTCGATCTCCTCTGCATCAACGCCGTCCGAATCCTCTCGATGGACGCGGTACAAAAAGCGGATTCCGGACATCCGGGCACGCCAATGGCCCTGGCGCCGATCGCGTATCTGCTCTACACCCGGCACCTGAGGCACGACCCCGCCGATCCCGCATGGCCCGGCCGCGACCGATTCGTGCTCTCGTGCGGACACGCCAGCATGCTGCTGTATAGCTCGCTCTATCTGAGCGGCTATGAGCTGACCCTCGACGACATCAAGAACTTCCGGCAGTGGGGGAGCCGCACTCCGGGCCACCCGGAATACGGACACACGCCCGGTGTCGAGACGACCACCGGACCGCTCGGCCAGGGCTTCGGAAACGCGGTCGGCATGGCGCTCGCCGAATCACACCTCGCGGCCGTCTTCAACCGGCCCGGCCATGACATCATCGATCATCGCACGTATTTCATCTGTAGCGATGGCGATCTGATGGAAGGCGTGTCCCACGAAGCCGCATCGTTCGCCGGTCACTTCAAGTTCGGCAAGTTGATCGGATTCTACGACGACAACCACATCACGATCGATGGCTCGACCGATCTGACGTTCAGCGACGACACCCAGCGCCGCTTCGAGGCCTACGGCTGGCACGTGCTGCGCGTGCCCGATGTCAACGATCTCGTCGCGCTCGACGCGGCGATCCGTGCCGCTCAGGCCGAAACCGAGCGTCCGTCCCTCATCATCTGCCGTACACACATCGGATACGGCAGTCCGAAGGTGGATTCGGCGAAGGCGCACGGCGAGGCGCTCGGTGTCGCGGAGGTCGCGCTGTCACGCAAGGAACTGCGCTGGCCGTGGACCGAGCCGTTCTTCGTCCCGCCCGAAGCCATCGCGCACTGGCGGCTCGCCCGCGATGCGGGCCGCGATGCCCACGCGTCGTGGGCCATGCGCTACGCGGCGTACCAGCAGGCGCACCCGCAGCCGGCCGCGGAGCTCGACCGGCGGCTCCGCGGTGTGCTGCCGCCGGATTGGGATGCGGATATCCCGGTCTTCACGGCGGACAACGGCAACGTCGCGAGCCGCGCCGCGTCGGGCATCGTCCTCAACGCCATCGCCGCTCGCGTCCCCGAGCTGATCGGCGGATCGGCCGACCTCACGCCGTCCAATAACACCGCCCTGGCCGGCATTCGGAACTACGATCCGGACGACCGCGCGGGCCGCTATCTGCACTTCGGCATCCGCGAGCACGGGATGGGCGCGATCCTGAACGGCATGTCGGTTCACGGCGGCCTCATCCCCTTCGGCGGGACGTTCCTGATCTTCTCCGACTACATGCGGCCGCCGATCCGTCTCGCGGCGCTCATGCGCCGCCGATCGATCTATGTGTACACACACGATTCGGTCGGACTCGGCGAGGACGGTCCCACGCACCAGCCGATCGAGCAGCTCTCCGGACTCCGCTCCGTCCCGTTCAACACCGTGTTGCGCCCGGCCGACGCCAACGAGGCGGCCGAAGCATGGCGGTTCGCCATGACGCACCCGGATGGACCGGTGGCGCTCGTCCTGAGCCGGCAGAAGCTGCCATTCATCGACCGCACCAAGTACGCGAGCGCCAGCGGCGTCGCCCGTGGCGCCTATGTCCTCGCCGATGCCCCAGGCGGCGCGCCGCAGATCATCCTCCTCTCGAGCGGGTCCGAGGTGTCGATCATTCTCGATGCGCAAACGCAGCTCGCCGCCGCCGGGATCAGGGCTCGCACGGTGAGCTGTCCGAGCCTCGAGGTGTTCGCGCGCCAGTCAGAGGAGTACCGCACGAGTGTCCTCACTCCGGGCATCCCGCGCGTCGCGATCGAAGCCGCGCACCCCATGTCATGGTACCAATGGGTCGGGACCAATGGGACCGTCATCGGTTTGGAACATTTCGGCGCGTCGTCGCCGTACCAGCGGATCTACCAGGAGTTCGGCCTGACCGCGGCGCACGTCATCGGCGCGGCACGGGCGCTGCTGGCCAAGCGCTAAGCCAAGCCAGGCGTTAAGCGAAGCGCCAGCCGGATTACTTCTTTCCGGTCTCCGGCCCCGCGCGCAGCTCGACGATCACTTCGTGCTCCTTGCCGTCATCGGCCAGAGACACGGCGCCGTCCGTGACCGCGGCGCCGTCGACTGACACCGAACCGACGCCGCGCGAGACGTGGTCCGGATTCCGGATCTTGATCCGGTAGGTCGCGAGCCCGAACCGGTACACGATCTCCGCCTCATCCCACCCGCGAGGGATGCAGGGATCGATGCGGAGGCTGGTCCCGGTCTTGGCAAATCCCAGAATCGCCTCGAGCCCGACGCGGTACATCCAGGCCGCTGACCCGGTGTACCACGTCCATCCGCCACGGCCCAGATGGCCGGCCGCGGTGTAGACGTCCGCCGCGACCACGAACGGCTCGACTTTGTAGCGCGCCACATCCGATGGGGTTCGCGCGTGTGTCAGAGGGTTGAGCATCTGGTACAACTCGACCGCGTGGTCGCCATCACCCTGCAGCGCCGTCGCCCACACGGCCCACAATGCACCGTGTGTGTACTGCGCACCGTTCTCCCGGACGCCGGGCAGGTAGCCCTTGATGTAGCCCGGATCATGTTCGGTCCGATCGAATGGCGGCGTCAGCAACGCGATCAGGCGCCCGTCTCCCCGCACCAGGTAGCGATTGAACGACGCCATCGCGCGCGCCGCACGATCGGCTGGCGCCGCACCGGAGATCACGCTCCAGCTCTGCGCGATCGAATCAATCCTGCACTCATCGCTCCTGGCGCTGCCGAGCGGCGTTCCGTCGTCGAAATACGCTCGGCGATACCACTCGCCGTCCCACGCATTCTGCTCGATCGCCACGGCGTATGCGTCGGCTTTGCTTCGGAATTCGGACGCCGTGGCCGTGTCGCCCCGCGCCTCGCTCCGCAGCGCGAATGCGCGAAGCCCGGTGATCAGGAACCACGCCAGCCAGACGCTCTCGCCGCGCCCCTCCACTCCGACGCGGTTGAATCCGTCGTTCCAGTCGCCGCATCCAATCAGGGGTAGGCCGTGGCTACCGGTCGTCGTCGCCCGGCGGAACGCCCGCACGCAGTGGTCGTAGACGGTCCCCTCTTCCTGCGAGACGTCGGGACGGTCGTACATCTCCTGCTCGTGCTCGTCGAGCAGCCGCGACGTCAGGTACGGGGCCCGCTCATCCAGCACGCCCGTGTCGCCGGTGATGGTGATGTAGTGGTCGGCGATGTACGGCAGCCACGCGAGGTCGTCCGAGAACCGGGTCCGGACGCCACGCCCAGACTGCGGATGCCACCAGTGCTGCACATCGCCTTCCTTGAACTGCCGGCCAGCGGCCCTCAGGATGTGTGCGCGCGATACCGCTGGCGCCGCATACAGGAACGCCGCCGAATCCTGAAGCTGGTCGCGGAATCCGTACGCGCCGCTCGACTGGTAGAGCGCGGTGCGTCCCCACATCCGGCACGCCAGCGCCTGATACAGCAGCCAGCCGTTCAGCATCGCGTCGAACTCCGGCTCGGGCGTGCGCACGGTGACGGTCGAAAGCCGCTGGCGCCATGCAGCCCGCGATTCATCGAGCGCGCGCCGCGCCGCGCCGGCGTTCTTGTATGCGCGCAGCAGCCGGCGTGCCTCGGTCTGATCCGGCGCGCCGCCCAGCAACGTGGCGACGGTCCGCGTCTCGCCGGGTCCGAGCGTCACCTCGAACTGGACGGCCGCACAAGGGTCGAGTCCCGCTCCGGTCGCCTCGGCCAGCAATGCCCGGCGCAGCGCCGCGGGGTCCGCGTAGTCGCCGTTCCGGCCGAGGAACTCGCTGCGGTCGGCGGTATAGCCCGTCACCGGCTCGCTCACGGACATGAAGGCGACCGTCCCCGCGTATTCCGGATCGAACCCGTTCCGGGCAAACACCGCGTCGGCATCCCGGTCGAACGACGTGACCACGTTGTCGCGCGTGAGCTCCCGCGCCACGCCAAGCACCCACTCGGCGTACGCCGTGATCGTGAGGCGGCGGGGATGGTTGGTCTCGTTGGTCATCGTCAACAACCCGATCTTGACCGGATCGTCCCCCGCCATGCCGAGCATCAGCGATGTCGCGATGCCCGAGTGCGTGTGCTGGAACTCGGTGCTGCCGGCCGCGTGTCGCACCGTGTACGCGGTGCCGTGCCGGATCGGCTGCGGCGCCGGCGTCCAGACCTCGCCCGTCTCGTCGTCGCGGAGATACACGATCTCCGTCGCCTGGTCGGTGACCGGGTCGTTGCGCCACGGCGTCAGCCGGTAGAAGAAGCTGTTGCCCACCCACGAGTACCCACCGCCGCCGTCGCTCACGACGAACCCGGCGCTCTCGTTCGCGATGACGTTGCTCCACGGCGCAGGTGTCGTCGCCCCTTCGCGCAACACGATCTCGTAGGCCCCGTCGGCGGCGAGCGCCCCGAGGCCGTTGGCCGGCGGTGGTGCCGTCGGCCCGCGGGATGCGACGGACGGCGCGGCGGCACCCGGCACGCCCTCGGCCACCGAGCGCGCTGCGGCGGCCGCGAGGGTGCTCGGCGTCACGATCGCGCTGGCCGTGCTCACGCGTGGCTCGAAGGGCGCCGGATACGCGGGCGCGGCGTCGGGGACCTCGAGGATTTCGGACAGACGCAGGTCGCTGTCGCACCGCAGCTCAACGCGCGCGACGGCCCGCAATGTCGCGAGATCGTCGGGCGGCGTGATGTCCTGGCGCCGGATGAACACGCCGCCCGGCTTGTCGAGCACCATCCCCTCGGTCGACGCCATGACCGTGGTCTGCAATGCGTCCTGCAGCTCCTGCAGGTAGGTGGGCGGGTACGTGTTCAGCAATACCAGATCGGTCACCAACCCCTTGAGCCGCCAGTAGTGATGCGCGGCGAGCAACTCGCGCACGGTCGGGAGCCCCGCCGGTGAGTCCACGAACGCCAGCAGAATCGGATTGTCACCGGAGATGCCGTGCGCCCACAACGCGTCCTGGCCGCGCCGCGCCTGTAGCAGGTCCTTTTGCGGCGCCCGCACTGCGGGGGTCGGCGAGAGCAGATACCCCGCGATTTCCTGGTACAGCGCGGCATCGGCCGGGGTAATGCCCAGCTCCCGCATCTCCACTTGCGCCTGCATCCACGAGAGATCGAGCGCGCGCTGCGCGCTGTACGGATCGTGGTAGCG
Source organism: Gemmatimonadota bacterium (assembly GCA_021324775.1). Taxonomy (GTDB): domain Bacteria; phylum Gemmatimonadota; class Gemmatimonadetes; order Gemmatimonadales; family Gemmatimonadaceae; genus Palsa-1248. The sequence goes on from JAJPIM010000024.1 coordinate 310,184, forward strand.
ATCCGCAAGCTCGATCGCGCGGTCACGGTCCGGTGCGACGAGTGTCGTGAAGGCCACTTTCGCCGACTGCGACGGCTCGATCCGCACCCGCGCCCGGAGGGCGAACACCGGATCGAGGACCGCACCCGTCGTGCCGGGGAGCGGCCCGTCGGCCGCGTCGTCGAGCATCGCCGGGCGGCGGATGCCACGCGCGCGGCCGAGGAATCGCGCGCGGTCGGTCTCGCACGTCATCGGTCCGACGAGCTGCCACGCATCGGCGCCGGACCCGCCGCCCACCGCGGCGACGTGAACGCCCCAGACCGTGCGTTCCTGTGCCGACCGTGGCCGCCGCGTGGCCAGCACCGCCGCGCTCCCCGGCAGCCATTCTGTCTGCACGAACAGGTTGGCGAACGCCGGATGCTGCCGGTCCGCATCGTGCGAGGTGAGGACGATCTCTCCGTAACTCGTCACTTCGACTTCGCGCGCCGTGGAGCCGCGATTCGTCACCGTCACCCGCCGCACCTCGGCCGAGTCATCCGGCACGACTGTCACTTCGAGGCGGGTCTCGAGGTCGCCGTCGCGCCGGTGAAACGTCGCGCGGTCGGTGGAGAAGGTGACACGATACCAATCGGCCGGCGCACAGACGGGCTGGTGCGACGCGGACCATACCCGCGAACGCCCGGCCGGCGGCGTGTCCGCGGTCGCCGGTGGCGTCACGTCCTTGAGGTAGCACCACTGGCCGGCGTCGTCGAGCGTGGGGTCGGAGCGCCAGCGCGTGACGTCGAGACGGTCGTACTGGCTGTACCCGCCGCCGCCATTGGTGATCATCACGGTGTAGGGCGGATGCCCGAGGAGCGCGAGCCGTGGCTGCGGCGTGTCCGCCGTGTCAAGCGAACGCGCGGCCGGTTTCTCCAGTGCCGCCCCGCCGCGCCGCGGCCGTTCTTCGAGCTCGCCCGTCTGCGCATCCTGCAGCACGAACCGCCGCGGGATCTGCTCGAACAGCACCAGCTCCGCCGACCGCACGATGGCGTCGGTGTGGAACCGTCGCGGCCACACGTCGTGGGTCATGGCGTTGGTCAGCGCCGCGAGCCCCATGCCGATGTGGTGTGCCATGTAGGCGCCCACCAGCGCCCGCCGCGATCCGAGCTGGGGCCGCGTGTAGTCCACCGCGTCGCGGAATCCGTAGGGGCCGAGCGCACCTTCGGCTTCCAGCGCCGCCAGGTTGCGCATCGCCTGATGGGGCTCGACCGGCAGCGCCAGCAGCGTTGCGTACGGCGCGACGACGAGGTCGCGCGACAGCCCGCGCTTGAGCGCCAGGTCGGGCACACCGAACGCCCGGTACTGATAGACTTGCTGGCGGTCGCGGGCGTTGTACGCCGACTCGGACACGCCCCACGGCACCCCGCGCTCGCGCCCATACGCGATCTGGCGCGAGACGGCCCCCGCGTAGGTCTGATCGAGCAACGTGAACGGGAACGACCGCATGACCAGCACGGGCATCAGGTACTCGAACATGCTCCCGGCCCACGAGATCAGCGCGGTGTTGCCGGCGGTCATCGTGAGCGACCGGCCAAGTTTGAACCAGTGCTCGACGGGTATGTCGTTCTTCGCGATGCCCATGAAGCTCGCCAGCCGGGCTTCGGAGGCGAGGAGGTCGTAGTACGACGGGTCGAGCGACGAGCTCCCGACCTGGTACCCGATCGAGAACAGCATCCGCCGGCTGTCGAAGAGAAACTTGAAGTCCATCTCCAACGCGTAGGTCGCCGCGCGCACCGCGATCGCCTCGAGCCGCGCCACTTGCTCCGCGGCGTACACCGATTCCGATGCCGCATCGCGGAGCGTCCGCGGTCTCGTTCCGCCCGCCGCGGCTGCGGTCTCCGCGCCCGCGGCGCCGCCAATCGAAGCCAGATCCGTCACATGCCGTTCCAGCAGCGCACGTCCCCAGGCCAGCCAGATCGTGGCGGGCTCCACGGAGGGACCGCCGCCCGGCCAACCCTCGCCGGCATCCACCGGTGCAGCAGGGGCAGGAGACGCGGCCGGCGCCGCCGCACCTGCCGTCATTGCCGCTGGCGGTGCCCCTCCTCCACGCTCCGTGAGCACTCGCTCCGCGGCGCGCAGACGGTCGACGAGCGTCTGCACGCCTGGCGGCACTGCCGCAGCACGCCCGAGCGCGTCTCGCCCCGATGGCGGCGTCGCGATGGCGCCACGCGAGCTGCGGCCTCTCGCCGCGGCCGTCCACGACCCAACGGTGAACGGCGGAGTCGCGCTGGGCCAGCCCGCGACCTGCGGCAGCGATGCCAGCACCGCCCGCACACGCTCCGCCGCCTCGAGCACGGCTTGCCACTGCCGCGGGCTATCCACGGCCCCCGACGACGCCAGGCCCCGTAGCTCCTCCGCCGCCATCGTCAGCGCCGTGTACAGCGCCTCCCAGATCCGGCCGTCATCGAGCGGCTCGTCCGCGATCGCGAGGCAGGCCTGCTTGAGCGCGATCAGATGCCCCGCGAAGTTGCCGCTGTCGACCGTCGAGATGTACGACGGTTCGAGGATCCGCAGCTTGGCGAGCTCATACCAGTTGTAGAAGTGGCCCCGGAACCGCTCCATCCCTTCCAGCGAGCGGAATACCAGCTCGAGCCGCTCGATCATCGCGCCACAGGACAGGAAGCCGAGATCGTAGGCGCTGACGGTGCCGAGCAACTGCAGACCGATGTTCGTCGGCGAGGTCCGTTGCGCCACGACCGGCACCGGATCCTCCTGGAAATTGTCGGGCGCCAGCCACTGCGTCTCCGCGCTCACGAAGCGGTCGAAGTAGCGCCAGTGCAGGAGCGCGTAGCGGAGCGCGGTCCACCGCTCGGTCGCGGTCAACTGGCGCTGGCGTCGCACGGCTGGTGCGCTCAGGCTGATCGCGATCGCGGGACTGGCGAGCCACAACCCGACGAGCGGCATCGTGACCGCCAGATAGAGCAGCGGATGGGCAGCGGGCCACGGTCCATGCCCCGCGGCGCTTCCCGCGGCGGCCCCGTGCCACTGCTCCCACCCGAGATGCCCGATGATGCTCACACCGATCACGGCGGCGAGCGCCACGGCGGGCCACATCCGGCGCCACACTTCGCGCGGCGATCCGGCGCCCATCACTCGCTCGACCTGCGACGCGGTCTGCCACTCCAGCAGGTGGCGGTGCGTGACGAACAGCCGCCACAGGGTGCGGACGATGGCGTCCGCCGACACCGCCGCCTGGTGCGGGAGGAACACCACGCTCAGCACGAATTGCTGCGCGCTCGTCACGGCATCGCGGCCGATCGACCGGTAGTACGCGCGCCACGACTTGTCGCCCGGCAGCCGCACCAGGCCGATCGCGATCGAGAACGCCCACTGCGACGCGATGCCCGCCAGCACCAGCGCGGTCCAGATGGCGGGCGTCCCCGGCAGCACCAGCCAGCCGGCGACCAGCAGTGTCAGTTGCGCGATCTCGACGACGCTCCGGCGCAGGTTGTCGAAGATCTTCCAGCGCGAGATGGCGGACAGCCGGTTCGGCTCGGGACCATCGGGCCCCGGCACCCGGCCCCACAACCATCGCAGCAACTGCCAGTCACCTCGAATCCAGCGGTGCTTCCGCCGCGTGAAGGTCAGGTAGCGGGTGGGATAGTCATCGTAGAGCTCGATGTCCGTGGCGAGCGCGGCGCGGGAGTAGGCGCCTTCGATCAGATCGTGGCTGAGCAGTGTGTTCTCGGGAAACCGGCCGTGGGTGGCCAGCTCGAACGCATCGACGTCGTAGATCCCTTTGCCGGTGTAGCTCCCTTCGCCATAGAGATCCTGGTACACGTCCGACACCGCGGTCGTATACGGATCGACACCCGGGTGTCCGGAATACATCGCCGCGAACCGCGAACGGCTCGCACTCGTCAGCGTGATGCCGATCCGCGGCTGCAGGATGCCGTATCCCCGGACCACGCGGCCGCTCGCGGGATCGTACTCCGCACGGTTGAGCGGGTGTGCCATCGTACCCACGAGGGTGGTCGCCGCGGACCGTGGAAGCACGGTGTCGGAGTCGAGGGTGATGACGTAGCGCACGTCGCCCAACGTCTTCGTGTCGCCCGCCACCACCGAGAACGCATCCCGGGCACCCCCCCGCAGATAGCGGTTGAACTGCGCCAGCTTGCCGCGCTTCCGCTCCCATCCCATCCACGCGCCCTGGGTCGCATTCCACAGGCGCGGCCGGTGGAACAGGAGAAACGCATCGCCCTCGCCCGCCACGGTGGGATAGCGCTCGTTCAGCGCCTGGATGCCGCTGATCGCCGCGTCCAGTATCGCGCCATCACCGTCCCGTGCCGGCGCCGGCGCATCCGTGAAGTCGCTGAGCAGCGCGAAATGCAGGCGCGGATCGCGATTGGCGAGAAACTGTACCTCGAGATGCTCGAGCGCCTCGCGCACCGCGTCCACGCTTCCGACCAGTGTCGGGACGACGACCGCGGTGCGCGCCGATGCCGGGATGCCGGACTCCTCGAGATCGAGCTTCGCGAGGATGCGCGGCGGCAGGAACAGCGTGATCAGTTGATGGATGATGTTGATCGCGAGGTCGTTCGCCGGGATGACGGCAAAGACCAGCACGACCAACTGCGCGGGCAGTCCGAGGGGACCGAGGAGCGAAAACGCCACGGCGAGCAGCAGCAGGGTGACCGCGGCGATGCCCCCGAAGTACACAGCGTCGGCATGCGCGAGCGTCCACCGGTGCAGCGCCAGGGGCCAGGGCGGCCGGAAGCGCACGGTGGCCTCGAGCAGCGCACGGCCATCGCCGAGCAGGTAGTAGCCCACGTGGGCCGTACGAGCGTCAGGCCGTCCATCGCCGGAGGACTCGACCGATGCCCGCTGCGCGAGCTCGAGCGCGCGCTGCGCCACCTCCCGCTCCTCGAGGCCCGTCCCCTTGGCGATGTCCTCGACGACGTGGCGGTATAAGTCCCGCGTGCCGAACGTGGTGCGCGCATAGTCGCCCGTGGGATCACGCCGCAGAATCGCCTCGACGGCGCTCGATGCTTCGACGAACTCGGACCAGTCGAGGCGCGCGATCGTCCGCAGGCTGGTGATGCTGTTCGCCATCATCACCTGCGTCAGCGCCTGGCGCTGATTCGACCGCGCGATCGCGTCCTCGGCGCTCAAGCTGTCCTCGGCGATCCACTGCTCCAGCCACACGAGCGGCGTGAAATTCGTCTGGTACGTGCGGAGCTGCTGGAGGAATCGCGCGACGAAGGTCGGCGAGAGCGCGGGATGACCACCGACGAATGCGGCCAGCGCGCTCGCGAGCGGTGCGGGCCCTTCGTCGCTCGCGTCGCGCAGCCGCTGCGCCCATCGGTCCGCAGCCTCGACTTCCTCGACCCGCTGCACCGTGCGCAGCGCCATCCGCCGGATGTTCTCCATCAGGCCGAGGCGTAGCATCGTGGGAACCGCCCACAGCTCGCCGGTCGTGAGCGTGGCGCCACGCTGGAACTCGCGCACGAAGAGCTGGACGTTGTCCATGTCCACGTGCCCTTCGGAGTGACCGATCAATCCGATCGCCACTTCATAGACGCGCGGATATCCTGCCAGAGTGCCCGCCGCCAGTTTGGGCAGCTCCTGGTAGTAGCCGCGCGGCATGCTCGCGCGAATCTCGCGCAGATGTTCCTGGACGACGTAGAAGTTGTCGAGCAGCCACTCACCCGACGCGCTCACGTCGCCACCACGGTCGGCCGCGGCCGCTAGCGATGTCCGGGCGGACTCCAGAATGCGCCGCGTCTGCTCGAGGCGTTCGAGAAGCGGGCGCTGCCCGCGCGCGAGCGACACGCCCCGAGCGCCGGCCCGCAACGTCGCGGGCAGGACTCGCTGCCGCCGCGCGAGCGCGCGCGCCTGCTCGGCGAGCCCCTCCGCCCCCAGCAGCTCACCGCGAATGGGACCTGCGAACCGCTCGGCGTCCGCGCCACTGCCGACGCGCCAGACGCTCTCACCCGGCCGCGAGATGAGACGAGACAACAAACCGCGCGGTTTCTCCGGGGGAAGAGCAGTCGCCACGCGGGAAAAGTAGCCGGAAATGCGGGTCAGGCGAGCTTCTTGAAGCGAGCCAGAAGCTTGCGGTCCGCTCGCGGATAGTGAGGCGCGATGCGCTCCAGCGCCCCCACGAGGATGGCTGCCACTATGTAGTTGCGCGCATGCCGGTCGTCGGCCGGCACCACGTACCAGGGCGCCCAACGCGTACTGCACTTCGCGAGCATGTCCCGGTACGCGACGGTGTAGTCGTGCCACCGGGCGCGGTCGTCCAGGTCGCTCGCCGCAATTTTCCAGTTCTTCTCGGGATCCTTGAGCCGCTCCTCCAGCCGGCGCCGCTGCTCCTTCTTCGAAACGTGGAGACAGATCTTCACGATCTCGGTGCCGCTGTCGGTGAGCATCCGCTCGAACTCGTTGATCTGCCGGTAGCGCCCCTGCCAGACCCGCCGCCGCGCCAGGTGCCTGACGCGCACGACCAGCACGTCCTCGTAATGCGACCGGTTGAAGATCCCCACCATCCGGACGGGCGGGACCGCGGCGTGTACGCGCCACAGGTAATCGTGCGCAAGCTCCGCATCGGACGGCGCACGGAAGCTCGTCACCGCGCACCCCTGCGGATTGAACGCGCCGCAGACCGCCTTGATGGTGGCGTCCTTCCCGGACGCATCACGGCCCTGCAAGATGATGAGCAGCGCACGCTTCGCTTCCGCGTACATCGCAGCCTGGAGATGGGCGAGGCGATCGAGCAGCGCGCCGGTGGCGCCGGGCAGGTCGGATGGCAGACCCGACGGTGCACGTGCATCGCTCCCTCGGAGCGATACCCGGGTGCCGGGCGCTACGGGTGATGGCCCCATGCGGTGAAGAGTATACGGCGATGCCATCCGCCGGGAATCCTCATCCTTTCGCCCCACCGCGGGTATGTCACTGCGCCACAGGCGGTTGGCGCTGGTCTCTGCTCTTCCGGCACGACATCTTCAATAGGGAAGCGGGATCGATTGGCCTCTGTGCCTTCACCGCGAGGTGCCCAATGCCGAGATCCGCGTACGGTTCCACGGGATTCCTCAAGCACCTCTCCGGCTTGGTTGCCCTCGCCGGACTCCTCATCACGCCGGTAGCGTGCCACAACGGCGGCCCGCCGGAGACCGGCGACGACAGCCAGGCGGTTGCCGAGACGACGTTGGAAGTCACGAACCAGTGGTTCGCGGATATGGACATCTACGTCGTCCATTCCGGCCAGCGTCTGCGGCTGGGGCTCGCGACCGGAAACGCGACGACTGATTTCGTGATCCCTCGCGCGATCGTCAACGGACCGTCGATTCAGCTCCGGTTCCTGGCGAATCCGGTCGGCGGAACGCATGCCCCGGTCAGCGATGAGATTACCGTGAGCCCCGGCGATGCCGTCCAGCTCACGATTCCGCCCGGTTAGCCTAACGCGCGACCCTTCGGCGCGGCAAACTTTGGCGCGCGCGCCGGCTCACCGCAGGCGAATCTGGGGCGGTTACGACCCGCCGCTACGCCGCCCCGCGGTCCACATGGTGTCGGCCTGGCCCGCCGAATCGATCACCAGATCTCGCACGCGCACCACCAGCCGGTCGGGATGCGCGAGTATCGCCGCTACCGCAGATGGCTTCGACGTGGGCTCATCGAATCGCCACACCTCCGGTGATGTCGTTCCGCCAGCGATCGGATGCTGCACTTCGAGCTCCATCGCCGGCGCGGCCTCACTCGCGCGCGTACGCAACGCCAGCATGACACCGATCACCGTGTCGGCGGAGTGGTTCGTCAGCGGGAGGTGGAGGAGATAGGTCGTCTGCTTCCGCCCGTGCGCTTCGCGCTCGACAGTCGGTGAGCCGACTTCGAGCGTCGCCGCGACCCGCTCGGCCACCGATCGGTTGTCGATCGCCTGGCGCTCGGCTTGGGCCGTATTCACCACGTCCAGCGCATGCGAGAGCCCGCTCACGCCGACGACCCGCCACCGCCGCCCAGCCTGCTCCATGTCGATCGCGATCGGGATATCGACCTGCAGCTCGCGATACTGGAGTGTGACGGCAATCTGAGCGGTCCGATCGCTCACGACGGGCTGGCCGACCGCCGTCACGTCGAAGTGCTCGCCGCCCGTGATCCTGGCCAGCGGCGCCGTCGCACAGAGCGTTCGCACCACTCGCTCCGCGATCCCGGCGGTGTCCGGCCGGCGGTTGTTCAGCTCCGCGCTCAACGAGCGATTGAGCGCCTCCAACATCGCCAGCTTTGCCGCCTGTACTTTTCCACGCGTGCCTCGCGCCTCGTCCACTCCCTCGAGCCCGGCGATCGCCCCCAGCCCCCGGTGAGTTACGAGCCAGTCAGTCGTCTCATCGACGACTTGTCGCGCAATACCGGCTCCATCCGCGTAATATGCCAGCTTAGTGCCGTTATTATGTGTTATTGCTGTCTCTATCTGGCCGATGGCGTAGCCCGGTGTTGCCGTGACCACCTTGCCCAGATAAATGACTCCGGCCAGCACCACGACCGTTACCGCACCGGCCACCCATACGAATGACGGGTGGCGCAACACGTTCCAGACGCGGGGCCAGATCACGGATGGCTTTCTCTTTCGCTTGGCCTTCCCCGCCCTCTTTGCCGACTCCCGGTCGGGGAAATCCGGCATCGTGACGAAGCGCGGGGGCGCTACTGGTTCCGGGAGCGGTGCGACAGTCCGCGCGGGACCGGAATCGGGCTCTGGTGCTGGTTTCTTGGTTGGTGCTGTCGCCATGGGAATCGATGGCCCGGTGGGTGTCGATGGGCAAACGATCGAACCCTTGGCCGGTCACCCTTCCCGGCGCCCACCCGTTAGTCGCCGCAGTGGCGGCTCGCCGCCGCCGATGCCCGGGATACGAGCCATCCGGGCGGCTGCCGTGTCCAATCATCGCGCGGCGGCCGAAACCTTCGTGTCTGTGCCGCTGTAGTCTTTGGGTACAATCCCGCTCGCGACGCCTCCGCCGGCCACGCCGGAGCCCCGCCCGCCGCTGTCTGCCCGGGAGTCGCGCGGCTAGACTATTGTGGTTGGCTCTCACGCCTCCCATGCATCGAATCCGAAACTCGAATCCCTGCCTGCTCGCCGAGTGCCAGACCACCGACCGACTCGATCGTCGCGGCAAGCCGTCGTGATCGGACCGTCCGCGAGACCTGGTGGCTGACGCCGCTGGCACCCCGGACGCCGACGCCGCACTAACGCCGGAGCAAGCGCTCACGGCGCGCGTGGCGCGCGTGCTCACGCCCACGTACGATCTCGACCGCGAGGTCGGCCGCGGTGGAATGGGCATTGTCTACCGCGCGGTCGACCGGCGGCTGAAGCGTGCGGTTGCGGTAAAGGTGCTGCCCCCGGATCTGGCGTTCCGATCGGACATCCGCAGCCGGTTTCTTCAGGAAGCCGAGACGGCAGCGCAGCTCTCGCACCCGAACATCGTGCCGATCTACATGGTCGATGAGCGCGACGGGCTGGTCTTCTTCGTCATGGCCTTCATTGATGGCCAGACGCTCGCGCAGCGCCTCAAGGCGGCCCCGGGGCCCATGCCGGTGCCTACTGCGCTGTCGATTCTGCGAGAGGTCGGGTCCGCGCTCGCATACGCGCACGCGCACGGCGTGATCCATCGCGACATCAAGCCTGACAACATCCTGCTCGCGACTGACGGGCTGCACGCCCTGGTCACCGATTTCGGCATCGCGCGCGCCGTCACGTCCAGTGGCGACTCGCGGCTCACCGCGACGGGTGTCGCGATCGGCACTCCCGCGTATATGAGCCCCGAACAGTGCTCCGGCGACAAGGAGGTCGACGGCCGGAGCGATCTCTATTCGCTGGGCGTGGTCGCGTACCAGATGCTGTGTGGCTCGCTTCCCTTCTCGGGTGGCAACACCGCGATGCTGCTGGTGAAGCAGCTCTCGGAGACGCCGGTTCCGCTGCGGCAGCGATGCCCCAGTGTGCCGGAAGGCGTGGCGGCCGCGGTCATGCGGCTGCTGGCCAAGGAACCGTCCGGCCGGTTCCCCGACGCCAATGCGTTTCTCGCAGCGCTGGACGCGGGTGCGGCGGCACCCGCCAGCCCCGCGCCGGCGCAAACGGCCGGTGGCCCATCACGCCCGGCGTGGAGCACCGCGTCGCCCCGGCCGATCGCGCTCCCCCTGCCCCCCATGACGCCGCCCATCACACCGCCGTGGCAGACGTCGCCGGATCCGCGCTTCATCCCGCGGCCAGTCTCGCCGCTGCCGCCTCCGGGAACAGCGTTGCCGCCGCTCGCGCCGCCGGTCGACGTCCGCCATCTCGTCGGCGCGTATGTGCGCGACCGTATCAGCGCCCGCCTCGACGAATCGCTGGACCGGCTCGACACGGGGCTCTCGGCAAGGCAACGGCGCAAGGAACTCCGGCGCAAACGCGAGGAGCTGCGCGACCGACTCCGGCAGGAACGGCACGACCGGCGCGATGGGTTCCTCGACAGCGACCCGCGCATCGTCAAGATCCGGAAGTTCCGCTCGATGGTCGTGTCGTCCGCCGGGACGATGGTGTTCCTTGCGGGCATCAACCTGCTCACGTCGCCGTCGTTTCCCTGGTGCCTCTTCCCGATTCTGGGACTGGGGCTAGGCATTCACAGAGCGGCCGGACGTCTCTGGGCCGACGGCGTCTCGATGGGCGATGTATTCGGCAAGCGCGCGCGCGAGGCGCTGGCGCACGGTGTGATGCCGCCGACTTCCAGTCTGTACACCGGCGGGGCCGCGTCGGCGGCGGAATACCCAGTTGGAGGAGCCCCACAGGACACGGCCGACGCCCTCGCGAACGCATCGGCTTCACGCCTCGCGCCACCCGCTGTTCTGGCCGGGCCGTACGGGGCCGCGGTCCGCCGCGCCGCGCTCGACCGGGACCGGATCCACGATCTCGTCAACCATCTCGACGCCGCGCGCCGCGAGATGGCCCCCAATGCACGGACGGCCGCTGACCGCCTGGCCGATCAGGTCGGAGGGCTCGCCATGGCGCTCCACCGCATCGACGTCGAGACACCGGCCGCGCAGCAGCCCGCGCTCTCGGAGCGGAGGGACGAAATGGTCGGCCAACTCGACCGGGCGGGGCTCACGCTCCAGACGCTCTATCTCGACCTGCTCCGTCTCCGGATGTCCGACGCGGGCGCGGGCGCCGATACGCTCTCGACCGCAACCGAGCAGGCATCCGCGCTGTCACGGGATATAGGGTATGTCCTCGGCGCGGCAGACGAGCTTCGGTCTATCGACAGCACCGTACGGCGGCCATAGCGCACCGGCCGTCCGGCGCTTGGCGCCCTTGTTGCCCCTTCACCGCACCGCCCCCGTGCACGGGCTACGCGGCACCCGGAATCCCCCGACCCCCCGAATCTGAGCAGAATCGCCGCTTCATGCGTAAACCTCATGTGCACATAGCTGATTCGCCCCAACCCGGCGAACCGTCTGTCCGACGGCCCGCCGCCACGGTCTTTCCCCGTCACGCAGCCGGCCTCATCGGAGCCGTCGTTGTGGCCTCGGCGGCGGCGTGTATTCACAACCCGCCGAATGTCGGGGGGAAGCCGAGCGCCCCGGCGTCGCCCAACTCGTTCTGGGAGCCGCCGAAGCGGGCGATCACGCGCGACTCGGTGCCGCAGGTCGCGATCCCCCCCGACGTCGCTGATCGCGTCGCCCGCCTCACCCTCCCCGATGTCGTCGACATCGCGCTCGGCAACAATCCGCAGACCCGCCAGTCCTATTCGCAGGCCCGTGCGGCTGGTGCCACGATCGGGGCCGCGTACGGCAAATACCTGCCACAGGTCTCATTGAATGGCACCGCCGCGCGCGAAGGCTCATCGTCCTCGGGGTCCGCACCGCTCACGGGCGGAACGGGGACCGGCACCGGGACCGGCTCCGGCTCGGGATCGTCGGGCAGCAGCGGCGGCGGCAGCACCGTGATCCGCGGAGGCGGGTATCATTCGCTCTTCGAGCCCAGTGCGTCGGTGTCGTGGCTGCTGTTCGATTTCCAGGAGAGCGCGTCGTTCGAGGTGGCCCGGCAGACGACGTTCGCGGCGTCCTACACGCACAACGCGACGGTCCAGACCGTGGTGCTTGCCGTCGAGCAGGCGTATTTCAGCTACAACTCCGCGAAAGCGGTCCGCGACGCCGACGCGGAGACGGTGCGCGAGGACAGCGCCAATCTCGCGGCCGCCAATGCCCGGCATACCGCCGGTGTCGCGACGATCTCCGACGTGCTCCAGGCGCAGACGACGCTGTCGCAGGCGCAGCTCACCATCGAAACCGATGAGGGCACGGTGCAGACGACGCGCGGCGCGCTCGCCGTCGCGATGGGCTTCCCCGCCAACGTGCCGTACGACATCGCGCCGGAGCCGCCCAACATTCCGGTGCAGGGCGTCACCGAATCGGTCGATAGTCTCGTGCAGCTCGCCGTCCGGTCGCGCCCGGATCTCGCGTCGTTCCGCGCACAGACGCTCGAGGCGCAGGCCAATGTAGGTGTCGTCAAGGGACAAGGGCTCCCGAGTCTGTTCGCGAGCGGCAACGCGAGCCGCACGATCTTCGACGACCCCGCCCTCAACGGCAATACGTACTCTGCGCAGCTCGGCATCTCGATTCCGATCTTCCAGGGGTTCACGACCTCGTACAACGTGCTGCAGGCACGCGAGCTCGCGAACGCGAGCGCCGCGAACACGGAGTTCCAGCGCGATCAGGTGGTGTACCAGGTGTTCACGTCGTACTACAACCTGCGGACCGCGACGTCCCGCGTGAAATCAGCGGACGATCTACTCTCCAGTGCGCAGGAGTCGTACAATGTCGAGACGGATAAGTACAAGCAGGGGGTCGGCAGCATCCTCGACCTCCTCACCGCCCAGGCCGCGCTCGCCAGCGCCCGCTCCCAGCAGGCGGCGGCGCGCTGGACGTGGTATTCGGACCTCGCTCAACTTTCGCACGACGTCGGCATTCTCGGTCTCCACGGCGAAACGCGCCTCCAGATGACGGGCGATTCGGCGACGACCCCACCACCACGATGACGAAACGACACCCGCATTCGGGCCGGCACGCCGCCCCGCTTCTGATCGCTGCCGCGGCCCTCGCGGCCGCCGCGTGCGGCGGCAAGAAAGGCCCGCCTCCCAAGCAACCGGTCCCCGTCGCAACGACGGTGGTGCGCCGCGCGCCCGTGCCGATCACGATTGCCGCCAATGGCGAGGTGGCACCGATGCAGACGGCCAACGTGTCGTCGCAGGTGGATGGCATCATCACGCGCGTCAACTTCCAGGAAGGACAGGACGTCGAGAAGGGCCAGGTGCTCTTCCAGATCGATGCGCGTCCCTACGAGGCCGCGTACAACCAGGCGAAGGCCAACCTGACCCGCGATAGTGCCTCGGCCGCCTACGCCGCGATCGAGGCAGTGCGCTACGACTCGCTGGTCCGCAAGGATTACGTCACCAAGGAGCAGGCCGGCCAGGAAGAGGCCACGGCCGCCGCCGCGGCGGCGACGGTCCAGTCGGACGCCGCCCTGCTCGCCAGCGCAAAGTTCAACCTCGACAACACCACCGTCCGCGCACCCATCGCCGGACGCACCGGCAACCTCCTCGTCCGCACCGGCAACCTAGTGCACGGCGCGGCCGCGACGCCGCTCGTGCTGATCAACCAGATCCATCCGATCCTGGTGCAGTTCGCGGTGCCGGCGACAAACCTCCCCGACATCCAGAAATACACCGCCGGCGGCGCGCTCGCCGTGACGGTGTATCAGGTGGCCGCGCCAACCAACACGCTGTCGCCCGATGCCCAGCCCCCCGCGGCAGATCCGGCTGGCGATGCCGCCCCAGGCACCGGGGTCGGGCCCGCGGCAGGCGGCCAGCAGCCGCGCACCGGCCGCCGCGCTGGGGCCGGCGCGGGACGCGCCGCGCCTGCAACCAAGGGGCCACCCAATCTGGCAAACGGCCAATCCGCCACGACGACGCCCACGCCAGGCGCGGATGCAACCGACGCCGGCGACTCGGCGTCCAACTCGATGGACGCCTCTGGCGGCGGACCGCCGGGCGGCGGCGTCTACGGCGCGTCGGCGAACGTGGTGCCAACCGGACCGGGCGTCGCAGGGACGTTGTCCTTCGTCAACAATGCGATCGACACCACGACCGGTACGGTGCTGCTCAAGGCGACGTTCGCGAACGAAAAGAACGAGCTCTGGCCTGGGGAATACGTCGCCACCGTCCTCCGCCTGTACGTGCAGCAGAACGCGATCGTGGTACCGCCGCAGGCGGTCATGACCGGACAGCAGGGGACGTATGTCTTCGTCGTCGATACGAAATCCAACATCGCGCAGCAACGCCCCGTGGTGATCCAGCGGTCGAGCGACACGCTGGACGTCATCAGCAGCGGCCTCTCGGAAGGCGAGCACGTGGTGACCGATGGCCAGTCCCGGCTGCAGAACGGCTCGCAGGTGAACGTGCGCGCCCTGACCAACGCCGCCGGCGGAGCCGCGCCGGCCACGGGGGCCAAGCCGGTCCCCGCAGGACATCCGCGGACATCCGGCTGACCGGACGCGATCGGCCGCCGCACCGCCCATGAACTTCACCGGGATCTTCATCCGCCGCCCCATCATGACCACGCTGGTCATGACGGGGATCTTCCTGTTCGGCGCCATCTCGTACACGAAGCTGTCGGTCAGTGATCTGCCAACGGTGGACTTTCCGACGATCTCGGTCTACGCCAGCTTGCCCGGCGCCAGCCCGGAGACCATGGCCGCGACGGTCGCCACACCGCTCGAGAAATCGTTTTCCAGCATCGCCGGGATCGACAACATCACGTCGTCGAGCTCCCAGAGTTCGACCTCCGTCACGATTCAGTTCGCGCTCGACCGGGACATCGACGCGGCCGCCCAGGATGTCAACGCGGCGATCTCCGCGGCGCTGATCCATCTCCCGTCCAACATCATCCCGCCCTCCTACCGCAAGCAGAACCCGGCCGCCGCGCCGATCCTGTTCTTCGCGCTGACGTCCCACGACCTTCCGCTCTCGACGCTGGACGAGTACGGCGAGACGACCATCGCGCAGCGGCTGTCCATGGTCAGCGGCGTTGCTCAGGTGTCGGTCTACGGGTCGCACAAATACGCGGTCCGGATCCAGGTCGATCCCAAGCAGCTCGCCGCCCGCGGCCTGGGCGTCAATCAGGTGGCGAGCGCGGTCAACAGCCAGAACGTGATGCTGCCCACGGGCGTGATCTACGGCCCCCGGCAGACGCTCACGGTCATGGCCACGGGCCAGCTCTCCGACGCCACGCAGTTCCGCAACATGGTGGTCTCGTATCACAACGGCGCACCGGTCCACCTCGGCGACCTCGGCAACGTCCTCGACGACGTGCAGAACAACAAGGGCGCCGCGTGGTTCTGGGCGGGACGCACGCTCGACCTGTCGGTGGTCCTCGCGGTGACGCGCCAGCCGGGCACCAACACGGTGGCCGTCACCGACGCCGTCAAGACGGAACTGGCCGAGATCGAGAAGGAACTCCCTTCGTCGGTGAAGGTCAACACGCTCTACGACCGGTCCATCTCGATCGACCGCGCCGTCAGCGACACGAAGTTCTCGCTGGAGTTGGCACTGGGTCTCGTCGTGCTCGTGATCTTCCTGTTCCTCCGCAACCTCACGGCCACGATCATCCCGAGCCTCGCGCTGCCGATGGCGGTCGTCGGCACGTTCTCGGTGATGTATCTGCTGAACTTCAGCATCGATACGCTGTCGCTGATGGCGCTGACGCTGGCGGTCGGCTTCGTCGTCGATGATGCCATCGTGATGCTGGAGAACATCGTCCGCCACATCGAGCTCGGAGAGACGCCGCGAGATGCGGCCTTCAAGGGCGCCGAAGAAGTGGGATTCACGATCCTCTCGATGACGCTGTCGCTGGCGGCAGTGTTCATCCCGCTCCTGTTCATGGGCGGCATCATCGGCAAGCTGTTCAACGAGTTCGCGGTGACGATCATCGTGTCGATCCTCGTCTCGGGCTTCGTGTCCCTGACGCTGACGCCGATGTTGTGCAGCCGGTTCCTCAAACCCACGCCCACGGCCGGCCACGGCCGGATGTACGCCGCGTTCGAGCGCACCTTCCAGGCGGCCCTGCACGCGTATGAGCGCAGCCTGGAATGGGTGATGCGCCACCGCCCGCTCACGCTCGTCTTCTCGGTGCTCATCCTCGTCCTGACGGGCGTACTGTTCCAGTTCGTGCCCAAGGGCCTCTTTCCACCCGATGACACGGGCCAGCTCATGGCCACGACCGAGGCCGCCCAGGGGACGTCGTGGGACGCCATGGTCACCCTGCAGCAGAAATCCACGGCGCTCCTGTCCAAGGATCCGTACGTCCTCAAGTACATGTCCGCCCTCGGCGGCAACGGCACCGGCGGCGCCACCAACCAGGGGACCCTGTTCATCACGCTGGTCGATCCGAGCAAGCGCCCGTCCGCGGATGTCTGCGTCGCGGAGATCACCAAGCGCCTGTCTGGCATCCCGGGGCTCGCCGTGTATCTCCAGAACCCGCCGAGCATCCGTATCGGGGGGCGCTCGTCGAAGGCGCTGTACCAGTACACGCTGCAGAGCAGCGATATCGACGAGCTCTACGCCTCCGCACTCAAGCTGGTGGCCTCGCTCAGCAAGCTGAAGACAGTCACGGACGTCACGACCGACCTGCTCAACACCAACCCGACGGTGCTGGTGCAGATCGACCGCCAGCGCGCGGCGACGCTCGGGATCACCCCGGCCGTGCTGGAGAACTCGCTGGCCGAGGCCTACAACGAACAACAGGCGTCGACGATCTACACGGCGACCAACGAATACTGGGTGGTCATGGAGGTGCTCCCCAGCGCGCAGACGGACATCACCGATCTCGAGAACCTCTACGTGCACACGAACACCGGTAAGGTGACGCCCCTCTCGAACATCGCGACACTCGTCCGCACGACGACGCCTACGACGGTCAACCACTCCGGCCAGGTCCCGTCGGTCACGGTCTCGTTCAACATCCCGCCCAACGGCAACCTGGGCGCCGTGGTGACACAGGTCGACGAGGTCGCCCGCCAGGTGCTCCCCGCGACGATCACGTACGGCTTCTCGGGCCAGGCGCAGGCGTTCCAGAGCTCGGAGAGCAATCTCGGCGTCCTGCTCATCGTCACCATATTCGTGATCTACATCATCCTGGGCATTCTCTACGAGAGCTTCGTCCACCCGATCACGATTCTGACCGGACTGCCCTTCGCGACGTTCGGTGCGCTGCTCGCGCTCTTCGTCACCCGCGTCGAGCTCGATGTCTACGCCTACGTCGGCATCATCATGCTGATCGGCATTGTGAAGAAGAACGCGATCATGATGATCGACTTCGCGATCGCCGCGGAGCGCGCGCAGCACACGACGCCCGAGAAGGCGATCCTGCAAGCAGCGAGCGTGCGGTTCCGCCCGATCATGATGACCACCGTGGCCGCGATCGCGGGTACGCTCCCGATCGCCATCGGCATCGGCGCCACCGGCGCATCCCGCCGGCCGCTCGGCGTGACCGTCGTCGGCGGCCTCGCATTCTCGCAGATCGTCACGCTCTACGTGACGCCGGTGTTCTATACCTACCTCGACGAGCTGCAGGGCTGGATGGCTCGCAGGTTCTCGGCGCGCCGCGGGGCCGCACCGCAGTCCGGGACACCCGTTCCCGCTCCCTCACCGGCCATGGGCGACTGATGCGCAGCCGCCGCCTCTCAGGTTCGGCCTCATGAACTTCACGACGCTCTTCATCAAACGTCCGGTGATGACCACGCTCGTCATGGTGGGCATCCTGTTCTTTGGCATCGTCGCCTACCGCGAGCTACCCGTCAGCGACCTGCCCAACGTCGACTATCCGACGATCACCGTCATTGCCCAGCTCCCCGGCGCCAGCCCGGCGACGATGGCGGCGACCGTCGCGACCCCGCTCGAGAAGCAGTTCTCGACGATCGCGGGCATCGACAACATGACGTCGACGTCGAGCGTGGGACAAACACAGATCGTCGTGCAGTTCGCGCTCGACCGGAATATCGATGGCGCCGCGCAGGACGTTCAGGCCGCCATCACGCAGACGCAGCGAACCCTCCCGCAGGGGATCCTCCCGCCCTCCTATCAAAAGACCAACCCCGCCGACGCCCCGATCCTCACGCTGGCCCTGACGTCGGATGTCGTGCCGCTCTCCACCCTCGACGAGTTCGGCGAGGTGACGCTCGCGCAACGGCTCTCGATGGTCGGCGGCGTCGCACAGGTGCTGGTCGAAGGCACGCAGAAATACGCGGTGCGGATCCAGCTCGATCCGGCCGAACTCCAGTCGCGCGCGCTGGGTCTCGAGGACGTCAACCAGGCGATCAGCGGCCAGAACGTCAACTACGCCACAGGCATCCTGTGGGGCACCAAGGTCGCCCTCACCATCCAGGCGACCGGCCAGCTCGATAACGCGACCGAGTTCGCGGACATGATCGTCGCCTACCGGAACGGCGCTCCCGTGCATCTGCGCGATGTCGGACAGGTCACCGACAACGTCCAGAACGACAAGACGGCGAGCTGGCTCGGCAACCAGCGCGCGATCGTGCTCGAGATCCAGCGCCAGCCCGGAACCAATACCGTGCTGGTCGCCAACCGGATCAAGGCGTCGCTCGCCAAGCTGTCGACGGATATTCCGCCCACGGTCCACGTGACCACGCTGTACGACCGGTCGGCGAGCATCGACGAGTCGGTGAGCGACGTGAAGTTCACGCTGCTCCTCACGCTGGTCCTGGTCGTCCTCGTGATCTTCGTGTTCCTGCGGAACATGTCGGCCACGATCATCCCGAGCCTCGCACTCCCGATGTCGATCATCGGGACGTTCTCGGTGATGTATCTCCTCAATTACAGCCTGGACAACCTGTCGCTGATGGCGCTGACGCTGGCGGTCGGCTTCGTCGTGGACGATGCCATCGTCATGCTCGAGAACATCGTCCGCCACCTGGAGATGGGGAAGCAGCGCGTCCAGGCGGCGATCGATGGCGCGGCGGAGGTCGGCTTCACCATCCTCTCGATGACGCTGTCCCTCTCAGCGGTGTTCATCCCGATTCTGTTCATGGGCGGGATCATCGGGAAGCTGTTCCACGAGTTCGCCGTCACCATCGGTGTCTCGATTCTCGTGTCGGGGTTCGTCTCACTGACGCTCACGCCGATGCTCAGCAGCCTTTTCCTGCGCTCTGACCACGGGCAACACCACGGCCGGCTGTACAACGCCACCGAGCGCGGCTTCGAGTGGTTCCTGCACGGCTACGAGCGGAGCCTGGCCTGGGTGATGCAGCGCCGCCGCGAGACGCTCGTCTTCTCGGCGGTCATCCTCATCGCGACCGCCGTGCTGTTCTACGTCATCCCCAAAGGTCTCTTCCCGAGCGATGACACCGGCCAACTGCTCGCGACGACGGAAGCGGTCCAGGGCGTGTCGTACGATGGCCTGATCGCCCACCAGCAGGAGGTCACCGACATCATCCGCCGCGACCCCGATGTCCGTGCCGTGACGTCCTCCGTCGGCACGCTCGCCGCCGCCAACCAGGGCCAGCTCACGATCGACCTCACGCCCGTAAGCCAGCGCCATCGGTCCGCGGATCAGATCGCGCACGATCTCTCCAAGGCGGTCCAGGGCGTCCCCGGCCTCACGGTCTACATCCAGAACCCGCCGGCGATCGAAATCGGCGGTCTCCAGTCCAAGAGCCTGTACCAGTACACCCTGCAAAGCGGCAACATGGCGCTGCTGAACGAATCAGGAGCGAAGCTCGAAGCCAAGATGCGGCAGCTCCCGCAAATCACCGGCGTGACCAGCGACCTCCTGATCGAGAACCCGCAGGTCACGATCGACATCGACCGGCAGCACGCGGGAGAATTGGGTATCACCGCCGCCGAGATCGAGAACACGCTCTACGATGCCTTCGGGCAGCGGCAGGTCTCCACGATCTACACCCCGACCAACGAGTACT
The DNA here is from genome assembly GCA_021324775.1 of Gemmatimonadota bacterium. Taxonomy (GTDB): domain Bacteria; phylum Gemmatimonadota; class Gemmatimonadetes; order Gemmatimonadales; family Gemmatimonadaceae; genus Palsa-1248. Next base: position 330,153 of record JAJPIM010000024.1, read on the forward strand.
GGGTCGTCATGGAGGTCCTGCCGCAGTACCAGCAGGACATCGCCTCGCTGGGCTCGCTCTGGCTGCGCCCCGGCACGCTGGGCGCGGGCAGCGGCGCCGCGACACCCGGCAACGTCGGGACGAGCGTCGCACCGAGCACCGGCGCGGCGCTGGTTCCGCTGAGCGCGGTCGCGTCATTTCACAACGACATCGGGCCGGTGACCGTGAACCACTCCGGCCAGTTGCCGTCGATCACGATCTCGTTCGACCTCGCGTCAGGGGCGTCGCTCGGCGCCGCGATCAAGGCCATCCAGCAGGTCGCTGCACAGACGCTGGCGCCTAGCATCGCCGCATCGTTCACCGGCACCGCCGCGGCATACGAGACGACGCAGCAGAATTTGCTCATCCTGATCGCGCTCGCGGTCTTCGTGATCTACCTCATCCTTGGCGTCCTCTACGAGAGCTTCATCCACCCACTGACGATTCTCTCGGGACTGCCCTTCGCGGCGTTCGGCGCGCTGCTCACGCTCCTCATCTGCGGACTCGACCTCGACATGTACGGCCTGGTCGGCATCATCATGCTGATCGGTATCGTGAAGAAGAACGCGATCATGATGATCGACTTCGCGATCGAGTCCGAGAGCAAAGGCGACAAGACGCCGGAACAGGCGATCCTCGAAGCAAGCAGCGTCCGGTTCCGGCCGATCATGATGACGACCATGGCCGCCCTGATGGGCGCGCTCCCCATCGCCCTCGGCTTCGGTGCCGGCTCCGCGACCCGCCGCCCCCTGGGCGTCGCCGTCGTGGGCGGCCTCGCCTTCTCGCAGGCCGTGACGCTGTACGTCACGCCCGTGTTCTACACGTACCTCGATGAGCTCCAGACCTGGTTCGAGTCGTCCGCCGAGCGCCGCCGCGCCCGGAAGCGCGCCCAGTCGCCCAACGCTCCGGAGAGCCCCAGCCCCGCACCGGCCGGCGACTGACGCCGGCGGCGGCCTGCCGCGCCAATCCTCAGAGCGGTAGGCGCCGGTCGCGACCGGCCCCTCCGGATGCGGCGGCTATAACCCGGATCCGGACGCGGCCCCGCTCGCACCGCTCGAGACCCGGTCGCGGCCGTTCGCCGAAGCACCCGATGACACGCGCCGGGCGCCGAACAGCATTGCTTCCAGCTCCGCCGGCGGCAGCGGGCGTGAGAAATGGAAGCCCTGGCCAAGGTCGCAGCCCAATTCCTGGAGCCGCACGAGCTGCTGCGGCATCTCGATGCCCTCGGCGATCGTGCGCACGGCGAGGGTCGCGCCCAGCGTGATCACGGCCTGCGCGAGCGCGCGGCCGTTCGTGCCGTTCGATCCCTCGGTCACCTCGTCCACGAACGGCTTCGCGATCTTGAGGATGTCGATCGGGAACCGCTGCAGATAGCTGAGCGACGAATACCCCGTGCCGAAATCGTCGATCGCGAGCCGCACCCCGACCGCCTTGAGCGCACGCAGGGTCCCCAGCACCGTGTCGGTATGATCCGTCAGGACGCTTTCGGTGAGCTCGAGAATGAGCGCGTGAGGCTCGAGACCGGTCTCCGCGAGGATGCTCCGGACGTCGTCGATGAACAGGGGACTCTGTAGCTGCCGGCCGGACACGTTGACGGTGATCGCCAGTGGCGCGCCCCTTCCGCGGCGCTGGCGCCACTGCGCGGCCTGGAAGCACGCCGCCCGCAGCACCCACGTACCGAGCGGCAGGATCAGCCCCGTCTCCTCAGCGAGCCCGATGAATTGCGCCGGCGCCAGGAGCCCGCGGGTTGGATGCTGCCACCGCACCAGCGCTTCGACACCCGTGATGGCGCCGGTCTCGAGGATGACGATGGGTTGGTAGTGGAGCACCAGTTGCTCCTGGTCGATCGCGCGGCGAAGATCAGTCTCGAGCTCGATCCGCTCCAGCGCCATGGCGTGCATCTCCGGCGCGAACCGCTCGTAGCGCCCCTTGCCGCGTGTCTTCGCCATGTACATCGCCACGTCGGCGTTACGGAGGAGGTCGTCCGCTCCGTCGCCATCGAGCGCGGTGGCGATGCCGAGGCTGGCGCCGATGAACACTTCCCGCCCGGTGATCGTGAACGGACGCGCGAGTGCCGCGACGATACGCTCGGCCACCAGCGCGCAGCCGGTGTCGTCGGACGGGTCCTCGACGAACACGGCGAACTCGTCGCCGCCGAGCCGGGCGACGGTGTCGGACGCTCGCACGCACGCGAGCAGCCGCCGGGCTGCCTCTTCGAGCAACGAGTCCCCGGCGCCATGTCCGAGGCTGTCGTTGACGGTCTTGAAGTTGTCGAGATCGAGGAACAGCAGCGCGAGTGGCGGCTGGCCGCGCCGGCGCGAGCGCGTGAGCGCATGCTCCGCCCGGTCGCGCAGCAGCGCGCGGTTCGCCAATCCCGTCAGCGGATCATGGAACGCCTGGTGCGTGAGTTGCGCCTCCAGCGCGGTCCGCTCGCTGACATCGCGCGTGTTGAGCACGACGCCGCGCACGGACTTGTCGTGCAGCAAGCTCATACCGATGCTCTCGACCGCGCGCCATGTCCCGTCGCGATGCCACATCCGCCACTGGAGCGGCACGAGCGCGCCCGCCCCGGCGACGGTGCGCTGCAGGAACACCTGGATCGGCGCGAGGTCGTCCGGATGCGCCAACTCCGCGAGAGCGACGCCTTCCAGCTCCGACGGCTGATGTCCGAACAGACGGGCCACCGAGGGGCTCTGGTAGACGACGCGATGCGCGGCATCCACCACGGTCACGAGATCGGATGCGTTCTGCACCAGCGACCGGAACCGCGCGTCCTGGCGCACGCGTTCCGTCATGAGCCGCCAATTGTCGCGGGCCGCCACGATCTGCCGGGCGACCACGAGCGCCGTCAGTCCGAGCGTGCCGAAGATGATCTGCCCCAGCTCCTGCCCCCAGACCTCGCGTGACGCGACGAGCAGCAGCGTCACGCCAGCCGCGACCGACGCGTAGGGAAGGATCCGCACTTGTGGGACGGCACTCGTCTCCGGTACATGCGCATCGTGCGGCCGCGACGCGACCACCCACTGCACGCGCGCCGCCAGCGCGAACAACGCGCCACTCACCAGCCACAGAGAGTCGATCGGATCGCCCGCGTGATACGTCCCGGCGAGGCGCATGTGTCCATACGCCAGATCGGCGACGAACTGCATCACCGCAGCCGCGATCAGCAGATGCAGCGCCCGGCGCGAACTCTCGGCAGGCGCGCGCGTGAGGATCGTCGCCGCTCCCAACAGCAGCACGAGATCGCCGACGGGGTAGGCGAGTGACAGCAGGAGCGTCTCGGTGTCGCTCGGCGCCGACAGCGCGCCTGGCCGTAGCACGAGGTACCACGACAGCATCGTCCCGCCCAGCAGCACCGTCGCGACGTCGAGCCAGAACTTCGCCCGCTCGCCCCGCTCGCGCGGCGCTGTCGGAAAGGCGAGGAAGGCCCATACCCACAGCGGATACGCGAGCAGCGAGATGGCGTCGACCCAGGCGCCCATCTGCTCGGTGCCGATCACGATCTCGAAGTAGATCTGGCACGTGTCGCTCGCGAAGATGCACAGCGAGGCGCCGGAGAGCAGCAGCCAGGCGCGGCGAGTCGCGGGGCCTAATGCGGGATGGCGCGATGCCCGCCACGACAGCACCGCCGCCGCCAGATAGACCGGCAGGTAGTACAGCGACGTTGCAGCGCCTTCCCCCGTCGCGCTCCCCCACCAGCACAGGCGCAACACGACGTACCCGAGCACGTAGATGCACGCGATCGCAATGCTCGGCGCCGCATCGTCTTCGCGCCACCAGGCACTGACTGAGGGAGGGTAGCCGTAATGCGGCCCGGTAGGCGGTTCGAAGGACTGAATGGGACCGGAGAGTTGGAGTGGTCACACGCCCAGGGCGGGCCGGCACCGACCGCCCTCGTGGGCCTCGCCGCCCCACGAATAGAGGACGATCCGGGCCCGCCGGCGTCAGCCTTTTCGGGCTCGCGTGGCCGGTCCTGCTGCCCCCTTCTCCGGTTCCTGGCAGCCGCCCGTCCCGCTCCTCTGCCCCCCGGGCTCCTAGCCGTTCATCCCGGCTGCCCGGGCCCACCGCGCGTACACCAAGGGCGAGATCTCGGAAGGCTTGATCTCGCTCCGTCCACCCCAGAACACGTTGGTGTAAGTCACGGGGATACCCGCTTCCGCGAGATGGGCGTCGATCGCCGCCTTGTGTGCCAGGACCGTCGCTTTGTCCGTCCCGTGGGCGACGGCCATGATGTTCACGTCCTGGAACTCGGGGCCGCCCTCACGCCAATACGCGTGCGTGATGATGTGGTGACGCCCCACTTCGCGGCCCGCGTCGATTTCCCGGCCGCCCGGCACCCGCCAGTGAAAGAGCGCGTTGTACCGTGTCACCCGAATCCCGCTAACCGACGGCTTAACGTGCTCGAGAAATGTCGAGAACCGGCCAATGACGCCGCGATCAGCCAACTGTGCGCCCACGCGGCAGAACTCCTCCAGCGTCACGCCCGCTTCCGCGGCCCGGTCGCGCCACGGATCATCGCGAATCTCGTCCGCGGTGAACTCGCGTTTGAGCGGTTCGAGCACCCGCCACTCCAGTGGCGACAGCTCCACCAATTGCGTACTGATCACGTCGCCCAGCTCGTCCGCCCGGCTCCCCGGCTCGATCGTTCTCCGGCGCACGTGCCCGACGCCGAGCGCGAACAGACATTTGGCCGGCATCACCCGGAATCCGAGCGCACCCACCCGGCGGGCGAGGTACTCGCAGTGCGCCTGCATCGCGTACCCTTGCGGCACTTTGAGTGTGGTCCAGAGCCGATAGGCCGATCCAGGCGTCTCGGCATCAGTGGACCGGATGACCACATGGCCAGAGAATGGGTCGTCGTGGACCATCGTCTCGAACGCCGCATCCAATCGCTCGGCGGGAACCCGCCACGCCACGAGAGCACCCGGAGCGAGGTTGGTCGCCATGAGCGTCTGCCGGATCCGCCGGATGGTCCCGGCGGCGAGCATCGCACGCAACCGCTCCTTGACCTGCCCCACCGGCACGCCGGACCGAACCCCGATCTCGATAAATGGGTCTCGGAGAAACCCGGCGATGCGGTCCTCCGAGACGGCCAGGATCCGCGCGTTGACGGGGTCGGTGATCTCGGCCGGAATTTCGGTGGGCGGGGTCTCTAGCACGGCGAAGGGGAACGGGTGAGCTTATCTGAAGATCGCCGACCGCCCGAGCAAAAGGGAGCCACTGCATGCGTCCGTCGCAACGAGCGTCCACGTTCACCGAGTCCGTCATCCGCGAGATGACCAGGGTCGCCCGGGCGCACGGCGCCATCAATCTCGCACAGGGCTTCCCGGACTTCGCCATGCCCGAGCCGATGAAAGAAGCGGCGTGCGCCGCGATTCGGGGGGACATCAACCAGTACGCCATTACCTGGGGCAGTCCCGTCCTCCGGCTCGCGATCGCCGAGAAGTACCGGCGGATGTACGAGATGGAGGTCGATCCCGAGCGCGAGGTGACGGTCACGTGCGGCGGCACGGAAGCCATGGCGGCCGCCTTCCTCGCCCTGATCGATCCGGGCGACGAGGTCATCATCCCCGAGCCGTTCTACGAGAATTACGGCCCCGACGGCATCCTGGCCGGCGCCCGGCCCGTGTTCGTGCCGCTCGATCCGCCGTCGTGGACCCTGAACCCCGAGCGCCTCCGCAAAGCGTTCACGCCGCGGACGCGGGCGTTCGTCCTCAACTCGCCGCACAATCCGACCGGCCGCGTGTTCACGCGCGACGAGATCTCGCTCATCGCGTCGCTGTGCATCGAGCACGACGTGATGGTCCTCACGGATGATCCGTACGAGTACATCACGTACGCGGGCAAGCATCACCCGATCGCGACATGGCCAGGCATGCGCGAGCGGACGGTCACGATATCCAGTCTCTCCAAGACGTTCAGTTGCACCGGCTGGCGGCTTGGCTACGCGATCGCACCGCCTGCTACGACCGACGCGATCCGCAAGGTCCACGATTTTCTCACCGTGGGTGCACCCGCGCCCCTCCAGGCCGCTGCCGCCGTCGGCTACGCGTTCGACGCCGAGTACTTCAATCATCTCGCGCGGGACTATCGGCTGCGTCGCGACCTCATCTCGCAGTCGCTATCCGCCGCCGGGTTCAAATTCACGGTGCCCGAAGGCGCATACTACATCCTGGCCGATTTCTCCGAGCTGAGCGACATGGGCGATGTCGACTTCGCGACATGGCTCACGCGCGAGGGCGGCGTGGCGACGGTTCCAGGATCGAGCTTTTATCACGACCGCCCGAACGCGAGCCGCTACATCCGGTTTGCCTTCTGCAAGAAGCGCGAGACGCTCGAGGCCGCGGCGGAACGGCTGGCAAATCTGAGAGCGCTCGTCTAAGAGAAAGAATCTGAGAGCGCTCGTCTAGAAGAAGTAGTCGCCTGGCGGGGCGGGCGACCACGACCGAAACGACGTCCACCCCATCGCCGGCGGCCGTGCTCCAATTCGTCCTGGCAGGGCCCGTCGTGACCGGCCCAGTAGGACCGTAGTATGGGCCGGTCGGCTATGCTCCAATTCGTCCCTGGTAGGGGCCGGTCGCGACCGGCCCGGTGGGACAGTAGTTGCCGTCCCACCACCACCCTCGCCTAGCGCACGATCGAGGAGTCTCGCCCGCGCAGTCCGACGATTCCGCTCTCCAGCCACGTGTGCTGGCCATCCAGCACCTGCCGGGCGAGCCGCGAGAGCGCGGTGTCGTCCGGCCCGAACAGTTGGCTGAAGGTTCGCGCGATGCGCCCCCGTGCCTCACGGCAAAACACGTCGGCCAGCGTCACCGCCTCGGCGCGGCCGTCCTGAGCGAACATCTGCGCCCTCACGCACGCGGCTGACATCGCGAACAACTCCGCGCCGATGTCGACCGCGCGGAACAGCACCATCTGCCGGCGCTCGAGCTTGGGACCGAACCGCACCATCGCGTGCAGGATTGCACGCCCGAGGCGCCGCGTCGTGCGCTCCGCGTACCGCAGGTGGGTGGCCAGCCGTCCGAACTCGCCGTAGCTCGGCAGTTGGCCACGGCCCACGAGGCGGCCGGCATACCACGCGGGATAGAACCGCGCCACACGCCCGAGGGCGCGCAAGCGCTCGCCCATCGACGATTCAGGGTCGACGAGCGGAAACGCCGTGCGCATGTGGTGGTCCACAGCCTCGCGCGCGATGAAGAGCCGCATGATCTCCGACGATCCCTCGAAGATCAGATTGATGCGGTAGTCCCGCATCGCGCGCTCGATCGGGATCGGACGCTCTCCCCGGCGCGCGAGCGACTCCGCCATCTCGTACCCGCGGCCGCCGCGGATCTGCAGGGTGTCGTCCACGATGCGCCAGCCGGCTTCGGAGTTGTACAGCTTCGCGATCGCGGCTTCCAGCCGGATGTCGTAGCCACCGCCCTGATAGAGCAGCGTCGACAGCTCAGCGACCGCTTCCATCGCGAATGTGGTCGCTGCCATCCGCGCGATCTTGTGCGCAACCGCCTCGTGCCGCCCGATGGGCTGGCCCCACTGCACCCGCTCCGTGGACCACGTGCGCGCGACTTCGAGCATCGCCTTGCCGACCGCCGCACAACTCGCCGGCAGCGTGAGCCGGCCCGTGTTGAGCGTCGTCAGCGCGAGCTTCAACCCCTTGCCTTCGCCCCACAGAATGTTTTCGCGCGGGACGCGCACGTCCCGAAACCGGATGAGGCCGTTCTCGATCGCCTTGAGCCCCATGAACCGGAGGCGGTGCACGACCTCGACGCCCGGCATGTCCCGCTCGACGATGAATGCGGTGATCTGCTTGCGGGGTTTCCCCCGGACCAGGACATCCGGCGTCCGCGCCATCACCACGAACAACTCGGCCGCGGTCCCATTGGTGCACCACAGCTTCTCGCCATTGATGATGTAGTGCGTTCCGTCGCTCGTGGGGACGGCCGACGTCGTCATGTTCGCGGGGTCGGAGCCCGCATCGACCTCCGTCAGCGCGAACGCGGAGATCGCACCCTTGGCGAGACGGGGGAAGAATCGCCGCTTCTGCTCATCGGTCCCGAACAGCGCCAGTGGCTGCGGCACGCCGATTGACTGCGATGCCGACAGCATCGCCGTGAGCGAGCCGTCCTTGGACGTCACCATCGCCATCGCGCGGACGTAGGCGAGGGGCGAGAGCCCCAGCCCGCCGTATTCGGCGGGGACCTTGATGCCGAACGCCCCCATCGCGCGGAGCTCGTCGACGACGTCGGCCGGGATCTGGCCGGTGCGATCGATCTCTTCCGAATCGATGCGCTCGAGCAGCGCCCGCAGCCGGTCCATAAACGGTTGCGCCCGGACCATATCGCCGGGATCCGGCCGCGGATGCGGATGGATCAGATCCAGCCGGTAGCGGCCGAGGAACATCTCGCGGACAAAGCTTGGATGCGTCCACTCGGTCTCGCGCGCCGCTTCCGCAACCGCCCGCGCTTCCTGCTCGGATGCCGGCACGGGAGCACCTGAATCGGGCGGGGCGATGGTCGTTGCCATTCGGACGCCTCCAAGACTCGTGGTTTCGCGGCTGGTGGCCGATGCTCGTCTGAGTGCCCCGCGATGCTCGCCACGCTCGTGCCGGAGCACGCCGGCCCGAGCCAATCCCGCCATCGGCCGGCCACCATGTCAAGGACGACCAGCCACGGCAAGCGCTATTCCCTCGGCGCGCCTGAGCGTGGCATCCGCCGCCCGTGCGCTATCTAAACGTCCCGGGGCTCACGTCGTACTGCAACTGGTAGGTGCCCACTTCGTCCTCGGGCTGCCAGAACCCAAGTTGTTCGGACCAGCGGACGTCCTGCAGTTTGCGGCCGCCCAGGGTCAGGAATCCCGCGGCACGCGCGGTGACCGCGCCCAGCTTGCGGAGATCGGCGAGTCCGCGGATGCTCACCGAGTGCCGTTCGGCCACGATGCGCCGGGCGGTGCCTGGCCCGATACCCGGCACGCGTACCAGCTCCGCCATCGGCGCGGTCCGGATCTCGACCGGGAAGCGCTCCGGATGCGCCAGCGCCCACGCGCACTTCGGATCGACCGACAGCGGAAGGTTGCCGGTCTGGTCGTATGCGATCTCTCCAGCCCCGAACCCGTACTGGCGCAACAAATGATCCGCCTGATAGAGGCGATGCTCCCGCAGCGCCGGCGCCGCTTTCATGTCTTCCATTGGCGTCTCGCGGATCGGCCGGAACGCACTGAATTGGGAGTGATGGATGCCGCCTCCGGCATACAGGCCGGTCACGGTGTCGAGGATCGTGCGGTCCGTGTCGGCCGTCGCGCCAACGACGAATTGCATCGTCATGCCGGCGCTTCCACCCGGATGTAGGCGGTCGCGCGGCCGGCCGGCCCGCTCTTCCGCCCAGCCATCGATCACCTGCGCCCGCGTCCGCTCGAGACCGGCGATCGTGGTGGCGAGATTCTTCTCCGGCGCGATCTGAGTCAGGTGCTGGCCGCAGGGCGCCTCGAGGTTGACCGATACGCGGCTCGCCAGTGCCGTGAGGCGCTCGATCTGCGCATCGTCGCCGCCGGGGACCATCTTGACGTGGATGTATCCGCGGAACCCATGACGCTCGCGCAGCAGCGCGAGCACCTCGATGAGATCGTCCATCACCTTCACCGGCCGACCCGGAATCCCGGTCGTGATGAACAACCCTTCGCACCAGCCGCGAGCATGCGCCGCGAGGAAGATGCGCACGAGCTCCGCGGGCTTGAGGAGCGTGCGCGGCAGGTTCCGGTCGCGCCGCATCGGGCAGTAGTGGCAGTTGAAGCTGCACGCGTTGGTCATCAGGATGCGAAGCAGCGTGGTCCGCGTGCCGCCCGCGGTGCGCACGTTCCGGATATTGAGGGGACGAAGCGCGCCGACCTCTTTGGTGTGCCGGAGTCTGGGCGGAAGCTGGCGCGGGGGCGGTACGTAGCGGCCGCCCGGCCCATCGGCCAGCCGTGTCCATCCGCCATTGCGGCTGCTGTTCCCGCTCATCGCGCCGGGACCGGAGGGCACGCCATCCTGATCGTCCATCGCCATCGACATGAGCAGATCGATCTTCTGCTCGAGCCCCATGCTCTGCACCGTGTCCTCCCCCGGAAGTAGGGTTACACGGTACCCGAATAAACACCGAATGTCAACCGCGGCGCAACCATCCGCAGCGAACGAATTGGTCTGCGAGCGCAGCGATCGAATTGGTCCCTGGGGGCGGCGACCAAATTCGTCCCTGGTAGGGGCCGGTCGTGACCGGCCCGGTAGAAGCCGGCCATCTGGCACGGCCCCGGCCCCGGCAAACGAATTCGTCCCTGGTAGGGGCCGGTCGTGACCGGCCCAGTAGAAGCCGACGATCCCGCCCTTATTTCTTGAAAAGCTTCGCGTACTGGCCGTAGCCGTCGGCCGCGAGCTCGCTAGCGGGGATGAATCGCATCGCCGCCGAATTCATGCAGTAGCGAAGTCCGGTCGGCGCGGGGCCATCGTCGAACACGTGACCCAGATGCGAATCCGCGTGGGCCGACCGCACTTCCGTGCGATCCATCCCCAGGGTCTTGTCGTCCCTCGACTTGATGTCGGCCGGCTCGAGCGGCTTGGTGAAGCTCGGCCACCCGGTGTGCGAGTCGAATTTATCGAGAGAGCTGAACAGGGGCTCGCCCGAAACGATGTCCACGTAAATCCCCGGGCGCTCGTTGTTCCAGTATTCGTTGTCGAATGGCCGCTCGGTCCCCGCCTGTTGCGTGATCTCGTACTGCTCCGGCGTGAGCTTCCGCCGCAGCTCGGCGTCGGCGGGCTTGCGATACGCCGCCCAGTTGGTCGTCCGCGCAGTAGCCGGTGACGCCATTTGCGACGAGGCGCTCGTCGCGGCGGTTTGTGCCGGCGCGGACTGCGCCCCTGCACCGCCAGCGCTCGGAACCATCGCCGCCACGACCGCCGCGCCCACCGTTATCCACCGCGCTCCCCTGCCGTGCCCAGTTGTCATTGCCTCTCATCCCTCGGTTGACGGGCCGGCGCCGGACCCAGCGCTCGCGACCCCATCAGTGATTCGTACGGTAATACCCTAAGAGATACCCGTCGGCCCCATAGAACATTCCCGGCTCAAAGCATGAGAAAACCGCGCCGGCCGGGCTCGCTTCAGCCCGGAATATTATATTGGTGCCAATGGACCGAACCGGACACATGGCGCGCACATGACCCCCACACCCCCCGCGTCCCCGGTTCCGGTCGCGCCGTCCCTTGAGGCTGCCGTATCGGACCTTCGCCTGCCTCGCGCGACCGAGCGGAACGGCCGCATCCTGTTCCTGTCGGGACTCGCGGTCGGTGTCGCCATCCTCGCGGCCATCGCCGCGCGCGTCCTGACGTCGCTAATCGGCCTCATCACCAATCTCGCGTTCTACGGAACCTGGTCGCCAGCGTTCTCCTCGCCGGCCAACAACCACCTCGGCGCTCTCGTCATTCTCATCCCCGTCGTCGGCGGGGTGATCGTGGGACTCATGGCGCGCTACGGATCGGCAGCCATCCGCGGGCACGGGATCCCCGAGGCAATGGAGCAGATCCTCCTCAACCAGAGCCGCGTCGCGCCACGCGTGACGTTCCTCAAGCCCATATCGGCCGCCATCGCGATCGGCACCGGCGGCCCGTTCGGCGCCGAAGGTCCGATCATCGCCACGGGAGGCGCACTCGGTTCGGTCATCGGCCAGATGCTGCGGACGACCGCCGACGAGCGAAAGATCCTGCTCGCCGCCGGCGCGGCGGCCGGCATGGCGGCGACATTCGGCAGTCCGGTCTCCGCGGTGCTGCTCGCGGTCGAGCTCCTCCTCTTCGAGTACCGCGCACGGTCGCTCATCCCGGTGTCGTTCGCCGCCGCCGCGGCCACCATCGTGCGGATGGCCTTCGTCGGATCGGCGCCCATCTTCCCGATGCCCCTCGTCGCCCCTCCCGGTGGCGCAGCGCTCGCGACGTACGTGGTGCTGGGCGCGGTCATCGGCGTCGCGGCCGTCTACATCACTCGCGCGCTGTACCTCATCGAAGATGGCTTCGAGCACCTGCCGGTCCACTGGATGTGGTGGCCCGCACTCGCGGCGGTCGTCGTCGGACTGGTGGGGTGGGTGGCGCCACGCACGCTCGGCGTCGGCTACGTCAACATCGAGCAGACGCTCGCGGGAACGCTCGCCGGACGGGCCCTCCTGCTGCTCGTGGTGTTGAAGTTCGTGTCCTGGGTGATCGCACTCGCGAGCGGGACGTCGGGCGGGACGCTCGCGCCGCTCTTCACGATCGGCGGCGGCCTCGGTGCATTGATCGGCACCGTGCTCGAACGATCGGCGCCAATGCTGCACGTGGATGCGCACATCGCCGCACTCGTGGGGATGGCCGCGATCTTCGCCGGGGCGTCACACGCGTTGCTGGCATCGGTGATCTTCGCGTTCGAGACCACGCGCCAGCCCATGGGACTCCTGCCGCTCCTGGCGGGCTGCAGCGCCGCCTATCTCGTGTCGCTCCGGCTCATGCCGCATTCATCGATCATGACGGAGAAGCTCGCCCGGCGGGGCACCCGCATCCAGTCCGAGTATCAGGCTGACTACCTGAGCCAGATTCTGGTTCGCGACATCGCGACGACCACGCCGGTCGTGCTGCGGACCACCGATGCGGTCGAGGATGTCCGCGACTGGATCGTCTCGCGCGAGCCAGGGTCCACACATCAGGGTTATCCGGTGGTCGATGAGAAGGGCGCGCTGGCCGGCGTCGTGACGCGCCGCGACTTGCTGGATCTCGAGCTTCCGGTCACGTCGCTCGTCCGCGATCTCATCGCCCGTGTGCCCGTGGTCATCTACGACGACAGCTCGGCCCGTGAAGCCGCCGACCATATGGTGCGCGAAGAAGTCGGGCGCCTCCCGGTCGTAACGCGCGACGCTCCGCGCACCGTGATCGGTATGGTGTCGCGCAGCGACTTGCTGGGCGCACACGCGCGCCGGCTGGCCGCGCACGATGACGCCGAGCGACACCTCTCGCCGCAACCGATGCGAGGATTCGTCGCGCCGCTGTCGCGGCGCCGTGCCGCTGCGACGACCCCGCCAAATGGGGATGAGGAGCCCGATGGCCACGCGACGTAAACCGGGCGGCACAGCCGCACAGCGCGACGGCGCGTCCGCGCTCGACTCGATGCGCCGCATTGTGCGCGCGCTCGGCATTTCGGCCCGCACTGCCGAGCGTTCGATCGGCATCACCGGCGCGCAGTTGTTCGTGCTGCGCGTACTGGACGCGCACCCCGCGCAGTCACTCAACGAGCTGGCGATGCTGACCTTCACGCATCAGAGCACCGTGTCGGTCATCGTCGACCGGCTCGTCAGCCGCGGGTTCGTGACTCGATTGCGATCGGACACCGACGGCCGCCGGGTGGTCCTGGCGCTCACCGCAGCCGGCCGGCGCACCCTTCGCCACGCGCCGCCCCCGACGCAGATGCGGCTCATCACGGCCATCAATTCGCTCCCACCCGCCCGCCGCCGCGAATTGGCGAAAACGCTCAAGGCGGTCGTGGATTCCATGGGCGTCGCGGGTGGGACCACGGGGCTCCCCTTCGACGAGCCCGCGTCGCCACGAGCGCGACGCCGGCGGTAGCGCGCCACTACAGCGGTTCGGCCTGCGCCCCGCAGGCTCGCTGCCGCGGAACGCGACACTCGGCAGGCCCAACTGTCTAGTTATTTGTCTGAAAACAACTTATGGCGTCAAATTAGCCTAAACTAATGTTTCTCGCGCGTCGGCTGCCGCGTCTTCCCCGCAACGGGAGGACAGAGAGTCTATGCGTCAGGTCTCGACCGAAATGGCATCGCCGAAATACCTCGCCGAAGCCGGCGCCCGCCCCTCCGGCGCCTTCCGCCACGACGCCGCCGCGCAGGGACGATGGTCCGTTGGTGCGATCTGGGCGGCGCTCGCCGCGCTCGCGATCACCCTCGGCGCCTGTGAATCCCCGCCGGCGCTTGCCCCCACGACCCAGTCGCGGCTGACCATCGCCACGCAGGGCCGGCTCGAGCGTGGCGCGACGGTGCAGCTCCAGGTGATGCGCAACGGGACGCCCGTGAGCACCGGCGACATCAGCTGGACCACCACATCGGCCGATCGCGTGCGGCTCGTCAAGCCTGACACCGCCGTCCTGATCGATACCGGCGACGTCACGATCACCGCCCACCTCGGCGTCGGGAACACCACCGTCACCGTCCACGTCGCCGCGCCGCCCGCCATCGTCTTCGCAATGCACGATGCCGGCTCCGGTGGTGCCCTCGGCGACTATGATGTCTACCGCGTGTCGCTGGACGGCTTGGGGCTCACCCAACTGACGTCGGGCGCCGCGGACAACGTCGAGCCGACAGCTTCCAATGGCGTCGTCGTGTTCACCAGTTACCGCGACGGGTATCCGGCGCTCTACCGCGTGTCCCTCAGCGGCGGCACCGAGTCGCGCCTGCCCGGCCTCTCCGGCTCCGCATTTCAGCCCTCGCTGTCGCCGGATGGATCACACCTCGCGTTCATCGCGCCGGACAGCGGTCTCGATAAGCTGTGGATCGCGGCGTCCGACGGTAGCAATGCGGTACGGCCGACCGCGAGCTTCGGATCACCCAGTGCGGAGGAAGCGAGTCCATCGTGGGCACCGTCGGGTGACTCGGTGGTGTTCGTGAGCACGACATTGGGCAACGCCGCGATCTTCGGCCTCGCGACGTCCACGGATGCGGCGTGGAGCCTCACCGATGGCGGGTTCACCGACGTCGATCCCGCATGGAGCCTCGACGGCCGCTCGGTGGCATTCGCGTCGGCGCGCGATGGAGACCTCGGCATCTTCGTTCTCACGATTGCGACCGGCCAGGTGGTTCGTGTGTCGCCGCAACCGAGCAACGCGGGGCAGCCGTGCTGGCTCTCTGACGGACGGATCGTGTACACCGAGGAGTCCTCGACACCGTCCGGCATCATCGCGCAGTTGAACTGGGCCGACCCGTCGCAGCCGGGTGTCGCTCACGTGATCCCGACGCCTGCCGGGAACCCCGAGAACGCGCAGCCCATTCGCTGACATCACGAGCCGGCACGGACAGCCGGCTTTGAGACGAGCCGGCGATCGCAGCACAGCACCACGGAACGCTCCGCAGCCCAGCGCCTCGCACGCCACGACTGCGGGGTGTTCAGCGTTTCAGGAGTTTCAGACCGCGGTACGCCGGAGGCCGGGACGCCCCGCGCGTCGCCGGCGCGTCCCCCACGCGCGAGTGAGCCCGATCACATCGAGGCTGCAGTCACCACGTCGCAACCACGGGAAGCCGCCATTAGAGGCCTCTAATCCAAGCCCGTAGGAGCTGTCCAATTTCGTGACAACTGGGGCCGGATTTCTAATGTGATTCCCGACGAGATAGTGCGTCGTACCGGAAATGCATTGGAATTCTCTAATACTCATTGGGGCGGTCAGCGTCGT
The DNA here is from genome assembly GCA_021324775.1 of Gemmatimonadota bacterium. Taxonomy (GTDB): domain Bacteria; phylum Gemmatimonadota; class Gemmatimonadetes; order Gemmatimonadales; family Gemmatimonadaceae; genus Palsa-1248. The sequence goes on from JAJPIM010000024.1 coordinate 345,608, forward strand.
CGCTGCGTGCAGCGACGGTCGCGATCCCCTTGCGCCGTCTTCGAAGGGCCCGCTGGCCGTGCCGTCAGATCTCACGCCCCGCGCTATGCTCGATTGCGTCGGCACCCTGGCCGGCAGGTCGGGCGGATCGGCGGTGAAATGCGAGCCGGCAACGGTCGATGGACCGGCTGCAGCCGCCGACCCGCAAGTCCGCCAGATGATCGCGCAGAGCGTCACGCTGGGCCGCCAGAACGTCGATGTGACGCTCGCGTTCTCCAATTTTGCGTTCTCGGGTGGTGTATTCTCGGCCAACGTGACGGTGCAGAATCTGCTCAACCAGACGATGGGCGACACCGTCAATGGAAGCCTGAGTCTCTCCGGCACGCGGGTCTTCTTCATCAGCAATCCCCCGGTCGCGGTCACGAGCGGCTCGGGGACGGCGACAATCGCTGCGCCCGATACGGGCGTGTTTACCGCGACCTTCCAGCCCTATTTCGACTACAGCGCCGCGATCGCTCCCGGCGCCACGAGTCCCGCCCAGGTCTGGAAGTTCAACCTCAGCCCTGGTGTCAAAGGTTTCACGTTCTCCGTCGAGATCAGCACCATCCTGCCGGCCGAGAAAAGCATTCGCCGGTGGACGATGCTGAATCAGGGCCTGACCAGCAACAACCTCACTGGTATCTGGCGCCATACCGCGACCGACGCCTATGCGGTCGGCGTCAACGGTATCTTGCTGCAATACAACGGATCGGCGTGGGCGGCGGTGAGCAGCGGTCTCTCCGCGTCCAACAACTATCGTGGTGTGTCCGGTGTCTCGGGCCAGGCCACCGCTTCGGTCTGGGCGGTGGGTGACAACGGCGTGGCCGTGCACGACACCGCTGGCACCTGGACCAGCGTCTCGACGGGACAGAGCAACACCCTGTACGGAGTCTGGGTCGCCGGTCCGAGCAACGTCTACGCTGTGGGCGCGAACGCGACCGTCGTTCACTACGACGGCACGCAATGGACGACGATGTCCACGCCTGGTGGCACGAAGGACCTGTACGCGATCTGGGGAAGCGACGCGACACACATGTGGGCCGTCGGCGATAAGGGTAGGCTGATCTTCGGCAACGGCACCACATGGGTGAAGCAGTCGTCGGGCACCAACGAAGCCTTGACCGGCGTCTGGGGCGACGCCGCGACTGACGTGTACGCAGTCGGAACGAGCGGCACGATCATCCACCTGCCGGACTCCGCCGGCGACTGGTCCTCGATGCCGAACGGATCGAGCAACGACCTGGCCGCGATCGGTGGCAGTGCGGCGACGGATATCTGGGCTGTGGGAAACGACGGCACGACGCTCCACTACGACGGAACCTCGTGGTCCACCGTCGGTCCCAACAGCGGGATTCCGTTGACGGGGGTGACCGCTGGCTCGTCCTCCTCGATATGGGCCGTCGGCGTCCAAGGCAGCTTGCTTTCCTCGAGCGGCTCGGCATGGCAGGTATCCATGCAGAGTGGCCTCTCGTTCTACGGGGTGTGGGCGAGCAGTGCCACCGACGTCTACGTCTCCTCGCTCGGCACCGTACTCCATTACGACGGGACACATTGGACGAACGCATACGTGTCGGACGCGGATTCCATGGATGGGATCTGGGGCGGGGGCCCGCAGCCGGCGACGGTGTATTCGATCGGCGCGAACGGCACGCTGGCGACACTGTCCGGCGGGATCTGGACCACGCAGAACATCGGGACGGCGGCCTACGCGCTCTGGGGACCGAACACCACCAGCTTCTACACGGGCGCTGGCGAGGGGCTGGTTGGCTATTTCGACAATGGAGCCCAGTCATCCTACCGCCTCGGGACGTCGGGCAGCATTCAGAGCATCTGGGGCAGTTCGTCCAGCAACGTGTACGCCGCGGCCAGCGATGGCGCGATCTGGAACGAAACGCACGCGAATGGCACGTGGAACAAGATGATCACACCGAATGGCACGGGGATGCTGAACTCGATCTGGGGCAGCTCTTCGACGGATATTTACGCAGTCGGAGCCAACGGCACGGTCCTTCACAACGCGGGGGCCACTGCATGGACCGCGCAGGCGAGCGGTACGACGGTCACGCTCCGGGACGTGTGGGCGGATGCGCCTGGCTCAGGATATACAGCGGACGCGTACGCGGTTGGGGACAACGGGACGGTGCAGCACTACAACGGGGACAAGTGGATCAACATGCCCGCTCCAGTGAGCTCGCGGTTCCGCAGTGTCTACGGGACCTCGGCCACGAACCTCTACGTCGTCGGCGACAACGGAGTGGTGCTGCTCGGCACGCAGTGACCGGCCGGATTGCGGACGCCTGGCGGCGCGCGCTGGCGCGCGTGTCTGGCGTCCTCGAGCCGGGAGCACGGCATCTCGTGGTACGACGGCCCGCGCAGTGGCGGGCCGTCGTCGTTCCCAAGATCCTCGCGTGCGTGATGTCCGTGGCCCTGGCCGGGTGCCACAATGCGCCGACCGCGCTCACCGATAGCATCACCGTCACGGGTTTCGAGGAGCGCGGCGCATCGGTGACGCTGGCCTTTCTGCGCGGCGGGGCCACCGTGGCGCCAGCAACGGTGACGTGGTCGGCCAAGCCGGCATCCGCCGTCAGGTTTTCCGCGCAAGGAGTCGCGCGGTTCACCGACACAGGATCGGTGATGTTCACGGGGCAGGACGGCGATGCGAGCGCATCGATCACCGTGCACGTGAAGTCGCCGCCGGTGATTCTATTCGACCTGCAGGATTCGGGTGGCGCCGGGAACCGCGACGTGTACGCCGCGGCGCTCGACGGAACCGGGCTGACGCAGTTGACCTCGGGCACCAGCGACAACGAGCAGCCCGCGTGGGCCCACGGGAACGTTGTGTTCACGAGTTTCCGCGACGGGTATGCGGCACTCTACACCGTGCCGGTCACCGGGGGCGCGGAGACACGGATCGCGAGTATCCCGGCTCCGTCCGATCAGGCCTCGGTGACGGCGGATGGGACAACGCTCGCGTTCATCTCGCCGGTCGGCGGCGCCGACCATCTCTGGACGTCGGCGATCGACGGGAGCAATGCGACAGCGGCGACGGGCAGCGCGGGATTCGCGACCGCGGTGGAAGCGAGTCCGAGCTGGTCGAGTTCCGACGACACCCTGGTGGTCGTCACGACCCAGTTCGGCAACGCGTCGCTCGCGCGTCTCGCGGTGGCAGAGGGTTCGGAGACCTCGCTGACGGACGGATCGGCAACGGATGTGAATCCGGCGTGGAGTCCAGACGGCGGGACGATCGCGTTCATCTCGACCCGCGATGGCGACGTCGCACTCTTCACGCTGACCGTGGCGACCGGTGTGATTCGGCGATTGTCGCCGAACCCCGCGAATGTCGCTGATGCAGGTTGGCTCTCGGACGGGCGGATCGTCTTCGCCTCCGAGTCAGGCTCATCGACCCAACTGCGGTGGCTTGACCCCGCACACCCCGACACCGGGACTGTCATACCGACCCCGGCAGGCAGCAACCCCCGGCGACCGGTCCGGGAGTAATTCGGGCGTAGCCGCCGGTCCGGGAGCAGTTCGGGCGTAGCAGCCGCCAGTTTGGGGGCGCCGTCCGGCCGATTCGGCTCACGCTCTTGCCATTCCCATGTCCGTGGCCGCCGGTGATTTGGGCAGACAGTGCGTTTCCGGACTGCCATTTCCGGGCACATTAACGGTAGAGGTCGTTAATTAATCCGCCGGATTGACGTCCAAAGGATGGAACGCCCTTTGCTTTACGCCGGGGCGTTCGCGGGCCGAAGAAGCACCAGACTGGCCCGACGACCCACCACCTGCCGAGACGCAATCATGTCAGAGACCAAAGCCGCTCCAACCATAGATGCCAGCAACCGCACGAGAGATGCCAGCAACCGCACGAGCCCCCTCGACCACACCGAGCTGCTGCTGCTCGACGGCGCCGTGGCCCGCGTGACCGAATCATTCGTCGTGACGCACAAGCTGACGAACTCGCAGCGCGCGATCCTCGAGGAATACGGCGAGGACGTGAAGCTGCTGATGCCGAGATTGTTCGGTCCGGCCCGCGATTTCGCGGAGCAGATCGGAGAGCTGGTGCGGACAGTACTGGCCTCCGCGGCAGGTGCGCGCGAGGGCGCATCGAACAAGTACGCAGCCGCATAAGGCCTGCCGACGAGGGCAGCGGGGGCCGTTCGCGAACGGCCCCCAGAACATCCGGTCGGCGCGCTCACCCCGACCCCGGCGAATTACCAGTTTCATCGCGATCCGCCTGGCGGCCGTTCTCGAACGGCCGCCGCTGCGTAGAACCGCCGGTTTCCTACCCCGATCAATGGACAGCCGCTAGTCGACGAGGGCAGCGGGGGCCGTTCGAGAACGGCCCCCAACCACCAGCCGCGCAAATGCTGGCCGTCGCGACGGCTAACCTCCCTCGCCGCGATTGTTCGTTCCGCTCCGTTCTATTGATGATGATGCCGCGGCCGGCAGCCCTCACCGTTTGGCCCATGCACTTGCCGCGGTTCGACTACTGCCGCTCTGGCGCGTACTTCATCACTTTCTGCACCGCGCATCGTCATCCGCTTCTGGCCGAGGTGGATGCGGGCCGCCTCCGGCTCGCCGCTCCCGGACAGATCGTGGCGGACGCGTGGCCAGACGCCCCCGGATTTTCCCCGGCTCAGTAACTGTCCGGAAAATCGCCCCAGTTCTGTTTGATGGCCTGCGCTCCGCCGTTGATTCCGCCGCGGACCGCAAAGGACGGCGCCCACCACAACACGAGGGTGTTGCGGTCCTGCACTTGACCGCCGATGGTGATCGGACCGTGCGAGTGGAGCTTCACCTGAACGCCGCCTTGTATGTTGCCGCCGACGTTGAGCGCGCTGCAATCCAACACGGTGAGCGTTGATGCGGTGCCCGTGGCGCTGCCGGTGACGTCGGTCCCCAGACTGAAACCTGCTCCCGCAGTAACCTGGACCTGGCTGCCGCCGTCGATCTGATCGTCAATCGAGACACTCGTCGCCGCCGTGAGATCGGCAGTGCTTGCATGGTCGATCTTGCCGCGAATCTCGACGGAGCCCGACGTGCTCCGGAGGGTGGCCTTGCATTGGCTATCGATGTTGCCTTTGACGACCAGGTTCCCGGGCACCGTCTGGTTGAGCGTGCCACCGTTGCACCCGGCAATATCAACTTCCGGCGGTGTCGCCACGACGATAGTAGCCGACGCGACTTGGCCGGCAATGGCCGCGGTTACAGTCGCGGTGCCCGGGGCGACGCCGGTCACCGTGCCCGACGAATTCACCGTCGCAACCGATTGCGCGCTGCTGCCCCAGACCGCGGACAATCCGGTAACGACGTTGCCGGAAGCGTCGTACGCGGTTGCCCGGAGCTGGCCCATGGCGTTCGGCACCACCCGTAAAGTCTCGGGCACGACGACGACCTCGGCGACGGTCACGGCCGAGACGGTGACGACGGCGATGCCCGTCACACCCTCGGCGCTCGCCGCGATCCGTGCACGCCCCGGTGTTACAGCGGTCACGACGCCGCTGGACGAAACGGTCGCGATGGTCGTGTCCTCGCTGGACCAGTACACCTGGTCCATTGTGACCACGCGCCCCCTGGCATCCACGGCCGTGGCGCGAAGGGTCGTCTGCCGAGGGACGAGCAGGGCTATCGCCGAGGGTTGGATGCGGATCGCCGAGACAGTCTGAATGCCGGTCGGGGCCGAACATCCACTGCCACTGATGACCAAGGACGCGACCGCGGCGATCGCGGGCACCCACCGGCAGGTACTGCCCCGATCGACCGCTTTTCGGATGGCCATGGAGACAGACCTCCTCAGTGACAATATCGCTCCCGCAGGAGGCGTTCCAGAGACTGGCCTCACCATCGCACGGGGATGCGCCGTCAGACTCGCAACACCTGCCTGTCGAGTAACCGTGGCGGCGGACCATCACGCTCTCGTAGAGCGGACGGCAAGCGCCCACCTCCCACACCTGGACTCGGCATAGCCTCGAACAACGGCCGGGCGCCACCAATTCGCGAGGCATTTTGACCGAAGTCACGTAACGCAGATGTAGTGGGGTTGCCGTCCGCGGCTCTGGCACCACAGTGCTGCCCGAGTCATATTCGCTCGCCGCCACACCCGTCGGCGCCGGTGCTGCGGCGCCGGTCCACTGATCCTGTTGGAACCGTACCACGACGGCCCTTCGTCCTGAGCGTCCGGGTCGATCCTCCACTGCTGGCTCACCATTCTAGGAGGTACGATGTCTTGCCCGCTCAGTCTCGTTCCCGTCGCGATTGGCTCCGGCCAGGGTCTGGCCGGCGATGACGGTCGCTCCGCCCCCTTTTGCGCACTGCGTATCGGGATCCAGCCACTTCACAGCGGGGGGTGTATCGTGACGTCCGCTCTAGGAATTGTTCGCCGAGTTACGGCCGCGATGGCTGTCCTCGCGGTGACAGGCGCCGGAATGACGGCCGCGGCGCAAGCGCCCGCGGCGGCGCCGGCCACGCCTGCGGCTGCGACGGCCGCGCCGGCTGCCGCGGCCGCGGCGCCCGGATCGATCTGCGGCACTCAGCCGGCCTGTTACGACGCGTCGGATTTCGCCGCGACGATTACCGACTTTCGCACGACAGCGCAGGGCGGCTACAGGATCATCGACGTGACCATGCGGTTCATCAACAAGACCAACACGACGCTGGGGTTGGGCTACGCGAATGGTTCCGGATTGGCGACCGATGACCGCGGCAATCGGTACGCGGTCGGCGGCCCCAACGCGTTCCGCGGTATCGGTGTGGTCAACGGTAATAGTTTCGATCCCAAGTTCTCGGTGCGGCCGGGCGGATACGGCGACGCACGGTTCGAGTTGCTGTTCGCGCCGGGCCAGGCGATCATTGGTTCGACCTTCGAGCTCGATCTCACGGTCAACGAGATCAACACGGTCGAAGGCAATCAGCACACGCTGGGCGGCGAGTTTCCGTTGGAGTTCAAGAGTCTCGTCAACGGATCCACTGGTCCGGCGCCAGGAGCTGTGACGTACGCGTCGTCAGCCGGGCAAGTGGCGCCCGCATCCCCGCCGCCCTGCGGTCCCGCGGGAACGGTGGCGTCCGCGGCTAGCGCCACGAACAACACGGGTGCGCAGAGCGCCGCGAACAGCGCGACGAACGCCGTCAACACCACGGCGAACGCCGTCTCGAGCGTCGGATCGCTCTTCGGCAAGAAGAAGCCGGCCGCGAGCAGCTCGGCTGCGGCGCCGTGCACTCCCGCATCGCCGGCGAACACCACCGCCGCGACTGCGGCGCCCGCGGCGGCCGCGACGAACGGCGCGCCTGGCGCGGCGACGACGGCCGCGGCGAAGACACCGGTGACGGCTCCTCAGACGAGGGCGGCAGCGGCGACGGTGACACCGGTTGCCGCGCCGGCGAAGACAGCGACGCCCGCCACAGCGGCGGCGGCCACGACCAAAGCACCTGCGCCGGCTGCGGCCCCTGCCGCGACGCCCGCGACCCCGAAAGCCACGACTCCGAAACCCACGACACCACCCGCCACAACACCAGCGACGACGACACCGGCGGCCACGAACGGCGCGGTCGTCGCCGCTCCACCCAAGACATCGACGCCATAACATGAACCGCGCATACTTACGACGGACGATCGCCGCGACACTGACGCTCGCAGTCGTCGCGTGCGGAGGACCGAAGGGCACGTACACCGACTCGTCGGGCAGTTTTGTGCTCACGCTCAAAGGGGGGGGCAACGCAAACTTCGCCATTCCGAACAGCGAATCGCCGTGCACCTACGCGATCAAGGGCGACCAGCTCACGCTGAATTGCAAGGATGCGGGTGGGCCAGTGACGCTGACCATGCACGACGACGGCTCGATCTCGGGCCGGGCGGACGGCTTCATGCCCGTATTGCGGAAGAAGTAGGTGTGAGCAAGCAGGTGTGAAGAAGCAGGGGTAGGGAGCGCAGGGCTGGGCGCGTCCCTGCTCTCGGCTACGGCACGCAACTCGATGGGTTGCGTGCCGTATCGCATCATGACCGCAAGATTTTCGGGCCGGCATCTCGGTCAACCTGGCGGCCGTTCTCGAACGGCCGCCGCTGCGTAGGAGCGCCGCTTTCGGGCCACCGATGGACAGCCGTCAGTCGGCGACGGCCGTGGGGGCCGCGGGGCGGCTCGCGGCGTAATTTGGTTCCGCGCCGGTTCCATGGATGATGATGCGACTGCCGGGCCCACTAGTGTCGGCCAAATGCGGTTGCCACGGTTCGACTACCGCCGCTCCGGCGCGTACTTCATCACGTTCTGCACCGCACACCGTGCCCCGCTGTTGGCCGAGTTGGATGCAGGCCAGCTGCGGCTCTCGGCGCCTGGACAAATCGTAGCGGCAGCGTGGCCAATCATTCTGGCACGCCACCCGCACGCCAGGCTGCTCGAATCCGCAGTCATGCCAGATCACGTGCACGCTCTACTGGTACTTGATCCTATTCCGGTTCCGCAGCAGTCCGTCTGCCGGCTCGTCGGGGCGGTCAAGACCTACTCGGCCGCCCGGATCAACCGTCTTCGTGGAACACCAGGATCACCGGTCTGGCAGCCGAGTTTTCATGACTGGATAATCCGATCCCCGAAGACCCTTGCGCGCGTTCGCGAGTACATCGCGAACAACCCGCAACGATGGATCGAGCGGAGGGACGCCCACTCACATTCGGCGAATGAGCGGGGACCCGCGTAGAAGTCGTTGTTTGGGTCAGGCGCACGCCGCCAGTCGGCGAGGGCAGCGGGGGCCGTTCGAGAACGGCCCCCACCGTCCGCCGGGCGTAACCATCCGTCGTGACCGATGGCCGGCAGCGTTCGATGGTGAGAAAAGCCCTCAACCACGGATCCGCAGGAGACTCGAGCGGCAGTCGCTTGAGGAGACCCAAGCGGCGCACTACGTTACACGCCTCTTAGGCCAGGTAGCTCAGTTGGTAGAGCAGCGGACTGAAAATCCGCGTGTCAGAGGTTCGATTCCTCTCCTGGCCACTGTTGGAATCGATTGAAGTACAACAGCTTACCAACACGAACGGGCACCACGAGCGGTGCTCGTTTCGCTAATTATTCCCGAAATATTCCTCAAACGAGGCTATCTGGTCGGTTCGCCTTACCCGACGACTGCGAGAGAGCACGTGACGTGGACTAGCTCTCCAGATAGCGGTCCGGCATCGCGTCGACCAGACGGTAGGGGCGCGGCATGCTGGCTATCGAGAGACTGGAGAAGACGACGTGGATCTCCCGATAGTATGGCCAGAATAGGAGACGGTGCACGAATACGCCATCGTCAACTACGTCGACTTCGTCGTGCAACGCCTCGGTCCTTGGGTCCCGCGCGATGATTGCGAGTGCAGCGCGATCGAGAAGGTCGATGCGGACACCATGGTAAGAAAGAGTGAGATCGAAGTATCCGGTCTCGCGATCCCCGCACCGAAGCCCAATCTTGGCCTCGGACGCGGCCGTGTCGACCTCGACACTCCGGATCAGACCATCATGGAGATTGGTGTCCTGACTGAGTTCGCGGAGTGCCCGCGGTAGATGCGGCAGGATTGCTGCGAGATGCCGGCGGTACGCGTCGACGGTTCGCTCCGCCTCATCGTCGGGCTGCGCTCCGCCATGCCATTCACGCGTCAAGAAGCGCATCGCAGCATTCCCGAATGTCGATCGACGAAAGTCCCAGTGATGCCCAGCGCACAAGAACAAGAATAGGAGCGCGACCGCGCCGGGGCGATACCCAGTGGCGCGAGATTGAGTATCCCATGGCGAGGACTAGGCGCGGGATTGCCTCCCAGCTGCCGCGTCAAACTCCAAGTTCGCCACGCGAATTCCCCAGGAACTCATCTGCTGGCCCAAGGCCCGCCGTTCAAGTCCTCACGAGGCTGTCACCGATTCCTAATCGATGTGCAAGGTGGACCGCATGAACCCGTCCTATCGTGGACCAGTGCCGCCATCTCTGGACGCGGCGCCCACAGGGAGGACAAATGCGCGTACTCGGGGCTTTAGTCGCCGTTGCCGCGCTCGCGTGCAGTGAGTCGGCGACGATCACACCTCCAATGGCAGTAGATGTTAATGTGACCGAACACGACGTTTGGGCGACTGTCATCACCGATCTCTGTTCCCATTTCCGCGAGGGACCGGCGCTGCTGTCGGCAAACCCGCTGCAGGGGTTTCAGGCCTTTCTACAAGAGGAATCGTGGTCCGATTCTCTATGGTTGAAATCGTTCACCGACTCGGTTCCCGGATTGGATCGCGAGATCTTTGCCTCTTTTCATCGTCGCAATGCGGATTCGGGATCAATCGAAACACCTCTGCACCTTGGCGTCCCGTACTTCTGGATCACGCGCGACCAACTGTTGGCGGGGCGGGTCGTCGGTCACCCGAACCATCCGTACGGTGTGGATGACCACCTCATAATCGGACTTTCACACGTGGGATTCACGCGCGACTACCGGTGGGCAATCCTCTATCGGACCTACAGCTGCGGTCCTCTCTGCGGTGCAGGAGAGTTCTTGCTGATGGAACAAAACGGGGACGACATATGGCGCATCCGGCAAGCGCAGGTGGCGTGGGTCTCGTAGCCTGACCCGCCGATCAAGCCATAACGTCCAATAACGAGCCACGACCCGTCAGTTGGCGCCCAGGTCGCCAACTGAGGTCACGGAGACCCGGCGCCCGCCGAACAGTCTCGGACCGGATTGGGGCGTTCCGTCGGAACGAGCGTCTCCCCATATCATCACGAAGTCCGCAACGGGTTTGAATGTGACCTTCCCCCAGCTTGAGGACCAGGAATTATGGGCCGGGTGAAGGGTTGGGCAGCTCTCCCCAAAGTTGGGCCACTAGGCGCGTAGCTTTTGCATCCGGTCTGGGCCTGGGGTGAACACACCGCCGGGGCGGAAGTGCGCCGGTGGCTGGTACGCCAAACTGCGGTGGGGCCGTACGTTATTGTATTCGTCCCGCCATCGGTCCAGCGCGTGCTGCGCGTCGGTGAGACTCACGAAGTAGTGTTGCGATAAGCACTCACGCCGGAGCGAGCCGTTGAACGCTTCGCAAAGGGTATTGTCCCCGGGCTTGCCGGGCCGGCTGAAGTCGAGCCGCACCTGATTCCAGTACGCCCAGTGATCGAGTGTGACCGAGGTGAACTCGGTGCCTTGGTCGCACTGGATGATGCCTGGGAGCCGACGCGCAGCGCCAGCGGCCGCCAGCACTCGCGCCACATCCGTCCCACGGAACTGCCGCTGGGCCACGAGGGCCACGCACTCCCGCCGGAAGAGATCGATCACCGCCAGCACCCGGACACTCGTGCGATCCGCGAGTGTGTCGTGCACGAAATCCATTGCCCACCGCTCGTTCGGTCCCGTCAGCGCCGGCCGCACACTGCGGACGACCCCACTCCGCCGCCGCGCCGGCCGCCGCTGCTTCAACGTCAAGCCCTCTTCGGTGTACAGCCGATACACGCGCTTGCGATTGATGGCCCAGCCCTCGCGCCGCAGCAACACATGCAACCGCAAATACCCGTAGCTCACCCGGCTCTGGGCCAGCTCGCGGAGCCGCTCCCGGAGCGGCGCTTGCGAAGGCCGGCGGCTTCGGTAGGTCATGGTCGAGTGGGCCACGCCCGTCGCTCGGCACGCCCGCCGGACGGAGACCTGGTACGTGGCGATCACCCACCGTACCCAGGTCCGCCGCGCCGCCGGCCCTAGAATTTTTTCGGAGTGACTCCTGCAAGATCGTCTTGTCGAGGCTCAGGTCGGCCACCAGCTGCTTGAGCTTCCGATTCTCGTCCCGCAGGCTCCGGAGCTCCCGCAGCTCCGGCACGCCCAGACCGCCGTATTTCTTCCGCCAGCGATAGAACGTGGTCTCCGTGATCTCGAGCTTTCGGCAGACGTCGCCGACCGGTGTCCCAGCCTCCGCCTGCCGCAGCGCCATCGCGATTTGCTCCTCGCTGAACTTGGTCGTCCGCATCGTCCTGATCTCCCGCTCCGGATTGCCAGAGCTTAGATCAGGCCCACCCCGCTGTCAAAAAGGTGAGCGCCACTGGCCCAAGAATCGGGGAGACGCGCCAACCAAGGTCATTACAGTCATCGGGCATGGTCGTCTGACAGGATATATCCTGGAAACGACCCATGTCCCCCAGCCAGCTAATTCGTGCGGCCTGTATCGGCGCCGTCGTTTGGATACCCTGCCTAGCCCGCGCGCAGTCGGTGCGATATTCGCCAGGCGCGCCGGATACAACGTTGGCGTCCGCTGCTCGTATGGTCCATCCAGTCGGAACCCCATCGTACCGGTACGGCGACTCTACACACAAGTGGATGTATTATGCCCTGGCGTTCGCCAATGCCGGCCCCTATGCGGTCAAAGTCCGGTACACGATCCGAGCGTACCTCCCCGACGGCACTTCTGGTCCGTCGTGCTTTGGCGGGTGGAATGGCGACGAGGACGGGCTACCAGAGGTGCCGGCGGGGGGCCGATCCCTTGCAGTGTGCTGGCCTGGGATCGCAGGGGCGGTCGGAGACAGCCTACGACTCGTCGGCCGTGCCGAGCTTGTAGGAAGCGTCCATCGGCCGCCTGATGCCAATCTCCAGATGACGGATGTGCACGTTAAGCCCGTGCCGACGTATGGGTGGAAGAGTTACACCGCGGATGGAATGCTTGCGGTGCCTCCAGGGCGAGACCGACAGGTGATCGTGCACTTTCGGATGTTGGACGCTACCGGTGAGGAGGTTGCGAGCTGCAACTCCGAGGATGTCATCGTTCAACCGGAGGTGCCCCAGCGAGTTGGGTGCATGAGCACGGGCGTGCCAAGGCTGAGATCGGGGCAACCCCAACCGGTGTCTGCAACAGCAGAAGTCTACAGATCCGAACTGCTGTGGTGGCCTTGACCGGAACCAGTAACAATCCATGGAAGCCTCTGTGAGGCTGAACGCTGCCTGCGGCCGCCGGTGTCGCGTTCCCGAGTTATTCCCCAAAACGAAATGCAACTACCTGAATCACCGCGCTCGAGATGCGACCAACTTCGTCCGCCACCGCTCGCAACGTCGCCGCATTCGCGGCGCTGCGTATTGCTATCGGCATCCTGTTCCTCATCTTCGGCCAGTACAAGGTATTCGGCACAGCCTTCACGCTGGGGGGCGGATTCCAAGGTTGGATCAATCGCTTCATCACCGATGGCGCGGCCTATCCATTCATGGTGCCGGTGCTGCAGCGGTTCGTCCTGCCGCACGGGACAGCTATCGCGTTTCTGGTCGCCTACGGCGAGTTCGCCATCGGGCTGGCTCTCTGTCTTGGCATCCTGACCCGCGTAGCGAGCATCTGCGGGCTGATTTACATGCTGACCCTGCTTCTGTCGTCGAATTACCCAGGAGTCCACGTCGCCGCGTGGCAATACTTCGGCGCATCGCTCGACCACCTGGTCTTCGCTCTGTGCTTCGCGGCGTTCGTGGCCGGCGATCCCGACCAGGCGCTGTCGGTAAGCGCGTACCTTCGCCGCCGGGGCGGCGCTGACCGTCAGTCAGAGTGACCCGGGGCCGCCGTATTGCGGCGAAAGCCGCAATAGCGATCTGCGCGCCTTTCGTTGGTCCTGCGTTCCCGAATTATTCCCCAAAACGAAATGACACTAGCTGAACGGTCGCGCTAGATCCGCAGACTGCCGCAAGGAAATTGCTGTGAGCAGCCGCGTAACTCCCGTACGTACCCGCAACTACCACAAAGTACGCACGCCCGCAGCAATCTCACCCTTCCGGACTGAAAATCCGCGTGTCAGAGGTTCGATTCCTCTCCTGGCCACTGTTGGAACTGACTCAATTACAAGGGAGTAGCAATCGAGACGAGCACCCATGTGGTGCCCAGAGTCTGAAAGAGGCCTGAAGAATTCCCCAAATTCCCGAAACCGCCCGCCTAGTCGCTGCACATGGAATGCGGCGCGGATGCCTGCGAGTCGCCCTGTTATGGGATTGAAGGCGACCGAGGTACTTGCGCCGGGATCTTTCCCTACGCACACATACGCGGCACGGAAGGATACGAACCTTGCGTGATCGCTTCCGCGATGCTCTAGATACGGCCGGGCAGATCGTCTGCTGACCGAGAAGCGCGTCCCGCCGCAGCATCTCCCAGAACTCCGCCCAGGCACGTAACAAACGGCCACACGAAGAGCTGGCCAACCAGACCCCAGCCGCGAAGGTTATGCGCGTAGGCGACGTACGCTCCGAGTGTGGCCGCTAGGACGTATAGCGGTGCCGCTCGAATTGCATGGGGCGCTGGCACCGCCTCGCGTTTGCGGCGAAGTGTCGCGGTGCCAAGAAAAAAGATGATCAGGAATCCACTCAGGAACGTCGGCACGAGGTTAACGGCTATGACTACCCAAATAGGACCTGGGAGCGTGCCAGGAACATGAAAACTGCTGATCAAGGCAATTGCGAAGGATTCCACTACCAGACTCGCGGCCACGAGGACGGGTAGCGCGATCAGGTAGACCGGCCAGACACGGAGTCGAGGCATTGCTGCACACCAGCGGCAGACGCGAGCTGCGCCAGCAAGGCTGGAAAGGGCAATCTGCAACGAATTTTGTAGGTCTGCGGATTCCCGAATTATTCCCCCAACCAAGACCAAACAAGAGGGTGGACGACAGATCCCGATACATCCCAGCGCTGGTCCCACTCCAGAAGCCGCGTCGAATAACGACGCCGCATTCAGATCGCCGCACGATGTTAGCTCCGCCGCGTGCCTCGTTGCCGCAATCGTCGCCAGCGGTTCAGAACGGCAGTCTGCAGTGAGACGGAGGGGATCAGCGCGATATACCGCCGGATTTCCGCATCGCGCACAAATCGGGACAGATCGAGTTCCGGGAGGAACACGTGCTGGCGCCCACGACGTGTTGATATGTACAGCGTGTCGAATAGCGCTTTGGTGGGGGTTGCAAGCTGGAAGTTTGCCAGCCGGCCCCCCGGTTCATATCCCGTTAGCAAGCTAGGCTGCATTCGATGGAAAGTGTAGACACCGACCGGTGAGCGAACGGGAGGGCGCTGTCCCCCGACGACAATCTGGATCGTACGCGGAATTTGGTCGATAAGACCGTGTAGGCTGAGCGCAGACAGCAACGAGACGTATCCAGGTTCCGCATCTTGCCATCCGTTTGTACCGATCGATGCGCCAAGGAGGAACGGCACAACTGCGTAGGGCGAGAAATCCGGATGGTTCGGGCGCGCCCACACGCCCCGTGTTACGTGGACGATTGACTTGCGTTTGACGAGCACGCCGAGTGCCCGCACGACAGCCGATGGATTAATGTGTGTCGCCGCTAGGATGTCTCGGGTAGTGAAGACCGGCGCGCGTCCGAAAGCTGCGCTCAGGAGAACGTCGGCAACCCGCGATCGTTTCTGTGGGAAGCGACGCTTGGCCAATCTCATCGAGTGCCACCGTTGACGTTCGTCCTCGAATCATGATCGCCGCCGGTGGGCTCCGGTCGCATGTCGGCCCTGTACCACGGCAGCTTTGAAGGACCGGAGAGTTGTCTCAGCTGCTCGGCGAGCGCGTACGCACTAAGGCTCAGGTCATCCCAGATTTGACCGGTATCGTACCGCGACCGGTCCGCAGGATCGAGGTAGGCCAAAACCTCATCTCGGTACGCGGCGAACGGAATCTCGAGGGCGCGTGCGGCTGCCTCACGCAGCACGCTAGCCGTCAGGTTCTTCCGGAGAAGCACAGCGTCGGCGGTGTCAAGCCGTACCGCATCCAAGACACCGAGGTCGAAGATGTCGCGCGATTGAATCTCGGTCCGGAGAGCGAGAGCCCCGATCTTTTGCCGGATCGCGGGAAGGCGACCGTAATGGGGAACCATGAGCAGGGGCAGCGCTGGCGTCGCGCCGCGCGCGCGTACTCCGACTGATCGGATGTCCGCCGGCGACCGGTATCCGTCCACGAGGGCAGATGCAACACCCTCGATGATCGCGGTATCAAGAGCTGGCCGAGGCCGAAAAGAGACCTCGATCTTGGTCGGCAAATCGATGCCTCCCGAAGTCACGACTCCAAATTTGTATCGGAGCGTCGTCTCTGTATCCGTGGAAGGCTTGTCGGGCAAACGAATATCGCCACCGCCCAGTTGAACGAAGCGTCGCCGCAAATATGGATCGCGGAGACTCTTTGAGATGGCGGCCTTGGCAGCAGATCGTACATCCGGCGCTGCGTCGAAATCAATGTCCTGCGAATACCGAGGACTGCCGAAGAACAGACGAAGGTTCACCCCGCCTTTGAGGACAAGACGCTGGCCTAGCTGCTGAGTGAGGTGCTCGAGCAGAAGAACGTGAAACACCTCGCGGGCAACGACATCGGACAGCATGAAACATTATATAACCGAATAGACATTAGTTGTCAATTCCGTTATATAACCATACGCGGTCGCACCGCGTGTGCTGTTCGAGGTGCGCAATTCTCAATCGGGGTCTCCGGGTGGTTCACCGCCGCAGGAGGTGTACCCCTTGCGCTCGAGTCGCCACCTTTGTATGATGATCGTCATATGAAGCCCGCTACCTTGAGACGACCCGCCCCCAGCCGCAAGGAAGCCACCCACGACCGGATCGTGGAGACCGCCGCCCGCGCCATCCGGCGCAGCGGCTACGGCGGCGCCGGGGTTGCCGAAGTCATGAAGGAGGCCGGCCTCACGCATGGCGGCTTCTACGCCCACTTCAAGTCCCGCGAGGGGATGCTGGCCGAAGCAGCCGACCGGGCGGGCGCCCACGGAGTCGCCACGCTCGCGCGGGTGGCCGCCGCGGCACCGCCCAAGAAAGAGCTCGAGGCCATGCTTCGAGCCTATCTTTCAAAGGAGCACGTGGAAGGCGTTGAGACGGGGTGCCCAATTGCCGCGCTGGGCTCGGAAATGCCGCGCCAGGCACCCAAGGTGCGGCGGGCCGCCACCCGCCGGATCAAGGAGATGATCGATTTGGTCGCGCGCCAGTCGCCCGACTGGGGACAGCCGGGCGCGCACGAGCGGGCGCTCCTCACCGTGGCCACGGCCCTCGGCGCGTTGGTCCTGGCCCGCGCCGTGGACGACTCCAAGCTCTCGCACGCGCTGCGCGAGGCGGCGCTGAATCACCTCACTCCCACGGGCTGACCCCATGCACCGGTGCCGGGGCCTTCGTTGGCCCGTGAATATGATGCTCATCATATGCGAATAGTGAGTTGGCCTCAACGGGAGGGAAGCACGGTATGTCAAGCAATCAGGGTCAGCAGACTCGGCCCGTAGCGATTGTGACGGGCGCATCAGGAGGGATCGGAGAGGCGACCGTCCGAGCGCTTCACGCCGCAGGCTATCGGGTGTTCGGCACCTATCGGCGGCCTCCGGCGACGAGATCGCCAGGTATCGAGTATGTGGTGTGCGACGTGACCAGTGACGACTCTGTCGAAACCGCCGTGGGTCAAGTGCTGGCGAAGACCGGCCGCATCGATCTCCTGGTCAACAACGCGGGGGTGGGACTGGTCGCAGGGGCTGAGGAGTCGTCGCTGGAGCAGGCGAAGTCCCTCTTCGACGTCAACCTGTTCGGCCTGATTCGCATGACCAAGGCCGTGCTTCCAGCGATGCGCCGACAGCGGGCGGGACGGATCGTCAACATCAGCTCGGTCATGGGTCTCATCCCGGCGCCGTTTATGGCCTTGTACTCAGCCAGCAAGCACGCAGTGGAAGGCTATTCCGAGTCGCTGGACCATGAGATCAGAGACTCAGGGGTCAGAGTGGTGTTAGTCGAGCCCGCCTACACTCGGACTTCTTTCGAGGGCAATGTCTACCAAGCAGACCAGCAGCTCGCCGTTTATCAGTCGGCGCGAACGAACGCCGAGGGAGTCCTGCGGGACGAAATGAAGACTGCCGACACGCCGGAGCTGGTCGCGAGCGCCGTGGTGAGGGGTTCCACCGAGGCCAACCCGCACCGCCGCTACACCGCAGGCCGGACGGCCCGACAGGTCAGTCTGCTTCGGCGCTTCGTTCCCGAGTCGGCGTTCGACAGAAGTCTAAGAAAGCAAATGCGGTTGCCTACATAGATCAGATTGACTGCGGCCACCTCGGGATCTCACCGCGGAAGACGATGTTTCGGGACCACCTGTAGAAAAGAGGGGACGACAATGTTCGGAGCGACACACGGCAAGCCATTGGCGATCGTGTTTCTTCTCGGTGTGGTAACCGTCGGTGCAGGTCGCGGCATGGGCGCTCAAACAGCCGCAGCCTCCAACAGTGCGTCTAATGCTTCTCAGCCCGGAACACAGCAGATCCACTACCACATCAGCCTCGCCAGGCGAGATACGTCGGGAACGTATATCTGGCACGGGCGCGTTGATGGTGCAGTGACTGGCGAAGCCAGGATGGAATTGCGCTTCCCGGACATGCGACCGCAGATCCCGGGAACGTTGCCGTTGGAGACGCATTGGATCGTCACCGCGTCGCCCGCATCGAAATCGTTCGAGGCGAAGCTGAAAGGCACCATCGACTTGGCGTCAGGCAAGACTCATCTCGTCGGAACCATCGTTGGCGGCCCCGGCCCATTGAGCGGTGGTGTAGTGGAAACGAACAGCCAACTGTTCCACCGGGCCCCCAACGGAACGCTGTCCGATAGCGACGGCACCATCACGATTTCCCCTCCGCCGACATAAATTGAGCGCGTTCTCGGCGGCCAAAAATCCGCGTGTCAGAGGTTCGATTCCTCTCCTGGCCATGCCTTGGAACTCGCGGCTACATCACATTACGCCCTCGGCCGCTCGCCTGTCGCTGGCTGAGCGATCAGCCGCTCGAAGCGAGGCTCGCCGTGTAGTGGCGCCCAGATCGGGTCGGCCTTGAGCCACGCGGGCGAGACCAAATACGGCTTGGCCAGCAGCGAGTCGAGCTGCTCGAGGGCGCGGGGATGGTCGCCGACTGCCAGGTGGATCTGGGCCATTACCTGCCGGGCGTACGGGATACGGTATCCGTCCCCTGATGCCAGGATCAGCGCGAGCTCGCGCTCCCCCTCGCGCACTGCGGCCGCGCGTTGCCCCAGGTACGCCAGCGCCAACCCGAGATACAGGTGCCGGTAATTGTCGCCCGGCGTTGCCCGCAACTGTGTCTCCAGTGTGATTCGCGCGGAGTCCGCGTTGCGACGCGCCGGGACCGTGTCGCCTGCCAGCCAATAGAGCTCTGCGCGCACGAACTCCCACTCGCCGCGGTCGTCGTCGAACGCTGCAGGCGAGAGCGTCAGGACCAGATCACGATCCGGCTTGTCCAGCGCCCCAAAGGGATGCGACGCCCAATAGGAGTGATGGTTGCGCGCCACATATACCGCGAGCGTCGCGCGATCGAGCGTGGGCGGGACGTCCCGCAGCGCGGCCCGAGCGCCTGCCAGATCGCCTTCGCCCAGGAAACTCGCCGCGCGATTCACAATGAGAGCCATATCCGACGGATCGATCGTCAGCCCGCGCTCGGCCTCGGCACGGGCTTCCGCGTACCGACGGAGGTAGAGCAATATCACCGTGAGGCGAGCCGCCGCGACCGGTGAACGCGGGTCAAGCGCTGCAGCCTGGCGCGCGTGGCCGAGTCCGGCCTCCCAGTCCCCCTCGGCGGCATCAACTGTTCCCAACGCCCCGAGGGCCAGCGATGACGAAGGGGCAAGTCTAGCCGCGGTCTCGTACGCGACGCGCGTCGCTGCTAGGTCGTCTGCGACCAGAATGTTGTAGACGCCGCGTGCGTAATACCCCTCGCTGGCCGTGGGAGCGAGGGCGACAGCCCGGTCGGCGGCGCGCCGCGCCGCGCCGGCGTCGGCCGGCGTCGGGATGGAGTAGGTGTAGAGCCGCGAGTGGAGCACCGACACGCGCGCCCAAGCCGCGGCGTAGCCCGAGTCGCGAGCCACTGCCTGCTCGGCTGCCACCAACGCGTGCCGGAGTGTCGCGGGGTCCTGCCCTTCGAGCGACATGCTCCGCAAATACGCGTCGTAGGCGGCCAGATTCTGGGTGGGGCGGGCGGCGAGCTTCGTCTCGGTTGGCGCGCTCAGGACCACCCCGAGCTTGTACGCCACGCGCGTGGCTACCGTCGCCTGCACGTCGAAGACATCGGCCAGCGTCGCGTCGTATGACTGCTGCCACTTGGTCACCGGGGGGCGCCCGGACTCGACTTCGATCAGTTCGGGACTGACCCGCACCCGCCGCGTCCCGTTGGCGCTCGTCTCCCACTGAATGTGCCCGGTCAGCAGGTACTGCACACCGAGCTCACGCCCGATCTGATTTTGCGGCTCGGTCGTGTGGCGGTACTGGTTCGAACTGGCTGTCGCGATGAGCCGGAGTCCGCCAAGAGCGGAGAGCTTGCTCCGGATCTCGTCGGTGATCCCCTCGGCGAAGTATGCGTTCGCGGTGTCGCCCTCATTGTCGAACGGCAGCACCGCGAGTCCCACCGGCAGCATCTCTGCACTGCTCGCGTCGTGATGCAAGGCGAAGCGCGCGGCGACAGCCACGAGAAAACCAAAGCCGAGGAGCGCGATGCCGGCCGGTATACGCCGCGCCGCGAATCGAGCCGTCGCCCCTGTCCGCTCGCCCCGGCCAAGAGCCTCGGCGAACGTGGCCGCCGACGGCCACCGGTCGGCCGGCACCCGCGCGAGCGCGCGGCGCAGCACGGCGTCGATTCCCGGCGAGACGCCCGACCGCAGCACTCGCACCGATGGCGCGTCGGTCGTCAGCATCTTCGCTACGATGGCTTGGGCCGAGCTCCCGACGAACGGCGGCTCGCCCGCCAGCATCTCGTAGCACACCGACCCGAGTGCGTACACATCGCTTCGGGCATCGAGCGTGCGCTCCCCCGCCGCCTGCTCGGGACTCATGTACTGCGGCGTTCCCACCGCCAGCCCGGCCTCGGTCAACCCTGTGCCGTCGGTGGCTGCGGTCAGGGGACGGGCGATTCCGAAATCGGCCAGCAACGCGTCGCCCTGCGCGGTCAGCAGGATGTTCTCCGGCTTAACGTCACGGTGGAGTACCCCATGCGCGTGCGCGCACTCGAGCGCGCCCGCCACTTCGCGCGTGATGCGGAGCGCATCGTCGACAGACAACTGCCGCTCGCGCCGCAATCGGTCGCGGAGCGACTCCCCCTCGACGTATGGCATCGTGAACCACAACCGGCCGCCGGCCGTCTCGCCGGAATCGAACACCGAGAGGATGTGCGGATGCTGCAGGCTTGCCGCCAGCTTGATTTCCCGCGCGAACCGCTCCGGGCCGAGCGCGGCGCCCAGATCAGGACGGAGCACCTTGAGCGCGACGATCCGCTCGTGGCGGAAGTCGCGGGCGAGATAGACGGTCGCCATGCCGCCACGCCCGAGTTCCCGCCCGATCGAGTAGCGACCGGCGAGTGAGGTGGCGAGGTCAAGCTCTGGCGGTGTGGTCACCGGCAGCAGGTAGAGGGACCCCGGACCATCAGGAGCGCGTCAAGCATAGGGGCCTACTCTGCACAGAGCTAGCTCCGATCCCATCAACGTGCTGAACGGTCATCCCACAGGAGCCGCGCACGCGATCGGGCCGCTGGTCACCGATGTTCGATCCTCCGTCGAGCGAGACGGCTCATCGAGTGAGGCCGTACGTTCCTCGGTGGCTCACTGCACCGTGAACTCCGTCTGCATCCCGTGCATGAAGTGCGGCTTGTTATCACGCTCGTCGGGGACGAAACAGAGGAGGACGTACTCGCCGGGGCGAAAGTCTCGCGTGAAGAAGCGGCTGGCGAGCGCCTTGGGCTGTGCGCAGCCGCTTAGCATCGTTCATCGGCTTTGACACGTAAAGACGTGCCCCCGAAGAGCCGTGCAGTGACGAATCAGATGTTCGCTGGTGGTTGAGCAGGGCGCGACGCGGAGGGCTCACTGAGCGGCGGGAATGTCGTCTGGGTGCGATTTCGGTGGCCCCTGAAGGGTCGCCAGTTTGCGGTGCCGCTACCCTCTGGCTACGAAATACGGCTCGTCCGGAAGGACGAGGCAACGAGTGCCACACGCGTGGTTGTGGACGCGTACGCATCCGACCCCGTGTGGCGATCCATGATGCCGTCGATTACGAGCCGAATGACCGAGCGCGTCGCGCGCGCTTTCGATTCGAGCGACAGTGGCGTTATCTGCGCGACCCACCGAAGCCAGGTGATCGCGATATCGGGCGTTGCGGAATCCCACTGGACGGGCCAGAACTTCCTTACCGGAATCTGCGTGCTACCGCAACATCAGCGACGCGGAGTGGGCAATTGCCTCCTCGGCGCGTCGCTCACCTGGCTCCGTGACCGGGGACTCGAGGCTGCCCAGGTTGTTACCGAGGAGGGCTCGATCGCGGACGCGAAGGTATATCCGCGGTTTGGGTCCGAGCGGATTCGCGGCGTCGAGTACCCCGACCCGCCGAGAGTTGCTCGGTGACCCGACCGCCGCGCCAAGATTTCAGGCAGGTCGGAGGTTTCCCCAACAGCGTCGCACAAGTGCGTCGAGATCATGCAGCCGGACGGCGGGAAGCCCATGTATGGGGTGTCTCTTACCCCATCCACTTCCCGAACGCTCTGCCCATCTCAGCGGTGCCGCGCAATGAATTGATCCACGGACGCTGGAAGAAACATGTCATCCGCGATTGCGGCGATCTCCTCAGCCTCGCGCCAAGCCGTCGCCAACTCGGCGAGGTCACCCCGCAGTCTCGGGTGCCGCTGGCGGAGGCGCCGAGCTGGCCGGTCCAGGCGAGCCGACCGATGTCCTGCCCGTCCAGCTCGACGTCCGAAAGCCAGGTTCGTTCTCTTTGAGGTGTGCGATCGAGGTCGTGCCTCAGAACATGCCGTTGCTGTTGGCAGATGTCTCAGGTACCTCCTGGATGACATCCCAGTGCTCGACGATCTTGCCATCCTTGAGGCGGAA
>JAJPIM010000003.1 GCA_021324775.1 Gemmatimonadota bacterium
GTAACACCACCGTGTAACACCACCGTGTAACACCACCGTGTAACACCACTGCGTATCACCACTATACAAGACAAGGCCACTGCGTCAGGCCTGCACATCATTCCGTCGTACTTGTCTACAGGAGCTGGACCCGTGTCTGATTCATCGTCTCTCGAGCGCACCCCCGTCATCGTCTCGGCGGCGCGCACTCCCATCGGCCGGTTCCTGGGCGGTCTGGCGCCGCTCTCGGCCCCGGACCTCGGGGCGGCCGCCATTCGTGGCGCCGTCGAACGCGCGGGCGTCGATGCCGGCGACCTGCAGGAAGTCATCATGGGCAACGTCGTGCAGGGCGGGGTGGGGCAGGCGCCCGCCCGGCAGGCGGCGATCAAGGGAAGCGTACCGGCCACCGTGTCCGCTGTCACGGTGAACAAGGTGTGCGGGTCGGGTCTCAAGGCCGTGATGCTGGCTGCGCAATCGATTCGCGCGGGTGACGCACACCTGGTGCTCGCGGGCGGCATGGAGTCGATGTCGAATGCGCCCTACTATCTCTATGGGGCGCGCAACGGCTACAAGCTCGGCGACCAGAGCCTGGTCGATGGCGTGATCCGTGATGGGCTGTGGTGCCCGTTCTGCGACGTCCACATGGGGGGGCACGCCGAATACACCGCGCGCAAGGCGCACGTCACGCGCAACGCGCAGGACACGTTCGCGCTCCAGTCGCACCGGAAGGCCGTCGCCGCGATGGATGCGGGGAAATTCGCGGCCGAGATCGTGCCCGTCGAAGTGCCCGGGCGGAAGGGCCCGACGGTGATCAGTGCGGACGAGGGCCCGCGGCGCGATGCGTCGCTCGAGAGTCTCGCCAAGCTCAAACCGGCGTTCCCCGGCGACGCTCCCAAGGACATTCGGCCCACCGACCTCACGGTCACAGCCGGTAACGCGTCGACGCTGAACGACGGTGCCGCGGCGCTCGTCGTGGCGTCGGAGGCGTATGCCCGGACAAAGGGGCTGCCGATACTGGCGCGCATTACCGCGTACGCGACGGGGGCCGGGGCGCCGCAGGACCTGTTCTTCGCGCCGGTGACGGCCGTGCGTCACCTGATGCGCAAGGAAGGACGGAAGATCGGTGACTACGATCTCATCGAAGCCAACGAGGCGTTTGCGTCGCAAGCACTGGCCGATGGTGAGGAACTCGAGTGGGACTGGGATCGTGTGAACGTGCACGGCGGTGCGATCGCGCTCGGCCACCCCCTCGGCGCGAGCGGTGCGCGCGTGCTGACGACGCTGCTGTATGCGATGCGCGACCGGAACGCCCGCACGGGACTCGCGACGTTGTGCCTCGGCGGCGGCGATGCCGTCGCCCTCAGCGTCGAGCGCGTGCCCTGACCAGGCGCCCGCCGCCCCTCGGTATCAACCCGCGGCCTCGCCGCAGCAAGGAGCTTCATGTATGGCAGATCGCGTGGCGGTGGTGGGCGCTGGCCAGATGGGCAACGGAATCGCCCACACGTTTGCGCTCAGTGGTTTTCCGGTGACGCTCATCGACGTCTCGACCGATGCGCTCGCCAAGGCGCGGTCGACGATCGCCGGTAATCTGGACCGGCAGATCAAGAAGGGCGCAATCGAGGCCGGTGCCAAAGAGCCGGCCCTCGCGCGGATCACGGATGCGACCGGCGTCTCGGCCGCTAGCGACGCCGCGCTGGTGATCGAAGCGGCGTCCGAAGATCCCGCGCTCAAGTTCCGCCTCTTCGCGGCATTGGACGAAGTCGTCGGACCGCACGCCATTCTCGCGACCAACACCAGTTCGATTTCGATTACCACGATCGCCGGACGGACCCGCCGCCCACAGCGGGTGATCGGCATGCACTTCATGAATCCGGTCCCGATGATGGCGCTCGTCGAGGTGATCCGGGGACTCGCGACATCCGACGCCACGACGGCGACGGTGACCGCGATCGCGAAGCAGATCGGCAAGACGCCGGTCGAAGTCAACGACTATCCGGGGTTCGTGGCGAACCGGATCCTCATGCCCATGATCAACGAGGCGGCCTACTGCGTCATGGAGGGCGTGGCGACTCCGGAGGCCATCGATACGGTCATGAGGCTGGGCATGAACCACCCGCTTGGGCCGCTGGCTCTCGCCGATCTGATCGGACTCGACACCTGCGTCGCGATCCTCGACGTCCTGCAGAGCGGACTTGGCGATCCGAAGTACCGCGCGTGCCCGCTCCTCCGCAAATACGTCGCAGCGGGCTGGCTCGGGCGGAAGAGCCGCCGCGGATTCTACCCATACGACTGATGGCGCCGCTGCGCGAGTTCCTGACTCTGTCCGACGAGCAGCGCGAGATCCAGCGCCTGGCGCGAGACTTCGCGCAGACCGAGCTCGCGCCCCATGCGGCGGCGTGGGATCGCGAGGCACACTTCGAGCGGTCGCTCATTTCACGGCTCGGGGCGCTCGGGTTCCTCGGCATGCTCGTCCCGGAGTCGGACGATGGGATGGCGCTGGATGCCGTGAGCTACCTGCTCGTGCTCGAGGAGATCGCGGCGGTCGATGCGTCGACCGCGGTCATGCTGAGCGTCCACAACTCGCTGCCGTCCCGGATGCTGCTGGCCCATGGCACCGCGTCGCAGCGCGAGCGCTTCCTCCGTCCCATGGCCCGGGGCGAGTTGCTTGGCGCCTTCGCTTTGTCGGAGGCCGAAGCCGGCTCGGACGCATCGGCCCTGCGCACGCAGGCCACACGCGACGGTGACGCGTACGTGCTCAACGGCACGAAGTCGTGGGTCACTCACGGCAACAACGCCGGCGTCATTCTGGCCATGGCCCGCACGGACACGCCGGAGACCCGCCGGGGTGCGAGAGGCATTTCGGCGTTCATCGTGACGCCTGGCCAGCCCGGGTTCTCGGTCGGCAAGAAGGAGGACAAGATGGGTCTCCGCGCCTCGCCGACGGTTCAACTCGTGTTCGACAACCTCCGGGTGCCCGCCGACCAGATGCTCGGCGAGCCGGGGCAGGGGTTCATCTACGCATTGCAGTCACTGGAGCACGGCCGGCTCGGGATCGCCGCGCAAGCCGTCGGTATCGGCCGGGCCGCGCTCGAGCACGCAGTGCGCTACGCCGCCGAGCGGCGGCAATTCGGCAGGCCGATTCGCGAATTCGAGGCGATGCAGTTCAAGCTGGCCGACATGGCGGCGCGAGTCACCCAGGCGCGGGCCGTGTTGTATGCCGCCGCGACGGCAAAGGATCGAGGCGATCCGATCCAGCAACTCAGTTCCATCGCGAAGCTCACCGCGAGCGAGATGGCCATGTGGGTGACCACTCAGGCCATCCAGGTCTTCGGCGGCTACGGCTACGTCAAGGACTATCCCGTCGAGCGGTTCTTTCGCGACGCCAAAGTCACGGAGATCTACGAGGGGACCTCGGAGATCCAGCGCCTGGTCATCGCACGCGAGTTGTACGCATCGTAGGTCCGGGCCGCCGCTGGCCAAGTTCAGGTAGCGCGAACCGCATTCCGCGCCAACATTGCGGAAGGCCGCGCGGCGCGGGTGCTCTCACGGGGGGAGAGATGCTGAAATGGTCGGAGTGGGACCGGTGCCCACCGGGAGCGGCGCTCAACGACGCCGACCCCGATATCGCGCGTCTCATCGAACAGGAGATCGCCCGCCAGTCGGACGGCCTGGAGCTCATCGCGAGTGAGAATTTCGTGTCGCCCGCGGTGATGGAGGCGATGGGATCGCCCCTGACCAACAAGTACGCCGAAGGACTGCCGGGCAAGCGCTATTACGGCGGGTGCGAGGTCATCGACCAGGTCGAACAGATCGCGATCGACCGGGCGAAGCAGTTGTTCGGCGCCGACCACGCCAACGTACAGCCTCATTCCGGCGCTCAGGCGAACGCCGCGGCGTATCTCGCCCTGATCAAGCCCGGCGCCACCATCCTCGGCCTCGATCTCTCGCAGGGCGGGCACCTGACACACGGCTCGCCGGTGAATTTCTCGGGGCTCCTCTACCGGGCGGTGCACTACGGCGTGACCGACCAGGGCTTGATCGACTACGATGCCATGCGTGCGGCCGCGCGCGAGCACCGGCCCGCGCTCATCATTGCCGGCGCGAGCGCATACGGCCGCACGATTGATTTCGCGGCGTTTGCGGAAGCCGCCCGCGAGGTCGGGGCGTTCTTCGTCGTCGATATGGCGCACATTGCGGGGCTGGTCGCGACCGGGCTTCATCCGTCGCCGATTCCGCATGCGGATGTGGTGACCACCACGACGCACAAGACCCTGCGCGGTCCGCGCGGTGGACTCATCCTCTGCCGGGCCGCGCACGCGAAGGCGATCGACAAGGCCGTATTTCCGGGGACCCAGGGCGGTCCGCTCGAAAATGTGATCGCCGCCAAAGCCGTCGCGTTTCGCGAGGCGCTGCTTCCGGGGTTCACGGATTACAGCAGGCAGGTCGTGAGCAACGCCCAGTTCCTGGCGGCCGAGCTCGTCCGGCGCGGATATCACATCGTCTCCGGCGGCACCGACACGCATCTCATGCTCGTCGATCTCAGGAATAAGGGTCTGACCGGCAAGGTGGCCGAAAAGGCACTCGATCTCGCAGGGATCACCGTGAACAAGAACACGGTGCCGAAGGAAACCCAGTCGCCGTTCGTCACGAGTGGCATCCGGATCGGGACGCCCGCAGTGACCACCCGCGGATTCAAGGAGCCCGAGATGCGCCGGGTCGCCGAGTTGATCGACCGGGTGCTCAGCCACGCCGCCGACGCCACCGTGGCGGCGGCGGTCCGCGAGAATGTCCGCGAGCTCGTGGCGGCGTTCCCACTCTATCCGGTAGCAGAAGAGGCTGCGCGGTAGCTGGCCGGAATGGGAGCCGGCTCCGATCTGGCGCACAGCGCGGCGTTGCGTATTTTCTGCCGCGAATACGTCCGTGCGGCCGCAACTCTCGCACGGCAGTTTCGGCCGTTGCCGTGCTCCAGCGCCGTTCGTCGAGAGCACGCGGAGCGGGGGGTATGGCGCCCGCGAGCCGGTAGCGGATCGCCGGCGGACAGATTCTTCGACGCGAGGTAAGCGGTGGCGGAGTTGGCGTTTCGGGACGGGATCATGGAGCAGATCCGGCTGCGCGAGCGGCGGTTTCACGAGCATGCGTATTTGTTCGTGTTGTCCGCGCTCGAGTACTGCCAGTCGCGCCTGTCCGAACGTCGCCACATCGGTGGCCGCGAACTTGCGGGATCGTGCCGGGACCTGGCACTCGACCGCTTCGGGGTGCTGGCGCGCCAGGTGCTCGAGCACTGGGGCATCCGGTCCACGGCCGACATCGGGGACGTCGTGTTCACGCTGGTCGATCTCAACCTCCTCATCAGCCAGCCGACGGACTCGCGCACCGACTTCCTCGGCGTGTATGATTTCGATGAGGCGTTCGAAGACAACTATCCCTGGAACGTCATCCAACAGGCATGAGCGGGTCCGCGCAACTTCCAGCCTGTCGGAAGTGAAGTAACGCTTTGCCGGCGCCGCAGCGCGTGCGCGTAGCCAGCGCGGCCGAAAGCGCCGCCTGCGACCAGTCTGCGATCGCCGCGGGTATCCCGTCACGCGCGCTCATGCGGGTGGCCGGCACGGCCGCAGCCGGCGAGATCGCGCGGCGTTTCAGCGCCCTGCTGTTGCGTGGCGTCGCGATCTACGCCGGGCCGGGCAACAACGGCGGAGACGCCTGGGTCGTCGCGGCCGCTCTCGCCGCGAGCGGTGTCCGGGTCCGCGTGACCGCCGTGGGCGAGACCCGGACGCCGGACGCCATCGCGGAGCGAGCGGCGGCCGAATCGGTGATCGCGTCATCGGACCACCCGCCCGCGGATGACGCGCTCGTCGTTGACGGCCTGCTGGGTACCGGAGCGACGGGCACACCGCACGGCGCCGTCGCGGCTGCCATTGCGCGCATCGCGGATGCGCGGCGCCGCGGGGCGATCGTCGTCTCGCTCGACGTTCCGAGCGGCGTCGATGCGACGATGGGAACTGCCACGGGCGCCGTTCACGCCGACCTGACACTCACATTCGGGACACTGAAACGGGGTCTCGCGATCGCGCGCGATCACGCCGGTGCGATCGCGATCCTCGACATCGGCCTTGGTCGTCATGCCGCGGCGGCTGAACACGCACCCGCGCTCGTCGACGCGCTGTTCGTACGGGAACACGTACCCGGCGTTGCGGCCGATGCGAACAAGGGAGACCGGCGCCGGCTGGCAGTCGTCGCCGGCGGCGACGGCATGGCAGGTGCGGCGCTGCTGGCCGCGCGCGGCGCGCTCGCGAGCGGCATCGGTCTAGTGCGTCTCTTCGTCGCGACCCGGAATGTGTCCGTCGTCCAGACGGCCGCCCCGGAGGCGCTTGCCCAGGCATGGCCCACGGACGACGCGGCTGCCGGCAAAGACATCGACGCGTGGGCGCACGCGATCCTGCTCGGTCCCGGGCTCGGCACCGGCGCCGATGCACGATCGCTGGCGGAGCGCGTGCTGCGCTGCAGCCGGCTTCCCGTGGTAATCGATGCCGACGGTCTCAACGCATTCGCGGGACGTGCCGGCGATCTGGCGGCACTGCTCGCCGGACGCCCGGCGGTCATCACGCCGCACCCGGGTGAATTCGGCCGTCTGGTGGATGCGGCGATCCCGGACGTTCTCGCGCGCCGCTTCGACGCGGGATTGGCGCTCGCGGCGCAACTTGGCGCGTCGGTGCTCCTCAAGGGCGTGCCGACGATCATCAGCGCGCCGGACCAGCGGCGCCTGGTCAGCGCGACCGGAACGCCCGTACTCGCGACTGGCGGTAGCGGCGACCTGCTCGCGGGGATCGTCGCGACGCTGCTGGCGCAGACCGGCGATTCGGCCACGAGCGCCGCTTGCGGCGCGTGGGTCCACGGCCGCGCCGCCGAGTTGGCGGGGGCGGGCCGTGTCCGGGGGATCACGCTCGACGACGTCGTGCGCGCGCTCCCCGCGGCATGGCACCGCGCCCCCGATGAGGACAGGTACCCGGTGCTGGCGTCGTTGCCGTCCGTGGGCCCCACCGGGTGAGCGGCGAGGACGGTCGCGCGTCTATCCTGCGGCACGCGGCGCGGATTGGCCATCTCGAGCTCGGGCCCGGGGCGGAGTTCGATCTCATCCGCGAGTTGTTTTCGCAGTTGGCCGATGGTGCGCGTGGCGCCGGAGGCGATTGTGCGGTGCTCGAAGTGCCCGCGGACGCGAAGCTGCTTCTCAGCGTCGATACCAGCGTCGAGAACGTGCACTTCCGGCGCTCATGGATCGCACCCCGGGAGATCGGCTACCGTGCGACGGCCGCGGCGCTGAGCGATCTCGCGGCCGCGGGGGCGACGCCGATCGCGATCCTGCTCGCGGTCTCCGCTCCGCCAGCGTGGCTGGGTGACCTGCCCGCCGTCGCCGCCGGCGTGGGCGCAGCGGCGCGCGATGCCGGGACGGTTGTCGTGGGAGGTGACACGACGGCGGGCCGCGATCTCACGCTGACGCTGGCGGTCGCGGGCGCGTCGGAGCACCCGTTGAGCCGCGCGGGAGCCCGGCCCGGGGATCACGTCTATGTGTCGGGGCGATTGGGCGGTCCGGCAGCGGCGGTGCGGGCGTGGACCGGTGGCGCGGAACCCGATGCCGCCACACGAGAACGATTCGCGCACCCGGTGCCGCGTCTCCGCGAAGGCCGGTGGCTCGCGGCCCACGGCGCGACGTCGGCGATCGATGTGTCGGATGGACTCGTGGCCGATCTGCGCCACCTGGCGGCGGCGAGCGCCGTCTCGCTGTCCATCGACCTCGATCGGGTCCCGCGGTGGCCGGGCACGACGGTAATCGAGGCGGCCTCCGGCGGGGAGGAGTACGAACTCGCGGTGACGGCGGGCAAACACTTCGATGTCGCGGCATTCGAGCGCGAGTTCGGCGTGCCCCTCGCGCACGTGGGCGAGGTGGTCGCGGGGGGCGCAGGCGTCGAGGCGCGCGCGAGCGGCGTCCGTGTTGCCCCGATCCCGGGGTACAATCACTTTTCGGCCTCGCCGCCGCTCGCGCCCGAGGGGCGCGATATCGAACCCCGCTGATCCGGTCCGCCATGCGTGCGTTGCTGGTTGCCATCGTTGCCGTCGTTCTGACACCGCCGTTCGCCGCGGTTGTCAGTATCGCTGCCGCGCTGGGTGTCCCGGAGCGGCCGGGC
This sequence comes from Gemmatimonadota bacterium, assembly GCA_021324775.1. Classification (GTDB taxonomy): domain Bacteria; phylum Gemmatimonadota; class Gemmatimonadetes; order Gemmatimonadales; family Gemmatimonadaceae; genus Palsa-1248. The sequence continues at coordinate 8,160 of JAJPIM010000003.1, forward strand.
GGGATCTATTGGTGGATACCGAGGGCGTGGACCCGCGCGCTGCTCTGGGCGGGCGGCGTGACGGTCCGGGTGCACGGCGCGGAGCGGATGGGCACGGGCCGCGAGCCCCGCATCTTCGCCTCGAACCACGTGAGCTGGTACGACGTCTTCGTCCTCGCGGCGACGTTGCCGCGCTATGCGTTCGTCGCCAAGGCCGAATTGCTGCGGATACCGGTCTTCGGCGCCGGCGCGCGAGCGGTGGGCACGGTCCCGATCGAACGCGACAACCGCAAATCCGCGTTCGCCAGCTACGAGGCGGCAGCCAAGGAGGTGCGTGCCGGCCGGCCCATCATCGTGTTCCCCGAGGGGACTCGTGGGCGCGCGTACCCGCTGCGCCCGTTCAAGAAAGGGCCATTCGTGCTCGCGATCGCGGCGCAGGTCCCGGTCATTCCCGTCGTGGTGTACGGTACGATGGCCATCATGCCCAAGGGCGCGTGGCGCATCCGGCCGGGCATCGTCGATCTGCATCTGCTCGATCCCGTACCGACGGCAGGCCTCACGTACGATGACCGGGATGCGCTCTCCGCGACCGTCCACGCGCGGATGGCGGAGGTGCTGCAGCGGGAGTACGGCGTCGAGCCGGCCGCGCCGCGCGCAGCGCCCGAATCCACGCCGCAAGTGACGCCGTCGGGCTCTACGGCGCCTGACCTCCGCGTGTAGATTCCGGCGTTCCCTGGTGCGAGGCGGCGATCCGCCTCCGCCAGTCACCTATTGGCCCGAATTCCGTCATGCCCCTCATCACCGATGTCACCGCACGTGAGATCCTCGACAGCCGGGGCAATCCCACGGTCGAAGCGGAGGTTACGCTCGACAGGGGTGTCGCGGCGCGCGCGGCGGTTCCCAGCGGTGCGTCGACTGGCGAACACGAAGCGCTCGAACTGCGTGATGGCGACCCAGCCCGGTACGGGGGCAAGGGCGTCCTGACCGCGGTCCGAAACATCATCGAGGCGATCGGGCCGGCGATCAGCGGGATGGACGCCACCGACCAGGTCTCGATCGATCACGCGATGATCGAGTTGGATGGAACCGCCGCCAAGTCCAAGCTCGGCGCCAATGCGATCCTGGCCGTCTCCATGGCGGTCGCCCGGGGGGCCTCGGTCGCCGTCGGCCTGCCGCTGTACCGGTACCTGGGGGGCCCGATGGCGCGCACGCTGCCGGTGCCGCTCATGAACATCCTGAACGGGGGCACCCACGCGGCGAACACCGTGGACTTCCAGGAGTTCATGATCGTGCCGATCGGCGCCGATACGTTCGCCGAGGCGCTCCGCATGGGCGCGGAAGTGTTCCACTCGCTCAAGAAAGTGCTGGCCAAGCGGAAGCTCTCCACGAATGTCGGCGACGAAGGCGGCTTCGCGCCGGATCTGCCGAACGACGAGGAGGCGATCCGCGTGATCCTCGAAGCGATCGAAGCCGCGAAATACCAGCCGGGGCGTGATGTCGCGCTGGCCATCGATGCCGCGGCGAGCGGGATGTACTCCCACGGGACCTACACGTTCACGAAGAGCGGCGGGGCCTCGCGCGACGCCGCTGGCATGGTGGAACTCTACACGCGCTGGCTCGATGAATATCCGATCGTCTCTATCGAAGATGGTCTCGCCGAGGACGATTGGGATGGATGGACACTCCTGACGCGGACCCTGGGTGAGCGAGTGCAACTGGTCGGCGACGACCTGTTCGTGACCAACACCGAGCGGCTAGCGCGTGGCATCGACAGCCAGGCCGCCAACGCGATTCTGATCAAGCTCAATCAGATCGGCACGCTCACCGAGACGATGGAAGCCATCGAGCTGGCCCGGAGCGCGGGGTATCTGTCGGTCATCTCGCACCGCTCCGGCGAAACCGAGGACACATTCATCGCCGACCTCGCGGTCGCGAGCGGCGTGGGCCAGATCAAGACCGGGTCGGCCAGCCGGACCGACCGTGTCGCCAAGTACAACCAGCTCCTGCGGATCGAGGAGCAACTGGGCGACGCGGCGGAGTATCCCGGCGGGGCGGTCTACGGCATTGGGCCCCGGCATTAAGCGGCTGGTCGTCTTCACGATCGCCATCGCGGTCGCCGTGTTCGCCGTGCAAGGCGGCGAGTACGGCACCTTTGACCTGTTGCGCCAGCGCAGCCGGCGCATTGCCCTTCATGCCCGGATCGATACGCTGCGGCATCAGGTCGATTCGCTCACCCGGCTGGCGCACGACATCGAGACGGATCCCGCGGTGCAGGAACGCATCGCGCGCGAAGAGTTCGGGATGGTCCGCGGGTCGAAGGAGTTGCTCTATCGGTTCGCGCCGGCGGCGGGATCGTCACCGGCCGACAGCGCCCGGATACGATCGGGCACCAGTGGCACGGCACTCGGCACCGTGCAGCCGGAGTCCGCGAGCCACTGACCCGGCAGCCCATCGCTGGGCGCCTTTCGGTAGCCGCGGGATCGGTTCGTCGTGCTACCCGGCCGGCGACGGACTCGGGTGCTCCAGCGCCGCTTGCGCGGCAGCCAGGCGTGCGACGGGCACGCGGAACGGCGAGCATGAGACGTAATCCAGTCCGATCCGGTGGCAGAAGGCCACGGACCGCGGCTCGCCGCCATGCTCGCCGCAAATGCCTACCTTGAGGCCGGGCCGCACACGGCGTCCTGCCGCGACGGCGGATTGAATGAGCGTCCCGACACCGCGCTCGTCCAGCACCTGGAACGGGTCATCCGCGAGGATCCCGAGCTCGAGGTAGGCCGGCAGGAATCGCCCGGCGTCGTCGCGGCTCAACCCGAAGACGGTCTGCGTCAGGTCATTCGTCCCGAACGAGAAGAACTCCGCGTCCACGGCGATCTGATCGGCGGTGAGTGCCGCGCGAGGCAGCTCGATCATCGTGCCGACAAGGTATGGGACGGTCTCGCCCATCGCGCCCATGACCTGTTCGCTGACCCGCGAGATCACCGCACGCTGGTTCGCGAACTCGCGATCGGTCGCCACCAGCGGAATCATGATCTCCGGCCGTACATCGAGACCGCGCCGCTCGGAGCGAACCGCGGCTTCGAAGATGGCCCGCGCCTGCATCTCGGTGATTTCCGGGTAGGTCACGCCGAGACGGCATCCCCGGTGGCCGAGCATCGGATTGACCTCGCGCAGCCCATCCACGATGCGTGCCAGTTCTTCCCGGGAGACGTTGAGCGTCTGGGCCAGATGCTTGCTCTCCTCTCCGCCATGGGGGAGGAATTCATGGAGCGGCGGGTCGAGCAGCCGGATCGTCACCGGGTACCCGGCCATGGCCTCGAAGATTCCCTCGAAGTCCGCACGCTGCATCGGCAGCAGCTTGGCGAGCGCACGGCGCCGGCCGCCCTCGTCGCGGGCCACGATCATCTCGCGCATGGCGGCGATCCGGTCGCCCTCGAAGAACATGTGCTCGGTGCGGCACAGCCCGATGCCTTCCGCGCCGAACGCTCGCGCGATCCGCGCATCGCGCGGCGTGTCGGCGTTGGCGCGCACCTGGAGCCGGCGAAAGTCGTCCGCCCAGCCGAGCACGCGCGCGAACGACTCGTAGAGCGGCGCGTCGGATGGACGCAGTGCGCCGGTCACCACCCGCATCACGTCGCTCGGGACCGTGGGGAGCGCGCCGCTGTAAATGGCACCCGTCGCGCCGTCCACCGTCATCCAGTCGCCCTCCCGGACGGTCGTACCATCCACGCTGAATCGCCGGTGCTCGGCGTCCACGTGCAGGTCCTGGCACCCCACGACGGCGCACTTGCCCATGCCGCGGGCCACGACCGCCGCGTGACTCGTCATCCCGCCACGTGCGGTCACGATCGCCCGGGCGGCGACGATACCGTGAAAATCCTCGGGCGTCGTCTCCTCGCGCACCAGCACGACCGCTTCGCCGGCGCTGGCGCGCCGTTCCGCGACGTCGGGATCGAACACGGCCACGCCGCTCGCCGCTCCGGGACTCGCGGGAAGCCCGCGGCAGAGCGGCGTCGCTCGAACAGCGCCGTCGATCACGGGATGCAGGAGCTGGTCGACCTGGTCGGCCGGCATGCGCATGACGGCATCACGTGGCTCGATCAACCCCTCGTCCACCATATCGCAGGCGATCCGCACGGCCGCCGCCGCGGTGCGCTTGCCGGCTCGTGTCTGTAGCAGGAACAACTGCCCGCGCTCCACGGTGAACTCCAGATCCTGCATGTCGCGGAAATGCCGCTCGAGCCGCTCCTGGGTGACCTGCAGTGCCGCGTGGGCCGCCGGCAGCAGCTCCGCCATCTGTTCGATCGGCAGCGGAGTCCGCAGCCCCGCCACGACGTCCTCCCCCTGGGCGTTGACGAGAAACTCGCCGTAGAATCGCCGCTCGCCGTTCGACGGGTTCCGCGTGAACGCGACACCGGTTCCGGAATCGTCACCGAGGTTGCCGAAGACCATGGCCACCACGCTCACGGCGGTGCCCAGGGTGTCCGGGATCCCATTCAACCGCCGGTAATCGATGGCTTTCTTGAGGGTCCACGACCGCCAGACGGCCTCGATCGCCCCCCAGAGCTGGACCACTGGATCGGACGGGAACTCGCTGCCCGTCGCGCGGCGAACTACCGCCTTGTATTCCTCCACCAGATTGCGCAGCGACGTTTCGTCGAGGTCCGCGTCGCTCCCGGCGCCCGCCATCAATCGTTTGGTGGCGAGCAGCGATTCGAACCGCTGTAGCGGCACGCTCAGGACGACGTCGCCGTACATCTGCAGGAATCGCCGGTACGAGTCGTAGGCGAAGCGCGCGGTGCCGCTCGCCCGCGCCAGTCCGAGGACCGTCGTGTCGTTGAGCCCGAGATTGAGAATGGTCTCCATCATGCCGGGCATCGAAACCGGTGCCCCGGACCTCACCGACACGAGCAGGGGATCCCGCGGATCACCGAATCGCTTGCCCGTCGCCTGTTCCAGCCGGGCAAGCGAGCGTTCGACATCGGCACGCAACCCGGCTGGTGCGCCCCCGGTCGCGAGAAAATCCACGCCGGCCCGGCACGCGATCGTGAATCCTGGCGGCACCGGCACTCCGAGATTGGTCATCTCGGCCAGGTTGGCGCCCTTGCCGCCCAGCACGTCGCGCATCGCGCGGGTCCCGTCGGCGTGTCCGTTCCCGAAGAAGTAGACCAGGCGCGCGGCGGGCTCCCGCGATGCCCCGGCCGGGCCAGGCGGCTGGCTCAACTCGGCGTTCGGTGCGGTGGTCGTACGGCTGTCGCTCAACACCCGCATCCGAATCGGAGCTTGTCCGGGTCGGTCGGTGGCGGCGTCGGGTAGTCGCCCGAGAAGCACGCGTCGCAGAAGCCGTGCGGTCCGCCTGGCACGGACTCCAGCATGCCGTCGAGCGAGAGGTATCCGAGCGAATCCACACCAAGATTGGCCGCGATCTCATCGACGGTCAGATTCGCGGCGATCAGCTCTTCGCGGTTGGGCGTGTCGATGCCGTAGTAGCATGGGCCCGTGATGGGGGCCGAGCTCACACGCATGTGCACCTCCCGCGCGCCGGCCGCGCGGACCATCGTGACGAGCCCCCGGGTCGTCGTGCCGCGCACGATCGAGTCATCCACCATCACCACTTTCTTGCCGTCGAGCAGATCACGGACCGCGTTGTACTTGACCTTTACCTTGGCGTCGCGGCCGGCTTGCGTCGGCTGGATGAACGTGCGGCCGATGTAGTGATTGCGGATGAGGGCAAACTCGAACGGGACACCGGATTCATCGGCGTAGCCAAGCGCCGCAGAGTTGGACGAATCCGGCACGCTGAATACGAGCTCCGCTCCCGGTGCGGGACATTCGCGCGCGAGCCGCCGGCCGAGTGCCCGGCGGGCCGCCTCGACCGATCCGCCGAACACGATGCTGTCGGGTCTCGAGAAGTACACGTGCTCGAACACACAGCGGTGGAGCGGCTGGTGGGGTAGGGGAAAGGTGGAGTGCACGCCGTTGGGACCAATCGACACGATCTCGCCCGGTGCAACCTCCCGGTCATAGTGCGCGCCCATGATGTCCAGTGCGCAGGTCTCCGAAGCGATCACGGTGCTGCCGTCGAGCGTGCCGAGCACGAGCGGCCGCCAGCCCCGCGGATCACGCACCGCCAGCATGGTGTCCCCGATCACGACGAGTACGCAGTACGCACCCTCGACGCCACGCAGTGCATCGGCGAGCTTGGCCGATGGCGGCTCCGACGCCGACATGGCGAGCCGGTGGACGAGCACCTCGGAATCCATCGTGGAACTGAAAATCGAACCCCGGTCCTCCAGCTCGATCCGAAGTTCGGTCGCGTTGGTGATGTTGCCGTTGTGCGCGAGCGCGATGTGGCCGCCGCGAAACCGGGCGAGTGCCGGCTGGGCGTTCTCGATGGTGGTAGACCCGGTCGTGCTGTAGCGCGTGTGGCCGATCGCCACCGCGCCATCCAGCGCCCCCACTTCATCGTGGTCGAGTCCGTCCGAGACGAGTCCCAGCGCCCGGACGCTGCGAGCCTGGCCCTCATCGTCTACAACGACGATGCCTGCCGATTCCTGCCCGCGATGCTGCAGCGAATAGAGTCCCAAACGCGTGAGTTCCGCGGCTTGGGGATGTCCGCGGACGCCGACGATGCCGCACATGTGCGTTAGATGAGTCGAAGGGAGATGTCGTGCGCCTACACGAGAGATCCAGCGGCCGTTGGCTCTTCAGCCGCTTGTACGACGGCCGCCGGTCCCATCGCCGCCGGAATGGCGCCATGATACGCCGCCGCCAGCCGCGCCAGCGAGACTGCGATCCGCGTGCCGCCGATCGCGATCCGCAGCTCCCCGGCGGCCGGCCGTACGGTGCCGATCTGTCTGGCGGGCACACCGCGCTCGCCGGCCATCGCCAGCACGACCGGTGCGTCGGTGGTCGAGACGACGATCCGCCCCTGACCCTCGCCGAAGAGCAGAGCCCGCAGCGGCAAGCTGCTCCAGCCCGATAGATCCAGATCTGCACCGACCAGACGCTCGGCGTTGCCGATACAGCATTCCGCGACCGCGACCGCCAGGCCCCCGTCGCTCACGTCGTGCGCCGACCGGACCGCGCCCGCGCGGATGGCCGCGAGCAGCGCGTCCGTCAGCGCACGCTCAGCAGCCAGATCACAATGCGGTGGTGCGCCGGCCACGACGCCGTGAATCCAGGCCAGGTACTCGCTGCCCCCCAACTCATCGGTTGGCTCGCCGAGCAGCACGATCGCCGCCTCGGCATCGTCGCGAAACCCCGATCGGGTCACGTGGTTGAACGCATCGATGAGACCGACCATGCCGACGACGGGCGTCGGATAGATCGCGCCAGCGGGACTCTCGTTGTACAGCGAGACGTTGCCACCGGTGACGGGGGTGCCCAGCACGCGGCACGCTTCTCCCATCCCGCCGATCGCTTCTCGCAACTGATAGTAGACGGCGGGCCGCGTCGGGTTGCCGAAGTTGAGGCAATTGGTGATCGCCATTGGGCGCGCGCCCACGCATGCGACATTGCGCGCCGCCTCGGCCACCGCGATCCGGCCACCCACCCGCGGATCGAGGTACGTGTAGCGGCCGTTGCCGTCCGTCTTGAGCCCAAGCGCGCGCGACGTTCCGCGGATTCGCACAACGGCCGCATCCCCCACTCCCGGCCACACCACGGTGTTGGAGCGCACTGAGGAGTCGTACTGCCCGGTTACCCAGGCCTTGCTCGCGATCGTGGGTGACGCCAGCAGGGTCTCCAGGGTCCACGCCGGGTCGCGCTCTTCCGGCCGGGGCGCGACGGCGTGCACATCCGTCAGCCGTGCGGCCCGCACGGCCGGGTCCTCCGCGGCGTCCGGCGTGTAGAACGGGCAATCGGTCACGAGTTGCGATCCGGGGAACTCCGCGACGACACGATCGCCTTCCGTCACCCGGTACACCGGTTCCGCGATCACTTCGCCGATAACGGCGGCGGCGAGGTCCCATTTCGCCAGGATGGCCCGCACCGCATCCTCGCGGCCCCGGCGCGCGACCACCAGCATGCGCTCCTGCGATTCGCTGAGGAGGATCTCGTACGGCGTCATGCCGGGCTCACGCGCCGGCACTTTGGATACATCGATCGTGACGCCCACGTCGCCGCGCGCGGCCATCTCCGCGGACGACGACGTCAATCCTGCGGCACCCATGTCCTGGATCGCGACGATGTGGCCGCTCCGAATCAGCTCGAGACTCGCTTCGAGCAGCAGCTTCTCGGTGAAGGGGTCGCCGACCTGTACGCGCGGCCGCTTCGCGTCGGTGGCCGTCGACAGATCCTCCGAGGCGAACGAGGCCCCGTGAATGCCGTCGCGGCCGGTACGCGCACCGACGGCGATGATCGGATTGCCGACGCCTTGGGCGACCGCGCGAATCAGCTCGTCTTCCCTGAGGATGCCCACGCACATCGCGTTGACGAGCGGATTGCCTTCGTACGCCGGGTCGAAGACCACCTCGCCGGCGACCGTCGGGACACCGACGCAATTGCCGTAGTCACCGATCCCGCGAACCACTCCGGCGAAGAGGTATCGGACGCGTGGCGTGGAGAGCGAACCGAATCGCAGCGAGTTGAGCATCGCAATGGGACGGGCACCCATCGTGAACACATCCCGGAGGATTCCACCCACGCCGGTCGCGGCACCCTGGTACGGCTCCACCGCGGACGGGTGGTTGTGCGATTCGATCTTGAACGCGACCGCCATCCCGTCGCCGACGGCGATGACGCCCGCATTTTCACCCGGACCCTGGAGCACATACGGCGCGGACGTGGGCAGCGTCTTGAGCAGCGGCCGCGAATGCTTGTATGAGCAGTGTTCACTCCACAGGGCACTGACGATCCCCAGCTCCGTGAACGTGGGATCGCGGCCGAGCATGGCGACCACCCGCGCATACTCGGCAGCCGTCAGGCCATGCTCGGCGATGAGCGCCGCGGAGATCGCCGGATCGCCGGGCCGTGGCTGCGGTGTGCGGGGGGTCAGTGTGCTCACTCGTGCGGCGCTGGCGCTGAGGGTACCGAATCGTGCTTCGCTCCGCTGGGCATCAGGCGTATCGAGTCGGCGTGGTTGGGGACGACACGGACGTATGACGGCGGGCGAGCCGGCGGCCGGGGGCCCATCAGCACGATACCCCCGCGGTGTGCGCTGTCGTCGGGCGTGCTGGCGCGGATCGGTGCGGGCGCGAAGTGCGACGGTGGGGATGGTTCCAGCGGAAGCGGCGACGAGCTGTGACCCGTGTACGTCCGCGTGCCGGAGCGGAAGACGGCATCCGTGACGACGCCGCGTTCCAGCACTACGAGATCATCCATTCCGCACTTCTGTCCGCACTCGTTGTCGTACATCAGATACGTGAACGAGCCCGAGTGGCTCTCCTCGCTGGGATCGCCCAAGCGCTCGACCACCTGATCCTTTGTCATGCCGGGATCGATCGTCACCGGCTTGGCCTGCGCACCCGCTATGTGCGGGATCGCCAGCAGGAGAGCGGCCGCGATCGCGCCAAGGCACTGTCTGACGTTCACGGGACTGGACAAGGGCGCCTCCATGTCAGGCCGCCACGCGAGCGACCAGGGACTCGAACATCGGCAACCCGTCGGGCGCTCCGAGGAGTGCATCAGCGGCCCGCTCGGGATGCGGCATCAGGCCGAAGACGTTGCCGGCGGCATTGATGATCCCCGCGATGTTGTGCATTGACCCGTTGGGATTGCCCTCGGGTGCCGGGTCTCCGGCCGCGTCGACGTACCGCATCACTACCCTGCCTTCGCCCTCGAGTTCTTCGATCACCTGCTGATCGGCGACGAACCGGCCCTCCCCGTGCGCGATCGGCAGCCGGAGCACCTGTCCCGGCGCGTACGCGTTGGTGAAAGCGGTCCCGGTGGATTCGACTCGCACCCGAACCGATCGGCCGAGGAACTTGAGACCCGCATTGCGGACGAGCGCCCCCGGGAGCAGGCCGGCCTCGCACGCGATCTGAAATCCGTTGCAGATCGCCAGCACCCGCCCGCCGCCATCGGCGAACGCCCGAACCTCGCGCATGATGGGGCTGAAGCGCGCGATAGCGCCCGCCCGGAGATAGTCGCCGTACGCGAAACCGCCGGGCAGGATCAGGACGTCCGCGCCGCCCAGGTCATGTCCCTTGTGCCACAACATGACCGCCTCTTCACCAATGCCGTCCACGACGGTCTGATAGGCGTCGATGTCGCTGTTGGACCCGGGGAAGGTGACGATGCCGAAGCGCATGGCGGTGAGCTCGGGAATGGCGATGGGTCAGGGGCGGCCAATGGATGCGATCTCGAAGTCCTCGATCACCGGATTAGCCAGGAGGCGCTCGCACATCGCGCGGACCGCGTGGCCCGCGGCTTCTGGGGTCTCGGCATCCGCGTCCACCACGACGTGCCGGCCGACGCGCACGTCGCGCACCTGCGCGAAGCCGAGCGAATGCAGCGCATCGGCCACCGCATGGCCCTGTGGGTCGAGGATACCGGTGCGCGGAACGATGTGCACGGACACACGGAATCGGCTCATGAGTTCTTTCCCTTCCCGGTCTGCCGGACCCTGCGATCGCCAGGTGGTTCCGGCCGGGCGTGCCCAGCGGCCTCTCGCAACACCGCGTCAGCCGTCGCGAATCCCCTCGCCATCGCCCGGATTGTCAGCCGGCCGGTTGTCGGCCTCCGGTGATGGGACGAGCCGCACCCAGCGTCCGGCGTGGCGACGGCGCCGGCCGACCACCACATCGCGCCCTCGTCGCGTCGACGGTCCATCGTCGTCGGCGCGGTCGTCGTCGAGTGCGGCACCCGTCGGAATCCGGTCCACGAGGCCGAGGGCCACGGCCCTCGTGAGGCCGTAGAGGACGTATGCCATTCCCGCAGGGAAGAAAAACTCTCGGCCATAGATAAATATACCGACTATCGAGCCGACCACGACGACGAGGCCGGCGAGTCCGCTCCAGGTGCGAACGCCGACCTTGGGAAAGGCCGGATACGGCACGTTTGTGATCATCAGAATCGCGAGACCGCCCATCAACACCTTGACCATGTCGGGCCAGGGCAGATCCGCGATTCGCGTCTGGTTGTAGAACGACGTCTGGCTGAACCAGTAGTAGGTCGCCAGAGTTCCGCCCGCTGCGGGGCTCGGAAGCCCCTGGAAATGCCGTTTGGGAGTGCCGCCCTGCATCACGTTGAAGCGCGCAAGGCGGATCACCGCGCAGGCCGTGAACAGGAACACGAGCAGCCACCAGGCGCCGCCTTCGCGATCGAGCACGGAGTAGTAGATGATCATTGCGGGGGCCAGCCCGAACGAGATCGCATCGACCAGCGAGTCGAGCTCCACGCCGAAGCGGGTGCCGGTGCCCGTCGCCCGCGCGATCCGGCCATCGAACGCGTCGCACACACCGCCCAGAACGATGAAAAGAACCGCTTTCGCGAAGTCGGCGTGCGACGCCGAGACGATCGCGAAGATGCCGAAAAACAGATTGCCGAGCGTGAAACCGTTCGGTAGCGCCGGCGCGGCCCGGCGCACGTCGGACCGGCGGAGCCGCCGCGCCACTACGCGCTTGACCGGGTTTACCATCGGCGCGCCACGGGGTCGATCAGGGCGCCCACGCGCCCAGGACGGTCACGCCCGCCGTCGACCGCTGTCCCACCGCGACGCGGACCGTCGCGCTCATCGGAAGGAACACGTCCACACGTGACCCGAATCGGATGATGCCCATGCGCTCTCCCTGTACCGCCGTGTCACCTTCCCGGCTGTAGGTGACGATCCGCCGCGCGATGAGTCCCGCAATCTGCCGCACCAGGACCCGGCGGTCGCGGGTCATGACGATGCCCACGGACCGCTGTTCGTTCTCGAGACTGGATTTCTCGGCGGCCGCGTTCAGAAACTTACCCGGATTATAGTGAACGTACCGGACGGTGCCGCTCACCGGGTACCGGTTGACGTGCACGTCGAAGACGTTCATGAAAATCGACACGCGGCGCGCGGGCCCCCGGAAGAACACCGGTTCCGTGACGTCGGTGATCATGACGACGCGGCCGTCGGCCGGGGCAATGACGAGGCCGTCGCCCCGGTCGCCCAGGCGCTCGGGGTCGCGGAAGAAATAGGCGACCCACAGCGTGAGCAGCGTGAGCACAAAGGCCAGGAGCCATATGGGCCACGACCGCCTGGCCAGCGCTGTCGCCAATGCCGCCGCGGCGAGGACGGCCGCGATCGCGATGAAGACGTATCCTTCGCGCGCGAAGCTCACGCGGGGCCCGGACCGCCAGCTGCCGCCGTGAGCGGGGCGCCGGTCAGCCGCCGGAATGCGTCGAGATACCGCGCGCTCGTCGCGGCCACGACCTCGGGCGGCAGCGGCGGCGCGGGCGCGTCGCCGTTCCACCGGCCGGCCCGCCGTTCGGCGTCGAGATAGTCGCGGAGGGGCTGCTTGTCGAAACTCTGTTGGGTGCGTCCTGGCATGTAGCCGGCCGCCGGCCAGAACCGCGAGCTGTCGGGCGTCAGCACCTCATCGATCAGCAGCACCCGGCCTCCGGCGTGCCCAAACTCCAGTTTCGTGTCGGCGATCAGGATGCCGCGTTCGGCGGCCAGCGCGCGCCCGTGCTCGTACACGAGGCGAGTCTTCTCCTCCAGCTCCGCGGCCACGGATGCGCCGACGATGGCGGCCATGCGGGCGGTGTCGATGTTCTCATCGTGCCCGTGCTCGGCCTTGGTCGCGGGCGTGAAGCGGGCCGGCTCCAGCCGGTCGCTCTCGCGCAATCCCGCCGCGAGCCGCTCGCCGCCGACCGGCAGCCCCGCCAGATATTCCTTCCACGCCGACCCGGATATGTAGCCCCGGATGACACATTCGACCGGATAGACCTCGGTGCGGCGCACGAGCATCGCGCGACCAGTGAGAAGGGCCCGATGGGGCGCGAGCGCGGGGACCGCCCTGACAATGGAGTCCGGATCGGCCGTGATCAGGTGGTGCGCGATGCGGATGCCAAGATGTCCCAACCACCATGCCGTCAACTGCGTGAGCACCGCACCCTTGTGCGGCACGGCCTCGCGCATCACCACGTCGAAGGCGCTCACGCGATCGGTCGCGACGAGAAGCAGCCGGCCGGCATCGACTTCGTACACGTCGCGTACCTTGCCTTCGCGGAGGCGTGGCAACGGCAGTCCGGTCGTGCGCACCGGGCCGGCAGTGAGCGGCGTCATACCCGCACGCCTGAGACTGTCGCGTGTCCCGGCTCGGCGTCGTCCCGCGCAAGCACCGGCGCGACCACCGACGCGAGAAAATCGTCCACCTGGTCCGCGGCCCGTCCGATGTACCGGCTGGCGTCGACGGCCTGCCGAAGGTCGCCGGCTGTCGCGGGGAACGCGGGGTCCGCGGCGAGCCGCTCCAGCAAGTCGTTGTGGCGCGCACCGTCCTTCACCGCACGCGCTGCCGCCATGCTGTGCCGCCGGATCGTTTCGTGCGCGGCCTGCCGATCGCCACCGGCCCGGACCGCACGCACGATCAACTCCTCGGTCGCCATGAACGGCAGCTCGTCCTCGACCCGCTGGCGAATCCGGGCGGGATGCACCTCCAGCCCGGCGGCGATGTTGGCCATGAGAACGAGAATCGCGTCGGCCGCGAGGAAGCTTTCTGGGAGCACGAGGCGCCGGTTCGCGCTGTCATCGAGCGTCCGCTCGAAATACTGCACGCTGTGGGTCTGGTTGGCGTTGGCTTCGAGAGACTGCGCGAATCGCGCGAGTCCGGCGATTCGTTCGGAGCGCATGGGATTTCGTTTGTACGCCATGGCGGACGACCCGACCTGCTCGGTCTCGAACGGCTCCTCGATCTCGCCGAATGCCTGCAGCATCCGGATGTCCCCGCTGAATTTGGCCGCGCTGGCCGTGATCCCGGCCACGACCGCGAGGACGCGAGCGTCGAGCTTCCGGGAGTATGTCTGCCCCGTCACCGCCAGCGCGCTGCCGAATCCGAACGCGTGCGTCACCCGCCGATCGAGGTCGCGCACCTTGTCGTGGTCGCCGTGAAACAGCTCGAGGTAGCTGCCTTGCGTGCCGGTCGTTCCCTTGATCCCGCGAAAGGGCAGTGTCGCCACGCAGTGATCCAGGTCCGCGAGATCGAGGATCAGGTCCTGGATCCACAGCGTCGCGCGCTTTCCCACCGTCGTGAGCTGCGCCGGTTGCAAGTGCGTGTAGCCGAGCGCCGGCTCGGCGCGCCACTGCCGCGCAAACGCCGCCAGCGGGCGCAGCACGTGCATGATCTGGCGACGCAGGATCGCCAGTCCCGAACGGAGCTGGATCAGATCGGCGTTGTCGGTGATGTCGGCGCTCGTCGCGCCCAGATGAATCACCCGCCGCGCGGCGGGCGCGGCATCCGCGAACGCGTGCACGTGCGCCATGACGTCATGGCGGAACCGCCGCTCGTAGCCTGCCACGGCGTGGAAATCGATGTCGTCGAGATGGGCCCGCATGTCATCGACGGCCGCCTGCGGGATGTCGGCGCCAAGAGCACGCTCCGCTTCCGCGAGCGCGAGCCAGATGCGCCGCCACAACCCGTGCCGCGTCTGCGGCGACCACAGGGCCGTCATCTCCGGTGACGCGTAGCGTTCGGCCAGCGGAGAGGTGTAGCGCTCGTGACGCTCCGCCGGTGCCGCGCCGCTCGGAGGCGCGCTCATTGTATGCTGAAGTCCGTCGTGTAGACCTGGCCGTTGTGCTCGAAATACATGCGGATGGGTCCGCGCCCGCCATAGTAATTTAGCGCCTCGGCGGCTCGATCCGCGGATTCCACCGGGGTGTGGTTGACCTGCACGATCACATCCCCTGCCCGGATGCCGAGTTCGTCGGAAACGCGGGGCGTCACGCTGTAGATCACCGCTCCGTGGTTGCTGCGGATGTTGCGCTCGGACCGAATGGCCGGCGTGAGTGTCACCAGTTGCAGCTCCTTGAGGACTTCGACCTTTGGCGCATTGACCTCGGGAAGGTCGGCGACGGTGACGTTGGTGGTGATGTCCTGTCCATGGCGCCGGATGGTGAGCCGCACGGTGTCCCCGACGCGGAGATCGAGCAGCTCCGCCTCCCAGTCGTACGGGTTGCGCAGATCCCGGCCTCGCGAGCGCACGATCACATCGCCAGGCTCGATACCGGCGCGCGCCGCCGGCGAGCCCGGCGCCACCGAACGCACGGTCACGCCGCCCGTCAGCATCGTTCGTGAGCTCGCCGCATCGGGGAGCCGCAATTGCACGCCGATCCACGGACGCCGCACGGCGCCATGCGCGAGGAGATCCTCCGCGACGCGCTTCACCCGATTGATGGGAATCGCGAACCCCAGACCGACCGAGCCTCCGGTCGGCGTGTAGATCGAGCTGTTCACCCCGATGACTTCGCCGAGGGCATTGACCAGAGGGCCGCCCGAGTTGCCCGGATTGATCGAAGCGTCGGTCTGGATCATGTCCACGTACACTCCGCCGCCCTCGGCCTGGCCAACGAGATTGCGCCCGGTGCCACTGATCACGCCAGCCGTGACGCTCGGCTCCGTGTTGCCGAGGAAGAATCCATAGGGGTTGCCGATGGCGATGGCCCATTCGCCGATGATGAGATCGTCGGACACCCCAAGGGGCGCCACAGGCAGGCGCTGTGCGTCGATCCGAAGGACCGCGAGATCGTTCGTCTCATCGACCCCGACGATCTTGGCCGGGTAAGTCGTGCCGTCGCGCAGGGCCACTTTCACCGCGGTGGCACCGGCCACCACGTGCGCGTTGGTGACGATGACTCCGTCCGCACGGATGATGAAGCCCGACCCCAATCCCTGCGTCGTGCGATCCGGCCGGCCCCCGAAGAACGCATCGAAGGGGTTGGTGACGGGCGCGGTGGCTTCCGTCTGCACGGTGACGACCGCCGGCGAGACGCGGGCGACTGCTTCCGTGATCGGCGTCCGCCGGGCGGCCAGCGCTGCACGGCCGGACAGCGGTGTCGATGCGGCCGTGTCCCCTCGGGCCGGGGCGGTGTGTGCGGCCACCGTCTGCGCGTCCGCATCGGCCGAGATCGCCCCACCCGGTCCGCAGGCGATCGTCAGGGTCAGCGAAGCGAGAGCGACCACGGCAGCCGCGACGAGTGGGTAGCTACGGCACATTGCGCTTCGGGGAACCGGCGCCCGGCGCGCCGGGCCGGCACGCGTGCGTTCGTCGATCGGCATCCTGGTTAGACCGTGGCGCGCGGCCGATGGTGCACACTCAGGTCGCGCAGGAAATGATCCAGACCGCGGTCGGTCAACGGGTGGAGCAGCAGGGCCTTCAACACCTCAGGTGCCACCGCCAACACATCGGCGCCGGCCTCCGCGCATCGGGCGAACTGCACCGCATGTTGGGGGAGCGCCGCGAGGACATCGCAATCCATGCCATGCGCCGCGAAGAGCGCGGACACGGAACGCACGACGTCGGCGCCGTCCTGCCCGAACGCGTCGAGTTGGTCGAGCGCCACGCTCACCATGAAGGCGCCGGCTTTTGCCGCAAGAACCGCCTGCGCCGCTGTGAAGACGAGCGTGGCCACCACCCGCACGCCGTCCGCCCGGAGCCGGCGCATCGCGCCGACCGCCTCTTCCAGCAGTGGAATCTGGACCAGAATCTGGTCCGAGATCCTGGCCAGCTCCCGTGCGTCGCGGTAGATGTCGGCCGCGGTGACCGCACCGACCGTCGCGCAGACCGGACCCGTGGTAGCCCGGCATATGTCGGCCAGGAGCGCGCGCTCCTCGCCGTCTCCGGCGACGTCGCGCAGCGATCCGGGAGTGGTGAGCACGCCCTCGGCGAGTCCACCGTCGATCGCCCATTGCACGTCCGCCACCGACGCCGTCGAGACGAAAATCTTCATCGGTTCCGCCTGTGCTGGTGCTGGAGCTGGTCGAGCGAGTGTTGGTGCTGGTGTCGATGCTTGTGCCGATGCTGGAGCCGGATCACGTCATCTCCCGGTACAGCCCGCGGGGGTATTCTACATGCTCCAGGCACAGTCCGTGGGCCGGCGCGGGCGCCGGCGTCCCGGCGTTGTCCTGCGCCTCGAGCAGTTCCATGACCGCCGAGCGCCCGCGGGCCCCCGAGGCCGCGGCGACCATCGCCCCGACGACGAAACGCACCATATGGTGCAGGAATCGGTTGGCCTCGATTTCGAAGGTCAGGCCGCCCGGCCGCTCTCCCCAATGCGCGCTGTGCACGATACACCGGTGATCGTCAGTCTCCGGCGCTGTCCCGCGGACCGCATACGCGCGAAAGCAGTGGTCTCCGAGAATGGCATCCGCGGAGAGATCCAATGCTTCGCGGTCCAGGGGACGCTGAATGGCCCATTCCCACCGTGCCCGGAACGGCGACCGCGCTTCGTCGTCGGTTCCCACGCGATAAGTGTACCGGCGTGAGAGCGCGCTGTACCGGGCATGGAACGACGGATCCATCTCATGCGCCGCGACGACCCAGACGTCATCAGGTAGCAGCGCGTTCAGCGCCCGGCGCAGCTTGTCCGCCGTCCACCCGGCTGGAACCGTCGCGCCCACCGCCTGCCCGCGGGCGTGCACCCCGGCGTCCGTGCGGCCGGCGCCTGTCGCGCGGGTCTCCGTGTTACACAGGCGGCTCAGCGTCTCCTCGATGACCCCTTGGACGGTCCGGACATTCGGCTGGCGCTGCCATCCCGCAAAATGGCCCCCATCGTAGTGCAGGACGAGCTGGACCGTGCGTTCCGACATCACGGTGAACTTACCGGGGGCCAGGGGGGTGTCAAGAATTTCTCACTCGCGCCGGCGTAGACCGAACTGATTGGCATTGCTCGACGTACAGCGTGGCCTCCACGCGGGCCCTGCCAGCCCCGCGATGGGCGAAGCGTCACGCACCCGGAGCATCATCGTCTATACAATGACGGACGCGCGCGGAGCCGTACACCATCGAATGATCCCCGACTCGGCGCACCACGCGCGCCGCACATCCCGGCATGCCACCACGGACACTCGGTTCTCTCGCTCACGCCCTCGCCGCGGCCCCGGATCTGGACGCGGGGCTCGTGGCGCTGGGCGAGGGTCTCGCCGAAGTCGACCGCTCCGCGTGCATGGCGTTACTGCGCTACGACGGACGTCGCGAGATGCTCGTCGACCGGCTCACGCCCGCCGGGGGCCGCGTGAACTGCACGCCCGTCGAGACGACGTTCGACCATTTGCCGGGCCCGATCCGCCAGGCCGTGTCGAACGGCGGCCAATTCGTGGACCTCGCCGAGCAATCTGCGGAATACGCGCGGCTGTTCGGACTGGCACCGATGGCCGATGGCCAACTCGCGCTGCGCGGCGTGCTCTTCGACGGCCACCTCGCCGCCATCGTCGCGCTCTACGAGCCGAAGAAGATCTTCGGGACGCGCGCGGCGGAGCGATTCGCGCCCGCCATCGCGCTGTTCGAACTCGGGTTCGTCCGATTCGCCGAGCGTGACGCGCGCGACGAAGCCGTCCGCACCCTCGAGGACGTGACACAACGCGTCCACGGCGAATACGTCAAGAAGCTGGCCGGACTCGAACGGCAACTCGTACAGGCGCGAGGGGAGGCGGGCCGCGCCGGCCGCGCGACGCCGGGATCCCCCGACCCCGCGCAGATCGTCGCGCTCGAGCGCGAGGCGGCCCGCGCCAGCGAGGATGCACGCCGGGCGATGCGGCGGGCCGACGCCGTCGAGCAGCAGGTGACGGCCGCGGTCGGCCAGTTGCAGCAGTCGCACGTGGAGCTGCACCGGCGCAGCGAGATGCTTCGCCAGAAGACGCGGACGCTCTACCTGATCGACAAGGTGCTCACCCTCGACAACAATGCCACCGATCCGCGAAGACTCGTGGACGGGCTGCTCGCGCTGGTCGGTGACGATATGCAGGCGCAGCGCTGCTCCCTTATGTTGCGGGCGCCGGAGCCCGGCTACCTGTATCTGGCGGCCGCCCGTGGGCTGGCACCGCATATCGTCGAGGGGTCCCGGATCGCGATCGGGGAAGGCGTCTCAGGGCGGGTCGCGGCGACGCGGGAGCCGCTGCTGGTTCAGGACGTGGCCGAGGCGCCGTCGCATCCGCTGCTGCAGGACCAGTATTTTACCACGGGATCGTTCATCAGCTTCCCCCTGATCTACCACAATGAGCTGGTCGGCGTCGTGAACCTCACCAACCGGGCGCAGCGCGGGGTGTTCGTCGAAGAGGATGTCGAACGGGTGCGGCTGCTGGCGCTCGTGATCGCGCTGGTGGTCCTGCATGCGCGGCTGGCCGACCGCCTGATGCGCATGTTGCACGTCGCGTGACACGGCCGGCGCCGGACGCCGCGCTCGCCGGCGGGCTTGCCGGCGCGCTGCGCACGATCGCCGAAGGGGAGTCGCTGGCCGAGGGTGCGGCGGCCGAGGCGTTCGATGCGGTGATGGCCGGCGCCGCGACCCCGGCGCAGATCGGGGCGCTGCTGATGGGGATGCGCGCGCGTGGAGAGACATCGCCCGAACTGACTGGAGCGGTGCGCGCGCTGCGCCGCGCGATGGTGCGCCTCCCGGCGGACCACCCAGGGGACCTCGTCGATACCTGCGGGACGGGTGGTGGAGAGATGACGACCTTCAACATCTCCACCGTCGCGGCGTTCGTCGCCGCGGGAGCGGGCGTGCGAGTCGCGAAGCACGGGAATCGCTCCTACACCTCCCGGTGCGGGAGCGCCGACCTGCTCGAGGCGCTCGGGATCCCGCTCGACGCACCCGTCCCGGTGCTCACCAGGGTTCTCGCGGAAGCCGGCATCGTATTCATGTTCGCCCCGGCGATGCATCCCGCGATGCGCTACGTCTCGCCGGTCCGCCGCGAGCTCGGCGCGCCGACCATCATGAACCTCGTCGGTCCGCTGGCCAATCCGGCTGGCGTCCGCCGCCAGGTCATCGGGGTGTCCGATCCGCAGCGGCTCGCGCTGGTGGGGGCCGCCCTCAGATCGCTCGACACGACGCACGCACTCGTCGTCCACGGGACGCCCGGCCTCGATGAGATCTCTCCGCTGGGACCGAGCCAGGTCGTGGAGGTGCGGCCGGATGGCGAGCGCTACTGGACCATCGAGCCCCGCGAGTTCGGGCTCGACGGCGGCGTCGCCAGCCACCTCGAGTGCGGCGATCCGGCGGCCAACGCGGTCATCGCCACGACGATTTTGTCGGGACGGGGACCCGCCGGGGCGCGGAGCGCGGTCGCACTCAACGCCGCGGCCGCGATCTACGTGTCAGGGCGGGCGCCGACGTTTCAGTCGGCGGTGTCGGCGGCCATCAATGCACTGGACCGGGGTCTCGGACTGGTGGCGCTCGACCGCATGCGCGCCGCATACGCGGCGTGCGCGGCGGCCACCGCGGCGGCCACCTAGTAGCGCCGCAGGACTCCGACGACGATGCCCTGGATCGCAACGTCCCGTTCGTGCACGTAGATCGGCGCGACCGCGTCATTGGCGGGCTGGAGCCGGATCCGGCCATCGCGCTCGCGATAGAGTTTCTTGACCGTCGCCCCGGCGCCATTGAGCAGCGCGATGACCATTTCACCATTGTCTGCCGATTTGCGCTCATGCACGACGACGAAGTCCCCGTCGCGGATTTGCTCGTCGATCATGGAGTTCCCGCGCACGCGCAGCACATAGTGCCCGCCGCCGCGCCGGACATACCCCTCCGGTACGGCGATCGTCTCGTTGGATTCGACCGCCTCGATCGGCATACCGGCGGCGACCAGTCCGAGCAGGGGTAGCTCGACGGCCCGCGGGTACGCATCGGACGGGAGGATCTCGATCGCCCGGCTCTCGTTGTAGCTGCGGCGGATGTAGCCTTTGCGTTCGAGATTGCTGAGGTGCTCGTGGACCGTTGCGAGCGAGTTATAGTTGAACTGCGCAGCGATCTCCTCGAAGCTCGGCGCGTACCCGTAGGACTCCGAGTACGTGCCCAGAAAACTGAGGATCTCGCGCTGCCGTTTTGTGAGCGCCATGGCTGACCTCGGTACTGCGTTAGCTCGGCGGCTGGTTGCCCGAACAATCTCCGAAGCCCACGTTAGCCGAACAAGCCCCGAAGTGCAAGTCTCCAGCGCGTGGTCTCCTCCCTCGGGCACGTTGGGAACGCTCGTCGCCGCCGCGGTCCTCCGGGCCGAGGCGCTGCATCCGCAGCGCGGCGCCATCGAGCGAAGGGCGGCGGCCGTCGCGACACCTCCGGGCTTTGCGATGGCCTTGGCCGGCCGCACGGTGGCCGTGATCGCGGAGATCAAGCGCCGGTCGCCGTCCAGGGGACAGCTCGCGCCAGAGCTCAACGCTCCGGATCGAGCGGCCAGCTACGTCGCCGGCGGGGCGAGCGCGCTGTCGGTTCTCACGGAGCCGGATCGTTTCGGCGGCAGTCTCGATGATTTGCGCGAGGTGTCGGGAGCCGTCGCAGTGCCGGTCCTGCGGAAGGACTTCATTGTCGATCCGCTGCAGTTGTACGAGGCCAGAGCGTGCGGCGCGGCGGCGGCACTCCTCATCGTTCGCGCGCTCGCCCCGCGCCAGCTCAACGCCCTCGTCGCCTCGTCGCGCGCGGCCGGGCTCGAACTGCTGGTGGAGGTGCGCGACGAGCGGGAACTCGATCGGGCGCTCGACGCCGGAGCCCTGGTGATCGGCGTGAACAACCGGAATCTCGAGACCCTCGAGGTCGATCCGGGGACCGTCGCCAGAATCATCCCGCGGATCCCCGCTGGCCTCATCGCCGTCGCCGAGAGCGGCGTGACCAGCCGGCGCGACGCGGAGGCAGCCGCGGCGACGGGTGCCGATGCCATCCTCGTCGGATCAACTCTGTCGGTCGCATCCGACGGGGCGGCAGCGGTCCACACGCTGTCCGGCGTGACGCGCCGCGCGCGAGGGGAGCAGAGGCGGTGACGGCGATCAAGTTCTGTGGCATGACACGCGTCGAGGATGTGGCCGCGGCGGCGGAGCTGGGGGCGGAGTACGTCGGGTGTGTGTTCGCGGGCGGCCCCCGCCACCGGACCGCGACAGAGGCCGCCGCGCTCTTCGCCTCCCTCGATGGGACATCACCGCGGCGCGCCGGCGTGTTCGCTGGAATATCTGCGCCGGCCGCGGCGGAGAACGCGGGTGGCGCCGGCGTGACGGGCATCAGGGATGTGGCCGCGGCCGTTCCCGTGGACATCGCTCAGGTGCATGGAAACGCGACAGGGCCGGACATCGCCGCGCTCCGCGCCGCGCTGCGCGCCATGCATCCATCGCGGGAAGTCTGGGCGGTCGTGCGCTGCGAGGACGGGCGTCTGCCAGCCGGCGCCGCGGCACTATGGGCGGCCGCCGATGCCCTCCTGCTGGACGCGCACGTGCCGGGGAAGCTCGGTGGCACCGGCACCGCGCTGCCGTGGCGCGCGATGGCGGCCGGTCTCCGGGAGCTTCGTGCCGTCGTGGGGCCACGGTCCCGCCTCGTGCTCGCGGGCGGCCTCACCCCGGACAACGTCGGCCAGGCGATCTCCGTGCTGCACCCGGATGTCGTGGATGTCTCGTCCGGCGTGGAGCGCGCGCCGGGCATCAAGGATCATGACCGCATGCGTGCCTTCGCCCAAGCGGTGCGGACCGCGGACGCGACCGTCGCGCCCCCCACGCCCTCCCCAATCCCATGACCACCCTGGCTCACCGCGACCGCTTCGGCATCTTCGGCGGACGGTATGTCCCCGAGACGCTGATTCCGGCGCTCGACGAACTGGATGAGGCCTTGGACGCCGCTCTCCGGGATCCCGCGTTCACGGCCGAATTCGACGATCTGCTCCGCAACTACGTCGGGCGGCCGTCCCCCCTCAGCACCGCGCCTCATTTCTCCACGCGGGTGGCCGCCCCTGTCTATCTCAAGCGGGAGGACCTCAACCACACCGGGGCCCACAAGATCAACAACACCATAGGCCAAGCCCTCCTGGCGCGCCGGATGGGGAAGCGCCGGATCATCGCCGAAACCGGGGCCGGCCAGCACGGCGTGGCGACGGCGACGATTTGTGCCCGATTCGGGCTGGAATGCGTCGTCTACATGGGCGAGGAGGACATGCGCCGCCAGGAGTTGAACGTGTTTCGCATGCGGTTGATGGGGGCCAAGGTGGTGCCAGTCCTGAGCGGCACGCGGACGCTCAAGGACGCCACCACGGAAGCCATCCGCGACTGGGTCACGACGGTCAATTCCAGCCACTACATCATCGGGTCGGTCGTCGGTCCGGCTCCCTATCCACGCATGGTGAAGGAATTTCAATCGGTCATTGGTCGTGAGGCACGCGCACAGATGCTGGAGCGGGCCGGACGCCTGCCTCGCACCGTTGTGGCGTGTGTCGGCGGCGGATCGAATGCCATGGGCATCTTCACGGGATTCGTGGATGATCCGGACGTGGAGCTGGTCGGTGTCGAGGCGGCAGGTGAAGGACTCGACAGCGGCCGCCATTCGGCATCGCTGGCTCGGGGCACGCCCGGCGTTCTGCACGGCGCCTACAGCTACCTCCTGCAGGATGCCGCAGGGCAGGTGCACCCCGCGCACTCCATCTCGGCGGGACTCGACTACCCGGGCGTCGGACCCGAACACTCGAATCTCAAGGACTCGGGCCGAGCCACCTACGTGGCGGTGTCCGATGCCGAGGCGCTGGCCGGATTCCAGTTGCTGAGCCGGTGCGAGGGGATCGTGCCCGCGCTGGAGACGGCACACGCGATCGCGTGGGTGGATAACCAGGCCGGCCGGTGGGCCGCCGATGAGCCGGTGCTCATCTGCATCAGCGGACGCGGAGACAAGGACGTGGCGCAGGTCAGCGCCCTCGGCGTCGCGGGCGCGTGACCGCCGGCGTCGCACCTCCGCCATCTCGGGTCAGCGGCGCCGGCACCCGGCAGTCGGCCGAGACGCCGGCCGTCGAGACGCCGTTCCCCACGGGGCCGATCGAGGAGTTGCTGAAGGTCCTCGTCAAAGGGGTGCGTGCCCATCAGCTGTACATGCACAACAACCCCACCTACCTCCGCGCACTCGACACCTTGCGTGGGGCGTTCACGCCCGTGTGGGAACAGACGGAGGATTTCACGCTCGTCGTGACCGAGTCCGACTTCGTCTGGGAAGGCGCCGTCGTGCTGCGCGAAGCCAGCAAGACGTCCGACAGCCTGCCCTGGGTGTTCTACAAGGACGGGGTTCGCGAGCTGCAGTTCCAGAAGGGGTTCGAGCAGGACGATCTGATCACCTTCCTCGACATCGTCCAGCGCGTCCGCCGCAACTCGCCGGACGAGGACGATCTCCTCGTCATGCTCTGGGAGCACGACCTCCTGCACCTCCGCTACAAGTACGTCGAGCTGGCGGACGATGGCGCGTTGGGGGCGGGCGAGCTCACGCCGAAGTTCGAGGCCCGGGCGATCGAGCCGCCGAAGGCGAATGATCCGGTCCGGCCGGAAGAGACCCTGCTCGAATCACGCCCGGGACTGGTCAATCTCGAGAACTTCGACACGACGCTGTATTTCCTCGACGATACCGAGGTCGCCTACCTCCGCGGCCAGGTCGAAAAGGAGTACGCGAGCGATCTGCGGCAGAATGTGCTCGCGATCCTGCTCGACATCTTCGAAGTGCAGGCTGACGCGGCGGTGCGCGACGAGATCGTGGGGATCTTCGACACCCTGATCCTCCACTTTTTGTCAGCCGGCGAGCTGCGAGCCGTCTCGTATCTGCTGCAGGAATCACAGATCGCGGCCGGCCGGACCAAAGGGCTCGCGGCCGAGCAGCGGGACCGGCTGGCCGCCGTGCCCGACCGCCTCAGCCAGGCAGATGCGCTCTCGCAACTCCTGGATTCGCTCGACCAGGCACGGGCACTCCCGCCGGAGGAAGACCTCAGCGCCCTCTTCGACCAGCTGCGCCCGCGTGCGCTCGAGACCCTGTTCGCCTGGCTTCCGCGGCTTCAGGACCCGCAGGTGCGGACGCTCCTGCAGTCGGCCGCCACTCGCCTGACCGCGGCCAACACCGCGGAGCTCGTGCGGCTGATCGGCAGCACCGATACGGCCGTGGCCTCCGAAGCGATCCGGCGCGCGGGAGCGCTGCGCAGCACGGCGGCCGTGACGCCGCTGGTACGGCGGCTCACCGACCCCGACGCCGCGATCCGTCTCGCTGTCGTTCAGGCATTGGCGGAGATCGGCTCCGCGGGCGCCCTGCAGGGCTTCGAGCGCGCGATCGGCGACGCCGATCGCGACGTCCGCGTCGCAGCGGCGCGCGCCCTCGCGATACGCGCGTACCGGCCGGCGCTTCCGCGCGTGGAGGCCGTAGTCAAGGGCAAAGCGGTGCGCGACGCCGACCTGACGGAAAAAATGGCGATGTTCGAGGCGTACGGATCGATGTGCGGCGATGCCGGCGTCCCGCTCCTCGATGGCATTCTCAACGCGCGCGGATTCCTGCGCCGCCGCGAAGATGCCGAAGCGCGGGCCTGCGCCGCCATGGCGCTCGGCCGCATCGGCACGGACAAGGCGGCCGCGAGTCTCCGCCGAGCGGCCGATGAGAAGGACGTGGTCGTGCGCAACGCGGTGAACAAGGCACTGCGCGGCGGCAATCCGTGAGCGCTCCTCCAACCCGCACGAATGCGCCTGGCACGACTGCCGCCACTCCAGGCGCGTTGCGCACCAGTGACCCGCGCCCCGAGCCATCCACGCCGGCCGGTGCTGCCGCCCGGCGGTCGTCCGGACCCTCGGTCCGGGAGTTCGCGCGGGAAGGCGTGACCGGTCCGCGCCGGCATGGGGAGGGCACCAACCCGCACCGCAACGACACGGGTTCGGATGCAGCCGTCAGGCGCCGCGGCCGTGCGTTCATTCTATCGTTCTACGGGGCGCTCCGCGCGATCAAGCTGTACCCGATCGAGAACGCCGCGGTGGTCAAGGCGCTCGAGGATCTCACGAGCGTGACGCAAGCCCTCCTGCTACAGGAGCGCGATCTCGAGTTCCGGACCGGCGGCGAGTTCATCTTCATCAACGCGACGCGGCTGCGCCTCGATCTCGACAACTACGCCAGCTTCAGCCAGCTCCTCTCGCTCTTCCGGGCGGCCGGGATCGGATCGCTCCGCGTCGCGGAGACGGTGGGCCCCCGCGACTGGCTGGTGTTCCTCTCGCTGGTCCAGGCGCCCGGCGATGGCAATCCGGAACAGCGCTTCCAGCAGATCACGGCCAAGCTCACCATGGCCAACGTTTCGGCGTTCGAGCTGGCGCCCCCGACGCTCGGTGGCGCCGCGGATGGACTCGGGGAGCAGACCAAGGAGGCGGCCAAGCGGACGTACGCCCAGTCGGTGTCGGTCTCCAAGGAAGTGATCCATTCCGTCCGCATGGGTCGCGCGCCCAACATCAAGAAGATCAAGCGCGTCGTGCAGGCCATCGTCGACCAGATCCTCAACGAGGAGACCTCGCTGTTCGGACTGACCACTCTGCGCGACTACGACGAGTACACGTTCACGCACAGCGTGAATGTCTGCATCTTCGCGGTCGCGCTGGGGCGGCGCCTCGGACTCAGCAAGCTCCAGCTCTATGACCTCGGACTGGCGGCGCTGTTCCACGACATCGGCAAGGCGCGCGTCCCGCTGCACGTGCTCAACAAGGCCGACGAGTTGTCCGAAGCGGACTGGCGCGCGATCTCCAATCACCCGTGGCTCGGTGTGCTATCGCTCTTCCAGATGCGGGGGGCGACCGACCTGCCGTACCGCTCGATGGTCGTGGCATACGAACATCACATGAAGCACGACATGAGCGGGTATCCGCGGCCCGTGCGCCCGCGCGACATGGGGATCTTCAGCAAGATCGTCGCGGTCGCGGACGGATTCGACGCGGCGACGACGCACCGGGCCTACCAGGGCGAGCCGTTGTCTCCCGCGGCGGTGATCCAGGAGATGCGAGACAATCCCAAGCGGGGCATGGATCCGGTCGTCGTCAAGGCGTTCATGAACCTCCTCGGCCTGTATCCGGTGGGCACGGTCGTCGTGCTGGACACGTTCGAACTGGGGATCGTCCACTCGACGAATCCCAACCCGGACCTCATCTCCCGCCCGATCGTGCGCATTGTCTCGGACCCGCAGGGCAACGTGCTGTTCCCCGGAGAGCTGGCGGATCTGGCGGCGCAGCTCGAGGGCGGTATCTACGCCCGGACGATCATCAAGACGGCTGATGCGGCGCGGTACGGCATCCGCGTCGCGGATTATTTCGTATGATGATCGTATGACGCCAAACCCGATTACCCGGCGCTTCGCGGACCTCCGCGCCCGGAACCGCCGCGCGCTCGTCTGCTACCTGACGGCCGGCCACCCCGATGAGGACCGCAGCATCGAGCTCCTGCGCGGCGTCGCCGCCGCGGGGGCCGACATCATCGAGGTCGGCATTCCGTTCTCCGATCCGCTCGCCGACGGCCCGGTGATCCAGGCCAGCTCGCAACAGGCCCTCGCGCAGGGGATGACGTTCGATCGCGCGCTGGCGCTCATCGCGAAGGCCGGCGTGACGGTTCCCGTCATCATTTTCAGCTACCTCAATCCGCTGCTCGCCGCCGGACCGGACGCGCTCAAACGTGCCGCCGCCGCAGGGGCAAGCGGGGTGCTCGTGACGGATCTTCCCGTCGGCGCCGACCCGCCGCGCGAAGCGTGGCTGGGCGACAGCCGCCTCGCATTCATCCGCCTCGTCGCCCCGACGACGCCAAGCGACCGGATGGCGGAGATCGCGCACCATGGCAGCGGCTTCGTGTACCTGATCAGCCGTCTGGGTGTGACGGGGGCGCGCGCCGAGCTGCCCCCTGAACTCCCGGACACGGTCGCGCGCCTGCGGGCGGCGACGACACTTCCCATCTGCGTGGGCTTCGGCATCGCACGGCCGGAGCATGCCGCCTCGGTCGCCCGCGTGGCCGACGGCGTGGTCGTCGGGAGTGCACTCGTCGAGGCGGCCGGGCGCAGCGTGGACGACGCCATCGCCTTTACGAGCGGCATTCGCCACGGACTCGATGCGACGCTCTGATCTCGCCCGCGCCAGAGCGCCTCGCCGGTGAGCGACTTCCTCCACCGCTATACGCGGGCGCTCGGCGTAGTGGGTTCGGCGGTGCTGATCGCCGCCCTCACTGCCGATCACCGGTGGGTGACCGAGCCCGCATCGCTGCTCGTGCTTGGGCTCGCGACGGTCGTGCTCCGCTCGGCGCAGATCCCGCTCACGAAGTACTCCGCGCTCAACCTGGTCGGCGCGGTCGCCCTTACGGGCGCCCTCGTGTGTGGTGCGCCGGTGACGTTCGCCGCGCTGTATCTCGGCGTCTTCATCGCGGATGTCTTCGTCCTGCGCAAGACGACGGAGTTCGCCTGGATCAACTCGGGCCGCGAGACGCTGGCGTTGGCCGCGGCCTACGGGCTGTTCGCGGGCGCCATGCATTTCAGCGGGACGACGGAATTGGGCGCGGACGCGGCGTTTGCCGTCGCAGTCTTCGTCGTCGCGTACTTCACGCTGAGTCGCGCGCTGCTCTACTTCAGCCTCCTCGTCCGCGACAAGCTCATGCCCGACGAACGTGCGCTGATCCTGCGCTACGAGCTCGTCACCTCCGGCGCCGCGACGGCGGCGGCGTGTGCTGCGACGATCGCGATCGCGACCTACGGCTGGGGCGCGTGGCCCATCCTGCTCATCGTGTTCGCGGCCGGCTATGTGCTCAAGCGCATCCTCGAGGAGTCGATCGCCGCCGAGGAGCAGAACATCATCCATGCGATGGAAGACGTCGTCACCGCGGACGTCTCGCTGGTCGAGGCCTGCGTCCTGATCGAGCGGCTGGCCCACCGCCTCGTGGACTGGACGGATTTCCGGATCTGGCAGCTACAGCACGAAGACCTGCACCTCGTGTACCGCTCGAGCGACGTGACCGAAGACGGCCGCCGCGCGCCCGAAGGGACGAAGCCCCCCGATGCCAAGACCCTGGGGGAGAATCACGCGCTGCTACGCAAACTGGCTCTGGAGTCTGGACGTCCGGTCGTCGTGATCGACGCGCTCCGCGACCGCCGCATCGATTCTCCCCGTCCCGAGGCTCGCAGCGCGGTCGTGGTGCCGCTCCGCTTCGGCGACCGCAATGTCGGGCTCTTCGAGGTCGAGCATCACAAGCGGGCAACCTACGGGGTGAAGCAGCTCGCGCTCGTCCAGCGGGTGGCCAATCAGCTCGCGACGACGCTGCATATCTACGAGCTGCGGCGGCCACTGCTCGATGCCGTCGCACGAATGGGCGGCCAGGTCGAGACACTGGGACGGTCGGCGCGCACGCTCCGCGGCGGCGGCGAGAGTGTGGCCCGCACGGTCGCCGAGATCTCGCGCGGGATCGTCGAGGAGACGGACCAGTTGGCCCGGAGCCTGGAGGTCACCCGCGTCCTGCATGAAGCCACGACGAGCGTCGTGCGTGACGGCAGTGCGGCGGCCGCCGCCAGCCGGCGGGCGACTGACGTAGCGACCGAGCATCGCGGCACGATCGCCGCCGCGATCGACCGGCTGGTGAGCGCCAAGGGGTTCGTGGGCGAGAGCTCGACCCAGGTCGACCAGCTCACCCGCACGGCCGCGGAGGTCACGGAGTTCATCGCCGTGATCAAGGAAGTGGCCGAGCAGACGGACCTCCTCGCACTCAACGCAGCGATCGAAGCGGCGCGCGCGGGTGCCGAGGGCCGGGGTTTCGCCGTCGTCGCCGATGAGGTGCGCAAGCTGGCCGAGCAGAGCTCACGGGCCTCCGCCCGGGCGGCCGACATCATCCTCGGTTTCGAGGAAGAGACGCGACGCATCTCGGAGCAGATGGAACGCGGGCGGGCAATCGTCGGAGACGCCGAAGGGCTGTCCGCCGCGGCGCTGCGCGCGCTCGACGTCATCCTCGAGGCCACCGCGGAGAGTGCCACGCACGCCCGCCGCATCGCCACGGTGTCACGCGATCAGGAGCAGGAATGTGCCCGCCTCCAGGATCGCGTCGGCCGGATCGCCGGCATCTCCGACCGCAACCGGTCGGGCGCCGAGGCGGTCACCGCGTCGGCCAAGGAGCAGGCGTTTGCCCTCGCGGGTCTCGAGAGCGCCACGCACGAGCTGCAGAGCGTGGCCAGCTACCTTGGCGACCTGACCCGGCGGATCACCACCACACGGTGACGCCCCCGGGGCCGCGCCGCGCGATTGCGCGCGGGCTGGCCCGGCGATGTTGAACAAGCCTGGCGGCGCCTTTACGTTCCCGCGGGTGCCAACCCGCGATGCGGTTACGCTGCGGGGCATGCGGTTTCATGCCCGGATCGGTGTTCTCGCGCACGAGGCGACGCTGCCGCAGCCGATCGAAGTCGACCTGACGGTGTGGCGGGCCGGCGGAGCGCGGCAGGGGTCCGTGATCGACTACCGGACGCTCTACGATCTGGTGCAACACGCCGTCGGGACCGGGCACACGCCGTATCTCGAGCAGGTGGCCGAGCGCGTCGCCACTGCCGCTCTCGCTGTGGCGAGCGTCGCCGGTGTCCGGGTGGCCGTGCGCAAGCCGCACGTGACACTCCCGGGGCCCCTCGCGTATGCCGAGGTCGTCCTGGAGCGACGGCATGATGCCTGAGTGGTCCGCCCCATGTGCCGGCGACGCGGTATATATCGCGCTGGGGTCCAATCTGGGTGACCGCGGCGCGCACCTCGCGGCGGCCCGCCGTGCCCTCGGTGCATTGCCGGGGACCAGCATCATTGGTGAATCGGACGTCGAGGAAACGGCGCCGATCGGACCGCCGGGGCAGGGGCCGTACCTCAATCAGGTAGTGGCGATGCACACAACCATCGAGCCGTTGGCGCTGCTGGATCACCTCCATGAGATCGAACGCAGCCGGGGCCGCGTCCGAAGCGAGCGATGGGGTGCGCGCACACTCGACCTCGACATCGTCTGCTACGGCGCGCGCCGGATCGACGAGCCGCGCCTCGTCGTGCCCCATCCAGAGCTGGCCCGGCGGGATTTCTGGCAGCGGGAAATCGCACAGGCCACGGCCCGCATCGGACCAACGGCCACGGGCCGCGCATGATGGCGGCGCGAAAATCGGCCCCCGGGCCTACCGCGGCGGTGGCGGCGCGGCGGCGGCCCACCGTCGCCGAGTTCCGCGATAAGGCCGCGCGCGGCGAGCGGCTGGTCGTCGTGACGGCGTACGACGCGACCTTTGCCCGGCTCGTGCACGAGGGAGGCGCGGACGCGCTGCTGGTGGGCGACTCGCTCGGCAACGTGATCGCCGGGCATGCGACGACACTGCCGGTCACGCTCGATCACATGATCTATCACGGCGCCGCCGTCCGTCGCGGGGCGCCCGATGCGCTCGTGATCGTGGACATGCCGTTCCTCACCTACCAGGTCAGCGACGATCGGGCATTGCTCAATTGCGGGCGCGTGGTGCAGGAGACGGGCGCCCAAGCCGTCAAACTCGAAGGCGGCTCTACGGCGATCGCGCGGACCATCCGTGCAGTCGTCGATCTCGGCGTTCCCGTCATGGGCCACCTCGGCTTCACACCGCAGTCCGAGCACGCGCTGGGCGGCCCGCGCGTCCAGGGACGCGGCGCGACCGCCGCTGCGCGGCTGCTCGACGATGCCCGGCGGCTCGAGGATGCCGGCGCGTTCGCCATCGTTCTCGAGCTCGTGCCGGCCGCGGTCGCGGAAACGATCACTGCTGCCGTTGCCATCCCGACGATCGGGATCGGAGCGGGCCCGCATTGCTCCGGACAGGTGCTCGTGCTGCACGATCTGCTGGGCCTCAACGACACCTTCTCGCCAAAGTTCCTCAAGCGCTACGCGGCGATGGCGGACGAGGTACGCGGGGCAGTGCGGGCCTTCGGCGGCGACGTGCGTACCGGCACGTATCCGGACGCCGGCCACAGTTTCTGACGTAGGACGGCACGGTGCGGATCGTCACGGCTATCCCCCAACTCCGGTCCGTGCTGCGCGCGGCGCGTGCGCGGGGCGATGTCATCGGATTCGTGCCCACCATGGGGGCCCTGCACGACGGGCATCTTGCCCTCGTGGATGCGGTGCGGCCGCGCGCCGGGTGCGTGGTCATGAGCATCTTCGTCAATCCGCTGCAGTTCGGCCCGAGCGAAGACCTCGCCTCCTATCCGCGAACGCTCGAGGGTGATTCGGCGCTGGCTGCCGCCCATGACGTAGACATCGTGTTCGCGCCATCGGCTGCCGAGATGTACCCGTTGCCTCCGGCTGTTGCCGTGATACCGGTGGCCCCGCGGCCCGGTGACGTGGCGCTCGATGCCCGGTGGGAAGGGGCGGTCCGCCCGGGACACTTCGCGGGTGTTCTGACTGTCGTGGCCAAGCTGTTCCACATCGTGCAACCCGATCTCGCGGCGTTCGGCCGCAAGGATCTCCAGCAGCTCACACTCATCCGGGCAATGGTCCGCGATCTCAACATCCCGGTGGACATCGTGGCGGTGCCCACCGTCCGTTCCGCGGACGGACTCGCGCTGTCCAGCCGGAACGCGTACCTGTCGGAGTCCGAGCGTGCGCGCGCGCTTGCCATACCGCGTGCGCTCGACGCCATGGTGCGAGCGTGGACCGAGGGCCAGACAACCGATGCCGGCACCCTCATTGCGCTTGGGCACGAGCTGCTGGCACAGGAGCCGGACGTGACGGCGGACTATCTGGCGATCGCCGATGCGGAGCGATTGGAGCCGATAACCGACGTCGTTCCGGGCGCCGTGGCCATGGTGGCGGCGCGAGTTGGACGGACGCGGCTCATCGACAACGCGGTGTTCGCCCAGGCGGAGGTGCCGCGTTGACGCACCCAGCGGCGCGGTCCTCGACCGGGTCTGCCGCTGGTGGGGCTGCGGCTGGCGATCCCGTGCCAGCGCCGGGCAGCGCCCTGCCGCCGATCTCGTTGCCGTCATGGGCGGTCGTCACGACCGCGCGGCGCGCACACATCGCCCGGGTGGTCGCGCTGATCGGTGCGTGGGCGGCGCACCTCTCGCTCCCGGCGGCGGAACGCCAGGCGTGGCACGACGCGGCCACGTGGCACGATGCGTTGCGTGACGCCCCTGAGGAGACCCTGCGGGCGATTCTGAGCGATGACCCCAGTGCTGCATGGGCTGGCGACATGCCGCCGGACCCCGCGTTTCTGCACGGCCCCGCGGCGGCGGCGCGCCTCGCGGCCGACGGCGAACGACGGGCCGATGTGCTCGACGCGATCCGCTGGCACACGGTAGGGTCAGCGGAATGGGGCGCGACCGGCCGGGCGCTCTACATGGCGGATTTCCTGGAACCAGGACGGGCGTTTGCGCGCGACGTGCGCGCGGCGCTGGCCGCGCGCGTGCCGCTCGATTTCGATCGCGCGTTCCGCGACGTGGTACAGATGCGAGTCTGCTGGGCGGTCGAGGGAGGCAAGGCACTGGCTCCTCGCACGGCCGCACTCTGGAACTCGGTGCGATGAACGGCGACCAGCTCGGTATGCCCGTCGGTGGCACGGGGCGGCGGTCTCGTCGTCTGATCGCGGTGGTGGTGGCGCTCCTCGTGATGGGAGGTGTGCTGGCGGGTATCGTCGGCGCGCGCCGCCGGCACGCTCCGGCGCCAGTCGCCACGGGCCCTCGTTTTCAGGGGACCGACGTGCACGCGCCGGCCGGTGTCAGGATCAAGGTCGAAGTGCTGAACGCGACACGCATGCGCGGGCTGGGCCGGCGGGCCACGCTCTACCTGCGTGACCGCGGCTTCGACGTCGTGGCGTTCGGCACCTCGCCCGCCACGCGGGACACGACGCTGGTGATCGACCGGTCCGGCCACCCGGCCTACGCGGAACTGGTCGCACAGGGACTCGGTGGGGCGCGAGTGGAATCGCACCCCGATTCGTCACGCTACGTGGACGTCAGCGTCCTCGTGGGCGCGGGTTGGCGGCCGCCGCCCCAGCCGTTCTACCCGTAGCTGTCCACACGCCGCGCTGATGTCGAGGCCGCGGCTCTTGCGGACCGCCACCTCGACGCCCCGCGCGCGCAGCGTCCGGGCGAAAGCCGCGGTCGCGCCCGGCGTGCTTTGGCTGAACCCCCGGCTCCCGCCCGGGTGCAGGGGAATGAGATTGACGAACGCGCCGCACGCGATGGCGAGCGCCGCCAGCCGCGCCGCGTGATCCTGGGCGTCGTTGACGCCACCGAGGAGGACGTACTCGAACGTCACCCGCCGCACGAACCCCCGCGCCGCCGCAATCACGCTGGCCAGAGGATACTTCGTATTGACAGGCATCAGCTTCTGCCGCAGCTCGTCGAGCGGCGCATGGACGGAGATCGCGAGCCGGAATTGCTCGGGCCGGGCGGCCAGCGCCTCGATACCCGGCAACACGCCCACGGTCGATACCGTGATGTGTCGCGCGCCGATCCCGATCGCGGCGGGGTCGTTGAGCAGCGTCAGCGCCACGTCGACGTTTCGCCAGTTCATCAGCGGCTCGCCCATTCCCATGAACACGACGTTCGTCGGGCGGAGCGGGGGATCGAGCAGCATGAGCTCGCGCACCTGCCCAGCGATCTCCCACGGGGCGAGGTTCCGAGCGAATCCCATCGCTCCCGTCGCGCAGAACGCGCATTGAAGCGCGCATCCGGCCTGCGACGAGATGCACGCCGTGAGCCGGTTGCCGTCGGGGATGGTGACTGTCTCGATGGATTCTCCGTCGGGCAAGCGGAACAGAAACTTCTGCGTGCCGTCAGCCGACTCCTGCCGCGTCACCAGCTCGAGGCGCGGCAGCACGAACGCCGTATCGAGATGCTCGCGAAACGCCGCGGGGAGCTCCGCGATCTCCGCGAAACTCCGCACCGGCGTGGTCCACAACCGCCGCGCCACTTGATTGCCGCGATACGCCGCGACGTCATGTTCGGCCGCGAACGTTCGCAACCGCGCGACGACATCGGCGGGACGCAGATCGAGGAGATTCTCGCGATCCTGCTTCACAGAGTACGAGAGGTTGGTGACGTAACGCCTTATGAGACAACAAAATACGCGCTACGATATCTCGCCGCTTCGCAGGCGGCGCGCCTACCGGGTGGGATCCGGTTGGGTTAGATTCCGCGACAACTCAATGAACAGTAATCGGTTGGTGCGGGCGTGACCCACGGAGCGACGGACGGTTCCGTGATGGCGACGTCACTGCGGTCGCGTCTGTGCGGCTCGGTTCGGGCGAGTGATGCCGGCACGAAGGTTCGGTTGGGCGGATGGGTGCACCGGACGCGCGATCTCGGCGGCATCGTCTTCGTCGATCTGCGCGATCGCGCGGGCATCGTGCAGGTGTCGTTCGACCCCCGATGGACGCCGCCCGAGGTGTTGCGCCGCGCCGGAGCGGTGGGCGTCGAAAGCGTGGTGCTCGTCGAGGGCGAGATCGCCGCGCGTCCGCCGGAATCTCGGAACGCCGATCTGGCGACCGGTGATGTCGAAGTCCGCGCGACCGGGCTGCAGTTGAGCGGGCCGTCGGTCACCCCGGCAATTCCCGTCGCGCGAGGCAAGGGCGAGCAGCTGCCGGCCGAAGAGCTCCGGCTCCGCCATCGCTATCTCGACCTCCGCCGTCCCGAGCTGCACGCCAACCTCGAAATGCGGCACCGGCTCATGCAGACGACGCGCCGGCACCTGAGCGACCGGGGCTTTCTCGAGATCGAGACGCCGATCCTCACCAAGCCCACGCCGGAAGGTGCGCGCGATTACATCGTCCCGAGCCGGATGCACGCCGGGGAGTTCTATGCGCTGCCGCAGTCGCCGCAACTGTACAAGCAACTGCTCATGATCGCGGGCTATGACCGGTACTTCCAGATCGCGCGCTGCTTCCGCGACGAGGATCTCCGTGCCGACCGCCAGCCCGAGTTCACGCAAATCGACATCGAGGCGGCCTTCGTCGGGCGCGAGGACATCATGTCGGTGGCCGAAGGGCTCATCGGCGAGCTGTTCGCCGAGAGCGGCGCCGCCGCGCCAGCCCACTTCCGGCGCATGTCCTACGCCGACGCGATGGAACGCTACGGAACCGACCGGCCGGATCTGCGCTTCGGCCTCGAGCTGTTCGACGCCAGCGATGCATTCCGGGAGACGGAGTTCGGCATCGCGCGCTCCGCGCTCGGCAGCGGCGGCCGCGTGCGCGGCCTCCGGCTGCCGGGCGCCGCGGGATTCTCCCGCAAGCAGGCCGACGAGCTGGAGGAGATCGCCAAGAGCGCGGGGGCGGGCGGGCTGATCCGCCTCAGGCGAACCGCGGACTCGGTCGAAGGCCCGGCTGCCAAGTTTCTCGGGGCGGAGGCTGTGGCGCGGCTGGCGCTCGCCGATGGCGATCTCGCCCTCTTCGTGGCCGGCCCAGACCGGGTATCGAGCCCGGCGCTCGATCGCGTGCGGCACGAGGCGGCACGCCGGCTTGCCCTGGTTCGCGAGGGCGCGCGCGAGTTTCTCTGGGTGCTCGATTTCCCGCTGTTCGAACAGGATGCGGAGACAGGCCGGCTGAATGCGACGCACCATCCGTTCACGTCACCGCACCCCGACGATCTCCGGCATCTGGAGAGTGACCCGGCCCGCGTGCGGGCGGTGGCGTACGACGTCGTGCTCAACGGCATGGAGCTGGGCGGCGGGAGCATCCGTATCCACGACCCGGCGGTGCAGGAGCGTGTGTTCCGGCTGCTCGGTATCGATGAGGCGGCGGCGCGGCTCCGCTTCGGGTTCCTGCTCGAGGGACTACGTTCCGGCGCACCGCCGCACGGCGGGATCGCATTCGGCTTCGACCGGATCGCGATGCTGCTCGCGGGCGCGTCATCCCTGCGTGACGTGATCGCGTTTCCCAAGACGACGGCCGCGCGTGCCCTCTTCGAGGGGGCGCCGTCCACGGTGCCGGCCGAGGATTTGGATGACCTGCACATCCGCGTCGCAGGGACCGCGCATGACTGAGACGGCGGTCACCCACCGGGTGTCCACCGAAGGGGCGGATCTTCTGACCCTGGCCGGCGTCAACGATGCCAATCTCGTCGAGCTGGCGCGGCTCTCGGGCGCCCGCCTCGCGCTGCGGGGCGACCAGTTGTCGATCACGGGGGCGGCAGCCTCGGTCGATCGAGCGGTCTCCGTCGCGCAGCGCATGATCGAGTTGGCCCGGCAGCGGGAGCCGGTGACTCCGGACGACGTGCTCCGGCTCCACGATGACGCCGGCGCTGACGGTCCCGGTGCCGCGACCGTCGCCGAGGGCCAGCGAATTGCCCTGCCGGGGGTGCGCACGGTCATCACGCCCAAGACGCCGGGCCAGGCGGAATACCTGCAGAAGATCGCCGAGCACGACATCGTCGTGGGCATCGGGCCTGCGGGCACCGGCAAGACGTACCTCGCCGTCGCTGCGGCCGTCGAAGCGCTGGCACGGAAGCGAGTGCGGCGGATCATCCTCGCCCGGCCGGCGGTGGAGGCCGGGGAGAACCTCGGCTTCCTGCCGGGCGACATGCAGGCCAAGGTTGACCCCTACCTCCGGCCGCTCTACGATGCGCTGGACACGATGATGCCGGCCGAGCGAATCCAGCGGGCGCTCGAGACCCGTACCATCGAGATTGCGCCGCTCGCCTTCATGCGAGGCCGGACCCTTGCCGATGCGTTCGTCATTCTCGACGAAGCCCAGAACGCCACGACCCTGCAGATGAAGATGTTTCTGACGCGGCTTGGCGTGAACTCCAAGATCGTCATCACGGGCGACAAGACTCAGATCGATCTGCCGCGCCGTGAGGAATCGGGCCTGATGCAGGTGGAGCGCATCCTGCCGGGCATCGATGGCATCGCGTTTCATTACTTCGACGAGACGGATGTCGTGCGGCATCGCCTCGTGCGCGACATCATTCGGGCCTACGCATACGACGCCGGCGCCTGATTCGGGTCCCGACTTCGGGACACGTGCCCTCAATCTCTGGCGGCAGCTCGACCGGCTGACGCCGCGGGCGACGTTCGCCGCGGCGGCGGGCGCGCACGTGATTCGCTGGGCCATCTTCGCCGGCTTGGCGGTCGTCGCGACCGCGCTCTTCGGCAAATCCGCGGGTGGCGGCCAGGCGGTGGCCGGCGCGGTGCTCTCCAACGGCCTGCTGATCGCGGTGTTCGGCCTCACGATGATGTTCTACCGGCCCGCCGTGTACCGGTCGTCGCGCGCGGTGACCCTCATCGCGGTGGCGTTCGCGGTCATCCTGGCGATCGCGGCCGCGGTGGCGCGGAACGACCCGGCTCGTCCGGAACTCATCCCGATTGCCCTGGCCGCCGTGCTGTTCAGCGTGCTGTTCGACACCCGGGTCAGCCTCTTTGCGTCGGTCATCCTGGCGACGCTCGTCGGGTTGCAGGCGCCGTATCACGGATCGTCCACGCTGTTCCTGCTGCTCATCGTTGGGGCCGCCTCGGCATTCAGCGTGCGGGTCATCAGGCGCCGCGATCAAGCCTACTACTCGATTCTGGTCACGGCGGGCGCGTATGCACTGGCGGAGCTGGGCATCGGACTCGCCGCAGGGACGCCGGCGCACGCCATATGGTACGCGATCCTCGTCGGCGGCATCAATTCGGTGGTGTCGGTGGCGCTAGCGTTGATGCTGCTCCCGCCGCTCGAGGAGTTCACGGGCATCGACACCTATCTCAAGCTGCTGGAATGGTCCGACCTCAACCGCCCGCTCTTGCGCCGGCTGAGCGTGGAGGCGCCGGGGACGTTCGCGCACACCATGCGGATCGCAAATCTCGCGGAGGCGGCCTGCGATGCGATCGGTGCGAACGGACTGCTCGCGCGGGTCGGCGCCTACTATCACGATGTCGGCAAGATCAAGAAGCCGGAATATTTCGTCGAGAACCAGCCGCGCGGCCGGAACCCCCACGACAAACTCAAGCCGGCGACGAGCGCCGCCATTATCCGCAATCACGTCCGCGAAGGCGTCGAGCTCGCGGAGGAACACGGCCTGCCCGTCGGGCTGCAGGCCTTCATCACGGAGCACCACGGCACCGGGCGCATCACGTATTTCCTGCAGAAAGCGCGCGAGCGCGACGGCAATGGCGTGGATCCGGCGGACTTCGAGTATCCCGGCCCGGTTCCCCAGACCGCCGAAACGGCGATCTGCATGCTCGCCGATGGTGTCGAGGCGTCCGCGCACGTGCTGCACGACGCGACGCCGCAGAAGATTCGCGAGGTCATTGATCACATCGTGCGGCAACGCATCGAGCAGGGGCAGCTCCGCGAGGCACCGCTCACGCTCAAGCAGTTGGAGGTGGTGAAGGAGCAGTTCGCCCGCGTCCTCATCGGCATGTATCACCATCGGATCGACTACCCCTCGGCCACCGGCGGAGTGACGTCCGAGTTCGCGTCGTCGGCCCCGGCGTGATGCGGCTCGCCGCGCTCGCCGGCTTGACCGCCCCGGGGTGACGCTCGCCGTTGCGGTGTCCGCCAGCCGGGTGCGCCTGCCCATGCCGGCGGCGAGGGTGCGCTCCGTCGCGACGGCGGTGCTGGCCGCCGAGCGCGTCCGGGCCGCCCTCATCTCGATCGCGTTCGTGTCCGCACGCGCGATCGCGCAGCTCAATCGGGACCACCTGGGAGTGGACGGCCCAACCGACGTGATCGCGTTCTCGCTCCAGCGGAGCGGCCGCGCCGCGCCGCTGATCGGCGACATCTACATCGCGCCGGCGATCGCCCGCGCGCACGCGCGGCGGCACGGCGTGACGGAGCGTGAGGAGACGGTGCGTCTCGTCGTGCACGGCGTGCTCCACGTCGCGGGGCACGATCATCCCGGGGGCGCCGGCCGAGTCTCATCCCGCATGTGGCGGCGGCAGGAACAGCTCGTCCGCCGCGTGACCTCGCGGTCCCGATGAGCGCGGCGCCGGCCGCGTCCGACCGTCTGCTCGCGGATTTCGCGGCCCGGAAGCCGGCCGCGCTCGCGCGGGTCATCAGCATTGTCGAGAACCGCGGTGCCGGGTCGGCGCGCCTCCTGGCGGCGCTGCACGGCGCGACCGGGCATGCGCGCCGGATCGGGATCACCGGGCCGCCGGGTGCGGGCAAGAGCACACTCGTGGCGCAACTGGTCCGCGCCTACCGAAGCCGCGGCCTGACGGCCGGCGTCGTCGCCGTCGATCCCACGTCGGCGTTCACGGGAGGCGCGCTGCTCGGTGACCGGATCCGGATGGAGGCTGTCGCCCTGGATCCCGGCGTCTACATCCGCTCGCTCGCCACGCGAGGTGCGCTTGGCGGATTGTCGGCCGCGACCCGCGAGATCGCCGATGTCCTCGACGCGTACGGATTCGATCGCGTCCTGGTCGAGACCGTCGGCGTCGGGCAGAGTGAGCTTGAGGTCGCGCGGACGGCCGACAGTTGCGTCGTGGTGCTGGTCCCGGAATCCGGCGATGCGATTCAGACGCTGAAGGCCGGCCTGATGGAGATCGCCGATGTCTTGGTGGTCAACAAGGCGGATCGCCCTGGTGCAGACCGGCTGCGGGCGGAGCTCAAGGTGATGCTGCAGGTGCGTTCGGGTCCGCGCCGCGGGCAAACGGCATCGTCGCGAGGTGCGGGCACGGACCTGTCCGGAGAGCCCGCGGATCCGCCGGAGGGCGGCGGGGCGGAAGGCGCCCATGGATCGTCCTGGGTCCCTCCCGTGCTCACTGCGGTGGCCGCCGACGGTACCGGGATCCCCGAGCTGCTGGGCGCGCTCGACAGCCATCACGACTATCTCGTAGCCACGGGTGGCCTCGCAGAGCAGCGGCAGGCACGCTTGCGCGCGCGCGTCGCGGAGGTCGTCGATCTCGAGCTCCGGGCGCGGCTGTGGGGCGATGCGGCGACCACGGCGTGGCTGGAGGGACGGCTCGCGGCCATGGACTCCGGCGAGACCACGCCGTTCGACGTCGCCCGCGAGCTGCTCAAGCGGAGCGGGCGCCTGCTCGCGGGAGAGGGCGATGACGCCCCCCGGTGAACGGACGCGTGTGGCGCCATCCGGCGAATGGTGGGCGAGCTATTTCGACGCGCGATACCTCACGGAATACGAGCCGCTCTTCAACGATGGGCAGGACCGGCGCGACGTCGCCCGGCTGATCGAGCTGCTCGAGCTGCCAGTCGGGGCCCGCGTGCTCGACGTGCCGTGCGGCCAGGGGCGTCATGCGCGGCTGCTGGCCGAAGCGGGTTACGCGGTCGATGCGCTCGACTACTCCGGGCACCTGCTGGACGTCGCGCGGGCGCAAGGGCCTCACGAGGGGCTGCACTACCGCCGGGGCGACATGCGTGCGCTGCCGGTCCGGTGGACGCAGCGGTTCGACGCGGTCATGAATGTGTTCACGTCTTTCGGATTCTTCCTGCACCCGAGCGATGACCGCCGGGTCCTGCGCGAGTTCGCCCGCGTCCTCAAGCCCGGCG
Organism: Gemmatimonadota bacterium; assembly: GCA_021324775.1. Lineage (GTDB taxonomy): Bacteria > Gemmatimonadota > Gemmatimonadetes > Gemmatimonadales > Gemmatimonadaceae > Palsa-1248. Next base: position 49,421 of record JAJPIM010000003.1, read on the forward strand.
GCACGTTCGTGTGGCACGGGGCGAGCCGGGATGGCGTGATGGCACGGTTCCTCGACCGCGACTGGTGGCATACCATGGATCACACGATGGTGGCGCATGAGCGGACCTTCGACCCGCTGTCGGGCGTGCTGTCGGTCGAGGTGCAATGGCGGGGGAGCACCGGCCCGGGCCATCGGACCTACCGGATCCGGCTCTACACCGCCACCGCGCTGGCCGGCATGCTCGCGACCGAGGGCATCGTCGTCGAGCAGGCGTTCGATGGGTGGACGAGCCGCCCGCTGACACGCCGGTCCGGTGAGATGCTGCTCATCGGCCGCAAACGCGAGTTGCCCCGTGCGCCGCGCGGCAAGTAAACTGGAGGGACGCCGCTCGCGGCGTCTCCCATCCTCCACCACGCCATGACCGCATCACGACCGATTCGCGTCCTCGTCGCCAAGCCCGGGTTGGACGGTCATGACCGGGGCGCCAAGGTCGTGGCGGCCGCGCTGCGCGACGCGGGCATGGAGGTGGTCTACACGGGCCTGCACCAGACGCCAGAGATGATCGCGACCGCCGCGATCCAGGAAGACGTCGATGTGGTGGGCCTCTCGATCCTGAGCGGTGCGCACATGACGCTGTTCCCCCGGGTGCTGCAGCTCCTGCACGAGCAGGGACGCGATGATGTGCTGGTCACTGGCGGCGGTATCATTCCGCAGGAAGACATGAACACGCTCCATCGACAGGGTGTCGGCAAGTTATTCGGGCCGGGCACCTCGACCTCCGACCTCGTGCGCTACATCCAGGATTGGTTCGCGCAACGCGAGCGGCAGGAGGCGTGACCGCGGCCCGTCGCGCAGCGCGGACTGCCGGGGATCAACCGCTTGCGAGCGGGACGAGTCCCGCGGTGCCCGATCACACGCCGCGGCTCACGCGGCTGGCCGGCGAGCTGCGCACGCTGGAAGACCGCCTGCGGCTAGGCGGCGGCCCCGAGCGCATCGAACGCCAGCACGCGCAGGGAAAGCTCGTGGCGCGCGAGCGGGTCGCCGGCCTGTGCGATCCGGGGTCGCGATTCCTCGAGATCGGCCTGCTCGTGGCGTACGATCAATACGAGGGCCAGGCGCCCGCCGCGGGTGTGATCACGGGCGTCGGCATCGTGCACGGCCGCGAGGTCGTGGTCGTGGCCAATGATGCGACGGTGAAGGCCGGATCGTGGTGGCCAGAGACGATCCGCAAGATTCTGCGCGCGCAGGAAATCGCGATGCGCTGCCACGTCCCCATCGTGTACCTCGTGGACTCCGCTGGTGTGAATCTGCCGTATCAGGGCGGCGTCTTCCCGGGACAGTACGGGGCCGCCCGGATCTTCTACTACAACTCCATCATGCGGCGGTATCTCCGGGTGCCGCAGATCGCCGCGGTGATGGGGCAGTGCATCGCCGGCGGGGCATACCTGCCCGCGCTGTCGGATGTGATCGTCATGGTGAAGAACACGTCGTTCATGGGACTGGGCGGCGCGAATCTCGTCAAAGGGGCGACCGGACAGACGGTCGACTCGGAAGTGCTCGGCGGCGCCACCACACACACCGAGCGAAGCGGGGTCGCCCACTACGCGGTCGATGATGACGCCGCCTGCCTCGAGAAGCTGCGCGCGCTGATTGGCCGGCTCCCGCCACCGGCGGCGCGGGCGCCCTCCTCGCCCGTCGCCGTGGCCGCGTCATCCGACCTGTCCCGCGATGAGCTGTATGGTGTCCTGCCGGCCGATCATCGCATGTCGTATGACATGCACGCCGTGCTGCGTGCCGTGGTCGACGGAGGCGTGATCGATGAGTTCCAGGCCAATCGCGCGCGCGAGATCATCTGTGGCGACGCGACGATCGAGGGTCTGACGGTCGGCCTCATCGCCAACCAGCGCGGCCTGATCAAAGGCCCGGACGGCTCGCGTCCGCGGTTCGGGGGCATCATCTATCCGGAGAGCGCCGAGAAGGTGGCGTTCTTCATCGACCGCTGTGACCGGCAGGGCATCCCGCTCCTGTTCGTGCAGGACGTCTCGGGCTTCATGGTGGGACCGGACGCCGAGGAGGCCGGCATCATCCGCGCTGGCGCGCGGTGGGTCGAGGCGATGGCGACGGCTCGCGTGCCGAAACTCGTGCTGACCATCAACCACGCCTCGGGAGCGGGATACTACGCCATGGCGGGCCAGGGATTCGATCCCGATTTCATTTTCACATGGCCGACCGGGCGCATGGGGGTGATGGAGGGCGAAGCCGCCATACAGGCCGTGCACGGACCGGCTCTGGCGGCGGCACGGACCGCCAATCTACCGGTGCCCGATGCCGTCGCCACGGCGGTCGATGCCATGCGCGCGGAATACGAATCGCAACTCGACGCCCGCTACGCCGCCGCGAGAGGATTGGTGGACGCCGTGATCTATCCCGAAGAGACCCGCGCAGTCCTGGCCATGGCGCTCCGGACCGCAGCGCAAAACCCCGGTCCTCACGTCGGCGCGTTCGTGCTCCCGTGCGATGGGATACCCGGTATGCCGGGGCGCGGCGCATGAGCGCACCCCGGGTCGTCCGCGTCGCGAGCGGTCAGGGATTCTGGGGGGACTGGCTGGAGGCGCCACGGCGGCAGGTGACCGGCGGCCCGGTCGACTACCTGATGCTCGACTATCTCGCCGAAGTCACGATGTCCATTCTGCAAAAACAGAAGGAGCGTGACCCGTCGCTAGGCTACGCGCGCGATTTTCTGGGAGCGGTCGAGAGCGTGCTGCCGGCCGTCACTGGGCGCGGCGTGCGGGTCGTCGCCAACGCTGGCGGCGTGAACCCGCAAGCGTGTGCGGCTGCGGTGCGGGCACTGCCGGGCGGCCGCGATGCCGGCGCCAAGCTGCGGATCGGTGTGGTGCTGGGCGACGATCTGCTGCCGCGTCTCGACGCGCTGATCGCCGCGGGGCACCCGCTGGCCAACATGGAGACGGGCGCACCGCTCTCGACGGTGCGCGATCGGGTCCTCTCGGCCAATGCCTACCTCGGATCCGGCCCGATCGTCGAGGCACTGGCCGGTGGCGCCAACATCGTGATCACCGGGCGATCCACCGACACGGCCCTCACGATGGCGCCGTTGCGCCACGAGTTCGGTTGGGCGGCCGACGACTACAACCGGCTGGCTGCAGGCATCGTCGCGGGCCACATCATCGAATGCGGTGCGCAGTGCTCCGGCGGCAACTGTCTCTACGACTGGCGCGAGATCCCTGACCTCGGAGAAGTGGGCTACCCGATCATCGAAGCGTCCGCCGATGGCACATTCGTCGTCACCAAACACCCGGGCACCGGGGGACGCGTCTCGACGCAATCGGTGGCCGAGCAACTGGTGTATGAGATGGGGGATCCCCATGCCTATATCACTCCCGACGTGATCGCGGATTTCACGACGATCCGCCTCGCGGCGGAGGGAACCGACCGTGTACGGGTCTATGGGATCGAGGGCCGGCCGGCGACTCCGAGTCTCAAGGTGTCGGTGGCTTACCGCGCCGGGTTCAAGGCCGTCGGTACGCTGGTGTATGCGTGGCCGGATGCGTTCGACAAGGCGCAACTTGCGGACCGCGTGCTGCGCGAGCGGCTCGATCACCTGGGACTTCGGTTCGATCGCATCCTGACCGAGTTCGTCGGAGCGGGTGCCACGCACGGCGCGCTTGCCGGGCCGCCGTCGGAGGATCTTCCGGAAGTGCAACTCCGGGTCGGAGTGCGCGGCAGCAACCGCGGAGATATCGAGCGATTCACGCGCGAGATCGCGCCGCTCGTGCTCAACGGGCCGCCGAGCGTCACTGGCTTCGCCGGCGGCCGGCCGAAGGTCGAGGAGGTCGTGGCCTACTGGCCAGCCCTCATCGACAAGCGGGTCGTGCAGCCGTCGGTGACCTTCCAATGAGGCGCCGCGGCTGATGCGTGTCCGCCTCCTGGACATCGCGCACGCGCGGTCCGGCGACAAAGGCGACACCGCCAACGTCGGCGTCCTGGCACTGCGTCCGGAGTGGTACCAGGTGCTGGACACGTACGTGACCCGTGACCGCGTCGCGGACCACTTCTCCGGATTGATCTCCGGCGATGTCGTGCGGTTCGAGCTGCCGAACCTGGGCGCACTCAATTTCCTGCTGCACGGCGCGCTGGACGGCGGCGGCACGCTGTCGCTCAAGACCGACGCACAGGGCAAGGTCGTGTCGACGGCGCTCCTCCGCATGGTGATCGACGTCCCGGACGATCTCGCCAACCGGCTGAAACTGCCGCCGGCGCCCGGCCCCCGCGCTCCCGTCGCGCGATGACGCAACTCACGGCCACAAAGGTGACCCTGGCCGTGACGGGACTCGCGCTGTTCGGGTATGGTGTGCGGACGGATCAGGTGATCTGGCGGTGGACGGGCATCGTGTGCCTCGGACTCGCCTTTCTGCTGCGTTTTGTTGGGCCACGCGGCCAGCGCCAGCATTAAGTTCTTAGCGTGACGATCGCTTCCTCGCCACCACAACCGGGCCGCGGGGCGGACGGCCGCGCGTCGCGGGCGCAGCGGTCGCGCGCGGCCGAGCGTCGCATCAGCGTCCCGGAGCTGCTCGCGCCAGCCGGTACGCTCGAGGCGGTGCGCGCGGCGGTGGCGAATGGCGCCGATGCCGTCTACCTGGGCGCCGGCGGCTTCAATGCCCGCGACGATGGCGCCCAGTTGACCCTCGACGAGCTCGGCGATGCCTGCCGCCTCGCCCACGCGCACGGCACGCGGATCTACTACACGCTCAACGTCCTGACCAAGCCGGGAGAACTCACCAACGCCCTCATGCTGCTCGGCGACGCGATCGACCGCGGCATCGACGCGGTGATCGTCCAGGACCTGGGGCTGATTCGCCTGATTCGCGTGATCTATCCGGGTCTCGAGATCCACGGATCGACGCAGATCACGGTGCACGACCCCGCCGGTGCGGCCGCCGTGCGCGATCTCGGTGTGTCCCGCGTCGTTCTGGCCCGGGAGAACTCCCTCGATGATCTGCGCGCCATTCGTGACGCGGTCCCGAACCTCGGTCTCGAGGCATTCGTCCACGGCGCGCTCTGCATCTCGTATTCCGGCCAGTGCCTGATGTCCGGCATGATCTCGGAGCGGAGCGCCAACCGCGGCGCGTGTGCCCAGGCGTGCCGCAAGGACTACACGCTGACGGACGCAGCCACCGGCGCCACGCTCGATACCGGCTATCTGATCTCGGCCAAGGATCTCGCCGCGTACGATGAACTCGGTGCACTCGCCGCCGCGGGGATTCGCTGCCTCAAGGTCGAGGGGCGGAAGAAACGGCCGGAGTACGTCGCGACGGTGACGCATGGATACCGGCAATGGCTCGACACCCTGGCGGCCGGCGATGCGCAGCCCGTCAGTCCGGAAGCCGTCGAACCACTGGTCCAGATCTACAGCCGCGGATTCACCTCGAGTCTCCTGCATGGGCGGGGCGGGCGAGACTTCGTCACGCGCGATCGCCCGGACAACCGGGGCATCGCCCTTGGCACGGTGGTCGGGACGAGCGGCGATGAGATCGTGGTGGAGGTGTCCCGCGAGATCCACGCCGGCGACGGGCTGGCGTTCGATCTGCCAGGGGAACCCCGGACCGGCGGCACCGTGATCGCGGTCCGCGCGACCAAGCGAGCGGGATCCGTGTTTCGCCAGACGCTCGCCGTTCGTGAGCGCGCCCGGCTCGGGGCGACGGTCGTCCGCAACGCCGACGCCGAGCTACTGGCCGCAAGCCAGGCGAGCTACGCCTCTGTCGAGACGCTCGAGTCGCCGCGGATCCCGCTCCACGTGCGCGTCTCGGGACAGGCCGGCGGTCCACTGACGGGCGAGTTCACCGCCGGAGTGGGGCCGGAGGCGGAGTCCGTGTCGTTCAGCACGAACGCCGTACTCGAAGCGGCCACCCGTCGCTCGATCGATGACACACAGTGCAGGGCGCAGCTCGGCAGGCTGGGTGATACGCCGTTCGTGCTGGCCGGCGTCGACCGGAGCGGGCTGGCCGACGGTCTGTTCCTGCCGGTGAGTGAGCTCAATCATCTGCGCCAGCGCGCGGTGGCGGCGCTCGCTACCCGGTGCGACTGGTCGCGAGCCGCGGCCCGGATCCAGCGCGCGGAGCGAATCGCGTCTGTCGTGAGCCTCCCAGCCAGTGTGCCAGCGACGGACTCTGCGCCGGATCCGCCGTTCATGCTGGCCGTGAGTGTTTACCAGACGGACGACGTGCGAACCGCGGCGTCGGCCGGGGCCACCGATATCATCCTCGATCCGTTCCTGCGTCATCCCGCGCCGCCGGTATCGCGCGTACGAGCGCTCGCCAGCGAGCTGGCCGGGGACGGCGCCACGCTCTGGCTCCGCACGCCGACCATTGTGCGTCCGGCGGACCGCCGCGATCTCGAGAAGTGGCTGCAGCTCGATGTACCGGTCCTTACCGGACATCTCGGACTGGCACGCGAGTTAGCCGCGAGCCGGCGGCGCGTCGCCACCGACTACGCTGTCAACTGCTTCAACCAGCATACGGCTGCGGCATTGTTCGCGATGGGTGTCGAGCGGATCCTGGTGTCCGTCGAACTCACAGTCGGCGAGATCGCCGCCGTGACGGGACCGTGGTCGGGGCGGGGGTTCGCGGCACTGGTGTACGGACGGCCCGAGGGAATGACCATCGAGCACTGTGTGCTGTCGGCTGCCTTCGGTCGCGAACCCACGACATGCCGCGATTTGTGCGTCCAGAAGCATCCGGACGTCGAGTTGATGGATCCGGCCGGGTACCGCTTTGCGGTCGCGACGGACAGCGCCTGCCGGAACCGGCTGCTCCATTCGCGTCCCATCGAAGGGTCAGAGTTCATCCAGCACCTGTGGAGTGCTGGGCTCCGCGCGTATCACCTCGTGTTCAACACGCCGGGCGACCCGATCGCGGAGCTGGTGGGCGGCTACGCGGAGGCGTTACGGTCACTGGCCGCGGGCGCCGCGCCCGACCTCGCCGCGATACGAGGGATCGTCGGCGGCGCATTCACCCGCGGGCATTTCGCCCGTGCCGTGTGATCGGCCCCGGTGATCGGCTTGCCCAATCGCCGCCGCATCCGGCAACACCTGTCGCTGATCGATGATGAGACCCCGGGCCCTGTCTGGCACCCTGAGACGATGATCACATCGCCGCTCGGAGATGCCTTGCCGCCGGATCCCACCAGACGCTCCGTGGCGAGCGCGACACGGCCCGACGGCCCGGGCGCGTTGCGCACGACACTCAAGGATGCGTTCGGTTATTCGGAGTTCCGGCCGGGGCAACAGCGAGCAATGTCGTCGGTGATGGCTGGACGGGATACGCTCGTCGTGCTGCCGACCGGCGGCGGTAAGTCCCTCTGCTTTCAGGTTCCGGCGCTCCTGCTTCCCGGTCTGACGGTCGTGGTGTCGCCGCTCATCTCGCTGATGAAGGACCAGGTGGATGCGCTGGAGGCCCGGGGGCTCCCGGCCGCCTTCATCAACAGCACGCTGAGTTATGCGGATGTCGCGGATCGTTTCGCGCGCGCGGGACGCGGCGAGCTTCGCCTGCTGTACGTGGCGCCCGAGCGGTTCGACGGTGGCTCCGCAGCCGATCGCCTGCGTGCGGCCGGGGTATCGCTGCTGGCCGTGGACGAAGCGCACTGCATCAGCGAGTGGGGACATGATTTCCGGCCGAGCTACCGCAGGGTTCGCGCGATACGCGCTGCGCTGGGGGACCCGCCCACGGTGGCGCTGACCGCGACGGCCACGCCGGCGGTGCGGCAGGACATCGCCGAGCAGCTCGGTCTCCGCGATCCGGAGACCGTGGTCACGGGATTCGACCGCCGGAATCTGCACTACCACGTGATCCGCACTCGCAACGACGCGGAAAAGGACGCGACCCTGATCGACCTGCTGCGAAGCCATCCTGGGCAGGCCGTCGTGTATGCGACCACCCGCAAGGCAGTCGACCGGATCGCGGCGGCCGTCAGTGCGGCGGGCGTGCGGGTACGCGGCTACCACGGGGGCCAGGAGGACGACGAGCGCCGGGCGGCACAGGACGACTTCATGCACGAGCGCGTACGGGCGATCGTGGCCACCAACGCATTCGGGATGGGGATCGACAAGGCCAACGTGCGGCTCGTCGTTCACCACACGATGCCGGGATCGCTGGAGGCCTACTATCAGGAGGCGGGCCGCGCCGGCCGGAATGGGCGCCGTGCGAACTGCGTCCTCCTGCACGCGTTCCAGGACCGGTTCACCCACGAGTTCCTGATCGACAACCCCCGGCCACCGGCCGGCGATGCGCGATGGGACGGGCGCGCGGACATGCGGGCGGCGGACCCCGAGAGCGAGGCCCGGCGACGGCGTGCCGATCGCGCGAAGCTGGACATCATGCAGCGCTACGCCTACAGCACGGCGTGCCGGCGGGGCTTCATCCTCCGGTATTTCGGGGACCCCGCCGCCGGTGCGGAATGCGAGGGGTGTGACAACTGCCTCGGGAACCACCGGCAAGCGGTGGCAGGGGCGCCAGGGTCCCGGGGCAAGCGTCAGGCACGGCCGAGCCGGGCGGCGGGCGCGGGGCGTCGCGCTACGGCCGGGCAGGCGCCACGCTCGTCCGCCGATGAGATTTCACCACGGGACGGTCCGCTGTTTGCGACCTTGCGGTCTCTCCGGAGCGAGTTGGCGCGGCGGGACGGAGTGCCTGCCTACGTCGTCTTTCCGGATAGGACGCTGGCGGAGATCGCCGCCCGCCGCCCGCGGTCGCTGGCGGCGCTGGCTGACGTCCGGGGAGTGGGGCCGGCCCGGCTCGACCGGTATGGCGAGCAATTCCTGGAGGCCGTGCGGACGCACAGCGTGTGACACGGCACCTGACGACGAGACGATTGCATGGATGACGGGCTGTATTTCACTGATCAGCACATCGCGGTGCGCGACATGGTGCGCGCGTTCGCGCGGGAAGAGATCGCGCCGGTAGCCCGCACGCTGGATGCGGCGGGCGAGTTCCCGTGGGAGACCGTGAAGCGAATGGCGGAGTTGGGACTCCTGGGCGTTCCGTGGCCGGAGTCGCTGGGCGGAGCAGGACTCGACCTCCTGAGCTACGTGATCGTGATCCACGAGTTGGCGAAGGTGGACGCCTCGCATGCGATCACGATCTCCGCGCACACGACGCTTGGCACCTCGCCGATCGTCAACTTCGGCACCGACGCGCAGCGCCGGCGGTACGTGCCGATCCTCGCGGCCGGGCGGGCGCTGGCCGGGTTCGGGCTGACGGAGCCCAGTGCGGGGAGCGACGCCGGGGGGACGAAGACGATGGCCGTCCGGCGGGGCGTGTCGTATGTGCTCAACGGGTCCAAGATCTTCATCACTCATGGCGGCGTCGGCGAAGTCTTTGTCGTCACCGCGGTGACGACGCCTGGGATCGGGAGCCGGGGTATCAGCTCCTTCATCCTGACCAAGGAGACGGTCGACATCGCGCGGGCGCGGGCCGTCGGAATCGGCCACGATGACACGTTGGCGGCGATGCCGGGCTTCCGCGCGGGCAAGAAGGAGGACAAGCTTGGGTGGCGGGCTTCGGATACGCGCGAGCTGATTCTGGAGGACGTCGAGGTACCGGCCGAGAACCTGCTGGGTCCTGAGGGTGCGGGGTTTGCCAATTTCATGCGAACGCTGGACAGCGGCCGCATCGGGATGGCGGCGCTGTCGCTGGGACTCGCCGAGGGAGCGTTCGAACAGGCGTTGCGCTACACCAGCGTGCGCAAGCAGTTCGGACAGGCGATCGCCGGGTTCCAGGGCGTGCAGTTCCAGTTATCGGACATGGCGACGGAGATCGAAGCCGGCAAGCATCTCATGTACCACGCGACGTGGTTGGCGCAGCAAGGCAGGCCGTTCACCAAGGCGGCGGCAATGGCCAAGCTGTACTGCAGCGAGCTCGCGATGCGCGCCACCATCACAGCAGTCCAATTACACGGCGGCTATGGCTATACGAAGGACTACCCGGTCGAGCGCATGATGCGTGACGCCAAGATCTGCGAGATCGGGGAAGGGACATCAGAGATCCAGCGGTTGGTCATCGCCCGGCACCTGCTCAAGGAGTTGCTGGATTGAGCGGGCGCGAGGGCATCGCCAGCGTGCTGGTCACATCACCGCGGCCGAGTGGCCGCGCCCGCCCGGGCCGAGCGCCAAGGGCGGTGTTTCGTTTTCCTGTGGAGTCAGATGAAGCGCGAAATTTTGATCAACGCGAACCCGCGCGAGACGCGGGTCGCCATACTGGAGGACGACCAGCTCGTTGAGTTGCTCGTCGATCGGCCGGAAGCCCGGCGCATGGTCGGCGATATCTACATCGGGAAGGTCGAGGCGGTACTGCCGGGCATCCAGGCAGCGTTCGTGGATATTGGAACCGAGAAGAGTGCGTTTCTGCATGCTTCTGATCTGGTGCACGACGAAGAAGAAGATGACGAGGACGAGGACGAGGAAGCCGGCGACGCAGATGACGAGACCGAATCCGCGGCGGAGCCGGTCACCGACCCCGCGGGCGATGGAATTGCGGTAAGCGACGGCGGCGACTCGCCCTACGCTGATGCGCGCCCCGCCGAACGCGCCCGCACCAATGCGGGCTCCAATGCGGGCGCCGACGGCGGGGGTGCCAACGGCGGCGGGAGTGGCCGGCGCGGTGGCCGCGCCGGCAACGGCGGCGACCACGGACGATCGAAGGTTCCGCCGATTCAGGACATGCTCAAGCGCGGCCAGGAGATTCTGGTGCAGGTCTCCAAGGAGCCGATCTCCACCAAGGGCCCGCGCGTCACGGCGCAGATCTCGCTTGCCGGGCGGTTCCTGGTCTACATGCCGGATGCCACGCGCGTCGGGGTGAGCCGGAAGATCGGCGACCGTGCCGAACGCCAGCGGCTGCGTGAGATGGTGCAGGCGGTGCTCCCTGAGAAGAGCGGCGGTGTCATCGTACGCACGGTCGGTGAAGATGCGACGCAGGCGACGTTCAAGCAGGAGCTGAACGCGCTCATCGGCACGTGGAAAAAGGTGAAGCGGAAGACGCACTTCACGCGCGCGCCGAGCCTGGTCCATCGGGAGACCAGCCTGACACGGGGGATCATTCGCGATCTCTTCAGCGACAAAGTGGACAGCCTGACGGTCGACTCGAAGCAGCTCTACAACGAGATCGAGGGCTACCTGAGCGGGATCGCCCCGGACCTCATCGATCGCGTCAAGCTGTACGAGGAACCGGTCCCTCTCTTCGACAAGGCCAACATCGAGACCGAGATCCGGGACCTCTTCAAGCGGCGCTGTGATCTGCCGGCGGGCGGCTACCTCATCATCGAGCCGACGGAGGCGCTGGTCTCGGTCGACGTCAACTCCGGGCGCTACACCGGCAAGAAGGACCCGGAAAAGACGATCCTCAAGACGAATCTCGAGGCAGCGCGCGAACTCGCACGGCAGATCCGCCTGCGTGATGTGGGCGGAATCATCGTCTGCGACTTCATCGACATGGAGACCAAGGCCAATCGCGACCGCGTGCTCCAGGAGCTTCGGGGCCACCTCGGCCGCGACCGGGCGCGGACCAAGGCGTTCTCGGTGAGCGAGTTGGGATTGATCGAGATGACCCGGCAGCGGGTGCGCCAGAGTCACCTCCAGAGCATGACCGAGGCGTGTCCCACCTGTCACGGCACGGGCCGCGTGTTCACCCCCGAAGTGATCGTGCGGCGAGTCGAGCGGTCACTCCGCCGCATCGTGGTCGAAGGCAAGCGTGACAACCTGCTGGTCAAGCTGCACCCCGACGTCGCGCTCTATGTCATGGAGCAGGAACAGGATTTCGTAAGGAAGTTGGAAAAGGGTGCCGGGTTCTCCATCGAGCTTCGGGACGACCCGCTGCTGCGCCCCGATGAATTCAAGATCGTGGTGAAAGGCGCAGGACGGGACGTCACGCAACTTTACGCCGTCGCGTAAGCAGGGACCCTCCGGGGTCTGTGGGCCCGGGCATGCACGAGGGGCGACGAGATGGGCGTTTGGGGCGCACGACTGTATTCGGGCGACTTTGCGATGGATTTGCGTTCCACGATAGGTGCCGTGGCTCGCCTTCCATTCGGCGGTGACGAACTGCTCGACATACTGTGCGACACCGAGTCGGCGGCGGCAAATGCGCGCGATGATCCGGACCACACCACGTTTTGGCTGGTGGTGGCGGATCAATTCGCGAAGCGCGGCATCGTATGCGCCCGCGCGCGCGATGGAGCGCTGGCGATCATCGACACCGGCAGCGACCTCGCCACGCTCGAGAGGCTGGGGATGAGGCCGGCCGATCTGGCAGTTCGGCGACACGTCCTGGCGGAGGTCCGAACGCGAATCGTCGCTCCTCTGCCGCGCGCCGGGCCCAGGCCCGTCCTCAAGAATCCGCAGCCACTGTTGATGGAAGTCGGCGATGTCTTCGCCTATCCGACCTTCGGCGGACATTGCATCAACGCCTACTTCAAATCCAAGGAGCAAGACAACAAGTATGCGGGGGCCGGCGGTCGTCCGGTCGCCTGGACGCAAGACGGCTGGTCAGCCTGTGTCATCGTCGATCGTGGGCGGGCGTTCGGCTTCCTCTCGTGGTACCGGCCTCTGACGATCTCGATGGCGATCGCTCAGAAGCCCGCACTCGCGGCGTTGCGCGGCGATGTGCTCTGGAGGTTGGCGCACCACGGTACGTGCTCGCCGGTGCACCTCCGGCGGCTGGAGATGGAGAAGCTGGGCACTCTCCCGATCGATCCGGAAAAACTGAGGCACGCATTCCCGGGTCTGGCGCCCGGGACGTGGGCCGCTGTCAACGACATCTCGATCTGCAACGGATTGAAGGTGGGACCGGCGGTCCCCGATGCCTTGATGCCCAGGCCCGGAGAGCCGGTGAACAACACCTGGGGCAGGCCGTATCCAACCATCGTCGGCATCGAGCAAATTCTCTCGAGTTGATCGGGTGCATGAGCCTCCGCGGGCGCAGCCCATCGCGATTGACTCCTGCCACCCATGGCGTTAAAATCAAAGGCTGCATCCCTTTACGTACGCCAAGCCACTGCCTCATGCCCTACGCCATCATCCGCACCGCCGGCAAGCAGTACCGCGCCGAGCCAGGTAAGGTGCTCCGTATTCCCAGCCTGGAAGGCGACGCTGGGTCGGAGGTCGTGTTCGACGAGGTCCTGCTCTCGTCCGACGGCAACACGATCAAGGCGGGTGCGCCCGTGCTCGACGGTGCGAAAGTGACGGCGGAGATCGTCCGGCACGGACTCGCTGACAAGATCGTCGTCTTCAAGTTCCGCCGCCGGAAGAACTACGCTCGCAAGCAGGGACACCGGCAGGGCTTCACCGAAGTGCGCATCCGCGACATCTCCGTCGCCTAGCTCCACCCCAGGCTGCACGGCGACCGCTTCTCTCGGACGGAACCATGGCTCACAAGAAAGGCGTCGGCTCGTCACGGAACGGCCGTGACAGCAACCCGCAGTACCGCGGGATCAAGAAGTTCGGCGGCGAACAGGTCCGCGCCGGCAACATCATCGTGCGCCAGTGTGGCACCGTGTGGCACCCCGGCCGCAACGTCGGGCTCGGCCGCGACTTCACGATCTTCGCCCTCGTCGATGGCGTGGTGAAGTTCGAGCACAAGAACAGGACGCGCTTCAAGGTCAGCGTCTATCCCGAGACGGCCGCTAGCGACAACTGATCGGGGCCAGTTCCGCATCCATTGGCGAGAGGGCCAGCCGCGCGGCTGGCCCTCTCTGTCTTTCACCGCCTCCCCAATCGGCGCCTCAGTATTTCGGCGGCAACGTCTTGTACCGCTGTGTCAGCAGATCCTCGCGCAACGGCTCCGTGTATTCACGCCCACGGACCAACACATGCTCGGCACGGGTGCTCAGCTCGAACGGGTCGCCGCTCCACACGACGACGTTTGCCTCACGCCCCGCGGCCAGTGAGCCGATCCGGTCGGCGATCCCGAACACCTCGGCCGGCGCCAGTGTGACGGCGCGCAGCGCGTCGTCCCACGGCATCCCGTAGGCGACCGCCGTCCCCGCGTCCTGGCTGACGTTGCGCGCGTTGAACACCCCGGCATCCTCCACATCCGAGTTGCCGGTGAGCACCACCTCGACCCCCGCGCGACGGAGAAGCGCCGCGTTGTCCTGCCGCTGGCCCAGCGTGCCGAAGCTCTGTGGGGCGTTGTCCAGCGCGCCGGTCAGCACCGGCACGTGGGCTGCCGCGAGCGCCGGCGCGACCCGCCACGCCTCCGCGCCGCCGCCGATGATGATCTTGATGCCGTATTCGTGGCCGAGGCGGATGGCGTTCTCGATGTCGCTCGCGCGGTCGGCGTAGACGAGCAGCGGCTCGCGGCCCGATACCACCGGTACGAGCGCCGCCAACTCACGGGGCGCCGCCGAGAGGCGGTGCAGACCCCCGCGATCGTAGTCCGCGGGGCGCCGCGCGTAGATGCGCACATCGTCGAAGAGTCCACGCAACCGGCCGATCAACTCGCCGCGCGCCCCCAGACCGGCGCGCTCCGCGCTCGCGATCTGCGCGACCATCGCCGCGGGCGCCCTGACCACAAACCCCGGCGCCGGTCCCGCCACCAGGTCGATCGCCGCCGCCTGGCCGAACACAATTTCGCCGTTAGGCACCATCACGACGCTCGTCACGCCGCCCGCCCGCGTTTGCGGAATCATCTCGGATTCGGGATTCAATCCATCCACCATCGCGAAGCTGGCCGCGATGCCATGGTCGCCGGCGGCTCGGTCGTCGACCGTCTGGGGTACCGCGTCCACCTCGACCAGTCCGACCGACGCGCCGGTGTTGACCAGTCCCGGCGTCACCCACTTTCCGGTCGCGTCAATCGTGGTCGCACCGGCCGGTACGGCAACGTTCGCCCCCACGGCCACGATGCGGCCATCCCGAATCAGCACCGTGCCCCGGTCGATCTCAGGGCCGCTCACCGGATACACGGTCCCGCCGACGATGGCTACGGTCTGCGCGCCAACTGTGGATCCGGCAATGGCGCCCAGTACGGCCCCCGCGCCAATCGCGCACATGCGAAGACGGGTGCTCATCGGGGTGCGCCTCCCGTCACGAGCGCGGTATCGGCCGGCACGTATCCAAGCTCGAAGTCGGTTCGCCAGTGCTGCGCCGGATCACTCCGGTCGTAGAGGAGCGCCCCGTCGATCCAGACTTTGTCAGCGTGCGCGTATACGCTGAATGGGTCGCCCGACCAGAGCACCACGTCGGCGTCTTTGCCTGGTTCCAGCGATCCGATCTTGTCGTCGAGACCCAGCGCCCATGCGGGATTGATCGTCATCCACTTCACCGCCTGCTCCTCCGTCACCGGAATGCCGGCGGCAGCACCGGCCCGCATCGCCTTGGCGACTTCCTGATTCAGCCGCTGTATGCCGAGGGGGTCGTCGGAGTGGATCATCGCCTTGGCGCCGGCCCGATCCGTCAGCGCGAGATTCGTCCGGATCGCATCGAACGATTCCATCTTGAATCCGCCCCAATCCGCCCACTCCGCGGCGGCGATCCCGTTCTTCGCGAGCAGGTCGGCGATCTTGTATCCCTCGACGGCGTGGTGAAACGCGCGGATCTGGTAGCCGAACTCGTGAGAGACGTCGATCATCTGGGCCATCTCGTCGGCGCGATAGCAGTGCATGTGCACGTAGATGTTGCCACGCAGCACCTCCGCCAGCGTCTCCAGGCCGAGATCGCGGGGAGGCGGGTCTCCCTTGTGGTCGGCATTCCATTTGTCCCACCGGCGGCGGTACTCAGCGGCCTGGATCCATGCCTTGCGGTAGCCGGCCACGTTGCCCATTCGTGTGGATGGGCCGCGTTTCTCGTAGGTGCGTTTGGGGTTCTCGCCACACGCCATCTTGAGTCCGTATTTGGCGCCGGGGAACTTCATGCCCTGGACGGTGCGCGACGGAACGACCTTGAGCACTGCGCTGCGGCCGCCGATCAGGTTCGCGGACCCGGGTAGGATCTGTACCGTGGTCACGCCGCCAGCCAGCGCGCGCGGGAAATACGGGTCCTGGGGCCAGACGGAATGCTCGGCCCAGACGTACGGGGTCGTCGGATCGGTCGCCTCGTTGCCGTCCAAGTTCGCGTCGACGCCGGGCGCGGCGTAGACACCCATGTGCGAGTGCACGTCGATGATCCCCGGCGTCACGTACCGTCCATGTCCATCGATTACCACGGCGTCGGGCGGTGCGTCGACTGACGCGCCGACCGCGATGATCTTTCCGTCGCGCAGCAGGATCGATGCGTCGTGCATCACCGGGCCGGCTGCCGTCAGGATCGTGGCGCCGCGAATCACCGTCGTCCGCGACGCGAACGGCGTGTACGTGCTCGGGAATGGGTTCGCGTTCGGCACGGACAGCATGCCGGGCAGCGGCGTCGTATCCGCCGTGGGGGTCGCAGGCTTGCCAGCCACTGCCGCCGCACCGGGATTCGGCGCAGGCGTC
This sequence comes from Gemmatimonadota bacterium, assembly GCA_021324775.1. Lineage (GTDB taxonomy): Bacteria > Gemmatimonadota > Gemmatimonadetes > Gemmatimonadales > Gemmatimonadaceae > Palsa-1248. The sequence continues at coordinate 65,872 of JAJPIM010000003.1, forward strand.
GTGACCGGCGCGGCATGTCCCGCGGTGCACCCGAGTGCGACGACGAGGACGGCGGCGACCGCGAGGCGGATCGTTGCGGCCCGAGCCGGGCCATCGTATCGAACGCCGGGTGTGTGCCGAGCGTGGGAGAGAGTGCTGCGCACGCGTGACATCGTATGGTGTGAGTCCGGGGAAGGCGTCATGGGCCGCGAATAGTACGATCCGGTGGCGATGCTCCGCAATCAGCCGATCGCTGCGTTCACGCGATCCCGCGGCGTCGCGTGGTCTCGCGTGAGGATCTTCTCATGTCACGTTGTTAGTGGCGCGGCTTTCCGAGTTCGTTGCCTATCGTGCCGCAGATGTCCGTGCACACGGCATCGACGCCCAGCGCGGCGAGCCTGCGTGCATCGGCGAGGTCGTTGACCGTCCACGCGATCATCCGTCCACCGGCCGAGTGAATACGCGCGACGAGATCGGCGTCGATCATGTCCCATCGCTGCCAGTAGTCGCGCGCGCGGGCATCACCCAGCGCCGCGGCCGGATCGATGAGATAACTGTCGAGGAGGATGCCGCCCGGGATGCCTGGCGCGATCGCCGACGCGCGGAGGGCGACGCGGTGATCGAATCCGTGGATCGCGCACGAGACTCCGGTCTGGCCCGCGCAGCGGACGACCGCATCCACGGCGGCAGGGGCCTTCACCTCGATGTATACCGTGGCGAGCGCGCCGACGAGATCCAGTACCTCGGCGAGTGTCGGGACCGGCACGCCGGGCGCGAGCGGCCGGGCGCGGACGGCGTCGTACGTGAGATCGCGAATCTCCAGCGATGGTGAGCCGCCGGGACTCGGCGGAGGAGCATGGAGGGCCGAGTCGTGGTGTACCACCACCACCCCGTCGGACGTCAAATGGACGTCCAGCTCGATACCATTCGCGCCGTATTCGAGCGCTCGCCGGAACCCTGGCAGGGAGTTCTCGGGGTGCTCTCGCGGCGTGCCCCGGTGGGCGATGATTTCGAGGTGGCCCCGTCGGTGCGCAGGAACAGTGTCGTTGGGCACCGAGCCAAGCTAGGCCAACCCTTGGACGCGTGAAAGGCCGGGCTAACTTGCTTTCGGCCGTCCATTTTGGAGGACAGCAGTTGTCCTTAACGATAGCCAGCCGGTCACGTCAGACGTGTGTGCGGCAGTGAGTAAATCCGGGCGTCCGGACCTGGCCCAGGCCGAGCCCTCGCGCGGGCAAGATGACGCCGAGGATCGCGCGTTGGTGGCCCGGTGGCTGGGCGGCGACGAGCGAGCGGCGACGCTGCTGGTGGAGCGGCACGCATCGGCGCTGGCCCGGTTCGCGGCCAGCCTGACCGGCGGGCGCGGGCAGGGTGCGAGCGAGGTCGATGATCTGGTGCAGGACACGTTCGTGCGGGCGTTCCAGTCGCTGGCGGATTTTCGCGGCGAGAGTTCGTTGCGGACGTGGCTGTTCACGATCGAGCGGCGGTTGCTGGTGGATCGCCGCCGGTCGGAGCGGCGGCGGCCGGACAGAGTGGAGATCGGAGAGGAAGACGCGGCCACGGAGTACACGGCGCTCGATGCCATGGTCGCGGGTGAGACCGAAGGACGGATCCGGCGATCACTCGAGCGGTTGTCGCCGATGCAGCGAGAGGTGTTTACGCTGCGAGTGGCCGAAGGGTTGTCGTACAAGGAGATTGCCGGCGTTGTGGGCAGCACGGAAGGCGCGGCGCGCGTTCATTACCACAATGCCGTGCGGGTGATCAAGGAGCACGTCGATGCGTGAATGCGACAACGAAGACTTGCGGGACGCGTTGCCTGGGTACGTCGCTGGCCGGTTGGCCGGTCCGGACCGCGCGCGCGTAGCCGAGCATGTCACCGGCTGTGCGGACTGCGCAGCCGAGGCGGAGCTGCTTCGCGTGGCGCAGCAGGTGATGACGCGGGACGTGCCTCGAATCGACGTCGGCCGCATTGTCGCGGCGCTGCCTGCGCCGCCACGGGCCGTCGCGCGCTCGGACGCAGGCATTGCGACCGCCGGACGCGGCGCACGGGCGGTCGCGCAGCGCCCCGTGCGGGCGAGCGGTTTTCGTCCGATCTGGACCGGTTGGCGAATCGCGGCGGCGGTATCGACGATCGCGGTCGGGGGGTTGTCGGTCGCGGTCCTGCGGAATCTCGTCGCAGACCGGCACGGGCCGGCCGCCCTGCCGCCTGTCGTGGCGTCTGCCACCCCGCAGAGCGCCCCGGCGACGCCGGGCGGTGATACGGAGCATATCGCCTCGGCCGGCACGGGGATGGCATTGGGGGGTGGCCTGTCGGATCTCAGTGACGTCGAGATGGAGGGGCTCCTCAAGGATCTGGACGGTATCGAGGCATCGCCGCCGGACGAGCCGGACGCCGCGGCGCCCGGTCTCCATTCTGCGGTGGTTCAGTGAGGAGAGCGCTGATCGCCGGCGCGTGCCGCGCCGGGCGCGCTGGCGTGTCCCGCAGTTCGGGATGCATTGCCGGCTTCGCGTTCGCGCTGCTGCTGGCGGGAGTGACGGAACCGGCCAGGGCACAAGCGACGCCGAAGGACACGGGTGCTGCGATGACCGGTGCGGGCGGGCCGCGGCGCCAGATGCTGGAGCAGCGCGTGCGCGAGCGTTTCGAGCAGATCGTCCGGCAACGTCTGCAACTCACCGACGACCAGATGCAGAGGCTCCGCCAGACGAACCAGCGGTTCGCGGCGCGGCGCCGGGAACTGACCGAGCAGGAACGTGGGCTGCGGAGCGAGATTCGCCGGGAATTGCAGCCCGGCGTCGCGGCCAATCAGACGCACGTCGCGGCGCTCGCCGATTCGCTGTTCGCGATCCAGCACCAGCGTCTCGACATGGCGGAGGCGGAGCAGAAGGAGTTGGCGACCTACCTGTCGCCCGTGCAGCGAGTGCGCTTCTACGGTTTGCAGGAGCAGCTCCGGCGCCGGCTGGAGATGATCCGCCAGCGGCGGCAGGGCGCGGCGGCGGCCGCATCGCGCGCGCCCTGACGGATCGAGGGCGTTCCTGGCGTCCTCTCCGGATCACGGCGAGTATTCATCACCTCGAACCCGATATGGTGCGCATCGACCGGAGCGCGAGATGATGCATCCGTGGCATGATTTGCCGCCGGGCAAACACCCGCCCGACGAAGTCACCTCAATCATCGAGATTCCGACGCGGAGCCGGAACAAGTACGAACTCGACAAGGCCTCGGGGATGTTTCGCCTGGATCGCGTCCTGTACTCGGCCGTCCACTATCCAGGCGATTACGGCTTCATCCCGCGTACGCTCGCCGAGGACGGGGATCCCTGCGACGTGCTCGTCCTTGTGACGGAGCCGACATTCACCGGATGCGAGATCAGCGTGCGGCCCATCGGTATGCTTCGGATGACCGATCGGGGTGAGCCTGACCCGAAGATCCTCGCGGTTCCTGCGTCCGATCCGTTCCAGAACGAATATTTCGACGTCGCCGACATTCCCCGGCACACATTGAGCGAGATCCAGCACTTCTTCCAGGTCTACAAGGACCTGGAAGGCAAACGGGTCGAGATCGGCGGGTGGGAGAAGAGTGAGGCGGCGATGCGGGAGATCATGGACTCGATCGGGCGTTACCAGGCCGCACACCTGAAGCGCGGCGGTCGATGACGGCTCTCCCCGGGCGTGGTCTCGCCCGCAAATGGACGACCCGAAGCCTCGCGCCGCAGAGGCGCGCCCGAACTATCGATATCCTGCGGGTCACGCCGGGTTGATGGAGGGTGGTGCGCTAGATTGTGCGCGCCCCCTCATCTGAGACCCGTGGCCATTCTCCTCGCTCTCGCATCGGCGGCGCTGTACGGCGCGGCCGATTTCCTCGGCGGCTTCGCCAGCAAGCGCGCACCCGTGCTCTCGGTGCTCGTCCTCTCGCAACTGGTGAGCGTCGCCACCGTACTGGTCGCGCTGTGCATCTTTCCGCCGGCGGTCGTGCATCGCGCCGACCTGGCGTGGGGCGCGGTCGCGGGTCTGGTCGGCGGGGCGGGGCTGGTGTTGTTCTACGCCGGACTCGCGAGCGGCACGATGAGCGTGTTTGCGCCGATCACGGGCGTGGCGGCGATCGCGGTTCCGGTCCTCGTCGGTCTGGTCGAGGGTGAGCGCCCGCGCCCGGCCCCGCTGGCGGGAATCATGCTCGCCGCGGTCGCCGTGTGCTGTGTAAGTATTGCGATCGTGCCGCGCGGTACCGACGGACGGGTGTCATTGCGGGCGGCGATCTCCGGCCGGGAGCTCATGACTGCGATCCTGGCAGGCGGCGCGTTCGGCGTCTTTTATGTGGCGATCAAGCACGCCGCGCCGGCGGCTGGTCTGTGGCCGTTGTGTGCGGCGCGTGGCACGTCCGTCGTCGCGTTCGCCGTAGCTGCGGTAGCAACTGGACGAGGGCTGCGCGCGCCTCGCACGGTGCTGCCGGTGATCGGGTGGACCGGCATCGTGGACATGGTCGCGAACATCTGCTTCGTCCTGGCATTGGCGCGAGGGATGCTCAGCATCGTGGCGACACTGGCATCGCTCTATCCTGCCGCGACCGTGGTGCTGGCGCGGATCGTCCTGCGCGAGCGGCTCGGACCGGTGCAGGGGATCGGCTTGGGTGTGGCAACGATTGCGGTCGGGCTCATGTCGTTGGGGTGAGCGCCGGCGCCGTGGTGACCCAAGCGACGCGCTAGCCCGTCTGTGGCGCGGTCCGCTCGAGCGCTGCGCGGTCCCAGTTGCCAAGATCCGCGGCGGCCGAGTAGGCCGATTGCAGGAAGTCGAGGAGGGCGTCGTCCGGTGAGGGCGCCGACCGGACGGCGTCGTAGGGGAGGATGAACTCGCCCATCTCGCGGTGGTAGTATGCGGCCCCCGGCTGGATCGCGGCCGCGGCGAAGCCTTTGGGTTCGGGTGCGGCGTAGGCGTAGAATGCGGCCTCCTGCACGGGTCCACTGCCAGGCCAGAAGCCGGCGCTGATCACCTCATGCGAGTAGGCTTCCCGGGTCATGGCGTCGGCATCCGGCCTGGGAGGTGCGACGCGGCCCGAGAATCTGGTGACCGCGAGATCGAAGCTTCCCCAGAAGAAGTGGACGGGGCTGGATTTGCCGAGGAACCGGCCGCGGAACTGCTTGAAGACGCGGTCGGCCTGAACGAGCGCGCGCCAGAACCGGAACGCGGCGTCCGGATCGTAGGATGCGTGCGTGCGGTCGACACCGAACGCGATCGGATTCGGTACCTCGACCGGCCGCGGCCAGATCGTGGCGCCGATGCCCAGCTCGCGGAGCGCGGACATATATTCGGCGTAGAAATCCGCCACCGAGCGGGGTGCCAGGGCGAGCGTGCGGATCGCGCCATCGCTGGTGCGGATCTCGAGGACGTGCGCGAGGAAATCGAACTCCACCTCGAACGTCCGCCACGCCGAGGGGATCGGCGATGTCGTGAGTCCGTGCGAGCTGACGTAGAGCGTGACGTTCCACCAGTGGTTGACCAGCGGCGTGAGGGCGAGCCGCGTCTTGCCCACGATCTGGGTCCACATGTGGAGCGTAGCGTACGTGTCGCGCCAGCCGTCGAGGGCGAGTGACGGCCAGGGGTCGCCCGCGCCCGCGTTGATGCTGGTGGCCGCGGCCGGTTCAGGCGGGACGACGTAAGCCTCGGCCTCGATCTCGACGAGCATTGCGGGGTCGATGAGCCGGCGCACTTCGACCATGGTGGCGGTGGGCCGAATCGAGCCGAAGGTCTCACCGTGCGCGCGTCCGACGCGCTCCCAGTCGTTGATGTTGGTGACGTAGATCCGGGTGCGGACGACATCGGCGAGCGATGCGCCGGCGCGGGCCAGCGCGGTGCCGATGTTCGCGATCGCCTGCACCGTCTGCGCGTACGGGTCACCAGCGCCGATGATATTGCCGTCGGGCCCCGTGGCGGTGGTGCCCGAGACGTGGACGTGGCGGCCGACGCGGACCGCGCGCGAGTACCCGACCAGGGGTTCCCAGGGCGTGCCGGTCGAAACGGTGACTCGCGGCGTCTGCGTCGCCGGAGCGGGGGAGTCGGCGGACGATGCCGGTGTGGGCACAGCGGCTCCTGTGGAAAGGCGCGCCAATCAGGGTGTCGACGATGGCGCCGGACCCTCCTGCAGTCAACCTACCCTGGTGCGAGCACGCGAAACTGCGGGCCAGGCGCCCGGATTGACTGAGACGTGGTAGACTTAGGGAGCACGGGCATGCGCCTTGCGCCGGCGTGCGGCCGGATGGCGCCGATCGATCGGGAGACCCGATATGGCATCGTGAGGGAATCGCCGTGAATTGGAACGGCGGCGGCCGCGCGAACGAGCGCGCGTTGGCCTATCTCTTCAAGGTCGCGGCTTTAGCGGCGCTGTACGTCATTGCCGCCCGGGCGGGTCTGAGACTCGACGCGGTTTCTGGGTTCGCGACGCTCGTGTGGCCGCCGAGCGGTATGGCGCTCGCGGCTCTCCTGACCGGCGGGATCCCGCTCTGGCCGGGTGTGTTCGCCGGGGCGACGGTCGCCAACATCCTCACGGGTGCGCCGTTGCTCATCGCCTGTGGCATCGGCACGGGCAACACGCTGGAAGCAGTCGTGGCGGCGTACGCCCTCAGCTCGATACCGGATTTTCACCGGTCCCTCGATCGTGTGCGCGATGTGATGGCACTCATCGTCTTCGCGGCTCTGGCCAGCACCACCGTCTCCGCGACGATCGGCGTCACGAGCCTCCGGCTGGGCCACATCGTGACTACTGCGCAGGTCGGCGAGACGTGGCGGGCGTGGTGGTTCGGCGACATGATCGGGGATTTGCTGGTCGCGCCGGTGTTCCTCATCTGGTGGTGGCGCGCCCCGCGTCCGGCACTGCACCCGGCCTACGCGTGGGAGGCCGCCGCACTGGTCGTTTGCGTCGTGGCGGCGAGCACGTTCGTGTTCAGCCGGACACCCGACAGCTTCGCGGGCTTCGAACAGCCGTACATTCTGTTCCCGCTGCTGATCTGGGCGGCGATCCGGTTCGGAGGACGGGGTTCGGTCACCGCGCTGTTCGTCATGTCGGTCGTGGCGGTGTGGGGCACCGTGCTTGGGCATGGTCCGTTCATTCGCCCCGTGCTGTCCGAGAGTCTCCTCGACCTGCAGGTCTTCGTGGGAGTCACGGCCGCGACCTTTCTTCTGCTTGGCGGGTCCGTGTCGGAGCAGTGGGGCACGATCGCCGTTCTCGAGGGGGCGATCGCCACGCAGACGCACCTGCACGAGACGGCCGCCGAGGCCAATCGCGCCAAGGCGCAGTTCATGGCGGTGATGAGTCATGAGCTACGCACGCCGCTCAACGCCATCGGCGGCTATGTGGAACTGATCGAGGCGGGGATCCGGGGACCGGTGACCCCGCTGCAGGCCCAGGACCTCGACCGGATCAGACGGAATCAGCGTCTGTTGGTGTCCGTGGTCAACGACATCCTGAACTTCGCGAAAGTGGAGAGTGGCCAACTCGAGTACCGCCTCGAGGATCTGCCGATCAGAGTCAGCCTCGCGAGACTCGAGGACCTGGTGCGCCCGCAGCTCCTCGCCAAGACTCTCCACTACCGAATGGATGATTGCGATCCAAGCGTTCTCGTTCGCGCCGATCGGGACAAGCTCGAGCAAGTGCTGCTCAACCTGTTGTCGAACGCGATCAAATTCACGCCCATCGACGGTACGATCGAGGTCGGGTGCGAACCGGCCGACGACCGGGTCGTCATTCACGTATCGGACTCCGGGCAGGGTATTCCCGCCGACAAGCTCGAGACGATCTTCGAGCCCTTCGTGCAGGTGGACCGGACCCTCACCAGTATTCGGGACGGGGTCGGCCTCGGTCTCGCGATCAGCCGCGCTCTGGCTCGCGCGATGGGAGGAGACCTTGTCGTGCGGAGCGAGTTGGGGGTCGGTTCGGCGTTCAGTCTTGCGCTTCCGCGTGCGCAGAACGGCATCGCAACCGAGATCCCGGCGAGCATTCCGGAGCGGGCCTCTGGCTGACGACTGCGCCGGCCGCGCGAAGCGGCAATGCAATTCGTGTGGCGAGGCCCTCGCAGGCCGATGTATCTTCTCTCCGCAGCCGGGGTGGCGGAATTGGTAGACGCAGGGGACTCAAAATCCCCCGGGAGGCGACTCCCATGCGAGTTCGAGTCTCGCCCTCGGCATAGAGTTACACCATCTCACATCAAGTGCTTTCTCGGCTTGGTATGACCAAGAGTATGACTAAAATCGCCGAGATTTCAGTTTTTGCGCTGGCACCATGGTTTGGCGCGCGTGCTGTTGTGCGGTGAGTTTCGCGGCCTTGATGTAGAGACCGTAGGTCGTGTAGAGGAGCGTCGACTGCGGCGCATGGCCAAGCTGATTCTTGAGCCACTGGTGGTCGCACCCCCGTCTCAGATGCATTACCGAGAATGCGTGCCGGTGCTGGTGTAGGGTGGTGCGCGGGAGCCCGAGCGCCTTGGCCGCTCCGTGATGCGCCGTTAGGGCTGCGTCCTCGCGGATCTCAGGAAAGAGCGGGGCGTTAGGCGAAAGCAGCTTGGCGTGCGCTGCGACGACTGACCATGCCCAGTCCTCCGTGACCTCGACGTACCGGCTCCGGTACTCGTTCTTCTCGCCGTTCGCGAACACGATGCGCGTGTCGAAGTCGATGTCCCGTCGGCGAACCCTAGCGGCGGCACTGAACTCCATTCCTGTGCCCGCGAGAAGCGCCTCGAAGGGCCGATACGGTGAGCGCAGCGCATCCACTAGGGTGCGCACCTGCGACGGCTCCAGGAAAGAAATGGACCGGCGCTTGATCGTCGCCGCAGCCACGTCGCGCACGGGGTTCGACTCAAGGACTTCTCGCTCGACGAGCCAGGCCGCGAAGACAGACAGCGCGGCCCTATACCGATTCTTCGTCGCCGCACCGGCTGGCCGTGGCGGCTTCGGCGAGCCGTCCTTTAGGGTTCGTCCTTCGGACGGGGCTGTCGTGAGGGAGGCGAGGAACTTGGAAATGTCACGTCGCCGGAATTGCGATGCGGGATACGGCTTACCCTCGAGAATCAACCGGCGAACCTGCATCAGGTAGCGCGGGATCCCGCCCCCGCCCCATTCGGTGACCAGCAGGGACAGGTCCGAATCGTCCAGCGCCGCGGTGCTACTCGACACAGTGGCGTCGGCCCGATAGTCCGCAAAGACATCGATTAACCGGAGATCGCCATCAGCAACGGCATCGATGATGTCAGCCCGCGCTCGGGCAGCCAGATCGTCCACCATCCGGCCGATTGCATTTGCCGTCTTCTTGTCTCCGGTTCCGCACGAGACACGTACCCGCCGGCGGTCAGACCTTCGCACCCAGACCCAGTACAGGAATCGATTCTTGAAGGGGCTCATGTCGCGCCCGCTCGCTTCACGTAAGGGTTCACGGTTCGGGATAACGCGAAGTGCTCAAGATCGTGCAGACGGTATCGCCATGCGGGCTTGCCTGCGCCGGGCGCGCTCACATCAACTCGCGGGATGTCCACCCGATCCTGAAGGTGCCGGATGCTGACGCCAAGGTACGCGGCCGCCTGGGCGAGAGTGAGCAGCCCAATGACACCGGCGGGCAACGCCACCGCGGTCTCGGGCGGTACTTCTGACGCGCTGTGCTCACCCTTCCCCCCGTCTCGCTCGTGCGGGGGATCGGGATAAGACGGCCGACGCATACGGGCCTCACATCAATCTCCAGTAGCCCCCCTCGGTAGAGGTTCTCAAGCGCAGGTACGGGCTGATAGCCGAATGCCCCAGCGATTGGATCCGGTCAAATCCGACGAACCGCGTACCGGATGCAAAATAGTGACCGCATCATCATAATACTGTCTAGCTGGCTTGTCAATAGTAGATTTGCATCCGTGCAATTTGTATATTGCATTTAACGTCGGCCGTGGGTCCGGGCGATTAATCACTTTTCCTTTCCGATGGTCTCGTCCGCTAACCCATTGTGATTTAAGGCGATAGCGTGCCAAGAAAATCCAGCAAACCATCAATTAATTCCGCGCGGTTTAACTCACCCAGTCCAACCGACAAGAGTGGGGTGCGTTTACAGGACCGGCTGCGGCTTGTTATCTCGGTCGTTTTTGCAGGCAACTCGCTCGAAGCTGCTCAGGCCGCAGACGTTGAGCCCAGTACACTGCATCGAATCGTTGAAGGGAAGGTTCGCGACCCCCGCCTCTCAACCCTGGGGAGACTTGCTAGGGCATTTGGCGTTCCGCTCGAATGGTTGCTCGGACTTGGCGATCCACCACCACAGGCGACCGTAGGGCGGGGTGGTGACGAACGCCTATGGCTCGTCAGGGCATTCAATCGTGCTCGCCAGCAGCCCTACCGAGACCGGATCAGGGGCGCGCGAGCATACTTGTCTCAAGCGGGCCGTTTGCGAGAGGCATTGCTCGAACTACCGATAATTGGCCCAGACCTGGTTCTCGGCAGTGACGCGACGGCTGTGCTACTCGGAGGCGCAGACCAACAGGACCATCAAGTGGCCCTGGCTCGACTTGCCGGGGACCTCGAGATGGAGCTACTGCGGTGGGGCGTTGCTAGGCTGAGAGAGTTGGGGGCGGAAAGTAGCCAGGCGTTGCCGCGCACAGTGGTTCGAGGCTCGCGACAGGATTCTCGCAGCACACCGAAATGATGAACTCCGCCCGACCGTTGGAATCCTGGACCTGAGGGCAGCCGATTGCCACGCGCACCAAAGTATCTGAACGCTACCTTCGAGCGACTGATGAACACGCGAGTCGCGCAAGAGGACCGATTCCAGGTCGGCGATCTCGCTCTCGTGAACGTGGGCGGGCTGGCAGGACGGACGGCGAGAGTTACGAAGGTATGGTTTGAGGATGGAGGCTATCGCGTAGAACTCGACTTCCCTTTGAAAGTGAAGGCCTTTCGTCAGTTTCGTGCCCGCAATCTCTCGAATGTCACCGAACGCCCCGACCTCATCGATAGCCGTGTTTGACTGGGGAGGCATCGTCATTGCCCGATTCTATGCGTCCACCGCGGCTTCAACTCGGCACCGGAGCCACATCCCGTTCTGCGCGCGGGCGCATCGCCACCGCTGGAAGGTCGGCTAGACGAGAACGACGCATCGTTCGTGGACCGCGACCGATGATTATTAGGGCTTGTCAGACACCTTCGTAAACGGCGCATCGACGGTGTAGAGAATGTCAGTCCCCGCGGTCACGGCTAGATCGCCACCTGTGCCGACGGTTTCCATCTTCGCCTCCTGAGCGGACTCGCCGAACGTCATCACGACGCCTCCCGCTCCAACCGCTTCCCACCGGCCACCACGCTTGATCTCCGACACAACCCTTTGTCGGTCAACCGAATATTGCTCGCATCAGTGGCGAATATTCCACTAACGAAAAACGAGATGTCAATCGATTCGTTGCCTGCAATCGTGGTGAAATGATACCGGCCAACAGGTGAGTAACCACTGCTATGACTCCCATTGTCGGTATGCCGACCACATGCTAATGTGACGGCAAGGAGCAGGACAGCGCAGCGCAACGCAAGCTCCCAGGTTGGCGACCGCCGAGAAGCTACGTCTCCCGGTCTGCAGGCGCAAAGGGTTGGAATGTGATAGGTCTAGCCCTGCGGCCCAAGCGTTGGCGTTGTCGTCGGCCGCACGCTGAGGTGGTGGCGTGAAGCAAACCGGTGAATCAGTCATCCCAGGATGGTGTCCACGGGAGTGAACGGCTTGGGTTGGTTTACCGCGCTTCGGACCCATCCCCTTGGCAAATACGCTCCATTCCGTCCGGATGATGGCTTGAGATCCATGGGCCAAAGGTCACCGGGTCAAAATGGAACACATTCCGTACGCTTCCAATGCTGTTGCGAATTCGCTGTGCCTCTGGTCCGCGTCATAGATCGCGTAGGCCGTCGTGAAAGCTGGGCAAGTCGCGATAATCCTTGCCCATCTTGTCGCAGGCCCTCATAGAGGACACCGACGGAATAGAACAATGAGTTTTTGCGTCTCCGGGTGGCGGGGGCGGACGCTCTTCCGCTGCTATCGGCGGGGTTGCGCGCCCGATTCTCTGTACGAACCGAAGGGCGTTCATCACCCTAGCGAGCGCCACCAACTGCCAAAACTTTTCCTGATTGCGCAGGTTCGTAAAACGTCCTGGCATACATGCAATCGTCCATGACACGTCTTGCGGATGTGTCATAACCTACGGGGCTTATTGTTTTGCAAGGAGATCAACGGAAGACGGGCACCTCTATCACATTGAGTCCCGCCAATGTCATAGACTCAGCCGACGCGTCCCGGAATAGACGATCTCACCGCGGAGAGTCGGATTATTACAGATGACCGTCAACGCGAACGGACCAGTAGCAGTACCTGGTGTGATCTACGGGTGTCAATCCTGACCATGGAGACCACCGATGCAGTCGGTACCCCCGAGCGGCAACTGGATATTCGTATTACCTGCTCAGTTGACAGTTGGCCTGCGAACCGACCCAGAGTTCGCGTTTCTCGTGACCGTAAGCCGGGTCGTTAGCGCCATGCTGTTCGGCATCGAAGCTTTAAATCAATACGCCCAAAAGTCTAACGATCCGCCGAAGGCCGCTGGCGAGTTGCTGCTCGCCAATCCGCGAGGCGAGCGCCAGGTGTTTGAAGCGTTCTTGTATCTCACATCAGCCCTCCATTCAGCTTTCGAATGTTTGGACGCCGCTGAGCCACAACTCGGCCACCTCGGATCATTCCAGGCTGTCCGGGCCTCCCTAGAGTCACCGCAAATGGATGATGCCGCCGTCGAACTGATGCAGGTTGTTCGGAATCGAGCCGGATTTCATTTCGACCCAACAATTGCCAGTCGCGTTGTACCGACTCTGCCAGACACAGACATGGTGTTCTGCATGGGCAACGGCCCTACGCGAGGCGGTATGCACTTTACCACCGCTTGGCTTGTCACGGTGGATTTCGTCTTTGGAGGTGGAAAGAAAACCAAAGACCCCGATGCTACTGCCGCCCGCTTGAGCAAGATGATCACAGCCGTACACGACGTGGGATCAAGCTTTGTTAGAGTAGCAATTGATCAGATAATGCAGCGATTGTCCACCATGGGCTTCGAAGTCATTAGCGTGCCACCGGGGGACGAATCCTCCCGGACGCAGGCGCAATCGCGCTGACCTGGCTCACTGTTGCCATGCCAGGCTGGTCCTCAGTACGGACGGTCAGCGGGCACGATCCGGGGAGACATAGCTGGAGAGTCGCGCGGCGATCAGGCTTGATCATCTTCAATGCTCATCCCCCATGCTGAATTGTCAGCATTCGGCACGTCGTTTTACCGCGTACCAATTGGATACATGGTGAGCGGTTTCGAACCTTGCCTGTTGAGCTACGGGAGGTAGGTTCAGCGCACCTCTTCTAACCGGAGTGTCAACCATCGGACAAACAACGACGATCAACCCGAACAACAAGGAATCATGACGAACTCGGAACAAAGGGGCGCGCTCATTGCGATGATCCTCATAGGCGCCGGGATGGGCGCCGGGGGCTACGGGCTGGGCTTGCACGAAGGACAGGCGAGCGTCAGCCCCGCTACATCACAGGCCGTGACTTCCGAAGCGGCCCCCACACCGGCACCGACCCCTGCCTCCACTTCAACGCCCGCTCTCCTTGATACTGATCATCAGAGGCCTTCAATACCCGTGGCGTCAAAGGGTCGATGGCGCGACATCGGGGCGGTTCAGATGAATGGAGTCAATATTGAATTGGCGCTTAATGTCGGCTTACCCCCGAAAGTCTCAACTCTTCCTGGTGGAGAGGTTCTCCGTCGGGTCATTATTCGCGCCAACATCAATGGCGTCGCGACAGCCGACGATGGGCAAAAGTATGACCTTATTGTGTTCAATTACGCCTTCGACTGCGACCGCTTCACGATGGATTTGGTACAGACTGCCTATGGGTATCAGGGCCAAATCACTAAGGTTTTGCCTGGCGACGATTCCAGTCCGCAGATTATCCAGGCTGACTCTCCCTATGCGCAGGCCTACCAGTTTGCATGTCCCCGTGCTGCCCGCCCGCGGACACAGGCGGCAATTATGGCTTGGCGCAGACAGCAGATCGCGCGTCTTGAGGAGGACGTACGGGAGGGGCGAATGAGTCTCGAAGATGAGCTTGTGCAGCAAAACGAAATTATGGTAGGGCTGCACGACCCACCCCGACCATAATTGTGAAGCGCGTGGTCAGCCGTCCCGGGATTTTACCAACTTCCCTGGCAGCACTACGTCCGGCCGCCATACCCGTACTCGTACCCGTACCCGTCAAGGACGGTCACCACTCCTTGCGCTTGGTTGGATTGGGACCTGCATCAGCGGTCATTTAGGCGACACTCCCACCCCCGCCGTTTGAGATTCGGCAGTCCTGTAACAATGCAAGACTGGCTTGCTGCTCCCCAACGAGTGCGTCGATTTCCCCGATCTTGCTGCGGAGGGCGGCCGACAAATCTCCATCCAACATCACCCGTTCAAACCGCTCGTAGAACCTCACAAGGGCGGCCGATCCTTTCTCCCACTCCCGCTGTGCAGCATCTGCCTGTTCGCCTACGGGAGTCATTTCTCCTTAGAAAGCTTCTCCACTTGTCGACTTGCACATCTCCTGACTGTATCAATTCATCAACAGCATCCTCGATGCGCTCTGACAGGATCAACCAAGCGCCAATACTCTTGACCGCTCTCCTTGTGCTGGTGGCGGCTCCCCTCTCCGCCCAACAAGCACCCGGTGCCGACAGTGACCATATCAGGGCTGCTTGGGCCGCTGTGAACGCCGACACGATACGGTTGCCCGGGGGATTACGGTTGCGCGGGGCATGTAGAACTCCTGAACTGGTGCAACGAGCCGAAAGCGCAATACGACATTGGGAAACGTTTATGATGACAACGAGCGGGGATATGTGGATTGTGCAATCGGCCCCTCTACTGTCCCATACTCAGATGCTAGAAGTCAGAGGCTTTCATCATGAAGTGACGCCTAGCCGACAGCCGATGTGTGAATACTCGACAACCCTTCTGATTCAGGAATTGGAAATGCGGGGGACGAATGTCGGGGTACATCGCCCGACGCGGGTTCAATGCGATCCCGTCCTGAAAGCCCGGTGCCGCGTGCTGGAAGAGGAATCAATGGACGAAGGGAAACCCGGTTTGCCCAGTGGCGCCGAACCCGAGGTCAGCGTAGTTGATTCCCCATCGGCGGCGTCAGTCGATTTCCCGTTCCCCGGGTACGCCGATAACGTTGTCCGGCAAATTGAATTGAATTGGACGAGCTTTAACACGCCAAGATCACCAGCCGACGTATCATTTCTAATTCGGCGCGATGGAAGTGTGGATAGCGTTCGGATTGTTGCTTCTTCGGGCGACTCGGTATTCGACGCCGAAGCACGAGATGCCATCTTGCGTGCCAGCAGGGCATTTGATCCATTGCCTGCCGCTTTTACTGCCGGCACGTTGCCTCTAACCTTTAGGTTCGCGCCCGCCACCTCACACTAGATGCCATCGCCTCGCTTCGGGTAAACCACGCGATGAGCGAGAATAGGTAGCTCGCTGGCAACGCTGGGCCAATGGTCTTACCGCCAACTCTCCTAGTTGCTCGGCGGTGTGAACGTGTCGTTAGATGTCCATCCCACGCATCCGGTCCATCTGCCGGACACCACCTGCACTTGAGAACGGAAGAACCCCCCGTCCAAGACTACTTAGTTCGTCGCCCGTTGCTGGCATACACGCGAGGTAGGGTGCCAATGATTCGCTGTCCGCGACATGGTTGATGATGAGCTGCATTGCCGCGTGCATCGCTGCTTCACTGGTAAACACGGCGTTAGGACCCAAACGCCCGGTAAAACGCTTCGGGGTCGTGGCATCCTCGGGCTCCGCTTCCGTCTGCTGTGGCGGTTCTTCCGGAGTGGTGAATTGGACCATTGTGCTGGGTCCACCTATTCCGTCTAACATAATGTTGAAGCCGTTCATCTTTGCGGCGTCGTTCTTGACGTAGGCCCCTACCAGATGGGCTATGTAAAGTGCGGATGCTGCGCTGTCATTTGGTATGTGATGAAACATTGTGGCCGCCCTGCGATTGTCGAACACCATTACAGTAGCCGCCCGCTTGTCGGCACTTCCGGCGGCGATCTGCCCAGCGAGCAGACGAAGACTTTCCTCGTTCCTGTATTTGGGGGAGATGACCAGGACGCGCCCCTTGCCGTCCGTGTGATTTGTCCACCGCCCTATGACGGCATACGGGATGGTGTCCGTTGGCGTTGTGCTAACAATCGGCGCTGGCGGGGGGTTGGGATGTTCTTTGACTATCCCAATGATGATGCCAAGGAACAGAAGGCCAAAACAAAGGGCGGCGATGGACTTCATTAGATCCCTCCGCTATAAACAGCCCGACCGGCACTTCTTACCCGATTTTACTCGCCCACAATAGGTGTCACCTTGGACAGCGAATTGCCATTATTCCAGATCGGCAGCCCCTAAGTATTAGGGCATCACTTACTCGACCGTTCTTCGTTGGCGGCGTAGAGCGTGAGTGGCGTTAATGGGGATGCGAAAACAAAACAATTTTGGGCTGTTGACTCTATAATCTTATTGAAATTGGATGGGGAAAGTCAGGTGGTGGTGGAGTGGAGGTGACCCTCGCTACTACTCGGCGTCCTGCCCTCGCTCGTCTCCCCTGAGTTCTCTCGCTCTCTTTTCTCCGTGTGTCCTTTCTTGGTCTTTCTTCCGTTCTCCCTGGACCCACTGCTGTCGTTGGTCTCCGCCTCCTGCCTTCCAGCCCCCTCTGCCCCCACGTTCTCTCTGGGGGGGCTCTCGTCCTCTCTCTACTGTCCTTGTCTCCCTCTTAGTGGCTCAACTCGATCCGACCTCTATCCGCACAGCGTCAAGCTCCCGTGTTCTCGTGTTTTTTCTGCTCTGCGTCTCTTCCCTCTTGTTCCGGCTCTCTCCCTTCCTTCTGTTGTGTCTGCGGGCTGTGCTGTATTTCTCCCTGCTTGCCCCTGACTCCCGCTGTGGCTTCTCGTGCTCTGCTGTCTGCTCGCCCTCCCTGCACCCACCACTTAGTGGCTCAACTCGCCCGGGCCGTACATCCTGGGTGCTGGTGGTGTGACGGGGGAGGGGGGTATTGCTGGTTCTGAGGGGTGGTGGTCGTGCGGGGGCCGGCGGGACAACAAGCGACCCTGTGCCGCTGAAAGGCAATCCTGAACAACAGCGCGATCGTCCACGACATCCTTGATCTAACGGTCGACGACTACACTGGCCTTTGGGGAAATAGTCAACCGGGTGAGAGCCCGTGTACCGCCGGGGGCCGAATCCGGTGAGTGTCGTTCGGCCGATAGTCTTTGAACTGCTCGCCAAGGGCGGGTTGACGTTATATGGTTCGCGGAAACTCGGAGAGGACGAGACGGAGGTAGCGGGACAGGAGGTGGAGGGAGTGCTGAGGAATCCGCAAAACTGGTCGGCTCCCGACGTGGGCGATATGCAATATCACCTCGCAACGACGGACGCCGGGAACACGGCATACTATTCGGGAGGGGCATAACCACTGTCTTTGGGCGAAGTGGTCGTCTAACTGGTGGGCGTGTAGTAGTCGATCCAACTGCCCACGCCGACACAGATGGCTCCTTCCTGTCCCCTGCCTACCTCTCAGTGGCTCAACTCGATCCGACCTCCATCCGACCCGCTCTCGTGCTGCCCGCGATGTATGAGCGGGTGAGAGGGCACGTCGCGCAGACGACACGCCAGGAGATTGAAGCCAAGACTCGATATTTGTACGGCCTCCTCATTCAGAGCTACTTGGGGATGAGAAGGCACGACGCACCGACTTCGGTCAGAGAATTGGGCGCCACCTACTTCTCATCTCGAATCCTCCGAAGGCATCTCGGCGGTGCGCACCGTGATCCGAAGACTGGCAAACCCAGCTACCAGAATTACCTCGAACCATTTTGGACGTTCGAGGTGGAGGGAGGGGGATATAGTAAGGAACAGGGCGAGACGAAGCGATACATCCTGCACAACAAGACTGTATCTCATATCACTGAGGAGCTACTCGACGACAGCCCCGCTATAACGGTCGATGTTGACACGGGGATGGTGCTTACAGCGGCCGTGTTTCCCGCCAACGGGGTATATCGGTCCTCGTACTCCCATATCCAGATTCGGTCGCTTATCGACCTCGACCCGGCGATTCTGCATAACGAGATGCGTGAGCTTGAGGCACGCGTCGCGGCAACTCCGGCCTTCGTCCGCTTCCACCCCGAGCGCCCGTTGCGGACCCTCTACTTCGTTCACAAATGGGTCGCGACGCTTGGCGGGCTGCCGAACCTATATCGGGATTACGACGAGATCCCGAGTGATGGGCACGGACGCCTCTACGGCCAAGGTCATGTGCATCCTCAATTCCTGCCGGGCGACGTACGTCGCGTAGTCTTTCAAGGGATGGGCCTTTGGGACTATGACTTTCAGAGTTGCCACTTGTCGTTGCTCCGATCCATCGGTGCGGCCAGTGGCGGCTCAACTGAGATCATTGCCGACTACTTGGAGAACAAAGCGGCGATCCATCTTCGGTTGACCGACCTCCTCAGCGTAGACGAAGACCGTGTAAAATCCGTCCTGCTCGCGCTGCTCAACGGTGCGGAGCCAGTCGCCAACGAGCATTTAGCGATCTGCAGAATACTCGGCATCACCGCCACACGAGCGTTGGCTGCTGATGCGTGGGTGACAGCGTTCAGGATGGAGTTGCTGTCGCTGACACTCGCCGTCCTAGAGCACTCAAAACTCCACGGCCCCGAGCCGTGGAGACCAGACGGTTTCTTCAACGTTGTAAGGAAGTTCCAACCCTTTATTGAATCGAGGCCAGACGGCGGCGGCACGAAACAAGTCAAACCGGAACTACTCTTACACCATTTGCTTGAGGGCTACGAAGCTTGGTGTCTAGATCTCGTATGCCGTGGATACCAGGACACAACAGTTCTAATATTTGACGGCTGGATTAGCCCCAAACGCGACTACCACGCTCTTGAGCAGTTGATTGGGGCGGAAAGCAGAAAGCAGTTTGGGTTTGAGCTCGCTATGCGATTGAAAGAAGAGGCAATTCTTTAGGAAGCCGTGCCCACCGATGAAGGGGCGTATTTGCTTGATAAACTCCCGTTGAGGTTGCGATAGATGACCCCCGCACTCTCGCGATCATCAGGTCCAAACAAATACAGGCCGATAGTCGGGCGGTCTTTGTCGAAATGATAGCCGACACGGCAATCGCGCCCGAACAGGTCGTTGCATAAAGGAAAGGGACCTCCTCATAAAGAAGCGGCGAGGACTCATTCGCTTTCACGTGTGCAGGAGATACGCCCCAACGCGAGCCGCGAAATCCAGTTATGTGCGGCTTCCAGTTCGTACTCTAACGCGTTGGCCAACTTGGTGGCGAGGAAGGTCGATTTGGTCGCGGTAAGCGGCTACAATAGCTTCTGATCTCTAGCATCGCGATCCTGTGTCGCCAGGACGAGGTAATAATCGTCGTCTAATACAACGCTCGCGTGAAATATCCATCGGGAGCATGATCGTCAGTTTCGATAGAGAGACGTATCCGTGTGTGTATCGTCCCGCTTTTCCGATCTCCCGGAACTCTTCGGCTCTCAGAGTCCCAGCGTAGAATAGGCTTTCCTTCGGAGACGCGCCTAAGTCCCTGCATCCCGCCGATTGAGATCATCTCGCGAGGGTCGGATGGAGAACCGTATTTGTTGCACAGGTGCGCGCTGAGGTTACGATAGACGACTTCCGCAGTTTCACGATCATCAGGGCCAAACGAATACCACCCGCTGGTCAAACGATCTTCGTTGAAATGGTAGCCAACGCAGCATTCTCGGTTGAACAGCGTCGTGGCATAGATAAATGGGACTGCCTCGTGGATAAGGGGCGAGCACTCGGTGGCCTTTGGCTCCGCCGGAGATGCACCCCAGCGCGAGCCACGAAATCCAGGGAAAATGCGTTTAGTCGCCATCGTGTTCTCTCCGCCAATGATTCATAGATTCTCATTGGGATCGTCCCGAATACGCCGTGCTGTTCGCCAACCTTGCACAAGCGCAAGGCGTCTGCATGTCGGTGACATTGATCCGTTGCGCTTATATCAGGGCAATATCGCGATTAAGCGCCTTTATGAGGCCCGCTTGGTAGTCGGCGTCTAGATATTGCACCGTTGCGAAATAGCAGTCTACGGGGCGTTGTTCGTCATGTTCGATCCAAAGAGAGATCTCGGTCCGCGGCATTTCGCGTAGACGCTTTCCTACGACCTTGTGATCCTTCAACTGCCAGAGCAGTACGGGCTCTCCCTCGGCCAACTCGCCACGACATTGCTTACCCCCAAGGAAACCAGCTTCGCACTGTCCCCTGATGAAGTGCCGTATTTCTTATCGAGGAGCCAATGAAGGTTGCGATAGACGACCCCGGCAGTATCGCGGTCATCTGACTTAACGTGTACAATCCCCTGATGAGACGATCGTCGTCGAATTTGTAGTTCACGTAGCAATCGCTAGCGTAAAGTGTTGATCCATAGAGAAGGTAGGCAGATTCGCCGAGGAGTGCCCCGGTCTCCGTCGCTTTCACCTCAGCGCGCGATGCTCCCCAAAATGACCCCCGAAAGCCCTTGAATTGGTGTGTAGGCGTCATCCTGATGCTGATCTGTGTTCGTACTCTCGCAGTCGGTCAGGCTATTGTAGCCATGCACCGTCGCGAAGAACATTCTGCCTTTCGGCGCGTTGAACACCGAGGGTCCGTCGGGATAGTCGATCAGCGTAACCGTCGCGGCCAATCCTCCCTGCTGACCCTGAACCGAACTCAGATAGACACGGTAGTGCGAGGCATTTTGCGGCAGTCCTGAATTCGTGGTCAGCATGACCTGTCCTTCGGCCCACTGAACGAACCTTATGCCGGCGGGCGCGTCCACTGCAGCTCTGGCACGCGTGGTAGCCGACACGCAGCGAGGGCTCGGAGCGCCCGCCCGAGGGGCCACACTCTGGCTGTCGGCGCCAGTCCCCAGCAGACCCAAAGCAAGCGGCACGAGCGACTTTGCCGACCAATGCATCCGATCTCCGATATCAATGGATGTATCGTATGGCCTACGACGGCTCGGGACTATCGATGGCACTCTTCGTGTACTTCCGCAGTACCGCTACTGGTAGAGAGTGGTTGAGGCGAAAATCGCACCGACTGCACCCATCATCATCTCCGAGAAATCACGCACGGTTATATCGGAAGCTGAGAAGAGCCGTTGTCGTGTCAAGAAATGAGCGCTTGCGTTCACATCGGTGCGCAACTAACCGTGGGTTTGCGAGCTTACATCGGCCTCAGAAGGTCATTAGCGAGAGGAAGTCCCTTTGCGATTGGTGCAGTTTCAATGAGGGCGATTGAACGCATCCACCTGCAAGCGATCACGACGTTGCGGGCGAGCCTGGTCAACAAAGGAACCGAAGCAAACAGCGGGACTTGGCGGTTAACAGCGTCACGGGAAGGCGCGCCATCTGAATGCATGGCGCTCGGACTAGCAAGCGTCTGCGTTTGCAGGCCCCCGGCGTTTGTCCACCTGACGGTAGCCCTCGGCGTTTCTGCTGTACGTGCCTGGTTTGGCTGATGACGCCGGAGAAATCATAAAGGGGCGAACACCTTGCGCATGGGCATTTCTGCCCATTCGGCCGACGCGCCGTTGATCGCTGCGCGCCACCTATCGTCGGGAGCGCGGTGATAGTGGCTGTCTGCCTTGACGTCTGCGTCTCTTTCCGAGCGCCTGCGGCGCCGTCGGCAAACGTCGGTGAACCGCGTCCTTCTCGAGGGCGTCCAGCCGGACTCACCAGTCGCAGCTCGCCGAATCGCGCGATGGACGCGACTACTTGAATTGACCGTCGCGGATAGCCGATGCGACTGCGGCGATCCGGTGAACTCCAAGTTTGGCCCGAACGCGCTCAAGGTGATGCCGCGCAGTATGGGTGCTTATTCCGAGCGTGTGAGCGATCTCGGCGGCCGAAGATCCCTCCGTTGCGAGCGATGCGACCTGGAGCTCGCGTCGTGTAAGCCCGTATCTGGCCGAAAGTGATGCGCCTGAAATTGTCTTCGGCCGCGCACGGACCAAGGTCACCATAACGACTGATTGCGCAGCGATAATACCGGGAGGGAGAAAGCAGCTCGACATACTGTACCGAGCCGCTGCCGTGCTCATCTCCCGGGATGGTGCTGCACCGAATCCCGTCTTTTGTGTCTTACCCCCCGGTGCTCGCACTGCGCCGCCACAACCATAGCGATGCGCACCAGCTCCTGGCGCAGGCGGCCACTCTCCGGGTCGGCCGCAAGCATGTCGCTCAAGACGGTATTGTCATGGAGGACATCTCCGCGAGCGTAGATGAGCATCACGCCGTCGCTGAGACGGTCCACATGGTGACTGAGCTGTTCTCGTAGCCGGAACGCACTCCGGCAACTCTCGACTCCCGCCCTAAATGCGGGGAGCAGCAGTCGAAGGAGACCGATGCCTTGCGTGCCGAATAGCGGCGATTGCTCCCGATTGCGGTACACGAAGAGCCCCGCCGGTGCCTTGCCGGGTTCAACGTCGATCACGATGGCGGTCGCATCCAACAAGCCATATGGGCGACTAAAGTCATTATAGATCTCCGTCTTGGGCAGCGCGCGCAGGTCGTAGACTTCACCCCAATTGAAGACTTCGAGACCCAGCTCACGCCGCCGCACGCGCACGCCGACATCGAGCGCGTGTTAGTAGGCTGCATATGCCGCCACGGCTTGCGCATCATCCGTGTCGCATTCGAGTAGGGGTTCGCCGTCGCAGGGGAGCATTGAGATCGCCGTGTCGGCCTGAACCACGGCTTGGACAGCTCGTCGCGATGCCGTGCGCCAGCGGTCAATAGTTTCGAACGCCATTGGTGAGAGGAGGGTACGCATCGCGGATTCGAGCCGAACGAAATCGGCTTCCGACAGCGTGACCTTCACCCTGGCCTCCCAAGTACCTGCCTCGGTTCCGTCAGGAGCCGGTTCGGAGGCTGGTGACCTGAAGGGCGGACTGTAGCGATCCGAGCGAATCTGCATCGGTGCGCCGCCGCTCGCGATAAGAGGGGCCTGCGGAGCGTCAGCGGGACACGACGCACAATAGTCCGGCGATTTGAAGCCTTTCGCGAGGATTTAACTGGCAGCCTATTGAGAGGTTACACAGGGTGTCAATCGGTTACATCGGCGTCCCCACGGCGCCCCGACCCCGCTTGAATCCCGTCCGTAACCCCGCGGCAAGTAATCAACGAGCGTCGCCGAGGACGGGGGATTAGCATCGCAGCGACGAATATTGAAAGGGCGAGCACTACAAGCGATGCTGAAACGGTGGTGAGCGCTATCCTGACTGCGTGGTCGGATGCGCGAGCCGGTCATCAGCGGGTGGTCACCTCAACCGTAAGTCGAAGCGCCCCTACCGCAGCTCTGTCGGACTTATGGCGCGATGCATAAGATCTATTTGCAATCGGCGATCACACCTTTCCAACCGATTTTACCCGTCCACGATAGCCGTGTCACTCGGGACGGAGAGCTGGCGCGCTTCCGGTTCGCCAGCCCCTAAGTATTAACCCAATAAGTCAACCACTCGGCCGCTTTTCGTACGCACCGTACAGCGTGAGTTCGGGCCTACAATCAATATTTGGCCCACGCGTCGCACTGTCGGGCGATAGGTGACATGGAATCCCGCCTCATAGCCAGAAATCGCACAGCAGGCAGCAACTCGTCAGTACAAAGCAACCCATCGCTATTCCCACGAGTGTCGGGTCACAGGCGGTGACACGGTAAATGTGTCGCTTTGCGGCGATACCGCTCGCAGTTACCCTGAATATGAGTGAGTTACATCAAGCCACGGTTTGGCTCTTGTCGGTTACCTGGCGTATGAACTGGTTACATGGCGTACGCCACAAGCGCCCACGAACCCACTATCTTGTCGCGCGGAAATGCGTTCCATTGCTCGGCTCTCGGCATCATCGTGCTCCGGGCTACCGCGAATACCGCCGTTGCCGTACCGCCTGCCGGAGAAGATGAAATATGCGTCGTGTAGTGCGAGTGTGCATTGGATATGGTTGCTGTGGAGCACAGCATGCACCGGATCGACTGTCCGGCTTGCATTCTGGATGCGTTGAGATACACGGTTGATGCACCGTCGCACGTTTGTGGGATCATCGGTTGCCGTGGCTGCGGCAGCGACTGCCCACGACGCAATTGCCCGGTTGCTTCGCATTCTTCCCGGTCGCCTAGTTATTACACCTGCGGATGCTTTGGCGCCCACGCCGCCAGCGATCTTGCTGGGTGCCGTACCCCATCTGACTGTCTGGCACGGCAGTGCCCTCGTTCTACGGGTAGGGGCGCCCGACGCACCGGCAGCCACATTCTCCATCAGCGCGAGTCCAGCCCCGGCACGAGGTACACTTTCAATCGATGCCAAGTCGGGACTTCTGCGCTACGCACCAG
Organism: Gemmatimonadota bacterium; assembly: GCA_021324775.1. Classification (GTDB taxonomy): domain Bacteria; phylum Gemmatimonadota; class Gemmatimonadetes; order Gemmatimonadales; family Gemmatimonadaceae; genus Palsa-1248. Next base: position 90,343 of record JAJPIM010000003.1, read on the forward strand.
CGCCTACCGACTTGGACGAATTCGACCTCACAATCAGCTCGTCGTCTGGTCGCTCGCAGACAATTCGCGTGTTGCCGTTGCCCGTGCTGCCTCCGTCAGCCGAGGTGGTGCAAACGACGCCGCCTTTTGACTTGACTACGCAACCCAACCCGGATGCCTGCGATGATCTGTCAGCTAACCCATACGGCACTTGTCCCGATGCCGCTAGCAAGGCCTACCAGACATACACCATTCGCGTGGCGTCACAGTCTGTCTGGTTCAATGACGGGGAGTACACGCCGCGAGATATAATGATCACTGGCAAGCGCGTAAACCTGGAAAAGAGTATCGGCAACGTCATTGCAGCGCTCGATGCCAAGCCCGATATCAGGTCGTTGACGATTTGTGCCGATACAGTTGTGGTGCGCGACGCCTTTAGCTTTCCCCTCACCGCTCTCACGCTATACGCGCGTCGGCTCGTATTCGAAGACCCAGATCCAAGTAAGGCGTCCTATATCAACCTCACGCCAGAGCGGCTTACCGGACCTGACCAGGCGGCAAAACCGACGACGGGTTACAATGCCGCCAAGGTGCTGATTTACGCGAGAGAGTGTGTTGCGCCTCCTGGCCCTCAAGCGCGAATCGTCGCGAGGGGAGGCGATAAGGACGGCAGTCCGGGCGGTCGCGGAGCCATTGTAGTGAGCACGTCTTCCGCCGTGCGGTCGTTGTGCGAGGTGGGTAGTGGGGCGGGCGCCTCGATCGCAAGCGGTGTCGTGTCGATACTTACCGATACTTATGAGCTCGCGTGGCTGCATCCCGCTGCACTGCGCGCTGTCATCAATTTTACGAACGATATCTATCTGAACGGCAATCTTCGGGACGCATGGCAGATCCTCACATTTTACGACTCACTGGTCGCCGATGCGAACGAGGGTCAGTTGACGCCTGAGTTTGTGGATGCCTATCAGCAAATGCATCTGGAGATAGCGAGCCTCCTGTCTCGACTCAATGGCCGCCGCGATTATTTCGGCAATCCAGCCGGATGGGTGCCGCTGCTGTCACTGACCACAAATGTTGCTCTCTATAAGCAGGAGGTCGATGCAGCTGTACCGCTGCTACTCTTGGCGGATTGGGTGCAGTTCTTTGCAGATAAGCAGCAGGCGCAAATGGAGGCTCTGGCCGATGCGCAGCGGGCGATTGTCGTCCGTCAGAGTCAGTCTCTCGACACGCTGAGCGTCAGTGTCAATCTAATCCCTGTGCTGGAAGCGCAGGTCGCTCAACTTACCGACTCTATCGCAGCCTATAAGAAGAGAATAGCGGATCGCGAGGACGAGTTGCGGCAGGCGGCCGAGCCGCCGATTTGGAAACGCGCGCTCGGCGTGCTTGGAACGGCGTGCGAGTTCATTCCTGTTTTTCAGCCCGCCCTGGGAGCGGTTGGGCTCGGTCTGACTGCAATTTCGCAGTTCGATGAGAACGATCCACTTGCGACCGTCGGCAAGCTCGCCGATGTCGCGAGCAATGTCAGTGCATCGCTGCCAGCAACGCACGCCAACTCAGCGGCTTTTCTCTCAACCGCCAACCCGGCCGGGAAGCGACCACTGGACTACATCAAGGGGCTCACCAAACTGAGTGCAGACACGGTGCCAAAGATTCAGCAACTGGCGAATCTAAATTGGTCCCAAAGTTCGGACTCGACGAACATGGATGCTGAACTAGCGCATCTTAGAGCTACGGACGCAGGGCTGAATGACCTCGTTGACGGACTACAGGCGCTCAACCAACAAAAGCAGCAAATCTGCAACCAGGTTACACAAACTGTAACACAGATCGCGAGCCTAACACAGGATATCGCCGCCGATGGCTTAGCGATAGATCGGTTGGAGTCTCAGGCAGTGGAACAAGCGATAGCGTACGACCAAGCCGCTGTGGAGGCTATTCAGGATGCCGGCCGCCGGGCGCGCACCCGCTTGCTGGAGTACCACTACTATGTGCAGAAGGCGTTCGAGTACGGCGTACTCAGGCCATATCCGAATCCGCTCGATACTGCAGCAGTTTTCGATCGAGTGCGCAAGATGATTGTAGACCTCAACGGCGACTTTGCGCAGTTGCAGGCGCAATACAGCACCTTAGCAGCACTATTTCAAACTGCGCTCCAGGACATACGAGCAGCACTGGCAGCAGAGCCGGCCAATAACCTCAACTACCAACAACGAACTCCGCCCCTGCCTATACCGCTACTCGACAGTCAGGTCGCAGCGCTCAACGCAAAGGACTCAAACGGTCACTATATCAGCACATCAAGTGGCGTATCAGTTGACTTGATGGACTACGGTCTGCCGGAAGAGGAACGCCATCGGATTGTGAGCATCTATGTCGCTCAGATCGATGTGAGCGCAGATGCCGCGGCGCAGCGGTTGTCTATTGTTGTAGAGCATTCCGGCAGCTCGGTGCTGCGCGCCGATGGGCGGCTCTTCGCATTCCGTCATTACAAGGACGATAGGTATGCAGTTGTGCCGCTATTCTGGCAAACCGAGGTACCGATTGTAGGCGGCAGAGCGAGCGCGCCGACGCCAGACACGATTAGCCCTGACTCGATCGCACTACTGAACTGGATGATACCGCCGGGAGCCCCCGGTCTTGGCAATACGTTTCTTGTTCGACCGGGCGTTTATGGCGGCACCTTGCGAATCAAGGCAATTCGAAGCCCCGATGGGTCAAGCGTCGATATCAAACGGCTGGTCCTTGCACTTGAGGATGAGTTTATCGGCCCGCCGAGTGCGGATCACTGGCTTGACGTGACGGCATCCAACGGACTGACGCCTCTAATCAGATTGGCGGTCAATGATCAAGATCAGCGCCCTGGGAGAACCCGGTTTCAGAGGCTTATTGGTGCTGGGTCGAAACTCACGCTGACCGCACCTACCCGTTACGGGCGCCGACCATTTCAACACTGGGTGGAGCGGAAGGGTCAATGGGGAAGTCAACACGTCATCGTGCAAGCGCTACCAACTTACTCCCTCACGGTGGGTAGCGCACTCCGACTTGAGGCGGTGTATGGGCCACTCGCTTAGGTGAACAACCTTGATTTGTTTGGTTCGCCATTTTCTGGACAATCTCACACCAATAGGCCGAGAAATGTGCTCTAGCAGGTTGGGTGGGCACCGGAGTCTCATCGGGAACGCGTCGCTGGCGAAGTACCGAGGCGGCATCGTTGGTACTTCGCTGCTATTGTTGTGTCTCCTCAGCACTGCTGCCAGTGGTCAATCTCCGAAGAACGCGGTAAAGGTCGCTATGCCGACGGTTGTCGCTCCCGCAGCGATACCAGTCGGATCGATCATCGCGTATGGTGGAGACCTTAAGTCGCTGCCTTCCGAGTACCTTCCTTGTGACGGCCGCGAGTTCGACCAGACCAGTTATCGAGCGCTTTGGGTTGTCTTGGGTACAGCGTGGGGCGCAGGGCACAGCGCGAATTCTGGCCTTCTGCCGAAACTGGACGGTTTGTTCCTTCGCGGTGCGGACCCGCGGAGCAACGTTGACAAAGACGGAACGAGTAGGACGGCGCCAGCAGCCGGCGGAAATGTGGGGGCAAATGGGGCGACGCTGGAGAATTGGGCGACCGGGCTTCCGCGCGCGCCGTTTACCACAGGCCCTGAGAGCAACTCTCACGACCACGCTGCATCCACTGACGCGGAATACATTTCGGGCCCTAATACCTTCAGTGCAGGCAAGCAACGTGGGCTAGGTGTGCCGGGGGTCGTTACGCTCGGCCCGAATGATCGGCACCATACTCATGTGTTAGTTGGGGGCGACACGGAGACACGTCCTGTCAACGCTTCGGTCTACTGGATTATTCGCGTTCGTTAGCAGCGGGTCACTTCCACGGTGGGTTTCGAGCATGTACGGCTTACGTATTCTGCAAACCGTTCCGCGCGGAGCAAGCATCGCTGCGCTTGCGATGGTGGCCGCGGGCGCAAGTGGTCAACTACCCTCAGTACCGGTCGGCGCGATTGTCGCCTATTCGGGCCGGCTTGCGGAGATGCCGCCCAGCTTCCAGCTATGCGACGGCCGTCTCTATACTCAGGAACAGTACCCTGTGCTTTGGACTGTCATCGGTACGCAATGGGGAAAGGGAGACGTTGCGCATCCGACTGCTGGGCGACTGCCAAATTTGACTGGTCGATTTCTTCGTGGCGTCGACGCCGCGCATGCGGTCGATCCGGACGCAGATGCTCGGGTGGCGAGCTTGCCTGGAGGAAATACGGGCGCGCGAGTTGGGACGTTGGAGGGGTACGCGACGGCGTTGCCGCGTGCGGGGTTTGTCACCGGCATAGAGGATACCCCGCACACCCACGTTGTAGTTGTCAATGGGAGTAATGAAGGAGGGCCTAATTTTTACGATTCTGGGCCGGGGCGGGGAGTAGCGGATCCGACCACAGTGACGGTGAGTGACAACACACAGGGCCACACACATCAAGTCATCGGCGGCGACAAAGAGACCACACCGATAAATGTTGCCGTGCACTGGGTTATTCGCGTCAAGTAGAGAGTCGCGACCATATTATCAACATGCGATGGCGAGGAGCATGCAGATGCATCCTTATCGATTTCGAGGATTAGCGTACTTAGTTGGCATAGCTCCATGGACTGGCCTCTCGTCCGCATTAACGTCTGAGGTCGCTTGTGCCCAGGTGGCTGATTCGGTTCCGGTAGGGACCGTTCTTGCCTATGCTGGGGTCCTTTCAGCCCTTCCCAAGAACTGGCTGTTGTGCGACGGCAGCCTGTACTCTATGAAACGATATCCGAGATTGTATCACGCAATTCAGGATTTCTGGGGGCGGCCTCACAACATTGAGGCCGACAGTGCGCGCTTACCAAACATGGTTGGTATGTTTCTCCGCGGCGATGATCCGACCGGTTTGGTGGACATCGAGTCGGCGGACCGAACCGCTAGTGCGGAGAATGGGGTAGCCGGGGCGAACGTTGGCTCTCGTCAGGATTGGACTACCGGTCTGCCAGTTAAGGGATTCGGCACAAGCGACGAGAGTAACCGCCACAGTCATCCCGTGACGTCTAACAACATGCGCAAGGAGGGTGGCAACACGTTTGGGGCAAACACCGAGCGGGGGTTCGTTTGCTGTGCGACGGTGACGGTCCAACCTAACACGTCGCAGCACCATCACACTGTGACAGGGGGCGGCGACGGCGAATCGCGACCGGTCAACGCCGCCGTATACTGGATTATTCGGGCTGAGTGATAAATCGGGAGCTCGCGCGCTGAATTCCGTCGCCAGCTGCCGGTTGCATCTTCGACTGTGCAATGGATAAATGGCAGCCCGTCGGTGGACACCGTAGCTCAGAGGGGGATGGTATACGCCCTGTCACCCGGCACGGTCCAGATTGAGGCGGGCGTGATACCAGCGAACGGCCCGGATAATGAAAACTTCGGTGTCGCCGAAATTGTCGTAATACAATCCATTTCGGGCGCGCGCGTACGGAAACACCACGTCAGAATCCAGCGTTCGGTTCAATAACGCTCGCTTAGCGTCGCCAACTCATTGCCGAAGTGGCGCGTCTGCGGGGTCAACGATATCCCGTCGCGTTGGATGATCTACGGGCGGTTCAATCGCACTCGGGGTCCAAGTTATGGGGCTAGTGCGAGCCTCATCACCAGTGCAACGAGCGAAATGGCTTACATACGGCCAAGCAGGGCTGTCGCCGTTGGGCAAACAATACTGTCCGCCGCTCGGCATATGGCGGGCGAACGCGCGACGTCGGGTTGTTATGGAGCCACTGCGGCCATCCGAGCTTCCGCTCGATTTTGCCCATCCACAACAGGCGTGTCACCCCGGACGGGCCGGTTAGCGTCTGCCCAACTCGCCAGTCCCTAAGTATTGGGGGTAGCTCAAAACGCTTACGTCGGCCCTTCACGTCGAATGACCGACGGGTGATCAGTATAGGTGACCAACTCCTCCGACATAAAGCGCTCCACCGCCGCTGCATTTGCCATCGGCACAATGA
>JAJPIM010000010.1 GCA_021324775.1 Gemmatimonadota bacterium
AGCAGGCGCCGTTCGAGAACGGCGCACCTTGCCGCCGTCCCCAGGCCCGTCGTCGAGGGCAGCAGGCGCCGTTCGAGAACGGCGCACCTTGCCGCCGTCCCCAGGCCTGTCGTCGCGCACATTGCCGCCGCCCCCCAGGCCTGTCGTCGACAACGCGGTGGGTCACACGTGGCCCGCGACGACGGCGCCCGGCCGCTGATATCCCGGCGTGCTCCGGTATTTGGGGGCGTTCTCGTACCGGGAGGCACACTTGGCCAGAAGGGTCGTGGCCCGGAATGTCCCGTCCGCCCCCATCCGCCCATCGACGATCACATCCGCGCTGTCGGTGAACGTGTCGGGGATCACACCGCGGTAGACGACGGGAAACGTGCGGTCGCCGTCCGACACCCGGAACGACACCTCGCGGCCACCCGGCTCACGGGCGATCGAACCCGGCACGACCCGCGCACCGACTTTCACCCCCGTGTTGGCGAACGACGGATCGGCCGCCACTCGGCCCGCCAGCTCTCGCGGCGTGAGATAGTAGACGCCGGTGCTCTTGATGGAGCTCGCCATCAAGTACGCCGCGGCGCCCAGTATCAGCAGGCCCCCGATCAGGAACTTTGTCCGCGGTGTCATCTCACCCCTCTCGCCTTATCTGAACCTGCATCTCGATCGCCCGGCGGTCCGCCCACGGGGCACCCACGCCGGAGCACCTGCCGGCTATTCCGGGCGCGTGGTGGTGAGCCGAATCCGCGTCATGATCGCTTCGAGCTCGCGCTCCGCCTGCGCGCGCTCCTCGGGCGTCCAGGCGCCCGTCAACACCCGGTAGTCCCTGATACGCTCGAGCATCTCGTCGATCACAGCCCTCAGTTCGAGGTTTGATCGGCGGTCTCGGCTGGTCTGGTCCGGGCTGATCGGCATGCCCCGGATTATAGGTCAGCGCGAGGTGTGGTACAACATCACGGCGGCCGCTCCCGTGCCCGCGGCATCCCATGTCAGGTCGCCCAGGCTGAACAGCCCTTCCGTGGACCGGTCGCGCACTTCCTTGGCCACGCCGAGCGTCATGGTCAGACCCGCCGCCACCGGCAGTGCCGTCGCCCGGTCGGCACGAGCCAGACGAAGGCCGCCATACGCCACGCTCTCGATGAACGCCGAGAGGAAGAAGTGCTTGACCTTGTCCGCCCCGAGCCAGGAATCGTGTGGCGTACCAGCCCCGGCGGCGCTGGAGTGCAACGCCCCCGCGTGCAGCGACAGCACGATGAGAAACTTCACGAGGCCACTCCCGCCCGAGCCCATTGCAGCACCGCACCCATGGCGCGGGACCACTCACGCATGCCGATCTGCGCGGCGCCGCGGCCCGGACCCGGCACGAACCGCGTGACCGATCGGCGCCCCACGAACGTTTCGACGTCCGGCCACACTCCGGCCGCGAGCCCCGCGAGCCCGGCGGCGCCCAGCGCGGTCGCTTCGACCATGGCGGGCCGCTCGACGGGCACGCCCAACACGTCGGCCTGAAATTGCATCAGCCAGTCGTTCTGCGACGCGCCGCCATCGACGCGCAGCCGCTCGAACGCGGTTCCCGCCTGCGCGGCGGCCCCCGCGCCCGCCTGCTGGTTCATGGTGGCCAGCACCTCGTTGGTCGAGTACGCCATCGCCTCGAGCGCCGCGCGCGCGAGATGCGCCCGCGTCGTGCCCCGCGTGAGGCCGACGATCGCGCCGCGCGCCCGCGGCTCCCAATGCGGTGCACCCAGCCCCGTCAGCGCCGGAACGAAGACCACGCCATCGGTCGAGGCGACGCTGCGCGCAAGCGCCTCCGTCTCGGCCGCCTGCGAAATGATGCCGAGACCATCACGCAGCCATTGGACCGCCGCACCAGCGACGAAGATGGCCGCTTCGAGCGCGTACGCCGAGCCGCCGCGTGGATCGCACGCGATCGTGGTCAGGAGTCCGCCCCCGCTCGCGGGCCGGCGCTGTCCCGTATGCAGAAGCAGGAAGGCACCAGTCCCATAGGTGTTCTTGCCCTCGCCCGATGTCACGCAGCCGTGGCCGAACAGAGCGGCCTGCTGGTCGCCCGCGACCCCGGTGATCGGGATCGTCTGGCCAGTCGCGCCGCCCACCAGGGCGGCATCCGCCGCGCCGAAATCGCCGGACGACCGCCGGACTTCAGGCAGCGTCTCGCGCGGCACCCCGAAGAGCCCGCACATCGCGTCGCTCCACGTGCCGGTGCCGATGTCGTATAGCGATGTCCGGGAAGCGTTGGTGGGATCGGTGGCGTAGACGCGGCCGCCGGTGAGATGCCAGATGAGCCAACTGTCGATCGTCCCCGCGAGCACCTCGCCGCGGCGTGCCCGCTCGGTCCATCCGTGTGTCCGCAGCAGCCATTCCATCTTGGCGGCGGAAAAATAGGGATCGAGGGTCAGGCCGGTCGTGGCCGCGACAGCGGCGGCGTGTGGTGCCAGCTCGAGGCAGCGGGCCGCCGTCCGGCGGTCCTGCCACACGATCGCACGCGGCCCGTTTCGCGGACGGGACCGCTCCCACGCCACGACGGTCTCCCGCTGGTTCGTGATGCCGATCGCGACAGGAACGACGCCCGACGCGGTCACCGCTTCACCAGCCGCCTCGAGCGTCCGGTCCAGAATCTCGACCGGGTCGTGCTCGACCCAGCCCGGCTGCGGGTAGTACTGCGTGATCTCGCGGTACGCTCGGCCCGCGACCCGTCCATCGGCGGCGATGACCATGCAGGTCGTCCCGGTCGTCCCCTGATCGATCGCCAGGACGTGCGGCCCCGCGGTCGCCACCCGTCCGGCGCCTACACGTCCAGGTTGCTGACGAACCGCGCGTTGGCCTCGATGAAATCGCGGCGCGGCTCGACTTCGTCTCCCATCAGCTTCTGGAACAGCAGGTCCGCCGCCAGCGCATCGTCCATCGTGACTTTGAGGATCGTCCGGGTCTGGGGATCCATCGTCGTCCGCCACAACTGCTCGGGGTTCATCTCGCCGAGGCCTTTGTAGCGTTGGACGTTGACGGTCGCTTTCCCGTCGCCGTTCCCGAGCCGCGTCGCGATGGCGTCCCGCTCGCCTTCGTCGTAGGCGTAGTACTCCTCTTTGCCCCTGGCCACGCGGAAGAGCGGCGGCTGCGCGATATAGATGAAGCCCGCGTCGATCAGGTTCTGCATCTGGCGGAAGAAGAACGTGAGGAGCAGTGTGCGAATGTGCGCGCCGTCGACGTCCGCGTCCGTCATCAGGATGATCTTGTGGTACCGCGCGTGGTCGATCGAAAAATCATCCTTGATGCCCGTGCCGAGCGCCGTGATGATGGTGCGGATCTCCTCGTTGGACAGCACCTTGTCGATACGCGCTCGTTCGACATTGAGGATCTTGCCGCGTAGTGGCAGGATCGCCTGGAAGGACCGTTCGCGGCCCATCTTCGCGCTGCCACCGGCGCTGTCACCCTCGACGATGTAGAGCTCGCACAGCGCCGGGTCGCTGAGCGAGCAATCGGCCAGCTTGCCGGGCAACGCGCTGACATCGAGCGCGTTCTTCTTGCGCGTGAGATCGCGCGCCTTGCGCGCCGCCTCGCGTGCCCGGGCCGCCGACACCGCCTTCTCGATCACGATGTTGGCCACCCGCGGATGCTCTTCGAGATAGCCGCCCAGCATCTCGTTGACGACGGTGCGGACCGTACCCTCGACCTCCGAGTTGCCGAGCTTCGTCTTGGTCTGCCCCTCGAACTGCGGCTCGCGCACCTTGACCGAGAGCACCGCCGTCAGCCCCTCGCGGACATCGTCGCCCGACAGGGTGAAGTTGTCCTTCTTGAGGAACCCGCCCTTCGCGGCATAGGCGTTGATCGTGCGCGTCAGCGCGGCCTTGTACCCCGTGAGATGCGTCCCGCCTTCGTGCGTGTTGATGTTGTTCACGAAGGAGAACACCATCTCGCTGTAGCCGTCGTTGTACTGCATCGCGATCTCGATGCCGATGTCGTCGCGCTCGGTCTCGATGTAGATGACTTCGGGATGCAGCGACTTCCGGTTCTGATTGAGGAACTGCACCATCTCACGCAACCCGCCCTTCGCGTGAAACGTCTCGCTTCGGACGGGGGTGTCACGCTCGTCCGTCAGGCTGATCGTGACGCCCTTGTTGAGGAACGACAGCTCGCGCATGCGGAGCGCGATGATGTCGTACTGGTAGACGAGGTCCGTGAAGATCAGCGGGTCGGGTTTGAACCACACGGTCGTGCCGCTGTCCTTGGCGGCCACCCGGTTGATCACCTTGAGCTTGGAACGGGTATCGCCGCGCACGAAATCCATGTAGTGCTCACGGCCATCCCGCTTCACCCAGACCTTGAGTTCCTCGGAGAGCGCGTTGACGACCGACACACCCACGCCGTGCAATCCGCCCGAGACTTTGTAGCTGCTCTTGTCGAACTTGCCGCCGGCGTGCAGCACGGTCATCGCCAGCTCGACGCCCGGGATCTTCTCCGTCGGATGCGCATCGACCGGGATCCCCCGCCCGTTGTCCACGACCGTGATCGAGTTGTCGGCGTGGATCGTCACCGCGATCCGGTCCGCGTATCCCGCTAGCGCCTCATCGATCGAGTTGTCCACGACCTCGAACACGAGATGATGCAGTCCCCGCTCCGACGTCGAGCCGATGTACATCCCCGGGCGCTTGCGTACGGCTTCCAGTCCCTTGAGTACCTGGATCTGGCCCGCGTCGTAGCGGTCGTTCGAAGATTCCGATTTTGCCATGTGAACCGAGAAGGAAATTCCTGTGGCGAATGAAAGCCGAAAGGCGATTCGCCCCCAACCTCTTAATCTAACGTAACCAGACCGATACAGCAACCGCGACAGTCATCTCTATGACATTGCCTGCCATGGAGTTATCCCCTCGCCTGCCAACGGATTTTTTTCACGGGAGACCGGCCGGGGACGACGTTGATCGCGGCCAGGAGCTGACGCTCCATTAATGATAGCTCCGCCATCCATGGATTCGTCGCCACCGCCACGAACAGCGTACCGTCCGCAGTCACACACAGCGGCTGTGTCACGGCCGCCACCTGCGGCCCCACGAGTTGCGGCCACTCCGGAATCACTCCCGCCTGCGAGACCCGCTCCGCGAGGCCGGACCGCTTGAGGTAATCCGTGATCACCGCCCCGATCACCGCGAGTTTGCGCTCACTCATGCCCATGCGCTCACAACTGTTCTCCAGATCCCCAGCCCCTAGCCCCTAGTCCCCAGTCCCCAGTCCCCAGCCCCTAGCCCCTAGTCCCCAGTCCCCAGTCCCTAGTCCCTAGTCCCCAGTCCCCAGCCCCTAGTCCCCAACCCCCAACCCCCAATCCCCAGCCCCTAACTATCCCCATCCTCCCCCCGCACCACACCGTCCGCGATGGCGCACCGCTCGAGGCGCGTAAGCCCCAGGGGAATATCCGCCGCCCGCGGTACCGCCAGGATCACTTGCCCCACGGTGTCGCCTCCTCCTCCGAGCACGTCCAGAATCGCGCGCGCGCGTCCTTCGTCGAGCTCCGCAAACGGATCGTCGAACAGCAGCACCGGAGCGGCTCCAGTCCCGAGCCGCAACGTGCCAGCCTCGAGAATCCGCAGCGCGATCGCGGCCGTCCGCTGCTGCCCCGCTGAACCATACGTGCGCATGTCGCGTCCGCCCAGCGTCAGAATGAGATCGTCCCGGTGCGGACCCACGCGCGTCGCGCCATGCCGCACGTCGCCCGCACGCCCGGCCTCCAGTGCAGCCGCCAGAACACCCGCGAGTTCGGCGGGACTGGCCGCTTCGTCGCAAACCCCGTCCGATGCCGCCGAGTACCGCATCGCGTGCCGCATTTCCACGACGCCGCGCTCGCCGATCGCCGCGCTGATGCGCGCCAGTTCGGGCCCCCAGCGCACCACCCACGCCGCCCGCTCAGCCCACAGCACGGCGCCCGACTCCGCCAGCAACGGCTCCCACGCCGCAGCCGCTGCCTCGCCCGCACCCCGCGCCAGCGAGCGCAGCGCGGTGTTCCGCTGCAGCAGCCCGCCGCGATAGGCCTGGAGCGCCGTCAGGTACCGCCGCGATGTCGTCGCCAGCGTGACATCGAGATACCGTCGCCGCGCTGCCGGCCCGCCGCGCACCATCTCGGCATCGACCGGCGCAAACGTCACCGACGGCACCGCCCCCAGCGCGTCGCTCAGCCGGCGCGGAATCGCACCCGCCACCGTCACGCGCTTCCGCCGGCTCCCACGCTCGAATCCCAAGGCCACCACCCGTGCCGCCGGCGCCGGCACTATCCCGCCGAACGATGCCTCGCCCCGGATATGCCACCCGGCCTCACCGAATCGCACGACGTCGGCATCGCGCGCCCCCCGCACCGACCGCAGAAGGTGCAGGTAGGCCACCGCCTCGAGGAAGTTGGTCTTGCCCTGGCCGTTATCCCCGACGATCGCGATGCCGCCCGCCGGGATCGCGAGATCGGTATGAGCGAGATTCCGGAAATCGCGCGCCTCGAGCCGGCGAAGCCAATGGTGCGTGTCCCGATCCTCAGGATTTGACCAGCGTCGAATCGCGCACGACGGTCGAATCGCCGAAGTAGTCGAACGCTGTCGCGGTGAACCGCACGTAGTCGCCCGGCAGCGTGTGGAGGACCTTCCAGGTGAACGTGTCAGTCAGCTTGCCTGCGGCGCCCGCCGTGCCCCCGCCAACGAGTTGCGAGGCCGACTTGCCTCCGCCGGTGTCGGCCACCGTGATCTCGAGTTCGACGAGATCCCGGTCGCCGGTCGCCACGACTTCTCCGTGTATCGTATCGCCCTGCGCGACGACGCTGTCCAGCGTGAACACGACCACCGGATTGCCCGGTACCGGCGGCGTGGTGCCCTTGCACGCAGCCACTGCCACGCCCGCCGCAACCGCCGCCAGCACGGCCAGCGGCCGCCCAACCCGAGCTCCGGTACCACGCCTGCCGCCAACTTCGATGGTCTGACAATGAAGTGTCATACGCCTGTGAATTGAGGTGGACGTTTCTCCAGAAAGGCGCGCGTGCCTTCGGTCATGTCGCTCGTGCCGGCCAGATCGCCGAAATGCAAGGCCTCGAGCGCCAACCCATCGTCGAGCGTCATGTCGAGCCCGCGCCCGGTAACGTCGATACAGGCGGCAAGGGCGAGCGGTCCGTTGGCCAGCATCTGCGCCATCATCGCCCGAGCCGCACCCGCCAACTCCCCCGCCGCCACCACCCGGTTCACCAATCCGAGCCGAAACCCCTCGGCCGCATCGATGATCTCACCCGTCAGCAAGAGTTGCAGCGCCCGCCCCCGGCCGACCAACCGCGGCAGCCGCTGCGTCCCGCCATACCCCGGAATAAGCCCGAGTTTCACCTCCGGCTGCCCGAACTTCGCCGCCTCGCTCGCGATCCGGACATGACAGGCGAGCGCCAGTTCACACCCGCCCCCCAGCGCGAATCCATTGACGGCCGCGATCACCGGCTTTGGACTTGTCTCGAAACGCCGGAAGATCGCCTGGCCGCGTAGCGCCCTCGCACGCGCCGCTTCAGGCGCTTGCGACGCAAGCTCGCCGATGTCCGCGCCCGCCACGAACGCCCGCCCGGCACCGGTCAGAATGATGCCCGCAACATCCGGTCGCGCGCGCAGTTCGTCGATCGCCGCGCCCAGCTCCCCGATCGTCGCGTCGTTCAACGCGTTCAGCTTGTCCGGCCGGTTCACCGTGAGGGTCGCGATCCGCTCGCCGATCGCGACGATGAGATTCTGGTATGTCACGCTTGAGAATCTAACGGCCGGCCGGCCCCCGGGTCACCGGGACTCACGCGGGGAGTCCGCCAGCAATTGCCGCGCAAACACGATGTGCACGACGGCAAGCGCCAGCACGGGAATGAAGACGGAGATCCACGTGATCACCGACACGGAAGGGTTCATTCCCCCAGTCGGCACCGTGCGCGTCAGCGCCACGACACCCGCATACACGACGAAAAGCCCGCCGGTCACGACATACGCGCCAAACGCCGCGCGCCGCCTGAGAAGTTTCACCATTTTCGCATCCAGCCGCATCGATTCCTCCCGTGGTTTTTTCTGCTTTCTACTTTCTACTTTCTACCTTCTACTTTCTACTTTCTCCTCTCTCCTCTCTACTCTCGATACCGCTCGATCCCCCGCTCCGTGACGCGGTGCGCAATCAGCGGCAGTGGCGGCGGCGCCTCGTCACCCACCACGATCGCGCGCCGGAGCACCGCGCGCCCCTCCTTCACACCCACGCGGTCCCGCGCGAAGATCGTCGCGAGCGGCTCGCCTCCATCCACCCAGTCGCCCACCTTCGCCCCGATTACGAACCCTACCGTTGGGTCGATGACGTCGGCGGCGTTCGTCCGCCCTCCGCCCAGCGCAATGACTCCGCGCCCGATCTCCCGCGGTTCGATGCGGACGACGACACCTGATCGCGGCGCGGCGAACAGCTCGCACTCCGCGGCCTGCGGCAGCAGCGCCGGATCGTCGACCACGCTTGGGTTGCCGCCCTGAGCGCCGATCACGTCCTGGAATTTGCGAGCCGCCGCACCCGACGCCAACGCCTCCTCCAGCCGCGCTCGCCCCTCGGCCGCCGTGTCCACCATGCTGGCGACGAGCAGCATCTCGGTCCCCAGCGCTATGGTCAACGCGATGAGGTCCGGCGGCCCGTCGCCAGTCAACGCGTGGATCGCCTCCTCGACCTCCAGGGCATTGCCACACGCCCGTCCCAGCGGCTGGTCCATCGCCGTCATGAGCGCCACCACGCTCACGCCGTTCGCTTTCCCAAGTCCGATCATGCTCTCCGCGAGTTCCAGCCCGCGCGCTGCGTCCGGCATGAGCGCGCCCGACCCGTGCTTCACGTCGAGCACCAGCCCCGTCAACCCTTCCGCCAGCTTCCTGCTCATGATGCTGGCCGCGAGCAGCGGCGGCGACTCGACCGTCGCCGTCGCCTCACGTAGCGCACGGATCCGGCGATCCGCCGGCGCGATCTCCGCGCTCTGCGCCATCATCACGCACCCGATCTGCTCGAGCTGCGCACGGGCTTGCGCCAGCGGCAGATCGGTCCGGAATCCCGGAATGGCCTCGAGCTTGTCCGGCGTGCCACCAGTGTGACCGAGCGCCCGCCCGGAGATCATCGGAACCACTACGCCGGCCGCAGCCATCAGCGGGGCCAGCACGAGCGACACTTTGTCGCCCACACCGCCCGTCGAATACTTGTCCACTCTCGGACCACCGAGATGCGCGCGGCCGAGCACCTCCCCACTGTTCAGCATGGCCGTCGTCAACGCGGCGGTCTCGCCGGTCTCCAGTCCCCGCGCGTTGATCGCCATCAGCAGCGCCGCCATCTGATGGTCCGGGACCTGGCCGGCTGTGTACGCCATGATCAGCGCACGCCACTCGCCGGTCTCGATCCGGCCGCCGTCGCGCTTGCGCTCGATTAGCTCGCGCGCGAGCATTGACCGGCGCGCGGATCGCGGCACGGACTCGGCGCAATGCCGGTTCGAATCACGGAGGAGCCATGCACGGCATTCGCCGACGCATTGCCTGGCTGGGATGCGCGATCGTGGCCAGCGGACTGGCCACGGGTTCGTCCGCTGCACAGTCCGCGACTCGGCCCGCCACACCCGGCCCGGACAGCACACAGCCCGCCGCGCACGCTGCGACATCCGTCGCCCGATCCGCCGGTGCGGACACGCTCGTGACCGCGCACATCGCCGCCGGTGACCGCGAGCACGCGGCGATGAACGCCGGTGCGGCACTCGCTGAATACGAGCAGGCCCTCGCCATCGATTCGGCGAACTATGTGGCACTCTACAAGGCAGCCCGCGAAGCCGTGGACCTCGGTGAGTTCGACCCCAGCGAGGCCGCGCGCACCGCCTATTATGCGAAAGGCCTCGGCTACGCGCGCCGTGCCGTGGCCGCTGATTCCAACGGAGCCGACGGGCATTTTCATGCCGCCCGGGCGCTCGGCAGACAGGCGCTCTCAGTCGGCAGCAAAGCGCGCATCAAGTACGCCAAAGCCGTGCGAGCCGAAGCTCTCAGGGCGCTCGCCATCGATTCCCTGCACGCCGGCGCGCTGCACGTCATGGGCGTGTGGAACGCCGAGATCATGCGCCTGAGTGGCATCCAACGCTTCATCGCGCGCAACCTGCTCGGGGGTGGAATTCTCGGAGCCGCGAGTTGGCGAGAGGCTGTACGGTATATGGAGCAATCCGTAGCCCTGGAGCCACAGCGGATCGTTCACCACCTGGACCTGGCCAAGATTTACGCCGATATCGGCGAGACCGCAAAGGCCCGCGAGCAGTTCCAACTGGTCCTCTCCCTGCCACCCGCCGACTACAACGACCCGCACTACCAAAAGGATGCCAGCGACCGGCTGGCCCGCCTCTAGAGGTCCGCAACCCCGGCCGAACGGGGCCGGCCAGCCCCGGCCGCGGACGCCCCAGAGCCGCGAATTTCCGCCACGCCGCCGAGGATGGTAAGAATCTTGCTCCCGGCCAGGGGTAGCTGCCGTCACGGCCCCGGACCGCCGGTCGCGGTGGGGACGTGTGCGTCTGCCAGCCGCCGCTTGAACCTTGACCCCCGCTGTCATGCCGTCGCCACAGACGATCCTGCTGGTCGAGGACAATGAAGACAATCGGATCGTGTACTCCACGATTCTCGGGCATTTCGGCTACCGGGTCATGGAGGCGCTCAACGGCGAGGAAGGGATCGCCAAAGCGCGCGCCGAGAGGCCGGATCTCATCCTGATGGACATCTCGATTCCGATCATCGACGGATGGGAAGCCACCCAGGTGCTCAAGCACGACCCGGTGACACGCTCGATCCCCATCATCGCCCTCACCGCGCACGCACTGGCGTCCGACCGGGAGCGCGCGATGGAGGTCGGATGCGACGGCTACTTGGCCAAGCCCTGCGAGCCGCGCGCGGTCGTGGCCGAGGTCCAGCGCTTTCTCGGACGGCCCAGCGAGACGGAACCGGACGCGAATCAGCCCGCCCCGGCACCGACCGATGTCGTCGCCGGCAGCGCGCTGCGATGACCGCCGGTGGATCCGCCTCCCCGCTCGCCGTGGCCGCCCCAGGATTCGTCTCTCGGATCGGCGCCGCCGCTGCCGGCTGACCGCACGACGGCGCTCGCCCCGCCAGGCGCGCGGGGCGGCCCGCGCATCCTGATCGTCGACGACAACCCGGACAACGTCACCATCCTTCGCGACCGGCTCCAGGCGCGCGGATACTCCACGATCGTCGCACACGATGGAGAGGAAGCCCTGGCGGTCGTCGCCGCGCTCGCCGGGCCCACGGGCGCGCCCAAGGGCGCGGCCACTGGCGTGCCGGAGCCGCTCCCGGATCTCATTCTGCTCGACGTCATGCTCCCCAAGCTCAACGGCTTCGAGGTGGCACGGCGCATCAAGAGCGATCAATCCCTGCCCTTCAACCCGATCATCATTCAGACGGCGCTCGACACGACCGAGGACAAAGTCATCGGGCTCGACTCGGGGGCCGACGACTACATCACCAAACCCATCAACCTCGCCGAGCTGGAGGCGCGGATTCGATCGCTCCTGCGGATCAAAGCGCTGCAGGAAGAGGTCGAGCGGCAGCGGACGGAGTTGTTCGCGATCAACGATCAGCTCGTGCGCATCGCCCGCACCGACGCCCTGACGGGCATCGACAACCGGCGCCGCCTCGAAGAACGACTCGAGGAGACCTTCCGGCACTCCCTCCGTCTGCGGGAGCCGTTCGCGTGCGTGATGTGCGATCTCGACATGTTCAAGAGTGTCAACGACACCCACGGGCATCAGGCCGGCGATGAGGTATTGCGCCAGTTCGCCAAGATCCTGAGCGACCATGCACGGGAGATCGACCCGGTGGGCCGCTACGGCGGCGAGGAATTCATGCTGATCCTGCCCGGTGCGACGATCGAGGCGGCCGTCGCCTTCGCCGAGAGGATGCGCAAAGCGGTCGAAGGACGTACATTTGCGTTCGCCGGTATGACGATCCGCCGTACGGTGAGCTGCGGAGTCGCGGGATGGCCGCATCCGGGGATCCGGGACGCCGATGAGCTGGTGCGGGCGGCAGACAATGCGCTGTATGCCGCCAAATCCGGCGGACGCAACCGGGTCGTCCGGTGGGATGCCGCTGGCACTGGCGAGATCGGCACCGGCGGCGCAGCATCCGGCGCGGCGGACACGAACGATGGACCGGCGGACCACACCTCACACGACCTTCGGGCGGATGATGGAGACCACCGAGCCAACATCAGCATCGGCAGCCACGCCGGAAGCGGCGAGCGAGTCGCAGACGGCGGACGTCGCCAGCCTCCGGACCAAGATCGAGGAGCTCCGCCGCGAGCGTGACCACCTCGTCACGCTCGTCGATATCCTGCAGGAGATCTCGGGCTCGCTGCACTTCAGCGAGATCCTGCAGACCATCGCCCGCAAGCTGGGCGAGACGTTCGGCCTCGATCGCAGCTCGATCTTCCTGACCGCGGATCCGGCCGACGTCCGGCTGGTCGCGAGCTACGAAGATCCGACCATCCGCAATCTGGTGGTCGACCTCTCCCGCTACCCCGAGCTCCAGCGGGCATTCGATTCGGGTGAAACGGTCTTCATCCCCGACGCCACCGCCGAGCCCATGCTGCGCGACATCCGGGCGCTCCTCGATATGCGCAACGTGCGGTCGATCGTCGTCGCACCGATTCGCTGGAGAGGCGCGGTCATCGGCGCGATCTTCCTCCGAACGGAGCGCGACGCGCTGCCGTTCTCGGACAGCGATGTCCGCTTCTGCCAGGTCGTTGCCTCGCTCACCGCCAAGGCGCTCCGCAACGCGCACCGATTCGACGCCACGGTGCGAGCCACGCAGGACACGTCGCAGGCACAACGCCGTACCGAGTTGCAGCGCATCGCGCTGATCTCCTTCGTCCGCCGCCTGCTCGATCGGTACGCCAAGACGGAGGAACACCTGTGGGCGGAGACGCTGCTGCCCAAGGACTCGGACGAGGAGCTCGATCGGTTGGTCGGCGTCGCCATGCAAGTCATGGCGGAAGAAGCCAAAGGATAACGCGCGCCGCCAGCCCAGCCGCCGAGTCGTCCCGCCGTGGCATCGTCAAAACAGTCGCAGGACTCCCACGCCGCCCGCGCTGCCCGGGCCGCCGAATTGCGCCGGCAGCTCGATCAGGCCTCGTACGAGTACTACGTCCTCGACCGGCCAACGCTCGCTGACAACGCCTACGATGCGCTCTTCCGGGAGCTGCAGGAGTTGGAGGCCGCGCACGCCGAGCTCCGGACTCCCGACTCGCCGACCCAGCGGGTCGGCGCCCCGCCGCAAAGCCAGTTGCCCAAGCACAGCCATCTGGTGCCCATGCTGTCGCTCGGCAACGCCTTCACTGATGACGAGGTCGCAGCCTGGAACGAGCGGATAGAACGCCTCACGGGCGACGCCGTGCACCGGACCGGATACACGGCCGAGCTCAAGATCGACGGCGCAGCCGTCAGCCTGACGTATCGCGACGGTGTGTTCGTCACCGGCGCCACGCGGGGCAACGGATCGATCGGCGAGGACGTCACCCCCAACCTCCGCACGATTCGCGACATCCCGCTTCGCCTCCGGTCCCACGGTCCGACGCCACCCCCGGTCATCGAGGTGCGCGGCGAGGTGTACATGCCCTTCGACCGGTTCGAGAAAATGAACCAGGCGCGCGCGGCGTCCGGTGACCCCGTCTTCGCAAACCCCCGCAACGCGGCGGCTGGCGCCCTCCGGCAGTTGGATCCCGCGATCACCGCCCGCCGGCCGCTGCGATTCTTTGGGTACGCGGTCGCGATCGGAGATGCGGCGCTCGATCATGGCGCGTCCACACGGAAACACGCGCCCGCCAAGCGGACGCGCCTCCCGTTCGACACCCAGTGGGACCTCCTCGAAACGCTCGCCGGCTGGGGCATCCCGGTCGCCCCCCACCGGGCCCGGTGCCACACCCTCGCCGAGGTCGCGTCGTGGGCCCATGAGGTGGAGCATCGCATCCGCCCCACGCTCAACTTCGCGATCGACGGCGGCGTGATCAAAGTCGACTCGCTGGCGCTCCAGGAAGAGCTCGGCGTGGTCGGCGGACGCGAGCCGCGATGGGCCATCGCCCGGAAGTTCGCGCCCGATATCGCCGTGACCCGCCTCCTCGCCATCGGGGTCAACGTCGGCCGCACGGGCGCGCTCAATCCGTACGCCATACTCGAGCCGGTCGAGATCGGTGGCACCACGGTCAAGCTCGCCACCCTTCACAATTTCGACCTGGTCGCCGAAAAGGATCTCCGCGCTGGCGACTGGGTGCAAGTCAAGCGTGCCGGAGAGGTCATCCCGCAGATCATCGCCCCGCTCCCCGACCGGCGCGAAAAGGGGCACGAACCGCCCGTGACAGTCGCCCCGACTCGTTGCCCGGTATGCGGGACCCCTGTGGAACGCGACGAGGAAGAGGTCGCGATCTACTGCCCAAACGTCGCGTGCGCCGGCCGCCGGCTGGAGGCGATGGTCCATTTCGTCTCCCGCGGCGCGATGGATATCCGCGGCCTCTCGTACGCTCGTATCGAGCAGATGGTGGCCGCGGATTTGATCGAGGACGTGGCGGACATCTTCAGCCTCACGGCGGCCCAGCTCGAAGAATTGGACCGCTTCGCCGAAAAGAGCGCCGCCAATCTGGTCGCGGCGATCGCCGAGTCCCGCTCCCGGCCACTCTCACGCCTCCTGTTCGGCTTGGGGATCCGCCACGTCGGCTCCACGGCGGCCCAGCTCCTTGCCCGGCACTTCGGATCGCTGGACGCGCTGGCAGACGCTCCGGAGGAGGAGATCGTCGCCGTTCGTGGCATCGGCGCGATCATCGCCCGGGCGGTCGTTGCGTTTTTTGCCGGCCGATCGGCCAAGGCCCTCATCAGCAAGCTCCGCCGCGCCAAGGTGAATTTCACCGAGCCGCGCTCGGGCAGCGCCAGCGGTGCCCTCAAAGGATTGACTGTCGTCATCACGGGGACCCTACCCTCGCTCTCGCGCGAGCGTGCGACCGAGTTGATCGAGCAGGCCGGCGGCCGCGTGACGAGCTCGGTCTCCAAAGCCACGAGTTTCCTCGTCGCCGGCACTGAGGCTGGATCGAAACTGGAAAAAGCCCGAAGTTTGGGGACGGATATCATCGACGAGGCCGAGTTGCTCCGCCGCACTGTCCCTAATCCCTAACCCCCAGTCCCCAATCCCCATTCCCCAATCCCCAATCCCCAATCCCCAACCCCCAATCCCCAGTCCCCAGTCCCCATTCCCCCGCACCTCCGCCCCGAAACACCGACATGGCAGGAACTGACATGGCACACACGATCGATCTCGCGAATCACCAGATGGTGGGCCTCACCCGGGCCTCACTCGCCGCGCTCCGCGCCGCCCTCGTTCGCGATGCGGGCCCCGCCGCAGCCACGTATCTCCAGGAAGCAGGATACGCCGGCGGCGAAGCGCTGTTTGCGTCGTTCTCCGCCTGGCTAAGCGACCAGGGAGAAGGCGCGCCGGAAGACCTCGACGTACAAGCCTTCGAGCGCCACGCGTCGGAATACTTCCGCGATGCGGGATGGGGCACGCTCGCGATCGGAACGCTCCGGGAAGCCGTTGCGACGCTGGACTCGCCGGACTGGGGCGAAGCCGACCCCGCGAGTGCCCTCGACCACCCCGCCTGCCACCTCACGACTGGCATGTTTGCCGATTTCTTCGGCCGGATCGCCGATCACCCGGTCGCCGTGCTGGAGGTCGAATGCCGCTCGGCCGGCGACTCGCGATGCCGGTTCCTCATCGGCAGCGCCGACATCATGGGCCAGGTCTACGACGAGATGGGACGCGGCACTGCCTATCCGGCCGCAGTGGCGGAAGTCGGCGGATAACAACGGGGCAGCTGGGCCGGCCGCTTACGGTTCCGTCGTTGCCGTCCCCCGGCGGCCGGTCGCAGACGCCGCGAGCGCCGTTCGGGAACCGTTTGTGCCCCCCAATCCCCAATCCCCAGTCCCCAATCCCCAGTCCCCAATCCCCAATCCCCGGAGGTCGCCCTTTTCCGGCAACGGCGCGGGAAATCAACCGCGGGCCTGTCGGAAACGGATTTAAACCCCCTCATACATCGGGTTCGGGACCAGTTCGCCGTCCACGAGGACTTCACGGTCCCACGGCAACACGATCGTGCTCTGGGTCGCCAGCGCGTGGAAATCAGTCTCGAATGATCCGGTCTTGAAGCACACCGCCGTCCGCACCTGCGAGGCACCCGCGTTGACGATGGCCGCCACGGCCAGCCGCATCGTCGCGCCCGAATCGCAGGTCTCATCGACGATGAGGACACGATGACCGCGTACCTCCGCCGGGGCCGAGCCCAGGATCGCCGGGGTCTCCCGCACCGTCTCCGCCCGGTAGCGCCGGCTCACCACGATCGAGTGGAACTCGCGGTCGAGGATCGCCGAGACGACGGCCGCCGGGACCACGCCCGCTGTCGCGATTCCAACCACCAGCTCAGGGTCGTAGGCACGGGCGACCTTGAGCGCAAGGGCACGCGACATCTCGCCGAACAGCGGCCACTCGATGTGCATGACGCCCTTGGTGCGGTCGACGATGTAGCGGCGGGGTGACATGCGCCAAAGCTATGCCTCGCGTCGGTTGCTCGGGAGTGGGCGGACGCCTAGCTTTTCGCCGTATGTCCTGGTTGCGCCGCATCCTCGGCGTCTCGGGCGACCGAGAGGTCAAACCGCAACGCCTCGACTACTTGAATGAGGCGCTGACGCTGGAGCGCCAGGGCGACTACGCGGCGGCGCTCACATCGTACCAACTCGCGCTGCGAGACCAGCCCAACGATCACCGCGTGCTGCAGAACATGGCGATCGCGTACTCGAAGATCGGACGGCTCGAGGAGGCGGTGCGATGCTACCGGCGCGCGTTGGACATCCAGCCCCAGCTCGCTGGTGCACACTACGGCCTCGCGTTTCTGCTCCTGAAGCGCGGCGACACGCCAGCCGCCCGCGTGCACCTGGAACAGTTCCTCACGACGCCCCCGAAGAGCGCCACCGCCGACCGTTGGGTCCGGCACGCGCAGTTGGCGCTCGACCAGATCCGCGACGGAGGCGACGGGAGCGCCGCAGCCGCGGACGGCTTACGGCAACCTCTTGATGACCGCGACCTCAGCGACGGCGACGCTTCCGTCGAGCCCCGCCTCTAGTCCCGCGTCGTCCCGGCGCGTGGGCCAGGTCCTGTCGGTCGTCAGCCAGAAGGGCGGCGTCGGCAAGACGACGACGGCGGTCAATCTCGCGGCGGCGTTCGCGCGGCGCGGGCTCCGCACACTGCTCGTCGACGTCGATCCGCAGGGCGCGGTTCGTTACGGCGCCGGATTGCGGCGCGGCCACGCCACCCGCGGCTTCTTCGACTACATCACCGGGCAGAGCGGCCTCCGCGAGATCATCCTCCCGACACAGTTGCCCTGGCTCCGCGTTCTCCTCGTCGGTACCGTCACCGAAGCGGCGAACCACGCCGGATACCAGGGTCTCGTCGCGGACACCGACATGCTGCGCGACGTGCTCAACGAAGCCCGCGCACGCTGCGACATCGTCATCGTCGACACCCCGCCCGGACTCGGCGCCATCGTCCACCGCACACTCGAGGCCAGCCAGCACGCGCTCGTCACGCTGCAGTGCGAACCCCTGGCCCTGCAGACCACGCCACAGATCCTCCGCGCCATCCAGGAGATCGCCGCCATCAACAGCGAGCTCACGCTCGACGGCATTCTCCTGACGATGTACGAAGCGTCGAATCCCGCATGCCTGCGCGTCGCCGAGTATGTGCGCACGCATCTGCCGGCCGACATGGTGCTCGACCTCGTCGTACCACGCAGCGCCGCCGCCGCCGATGCCTTCGCAGCGGGCCAGCCCGTCGTGCTGCGCAATCCCGCGGACCCCGCCGCCCAGGCCTACGTCAACCTCGCCACACTCCTGGCGGAGCGGTTTCAGTGACGGGGCCGGCCCCGCGGGGCCGGCCACTCCAGGCAGCCGGCATCGTCGGTTTCCTGGCCCTCGCGGTCGTGATCGCCGCCACCTGCACCAGCATTCCAACGAACCCGAAGGCCGTCTTCTCGCTGGCCGTCGACTCACTGCCCAGCCCCTCGGTCGTCGCCGGCGACACGCTGCGCGATACCAATGGCCGCGCGACACCCCTTTCGGGACGCGCGTACAATATTCAGAACCAGGTGCTCGCCAATGTGCACGTGCAGTTTCTGTCACTGAGCCCGGACCAGTTGACGGTCAGCGCCCAGAACTTCGCGATCGGCAGGCCGGCGGGCGACAGCATCGTCCGGGTCATCGCCGACGCCGACGGGCTGCAGTCACTGCCATTCAACGTGCCGGTCGTGCTCAAGCCCACGAGCATGGTGTTCGCCGACAGCGACTCCATCAGCCACGTCGCACTCTCACTCACGAGCCCGGACTCCGACGTCTCGGTCCCGCTCAATGTCCTGCTGCTGCATCAGCCGGATACCGTCGGTGCCGACTCGGTGACGCGCAGCTACATCGTTCACTACCAGATCACCTACCCCGCGAGCGCCGCGAAGGGCAAGGGCACACCGAGCGATACCACGCTGCCAGCGTATCTCATCGAGACCGACGGCGCGCCGTCGCGGACGGACACGACGGACGGCAACGGCATGGGCACGCGCGCAGTCCAGTTCTCGGTGGCCCAGTTCCAACCCAAATCACAGGATTCGATCGTGGTGATGGCGACCGCGGTATATCGCGATTCGGTGATCGCCGGCAGCCCGCGGCGATTCGTCATCCGGTACACCGCGCCATAGCGATGAGCGCATCCCTCGCGACAGGCCCAGCGCCGGAGACGGCCGCCGCCGGACGTCCCGCTCCCGGTACGCTCAACCAGTTGTTCCTGGACTGCGTGGCGAAGTACGACAAGCCCGACGCGCTCCAGTTCAAGCGCGGTGGCCGGTACCAGCCCATCTCGCACCGCGACCTGGCCGTCCGCGTCCGCCGGACTGCCATGGGATTGCTCGAGCAGGGAATGCGCCCGGGCGACCGCGTCGGCATCCTGTCGGAGAATCGCCCGGAGTGGGCGATCGCCGACTACGCGTGCCTGACCGCCGGGTTGATCGACGTGCCGCTCTACCCGAGTCTGCCCGCGCCGCAGATCCTTCCCATGCTGGCGGATTCCGGCGCGACCGCGGTCTTCGTGTCGACGGCCGAGCAGGCCGCCAAGATCGCGGCGATCCGCGACCAGCTGCCCGCGGTGCGCCTCGTCATCAGTTTCACCGAGGAAGCCGCGCCAGGCGTCGACCTCTCGCTCGGCGAGCTCGAAGCCTGGGGTGCCACGGCGGACACCGCGGCGGCCGCGCGCGTCTATCGTGAACGGGCCCTCGCGGTCCGGCCCGCGGACCTCGCCACGATCATCTACACGTCGGGAACGACCGGCGAGCCCAAAGGCGTGATGCTCACGCACGACAACATCCATTCGAACGTGATGGCCGCGCGCGACGCCCTGCCGGCGATGGGCCAGGACGTCACGCTGAGCTTCCTGCCGCTGTCGCACATCTTCGGCCGCATGGCGGACCACTATCTGATGTTCGCGGCAGGCGCGTCGATCGCGTACGCGGAGTCGTTCGACACCCTGGCCGCGAACTTCCGCGAGGTGCGCCCGACGTTCGTGCTCGGGGTGCCCCGCGTCTACGAGAAGGTCTACGCGGCGGCCGTCGACAAGGCGATGCACGGGGGCGCGCTCACACGCCGGATCTTCCTCTGGGCTCGTGCCGTCGGCGAACAGTGTGTCGACGAACGCATCGCCGGACGCGAGCCCCGCGGCGGGCTCGCGCTACGCTACGCCGTGGCGCGCGCCCTCGTCTTCTCACGGCTCGCCTCCCGGCTCGGCGGCCGCATCCGGTATTTCGTCTCCGGTGGCGCTCCGCTCTCTCGCGAGGTGCACCGGTTCTTTCACGCGGCGGGGCTCACCATACTCGAGGGCTATGGCCTCACCGAGACGAGCCCGGTCATCTGCGTGAATACGCCCGCGCGCTCTCGTATGGGCACGGTCGGGCCGCCGCTCGCGGGTGTCGAGGTCCGCATCGCGGGCGATGGCGAGATCCTGACGCGCGGGCCCCACGTGATGCGGGGCTATTTCAACAAGCCCGCAGAAACGGCGGAAGCGATCGACGCGGATGGCTGGTTCCACACCGGCGACATCGGCGAGCTCCACGATGGGTTCCTCACCATCACCGACCG
>JAJPIM010000029.1 GCA_021324775.1 Gemmatimonadota bacterium
CGGCCGATGATCATGACGTTCCGCTCCGGCGTGTGCGGCCAGGTGCGGCGACTGCCAGGCGGACGGCCAGGCCGGCCGCCACGATGAGGACGGCGATCGTCGCGAGAATGGCGAACAGCAATGCAGGACCGCCCGCGCGCAGCGCGCCGACGGATTGTGGTCCAAAGATGGCCGAGACGGCCGCGCCGGCCTGCTCCACCAGTGTGTCGCGGAGGCGGGCGCGGACAATGGTCCCGACGAAGAAGACGGCATCCAGATGGCTGCCGAGCCAGATGCAGGCGACGGAGAGAACGGCGGCAATCGAGAGCCCGGCGGCTCCAGCCGCGACGCGCATGGGGCGGGACCGTGGGGTGAGCCGCGTGACCCAGGTGCTCACGGCGTCGCGGGCGGCGACGTGCCACGGTTCGTAGACATCGACCTTGGCCATCACGCGCTCGGCGAACAGCGGCGACGCGGACAGGCGGGGCAGGTGCTCGATCGCCTCCACCACCCGGCGCCCGGCTTCGATTTCCGCGCGACAGGCCGCACACTCGCGGATGTGCGCTTCGAGCGGCGCGACGCCAAATCCAACTTGGCCGTCGAGCAGCTCGTCGATCTCGTCAGGGAGCAGGTGGCGATACGTCATAGTGTTTAGAACCAGTACGGTGAGGTCGGACAAGAGGTTTCAGGGAGGACAGACCAAACATCGGGGAACATCTGTTTCCGGGCCTGGGGCCGTTGTCCGCTATCCATCGTCGACGCCTTCCAGGGCAGTGCGGAGCTCGTTCCGCGCTCGATGGATGTACGTCTTCACCGTGCCGAGCGGGAGATCCAGGGTGGTGGCGATCTCCTCGTACGAGCGACCCTCGACGTGGCGCATGATAATGCACGACCGGTATTCGGGGCGGAGCTTGGCGATCGCCTGCTCGATGGCGGAGCCGATCTCCCGGGCCTCGAGCGCCTGGAGGGCGGATGGCTCGTGGGTCGCCACCTCGAACGACGTTGCTTCGATCTCGGCGGCGGTGGCCGCGCCGGGCGCACCCGAGAGGCTGACGGTCGGGAGACGGGCCTTGCGGAGCTGATCGATCGCCAGGTTGTTGGCGATCTTGAACAGCCAACTCGACAGCTTGAACTCCGGGGAATAGCGGTCGATGTTGTTGAGTGCTTTGACGAACGTGTCCTGTGCGAGCTCCTCCGCGGTCTCGCGGTCGCGCACCATCCGGTACACGAGGGAGAACACGGGCCGCTCGTAGCGGCGAATGAGCTCCCGATACGCCGCTTCGCGCCCCTGCTGCGCGAGCACCACGACGTCCGCGTCCGGGAGATTGGGGAGGTCGAACAGAGGGTCGGGCACGCGCTCGGGTAGAGGTTGTCCGAGGGGTGAAGCTAGCCCGGGACGGCCCGGACGTGCCAGCGTCCGGCCCACGAGTCGGCGCTGTCACCGCTCGTCCGCTTGCCGCCGCTCATCCTTCGGGTGAGTTTTCCCACCGTGGCCGCACTGGGTTCGGAGGCGCAGCTCGCCGATGCGGCGGCAGCGGGAGGGGCGGAGAAGCCGCGGTACGTGCGCCGGATTTTCTCAGAGATCGCCCCGCGGTACGATCTCCTCAACCATCTCCTCAGCGCGAATATCGATCGCGCATGGCGCCGGAAGGCCATCCGGGAACTCGGGTGGGAGCGGCATCCGGATGGCATCTACCTCGATCTGTGTGCCGGCACGCTGGATGTGGCCGCCGAGCTGTCCCGGCGGCCGGGGTTTGCGGGTACGGTGGTGGGAGCGGACTTCGCGGAGCCCATGCTCAGGGCGGGCGACGGCAAAGCGCCGCGCAGTGCGGTCGCTCCGGTCGCGGCGGACGCGCTCCAACTGCCACTCGCCGATGGCGTGGTGCGGGGCGCCGTGGTCGCCTTCGGCATCCGCAACGTGTCCGATCTCGATGCGGGGCTGGCGGAGACCTACCGCGTGCTCGCGCCGGGGGCGCGATTCGTGATTCTCGAGTTCTCGAAGCCACATCCACCGCTCGTCCGCGCGCTCTACCACGCCTATTTCCATCACGTGCTGCCGGTGATCGGCGGCCTCCTGAGCGGACAGGCCACGGCGTACCGGTATCTGCCGCGGTCGGTGGCGAACTTTCCGGCAGGGCCGGAACTCGCGAGGCGCATGGAGTCGGCCGGGTTCCGCCAGGTCCGGTGGTACGAACTCACCCTCGGCATCGCGGCGGTGCATGTGGGGGAGCGCGTATGAGCGGTGAGGCGCACCCGGTCTTCGATCGCCTGGGCGATTTCATCACCGCGCTGGACCGGGCCGGCGAGCTGGTGCGCGTGAAGGCACCCGTGTCCGCGAAGCTCGATCTGGCCGCGATCAGTGACCGTGTGATGAAGCAACCGGGTGGGGGCAAAGCGCTCCTGTTCGAGCACGTGCTGCTCGACGACGGCACGCGCTCCCCGTACCCTGTTGCCATCAATCTCTTCGGCTCGATGCGGCGAATGGCGATGGCGCTGGGTGCGGAGAACCTCGATGACATTGGTGGGCGGATCACGGAGCTTCTGGAGCTCAAGGTCCCTGATGGCCTCCTCGCCAGACTCGCACTCGTGCCGCGGCTCCTCGAAGTGGCGAAATTCCCGCCCCGAACGCGCGGACCCGGCGCAGCGTCGCAGGAGATCGTTGCGCGGGGCGGCGATGCCGATCTGCGGCGGCTGCCGGTGCTGACGTGCTGGCCAGACGATGGTGGTCCCTACATCACCCTGCCGATGGTGATCTCGCGTGATCCCGTCCGCGGCATCCGCAACGTCGGCATGTACCGCGTCCAGGTCCTCGGCCCGCGTACGCTGGCGATGCACTGGCAGCGGCACAAAGTCGGCGCGGCGCACTGGCGCGCGATGGCCGAGCGTGGGGAGACGATGCCGGTGTGCATCGCGGTCGGCGCGGACCCGGCGTCTGTCTACGCGGCGAGTGCGCCACTGCCGCCGACGGTGGACGAGTTTCTGTTCGCGGGATTTCTGCGGCGATCGCCGGTTTCGCTCACCCGCGCAATGACCTGCGACCTCGAAGTGCCAGCGGAGGCCGAGTTCGTGATCGAGGGCTACATCGATCCCCGCGAGCCGCTGGTCACCGAGGGGCCGTTCGGCGACCACACCGGATTCTACTCGGAGGCCGATCTGTATCCTGCCGTGCACGTGACCGCGGTGACATCCCGCCGTGATCCCGTGTATGCCACGACGATCGTGGGCCGCCCACCGATGGAGGACTTCTACCTCGGACACGCGACCGAGCGCATCTTCCTTCCGCTGCTGCGCCTCACGATTCCGGAGATCGTGGACTACCACATGCCGTCGGAGGGCATCTTCCACAACCTGGTCTTCGTCTCGATCGACAAGCAGTATCCCGGCCAGGCACAGAAAGTCATGAACGCGCTGTGGGGGCAGGGTCTCATGTCGCTCGCCAAAGTTCTCGTCATCGTCGACAAGGACGTCAACGTCCGTGACCCGCACGAGGCGTGGTGGGTAGCGCTCAACCACATCGATCCGGAGCGTGACGCCCGATTCACAATGGGTCCGATCGACGTGCTGGACCATGCGAGCCGTGCATTCACCTACGGGTCCAAGCTCGGCCTCGACGGCACGCGGAAGATGCCCGAAGAGGGTTTTACCGGACGCTGGCCGGCGGTCATCGTCGCGGACGCAGCGACGCGCGCGCGGGTCGATGCCCTGTGGCCGACTCTCGGACTCGACGGCGCGGCGGCCCAGGGTCCCACCCAGGGTGCTGCGCACGGAGCGGCGTCATGACGCGCGAGGGGCAGACATTCGCGGGCGAGTCCCGCTGGGTCACGTATGTCAACTTCGTGAAGCTGCCGCACACCGTCTTTCTGCTGCCATTCGCGCTCGTGGGGGCGACACTCGGCAGCTACGCGGCGACGGTCACGACGGCGAGAGTGTTGTGGATCATCGTGGCGTTCACGAGCGCGCGGTTCGCGGCCATGGGATTCAACCGGATCGTCGACCGGGAATTCGATGCGCGTAACCCTCGCACGGCGCGGCGCGAGCTACCGTCCGGTATGCTCGATCTCCGGTCTGCACGGATCGCGGTCACGGTTGCCGCGGTGCTCTTCGCCCTGGCCGCGTGGCGACTCAGCCCACTGTGCCTGGCCCTCTCGCCGTTCGCGCTGCTCTGGATCTTCTTCTATAGCTACACCAAGCGGTTCACGCGCTGGTCGCACCTGGTGCTTGGCGCCGGCCTCGCGATCGCGCCGGTGGGCGGCTATCTGGCGGTCGCCGGGCACTGGAGCACGCCCTGGTGGATGCTCGTCGCGCTGGCCACGGCTGTCGCGGCATGGTCCGGCGGATTCGACATCCTGTACGCCTTGCAGGACGTGGCGTTCGACCGGGCGCATGCGCTCCACTCCCTGCCGGCATCGATCGGCGAATGGAATGCCGTGCGGGTTGCGCGCGGCTTGCACGTGGTGACGATCCTCGCCCTGGCGGCCGTGGGCGTCGCCTCGGGAGCCGGGTGGCTCTACGACGCGGGGGTCGGGATCGCGGCGGTCCTGCTGGCCTACGAGCATTCGCTGATCCGGCGGGGCGACCTGTCGCGGCTGGACGCCGCGTTCTTCATGATGAACGGCATCATCAGCGTGGTGTTCTTCGGTTTCGTCTTCGCGGAGCGAATCGCCAGCGGCTGGGTCCGATGAGTGCGGGTAGGCCGCGGCGCCGATCCCGATCGCCGGCTGCCCGGCGCGCCCATTCGTCGTCGGCCCGGCGGTTGGCCAAGGCGCCGGTCGTTGTCGCGATCACGGGAGCGTCCGGAGCGCCGTACGCGGTCCGCCTGCTGCAACTCCTCGCGGCCGCCCGGCGTCCGGTATCACTGATCGTATCGGCGCACGGCTACCGCCTGCTCGACGCGGAGTCGGGCATCGCCTCGCAGGCCGAACTCCGGCGCGCGGTCGGAGCAGCCGGATGGGATGCCACGATCACGCCGTTCGACGACACGGACCGTGGCGCGGTGCCGGCGTCGGGATCAGCGCCGAGTGCGGGCATGGTCATCTGTCCGTGTTCGATGGGCACGGTGGCGGCGATCGCCGCGGGCACGTCGCGATCGCTGATCGAACGGGCGGCCGATGTGACGCTCAAGGAGCGGCGACTCCTGGTGCTGGTGCCGCGGGAGACGCCCGTCAGTGTGATCCACCTCGAGAACATGCTGCGCGTGGCGCGGGCTGGTGCGCTGGTGCTACCGGCATCGCCGGGATTCTACCAGCGGCCGGCCACCGTCCCCGACCTGGTCGATTTCGTGGTCGGGCGGATCCTCGACCATCTGGGCGTTCCGCAGACGGTGGCGCCTCGATGGGCTGGCAACGCGGTGGACGGCACCTCCGGAGCCTAGCGCGCATGGCGAGGCGCGTCGTGGGGCTGATCTCGGACACGCACGGCCAGGTGCGCCCCGACGTCCACATGGCGCTGGCCGGTGCCGAGGTGATCCTTCACGCCGGCGATGTCGGTGGCGACGGAGTGCTCGACGAGCTGAGTCTGATCGCACCGGTGCGCGCGGTCTTCGGGAACACCGACGACCCAGGCGATCCGCGACTCGCGGCGGAAATCGTGTACGAGGTGGACGGCGTTTCGATCCACGTCAGCCATGGGCACGAGACCGGGACGCCCACGCCCGGGAAGTTGTTCACGCGGTATCCGCAGCAGGTGATCGTGTACGGCCACACCCACCGCCATCTGGAAACCCGTGATGGCAACCGCCTGGCGATCAATCCCGGGGCAGCGGGGCCGCGGCGGTTCCGTCTCGAGCCGAGCGTGGTCCGTCTCACGGTGCGCGACGGCGTCGTCGAGACGGAGGTGGTGAGGCTGGTGGCGGGCGATTGAGGGGATTGGGATTGGGGATTGGGGATTGGGGGTTGGGGACTGGGGGTTGGGGACTGGGGGGTGGGGATTGGGGGTTGGGGACGGGGGGTTGGGGGGTGGGGGGTGGGGGTGTGGGGGTTGGGGGGTGGGGGTTGGGGGGTTGGGGATTGGGGGGTCACTAATTCCCGTTCGCGGCGAGGTCCCAGGTGCGGGCGTGGTGCAGCTCGTGCGGGTGGCGCCGGAACCAGGACGATACGAGCATCAATTCATCTACCTCGTGCGCTGGCACGGACGTCGCCGTCCGTCCGGGCTCGGCGAAGATGCTCGTCGCGAGGTCGTGCAGGGCGTCCTGCTCGACCGGGGTGCGCGGGGACGCGCAGATGGCGCGTACGCATCCGCGACGGATGACATAGACGCGGTCCTCGCCGTCGTAGCCTGAGACCGTATAAAGAAAGGACAACGTCTCCACCGCGAACCGGAGCCGCCCGAACTGCTCGCGGAGCATCTCGAGCCGCTGGATCTTGTCGCGCAGCCGCGCGGCGCGTTCGTACTCCAGCCGGTCGCTCGCCTGCTGCATCTCGGTCGTGAGCGATGCCAGCGGGCCATCGTTGGTGCCTTCGAAGAAGGCGCGCGCCAGTGCCACGCGCCCGGCGTACTGGTGCTCGGAGCACGCGCCGATGCACGGACCCAGGCACTTGTGGATCTCGTGACGGATGCAGCCGGGCGTGCGCGGGGGCGGCGTGAAGATCTCGACCTGATCGCTGAACCGCACCGGGGTGTCGAGTGCGCAGTCGCGGAGGCCCAGGGCATCATTGAGCTCGCGTAACGCCTCGCCGACCCGCATGGCGCCCAGAAACGGGCCATAGTACGCACCGCCGTCGTCGCTGCCGGCGCTGCGGACGACCAACAGCTTGGGCGCGGGGCCGCGCGTCACCTTGATGAACGCGTAGTTGTGGGCATCGCGCTTGAGGGCGACGTTGAATCGCGGGCGGTACTGCTTGATGAGGCGCAGCTCCTGCACCAGCGCATCGAACTCGCTGGGCGTGTAGTCCCATGCGATGCGATCCGCTTCGCGGAGGATGCGGGCACCCTTGTGCTCGGGATACGCGCCGCGGAAATAGCTGAGCAGCCGGGATCGCACACGTTTCGACTTGCCGACGTAAATGACCTCGCCGCCAGGCGACATCATGCGGTAGACGCCGGGCCGGTCGGCGGCGCCTGCGCGCACCGTGTCCCGCATCACCCGGACCTGCTCGTCGGAAGTCGGGGCGGCGCGCAATGCACTCCGCCGGCTTGCCGCGCCCGATCGCGCCACCCCGGGCTGCCTTCTACCGCTGGCAGTGGGCGCAGAACACGGTGGCGCGTCCGTCCACCGCGTGCGTCCCGATGAGGCGTGACCCGCACCGCCGGCATGGCAGGCCCGCCCGGCCGTAGGCGTCGAGCTTCTCCGCGAAGCCGCCGCGCGCTCCGTGGGCGTCGCGGTAGTCGCGAAAGCTCGTGCCGCGAGCGGCGATCGCTTCGCTCAACACGCCGACGAGGGCCTCGCGCAGCGATGCGGCGCGCACCGGCTCGACCCGGTTCGCGCTCCGTGATGGGTCGATGCCAGACCGCCAGAGGGATTCGTTCGCATAGATGTTGCCGACCCCCGCGAGGTGCCGCTGATCCATGATCACCTTCTTCACTGCCTGCCGGGAGCTTCGGAGCACGCCGGACAAGTTGTCAGCGGTGAAGCCGGGGTCAAGTGGCTCGGGACCAATCGAGCCAGAGTACGTTGCGAAGCGGCGAGGCGACATCAGCGCGACGGTGCCCAGCCGGCGGATATCGCGATAGTGAAGAAGGCGGCCAGCCGTTTTGGGGATTGGGGACTGGGGATTGGGGATTGGGGACTGGGGATTGGGGATTGGGGATTGGGGATTGGGGACTGGGGATTGGGGATTGGGGATTCGGGATTGGGGATTGGGGATTAGCGCGAATGCGATCGCCGAGTAGCGGCGTTCAGCCGGCGGCAGGTCACCCGCGTCGATCAGCAGGGCGCCGGTGAACCGTGGCTGGACCACGATGCGGTCGCCGGACGAGAGATCGAGGACCACGAGCTTGGCGCGTCGCCAAACGCGATCGATGGTGGTGCCGGTGACACGCGCGCGCAATGCGCGGGGCGTTACCTCGCGCAGAACGTCGGCGTGCGTGACGGTGACGTCGGTGATCCGCTCACCGGCGATCGCGGCGTGCAGGTCCCGCGCGATCGTCTCGGTCTCAGGAAGCTCGGGCACTGCGCGCCAACTCCCGCCACGCGATGTCGGTCCGGAACTGTTTCCCCGGAAAGCTGACGGCCGCGGCATAACTCGCACTGGCATGCTGGGCGGATGCGAGGTCCGGTGCGACGGCGGTGACTGCGAGCACGCGGCCGGCGGCGGTCACCAGCTCACCCGCCCCGTTGCGAGCGGTCCCTGCGTGGAACACATGCACGCCGGGCGGGGCCTCTGGCAGCCCGATGACGTCGCCTGTGCGCGGCGTACCGGGGTAGCCCGCCGCCGCGACGACGGTGGACACGGCGTGTGCGGGGTGCAGGTGTCCGATCCATTCGCCCGATTCCAGCCGGCCGCCGCGGGCGACGGCGTCCATGAGCGGCAGCAGCGGGTAGCGGGTGAGGGGCAGGATCGCCTCCGTCTCGGGGTCGCCGAGGCGGCAGTTGAACTCGACGACCTTGAGGCCGTCAGTGGTCACCATGAGGCCTGCGTAGAGGGCCCCCGAGAACCGGCGCCCCATGCGCCGCATCGCGTCGAGGACCGGTGCGATGATCTGGTCGCCGGCGAGTCCGACGAGGCTGTGCCATTCCGCCCAGGTGTTGCCGGGCGCATGCGCGCTCGAGCGCTCCGTACCGGAGGTCACGACCAGCGGGTACACGGGCGCGTATGCGCCCATTCCACCCGTGTTGGGCCCCTGATCACCGTCCAGGAGCCGCTTGTGGTCCTGCGCCGGCACGAGCGGCAGCCACTGTTCGCCGTCAGTGAGGAATAGCAGCGACACCTCTTCGCCCTGCATGAACTCCTCCACCAGGATCTCGGCACCCGCGGTACCGAAGACGCGCTGGCTGAGCATCGCATCGACGGCGGCGTCCGCGTCCGCGGTGGAGTCCGCGATGATGACGCCTTTGCCCGCAGCGAGTCCTGAGGCCTTGATCACGACGGGCGTGCCGAAGTCCCGGACCGCGCGCTTCGCCGCTGCGGCATCGGTATGGCGCTCGGCGCGCGCCGTCGGCACACCGGCGTCGGCCATGAGCTGTTTCGCGAACACTTTCGAGCTTTCGATCTCGGCAGCGCTTCTGGTGGGCCCGAATGCGGGATGGCCTGCCGCACGAAGACGGTCGACGAGACCCAGCGCGAGCGGCGCCTCCGGCCCGATCACGGTGAGCGCAGGCCGCTCGTGGTTGGCGAGCGCGACGAGTGCATCGATATCGGTCGCCGCGATGGGTACGCACCGGGCGTATTCGGCGATGCCCGGGTTCCCGGGCGCCGCGATCAGCTCAGCGGCCGGATCGTCCTGCTTGAACTTCCACGCCAGCGCGTGTTCCCGGCCGCCGCCGCCGACGAGCAGTACCTTCACGACGAGCGTCCGCCGTCCGAGCCGCTGTCCGGATTGCCGCCTGTGCGCGAGCGAAACGCCTGCCCGAACGCATCGCGTGCCCGCCCGACGGCGCCTTCGATCTCACCCAGCGCGGCGCGGGCGCGGTCGCCGTAGTAGCCGGCTGCCGCCGCGTAATCCTGCGTGAGGGGCCGGTCGCCATCGTCACCGCGTCGCGGATATTCGCCGCGCAGGATCCGCGCGTAGTCCTCGGATGCGGCCCAGCGCTGCAGCTCGGCGGCACGCACCGTGTTCAATGGATGATCGCGAAACACCGTGTTGAAGAACTTGAGCGCGCTGTCCCACGCTCCGCCCGACGTTTCGTATTCCTGTGCCTGGAGCAGGAACTGATCCAGATCGATCGTGTCGTCGCCAGCGGATCCGCCTGCGAGCTTGAGGTAGGTACCGAGCGAGGCGCGGGGGTCCTGGGTGCCGAGCAGTCCGGCGCGATCGCACGAGAGCTCCGCCTTGCGATACCACTCGAGCAGCGCGACCTGAATCGGCAGCAGCGCGATACCGGCGAGGAAGGGCAGGTTCTTGAGACCGAAATTGAGCAGGATGACCGCGATCGTGCTGTACGTGACGTGGCCGCTCATGACGTGTCCCAGCTCGTGCGCGAGCACATCGCGCTGCTCTTCGCGGTCGAGCAGGCCCAGTGTGCCGGAATTGATGATGATGAACGGATCATCAAACCCGACGGCGCCAGCGTTCACGAACGGCGTCTGCGTGACGTAGAGCTGTGGGCGCCGCGGCCACTCGAACGTCGCGATCACCTCGTCGTACAGGGCGTCCAGCTTGGGACGCTGGCCGGGTCCGACGCGGACCGCGTTGGCGAGGAACAGGTGCCGGAGTCCGCGCTCGCCGAAGAACCCGGCGATCTTGCGGACCACTTCGTCGAAGCCCGGAATGGCACGCAGCGTGTTGAGGGCCGCGCGGTCCGCGGGATGTTCCCACGCCAGGGACGAGATGCCGGGAAGCGGGATGCGAGGCATGTGAGACGAGAGAAGGGAGAAAGGGGAGAGGAGAGAGGAACAAAAAAAACAACCAAACTCTCCGGGCAATACGGAGTGGGGCGGGTGTGGGTGTCAGCGCTTACGCAGGCCTGTCAAACAGGCCGGTCACACTCCTCGGAATGCCTGGTCCAGATCCGCGATCAAGTCGTCGCCGTCCTCCACGCCGCATGAGAAGCGTACGAGGCCGTCGGTGATGCCCAGCGCCGCGCGCCGCTCGGGTGGAACCGATGCGTGCGTCATGATCGCCGGATAGTTGACCAGGCTTTCGACACCGCCGAGCGATTCCGCGAGAGTGAAGAGGCGGAGACGATCGATGACTGTCGTGGCACGTTCGCGAGAGCCCATCTCGACGCTGACCATTCCTCCGAACCCGGTCATCTGGCGTGCCGCCAGCGCGTGCTGCGGGTGGGAGGGGAGTCCCGGATAGTGGACCGCGCGCTCGCCGAGCCGGTTGGCGAGCCACGCGGCGACGAGCCGCCCGTTGGTGTCGTGCCGAGGCATACGGAGGTGCAGAGTCTTGGTCCCGCGGAGCGCCAGCCATGCGTCGAAGGGGCCGGCGACAGCTCCAGCCGCATTGTGAATGAATTGTAATCGTCCGGCGAGGTCGTCGTCCTTCACCACCGCAATCCCGCCGATCATGTCGCTGTGCCCGTTGAGATACTTGGTCGTCGAGTGGAAGACGATAGAGGCACCTGACTCGAGCGGGCGCTGAAAAAACGGTGTCGCGAAAGTGTTATCGACGACCAGCAGTGCGTTCCGCCGCCGCGCAATCCCGCCAATCGCGCGGAGGTCGGTCAGCCGCATCAGCGGATTCGTCGGGGTCTCGACGATGATGGCGGTGGTACGATCGGTACATGCGTCGTCAACGCGTTGTGGATCACGGGCATCAACGAAGGTGAATTGGAGACCGAAGTGCTGCAGAATCCGGTCGAAGAGGCGAAACACTCCTCCGTACGCATCGTCGCCGCAGATGATATGATCGCCGCTCCGGAAGAGCTTCATGATGCTATCGAGGCAGGCCATGCCGCTCGCGAATGCGAAGCCGTGCGTGCCGCCTTCGAGGACCGCCACGTTCCGCTCGAACGCTTCGCGTGTGGGATTGGTGCCACGCGAGTACTCCCATCCCTTGTTCATTCCCACCGCCTCCTGCGCGTACGTGGAGGTCAGGTAGACGGGCGTCATGACCGCCCCTGAATACGGGTCGGGCCGTTGACCGGCGTGAACGGCGCGGGTGCCGAAGCCGGCGTTGGTCTCGTCAGGAAGGATTCGGGTCACGTCCAGACCAATTTGGATGAGGCCGGGAAGTTAACCTGCCTCGTCGTGGACGACGAATCCTATCTCCGCCAGGCCGTTCGCCGCCTGATGGAGAGCGAGGGATTCGAATGCGTAGAGGCCGCGTCCGCCGAAACGGCGCTTGCCTTACTCGCCCATCAGCCGGCCAGCGTGATTCTCTCGGACGTTCGCATGCCGCGGATGGACGGCCTCACCTTCCTGCGGGAAGTGCGGGCCCGCTATCCCGACACGGCCGTCGTCATGATCACGGCGGTCGCCGATGTGGACGTCGCCGTCAGCTGCCTGGCGCTCGGCGCGATGGACTATCTGATGAAGCCGTTCCATCTCGACGAAGTGCGCGCGCGTGTCGGGCAGGTGCTGGAGAAGCGGCGTCTCGTGCTCGAGAACCGAAGCTATCAGGTGCGGCTCGAGGAGCGAGTCCAGGCACAGGCCCGCCGTCTGGAGGATCAATTCCTCGCGACGATGCAGGCCTTCGCGCATGCGCTCGAAGTGAAGGACCGGTATACGCGCGGCCACTCGATCCGGGTCAGCCAGTACGCGGTCGCGATCGCGCGAGCGATGGAGCTGGAGCCGGACATCGTGCGGCAGGTCGAGATCGGCGGCCACGTGCACGACATCGGCAAGATCGGCGTGCGGGAATCGGTGCTCAACAAACCGAGTCCGCTGACCGACGACGAGTACCAGCACATCATGACCCACCCGATGGTGGGCTGGCGAATCCTCTCGCCGGTGCTCACCGATTTTCCGTTGGCACTTCACATCGTCCGGTCACACCATGAGCGGTTCGACGGACGGGGAACGCCCGACGGATTGGCTGGAACCGGCATCCCGCTCGTGGCGCGGATCGCGGCGGTCGCGGACTCGTTCGACGCGATGACCAGTGGCCGCGCGTACCGGCGCGGCGGCCGGCTCACCCTCGATGCCGCGGTGGCAGAGCTGGAGCGGTGCAGCGGGACGCAATTCGACCCCGATGCCGTGCGTGCATTCCTGGCAGCGGTCGCAGAGGGCGCGATCTCGAGTACGCACGGGCCGCCGACCGGAGAACTGGCCGCCTTTGCCGAGCCGGTTACCGCGGGCCACGGCGGATAGCTATCCGACGAGGCTGACCGGACCCCTCGGTAGACACTAATTTCTGCTTCACTATGACCGACAAGCTGATGGTAAGCGTGTCCGGGGTCCGCGGTCGTGTCGGCGAGGCCCTCTCGCCCGAGGTGATCACCAGGTTTGCCGCCGGATTCGGTACCTGGGCGGCCGCCCGAGCCGCGAAGCCCCGGGCCGCGATCGTGGTGGGGCGTGACAGCCGGGTGTCCGGCCCGATGTTCCAGAGAGCTGCGATCGCCGGGCTGCAGTCCGTGGGGTGCGACGTGATCGAAGTGGGCGTGGTGCCGACCCCGACGGTGCAACTCGCCGTCGAGTTCCACCACGCGGCGGGTGGGCTGGCGATCACGGCGAGTCACAATCCCATCGAGTGGAATGCGCTCAAGTTCATCGCTCCGTCGGGGCTCTTCCTCTCGGCGGAGGAGGGGGCCTCGATGCGGGAGGCGATGGCCAAGGGGGTGGCTCTCGCGACCTGGGACCGGCTCGGCGAGGTTCGGTCCGACCCGGACGCCGTGGCCCGGCATCTCGACGCGATTCTGGCGCTTCCGTACCTGGATGTGGAGGCCGTGCGCCAGCGCCGGCTGCACGTCGCGCTCGACTGCGTCCGCGGGGCGGGGGGCCCGATCATGACCGCTCTGCTCGAGCGACTCGGCTGCCGGGTGAGCGCGATCAATCTCGAAGCCGACGGCCGATTTCCACGGCCGCCCGAACCGATCGCCGCCAATCTCGGGGAACTGGAGGCGCTGGTCCGCCTCGCCGGTGCCGACGTGGGATTCGCGGTCGATCCGGACGTGGACCGGCTGGCCCTGATCGACGAGACGGGGCACGCGATCGGCGAGGATTACACCCTGGCCCTGGCGGCTTCAGTGGTCCTCCGGCACCGGAAGGGGCCCCTCGTAACGAATCTCTCGACGAGCCGGATCGTCGATGACATAGCCAGCGAGGCAGGGGTGCCCGTCATTCGGACTCCTGTCGGGGAGGTGAACGTCGCGATCCGCATGCGCGCCGAGGGTGCGCCGGTGGGTGGCGAGGGGAACGGCGGGGTGATCGTGGCTGGGCTTCACCTGGGGCGCGATGCCCCGGCGGGGGCG
Organism: Gemmatimonadota bacterium; assembly: GCA_021324775.1. Taxonomy (GTDB): domain Bacteria; phylum Gemmatimonadota; class Gemmatimonadetes; order Gemmatimonadales; family Gemmatimonadaceae; genus Palsa-1248. Next base: position 13,934 of record JAJPIM010000029.1, read on the forward strand.
GCCTTGGTCCTCCAAATGCTGACAGGCGCGGGCGGGGAGACGCTGTCGGGGATCACGAAGCGGTGGCCGCGGTACGCGATCGTCAAGGACAAGCTGGACCGTCCCTCGGGGAGTCTGCACCAGATCTACGACACATTGCGGTCCGCGTTTCCCGGGGCAGGGGTAGATTTGGAGGATGGCCTTCGCTTGACCTGGTCCGACAGCTGGCTCCACGTGCGGCCCAGTGGAACGGAACCGATCGTGCGGGTAATTGCCGAGGCGCCGACAGAGGCACGAGCCAGAGAGCTGGTGGCCCGCGCCCGTGCCCCGTTGGACGCAATGCAGTCAGTGCGGTAGCTCGATGCGGTAGCCCGATGCGGTAGCTCGACCACGCGCCTGCGGCGTACCCGCGATGGCGACAACGAAGGCAGCCGAATATGTGTGGCATCGTCGGATACGTTGGGCCCAAGAAGGTCGCACCGCTCCTGTTGGAGGGATTGAAGCGCCTCGAGTACCGCGGATACGATTCGGCGGGCCTTGCCATCATGAACGGGAAGGGCGTCGAGACCCGCAAAGTGGCGGGAAAGATCTCGCGCCTCGAATCGCTGATCAGCGCGAAGCCGATTTCCGGCACGCTGGGGATCGGGCACACCCGCTGGGCCACACACGGTGCCCCGAACGAAGCGAACGCCCATCCGCACGTCGACGAGAAGCACGAGTTCGCCGTCGTTCATAACGGGATCATCGAGAACGCGGGCTCGCTCCGCCGCAAGCTGGAGGACCTCGGCCACGTGTTCACCTCGGAGACCGACACCGAGGTCCTGGTCCATCTGATCGAGGCGGCGTTCGACGGATCGCTGGAAGACGCGGTGATCGAGGCCTTGCACCAGGTGGAGGGCGCGTACGGCATCGCGGTCGTCTCGAGCCGGGACCCCCACAAGATCGTGGCAGCTCGGAAGGGGAGCCCGCTCCTGGTCGGGCTCGGTGACGGCGAGCACTACGTGGCCAGCGATGCGTCGGCCATCCTCGCGCATACGCGCGAAGTCGTGTATCTCCACGATGGCGATCTCGCGGTGCTGGACCGGAGCGGCTACCGGATCATCGGGCTCGATTCACTCACGCAGACCCGGAAAGTGAGCAAGATCGACTGGGATCTCGCCCAAATGGAACGCGGCGGGTTTGCGCACTTCATGCTCAAGGAGATCTTCGAGCAGCCGCAGACCGTCGCGAGCACGCTCGCGGGCCGGCTCCTGCTCAACACGGCGACTGCGAAGCTGGCAGGGACGAATCTCAGCGACGAAGATCTGCTGGCGATCGACAACATCGTGATCACGGCGTGCGGCACAAGCTGGCATTCCGGGTTGATCGGCGAGCACATGATCGAAGAGTCGGCGCGGATCCCGGTCGAGGTGGAATACGCCTCGGAGTTCCGGTACCGGAACCCCATCGTCAACGATCGCACGCTCTGCATCGTGATCTCGCAGTCCGGCGAAACCGCCGACACGCTGGCGGCCATGCGCGAGGCGCAGCGCCGGGGGGCTCGGACGCTCGGCATCGTCAACGTCGTGGGGTCGACGATCGCTCGCGATGCCGCGGCGGGCATCTATCTCCACGCCGGTCCCGAGATCGGTGTCGCCTCGACCAAAGCGTTCACGAGCCAGGTCGTCGCGCTGGCGCTCCTCACGCTCAAGATGGCACGGCTCCGCGACCTCTCGGTTATCCGCGGGCGCGAGATCATCGATGCCCTTCAGGCACTGCCGGGCCACATCCAGCAGATCCTCGACCGGGCGCCGGAGATCGAGGCGCTGGCCGAAGAGTTCAAGCGCGCGCAGAACTTCCTCTACCTGGGCCGCGGCTACAACTTCCCGACCGCGCTGGAAGGTGCGCTCAAGCTCAAGGAGATCAGCTACATCCACGCGGAGGGCTATCCCGCCGCGGAAATGAAGCATGGGCCGATCGCACTGATCGACGAGCTGATGCCGGTGGTCTTCATCGCGCCGCACGACTCGGTCTTCGACAAAGTCGCGTCGAACGTGCAGGAAGTGAAAGCGCGGAAGGGACGCGTGATCGCGATCACCAGCCGCGAGGAGCCATCGCTCGCCGGGAAGATCGATTACGAGTTCCGGATCCCCGAGACGATCGACATGCTGACGCCGGTGCTCGCGGCGATCCCGCTCCAACTCCTGGCGTACTACATCGCGGTCAAGCGCGGCTCGAACGTCGATCAGCCGCGCAATCTGGCCAAGTCGGTCACGGTCGAGTAAGCGGCGCCTGCGCCAGGCTCCTCGCATCATCCTCGCGTCCCAGTCGCCGCGGCGACGGGACCTGCTGGCACTCATCGGCATCTCGCACACCGTCCGGCCTGCCGACGTCGATGAGCGGGTGCTCCCGGACGAATCACCGATCGAGTGCGTCGAGCGGCTGGCCCGGGCGAAGGCCGCGGTCATCGCGGAGACTGACCCCGACGCACTGGTGATCGGCGCCGACACGATCGTCGTGATCGATGATCGGATCCTGAACAAGCCAGCGGATACCGCGGAAGCGTTGTCGATGCTGCGGCGCCTACGCGGGCGCACGCATCAGGTTCACACCGCCGTCTGCATCGCCTGGGGCGAGCGGGTGGTGTCAGGGGTCGAGACAGTCCGTGTGCGGTTCCGGGCGATGACCGACGCGGATCTGCTGGCCTACATCGCGACCGGCGAGCCGATGGACAAGGCCGGCGCGTACGGCATCCAGGGGTATGGGGCGACGATCGTGGACCGCATCGAAGGTGATTTTTTCGCCGTGATGGGGCTGCCGCTGGTGCGGCTCGTGGCGCTGCTGCGAGAAGTCGGGGTGACCTACGAGTTCGGGACGCTCGCGGTGGCTGCGATCCCCGGCACCCATCATCCCGCGTAGCGGGATTTCCACAGCGCGACCTTCGCCAGCACATCGTCGACGGTGATGCGCGGCATGCGCCCCGCCCGGGTTTCCATCGACACTGGATAGTTCTCACCCGGATCGCCGTAGGCATCGATCATCAGGTCGTGGAACCGGCGGTACGGGCCCGTGCGCTTGGGGTTCGTATAGCCCAGCAAGCTGACCACGGGGCGGCCAAGCGCGACGGCCATGTGGAGCGGGCCCGTGTCGGGCGACATCGCCAGAGCGGCACCGTCGAGGATGCCGACCAATGCCCGGAGGCCGCATCCGAGCGCCGAGACCGCGCGCGGCGCGCGAGCGAGGATGACGGATTCCGCGTGGCGTTCTCGAGGCGACGTGCCTCCCACGAGCACCGGCTGCAACCCGAAGTCGGAATCGAGTGCGCGTGCGACGTCCCCCCATCGTTCCGGGAGCCAATCTTTCTCCGGTTTACTCGTCGCTACGACAATCACCGCGGCCGGCCGGTCCAGCTTCGAATAGAACGCCGCTTGGGCGGCCCGTTCCGTGGGCCAGGGCCCGAGGTCCCATCGTACCGGATCGTGGGGAATCCCGAGCGCGGCCAGAAACTCGAAGTACTGATCCTGGACATGCTGGCCCTCGGGGTGCGGCGGAATCCGGTTCGTCGTGAACAGCCAGTTCGCGTCTCTCGCGCGCGCGCGATCGAACCCCAGCTTGACCGGCGCTCGCGTGAAGGCGGTCACGATGCCGGCTTTGAGGTAGACCTGCAGATCGAGCACGACGTCGAAGGGTCTTGCCCGAAGCGTACGCCGTACATCGAGGAACGCCTGCCACCCAGCGGACCGGTCGAAGAGCACCAGCTCATCGACCGCCGTGTGCCCGCGCACCAGTGCGGCGGGGCCGGGCTGCAGTACCCACGTGATGTGCGCGGCCGGCGTGTGCCGTTTGATTGCAGTCACCACCGAGAGCACGTGCACCGCGTCGCCGACCGCGCTCATCATCACGATGCCGACGCGGCCGAGCGGGGTAGCGATCGCCACTACAGGAGGCCCTGTTTGCGCGCGGAGCGGTGCAGGCGGTCGAGGTTGGTGCGCAGGAGGGCCGGGTCGCCGGGATGGCCCCAGACGACGCGATCCACATCGATCGCGTGCGCGGTCCGGCGTCCGTCAGCGCCGGTCGATACGAGGATGTTCCTGACGTTGAGATCCTCGTGGTAGGCTCCGGCCGCGGCCAGGGATGCGATGAGCTCCGACACGGATTCCCAGAGGGCGGCCCGATCGCTGGCGGAGCGGCTGGCGGTGCCGAGCAGGGTGCCGAGGTCCGTGGCATCGGGGATCTCGCGGGTGATGACGTCAGCGCGCCGGAGAAACATTGCGGCGGGATACGTGATGTAGGCGACGACTTGAGGCGTGGGAACGCCGCCGTCTCGCAGCCGGTGCGACACGGCCAACTCGTAAGGGGCGCGGGTGGGAGGGAGAAAGAGATCCCTGGTGAGGGGAGCGAGGAATCCGCCGTGGCGCACGTGGCGGACGACCACGCGCGCGGAGCCGAGGGGGATGGCGTACGCGGGGCCGCGACCCGAGAGCTCGCGCCGTTCGGGATGGGCGGCAGCGTGCGCGTAGACCGTGCGGCCCGAGACGATCTCGCGAAGCGGCTGGATCAGCTCCTCGAGAGCCACGCCGCTCGCGATCGGCGTGTCGAGGCGCTGGTAGCCGGGTTGCGGCGGGCTGGTCAAGTAAGGACCAGAGAGGAGAAAGGAGAAAGGAGAGCGAGCATCGGCGGCCGGCCTGTGTGCGTCATCGCGGGCGATGTCAGTTCTGCGCGATCACAGCGTGGCCACGCGGTACACGGCCACAGGGGTCGCGTTGCCCTTCAGGTCCAATGGCGCGTGCTCGTCCAGTTGTGGCGGGGACTGCAGCACCCGCCGGATGTCCTCGGAGATGAGGATCTCGCCCGCTTCGGCCGCGGCGCAGAGGCGGCTCGCGAGGTTGACCGTGTCGCCGATGACGGTGAATTCGAGACGGCGTTCGGATCCGATGTTGCCCGCGAATACCTCGCCGTAGCTCAAGCCGATACCGATCGCGAGCTCCGGGCGCCCTTCGGCGCGCCACTGCGTGTTGAGCTCGTCGAGCGCGTGCATCATGTCAATGGCGGCGCGCATCGCGCGATCGGGGTCGTCCGCGTTGGCGATCGGGGCGCCCCACTGGGCCATCACCGCGTCGCCCATGAACTTGTCGAGCGTGCCGCCGTGCCGGAACACGCAATCCACCATCTCGGTGAAATATTCGGAGAGCAGGGCCGCCATGTCGTCCGGCGTCATGGAGCGAGACAGAGCGGTGAAGCCGCGGATGTCGCTGAAGAGGACCGCCACGGGCCGCTTGTCACCGCCCAACTTGACGGATTCCGGCGAGCCCGCGATCTGCGCGGCGAGAGTCGGCGCGAAATAGCGCTCGAAATTGTTGCGCACGACCAACTCGTGCCGGATGCGCTCGGAGAATTGCCCGTGCTCGATCGCGACGGCGGCGATGCCAGCGAACGCCGCGAGGAACTCGAGATCCTCCTCATCCACCCGGTGGGTGGACGTGACGTTGTCCACGTAGAGGACGCCGAGCACCTGGCCTTCGCCGCCGACCAGCGGCGCGCACATCGTAGACCGGACCCGTTGCACCAGGATGGACTCGCCGCCAAACCGCACGTCTTCGGGTGCGTTGTCGGAGAGAATCGCCACCTTGTCGTGCACGGCGGACCGGACGATCGACTGCGGTACCGAGCGATGCGAGGCTACACCCTTGCGGTCGCGCGCCACCGCGGGGACCTGCGTACCGTGCTGGTCGGCGAGCAAGACCGATACGTAGTCGACATCGAAGATCTGGAGACAGAAGCCCGCGATCTTCTCGAGAAGCGCGCCGGTATCTGCGACCCGGGTGAGGCCCTTTGAGACCTCGAGGAGCAGCGCGAGCTTCTGCTCGTTCTTCTCGCGGTCGCCGGGCGCATCCGGCGTCGTGCCGCCTGCGTGGTCCTGGCCACCTGCAGCAGCGCCACTTGCAGCAGCGCCACTGGCCACAGCACCAGTGGCGGCCGGGCCGCTGGCCGCCGCGCCACCTGAACGCGGGCCCCCCGCGCGCGCGCCGCTCGGACGGTGCCGGAGGGCGGCTTCAAACGCCTGTGGATCGCTTTCGGGGACCCGGAGCTGGCGGACGATCTTGGCGGCATCGCGGGGAGGTGCGACGCCGCTTGGCCGGCCATCACTGCGATACGCCGGCGCGACCGAACGGCTGCTTATCGGAGTCGGCATCCCGGCGAAGCCCGCCATTCCCGGCGGTGGCACGGGTGCGCGCTCGACGATCCGGAACGACACCTTGCCGAACGCGATGATATCGCCGGGATTGATCCGCGCCTTACTGACCTTCGCACCGTTGACGAAGGTGCCGTTACTCGACCCGAGGTCCCGGACCTCGACGCCTGCCTCGTCCGTCGTCAGGGCCGCGTGCCGCCGCGAGATCGTCGGGTCGAACACAGGGATGTCGCTGGTGAGGGCGCGACCGATCACCTGGGCCACCCCCGATTTCAAATCGAAGGACTGCTCGCCTTCGACGCTCGCCAGGGTATAGAGCATCGCTCTCAGAATATAGGTGCCGGAGTCCGCACGCCGCGCGAACTCGGGGCCGGCAGGGCGGCCCGGACCTGGCCGATCGCAGTCAGCAGTGCCCGCGCCTTGTTCTCCGTCTCGTCCCACTCGCGCTCGGGTACGGAGTCGGCGACGATCCCCGCTGCGGCCTGCACCGACGCCACACCATGGGCGAGCACGCACGTCCGGATCGTGATCGCGAGGTCCATCCGCTGATCGCCGGCGGCGATATATCCGACGGCGCCTCCATACGGCCCGCGCCGCTCCGGCTCCAACTCATCGATGATCTCCATGGCCCGGACTTTGGGAGCGCCCGTCAGGGTCCCGGCGGGGAACGTCGCGCGGAAGACATCGAGCGCCGATCGTCCGTCCGCGACCATGCCTTCGACCTGGCTCACGATGTGGAGGACATGCGAGTACTGCTCGACGACCATCAGCTCCGTGACGGCCACCGTGCCGTACTCGGCCACGCGGCCGACGTCGTTCCGTCCCAGATCCACGAGCATGACGTGCTCGGCGCGCTCCTTCTCGTCCGCGAGCAACTCCGCCGCAAGCGCCGCGTCTTCGGCGGCCGAGTGGCCACGGCGCCGCGTGCCGGCGATCGGGCGCACCGTGACGCGCCCGTCGGCGACCCGGACCAACAACTCCGGCGAGCTGCCGACGAGCTCCACTCCGTCCAGCACGAGATGGTACATGTACGGCGACGGATTGATCGCCCGAAGCGCGCGGTACAAGGCGGCCGACTGGAAATCGTGTGGCACATCGATCCGCCGGGCGAGCTGCGCCTGAAAACAATCCCCGGCCAGGATGTACTCGCGGATGCGCGTGACATCGGCGAGGAAGCGCGGGCGCTCGTAGGTCGAGCGCCCGGTCGCCGGTGCAGCGCCCGAGTCGAGATCCAGCGCAGGGAGTGGAAGCGGGGCGTGGAGGCGGCCGAGCATTTGGTCCACGTCACGAAGCGCCGCGTCGTGCTGCGCGCGCAGCGTCACGTCATCGGCACCGGCGGCGACGGACACACCGACCACCACCCGGGCTTGCGCCCGCAGATTGTCGATGATCACCACGCATTTCGTGAATACGAACACCGCATCGGGGACATCGAGGCCAGCGGCCGGCGGATCTGGCAGGCGCTCGATGTATCGCACGACATCGTACCCGAAGTACCCCACGGCTCCCGTCCAGAAATCGCCCAGCTCCGGTGCGGCGACCGGCACGTCCTCGGCGACATAACTCTGGAGATCCGCGAGCGGATCGGCGGGCCGGCGGGTCCCGTGCCAGCCGCGCTCGGGAGTCCAGTCATCGACCGATCCGTCGCGGTGCAGGCGCCACGCGCGGCGCGGCTCGGTGCCCATGTAGGTGTAGCGTGACCACGTTTCGCTCCCCGCGGGCGCCGATTCGAGCAGAAACGCGAACGGGCCGCGGCGGACCTTGGCGAACGCCGAGACCGGCGTGTCGGTGTCGAGGAGCATGTCCTTCCACACTGGGACGATGCCGCCGCGAGCGGGGACAGTCGCCGCGAGTTGGCGAAAGCGGTCGTAGGTCATCTGGTATATTTGGCGTTCATGCGCGGCGGCCGGCGACGGCGGTGGATCGTAACGTGCGCTCTCGGGCTGTCAGGAGCAGTGGTCGGCATCGGCCCGCGTCCCGTTGCGGCTCAAGGGAATCCCGCCCAGTGGAACGACGCCCGGGCGCGGGCGCTCGTGGCGCTCGCGATCGCGCGGCGTAGCCGCCAACTGGCCGATACCGGACTGACCGACTACAAGGCGACGGCGCACGGATATCTGACGTTTCTCGCGCAGGCCGGTCCGGGCTTTCCCGACCCGCCCAAGATCATCCGATCGGACGAGTTGGCGGTGGAAGTCTATTGGCGGGCGCCCAACCTCAGCAAGCAGCTTGTGGTCGGTCACCGGGATACCCTCCTCCTCCCCGGGGATATCGGCTACTACAGCGATCGCTACGGGATCATCCAGAACAACTTCCCGGACTCCATTCGCCTCGGCGACGGCCACGACGTGCGTGGGGTCCCCCACCCGCTCGCACCGCACGGCCCCGACGACTACGACTACCTGGCCGGCGATTCACTTCGCATCACGATTCCCGGGCGCGTGGTCGAGGTGTATGCGATCCGGGTGCGGCCGCGCGATCCGGCTGCCGCCCGCATGGTCGGCACCGTCTACGTGGAGCGGGAGACGGGCGCCCTGGTCCGGATGGCGGTGACGTTCACGCGGGCCGCGATCCTCGACCACCGCATCGAGACGCTGACGGTCACACTGGACAACGCGCTCGTGAATCAACGGTTCTGGCTCCCCCAACGCCAAGAGCTGGACGTCGTGCGGTCGGCATCGTGGTTCGACTATCCCGTTCGCGGGATCATCCGCGCGCGATGGCATATCTGCTGCTACGCGGTCAATCGCGGATTCGTGCCGGGTGCCTTCGCGGGGCCGGAGATCGCGTCCGTGCCCCTCAATGCCCTCAAGGCGTATCCGTGGCAGGGGCGGATCCTCGACTCGCTCCCGGACGTCGCCGTGGCGACGGTCGAGGATGTCCGCCGAGTCGAGAACGATGCCCGGGCGATCGTGCAGCGCGCGGCGGTCGCTCGCGTGCGTGGGGCGGCGGTCGCAGGTGGGGGCATCTCGGACTTCGTGCGCGTGGATCGCGTAGAGGGGCTGGCGCTGGGCGCTGGTGCGAGCCTGCCATTTGGTCCCGCCTGGACGGTATCGGGAAACGGCCGGTACGGCCTGGACGACCGTCAGGGCAAGGGTGAAGCGGCCGTCCGCTGGGAATCCGGTGCGGGGCCGTCGATCCGGGCGTTCGCATTCCGGAGCTATCGCGACGCTGGTGACGTGGCCGAGGGCTCACAACTCGCAAACTCGCTCGCGGCCCAGGAGTTCGGCGCTGATCATACCGAGCCCTACGACGTGCGCGGCATCGGCGCGACGTTCGACGCCGGCGAGATCGCGGGGCTGCGCTGGACACTGAGCGCGACGCGCGAAACTCAGCGCGGACTCGCCGTGCATGCCCGGCCGGCGGACGGCGTGTATGGTCCAACGATTCCCGCATTCGGGCTGCAGGCGACGCGCGCCGCTCTGTCGATCGCCCGCGCGATGGCCGCGGGACCGTGGGGCACCGAGTGGCGCGCGCGGGCCGAAGTGCGAGTCGAGTCTTACACGGCGGCCGACACGGTGCTGGCGCGAGGCGCCGCGACCCTCGGCCGCGCGTTCGCCGATGCAGAAGCCGATCGTGCGTGGGGGCCTGACCGGCTCGTGGCGCGCGTGTCCCTGGGTGGCGTCAGTGCGGCGACGCCGCTGCCGGCGCAGGAGTACCTCTATGCCGGGGGCGACGTAAGCGGGCCCGGTTACGCATATCACGCGTTCGCCGGGCGTATGACGGGGACGGGACGGCTGGAGTGGCAGTTTCCGGTCCCTGGGCCGGCGATACCGCTAGGCCGATACGGTACCACGCCTGCGCACATTATCCTGGCGCCGTTCATCTCAGCCGACTACGTCGATGGGGCCGCGTCATTTCGGCCACTCGCAACCGGATGGTATCCTGCGGCCGGGCTCGGAGGAATCATGCTATTCGACCTCGTGCGGATCGACGTGGCTCGCGGACTGCGCGCCAATGGGCAGTGGACGGTGTGGGCAGACCTGCTGCCGGATTTGTGGGGCGTGTTGTAGAGACCGGCCGCCTCCGATTAGAGAGCTCCAATGATCGGCGCGGCCTCCGGATTGCTTATTGCGATCTGACGCGTGGGTGCCGGAGTCATACTATGAGACGCGTGTCGCCACGGAGGATCCTGGCGGAAGATCGCGCGCCGTCCGCCACTAACGACACCTCACCTCTCTCCCCAGATTCCTCCATATGCGCGATCCCGACACGGAGTGGGAGCCGGCACGACACGCAATGACGCACATCATCGCCGGTGTCGTGGACGTCTACGTCATCCGGCCATATCGAGCCGCATGGCGGGTGCTGACACTGCAGCGCGGCTACGACACGCGATGTCCGGGTGCGTGGGAGTCGGTTCACGGCAAGATCGAGCCTGACGAGACTCCTGAGGCGGCGGCCGTTCGCGAGCTGGCCGAAGAGACGGGGTTGCAGGCCGAACGCCTGTACAACGTCAGCGTGCAGCCTTTCTATCTCCACGCGGTACACACGATCGAGATGGCGGTGGTGTTCGCCGCGTTCGTGCGCGAGCCGGGCGCGGTGACGCTCGGGGCGGAGCACCAGGCCCACGAGTGGCTGCCGGTGGAACTGGCCAGAAAGCGGTTCATCTGGCCGCGCTCGCGCGCGGCGCTCGAGGACATCGTGGCGCTGCTCAAACGGGGGCATGCCGGTCCCGTCGAGGATGTGTTGCGCGTGCTGTAGATTGGGGCATGGCCTACCTGCCGCTCCGGGCGCTGACGGAAGACCGCCCGCATGGTGCGCTGGCCGACGCCTGGCTGGACGGGCTCGCCGGCGCTCTGTCCGATCCGTCCACGGACCGATCGCTCCTGTGCCGCCGCACGCTCACGGATCTGGTGTATCCGGCGTATGCGGAAAACTGGGAGACGGCGGTCAACGATCCGGCGCTTCCGGCCGGGTTACGCCTCGCGCTCGCGTCGCTTGATCCGCGGGAGGTCACGCTCGAGCCCGAGTACTACGCGGAGTGCGACGAGGCGAAGTTCGCGCGGGTCAAGCCGCTCCTGTGGCTGTGGTATTCGTTCGACCGGACGCCACTGGGCGGGCAGAACGTCGACCTCGGCGTCCGGCTTCGCCGGCTCCTGGCGCCGTACATCTTCAAGCGGTGCGGTGAGAACTTCAAGGCGTTCCAGCACGTCGAGTTCTCGTTCGGCTACAACATGGACGTCGGCGACAATTTCGTCGTCCACCGTCACGTGCTGCTCGACGACCGCGGCGGCATCCTGGTCGGCAACAACGTGTCGGTCAGCGACTACGCGAACGTCTACAGTCACACGCACAGCATCGTGGACCAGAAGGATGTCACCGACGCGGTGACGATTCTCGAGGACAACGTCCGCATCACGTATCACGCGACGGTGCTGGCCGGCGTGCGCGTCGCGTGCAACGGCATGGTGGGCGCGCTCGCAGTCGCGACCAAGGACGTGCGACCGTACCACGTGTACGTCGGCATCCCGGCCAAGAGCATTCGCGTGAAGCCGAACGCACCGCATGACGCGCAGAACGTCTGTCTGCCGCTGTCGAGGGATAGAGGGTAGGGGTGGGGGTGGGGCTGGGATTAGGGACTAGGGACTGGGGATTGGGGACTGGGGATTAGGGACTAGGGATTAGGGACTGGGCACTGGGGGCTGGGGACTCGGGGCTGGGGACTGGGGATTAGGGACTGGGGATTAGGGACTGGGGACTGGGGATTAGGGACTGGGGACTCGGGACTAGGGACTAGGGATTAGGGATTAGGTACTGGGGGCTGGGGGATGGTTAGCTAGGGCGCGCCCACGACCAACGCTGCCACGGCAGCCGCCAGTTCGTCGCGGCCCTCGCCGGTGACGGCGCTGAAGGCGATCACCTGGCTCTCATCGAGCGAGAGTGACTCGCCCAGAGCCCGGACGCGATCCGTGGCCGTCTTCCGCGCGAGCTTGTCGATCTTGGTGACGACGACGAGCGCCGGTGTTTCGAGCGCGGCCAGAAAAGCGAGCATCGCGAGGTCGTCGGCAGTCGGCTCGTGCCGGACATCGAGCAACTGCACCGCGCCACGCAGTACGGCCGTGTTGCCGAGGTAGCCCTCGATCAGCGGACGCCACGCGGCTTGTCGTTCCCTGGAGACGCGCGCGTAGCCGTATCCGGGCAGATCGGCGAGGACGAACGCGTCGTTGATGCGGAAGAAATTGATTTCCTGCGTACGGCCCGGCGTGCGGCTCACCCGGGCGATCGCGCGCCGATGGACCAATCGGTTGAGGAGCGCGGATTTGCCGACATTCGACCGGCCGAGGAACGCCACCTCGGGGAGGGACATCGGGGGCCGCCATCCACCGGGCTGCGCCATGCCGCCGAGGAATTCCACGGCGCGAATGGTCAGGGGGTCGGCGGTGATGGGGCGGTCCAAATGAGAAAGGAGAGAGGAGAAAGGAGAAAGTAGAACAAAAACAAAAAACCGCGATCAGTGTGGTGCGATGTCGCCGTGGGGGTCGCCCCGCGGCGGCACCGGGGGACCGAGTGGTATCACCTTGCCGGGTGGATTGCTGCGGGCGCCGGGCCGGCGGCCTGGCGGGGGCGTGTTGGGCACGGCGGCGGGCGCGGAGGGGCGACGCAGTCCGAACTCGAGCACCTCGTCCATCGTCTTCACGGCGTGGAACGTGATCGAGCTGCGGATCTCCTCGGGGAACTCATCGAGCTCGCGCAGATTACCTGCGGGGATGATCACGTGGCGGATCCCGTAGCGGTGCGCGGCGACCGACTTCTCCTTGAGGCCGCCGATCGGCAGGACGCGCCCGCGGAGAGTGACTTCGCCCGTCATCGCGATGTCCCCGCGCACCGGCACGCCGGTGAGCGCGCTAATGATGGCGGTGGCGATCGCGATGCCCGCGCTCGGTCCGTCCTTGGGTGTGGCGCCCGCCGGGATGTGAACGTGAATGTCCCGTCCGCCTCCCCGTGCGAGATCTTCGTCGATCCCGAGATCGCCGGCACGCCGCCGGGCGTAGCTCAGGGCAGCGGTTGCGGACTCCTTCATGACCTCGCCGAGTGTGCCGGTCAACTGGAGTTTGCCACGCCCGCGCACGACGCTGACCTCGATGTCGAGAATTTCCCCCCCGACGGCGGTATACGCGAGCCCACGTGCCACGCCGACCGAATCCTCGAGTGTCGTTTCGTCCGGATCGAATGGCGCCGGTCCGAGAAGGTCGGGGAGCGCGGCCGCGGTGATCGTCACGGGGCCGGCAGGCGCGGGACCAATCGCCGGTGTTTCGACCCGTTGCCGCGCGACCTTGCGGGCCACGCGCGCGATGCGGCGCTCGAACTCGCGGACCCCGGCTTCGCGGGTGTATTGCCGCATGATCTCGCTCAGCGCGCCGGGCTCCCACGTCACGTCGTCCGGCTTCAGGCCGTTGCGCTCGAGCTGCTTGGGCACGAGGAACTGTCGTGCGATCGCGACCTTTTCGTGGTCGAGATATCCGGTGAGGCGGATCACCTCCATGCGATCGCGGAGCGCATCGGGCACATTCGCGAGCGTGTTGGCGGTCGTGATGAACAGGACCTGGGAGAGATCGTAGTCGATCTCGAGGTAGTGATCATTGAACGCGCTGTTCTGCTCCGGGTCGAGCACTTCCAGCAGCGCAGCGGCGGGATCGCCCCTGTAGTCCTGTCCCAGCTTGTCGACCTCGTCGAGCAGAATCACCGGGTTGATCACCTCGGCGCGGCGCATCGCCTGGAGGATGCGTCCGGGCAGGGCACCGATATAGGTGCGCCGGTGTCCGCGGATCTCCGCCTCGTCGCGGACGCCACCGAGGGCCATGCGGGCGAACCGGCGGCCGAGGGCTTTGGCGATCGAGCGGCCGAGCGACGTTTTCCCGACGCCGGGCGGACCCACGAAGCAGAGGATGGGGCCTTCGAGGCGGCCGACGAGGCCGAGCACCGCGATGTAGTCGAGGATCCGGTCCTTCACTTCGGCGAGACCGTAGTGGTCCTCATCGAGCACATGCCGCGCGTGATCGACGTCGAGGATGTCGTCGGTGCGTTCGGTCCAGGGGAGGCCGAGGAGCCAATCGAGGTAATTGCGGCCGACGGTCGTCTCGGGGGACATCGGCGCCGTGCGCCGGAGCTTCCGCAACTCGCGCTGTGCCCGGGCCTGCACCGCTTCGGGCAGTGCGCGCCGCTTGATCTCGGCATCGAGATCAGCCAACTCGTCGCCGTCATCCTGCCCGAGCTCGCGCGTGATCGCCCGGAGCTGCTCCTGCAGGTAGAACTCCCGCTGGTTCTGGAACAGCGATCCGCGCACATCCTCATCGATCTTGCGCTCGAGGCGAAGAAGCTCGATCTCGGCGCTCAGCACATCCGACAGCGCCTGCCAGAGGCTTCCGAGTGCCGGCGTTTCGAGGAGCTTCTGGCGGACGTCGTGTTTGACCGCGAGGTGGGCGGCGATGGCGATGGCGCGTCGCTCGTCGGATTCGATCGACTGGACGAACACGGCGGTCTCGTCGGGAATCCGCCGGTGCATCGAGACGTACTCCTCGAACCGCGAGAGCACGCGCCGGCTGAGGGCCGTCTGGGCGTCCTTGGCGGCGTCGGCGCCCTCGTGGCCCGTGTCGCCGGGGGCCGAGCCGGGTAGCGGTGGGTGGGGATTCGGGCTGCCGGCCGTTTCTCCGGCGGGGGAGTCCCGGGGGGTCCGTGCGGACTCGGAAGGGCCTTCTGGGGCGCTCCCGGGCTTTGGTGGGTATCCCTCGTCTCCGGACTCCGCCCCGGGCTCGGGGGGCGCCGGTGGGGCCACGAAGGGGTATGCCACCACGGTGGCCCGGTGCCACCCGCCGGCGAGGCCGTAGCGAGTCACCCGGGCCCTGGCGACGCCTTCGACGAGCACCTTGGCGGTACCGTTCGGCAGCCGGGAGCTTTGGAGGACGCGGGCGACGACCCCGACCCGGTACAGGTCGCTCGCGTTAGGGTCCTGGATCTCGCCGCTTCGCTGGGCGACGAGCAGGACATACTTGTCCTTCCCCGGGCCACCGGCCGATTCGGCAGCATCGAGAGCCGCCAGCGAGGCGGGGCGGCCCACGAGCAACGGCATCACGACATACGGGAATACCACGACCTCGCGCAGCGGGAGCACCGGGAGGCGGTCCGGGGTGGCGAACTGCTCGGCGTCGCGGGCGAAGAGGGGCATTAAAACAGAAAGTAGAACGACAGAAAGTAGAAAGTAGACACGTCAACAACACAGAAGACTTGCGACGTCGCGAAAGCGGCGCGTGGGGCGATCGTGGGCGCTGGAAAAACAGAAGCGGGACACCAGCAGGGGTCCCGCCTCAATCTAACCGCGAGCCACCGGGCAACCGGCAGCGCTGCCCGCGCCGGTGCTAGGCCTCTTTCTTCTGGCGCTTGGGAGAGATCTCGAGGAGCGGCGCCGTGCGTTTGGTGACGGTGCTCTCGATCACGCGGACTTCCGTCACGTCGTCGCGGCTCGGGAGATCGAACATCACGTCGGTGAGGATCTCCTCGAGAATCGCGCGGAGGCCGCGTGCGCCGGTGCCGCGCTTGAGCGCCTTGCCGGCGATGGCGCGCAGCGCGAGCTCCTCGAAGATGAGCTTGACCTCTTCGAGGTCGAAGAGTTTCGCATACTGCTTGGTGAGCGCGTTCTTGGGCTCCTTGAGGATGCGGACGAGTGCGTCCTCGTCGAGCGCTTCGAGCGGGACGGAGACCGGGAGGCGGCCGACCAGCTCGGGAATGAGGCCGTAGCGGAGGAGGTCATCCGGCTCGACGTCGGCGAACGCGTTCTTGGGGGCGGTGGCGATCGAGCCGGCGACCGCGTCAGCATCGCCGTCCACCTTGGTGAAGCCGATCTGTTTCCGTCCGGTCCGGGCCTCGATGATCTTCTCCAGCCCGTCGAAGGCACCGCCGCAGATGAACAGGATGTCCTTGGTGTTGATCTGGATGTATTCCTGCTGCGGGTGCTTGCGCCCGCCCTGCGGGGGCACGGAGGCCACGGTTCCTTCGAGAATCTTGAGGAGCGCCTGCTGCACGCCCTCCCCGGAGACGTCGCGCGTGATGCTCGGGTTTTCCGACTTGCGCGCGATCTTGTCGATCTCGTCGATGTAGACGATGCCGCGCTCGCATTCGGCGACGTTGAAGTCGCCTGCCTGCAGCAGGCGGACGAGGATGTTCTCGACGTCTTCACCCACATAGCCGGCTTCGGTCAGCGTGGTGGCATCGGCGATGGTGAAAGGCACATCGAGGATGCGGGCGAGCGTTTGCGCGAGCAGCGTCTTGCCGACCCCGGTCGGGCCGATGAGCAGGATGTTCGACTTGTCGAGCTCGACGTCGTCATCGCGGAGCGAGGCGGAGTTGATCCGCTTGTAGTGATTGTAGACGGCGACGGCCAGGGCTTTCTTGGCGCGCTCCTGGCCGATCACGTACTGATCGAGGACGTCCTTGATCTCCTGCGGGGACGGGACCTGTGTGATGGCTTCCGCGACTTCGCGTTCCTCATCCTCCGCCAGGATCTCGTTGCAGAGCGCGATGCACTCGTTGCAGATGTAGACGGAGGGCCCGGATATGAACTTCCTGACGGAGTCCTTTGACTTGCCACAGAACGAACAGCGCAAGTGCTTATCGTGGGACATGGGAATCCGGACACCGGGCGACGGGGGAGCACTGAGCCAATCGGGACGCGGTCATGCAACACCACTCCTCAGATACGAACCAAACACCGAGAACCCCAACACCAGAACCCAAACACCGAGAACCCCAACACCAGAACCCAAACACCGAGGCAACGAGCCGAACGAGCGAGCGGCTGCCGGAGAAGTAACAGGCGCTCAGAATCGGGTCAAGCTGACTTGCGCGAACGCGAACATGTACAACCATGTTTGTGAAAGATTTCACGAGCGACGTACGCCATCTGGTCACATTCCGGCGCAATCACATGCCAGCACGCCGGTTACGCTGTCGGTCACCGGCCGCCCGAGCCCGCGGCGGCCGGCGCCTTTCATCTGACGACGCGACGGGCGCGCGGGTCAGCCCTTCGTCAGTTCGACCGTATCGGTTGACCGAATCGATGGCAAGACATCCTGCGACACGACCTTGTCGATGATCCCGTACGCCTTCGCTTCCTCGGCCGACATGTAGTAGTCGCGATCGAAATCCCGCTCGATCTGCTCGACCGGCCGTCCGGTGTGCTTGGACATGAGGTCGTGCATCTTGCCGCGCAGATACAGGATTTCCTTGGCCTGGATCTGAATGTCCGACGCCGTGCCCTGCGTTCCGCCCGAGGGCTGGTGCATCATGACGCGGGCATGCGGGAGCGCGGCGCGGCGGCCCTTGCGGCCTCCCGCCAGCAGGAAGCACCCCATGCTCGCCGCCATCCCCATACAGGTGGTATTCACCGGGGCGCGGAGGAACTGCATCGTGTCGTAGATCGCGAGGCCCGCCGACACACTGCCGCCGGGGGAGTTCACATACAGGTGGATGTCGCGCTCCGGGTTATCGGCATCCAGGAACAGCAACTGGGCGATGATGATGTTGGCGACATCGTCGTTCACCGGCGTACCGAGGAACACGATGCGGTCCATGAGGAGCCGCGAGAAGATGTCGTAGGTGCGCTCGCCGCGGCTTGAGCGTTCGATGACGTAGGGCGGATACAGCGTGGACATGGGAAACTCGGTAGTCAATTTGCGGTCATCGGTCATGAATCGTGGGACACAGGTGCGTCAAAAAAATCAAGAAAGGAGCGAGGCGGAAAGGAGAAAGGAGAAACCACTGAGATCAACAACACGGAAAAGAGCGTGGCGGAAAGGAGAGAAGACAATGACTCACATCATCAGCTTTCATCACTCGACCGTGTTCTTCTCGAGGAGCCACTTGAAGACCTTTTCCTCGGTCACGCTGCGCTCGATCTCGCGGAGCCGGTCCGCTTTCTGGAGGGAGGCGTACACCTCGGCCACGGGCGCATTGCGCTTGGCGGCGACCTCCGCGACCCGATCATCGACATCGGCCTCCGTGGCAGTGAGATGCTCGCGCTCGGCGAGGGTCTCGATGATGAGCTCACGGCGCACCTGGCTCTCGGCCACGGGCCGGAACTCACTCGCAAACCGGGGACGATCGTCGTCGGGGATCTGATACGCCTGCCCGTAGGCGTCCACCAGCCGCTGGACCCAACTCGGCGGAATCTCAAACGGATTGGCGCTCCCGATGTCATCGAGGAGTCGTTGGCGTACTTCGGCATCGGCCTCGCGCTCGGCGGACTTGGTGAGGTCCTCTCGCACGGCGGTGGCCAGCGCATCCTTCGAATCGAAGTCACCGACCTCGCGCGCGAAGGCGTCGTCGAGCGCGGGGAGTGATTTCCGTTTCACCTCGCGGAGGGTCACCCGGACCGGTTTGGTCTTGCCGCGCTGGGACTCGTCCGGAAAATCATCCGGCCATTTGACTGGCCGCTCGACCGTCTGGCCGGGCGTGGCCTCCATGATCAACTCTTCGATGCCGGGTATCGCCTGGCCGCTGCCGAGCACGAGAGGGTATTCCTTGCCATCCGCGAGGGTGGGGGGTTCGTCACCCGTCGAGAGCACCACTGTGACGCGGTCGCCCGGGCCGGGCCGCTCCTCGACCGGCGTCCACATCGCGCGCTGCTCGCGCAACGCGTCGAGCTGTGCGGTGACCTGGTCCTGTGTCACGACGCGCGTGGGTCGTTCCACGCGAAAGCCGGCGACCCGTGCCAGCGCGATCTCGGGCCGCACCTCGAGGTGCAGCTCGAATGTCAGCGGCTTGCCTTCCTCGAACTTGAGGTCGTGCACGTGCGGCTGTCCGACGAGCTTGAGCTCCTCCCGTCCGATGGCCTCCTTGTAGGCCTCCTGGACGAGCGCTTCGACGGTCTGCTGGCGGATCGCTTCCGCGAAGCGCTTGCGCACGACCGCGGCGGGGGCCTTCCCCGGACGGAAGCCCGGAAGCCGGACCTTCGACGCGTATCGCCGGGCTTCGCGCTCTTCGGCGTCGCGCACATCGTCCGCGGGAACCGTCACGACCAGCAGTCGCTCGACGCCGGTGGCTTTCTTCGGCGTGATCTCGATTGGCATGCGCGAAATGTAATGGGGCGCTACGCTCCGCCGATCAACTGGGCGGCGATCTTGCCCGAACAGAGGACGCCGGGAACGCCCGCGCCGGGATGTGTGCCCGCGCCGACGCAGTACAGATTGGCGACATCCGGACTCTGGTTGTGCGGCCGCCGCCAGCCCGTCTGGCCGCGTGCCGCCGCGGCCGAAAACGCGCTGCCCAGATGCGCATTCGCCGCATCGCGGAAATAGCGCGGATCGATGCATCGCTCGGCGACGATGTGGCGCGAGAGGCCGGGCAGATAGCGGTCCTCCAGGTACCGCACGATCGCATCGCGGAACGGGCGCGCGGCCGAATCCCAATCCGTGCCGACGCTCAGGTTCGGGACGGCGGCCATCACGTACCACGAGTCGCAGCCAGCCGGCGCGAGCGACGGATCGGACGCGGTGGGGCGATGCAGGTGGAGCGAAAAGCCGGCCGCGAGGTGCGGACGCGCGGCGGGGTCGTCGCTCAGGCCTCCCCGGCGCTCGCCCATCAGGATCTCGTAGTGCGAGAGATCCGCGTACTGGCGATCGGTGCCGAAGCACAGCATGAACAGCGACTTCGCATAGGTGCGTCCGAGGATGCGCCGGTTCGTCTCGACGGCGCGCACGGCAGCCGGTACGAGATGCAGATACGTCGAGGCCACGTCGGCGTTGCTCACGACGATGTCGGCGGGCAGCACCTCGCCGGCCGAGAGCCGGACGCCCGTGGCGCGGCGAGTGGACGGGGCGATCACGATTTCCGTGGCTTCCTGGCCGAGGCGCAGTACCACGCCGGTCTCCACGAGCACCTGCGCGAGTGCGCGGACCAGGGCTCCAGTCCCGCCCATTGGGTACCAGACGCCCCAGCGTTGCTCGAGGGCCTGCAGGGCGGTGTAGACACCGGGCGTGCGTGCGGCGTCGCCGCCGGCGAAGGACGGATGGATGGCGAACACGCGCCG
Organism: Gemmatimonadota bacterium; assembly: GCA_021324775.1. Classification (GTDB taxonomy): domain Bacteria; phylum Gemmatimonadota; class Gemmatimonadetes; order Gemmatimonadales; family Gemmatimonadaceae; genus Palsa-1248. Next base: position 34,105 of record JAJPIM010000029.1, read on the forward strand.
GAGGCGTGCGTCACTGATGTTCGCGTTGACGAGCGACGCGACGGGCCGGTAGGCGCGGGTGCGCAGCACCTCGCCGAGGGCGGGCGCTGCGTCACTGGCGCGGGTGAGCGGGCGTTGCGCGAGAGGGAAGGCGGACTCGAACAGGCGCGTGGCGATGGCACGGAGACGGACGGCGCCGCGAATGTCGTCCGTCGCGAACTTCCGGAGCTCGCGGGCGAGCGGTTCGGCGAGACCGGAAAAGTGGAACGACGAGCCGTCCTCGAACCGGATCGTGTAGAAGGGTTCGAGCGGCGCCATCGTGACGTAGTCGGCGGTCCGTCGCCCCGCGAGATCGAACAGCTCCTGGATCAGCCAGGGTGCGGTGATGAACGGCGGCCCGGCATCGAAGGTGAAGCCGTCCTGGCGGTAGACCTGTGCGATCCCGCCGGGCTGGTCCTGCTTGTCGATGACCGTGACATCGTGGCCGAGTGCGCGGAGCCGGATGGCGGTGCTGAGACCTCCGAGCCCGCAACCGATGACGACGATGCGCATGTGCCGCAGAGTGGTGGAGCGATGGCGATGCTCGGGGCGGGACTCGAACCCGCACGTCTTTCGACAAGGGCTCCTAAGACCCTCGCGGCTACCATTACGCCACCCGAGCGAGGAAGGGGACTGGGGACTAGGGACTGGGGGCTGGGGATTGGGGACTAGGGACTGGGGATTGGGGATTGGGGACTAGGGACTGGGGATTGGGGACTGGGGACTAGGGACTGGGGATTGGGAAATGGGAAATGGGAAATGCGAAAGAAAGATAGAAAGAAAAAGAGAGAAAGAAGAGAGCACGTGCAGATGCGAGCAGGGCCGGCCCTGTGTTGGCCGGCCCTGCTCGTCTCCTCCCTACTTCCTACTCGCTGCTTCTTCTCTACTGTGTTCCTTTAGCCGCCAACGTGGAGGCTCACGACCCGCGTGGCGCCGGTCTGTCCCTGTGCGCCGACGGTGTAGACCAGCAAGCTGACATAATCGCCGGCGTGGACCTTGGCGAGCGCCGTCTGGAGATCTGCCACCGAGTGGATGTCGTGGCGCGGCTCCGGATAGAGCACGGCCACGATAATGTCATTGGGCACGAGCTTGTTGAAGGCCGGACCGGCCCCCGCGACATCGGCGACCCGGACGCCGCGATCGGCCTCCGGAATGCTCGCCTCACGCGCCATGTCATCGCTCACCGGCTCGACATCGATTCCGAGTTTGTCGGAGGCGACGCCGCCATTCGGTTTCGCGCTGTTGACGTCGTTCGCGGCCAACTGCTCATCGCTCGGTGCTTCCGTGAGCTTGACCTGGAACGACTTCCGCGTGCCGTAGCGCATCACGTCGAGCGCGATCGACTGCCCCGGCTGGTGCAGGCGCACGATCCGCTGGAGCGTGCTCACGCGGTCCACTGGTTTGCCATCGGCGGCGACGATAATGTCGCCGGCTTCGAGGCCGGCCTTCTCGGCCGGGCTCGACCCATCACTGGGCTGGAATCCGCCGACCTTGACGCCGCCGATCGTCTTGAGACCGGCCGCTGCGGCGTCATCCGGATCGACGTCGCCGATCGCAATGCCAAGGACGGCACGGCGCACTTTGCCGTACTTGATCAGGTCGTCCATGACACTCTTGGCGAGCGTGATCGGAATCGCGAAGCCGTAGCCCGCGTAGTAGCCGGTCGGGCTGGCGATCGCGCTGTTGATCCCGATGACGTCCCCGTGGATGTCGACCAGCGGGCCGCCGGAGTTGCCGGGATTGATCGCGGCGTCGGTCTGGATGAAGTCCGAAATCGCGTAGGGGTTGCGCAGGAGGCCGGCGAGCTCGCGTCCACCGCGGCCCTTGGCACTGACGATGCCGGCGGTGACGGTGAAGTTGAGCTCCAGCGGGTTGCCGATCGCGAGAACCCATTCGCCCACGCGGGCCTGCGCGTCGTCGCCCAGCGTCAACGTCGGGAGGTCGTGTCCGTCGATCTTGACCACGGCCACGTCGGTCGTCGGATCGCGTCCCACGACCTTCGCCTTGAACACGCGCTCATCGGTGAGCGTGACGGTCACCCGGTCCGCGTCGGCGACGACGTGGTTGTTGGTGAGGATGTAGCCGTCGGGTGTGACGATGAAGCCTGAGCCGCTCGCTTCCTGGGGTACCGGGCGCTGCGGGCCGAACTGGTTGAAGAAATCCTCGAGTCCGGGCGGCACGCGGCCGCGCATGCGGGGGCTCGCGTTGTCGCTTTCGCGCGGGTCGCGGACCGTCTGTATGGCGACGACCGCGGGCGTGACGTGCTCGGCGATCGCGACGAAGGCATTGCCTGCGTCGGCGATCGGATGGGCCGGCGGCGCCGCCTGGGGCTTCGCGGCGGTAGCGGTCACCGCGGTGCCCTGCGCGTAGCCGAAGTGAGTGAAATCGAGCGATGAGGCGACGAGGACTCCGCCGACGAACGCGGCGGCAACCGCGGCTCCGAATCGCGTGCGAGTGAGTGTGCGTGACATAGGCCTGTCCTGATTGTTCAATGAGTCGTGAATGCGACCAAGCGCGACACCAATGCTCCTCCGATATACACGTACCACGGCCTCAGGGTTTCCTCGGTGCGCCATGTTGGATCATAGCGAGCCGTGATCCACCATGCCGAGCGCCACCGGCGCCGCGTGCCACGTTCATTGTGGAGCCTGCCTCAACGGCCGGGCCCACTCGTCTGGCGAGGGACCCGGCCGCCGGGCTACATCGATCCTACACAGGACCACCTACACAGGACCAGCTCCACCAATCCTACTTCTTTTCGTCGACGATCTCGTAGTCTGCTTCGACGACATCATCGGGCTTCGCGCCCGGGCCGCCGGCCGGGCCACCCGCCGGTGGTTCCTGGCCGGTGTCGCCGGACGTTGGACCCGACGCCCCACTCGCTGCCCCCTGCTGCTGGTAGAGAGACTGTCCAGCCTCACTGTAGGCACGGGTGAGCTCTTCCTGGGCGGAGCGAATCTCCGCCTGGTCGTCCGCGCGCAGGGCCTTGCGTGCCCGTTCGACAGCCCCATCGAGCTTCGACTTGAGATCGGGACTCAGCCGGTCGGACCATTCCTTGGCGTTCTTCTCCACCTCGTACGTCATGCTGTCGAGGCGGTTCCGGGTGTCGATTTCCTCGCGCCGCTTCTTGTCCTCCGACGCGTTCTTGTCGGCATCCTTGACCATCCGGTCGATCTCGGCCTCCGACAGACCGCTGGAGGCCTCGATGCGGATCTTCTGCTCCTTGCCCGTGGTCTTGTCCTTCGCGGACACGTGCAGGATGCCGTTGGCATCGATGTCGAAGGTGACCTCGATCTGGGGCATGCCGCGTGGTGCGGGCGGGATTCCGGTCAGTTGGAACTTGCCAATGGTCTTGTTGTAGGTCGCCAGTTCGCGCTCGCCCTGCAGGACGTGAATCTCGACCGTCGTCTGATTGTCGTCGGCGGTGGAGAACGTCTCGCTCTTCTTCGTGGGGATCGTCGTGTTCCGCGGAATGAGCACCGTGGTCACGCCGCCGAGCGTTTCAATACCGAGCGACAGCGGGGTCACATCGAGGAGCAGAACATCCTTCTGCTCGCCGGTGAGGACCGCACCCTGAACGGCCGCACCGATCGCGACCACCTCGTCGGGGTTGACGCCCTTGTTCGGCTCCTTGCCGAAGAACTTCTTGACGATGTCCTGGACCTTGGGAATGCGCGTCGAGCCGCCGACGAGCAACACCTCGTCGATCTCCGTCGGCTTCAGCCCTGCGTCCTTGAGCGCCAGCTCCATGGGGGGCAGCGTGCGCTGGAGCAGGTCGTCCACCAACTGCTCGAACTTCGCCCGGGTGAGCGAGTAGTTCAGATGCTTGGGCCCGGACTGGTCGGCGGTGATGAAGGGGAGATTGATGTCCGTCGACAGCGTCGTGGACAGCTCCATCTTCGCCTTTTCGGCGGCTTCCTTGAGCCGCTGCAGCGCCATCGGGTCCTTGGACAGGTCGATGCCCTGGTCGCGCTTGAACTCGGCCACGAGCCAGTCGATCACTCGCTGGTCGAAGTCATCGCCACCCAGGTGCGTGTCACCGTTCGTGGATTTGACCTCGAACTGGCGGGACCCTTCGACGTCGTACAACTCGAGGACCGAGATGTCGTACGTGCCGCCGCCCAGGTCAAACACGGCGACCTTCTCGTCCTTCTTCTTGTCGAGGCCATAGGCCAGTGCCGCGGCGGTCGGCTCGTTGATGATGCGGAGCACATCCAGCCCCGCGATCTTGCCCGCGTCCTTGGTCGCCTGCCGCTGCGAATCGTTGAAGTAGGCGGGCACCGTGACGACCGCCTTTTCGACCTTGGTGCCGAGGTAGTCCTCCGCCGTCTGCTTCATCTTCTGGAGGATCATCGCGGAGATCTCGGGGGGCGTGTACCGTTTGCCCTGCACCTCGACCGTCGCGACGCCGTTGTTCCCGGCCACGACCTTGTACGGCACGCGTTTCACTTCACCTTCGACCTCGGACATCTTGCGGCCCATGAACCGCTTGATCGAGAAGACCGTGTTCTGCGGGTTGGTCACCGCCTGGCGCTTCGCGATCTGCCCGACGAGCCGTTCACCGTCCTTGGTGAAGCCGACGACCGACGGGGTCGTCCGTCCGCCTTCCGCGTTCGGGATGACGACCGGATCGCCGCCTTCCATCACGGCGACGACCGAGTTGGTCGTCCCCAAGTCGATACCAATCACCTTGTCTGCCATGCAACCCTCGTGAATGTTCCGGTGGGCTCGCTGAACCTCACCCTGCGCGGCCCTGACCGGTCGCTGATCGTCCGTCGTGGCCGCAACTCGATTTGCTATCCACCCCCTAGCAATCGCGGGACCGCTTCAACCGGTCAAAATGGCAGAAACTCTCCAATAGTGCCACCTGGAACGGCAGCATGATTCCGCTGGGGGATGACACCCCGACCATGCGAACCCCGTGGATGACCTACCTCCTGATCGGGGTCAACGTGGCGGTCTGGGTGGCGGTGCAGGGGGCCGGGTTCGATGGGCAGACCCTGGCCCGGACCGTGTGCAACCTGGGAATGGTTCCTGGCGAGCTCACCCATATGGCTCCGCTCGGGACCTCCGTGCCGCTGGGACCGGGGCTGGTGTGCGCCGTCGACAACGACCCGATCAATATCCTGACCCCGTTGATCTCGATGTTCCTACACGGCGGGTGGATGCACTTGCTCGGGAACATGCTCTACCTGGCGGTCTTCGGCAGGAACGTGGAAGACAGCATGGGGCACGCGCGGTTTCTGGCCTTCTATCTGATCTGCGGGCTGGTGGCGGCCGCGACCCACATCGCGTTCAACGCGACATCGCCGGTGCCAACCGTGGGAGCGTCGGGGGCGATCTCCGGCGTCCTCGGGGCGTTCCTCGTACTGTATCCGCGCACGACCGTCCGCATGTTCGTGTTCATCTTCGTGATCCGGATCCGGGCGTGGCTGGTACTCGTCTACTGGTTCGCGCTGCAGGCGCTCGGCGGGCTCTCCGAACTCAACCAGATCAACCCGAGCGTCTCAGGGGGCACGGCCGTGTGGGCGCACGTGGGTGGGTTCCTGGCGGGCGTGGCGTTGGCCAGGCTGTTCGTGAACCCGGAGCTGCATGGCGCGCGAATCAGCGGCGGATCCGGGTATCCCGATTCCTACGCATGAGCGGTGATTGGCCAGGTCATGTAACAAATGCGGGTTGTCGTGCGGATTGCACGGGTTCTTGGCCGCACGCTGCTTGCTCGCGAAGCCACCACGCCCGACATTCACCTACTGGGCGATGAAGCCGTGCGTCACGGGATGGCCGCCGTGTGCGTCCATGCAGCGTGGGTCGCCCGCTGCGCGGCACGCGTCGCAGGGTTGGGTCGCGAAGGTCATCATTGATTCGGCGCTAGTCACACCTCCGGACCTCCTCCGTGCGTGCGATATAGCGCGGGACGGGGGCGCAGGGTTTGTGACGACGAGCACGGGGTATCACACGCGAGGGGCGCGCGCGCTGGCGGCGCTCGATGCCGGCACGGTGGCGTCATGACTGCGCCCACGCTCGTACCGGCGTCGCAATTCCTCAATCGCGAACTGAGCTGGCTTGCGTTCAACGCCCGGGTGCTCCACGAAGCGTTCGACGAGCGGAACCCGTTACTCGAGCGGCTCAAGTTCATCGCGATCCACAGCACCAATCTGGATGAGTTCTACATGGTGCGGATCGCCGGCCTCCGGCGCCAGGTGCGGGCTGGGGTCGTGCAGCCGTCGCCGGACGGCCTCATGCCGTCCGAGCAACTGACGGCGATCGCGCGACAGGTCACGGAGCAACTGGCCGAGGTGCAGGTCTGCCTGTATCAGCAGGTGCTGCCCGCGCTGGCGGCCCGCGGCGTCCGGCTCGTGTCGATGGCCGATCTCTCGCCGGCCGAGTGGCTGACGGTCGACAGCTTCTTCGAGTCGCAGGTCTTTCCGATCCTGACGCCGCTCGCGGTCGATCCCGGGCATCCGTTCCCGTACATCTCCAACCTCTCGCTGTCGCTCGCGGTCGAGATCCGTGACCCGGTGAAGGGCGTCGAGCATTTCGCCCGCGTCAAAGTCCCGAAGAGCCTCCCGCGGTGGGTCCCGTTCGGCCGCGCCAATGAGTTCGTGCCGCTCGAGCAACTGATCGGCGCCAACCTCGGCGCGCTGTTCCCGGGGATGGAGATCATGGGGTGGCACGCGTTCCGGGTCACGCGCTACTCGGACCTCGATCTCGCCGCCACCGACGAATCCGAAGACTTGCTGGAAATGGTCGAACAGCAGGTGTTCGAGCGGCGGTTCAGCGAAGTCGTACGCCTCGAAGTCCAGAACACGATGCCGGCCCATCTGCGGTCGCTGCTCCTCGAAGAGCTGCGCGACGAGCAGACCGCCGAACTTCCGGCGCTCACCGAACACGACGTGCAGGACGCCGGGTCGCTGCTCGACCTCGGCGATCTCATGTCGATCGCCACACTCGACATCCCCGACCTGAGGGACCTGCCGTTCTCCGCGGCGGTACCGGCCGAGCTGCGCGATCCGCACAAGTCGATGTTCGCGGTGATTCGCGAGCGCGACCTGCTGGTCCATCATCCGTTCGACTCGTTCACGGCGTCGATCGAGCACTTCCTCGATGCGGCCGCCGAAGACCCCAACGTTCTCGCGATCAAGCTGACCCTGTACCGCACATCGGGCGACACGGCCATCGTGCGCGCGCTGACGGATGCCGCACAGCAGGGCAAACAAGTCGCCGTGCTCGTGGAGCTGCAGGCCCGTGGCGACGAGGCGAACAACATCACCTGGGCGAGGACACTGGAAAGCGCGGGCGTTCACGTCGCGTACGGCCTGCCGGGACTCAAGACCCACACCAAAGTCGCGCTCGTGGTCCGGCGCGAGACCGACGCCATCCGCCGCTACGTGCACATCGGCACGGGGAACTACAACTCCAAGACCGCGCGCATCTATACCGACTTCGGGCTCTTCACGTGCAGCCCGTCCGTCGGCGCCGACGTCAGTGACCTCTTCAACTCACTGACAGGGTACTCCCGGCAGCGGCTCTACCGGAAACTCCTGGTCGCCCCGTCCAACATGCGGCAACGCGTGATCGAGCTGATCGATCGTGAAGCGGCGTTCGCACGGGCGGGGCGGGGCGGACGAATCGTCGCCAAGATGAACGCGGTCGCCGACACCGAGACGATCGAGGCGCTCTACCGCGCGTCGCAAGCCGGCGTGTCGATCGATCTGATCGTTCGCGGTATCTGCTGTCTGCGGCCCGGCGTGAACGGCATCAGCGAGAACGTCCGCGTCATCAGCATCATTGGCCGTTTCCTCGAGCACTCGCGCCTCTGGCGCTTCGGGAACTGTGGGTCACCCGAGTACTACATCGGCTCAGCCGACTGGATGGCGCGCAACTTCGACCGGCGTGTCGAGGCCGTCGTACCGGTGGAAGACCCGGCGCTGCATCCGCGCCTCGATTCGCTGCTCGATCTGTGTCTGAGCGACAACCGCGCCGCGTGGGAGCTGCGCGAGAATGGCACGTATCGCCAGCGGCATCCGGGGACCGATCCCGAGCGGTCGGCGCAGATCATCTGCCAGCGGGAGAGTTGGGGGCGGGTGCCGCCGGAGCCGGTGCCACCGCCGGCGCCGCGCCTGATGGAGATGAAGGAACAGGCGGCAGACTAGTCCCACATCTGTGTGGGCGGCGAGATGGCGCGGTTCTCGAACCGCGCCTGCTGCCCTCGGCGACTGGACCTTGTGTGGGCGACGAGATGGCGCGGTTCTCGAACCGCGCCTGCTGCCCTCGACGACAGGCCTTTGGGTGGGCGGCGGGATGGCGCGGTTCTCGAACCGCGCCTGCTGCCCTCGGCGACTGGCCCTTGTGTGGGCGGCGAGATGGCGCGGGTCTCGAACCGCGCCTGCTGCCCTCGACGACAGGCCTTTGGGTGGGCGGCGAGATGGCGCGGTTCTCGAACCGCGCCTGCTGCCCTCGACGACTGGCCTCCGCTTGTGCGGCTAGTCCTGCCTAGTCTTGCCTAGTCGATCTCGACTCCGTCGTCGTCCGTTGTAATCACCTGGCCGTCCGGGGCCACGATTTCGACCTTGACCTTGGCCACCTCCTCCAGGAGCGCGGCTTTGCGGCTTGCGCCCCACAGCTCGAGGCGGAGGGGGACGCGGACGCGGGCGGGGACTGCGGTCAGGCGCATGGCGCGGCCCAGCCAGCGGACCTTGATGCGGGAGACGGCGCAGGCGTGGCCGCGGTCGAAGCCGTCGGCCACCCGCAGGATCGCCGCGAGGCGTTTCACCCGGCGGCGGAGTGCGCGGTCGAGACCACCGTAGTCCTCGTGGGATTTCTTGGGCGCGGTGCCGCGGTGGTAGCGAGCCACCGTCGCCACCGCCAACTGTTCCTCCGGCGTCATCCCGAGCAGGTCCGCGTGCAGGATGAGATGATACGAGTGCTTGTGGTGCTTGTTGTAGTTGATGTGGTAGCCGATGTCGTGCAGCAGGGCCGCATCGGCCAGCACCTCGCGGTCTCCTGGCTCGCAGCCGATCCGGTCGCCGATCGCGTCGAAAAGCTGCAAGGCGAGCCGCTGGACCTGATGCGCGTGTGGCGACTCGTAGTGCGTCCGCTCGGCCAACTCGCGCACCGAGCGGGCTCGCGCCTCGCCCGGGTCGGCGACCGTGGGCGCGACGCGCGCCGTCTCCAGCAGGAGGCCCTCGCGAATCCCATACGCCGACACCGCGACCTCACGCGCTTCCACGCGGGCGATCACTTCGGCGATCACCGCGAGGCCCGCGACCACGATGTCGGCGCGCGCGGGATTGAGTCCCGGGACCGTGGCGCGCTCCTCGAGCGGCATGTCCTGCAGCGCATCCAGAATGTGCTCGATCTCGACCCGCGGCACGCGGGCCGCGTGGACCGTCCGCGCGTTCTCGACGCCCTGCCGGTGGAGGTACATGCCGGCGAGATTCGTGAACGTCCCGCCGGATCCGATGACCTGTGCACCGCGCCAATCCCGCACCGGCAGATGCGTGCGGAGCGTCTCCCGGACATCGCGGCGCAGTTTGCGAATCCCGCGGCGCAACTGGCGGCCGCCGGTCTCAAGCGCGGCTCCCAGATACTGCTCGCTCAAGCGGATGGCGCCGAGCGGCAGCGAGATGAGCCGGTCGAGAAGGCCGTCCGCGCTCAGCGCGAGCTCGATCGATCCGCCGCCGATGTCCATCACCACCCACCGGCCGACGCCCAAGTCGAAGTGCGCGAGCGCGCTGCGGAAAGTGAGCCGGGCTTCGTCCTCGCCGTCAAGCGTTCGGACTCGGAGTCCCGTGTCGGCGCGCACCCGATCGATGAAGGCGCGGCCGTTCGAGGCATCGCGCACGGCGCTGGTGGCGACCGCCTCGATGCGATTGGCGCCAAGCTGCCGAGCGAGCGTCGCCATGCGGCTCAGGGCATCGATTGCCGCCTGCATCGGCTCCGCGGCCAATGCACCGGTCGCCGTGACCCCGGTGCCGAGGCGCGGTTGGGCCTTGAGCTGGTCCACGACGCGGATCGAGCCGTTGGCGGAGACGTCGGCGACCATCTGGCGGATCGAATTGGATCCGATGTCGATGGCCGCGACCCTGACACTGTCTTTGTTCGTTCGTACCGTCGCGCCGGCCCCGCCCGTCGCGGGCGTCCCACCATTCCGAACGAGAGCCGTCGACGCCACCCTGTGCCCTTCCTACCGCGAGTCGTCGGGAATGCCGATCCCACGGCCTCCCGTGAGCGCCGGCGATCCGGCGGAGCGCCGGGCGGGATCATCGAAATGGTGCTTGATCTGCTTGCCTTCGGCCAGGAATACGGCGTCCTCCCCGATATTGGTCGCCAGGTCGGCGACCCGTTCCAGGTTGCGGCCCACCAGGATGAGCTCGAGGGACGGCGTGATGTTGCGCGCGTCCGCCATCATGTGGGTGAGCAGGATCCGGAAGAGCGAGTTGAGCAGGGCATCGACAGCATCGTCGGACTTGCACACGTCGCGTCCGAGCGTCCCATCGGCGCGGATGAAGGCATCGAGGGCGTCGCCCAGCATGCCGCGGGCCCGCCGGGCCATGTCTTCGATTTCCGGCTCCGGGGTAATCGTCGAGCGGATCGCGATCAGGCGCTGGGCGCACTGCGCGATGTTGACGGCATGGTCGCCCACGCGTTCCAGGTCGCTCGAGATCTTGATCGCGCTGACGATGAACCGGAGGTCGCGGGCCATCGGCTGCTGCAGGGCGAGGAGTTCGACGGCCAGGCCCTCGATCTCGACCTCCAGGGCATCGAGCTCGCGGTCGCCGGTGATCACCGCCTCGGCGCGATCCTGATCCTGTTTGAGCAGCGCATCGACTGCGAGATCGACCAGGCCTTCGGCGCGGTCCGACATCGTCAGGAGCCGCTCCTTGAGCGTCTCCAACTGATCGTGAAAGTGCCGGAAGCCGGTCGGCGCGTCAGGCGCCGCGGCGGACAACGGAGCGGGCGGCATCATCCAAACCTACCTGTGATGTACGAGTTGGTGCGCTCTTCGCGGGGGGCCGTGAACATCCGCTCGGTGGGCCCCGCTTCAATGAGACGACCCATGTAGAAGAACGCAGTATAGTCCGACGCGCGGGCGGCCTGCTGGAGATTGTGCGTGACGATGACGACAGTGAGCTCCCGTTTGAGCTCGTACAGCAACTCTTCGATCTTCTGGGTCGCGATCGGGTCGAGGGCACTCGCCGGCTCATCGAGGAGGAGCACCTCGGGATCATTGGCCAGTGTCCGGGCGATACAGAGGCGCTGCTGCTGTCCGCCGGAAAGCCCCAGGGCGGACTGGCGCAGCCGGTCCTTGACCTCGTCCCACAGTGCCGCGCGCCGCAGCGACGATTCCACGATCCAGTCCATCTCGTGACGGGGCAGCGAGGCGTTGATGCTCGGGCCGTACGCGACGTTGTCGTAGATCGATTTGGGAAAGCAATTCCAGCGCTGGAAGACCATTCCGACGCGGCGGCGGAGCGACGTGGGGTCGAGCTCCGACCGATAGATGTCCGCCTCGTCGAGCAGAATCTGCCCTTCGTGGCGCGTCCCGGGAAGGAGGTCATGCATGCGATTGATCGACCGGAGGAACGTCGACTTGCCACACCCCGACGGCCCGATCAGCGCGGTGATGGAGCGAGAGCGCATCTCGAGATCGATTCCGTAGAGCGCCTGCTTCTCGCCGTACCAGAACGAGAACTGCTTGGCCACGAGGGCGCCGAGCGCGGCGGCCGGCGCGCCGGATCCTCCGGGCCGTGACGGGGCAACGGGGCCGGCCGTCGCGGTCATCCGAACCGCCCGGTGATGTAGGCCTCAGTCCGCGAGTCGCGGGGGGTCGTGAAGAGCGTGGTCGTCGGCGCCACCTCGACCAACTCGCCGGCCAGCATGAACGCGGTGCGGTCCGACACGCGCGCCGCCTGCTGCATGTTGTGCGTCACGATCACCACCGTCATATCGCGGCGCAGCTCATACACCAACTCTTCTACCTTCTGGGTGCTGATCGGGTCCAGGGAGGCCGTGGGCTCGTCGAGGAGGAGCACCTCGGGCTCGACCGCGAGCGCGCGGGCGATGCAGAGCCGTTGCTGCTGGCCACCGGACAGCCCGACGGCGCTGTCCCGCAAGCGGTCCTTGACCTCTTCCCAGAGGGCGGTGCGCCGCAGCGCACGCTCCACGATCTCGTCAGTGCGCGCGCGCGACGGGCGGTCGCCGGCCGTCAAGAGGGCGGCGGCGACGTTGTCGCGGATCGACATCGTGGGGAAGGGCGTCGGGCGCTGGAAGACCATCCCGACGTGCTGCCGCACTGCCGTGACATTGACGGCGCGCCCGTAGATGTCCTGCCCATCGAGCAGCACCTGGCCTTCGACCCTCGCCAGCGGCAAGGTCTCGTGCATGCGGTTCAGGCACCGGAGCAACGTCGATTTGCCGCACCCGGATGGGCCGATGATGGCGGTCACAAATCGGTCGGGGAGTAGCACCGACACGTTGTGCACCGCGCATGACGCGCCGAAATACGCGTTCAACCGTTCGACCGACAGTCTCGGCGCGTCAGTCGGCTCGGCACTCGGCTTGGCCGGGGTGCTGACCGTGACGCTGGGTGCCGGAACCGGACGCGGACTCGAGTCCGCATAGTCGGCGACGGGCACGGCGCCCGGTTCCCTGGGGGCTGCGGCTGGCGGCGGGGCAGGCGACGGGGTTGGCGGCTGCGCCGGGCTGCGCGATGCCGGCATCGGCGGCTGCTCGGCAGCCGGGGATGCGAGGGGAGGGCTGACTCGCATATCAGTCACTCGCGGTCGCGAATCGGCCCCGGGTCGCCACGCGAGCGATGAGGCTGATAATGAGGATGAGTGCAATGAGTACGAGCGCACCCGCCCACGCCTGTGAGTGCCAGTCGTCGTAGGGGCTCAGCGCGTAGGTATAGATCTGGAGCGGCAGCGCGGCGACCGGCTGGTTCAGCGACGTTGACCAGAACTGGTTGCCGAACGCCGTGAAGAGGAGCGGTGCCGTCTCGCCCGCGATGCGGGCGATCGCCACGAGCGCGCCAGTGACCACACCCGCGGTGGCCGTACGAAGGACCACGGTCAGTGACGTGCGCCAGTGCGCGTATCCCAGCGCGAGCGCGGCTTCGCGAAGCGAGACAGGCACCGTCCGCACGATCTCCTCGGTGGTCCGCGCCACCTGCGGGATCATCATCGCGGCCAGGGCGACGCCGCCGGCCCACGCCGAGAAGTGGCCGACCGGACGCACGAGGATCTGCCAGGCGAAGATGCCCATCACGATCGAGGGGAGTCCGTTGAGCACATCCGCGAGAAACCGCGTGGTGTTGGCGAGGCGGCTGCCGCGGTGCTCGGCCAGGTAGAGGCCCGCACCGATCCCGACCGGCAATCCGATCACACTGGCGGTCCCGATCAGCATCAGGGTACCGACGATTGCGTTCGCCATGCCGCCGCCCGACTCGCCTACCGGCTTGGGCATGTTGGTAAAGAAATGCCACTGGAGCGACGCCACACCCTGCTTGAGGAGATAGAACAGGACGATAACGAGCGGCAGGGTGGCGAGGATGGCGGCAACGCCGACCAGGCCAGCCATGACGGCGTTGACGGCGTGGCGGCGGCGCAGCTTGCCGGCGCGGGCGGCGGCCGGGTAGACGCCGCTCCAGCGCGCCGGGGGAGCGGGGCTGGCGGCGGGCGAGGGCGCCGTCATGCCGATTTCCCGGCGCTGCCGCGAGACACTTGCCACACCAGCCAGCGGGCGACCGCGTTGACGATGAGCGTGATCACGAACAGCACGAAACCCACGGCCATGAGCGCCGACAAGTGGAGGTCGCCGGACGCTTCCGAGAACTCATTCGCGATGAGCGACGCCATGGTATAGCCGGGGGCGAACAGCGATGCCGAGATCTGGGGCCGGTTGCCGATGAGCATCGTGACGGCCATCGTCTCGCCGAGGGCACGACCGAGTCCGAGGATGACGCCGCCGATGATCCCTGATTTGGCGTAGGGCAGGACGGCACCCCAGATCGTCTCCCACTTCGTGGCGCCCAACGCCAGGGCCGCTTCACGTTGCGAGCGCGGCACCGCGAGCAGGACCTCGCGGGACACTGACGAGATGTACGGAAGCACCATGACCGACAGAATGAGGCCGGCGGCGAGCATACTCGGCCCGTATGCCGGTCCGGAGAAGAAAGGCAGCACTCCCAAGTGGAGCGTGTCACGCAGGAACGGCATCACGGCGGTCCGCAGGATCGGAATCAGGACGAAGATGCCCCAGAGGCCGTAGACGACACTCGGGACAGCGGCGAGCAAATCGACGAGGAAGGCCACGGGCTGGCGCAGCCATTGTGGTGCGAACTCCGAGAGGAAGATTGCGACGCCGATCGCCAGGGGAGTCGAGATGGCGAGGGCGATGGCCGACGAGACGAGCGTGCCGTAGATCGCCGGCGCGGCGCCGAAGGCTCCGTTCACCGGGTCCCACGCGCTGGACGTCAGAAACGAGAATCCGAACTGGCGCAGTGCGGGCCAGCCGGCGATGAAGATCTCGAGCGCGATGAGAATCATGAGAACCGGTACACACAACGCGAACAGCGTGATCGCGGTGGAGTAGACCCGATCCCCGATGACCGCCCCCTGGATCCTGACACCAAGCCGGCGCGCGCCCCGCGCCGGCTCCGCACCAGAGGGAAGAACCGGCCGGTCGAGCGGGCTGCCGGCGCGCTCGCTCGGTACGGCCGCGTGCGTCACGACGTGGGGCCAGCCGAGAGCGAGTCGATCCGAGCCGAGAGGCGCGTCACGATGGCTGCCGGCAGCGGGGAATAGTCGAGGGAGGCGGCGGATTGCTCGCCGTCACTGAGGGCCCATTTCACGAAATCGAGCAACTTCTTCCCTTTGACCGCGTCGGCCGGATTCCTGTTGATCAGCAGGTACGTGAACGACGAGATCGGATAGGCGTCCGCACCCGGCGCGTTGACGACCGAGACGCGAAAGTCCGTATTGGGCGGGAGGGCGGCGGCGACGCCCGCGGCCGCCGCGGTCACTGATTCGATGGTCGGGGCCACGAAGGCGCCGCTGGCGTTCTTCAGTGTCGCGTAGGGCATGTTGTTCTGCTTCGCATACGCCAGCTCGACATAGCCGATCGCTCCTGGAGTCTGCTTGACCTGACCCGCCACGCCTTCATTGCCCTTGCCGCCCATTCCGACGGGCCACTGCAACTCCTTGCCACGTCCCGGGGCCTTGGCCCATGTGGGGCTGACGGCCGCGAGGTAGTCCGAGAAAATGTACGTCGTGCCGCTGCCATCGGAACGGTGCACGATGAGCACGTCGGTTGCGGGGAGCTTGACGCCGGGATTGAGCTTGGCGATGCGGGGGTCGTTCCACTTCGCGATCTTGCCGAGGAACATGTCCGCGACCGCGTCACCGTCGAGGCGAATCGGCTGCGTGACGCCGGGCACGTTGTATGTGATCACGACGGCGCCGAGGACAGTCGGCACGTGGAGAACGGGGCCCTTGGTTTTCGCGAGTTCCGCGTCGGTCATCGGGGCGTCGGAGGCGCCGAAGTCGACGGTGCCTTCCGTGAGCTGGCGGATGCCGCCACCGGAGCCGATCGACTGATAGTTGATCTTGACGCCGGTCTTGGCCGCGTAGTCCGCGAACCACTTCGAGTAGATCGGGTAGGGGAACGTCGCGCCAGCGCCGGTGAGGTCTGCACCGCCCGATGCGGACCCCGCATTGGGCGCGCCGGACGCGGTCTTCTGATCGCCCGATCCGCCGCACGCAGCGGCCACAAGAGCGACCACGAGTGCGCTGCAGATGAGTGTCGCAAGTGCCGACGGGTGCCGACGTTGCATATCCTGCTCCAGATGCGAGGTTGAGTCTCGTGTAGCCGGTGGCGCACTGTGGAGGCGCGATCCGGATGGGACGGGACCGGGAGGGGAACTAAGGTGTCACTGCGTAACGTAGGACTGGCTGGACAGCTTTTGATTCCACGCAGGTAACGAAGCTGTCACACGGGATGGCGGTGAGCGGCGGCGACGTCATCCGCGCGGCGGATCGGCGGAAAGAGCGAAGGGCCAGACGCGATATCCTGCGCCTGGCCCTTCCTGTTGCTGCAGCGGATCGCGAACGATCCAGCACTACTGCGACGTGCTCCGAACTTACGGCAGGTAGTAGCGGAACGAGTTGAAGACCATCTGGTCCAGCGCGCGCGGCTGGATGCCGGCCGCACCCGACCATGTCTGGCGGTCCGTGTAGGAATACTGCATGCCCCACGCGAAATTGCCGGCCGGACCCTGATAGAACCGGTACCAAAAGCCGAGGTTGCCTTGGGCAATGGCGCGGTTGTCGGCGTTGCAGCTCGGGTTCGTGCCACCCGCGGCGCCCGGTGTGTCGGGGCCGACCGGTGCGAACTCCGTGGTGCAGCCGGCGTTGGACTCCAGCGGCGAACCGTAGCCCTCGCCCTTGGCGCCGTTCAGGAACGCATCGCGGTACGCGTACTCGGCGCCCCCGTAGCCATAGATATCGAGACGGCGCGTCGGGTGTACCTCGAGCGAGACCAAACCCATTGCCGAGCGAATCGGCGCCAGCTCGCCGTTGGGGCGAACCGTCGCGTCAGACAACTGCGACGTGCCGTAGCGCCCGATGCCGTTGCCCCAGAGACCCGAGACGCCGAAGTCGACGACGCTGCGTGACTTGCCGTCCTCGACGATCTTGGCGGACCATACTGCGGCGGCGCCCACGCCGCCCACGTATACGGCCGAATTGTGCGAGCCACCGTAGATCCCGCTCACGTCGACGACGCGGTCACGTAGCGCGGACCCGACAACCTTGATCTCATAGTGACCGAATCCGGGCTCGAATACGAGCTTGCCGATCAGGTCGGGCGAGATATCCGACGAGAAGTTGGTGGTGGCGTTGAGGAGCGATCCGCCAGGCTGCCCGACGATGAAGTTATCGTTGGCGCCGTGCGCGGTGAACGTCGTCTGCGACTCTTCCGCGGAGGCGGCGAACCACACCTTGTCCTTGACCAGGTCCTTGGCGACGCGCACACCGAACTGCCGGGCCCAGTTGAAGCCCGAGGCGTACTGCGCGTCGATCGTGAGCGGGACCCACTCCTGGCGAGTCGCGACGCCAGTCTTGTCGGTGGTGAGCAGCGTCCACATCTGGCCTGCGGTGAACTGCCAGCCGTCGCCGAGCGTCGCGCGTCCCCAGAACTGGCGAATGCGGAGCGCGTAGCTGTTACTCTCGTTGGAGTTCGACGTGGTGCCGTTGGTCAGGAAGTCAGACTCCCAGTAGCCCGCGAACTTCGTGTCACCACCTTTTCCTTCGGCCAGCAATCCGAGCCGGGACTGACGCGCCGACCCGCGGAACTCCGACAGGTTGGCGTTGGTCGTTCCTTCGAACGGAATGGCGTTGAAGCTCGAGCCGATATCCGCTGTCTCGTTCTTCTCACGCCACACGGCCTCCGCCGCGGCAAATCCGACCGGCGTGATGGTGATGCCCTTGAAGTGAATCTGCGCGGGCGTCGTACTGTCGGCCTGCGCGCCAGCGGTCTGCACCGCGAGTGCGACGGCCATCGCGCCGGCGGCAAGCCGGGCGGCGACGGCGAAACTCCGGTTCCAAGTGGACGGGTGGAACAGACTCCCCGTCGTCGGTTGGGTGTCGACCCACAAAGACATTCGTGCTCCGGTGGAGGAGGTTCAGTTACAACCCACTGAACTATCCGCCGCCATGTAAAGCCCGGACCGGCCTATCGTATCGGATGTGTCACGAAAACCCGAGGGAGGCTGGGCCGCGCACCAGGAACGGGTGACGCCCAACTCGTGACCACACCGATACAACACGCGCGGGCTGCCGGAGCAGCAGGCACCACGGACGCCGGCCCATCGGATGCGCCTATTTCCGGCCGAGAAGGCGACGCCCGAAGTGCCGGTTACCCACTGCGGGCTATTCCCGGCGGGCTGGGAAGCCGGTATTGTGGGAGGCATGGCGCGCACGGCGGCGGGATCGGATCTCATCACGGCGGATGAAGCCGCGGCGTTGCTACATCTGCATGTCAAACGCGTACAACTGCTGGCGAGGGAAGGGAAGATCCCCGCGGTCCGTCACGGCCGCCGCTGGCTCTTCTCGCGCGAACACCTGGTCGAGGGCCGCAGCGCGCGTCAGACCGCCGCTCGCGACGAGCGTGCCGTCGACATCAGTGCGCGCAACCAGATCCGCGGGCGGATCAAATCCGTGACTGCGGACGGCTTGATGGCGGAAGTGACGATGTCGATCCAGCCACAAGATCTCGTCGCCGTGATCACACGCGGCTCGGCACAGCGGCTCGGTCTCGCGCCGGGCGTAGAGGCCGTGGCGGTGATGAAGTCGACCGAGGTGATGATTGCGCGGCGCCGCGGGTGAGACGAGAAAGGAGAGAAGAGAAAGGAGAGAAGAGAGCAACCGGCGCCGCTTACGCGGCGCCGGTTGTGGAGTCGGGGAAGAATGCGGCCACAGTCGTGCCGCGACCAACCTGGCTGTCGGCGCGCACGTGTCCGCCGTGGGCCTCCACCAGATGCCGGACGATCGCGAGTCCCAGGCCCGTGCCACCGGCGTCGCGCGAGCGGGCGCGATCGACGCGATAGAACCGCTCGAAGATCCGGGGCAGGTGCTGCGCCGGGATGCCCGCTCCGGTATCGCGGACGATCAGCCACACGCCCGATGGTGACGATGTCCCGGCGGCGTCCAGCCCGGGCTCCCGGTATGTGGCGACGGTCACCGACCCCGTGGATGTATGACGGACCGCGTTCTCGACGAGGTTCGTGAGTATCTGCCGGAGCGCCGTGGCATCAGCTCTCACGGTGCTCGCGTCGTCTGGGACGCAGACCTCGAGCGTAACGCCTTTTTCCGCGGCGATCACCCGGGAGGGAACGACGGCGTCCGCGGCTGCCGCGCGCACATCGATTGGCGCCGGCTTCGGGACCCACCCACCGGATTCGATACGGGACAAGTCGAGCAGGTCATCCACGATCCGCTGCATCCGTCTCGTATTGGCGAGAATGGTCTCCGCGAACTGGCGACGCTGGTTCGCGGGGAGATCCTCGTCGGTCAGCGTCTCGGCGAATCCGCCGACGACGGTGAGCGGGGTCTTGAGCTCGTGGGACACGTTGGCCACGAAGTCGCGGCGCACGGCTTCCAGGCGCCGGGTGGCTGTCAGGTCGAGCAACGCGACGACGGCTCCGCCGCCGGCGAGCGGCCGCGCCGTAAACGCCAGCGTCCGTCCGTCGATAACGGCTTCCGCGCTCTCCGTGACCTCGCCGGCGATGGCGCCGGCGATCGCGTCGCGCAGCACGCGGTCACGTGGCAGATGGTCCAGCGGGAACGGCACGGGCACGAGCGCGCGCACGAGCCGGCGGCCCGTGGCGTTGATACGGACGACGCGCTGGCGGGAATCGACGGCGATCACGCCTTCATTCAGCGAGTCGAACAGCGCGGTGAGCAGGGAATCCTCGGCTTCGAGGGCCGTGAGCCGCGCGCCGAGCTGCTCGCCGAGCCGGTGGAGGGCGATCGCCAGGTCGCCGACCTCGCCTGGCGCGGTGAGTGACGGCCGCAGGCTGAGATCGCCGGCCGCGAGCCCCCGGGCCACATCGCGCAACTCGACGATCGGCTTCGACACCGCGCGCGCAAAGAGGATAGCCACGCCGGCCGCGACGGCGAGCGCGAGGCATCCCACGAGATAGACATCCTGCTTGGCCTGCTTCACGAGCGCGGGCATGCTGGCGCCGGCCCCGCCGATCGTGACGTCGAGACGGTGGTCGATGATGATGACCACGCAGACGACGATCAGGCTCACGACGATGAGCGAGCCGAGGAGGAGCCGTTGTGTAAGTCTCACAGTGGGCGCGCCAGGGCTGAGCGCGAGGTGGCCCGCGACGGGCCGGGGCTACGCGCCTCGAGAATGTCCAGCGCGCAACCGGTATCCGAAACCGCGAACGGTTTCGATCAGGTCACCGGCCGGTCCGAGCTTCGTGCGGAGCCGCTGGATGTGCATGTCCACTGTCCGCGTCTGAATGTCGGGCGCGGCCTCCCAGACCGTCTCCAGCAGATGTCCCCGTGCCTGAACGCGGCCACGCCGCTCGGCGAGCGTCAAGAGCAGCTTGAACTCTGTCGGTGTGAGCTCGATCGCCGCGCCTTCGACGCTCACACGGTGCGCGGCGCGGTCGATCTGGATTGGACCAATCGCCAGCACGTCGGACGCGGTGTGCGCCGACGCGCCGACACGCCGCAGGATCGCGCCTACGCGCAGCACCAATTCCTGCGGGCTGAACGGCTTCGTGAGATAGTCGTCGGCACCCAGGGAGAGACCGCGGATGCGGTCGGGCTCTTCGCGGCGTGCGGTGAGCATCAGAACCGCGACGTCACGTGTCGCGTCGTCGGCGCGGAGCTGTTCCAGCACATCGAACCCAGAGAGGCCGGGAAGCATCAGATCCAGCACCACGATCGCGGGCCTTTCCTGGCGGGCGAGCCCCAGCGCGTCCTGTCCGTTGGACGCGGTCGAGACGCGGTAGCCGGATTTCGCGAGGTGGTACGCGACGAGGGCGACGATATCCGGCTCATCGTCGACGACGAGGACGCGCTCCGTGTTGACCGGTGTAACGACCGGCTTAGCGGGGGTGTGTCGCGACGTGGTCATGATGCCGGCGGGCACAACGGAAAATATGCGGCCGGCCCGCAGGTAGGGCAAAGCCAGGGGTGTTCACCGGTCACGGTTGTGTAAAGCGGTGAGGCCATCGAGTGTTAGGGCCGGGGACCCGGGGCAATGCCATGGGGGCCGTTGCCCGAAAGGGCGACCTGCCGTTCTCGAACGGCCCCCGCTATTCAGAAGGTAGAAAGGAGAAAGCCAGAAAGTAGAAAGTAGAACAAGAAATGACCGACCTCCCGTCAATGGACGATTCTGATCTCCTGCGGCGTCTCCCGAAGGCGGACCTGCATTGCCACCTGGATGGATCGCTGCGGGTGGAGACACTGCTCGAACTGGCGCAGGGCCTGGGCAGTTGGCTGCCTGCTCACGACGTCCCAGCGTTGCGGACGGCCATGCGGGTGCCTGACGCCTGCACTCTCGAAGCGTATCTCTCCTCGTTCGCGGTCACCCTGGGCGTCCTGCAGACCGCCGACGCCCTGGAGCGCGTAGCGTTCGAGCTTGCGGAGGATTCGGCGCGCGAGGGGGTCTGGTACCTGGAAGTACGATTCGCGCCGATTCTCAACACGCGGCTGGGACTCTCGAGCGACGATGTGGTCGACGCCGTCGCAAGAGGTCTGGCCCGCGCCGAGCGCCAGACCGGAATCGTGGCGCGGATCATCGTGTGCGCGCTCCGGCAATTGGGACCCGATGCGTCGCTGGAGGCGGCGCGGTTCGCAGCCCGGCATCGCGGGGACCTGGTCGTGGGATTCGACCTCGCCGGGGCCGAGGCTGGTCATCCGGCGGGCGTGCACGCGCCTGCGTTCCGGTACGCCCGCGAGAGCGGGCTTGCCTGTACCTGCCACGCGGGCGAAGCGGAGGGTCCTGAGTCCGTGCGACAGGCGATCGACATCTGCGGTGCGGCGCGAATCGGGCACGGCACGCGCCTGATCGGCGATGCGGCGCTCATGGCGTCGGTCGCGGATCGCCGGATCTGTCTCGAGATCTGTCTCACGAGCAACGTTCAGACCGGCGCGACGCCGTCGTACCATGCGCACCCGCTTGGCGCGTACGTGCGGGAGGGGGTGCCGACGGTACTCTGCACCGACAACCGGCTGATGAGCGACACGACGGTGACCGCCGAGTATGCGCATGCCGCGGCGGCGCAGAGGCTGAGCTTCGGCGAACTGTGCGCGATCGCCCGGACGGGTTTCGAGTACGCTTTTCTTCCCGACTCCGAGCGGCATGCAGAGCTTGCGCGATTTGACGCCGCAGTCGCCCTGCTCGCGGCGGGTGCCACCCGCCCGTGACGCCAGCCAGCCGGCAGCGGCCGGTGAAACGCGCGGACGCCGTTGCGGATATGGCGGCGGCGGTCGGGGCTATCTGCCGCGGCGCGTGTCCGCGCGTGGCGATCATCCTGGGTTCGGGCCTTGGTGGGTTCGCGCGGCACATCGAGCACGCGACGCGGATCCCGTTCGCCGAGATCCCGGGGCTCCCGGCGGCGACCGTCGCCGGGCACGTGGGTGAACTCGTTCATGGCACGGTCGATGGCGAGGAAGTGGTCGCCCTGTCTGGCCGTCTGCATCTCTATGAGGGGGTTGCTGCCGATATCGTCGGACTGCCGGTGCGAATCGTCCACGCCTTGGGAGTGCGGACGATCTTCATCTCCAACGCCGCCGGCGCCATCCGGTCCGATCTCAGGCCGGGCACCCTGATGGTGATCCGCGACCACATCAACATGTCGTGGGGCAATCCGCTCACGGGACCGGTCCGTCCGGGCGAGCAGCGGTTTCCCGACATGTCGTCGCCATACGACCGCGCGCTCGGCGACCGGTTCATCACGATCGCGCGGGCGGCGGGTGCCACGGTCAGTGAAGGGACCTACGCCGCGGTACTCGGTCCGTCGTACGAGACGCGCGCCGAGATCCGGATGCTGGCGGGCATGGGCGCGGACGCCGTGGGGATGTCCACCGTTCCGGAGGTGCTCGTAGCACGTGCGCTCGGTATGCGCGTGACGGCCGTGAGCTGTATCACCAACGCGGCGGCGGGTACGGGCGCGCGGCTCGATCACGCCGAGGTGCTGGCGACGGCCGGCCGGATCGCGCCGATCTTCGAGCGCGCCGTGCGGGAATGGCTCGCGCCTACGGCGCGAGAGAGTAGAAAAGTAGAAAGTAGAGAGTAGAAAGTGGAAAGTAGAAAAAACCAAAATCAGAACAACGTGTGTCAGCTTACGGGGCCGGTACCCGAGCCAATCGATGGGGGGTCCAGTAGGGCGCGGTGGACGTAGCGGGTGGCGGCTGAGACCGCGGTGAGCAGCGAATCGCCCAGGGCGAGCCGGGCGGCGATCGCCGCGGAGAGGACACAGCCCGTGCCGTGCGTGTGGCGTATGGTGATGCGGCGATGGCGAAAGAGCCTCGGCGCGGACCTGCCGTCGTAGAACACATCGGTGGCCGATGCGCCAGTGAGGTGGCCGCCCGTGATGAGCGCCGCGTTCGCCCCATGACCGTCGACCAGCAGCAGGGCGGCGCGGCGCATCGAGGCGAGTGAATCGACGGGCTCGCCAGTGAGCGCCGCGGCTTCGGCGAGATTGGGGGTGACGATCACGGCGAGCGGCAGCAAGTCGCGGCGCAGCGCGCGCACGCCATCCCGATCCAGCAACGGAGTGCCGGAGCTGGCGAGGATCACGGGATCGAGCACATACCGGCTCAACTCGTGCTTGCGGAGGGCCGCGACCACCGTGCGGACGATCGACGCGTTGGCGAGCATGCCACTCTTGACCGCGTCCGGGCGCAGGTCGGTGGCGACCGCATCGATCTGTGCCCGTATGAGCCGGGGTTCGACCGGCGTCCAGCCGTGGACGCCGCGGGTGTTCTGCGCCGTGACGGCGGTGATCGCGGTCGTCCCGAAGACACCCATGCGCGTAAACGTCCGAAGATCGGCCTGGATGCCGGCTCCGCCGCCCGAGTCCGAGCCGGCGATCGTCAACGCGATGCGCGTGCGGGTCATCCTGCGGTCATACCTTCCTCATCTCTCGGTCGTGCCGATGTGAGTATGATTGGTATGGCTCCAGCAATGCGCCTCACCGACTCAATCTAGCAATCACGTGGCGCTCATCACCCAGGCTCGCGATCTCAAGCGACGCAAAGCACGTGAGCGGACGGGCTATTTCGTCGCCGAGGGCGTGCGGGCCGTCGAGGAGCTGCTCCGGTCGCCGCTCGACGTGCACGGAGCGCTCGTGAGCCCTCAGCTCGCGGCCACGCCGCGCGGCATCGCACTGCGGGAGGCGCTAGCGGCACGAGTGGCGACCGTGACTGAGGTGGACGACGCCGACTTCGCGACCGCCGCGGACACGGAGACGCCGCAGGGCGTGCTGGCGATCGCGGCGATTCCAGCGCGAACGTGGGATACGGTGCCCGCTGTGGACCCGCTCCGCGTTCTGGTGCTCGACGCGGTGCAGGACCCCGGCAACGTGGGCACGATGCTCCGGACGGCGGCGGCGCTGGGAGTCGCGGCAACCGCCGCCCTGCCCGGCACGGTTGACCTGTGGAACGCGAAAGTCGTCCGTAGCGCGATGGGAGCCCACTTCACGCATCCGGCGTTTGCCACCACATGGCAGGAACTCGACGCGTGGCGGGCGCCTCACCACGTGGCGCTATGGGGCGCCGATGCGCGGGGAGTCGCGCTGGAGGCCAGGCCGGCCGGCCTGCCCGCACGGCTGGCCCTGATCGTAGGGAACGAGGGCGCCGGCCTCACGGCGGATGCGCGTGACCGGATAGAGCGCCCCGTCGCGCTGCCGATCGCGGATGTCGAGTCCCTCAACGTCGCCGTCGCGGCGGGGATTCTGCTGTACACGTTGCGGCCGGACGCCGGCGTCCGGGCTGGCTCGTGAGCGCTCTCCTCGTGAAGCCGCTCCTGGCGGTTGCTGCCGGGGCGCCCCTGGGCGCGGGCGCGGCGCCGCAGGGGATACCGCCCTGGCTCTGGTGGGGGATGATCTTCATGCTCGGCGCCATCATTGGCTCGTTCCTCAATGTGTGCATCGCGCGGTGGCCGATGGAGCTGTCGGTGGTCGCGCCGCGGTCTCGATGCCCCCGGTGCCAGCGGCAGATCGCGTGGTACGAGAACATCCCCCTCGGGAGCTGGGTCGCGCTCGGCGGACGATGCCGAGGCTGCAAGCTGCCGATCTCGATCCAGTATCCGGCGGTGGAACTGCTCATCGCGCTCGGATGGCTGGCGGCCTTCGCCACCATCGCGTCCCCGCTCACGGCACTGCGGGTCGCGGTGTTTGGGACGATCCTGGCGGGCGTCGCGATCACCGATCTCCAGTACTACCTGATTCCCGATGGGTTCACGGTGTTTGGCCTGGTGTGGGTCAGTATCACGTCCGTGGCCGGCGTGCTGCTCCGCGATGGGGGCGGATTCGCGAACCCCTACGACGCGATGATCGGCGCCTGCGTCGGGGCCGGCGCGATTTCGATCATCGGGTGGCTCGGTGAAGTGGTGCTCAAGAAGGAAGCGATGGGGTTCGGCGACGTCACACTGATGGCGGTCGTGGGCGCCGCGGTCGGTCCTGGCAGGACACTGCTGACCGTATTCATTGGCGCGGCGCTCGGGGCCATCGTCTTTCTCCTGTTCGTGATGCCGTTCACGTGGTTCCGAAGCCGCCAGAAGCACGTCCCATTCGAGCCACCCCTGGTCCCATTCGGAGTATTCCTTGCGCCTGCGGCACTCGTGGCCTTGCTTTGGGGATACAGGCTGATCGCGTGGTATCTGGGCCGGATTGGGTTGCTCTGAGAGCATTGAGAAGGACTAGGGATTAGGGATTAGGGACTAGGGATTAGGGATTAGGGACTAGGGACTAGGGATTAGGGACTAGGGACTAGGGATTAGGGACTAGGGACTAACAGCAAACATCGTGTCGGGGCGCCGCATTGCGATCGCCGTCCCTCAAATGACCCAGTCACTAAGAACACGACTGAGATCAAGTCTGCGCGCTCGGCGGCAAACAAATCAGGCAACCAGCAGCTCGATGGCGGCGCGCGTCCGCGCGTCCATCCAGAGGTGGTGACCGTGCGGTCTCGTGATTCGGAACTGGACCGGTACACTCGCGATCTGACGGACGAGGCGCGTAACGGCAGGCTCGATCCCGTCCGCTGCCGTGATCCGGAGATCTCGCGCGTGATCGACATCCTGCTTCGCTACGGGAAGAACAACCCCGCGCTGGTGGGACCCGCCGGCGTCGGCAAGACCGCCATCGTCGAGGGACTCGCGCAGCGAGTGGTGGCGGGTGCGGTTCCCCTGGCCCTACGGGACGTGCGCGTGCTCTCGCTTGACCACGTCGCCTTGCTGGGCGGGACCACCTATCGCGGCCAATACGAGGCCCGGATCACGGGGCTCGTGGATGGCGTGACGGTCGCCGGCGACGTCGTGCTCTTCATCGACGAACTGCACAACCTGATCGGCCAGGGCACGGCGATGGGCGCCGCGATGGATGCGGGCAACATGCTCAAGCCGGCGCTCGTTCGCGGCGACTTCCGGGTGATCGGCGCGACGACGGAAGACGAATACATGCGATGGGTGTGCGGCGACCCGGCGCTGGAGCGCCGGTTCCAGCGGGTCGATGTGCGCGAGCTGTCGTCGCTCGACACTCTCGAGATCCTGCGCGCGCGCGTCGTGCGCCTGGAGCGCCATCATGGGGTCGTGATCTCGGATGACGCGCTCGACGCGGCGGTGCGTCTGACCGACGAATACGTGACCGACCGTGCGCGTCCAGACCGAGCGATCGACGCCCTCGACGAGGCGTGCGCCCATGCGCAGGCCTTGGCGGTCTACTCGGATGCGACGGCCGCACTCCTCGCGGAGCGGCGGGCCGTCTTACGCACGCATCCGCCGGACCTGATAGCAAGATCGATGACGACTGATGCCGGAGATGGGGAGGACATGCCGGACCAACTGGAGCGATTCGCGCGCACGGGATTCGACGCCCTGGGGCGTTTCGGCGCCGAGATCGAGGCGGCCATCACGGGACGCCGTACGGGCAGCGCGGCGGGACGCCCGAGGGAGACGGAGCCGGTCGTTCCAGGCGACGCGGCGGCCGGCGCCGGTGCCGGCTACGGGATGGACTCGAGCGCGACCGTCCCGCGTCCGGTGCGCGCCGTCGCGGAACTGGACGTGATGGTCCGGCACCAACTCGCCGACGAGGGGATCGTCGTGCGTGGCCACGACATCGCGCGCGCGGTGGCAGTGGCCACGGGACGGACCATCGTGTGGCGCGCGGCACAATGATGCCGCGCCTCCTGTATCGCGCGGCGGCGGGCGCGTTCGTCGCGGGCGCTGCGGCGTGGAGCCTGGCGTGTGCGCAGGACACGCATGCCGCGCCCGGCGCTGGCCGATATGCCAGTGACGTCGACGACGCCGTGCCCAAGATCGAGCGCGCGGTGGGCCTCAAGTTCAAGCGGCCACCCAAGGTCGAGCCGCGCTCACGCGCCGAGGTGCGGGCGTTCCTGGAAAAGGAATTCAACACCAGTCACGCGGAGCGGGACCTCGAGGGCAGCGAGATCGCCAACAAGCTGTTCGGTCTCATACCCGACACCATGCATCTGCGAGCGGAACTCGAGAACCTGCTGACCGAGCAGATCATCGGGTTCTACGACCCGAAGACCAAAGTCCTCTATGTCGTCGATGGCGCGCCGGCCAACGAAGTCACGACGGTGATCTCGCACGAGCTGGTGCACGCGCTGCAGGACCAGTACCTGAATCTCGACTCATTGCAATCGATCGAAGGGGACGACGATCGTGCGGCGGCCGCGGAGGCCGTGATCGAGGGGCAGGCCGTGTTCGACCAACTGGTGGCGATGTCCGGAACGCGGAACTTCATGACGATGATCCCCGGCGGCTGGGATGGGATCCGCCAGCAGATCCGGGAGAATCAGAACGCCATGCCGGCGTTCGCGAACGCGCCGATGGTACTCCAGGAGACGCTGATCTTCCCGTATCTGAGCGGCGCCGAGTTCATGCGGGATTTCGATCAGCACGAACCGGGGAAGCAGCCATACAGCGACATGCCGGCGTCGACGCAGCAGATTCTGCATCCCGAGCAGGCGTATTTCGGAACGCGGAAACAACCGCTCGAGGTGGCGCTTCCGGCGCCGCCCGGCGGGGCGTCGCGGGTGCGCTACTCGAACGACATGGGCGAGTTCGACACGCGGCTCTTCCTGTTCCAGCATCTGAACGACCAGGCGGCCGCGATCCGTGGCGCGGCGGGTTGGGCCGGGGACCGATACGAGGTCGTCGATACGCCCAAGGGGCCGGCGCTGGTGTGGGTGACGCTGTGGGGCACGCCGGTGGCGGCCGGGCAGTTCCATGACGAGCTGCTGCAGACGATCAACGCGCGGTACGGCGCGCATCCCGCGCGGACGGTGTCGGCGACGCCGGTGGAGATCAGCGGGCATCCTGCCGTCGTGTATGTCGATGCGCCGGCGGGGACGCCGGCGGGGACCCAGTGGGTGGAGTTGGGGAAGGTTGGGGTGAAGTAGACGAACAGAATGGAGACGAACAGAAAGGAGACAAGCAGAAAGTAGACAAACACAGAGTAGACAAACAGAAAGTAGACAAACAGAAAGTAGACAAACAGAAAGTAGAGAGTAGAAAGCGACATGCGGGCCGTGGAAAGTGCGGCCGGTCTTACGGCGGGCCGGTCGCGACCGGCCCCTACCAGGGACGAATTCGCGCGGCCTCGCTGGCCGTGGATGCTACGTGCTAGAGGCCCACCAGTTTTGTCAGGCCGAACAGGACGACGGCGATCAAGCCGCCCAGGACGTAGCCTGTGCGGATGATCAGGCGTAGCTCCCGGTCGATCACACCGCGGATCAGTTCCTCGATCCGGTCGTGGCTGAAGGCCAGCACCTTGCGCTCCACCATCTCCTGTACGCGGAAGCGCTCGACCAGACTCGGGATCTGTTGCTCGATCCAGGTCCAGATCGCGGGTGACAGAGCGTGCGCGAGGCGCTGCGCCGTGTCGGGCGGCAGCCAGCGGCCCGGCCGGCCGATCGGCTGTTCCAGTGCTTCCACGATTTTGTCCACCGTGCGGTCGGTCAGGACGAGCCGGGCCACCATGCGCTCGCGAAAGGGAAGATCGTTGACGAAGCGAGTCAGGAAATCCTGCACCGCGGTCTCCACGGCCGGTACCAGCTCGGCCGGAAGCATCGTGGTCACGGATCCGTGCTCCTTGTCGAGCGCATCGCTGAGGATGGCGGCGAGCTGGCCCTCGAGTGCGTCGCGCAGGCCCGAGCGCGCGATCTCCTCCATCAGATCGTGGGGTGTGAGAAGGCGCTCGCCGACCGTACGGCCGATGCTCTTGGCGAGCCGCGGCTGATTCTTGGGGATCGCGCCCTGGAACCCGAACCGTTTCTGCCGCGGACGGAAGAGCATCCAGACAGCCACGGTATCCGAGAAGCCGCCGGCGATGGTGCCGATGGCGACCTGAATCGCGAACTCCAGCCAGGGGTTGTGGACCGCCACTGAGCGAGTGCCGATCGTCGAGCCGGCAGCCGGGGTGCGGGCGCACGCCGGCCGCGGCTACACGATTAGCGCACCGGGGGTGTTGTACCGGCGGGCCGAGTCGCCACGGCGCGCGTCACGACCTCGGTTTGCTGCCGCGACGCGCTGACATGAGCGGCGTCGCCGGTGAGCGCTTGGAGACCGGTGTCGTCGCAGCCGGGGTTGCCGCGGCCGGTGGCGCGGGCGACGCCTCTTCCTCGGGCGGGTGGTCGGCGAGCAGCGCAGGCGATGTGGTCGCCACCGACGCCGGCGCGCCGTCGAGCAGCGCGATCCTCATCACGTCATCCATCGTGGTGACGAAGCTGAACGCCATGTTCGCACGGACCTCGTCGGGCACATCGCGCAGATCCTTCTCGTTGGTCTTGGGGAGGATCACCTCGCGAAGGCCCGCGCGGTACGCGGCGAGCACTTTCTCTTTCACACCGCCGATCTCGAGGGCCTTGCCACGCAGCGTGACCTCGCCCGTCATCGCGAGATCGCGCCGCACGGGCCGGCGCGAGAGGACACTCGCAATGGCGAGGGTGACGGCGATGCCGGCACTGGGGCCGTCCTTGGGGATCGCGCCCGCCGGGAAGTGGATGTGAAGGTCGCCTTCCTTGAAGTCCTTCTCGTCGATGCCCAGTATCGCCGCGCGGGACCGGACGTAGGAATACGCCGCGTCCACCGACTCGCGCATCACGTCACCGAGCTGGCCGGTAACGGTCAGGCGTCCCGATCCCGGCATCCGGAGCGCCTCGATCACCATGAGATCACCGCCGGTCGCGGTCCACGCGAGGCCGGTCACGGCCCCGATCTCGGGCTCCGTCTCGGCTTCCTCGAACGGATAGCGGGGCGGGCCGAGCAGCTCCTCGACTTTGGCCAGGTCGATCACCCACGCGCCTTCCTCGCCCTCCGCCTTGCGGCGCGCGCGCTTGCGCATGATCGCGGCGAGATTGCGCTCGAAGTTCCGAAGCCCGGCCTCACGCGAGTAGCGGCCCGACACGAAGCCGAGCACTTCGTCGGTGAACTGCAGGTCCTTGTCGGTGATGCCGTGCTCTTCGAGCAGTCGCGGGATCAGGTAGCGCCACGCGATCTCGACCTTCTCCTCGACCGTGTATCCCGCGATGCGGATGATCTCCATCCGGTCGCGTAGCGGGGCGGGGATGTCGAAGAGGTTATTGGCCGTGCAGATGAACAGGCAGGAGGACAGGTCGAACGGCAGGTTGAGGTAGTGATCGACGAAGGAGTTGTTCTGCGATGGGTCGAGCACCTCGAGCATCGCGGCCGTCGGATCACCTGACGGGCCACCGCCGGTCATCTTGTCGATCTCGTCGATCATGAGCACGAGATCCTTGACCTGGACACGGCGGAGCGCCTGCAGGATGAGCCCCGGCATCGAGCCGACATAGGTGCGCCGGTGGCCGCGGATCTCCGCCTCGTCGCGGACGCCTCCCACCGATATGCGGTAGAACTCGCGGCCGATCGCGCTCGCGATGGCCTCACCCAAGGACGTCTTGCCGGTGCCTGGCGGACCGACGAAGCAGAGGATCGGGCCGTGGGGATCGCCGCCGCGCAGCTTCCTGACGGCCAGGAACTCGATGATGCGCTCCTTGGCCTCACGCAGCCCATAGTGCCGGCCGTCGAGCGCGGATTCGACCTTGGTAAGCGCGATCTCGTCGTCGCCCGAGCGCTTGTGCCAGGGCAACGCGAGGATCCAGTCGAGATACGTCCGGATGACCTGGTACTCGCTCGACGCCGGCGAGAGCATGCGCATGCGCTCGGTCTCGCGTCGTGCTTCCTGTCCGACTTTTTCCGGGAGATTCGCCTCATCGATCTTCTTGAGGGTATCGATGGTCTCCTTCTCACCCGGATCGGCCTCTCCCAACTCCGTCTGGATCGCGCGCAACTGCTGGCGGAGATAGAACTCGCGCTGGTGCTGCTCGATCTTGATCTCCGTCTGGCGCTTCACGTCCTCCATCACGCGGGCACGGGCGACTTCGCGCTCGAGCCGTGTGAGGATGAAGCGGAGGCGCTGGCCGACATCGAGGCGCTGGAGTACCTCATCCTTGTCGGAGATCCGGAAGTTCATGTTCGTGGACGCCAGGTCCGCGAACCGGCCCGGGTCGGAGACGTTCATCTTGAGGATCGCCGGCACCTCGTCGGGGATGCGGTCGATCAGGTCCGCGAGCGTTTCGGCGGCCGCGGCGACGCGCGCTACGAGATCCTCGATCTCCTTAGGATCGGAGATCGTCTCCTTGACCGGCTTGACGGCGGCGACCACGAAGGGCTCGGTCTGCCGGATCTCCTCGACCACGATACGGCGAAGCCCCTGCAGCGTGATCTGGACGGTGTCGCCCGGCAGGTTGATGCGCTCGTGGACCCGGGCCGCGACGCCCACGCGTCCGATGAACTGCGCCGACTCGATCGGCTCGTCGTGGTCCCCGCTCGCGACCACGAGGGCGACGATCAGGCCGGGTTCTTCGTTGGCGCGGAGGAGTGCCAGGTTTTCGGGTGCGCCCATCTGCACGGCGATGGTGCCGAGTGGGTAGACGATCGTCGAGCGGAGCGCCATGAGGGGGAGCGCTGGCGGTAGCTCGGACTTGAGGATGTCGTCTTTGCGCTGAGGCTTGGGCATGTGGGCGGCGGAGGCGGCGATGGCGTCGGGCGGAGCCGGTTCGTCTTGTCGTAAATCTTAATGTCGTCTACGTTTGAGGGCTATGTTCGATGAGCTGAGCGAGAAGCTGGAAGCGACGTTTGCCCGTTTACGCGGGCGGGGCGTCCTGACACCGGCCGACATCAAGGACGGACTCCGCGAAGTGCGCCGGGTCCTGCTCGAAGCCGACGTCAACTTCCAATTGACGCGCGAGTTCGTCGAGCGTGTCGAGAAGGCGGCCTCCGGCGTCACGGCCCTCAAGGCGGTGTCGCCCGCGCAGCAGCTCGTGAAGATCGTGTACGACGAGCTGGTCGCGATGCTGGGCGAGCGGAAAGAAGGGCTCAAGCTCAGCTCCGTCCCGCCGACGATCGTGATGATGGTCGGCCTCCAGGGATCCGGCAAAACGACGACCGCGGCCAAACTCGCGCGGAGACTGCTCGGCGAGGGCCGCCCCACCCGGCTGGTCGCGGCGGACGTGTACCGCCCCGCGGCCATCGACCAGCTCGAGACGCTGGGCACCCAACTCGGCGTTCCCGTCTACGTCGAGCGCGACTCGAAGGACGTCGTGCGGATCGCGAAGCAGGGTATCGAGCAGGCGCGCAAGGCGCGGGATCGCGTGGTGATTCTCGATACCGCGGGCCGGCTGCAGATCGACGAGGAGATGATGCGCGAGCTGACCAAGCTCAAAGACGCCGTGCATCCGGACGAGATCCTGCTCGTCGCCGACGGCATGACGGGACAGGACGCGGTCAAGATCGCGCAGGGGTTCGACAGTGCGCTCGGCGTCACCGGCGTCGTGCTCACCAAGATGGATGGCGATGCGCGCGGCGGTGCGGCGCTCTCGATCTACGGCGTCCTCAAGAAGCCGATCAAGTACATCGGTGTCGGCGAGAAGACAGACGCGCTCGAGGAGTTCCATCCGGACCGCATGGCGAGCCGCATCCTTCAGATGGGCGACGTGCTGACGCTCGTGGAAAAGGCGCAGGCGACGTTCGACGAGGACGAAGCGAAGAAGCTGGAGAAGAAGGTCCGCAAGGAAGGACTCGACCTCCAGGACTTCCTGTCCGCGATGCGCCAGATGCAGAAACTCGGGCCGCTCGAAGGCATCCTCAAGATGCTGCCGGGCGTGAACACCAAGATGCTCAAGCAGGCCAATGTCGATCCGCGGCGCATCAAACATCTGGAGGCGATCGTATTGTCGATGACCCCGGACGAGCGCCACAATCCGGGAATCCTCGACGGGTCGCGGCGAGCCCGCGTGGCCAAGGGGTCCGGGCGCCCGATCAGCGAGGTCAATCGGCTGCTGGAGCAGTTCCGGGACATGCAGAAGATGATGAAGAAGGCGGGCGGACAAGGTGGAATGCGTGGGTTTCCGCCGGGGATGTTTGGCGGGGTGAGATAGGGGATTGGGGACTGGGGA
>JAJPIM010000017.1 GCA_021324775.1 Gemmatimonadota bacterium
CGTCACCAACCCGAACGGGTTGATGCGCCGCCCTCGTACGTGTGTCAGACGTCGCATGGTCTCATCCCTCGCGTCCTCCAATGGGTGAATGACAACATGGGCGCCGCGCTCGCGGCGCCCGCTCCGATGGCGCGAGATCCTGTCCGGAATCCTGTCCGGAAGCCTGTCCGCGCCATCCCAGTCCCGAGCCCACCCCGGCCACGCAGAATGACAGCCCCGCTATGAGCGGCCGCTGAGTTCATGACCGTTCTCCGCCGCGGCGCATACGCGCGGCCGAAATGGGCAGTCTGGACAAATCCCTGCACTTGCGGGCGACGATCTCATCGCCAGCGCCACCCAAATGTGGGTTTTCCCACTATTTGTCAAGACATTTGGTACAAACGGTATAACGAGGCGGCCGGACGCATGCGCGCCCGGCCGCCTGTCTTAAGCAAACTCAGCCTTATCTGCTACATTATTGTAGAGTTCGCAGAGTCGTCTGCGACTGGGGACGCTAGGTGGCCGGCGTCGCCGACTCCGTCACGACGCGCACAACGTCGTCCGCGACCTGCAAAAATCCCCCGGACACGTTGAACCGCCGCGCCCCACCCTGCGCCGCCTCGAGCCGCAACACCCCAGTCCCCAGCAGGGTCACCATCGGTGCATGACGGGCAAGGATGCCCACCTCGCCGTCAAACCCCGGCGCCACGATGGACGATACCTCGCCCTCGAACAACACCCGCTCGGGTGAGATGATGGAGGTCTTCACGCAGCCGCCGCCAGCTTCTTGGCGTTCGCCGTCACGTCGTCGATCCCGCCCGCCATGAAGAACGCCTGCTCGGGTACCGTATCAAACTCGCCACCCACCAGCCGCTCGAACGACGACACCGTCTCCTCGAGTTTCACGTAAACCCCCGTGATCCCCGTGAACTGCTCGGCCACCGAGAACGGCTGCGACATGAACCGCTGGATCCGGCGCGCCCGGCTCACCGTCCGCTTGTCCTCTTCGGACAGCTCGTCCATCCCCAGGATCGCGATGATGTCCTGTAGCTCCTTGTACCGCTGCAGGATCCGCTGCACTTCGGTCGCCACCCGGTAGTGCCGTTCGCCGATATACTGCGCATCCATGATGCGCGAGGACGACGCCAGCGGGTCCACCGCCGGGTAGATACCCAGCTCGGTGATCGCGCGCGACAACACCACCGTCGCGTCCAGGTGCGCGAACGCAGTCGCCGGCGCAGGGTCCGTGATGTCGTCGGCCGGCACATAGATCGCCTGCACCGACGTGATCGAGCCGTTCTTGGTCGACGTGATCCGCTCCTGCAACTCACCCATCTCCGTCGCCAGCGTCGGCTGGTACCCCACCGCGCTCGGCATACGCCCGAGCAACGCCGAGACTTCCGAGCCCGCCTGCGTGAACCGGAAGATGTTGTCGATGAACACCAGCACGTCCGCGTTCTCGACGTCGCGGAAATACTCGGCCACCGTCAAACCCGCGAGTCCGACCCGGAGGCGAGCCCCAGGCGGCTCGTTCATCTGGCCGTAGATCAGCGCGCAGGAGCCGATGACCTTCGACTCCTTCATTTCGAGATATAGATCGTTGCCCTCGCGGGTCCGCTCCCCCACGCCGCAGAACACCGACCGGCCGCCGTGCCCCTTGGCCACGTTGTTGATCAACTCCTGAATGATGACCGTCTTGCCGACGCCCGCGCCGCCGAAGAGGCCGATCTTCCCGCCCTTCACGAACGGCGCAATGAGATCGATGACCTTGATCCCGGTCTCGAACACTTCTGTCTTGGGCTCCAGGTCCACGAAATCAGGACGCGACCGATGGATCGGCCACCGCGGCGAATCAGCCGGAATCGGCGGCCCGTTGTCCACCGGCTCACCCAGTACGTTGAGGATGCGGCCAAGCGCAGCAGCACCAACCGGCACGGAGATCGCCCCGCCGGTGTCCACCACCTCCATCCCCCGCTGCACGCCGTCGGTGCTCGACATCGCCACCGCACGCACCTGGTTCCGCCCGATGTGCTGCTGCACCTCGGCGGTCACGTTGATCGCCACGCCGCCGGTGTCGTCACTCGCGGGCACGTTGACACGCAGCGCGTTGTACAGCTCCGGCAGGTGCTCGGCCTCGAACTGCACGTCGAGGACCGGACCAATCACCTGCATCACGCTGCCTTTCATCTGATCGGCCATGGAAGGGGTCGTTGAATAGTGGTTGGTGATCGGGGACTGCGGCCCGATGACATCCGGCCGCCGCCCTCCAGCCACCGTGTTCTTTATCCGCCGAGTGCCGCCGCACCGCCGACGATCTCGGCGATCTCCTGCGTGATCTGGGCCTGCCGCGCGCGATTGAATTGGCGGCGCAAGCCGTTGATGACGTCGTTCGCATTGTCCGTCGCGTTCTTCATCGCGGTTCGCCGCGCGCCCTGCTCCGCCGCCGCGGTTTCCACCAGCGCCCGGTACACCGCATTCCGGACGTACGCCGGCAATAGCGATTCGAGAATCGACTCCGCCGATGGCGCCAGGATATAGTCGTGGCGCCGCGATGACAGAACGCTCGATTTCCCACCGGACGATGCCTCGCGCTCCGGCGGCTGGACGGGAAGGATCCGGTCGGTCGTGGGTGGCGTGGTCAGCGCCGAGACGAACCTCGCGTACACCACGTACACGGCGTCCAGCGTACCCGCGGCGAATCCCTCGACCGCCGGTGCCACGATGTCCGCCGCATCCTGCGCCGACGGACGATCCGTAAGATCGGTCCGCGCCGCCGCCACCTGGCGCCCCACGTACCGGAAGTACCCCACCCCCTTCCGCCCGATGGCATACAGGTCGACCGTCGTGCCCTCGGATTCGAGCCGCTCGACCAGCGTCCGTGCCTCACGGATCAGGTTCGCGTTGAACGCACCGGCGAGCCCGCGGTTCGACGTGAGCGCGATGACCGCCGCGCGGCGCACCGTCGCGGGCTGCCGCAGCAGCGGGAATTGGCTGGCCAGCTCCGGGTCGTACAGGCTCGCGATGACCTCGCGGAGCGCGGCCGCATAGGGACGCGCGGCCACCACGCGATCCTGCGCGCGCTTCATCTTCGAAGTGGCGACCATCTCCATCGTGCGCGTGATCTTGCGCGTGTTCTCGAACGACTTGATGCGCCCCTTGAGTTCCCGGCCCTTGGCCATGCCCTCTATCCCGGCCGGAGCCTAGCCGCGCGACGCCGCGGTCGCGGCCACGCGGGCCGCAAAGCCGGCCGTGAACCGCTCGATCGCCTGCCGTAGCGCCGCTTCGTTCTCCTTGGACAACACCTTCTCCGTCCGGATGCTCTCGCCAACCTGCGGGATCTGCGTGTCCATCAGTTCGTGGAACTCACGCTCCCACCGCCGGACTTCGCTGACCGGAATGCCGTCGAGGAACCCGTTCGTCACCGCGAAGATGCTCGCCACCTGCTTCTCGACCGGCATCGGCTGATACTGCGGCTGCTTGAGGATCTCGACGGTGCGGGCCCCGCGCTCGAGCTGCTTCTTGGTCGCCGCGTCGAGGTCCGACGCGAATGCCGCAAACGCCTCCAGCTCTCGATACTGCGCGAGGTCGAGCCGCAACCGGCCGGCCACCGCCTTCATCGCCTTGATCTGCGCCGATCCGCCGACGCGCGACACCGAGATACCGACGTTGATCGCGGGGCGCACACCGGCGTAGAACAGGTCGGACTCGAGGAAGATCTGGCCGTCGGTGATCGAGATGACGTTCGTGGGGATGTATGCCGAGACGTCGCCCGCCTGGGTCTCGATGATCGGGAGCGCGGTGAGCGAGCCGCCAGCCTTGAAGATCGTCTTGCCGTCCACGATCCCCGGGTCCTCACTGAGCTTGGCGGCCCGCTCGAGAAGCCGGGAGTGCAGGTAGAAGACGTCGCCGGGATACGCCTCACGCCCGGGCGGCCGGCGCAGCACCAGCGAGATCTCGCGGTACGCGGCCGCCTGCTTGCTCAGATCATCGTAGACGCAGAGTGTCGGCTTGCCTTCGTAGTACATGAAGTACTCGGCCATCGCGCAGCCCGAGTAGGGCGCGATGTACTGCATCGGCGCCGGGTCGGAGGCCGAGGCGTTCACGATGATCGTGTACTCCATCGCGCCGGACTCGCGCAGTTTCGCTTCGACCGCGCGGACCGTCGAAGCCTTCTGGCCGATCGCGACGTACACGCAGGTGACGCCCGTGCCCTTCTGGTTGATGATCGTGTCGAGCGCGATGGCCGTCTTGCCGATGGCGCGGTCGCCGATGATCAGCTCGCGCTGTCCACGGCCGATCGGGATCATCGAGTCGACGGCCTTGAGCCCCGTCTGTAGCGGCTCCTTGACCGGCTGGCGCGCGATGATGCCGGGAGCCGGCGATTCGACCTTGCGCGTCATCGTTGTCTTCACGTCGCCGAGGCCGTCCACGGGCCGTCCCAGCGGATCCACGACACGGCCGATCAGCGCCGGGCCGACTGGCACCTCGAGCACACGCGCCGTCCGGCGGACGTTGTCGCCCTCGCGCAGCGACAGATAGTCGCCCAGAATCACCGCGCCGATATTGTCCTCTTCGAGATTGAGGGCCAACGCGGTCACCGTCTCGCCGGTCTCCGACGAGGTGATCTCGAGCATCTCGCCCGCCATCGCCCTCGCCAATCCATAGACCCGGGCAATGCCGTCGCGGACTTCGAGGACGGTCCCCACCTCTTCCGCATTGACGTCGTGCAGATCCGCCGCTTCGATCTCGCGCAGCAGGATGTCTTTGATCTCGCCTGGTCGCAGCGTCGTATCAGTGGCCATAGTCAATCAGGGGGATCGGAGCAGCGGGGTGCGCACACGCCGCCGGCGCGGGGACGGTGCCGAGAGCCGGGCCCGTAAAAATCCCGGTACAGATTGTGAAAAATATCACAAGCTGCGGCGGCTTGGTAGGGGCCGGTCATGACCGGCCCGCCGCTCTTCGCCTTCCAAGGGTCATCTCCGCAGACGAACCCGTGCTTCACCCAAAACACCAAGGGCCAGCCCCGCCCGGGACTGGCCCCCAGTGCTGGTTCACCCTGCCCTATTATGCCTTCCGGTCCGTGCACCCGTGGAAGTTGGGATTGTTCTGCTCATCCTCGGAGACCGGGAAGTCCACGTCCGAACTGTACGACAACCCGATCGCGGTCGGATTGACCGACGGGAACACGGTCGCCTGATCCCGCCCGTACTGCCGCACGAGCCGGCGCATGTCCTCCATGCGATGGCCCGTGAGAAACAGCCAGAACGCGCGCTCGCGGAACATGACGTCGATCCGCATGTCCGCTGGCGCCAACGTCGTGGAATCCGCTGTGAGCGGCGGTATGCCAGCGCCGCCACGGAGACCGTTGAGGATGCCGGCCCAACCGCCGACATTCCCCGCCTTGAGATCTGCCTCGGCGATGATGAGTTGTGCTTCCAGCCCGCTCGCCAGAACCGTGTTCGAGCCGGGCTGAAAATAGATCTCTTGCTCGACCCAATCGGGGCCGAAGCCGATCGCGCCCGGCTGGCCGGTGTCGATCGTCAGCACGCGTGGATCATTCCCGGACACGAAGTCGAGACCCGTCCCGCCGTCGAAATCTCCGACACCGAAGAAGTTGCCGGCGACGTTGTAGTTCCAGATCCCGTTGAACTGGATCGGATTGTTCGTCGAGTTCTCGACTATGTACTGGAAACCCGGCGGTACGCCCGCCGCCACCGCGGCAGCCGACGCGTAGTCGTTGGAATCCATAAGCGCCCGGGCCTGGCCGACCCGAGCGAGATAGATCACCTCGCTGTCGATGGCCGTCGAATTGCCCGCCGCGTTGTCCGCCGCCACGGCCGCCGCACCCAGCGTCTCCGCCGAGTCGAACTTGGCGAGCGCGATACGGCGAATGTCGGGACGCGACAGCGGCAATCCGTACGTGATTTTGCCGTTCGTGGTGTTGATGGTGCTGAACGGCACGCCGTCGCAGTAGTACTCCGCGAACATCAGATAGCTGTACCCAGCGTAGTCGAGCACCCGCGGCCAGATCGGGTTGGTCGGGTCGAACTTCGCATAGCCGGCCGACGCCTGATCCGCCGCGGCCCGCGCCGATGACAGGTCGGCGAACGTCCCCTTGAGCGAGACGTTGCTCGGCAGCGTGTTCCGGGCGTCGACCTGCTGCCGCGTGGGGAAGGACTCGATGTCGATCAACTCGTCGGTCAGCAGCCCCGTCATGTTGATCTGCCCTTCGTGGCCGTTGTTGGCCTCGTCCCCGGCGCCGCTGTAAGCCACCTGGAACGTTTGCACCGCGCCCGCGAACAGGAACGGCAATCCGGCCTTCGAGTTGACGTCCGAAGGCGGTACCGAATCCGGGTCGTGGACGGTCGTGAGATTGTTCGGGTCGCACGCCGCTACCACGGCTGTGGCCACCACGAGCACGGCGGTGGACACGCGGAGCCAGGGCGCCCGCGATGCGCTGGGCTTAAGCATCGATGAGTACCGGTGTGTGTGTAGGCGCATGGCTCAGAACGTGATGTCGACGCGCCCGGTCCAGTAGCGGACCGGTGGCTGGGAAAAGAACTCGGAATCGGTGAAATCCGTGTCCGACGTATTGATCTCCGGATCGATGCCCTTGTAGGGCGTCCAGACATGCAGGTTGCGCCCGGACACGCTGACACGGAGCGCGGCAATGCGCAGCCGCTGCAAGACGACGTTCGGTGCGTCGAGCGCGAACGTCAGCTCGCGAAATTTCCAGAACTCGGCGTCCTGAATGAAGTAGGCATCGCTCAGGCCGTCGACCGCGGCCAAACTCCCGGCCTGCTGCGCCAGCGGGGCATGCTTGTCGTACAGCCCCTGGCAGAGCAGGAACGAGCACCGGAACTCCTCGGTCTCGTCGAAAATGTTGTTGCCGTCACGATGGTCGAATTGCGCGGTTACGTGAAACAGCCGGAAGAACGTGGCGGTCGGCGTGATCGTGACTTCGGTGGGCGGCATCACTGCACCCACGTATGACTGCGTGCTGCTGGCGTTGATTTCGTCGGACGTGATGATGCCGTCGTGGTTCGCGTCCGAGTACGTGTAATGCTGGGCGAAGTAGCCGCCCATCGGCAATCCCGGCTGGAACCGCTGGATCTCGCCAGCCAATCCCGCGTCGAAGGGGATGAATCCGAGCGGCACGGCGCTGCCGAGTGTCACCAGCTTGTTGTTGTTGATCGAACCGGTCGCTGCCAGGTCGAGGGTGAACGGCCGCGACTTCACGATCGTTCCACTGACGCCGGCCTCGAAGCCCTTGTTGGTCGTCTCACCGATATTCACGAACCGGGTCGGCGACAGGCCGCCCGGAAGCCCGCTGATCGACGGCGCCAGCGTGGCCTGCACGAGCGCACTGTGCGTCGTCTTGTTGTAGTAGGTGGCCGTGACGTTGATCCGGTCGCTGAACAGCCCGGCATCGAATCCGCCTTCCGCCTCGACCGAACGCTCAGGCACGAGCGGCGCACCCGTGCCGGCGAGCACCGCACCGCCGCCGTCCTGCCCATCGATGCGCACCGGACGGGCATCGAAGAAGACCGCGGCCTGGCGAAAATCCGGTATCTGGCCGGCAACACCGACCGCCGTCCGCAACCGGAGTGAGCTCAGCACCGACGTCTTCGGAAACCACGGCTCTTCGCCGATGACCCATGACAGGCTGCCCGACGGGTACGTCGTCGTGGGGGTTGGCTCATCGAGGATCCCCGTGGCCTCGTGCCGGAGGGTCCCGGTCAGGAAGATCCGATCGTTGAGGGAGAACTCCTGCTGGCCATACACCGCGACCGTCGGTTGGTCGGTGTTCGCCTCCGTCGTGGTGAATTGCGACGACAGCCCCGCCAGGCTCGTAGTCGTACCGACGAGCCCTACACCCGACGCCGGAAAGGCCTTGGTGGCTTGGTCGGTGTACTGCGCGCCGACGGTAGACTTGGCCGCGATCTGTCTCGAAAGAGGGTAACTCGCGGTCGCGGTCGCGCTCGTCGAGTAGGTCCACACCTGCGCGGGGTCGGCCGTTATGAACCCGAGCGCCGTCAGCGGACCGTTGTTCACCAGCACGTTGGCCGGCAGAATGCTGTTGTCGAGGCGGTTCAGGAAATCGACTCCGCCCTGTACTGTCCCCGTGAGCCACGGCAGCACGCGCCATGTGCCGGTCGCGCCCGTCGTATACCGCTCGGTGTTCTGGAGTGTCTGATACTGCGCGATAATGTTCGGTGTGATGCCTTCGAAATATCCGTGCTGCGAATCGTTGTAGGCCGAGCCCAGCAGCCCGAGCCCGAGCACCCCGAAGAACGAGTTGTCGTTCTGCGGCAAGCTGAGGCGTCCCTGCAGGTATGTCGCGTTCAGGCTGACGTCGATCGTGGACGTCGGATGAGCTGTCACAGTGGCGTGCGCGGTGCCCCGCCGATTCACGTTGTTCGCGTAGACGCCCTGCTCGCGGTAATAGTCGCCGCTCAGGAAATATTGCGCGGCATCCGTTCCGCCGGACACCGACCCGCCGTACGAATCGCGATAGCCGTTCACGAACGGCGTGATCGCCTGCAGCGGATTGAAGGTGTTGACACCCGAGGTTGCAGTGCACAGTCCGGTGTGCTGGTCATCCAGCGTGCACCCGGTGCCGATCGACGGCGGTCCCCCGGGGTTGAAGTTGCCCATGATGTCATAGTTGGGCTGAAACGTCGTGTAGTCTCTCACCGAGCCGTACTCGGCGTGCGACGTCCACCGCGTGTGTCCGGCGACACCGTGCTTTGTCGTGACGTAGATCACGCCGTTCGCCCCCGCCGCGCCGTACAGCGCCGCGCCGGCCGGCCCCTTCACGACTTCGATCGTCTCGATGTCGTTGGGGTCGATGTCGTCGAACCGGCTCGGGCCCTGCCCGCCGGTGTTGTTCGCAGCGTCGCCACCGGCCCCGCCAAGTGCAGCCAGGACCGACGACTCCGTGTTGTCGGCCCGAACCCCGTCGATGATCAGGAGTGGCGCGTTGGCGAGTGAGATGCTGTTGGCACCGCGGATGCGGATTTGTGAGCCGCCGCCCGTC
Organism: Gemmatimonadota bacterium; assembly: GCA_021324775.1. Lineage (GTDB taxonomy): Bacteria > Gemmatimonadota > Gemmatimonadetes > Gemmatimonadales > Gemmatimonadaceae > Palsa-1248. The sequence goes on from JAJPIM010000017.1 coordinate 9,020, forward strand.
GTGCCGGTCGCCTGCTGGACCTGCACCCCCGGCGCGCGCCCAGAAAGAGCGTCCGAGAAATTCGCGATCGCGGCGGGCGGCACCGAGTCCGCGGCGATGTTGTTGACGAGGTTGCCGGACTCGCGGGAGCGCTCTGTCTCTCCGGTCGCTTCGACGACCACTTCGCTCAACGTCGTCGCCGCGGCCGCCAGTGCGAAGTCGGCGGTCGCCGTGCCGCCGTCCGTGACGGTCACGATCAGCGCAGCGGATTCCTTGTAGCCGACCCGCTGTGCCACCAGCGAGACCGTTCCCACGCGCACGCCGCCGATCCGGTACGTCCCGTTGTCGCGGGACAGCGTCCCCTGGGTCGAACCGAGTATTCGGATCTGCACATCGGAAATCGGCGTGTGCGTCGCCGCATCGGTGATCGTGCCGGTGATCGCACCCTGCCCGTTCCCCTGTGCCCGGGCGAACACCGCCACGACCGGAAGCAGAGCGGTCGCGAACGCGACCACTCTGAGCGTTGGTCGTGGCGGGCCCAGCCATAGACGAAAATCATGCATATGCTGCCCCCCGCGTTGTCTGTTCGGCGGCGCCGCCATGGCCGGTGTGGCCCGATGGCCAGCGCTCCGCCAGATCACGTGACGAGTCGGCCGGTGGCTCGAACGATTCGCATTGCCCGGTCGTTCCCGGCAATTCCCGCGTCGTCCTCCGTCCGCTACGCGACGCCACAACGGTAGCGTCGTCGTCACGCCCACACCATATGCCAAAGAGAGCCGCGCACGTCAAGCGAAAAACGCACGCCGCACCGACTTCGCACATACGGATCTCTATGATGCCCCGCGCGGGGGACGATTCGCCGGCCGGCCGTGGGCTCGGCTCGATAGACGAGCAGTGCCCCGAGGTACAGTTCGCCCCACAGCCCGGCTCCGTCCCCTGCTGCCCGCAAAACGGCCGATGAGATCCACGGCACGCAGCCGGGCCAGTGATGCGGGCCGCAGGCCCAACACACGCTGTGTCGTGCTCGACAGGTGCGACGGGGACGCGAAGCACAGCACTTTCGCGACGTCGCGCATGTCGTACCCGGGGTTCTTCGCCAGCTCCGCCGCGGCCACCAGCCGCACGAGATCGATCACGCGCTTGAGGTTGGGCGCATGGGTCGTCGAAAACGCACGGCTGAGGTGCTCCCGCGTGACACCCACGACGCGCGCCACCGCGTTCGTCCTGACCGGAAGTCCCGCGTGAGAGATGACGCAGTTCCACGTCGTGCGCTGCAACGCGGTCGCCAGCGCGAGACCCGCCGGCGGCTCACGGAGCGCCGCGACGAACCGCGCGTGAAAGGTGAGCGGCAGCACCAACCCGCGTACCGCCTCGTCATCCACCGTCTCGACGAGTACGTCGGCGAAGTCGAGGGCCGCACACCGCGCGAGGGTCGCCCCGTCCGCCGATCGCAGCGGCGTCACGCCGAAGAATGGCGCGCTCGGAAACTCGCGCGCGCAAGCGGCCGCCGACCACGCATCATCGGAAGGCGAGCCGAGGTCGATCAGCGCCGCGTCAATGAGCCCCGCGTGAAATGTCTGCGCCAGCTCGGCGGCCGTGCGCACGATCACCACCCGCGCGCGTCGTCGCGGAAATGCCGCCCGCGCCAACGCTCGCACCCGCTCCCGCGGCGCGTATACCGCGATGCAGGGAAGCGCCGCCGCTGTGCCGGCTGGTCCGGGCATACGTCACGCCGCGGGCTCGGAGACCATCGCCCTGGCGCGTGTCAGCACGCGGCGGGCGTTCTCATACGAGATGCGCTTGGCGGCGTCGCCGAACGTCGCCCACACACACGCGGTGATCCCCTCGGCACGTTGCGGCACGGTGTCGGTGGGCGCACCCGGCTCCAGCTCCATCAAATAGAAGTCGCAGACTTTGTGGATCAGACGCCCCCGGAACCGGAAATACCAATCGATGGTGTCGATCGCCGCCCGGACTTCGAGACCCCGCAACCCGGTCTCCTCCTCCACCTCGCGACGCGCCGCCGCCACCGGCCGCTCACCACGTTCGACGTGGCCCTTCGGAAATCCCCAGTTCTCGTAGCTGTCGCAGATGAGCAGGAAGAGCGGTACGTGCGTGTCCGCGTCCCGGCGAACGACTACCCCCCCGGCCGAACGCTCCTGGCGGACGCGGGCCTTCGGACGCGTCGCCGCAGATGCCGCCGCCGTCGTGCCGGCACGCGCGTCTGCGCTCACCCCTGGCGTCGCGCGATCGGGCCGGCCCGGTCGCGAGGATTTTCTCGATGGCCGTTTGCTCACGAGGGCGACGATGCCGCGGCGAGCGACGCGCGCCCCTCGATGAACTGCGTGACGACAGGGTCGGCGCTGTGCTTGATCTCCGCGACCGTGCCCACCTGCCGGATGCGCCCTTCGTACAGCATACCGATGCGGTTCGCGACGGTATACGCACTACGCATGTCGTGCGTGATGACGATGCCGGTCACGCCGAGCTGGCGCTGCATGCGCAGCATGAGATCGTCGATCACGGCGCTCGTCACGGGATCGAGACCCGTGGTGGGCTCGTCGTAGAGGATGTACTTGGGGCGGAGCGCGATCGCCCGCGCGATGCCCACCCGCTTGCGCATGCCGCCCGACAGCTCTGCCGGGAATACCGGCGCCACGTCCGGCAGATCGACGAGATCGAGCGCCTCGTGTACACGCTCGGCGATCGCGGACTCCGAGAGGTCCGTCTGCTTGCGAAGTCCCATGGCGACGTTCGCGCCGATGGAGAGCGAATCGAAGAGCGCGGCGAATTGGAAGACGTACGCGATTCGCGCCCTCAGTTTGTACAGTTCCCGCCGCGCCAGCGTCGGAACGTTGATCCCATCGACGATCACGTCACCGGAATCAGGCTCGAGCAACCCGACGATGTGCTTGATGGCCACGGACTTGCCGCTGCCGGAAAAGCCGATGATCGCCATGGTCTCCCCTTCCATGACGTCGAGGGAGAACCCCTTGAGCACGTGCTTGTTGCCGAAGGACTTGTAGACGTCGCGCAGGGAGATCATGGAAACGGGCGAGTGGCGATAACGGCTGGCGACAGGCAACGTGGCCAAAGGGCCGGTCGCAGTGTAGTGCAGCCGGCCCCGGGAGACAAACCTCTGGCGGTTTGTGCGTGGTTAGTGCGCGCCGGGACGGCCTCGCGACCGACCGGCCCCGTACCGCCGCGCGAGCGCGGACTATTAAATGAATGTGCCGTCGTTACGCGGCGAAGCTGCCGAGCGCGCGGCCCACATCGCCTTCACGCAGCCGCTTGAGCGCGCGGTCGCGGAGCTGGCGCACGCGTTCACGCGTGACGCCGAGCATCGAGCCGATCTCTTCGAGCGTGTGTTCCCGGCCGCCTTCGAGTCCGAAGTACAGACGCAACACCTTGGCATCGCGCGCGGGGAGCGTGCCGAGAGCCTGCTCGATCTCGTCGTTGAGGAAGCGGTTCATCGCCTCCTCTTCCGCGTCGGGCATCTCGTCAGCCACGAAGCGCTCGATCAGCGACCGATCGCCCTCGGGATCCATCGGCGCATCGAGCCGGACATCACCGGTGTTGAGCGCGGCGAGCGATTGCACGACATCGACCGACAGACCGGTCAGGTGCGCGAGCTCGTGCGGATTGGGTTCGCGCCGCAGCTTCTGGCGCAGGATCTCGGACGCCTTGATGATGCGTGAGAGATCGGCGGTGCGGTTGAGCGGAACGCGGACGGTCCGTCCCTGGCGGGCCAGCGACGAGAGAATCGCCTGCCGGATCCACCATACGGCGTACGAGATGAACTTGACGCCCTGATCGGGATCGAACTTCCGGGCCGCGGTGAGGAGGCCGACGTTGCCTTCTCCGATCAGGTCGATCAGGGGTAGACCGCGGTTCTGGTATTTCTTCGCGACCGAGATCACGAATCGCAGGTTGCGCTTGACCAGCTCCTGCAGCGCATCCTGGTCGCCACTCCGGATCTTGCGAGCGAGGTCCAGCTCCTCGGTGCCCTTGAGCAGCGGGTACGTGCTGACCTCATAGAGGTATTGATCGAGAATGTCGCGTTCCGGCTCGCTGGGGGCGATGCCCGAGGGAGCGGCGGGACCACGCCTGCGGCGGACGGTCGTCTTGGGCGGAGCGGGGGTCTTGATCGGCAGCGGGGGTGGCGGCGCTGCAGTTGCCTTGGCGGCCGCGCCCTTGGCGGACCGGCTGGCCGAGGCACCTGCCTTGGCGACCTGCTGGAGATCGGGCATGATGGATGGTCCTGACTATGCGTTCAAAGGATGGCCGCGGCGGGGGCATCCCGAGCGGCTACCGAAACGACGAGACCGGCGCCTGCGCGAACAAATGTGTGGACGGTCGTGCAAGATACCGGCCGAGCAAAAATCCGCCAGTAGCAGTGAATTGACACCCGAGATACGCACCAATAGGTTCAAAGGTTCCTTAAGATTTTTTTGATCCGCCGCGCCAAGAGTCGTGCCGCTGGTGCTGAGATTGGTGCCCCGATGGACGGCGCGACACGTCCGGCGATCGGTCCGGAGTGGGCTGCGGGAGTCGGTTTGGCCAATTCTGAGTGTTGGTCAGCTCGCGTCGAGATGTGGGTGGTATGAGGGGCTGTTAATCGGTGTGGGCGGCATCGCTGGCGGTACTGCACGTGGTACTCTGGAGGCTCGCTCCTGAGAGAGCGATGTGCTGGCCGTGGACGTGCCGGTCGTAGTGTGCGGGTGATGTGAGTGAAGCCGGAGAGTGGGGGGCGTAGCTCAGTTGGGAGAGCGCGTGAATGGCATTCACGAGGTCAGGGGTTCGATCCCCCTCGCCTCCACTCCCTACTTTTGGGACGCGGTGCCGGTTGCGTGGGTGGACGAGCGGTTCAGGAGCAGCGGGCATTGGGCCAGCAGGCATTTGGCAAGCGGGCATTTCGCGTCGAAGGGCTCGGGCGGTTAGCTCAGTTGGTTAGAGCGCCACGTTGACATCGTGGAGGTCACAAGTTCGAGTCTTGTACCGCCCATCCACGGTTGCCTCTGATTTCGTGTTTCTGGTTTTACCTGAGGTTGCCTGAAGCCTGTCCGCGATCGGCGGAAAAAAGATATCGGCCGGGTTGGCAATCCGCACGTGATAGCAGATTTGTGATCTCGTAGTCCGGTACAAACGTTGTAAGCGCCCGTAGCTCAACTGGATAGAGCATTCGGCTACGGACCGAAAGGCTGGCGGTTCGACTCCGTCCGGGCGCGTTGGCTTTGGTGAGTTGGGCGGTGTTGTGCGGCCGCCGGGTGCAAGGATTTACGCGCACCTCGGCGGCCTTCCATTGCTACTGCTACGCGTGCGTTCGAATGTCTGACCGGGCGCAAAGGGATGCAGCGATCCCGGGCTCGCGGGTTCAACGTGGCAGCATGACTGCGCCGGCAACAGAGAAGCGGTGTCCCACGTGCTGTGAACCCGGCGACCTGCTGTTTGCGGCCGCGTTCTACCAGCACCCTTCGAGAGCGGATGGACTGAGCTCGCAGTGCCGCGCCTGTCACCACGAGGTGCAGCGACGGTATTACGACCGAAACTCGGAATCGGAACGGGCCCGGACACGCCGCCGCGTGAGAAGCACCAGGCGCCGGACACGCCTACTCGTGCTGCGGTATCTGGAGTCGCATCCGTGTGTCGATTGTGGCGAGCGTGATCCGGTGGTACTGCAGTTTCATCACGTACGAGGAACGAAACGCGACAACGTCGGATCGTTGGTTGCCGACTCGTATGAATGGCACATCGTCGAGACCGAGATCGCGAAATGTGTCGTACTATGCGCCAACTGTCATACGCGACGAACAGCGTTGAGTCGCGGCCACTATCGTGCCTGCCGCGCTAGGAGGTGGGTCAATCCGGATGTCAGGACGGGCCGGCCTGATTTGGCGACCCCGACCCGCGAGGCCGACACGTTGGGATTGAAGCGCTCTGGCACGACGTCCGCGACCGCCATCGATGATCCCACTGTTGTGTAACCGCCAGCCATGTAGCTTTGTGTCACGCGCCCGGGATCGGGCGCCGAGAGCACGACCGATGTTTCGGGGCGTAGCGTAGCCCGGTAGCGCGCCTGCTTCGGGAGCAGGAGGTCGCTGGTTCAAATCCAGTCGCCCCGACTCACACAAATGCCGGCGTCACTTAGCGTTGCTGAGTGGCGCCGGTTTCGCTTATGGCGGAGGTGTGGACGTTCGTGTGTACGTCTCTCCCAGATGGCTTGAGTTCTACGACCGCGCGCATCGTGTCACTGCCGGGATGCTGGTAGCGCCTGCGAGCGCTGACTAGGCGGTGATCCGCCTCGGCATAGGACCAACGACCGTGGGACTCGAGCTTCGTCCCGCTGGCTAGACATCGCCATCGCCCAGGGGACATCCCGTAGGCATTGCGGAAGTGACGCGTGAAATGCGCCTGATCCGCAAAGCCGCATTCGAGTGCAGCGTCGGAGAGCCGCGCGCCGGCCGCCATGCGCCGGCGTGCCTGCTCGAGGCGGCGCAGGATATGAAACCGATAGGGGCTGACACCGAACGCCCGGCGAAATTGCCGGGCCAGTTCCCACCGGCTCAAGTTCGCGATTCTCTCCAGCTCGGCCATGGATATTCGTTCGCCGTTGCATGCGAGCAATGCGTCGCGCACCGCATGCAGGCTGGCCAGTCGAAGACGCACCGAGGACGGGACACTCGAACCCGCGAGCCGCCAGAGTGCGTCGGTTAGCGCGGCGATGGCACACGTCGCTGCGACGTCATCGCTCAGGTCGTCCGCAAGCGACAGGATGGCCTCGACCGTCTGCACAAATCGAGGGTCGTCGACGATCGGCGTGCGGACGAACGGGAGGCAGCGCCCATGGCTCGCCGCGAGAATCAGCGAAGGCTCGATATACGCGATCCCGTACCCGAACCCGCGCTCGTCTCCTGCGCGACCATCGTGCGCCTCATCGGGATGAATCACGAAGGCGCATCCGCCGATACTGTGCCTCGCCGCGCCGCGATACCTGAAGATCTGAACCCCTAGCGCGGTGGCGCCAATGCCATACGTGTCGTGCCGGTGGGATGAGAAGGCCTGTCCGAAGAGCATCGCTCGCATCGTCTCAATGCCCGGCGCGGCACGCGTGGTGACGACGAAGCTCGACCCTTGCGATTGAAGCGCACGATCGTTCAAGACATCACCTCCGCAGTCGCGCATCATGGGGCCATGCGCGAGATCAGGCGATTCATCCGGTTCGCCTATAATGGTAGCCCGGCGTTTGGGCTCCTGACCAGCGATGCCGTCGAGGAGCTGAAAGGGCCACCGTTTCAATCAGTCGAGCCAACGGGCCGTTCGGTCCCACTCGCCGCGGTCAAGCTGCTCACGCCGTGCGAACCCTCCAAGGTGCTGGCAGTAGAGCACGCCCGCACGGTATGCAATCGCGTTGCCGGCTGAGACATGAGTATCGAGAGCGTTCGGGCATTCCTGGCTCAACACGCGCCTGATGTGGTCGTGATGGTCCTTGATCGCCCGAGTGAGACGAGCTGGCTCTCCGCAGCATTTCGGGTCGAGCCGGCGCAGATTGCCAAGTGCCTCGTCTTGCGGATCGCCGATCGAGAGGATGTCATCTTGATGGCCTGCGGTGACGCCAGGGTCGACAACGCCAAGGCCAAGGTCGTCTTCGGTGGCAAGGCGCGCTTCGTGGCGGCCGAGGAGGCCGCCGTTCTCACGGGTCACGTGCCTGGTGGCATGTGTCCCTTCGGGCTGATATCGTCGTTGCCGATCTATTGCGATCTGCAGTTGAAGCGCTTCGATGTCGTGGTGACCGGTGGTGGCGCGACGCACGGCGCCGTCATCATCGATCCGCTGCGCATGGCGGCAATCACTGGCGCCGAGTGGGTCGACGTGTGCGACCAGCGTGTGAGCGGATGACCGAGGGAATACCATGTCTGATGTCGTCACATACCGCGGCGCGATCCTCCCCTGGCACTGCGACCACATGGGTCACATGAACGTCATGTGGTACGTTGGAAAATTCGATGAAGCGACCTGGAATCTCTTCGCGTACATCGGGCTGCCCCCGTCGTATTTCCGCGACGAGCCGTTCGGGATAGCTGGTGTCCAGCAGAATATCACGTATCAGCACGAGCTCATGGCTGGGGATGTCATCGAGATTCGGAGCCACCTGGTCGACGCACGTGAGCGCCGTATTCAGTTCATTCATACGATGCGCAACGCCGAGACTGATCAGATCGCCTCGACGTGCGATTTGACGACGGTGCACTTTGATCGGCGTGTGCGGAAGGCGTGCCCGTTCCCGGAAGCTGTGCGAGTGGCTGCCGAGCGACTTATTCTCTCAAACCCCTGACCATTTCGACGAATCGGCACGAGGCGGTGCCTTCTGGTACGGCCAGGCTGAGGAGGGCAGTCAAGAAGAGCACTGCGGCGTGCACACGGAACGAGGACGACAGCACCCACAGGCCGGGAGCTGCCAAACTCTCGGCCCGTGCGATGGCGAGGAAAGCGTCGCTCATGCCCCGTTACGCGACCGATGTGAGCGCGGGTTGCAACGGTAGCTGTCGAATGCGCTTGCCGGTAACCGCGAATACCGCGTTGGCGATTGCTGGGGCGATGCATGCGGTCGCCGGCTCCCCCATTCCGCCGGGCTTCTCGTGGTTCACGACCAGGTGCGTTTCGATCACCGGACTCTCGTTCATACGCACCACGCGGTAGTCCGTGAAATTCGACTGCTGCACCCGGCCGCTCTTCAGTGTCACCTCTCCCCAGAGCGCACCGCTGATCCCGTAGACGATGCCGCCCTCGATCTGGGCGGTGACGATGTCGGGATTGACCATCTGGCCGCAGTCGCAGGCGCACACGACCCGAGACACGCGGATCTCGTGCGACGGCGACACTTCAACCTCGGCGATTTGCACCATGTACGTGTTCCACAAACAGTAGAGGAGCGCCACGCCGCGCCCGTGGCCGGGCGGCAGCGGCTGGCCCCACCCGGCTTTCTCGGCAGCGAGATCGAGCACGGCCTGCGCGCGTGGTGATTTGGCGAGGAGCGCTCTCCGGTACGCGACGGGGTCGGCCTTCGCGGCGGCGGCGAGCTCGTCCATGAAGCTCTCCATCACGAAGTCGTTGTGGGTGTTTCCCACGCCACGCCAGAAGCCCGTATTGAGCGCCGGTTCCTCGTGCCGGAGGTACTCGATCTGCACCGCGGGGATCTCGTAGAGTATTTGCATCGCGCTGTCCACCGCGTCGTCATCGATCCCGTTCTTGAACGCGGGCGGCGCCCAGCGCGCGAGGATCGATGGGCCGACGATCCGATGCGTCCATGCCACCGGCCTTCCGCGTGCGTCCAGCCCCGCGGCGATTCGGTCGTAGTAGCACGGGCGATAGAAGTCCTGCTGCATGTCCTCTTCGCGCGTCCAGACGACCTTGACCGGCCCGTCGACCTGCTTGGCGATGCGAACCGCCCGCGTCACGTAGTCGAGTTCCAGCCGCCGGCCAAATGCACCGCCGATCAATTGGTTGTGAACGATCACTTTCTCCAGCGGCAGTCCCGTCACCTGGGCCGCGGCCGCTCGAGCGCGCGCGACGACTTGCGAGCCGGTCCACACTTCGCAGGCGTCCGGGCGCACGTGCACCGTGACCGCTAGCGGCTCCATCGCCGCGTGCGCGAGAAACGGCACGTGGTACACGGCATCGATCCGTTTCGCCGCGCGGTGGAGAGCGGCGGCTCCATCGCCGTCCTTCCTCGCGATCACACCGCTCGCTTCCGACGCGGCCGCGATATCCTTCAACACATCGGCGGTCCCGATGTGTGCATTCGGGCCATCATCCCACGTGACGTTAAGCGCCGCCAATCCCTGCTTCGCCGCCCACATATGGTCGGCGACGACCGCCACGACATCGTCGAGCCGCACGACCTGATGCACGCCCTTGATGCGCAGCGCTTTCGCCTCGTCGAGCGATGCGACTTTGCCGCCGAGGACGGGGCTCGCGGCGAGCGTGGCGATCTTCATTCCCGGCATCCGCACGTCGATACTGTACTGCGCCGACCCGTTCACCTTGCTCGCTGTATCGAGGCGTTTGGCGCGCGTGCCGATCAACGTGAACTCGTTCGGGGCCTTGAGGGTGATCTCCGTGGGCACTGGCTGCTCGGCCGCTCGGTCGGCCAACTGGCCATACGTGAGTGTGCGGCCGGTCGGCCCATGGGTCACGGTGGCCCGCTGCGCCCGGCAGGTGCCCGGATCGACCCGCCACCTGGCGGCGGCCGCGGATACCATCATGATGCGAGCCGCGGCGCCGGCTTTGCGGAGCGGCTCGAAGAACGCCTGGACCGAAGTCGAGCCCCCGGTCGCCTGGAACCGGAACGCCGGATTCACATAGAGCTTGTCATTGGGCGGAGCGTGCTCGAGCGTGATCTGGTCGAGGCCCACCTCCAGCTCCTCCGCAATGAGCATGGGCAGCGCCGTGTAGATGCCCTGCCCCATTTCCACCTGCGGCATGATCAGCGTCACCCGGCCATCGGTGCCGATCCGCACGAACGCGTTCGGAATGAAGGTGGCCGGATTCGATCGGTCATCCACGCGGCAGCCCAAAAGCAGCCCGCCGCCCGCGGCCGCCATGATGACCACGAAATCGCGACGCGAGATCGTCTGCATCGTCAGGCCACCTCTCCCGCCGCGCGCTTGATCCCCGCCCGAATGCGGCTGTACGTCCCGCAGCGGCAGATGTTGCCGGCCATCGCCGCATCGATATCCGCGTCCGTGGGGTTGGGCTTGGAGGCGATCAGCGCCGACGCCGACATGATTTGGCCGGACTGGCAGTATCCACACTGCGGGACATCGATCGCGATCCACGCCTCCTGAATCTTCCGCCCGGCGGGGGTCTGGCCGATCGCCTCGATCGTGGTGATGCTCTTTCCAGCGATAGCGCTCACCGGTGTCACGCAGGAGCGGATCGGTTGGCCGTCCAGATGGATCGTGCAGGCGCCGCAGGCGGCGATTCCGCAGCCGAACTTCGTCCCCGTCAGGCCGATGACGTCGCGCAGCACCCAGAGCACCGGCATGTCCGGCGGCACGTCTACGTCGTATGCCTGTCCGTTGACCCTGACCGTGATCACGCAATCAAGATGGAGAGGCGACGCTGTCGCGCAATAGGCCATTGATCATATCACGCTCTCGCAGCACCTCGTCGAGATCGTGCTGTCCGATGATGTTGCGCAGGCTGGTCCGAGCGAGTTGATAGACGGCGTCGCCACCCGCTGTCAAGCTGAGAACCGCGCTGCCGCCGTCTCACCGACGCGTGCTGATTGCCTCGCGCCGCCTAGTCTGTAGGAGCAGCGTACTGCGGATCCAGATCGTGCGCGCGCTGAAGCTCGGCGCGCGCACGGACGCTGTTGCCGAGGGTCCGGTACGCCCGCCCGAGCCCGAACGCGGCGGATCCGGCGTTCGGATAATCGGTTGCATTGAGCGTGAGCAACGCCACGGCGCTCGGTATGTCTCCCATCTTGAGCATCTGGTACCCAATGAACTCGACACCGTGATGGGTGTCGGCGTCAGGATACGCGCGGCGGAAGTCGCGGTACGACCAGCGGACCGCGTTGGTGTCCGCACGCTCGGCGTACAGATCTTCGAGGAAGGCCTGAAGCGGAGTGCGAACGAAGGGCGGCGGTGAGAATACCGCTGGGTCAAGCGCATGGTTGACGGTGATCGAGGTCCAGTGATTTTCGTTCAGCACCCGGCCCGTCGCGAGTTCCACCTCCCGATGCGTAAACGCGAAGAGCACGCCGCCCACCGGCCGATAATCGCTCAAGCGTTCCTCCGACGCCACGGCCGTCCCGAAGGCGTGTATCGGCGCGACCTTGCGCTCGGCGACAAGCAACGACGAGGCCATGTCGACGAACTCGAGCTGCTCGAATCCATCGAGCATGCGCACGCGAATCCGATAGGCTGGCTGGCCTGCGATGGTATCGATGCCCTCGAGCGTAATCGTCCAACCACGCTCCGCATAATCCACGAGCGGCCCGTCGATTGCCGTGGCGTGACGGCCCGCTGACGACGCGGCCCCCACCGTCCGGACGACAACGCCGGGGTCCCCGTAGAACTCCCATGCACTGCCGTCGTAGCCCTCTGCAAATGTGTGGGAGGGATTTTCGGGATCGCCGACCAACTTGTAGTAGGGACGCAAGAGGCCCATCACCGCGCGGTGGAACTGGCTCGCGCCCTCATGGTACTCGCCGCGGTAGATGATGCTGTGGATCGCGTGCAACCGCGCGAGGCCGCCGCGCGCCGCGATATAGCGCTGCACGATGCTGTCCGCGCTTGGGAGCTGCGCCTGCGCTGCTATCAGCGCTGCCAGAAGGAGCCGCATATGCCAGGTAGAGTGTCGAACGTCGTTTTTGCGTTCGACATCGGTACCCGAATAATGGTTGCGCAATTCGCGGATCGCCCTGGTGACTACCCACGCCAGCCACGCATCCGCGACTCGGCACAGCGGCGAGCCAGGGCAAGCATGTCGTCCATTATGTCCAGGCCGTACGATCAATGCAGGGGCCGCCGTCGCGCCCGTGACGGTCGTGGTGAAGACCCAGGCTAACTAATTCGGCCGAAGCACCGTTCGACAGCGCCCTCGACGGCCCGTCTCGCACTGAAGGCGGCGGCATCCATTCCTGCGATGTATTGACGAATCCGATCGACTAACTGTCCCCAGCCGCGCGACTAACTGTCCTGGTAGGGGCCGGTCGCGACCGGCCCAGTAATGCCGTGGTTGCCGTCCCACCCAAGCCAGTGGCCTACGCAGCGGGGGCCGTTCGAGAACCGCAGGTTGTCCTGTCGGGCAACGGCCCACACCTCACTCGTCCCGACTTAAGGGTTCCTGGCGTATCTTGCGGGGTCTCCCGTGACGCCGGTTAATTTTCGTGTTCCATGGACTCCCCGCCCCCGATCGAAGAGATCACGAGACTCATCGCCGACGCATTCCATCCGCGGCGCATTGTGCTGTTTGGGAGCCGCGCGCGCGGCGACGCCACTCCCGACAGTGATGTCGACCTCATGATCGAGATGGACACGACGGCGAGTCCGATCGAACGTGCCATCGCTGTACGAACGCTGTTCGGCCTCCGTACTTGGTCACTAGATGTCGTCGTGTACACGCCCGACGAGATTGACCGGCTGCGACGGATCAACGGTACGCTTGCGTCTATGATCGACGCGGAGGGCCGAGTTGTGTATGAGCGGGCCGCCTAGCCCGCCGTTGCACAATGCGGCCGCTTGGATCGCGAAAGCGGACAACGACCTCCTGGCGGCCGACAACAACGTATCGGCCGCGCGAACTCCGTGGGATGCCGTCTGCTTTCACGCGCAGCAGGCAGCCGAAAAATCGCTCAAGGCCCTGTTGGTGGCGCGCGGGATACTGCCGCCCCACAAGCACGACCTCACCGATTTATTGACGCGGGCGCTTGCCTTTGAGCCGACGCTCCGGTCACTGGCTGCAGACGCGACAATGCTGACGAGCTATGCCGTCGAAGTGCGATACCCGGACAGTCTCGTCACCTGCACGGCTGCCGACGGCCACGCCGCCCTGGCCGCAGGGCGCCGAATCAGGGAGGCGGTGGTGGCCGTCCTCTAGGCAAATGTCGGCTCGCATCGAAGCCGCGCGTAGGGTGGCCCCGGTGCGTCAGAGTTTGTCGGCCGGTCTCATCGGTTGAAATCCGAATTGGACGGTATCGTAATCCGCAGCAGCCGCTGGTGGCGCCGATCTCGCGTCTCTGGAACAGAACGCCGTGCCCAAGCCCGTAGCACGCGGTGCGCCGTTACACCGATCCTTGAACGCCAAAAATACGGCTCGCCACTGGGGCCTTCGCATCCCGCAGCCAATCATACAGACGCGCCGCGGCGATCATCCCCGTGATCGGCGCCAACCAGTAGATCCAATGCGCAGTCCAGAGTCCGCCGACGACCGCAGGACCGAAGGAGCGCGCCGGGTTCATCGACGCACCGGTCAACGGCCCGCCGGTCAGCGCGCAGAATCCCACGGTCAGGCCGACCGCCAGCGGGGCGAATCCCGGCGCGACGCGGTCGTCCGTCGCCACGGCCATGATCACGAGCATCAGCGCGAATGACAGCAACCACTCGATCGCAAACGCGGCACCGATTGGGATCGCCGGCAGCGTCGCGCCGAGATGCCCGACCGGACCGAGAACGGCCCGCAGCGTCGCGGCGGCGGCGGCCGCGCCAACACATTGGGCGACGACGTAGGGGATCACCTCACGCGCCGGAAATCGGCGGGCGGACCAGAAGGCGACCGTCACAGCCGGGTTGATGTGCGCGCCCGAGACGTGCCCCAGCGCGTACACCATCGCGATCACCACAAAGGCGAACGCGAGCGCGATGCCCGACACGCCGAGCACTCCCCCGCCCCAGGCATTCACCATCGCCGCGCCCGGACCGATCAGTACGAGGAAGAATGTCCCGACGGCCTCCGCAGTCAGACGGCGCAGATCGAGGCGTTCGGGACGCTCGTGTGTCACGACGCCGACCCGGCTTCTGTCGTGGCGGACAACGACCGCCCGCCGGTACGGAGAAACATCGCGAACTCGTGCGGCAGCTCACTCGCGAGTATCGCCCGCGCAGCACGCTCGACATCGTACTCGACCCGGATGACCCGCACGCCGACGCGGCCAGGTTCCACATCGAGCATCACGTACCCGGCCCGCCAATCGCCATCTTTGGGCCGCCCGACACTCCCCGTGTTGACGAAGTGCACCCCCTCCACCTCCGCGTGCCACGGCACGTGCGTGTGGCCGAACGCGAGCACATCACCGGGACGGGCGCCAGCAAGTTCCGCCATCTTCATGCGAAAGCTGTCGGGACGATCTTCGGTCCAGTACAGCGTATTGAGTGTGGGGGCGCCGTGAACCAGGATCACCGTGGGCCCGCCGATATGGCCGCCCATGGGGCGGACGTCAATCCGGAACGGAAGGGCCGCGAGGGCCGCACGCGTCGCAGGCTGGACGTGTGCCTTGGTCCAGACGAAGCTCTCGTGCGACAGTTGTTCCTGTCGCGGATCCTCGTAGCGGCAGCCACAATGCTTGTAGTCAGAGGCGACGGTGGAATCGTAGTTGCCGCTCACCCCCGGAATCGATCGCGCCCCGATCAGATCGACGACCTCGTTTGGCCACGGAGCATACCCCACGAGATCACCGAGGTGATACGTGGCGGCGACGTCGGGCCGCCGGCCGATGTCCGCCAGCACGGCTTCGAGCGCTGGCAGATTGCCGTGAATATCTGAGATCAGAGCGTATCGCATCGCGAGCCTCGGCCCGGCGTCGACCCTCGCAGTATGGGTTAGGCCGGCTGTGCCGGCTTGGTCGCCCGCACGAAAGCACTCATGATGCGCCCCGAGACCTCTTGGGCGATTCGGCCGGCGTCCAGGCCGCTGCCGGACAGAAACGCGCGGGCATCCTCGAACTCGTAAACCCGCGTCGGCTCGATCGACGCATCGACAAAACCCGCCTCGCTCAAGAGTGCCAGGAACTCCCGGTCCTCGAGGGCGCCGGCGATGCACCCGACCCAAAGCTCCATGCTTCTGCGGACTGCCAGGGGCACGGGCCCCTGGATCACGACATCCGAGACGGCGAACCGTCCGCCGGGCTTGAGCACGCGGAAGGCTTCGGTCAGCACCCGCCGCTTATCCGCCGACAGGTTCACGACGCAGTTCGAGATGATCACATCTACGGACTGGTCGGGAAGAGGCACCGTTTCGATCTGGCCTTTCAGGAATTCGACATTGGTCGCGCCGGCGCTCTCTGCGTTGCGGCGAGCGAGGGCGAGCATGTCGTCCGTCATGTCCAGACCATACGCTTTGCCCGTTGGGCCCACGCGCCGCGCCGACAGCAGCACATCGATGCCACCCCCGGACCCCAGGTCCAGCACTGTCTCGCCGGCGCGCAGCTCGGCGAGCGCCGTTGGGTTGCCGCACCCGAGGGAAGCCAGCACGGCCGTCTCGGGCAGGTCGCTGGTTTGATCCACACTATAGAGGTTCGAGGAAATGGGATCGTCCGCACCCCCGCAGCACGTCGGGCCGCAGCACGACGCGGTCGTTCCGGCCGCGACGCGCCGGGCGACTTCGCCGTATCTCGCCTTCACGGTCTCCGTAACCGTGGCGGTGTCATCGCAGCATGTTGGCTCGCAGCAGCCGGCGGCACTTGGATCGCGATTCTCTGCAGGCATAAGGCCTCGTCGTATGATCAATGTTCGTTTATGTATTACGCCGAAAAGCGGCGCCGGCTACCGGCGCCACGGCGACCTTCACCCGCAGCAGCGAGCGACGTTCAGTGACAGTTTGGTGGACGGGAGCGCGCCGACGAACTCCTCGAGCTGCGCGAAGGCCTCCGGATTGAGCGCGTAGTACGCCCAACGCCCCTGTCGGCGATCGACGACGAGCCCGGCATCCTTCATGGTCTTCAAATGGAAGGACAGGAGCGGCTGGCTGAGATCCAACGCATCGGTGAGTTCGCAAACGCACCGCTCCCCGCCTCGCAGCAGGTCGACGATCCGCAGGCGATTCTCGTCCGACAACGCACGAAACTGCCTCGTGATGCCGGTCAGGTCCGGCGCGGCGACTGGTGACATGGCTTCCTCGTCAACTCTCTGCGCTTTCTACTTTCTACTTTCTGCCGTTTGATGGCTGCATTATACATCAATAGCCATTTATGTGTCAAGCCTCGCCTTCCGCGCCGCCCGCCAGGTTCAGCGCCGCCCGCGCATCCTCGAGCGCGGCTGCCGGCACCAGCACCGTCACGCCGCGAGACGTCGCCCCCTGAAAACCGGGCCCGAATATCCCCGCGATATCGTTGTTGCTGCGCACCGCGGGAATCTCGGCCGCCTCGAGCTGCGCAATCGCAAAGTCCGCCTCGAACCCCGAGGCGTACGTGGCCAATGCGCGCCATTCTGTCCCACTCATGCGCTCCTCCTCATCGCCCCACGCCCCGCGCCACCACCGGCCACACCGCCTCCACCCGATCGCCCCGCACCGCCACCAGCCACTCGTGCAGGTTGACCGTCGGATCACAGTGCCCCGGCACTAATCGCAGCTTCGCCCCCAACCGCAGTACTCCCGGATTCGACCGCACGTCGAGCATCCCATGCTCGTCCGACGGGCGCACGTACGGAATCCCGGCCAACCCATCAACCACCGGCATCCCCTCGTCCACCCCCACCGCCTTGAGCCCCGCATCCACAATCACATAGTGCCGGCCCGGCGCACTCATCACCTGCGTGTAGATGAAAAGACTCTGCCGGAACTCGCTGTAATCCCCGCCGTCCGCCGTCCGGTTCGCACGGTAGTCCGCATCCATGAAGATGTACGACCCGGCCTGCAGCTCCGTGTATACACCGCTCGCCGCATCTTGCGGCCACGTTCCCGTCCCACCACCCGTGATGACCCCGCACGCGATCCCGTGGCGCGCAAGCAGATCCCGCGTACGCCCCGCCGCACCCGCCGCCGCGCGCGCCGCCCCCGCTCGCTCCGACGCCACCCGGATGTGCTGCGCCCGGCCCTGATACGCCTGCAGCCCGCGAAACCGGAGATGCGACTTCGACGCGATATGCCCCGCGAGGCGTAGCGCAGGCTCACCGGGATCCACGCCACACCGGTCGCCACCCGCATCGATCTCCACCAACACATCGATCGTTACCGCGTGCTCCCCCGCCGCGGCATTCAGCGCATCGACAACGCCGGCATCGTCGGCACACACGCTCAGCGTGGCGCGCGTCGCCAGCCTGGCGAGCCGCGACAGCTTGGGTGGGTCCACGATCTCGTTGCTCACGAGCACGTCGCGCACCCCGCCTTCCACCATCGCCTCAGCCTCGCTCACTTTCTGGCAGCAGATGCCAACCGCGCCGAGCGCCACCTGGCGGCGCGCGACCTCGGCGCACTTGTGAGTCTTTGCGTGTGGCCGTAACCGCACGTGAGCGGCAGCCGCCGCGCCCGCCAGGCGACTGAGATTGTGCTCGAACGCGTCGAGATCGACGAGCAAGGCCGGTGTGTCCACCGCCTCGATCGCCATCCCCACGGCCGCCGGTGGGCCCTCGCGAGTCATGACCGCTTCAACTCTGCTCACCGGAGCAGCTCAGTGAACCGCCCCCTCCGGCACCGGCACATCGAGATGATTCCAGTTGGCCATCGCGTTGAGCACGAGCGCGAATGTCCCCTGCGATTCCCACCGCCACAACGGCCGGATCCCGAACAGCACGAGATGCCCCTTCCCCGCCGGCGCCTCGATCACCGCCGCCTTGCCCGCCAGCTCCCCTCCGCCCACCAGCAGACCTGACAGGAGCAGCGAATCCGGCCGCGTGTGATATTTGAGGATCACCTGCGCGCGCCGTGCCTCGGCCTCTTTCAGAAATGCCGAGTCGACGTCGGCGTTGATCGCCAGCGTATCTCGCGGCTGGACGTTCATGATCGGATCTCCAGGGAAATACACCGCGAACCCCGGCGCATCGTCGTAGCCGTAAACGATCGGACTCGCCGGCGACGCGATCTGCGCACGCAAGATCGACCCGTTCGCACGAAGCGCTTTGCGCTCGACGATCTGCACCGTCGGATTGAAGCCCAGCGATACCGGGATCGCGTTCGTGGACCCCTCGGTGATCAGTAGTCCGCCCCGCTCGACGAACGCCCGCAACGCCGCCGCCCCCGCCAACCCCATCCCCGGACGCAGGTCGTCCGTCTCGTCCCACTTGTCCAGGTTGGGTGTCAACGCGCTCTTCTTCCATGGAATAGGCGGCCCGATCATCGGACGCCCGTTGAGCAGCACGGTGGTGTTCGGCACCCCGACGTGCGGGAACACGACGACGTCGAACCGGTCGAGCGCCGCTGGCCTGCGCAGCGACTGGTCCGAGATCGACGTGTACGGAATCCCCATCTGGTCGAAGGCGTAGCGCACCCACCCCTCGTTCTGCGTCTCCAGCCACGTGTGCAGGATGGCGATGCGCGGAACCGTGATCGCGTGGGACCGGACGGTGACGGCAGCCGGAGCAAACACACCGGCCAGCCCCAGACCACTCGCGATTTTCGCGTCCGCGGCGTTGGCGCCCTCGACGAGGAACGTCCCGGCCGGAAACGTGTCGCGGCCCACCGTGAACG
Source organism: Gemmatimonadota bacterium (assembly GCA_021324775.1). Taxonomy (GTDB): domain Bacteria; phylum Gemmatimonadota; class Gemmatimonadetes; order Gemmatimonadales; family Gemmatimonadaceae; genus Palsa-1248. The sequence continues at coordinate 28,124 of JAJPIM010000017.1, forward strand.
CGGTGTCCGCCACCGACACGTGTGCCGTACCAAGCTTCCACGGTAGCGCCGCCGCCCGCCAGTCGCCGCTGTGACGGATCACGAGTACTCGTTTTGCCACCGGTCCCGCAGAATCACCGCCCATCGCGCCCGTCACCACCGCATCATGGTCGAGCCGGTCCATCGGCTTCGCCAGCACGGCGGAATCACCCGCCGGCTGCGCGATCACGTGGCGAAGCAGGTCGAGCGTCCACCCCGTGTCGTCGTACGGTGTCGGCTCGTTCGCGCCGAACTTCTGCCGTGCCAGCAGCGTGCGCACCGTCGCCGTGTACGGCTGGTCCATCCGCACGATCCAGTCTCCGCGGTGCACGTCGATGGTCTTGGCGCTGTCGGCGGCTGCCGGCTTGGCTCCAGCGCCGCCCGCCCCGCCCGCGCCACCGCCCGATGAATCGCGTGGCGCGAGATTGCTGCCGGTTTCCACCGGCCGCGGCGCTTCCTTCGCCGAGAAATCACCGGAGGCGACGTGGATCTCCACGCCCTGCGCGCGGAACAGATTGACGAGCGCCGCCGCTTCCGCGGCGTGGCGCTGCGCGTGCGGGATGACGTAGGCGTACGGTGCCGATGTCCGGCCCCGGTGGACGATGCGATCGACCTTGGCGACGTAGTTCGCCATGAACACCGGCCGGTGGTCGGCGACGTATCGCAGCGCGATCAGAACGCCCGACTCCTGATAGTTGATGTTTGTCCGGATGCACCACCGCACGCCGTTGACGGGCGGGTTCTCCCGATCCCACCGGCGATCGATCTCGTCGGTGCCCAGGTGCACCTGATGGCAGCCCGCCCCCAGCGACGTGTACGTCTCGTAGAACCGCCCGATCGCGTTGTGCAGGCTGGCGACCGACAGGATTGTGTAGTTCGGCGCCCACCCGTCGTAGAACCCGTGCGTCCATACGCCCGGAAGCCCGCGCCGCGTCAGCTCCGTGATCTCCTGGTACGCCAGCGTGTGCAATTCGTCCGTCAGAATCGGATCGAACTCGTCGTTGTACGGGCCCGTCCCGGTGCTGGTATAGAGGAATGGCACCGACTCGTGCAGATCGTGCGCGACGATGGGGTGCCAGTCCAGGAAGATCTTCATGACGTTCTGCGTCAGCTTCTGCGACAACACCATGGCGTCACGGTTGTTGTCGTGGGCCGTGTACTTCCCCCAGTACACGAGCGGCATGCCCCGCTCGCCGACTTTGAGCGCCCGGCTCTCCTTCATCACGTCGACCATGCGGTCCCGCCCATCCTGCTCCAGCACCGGCGTGATCAGCGTGATGATGCCGGCGCGGATCGCCTTGACGTGCGGCGACTCGTCCACCGCCAGCCGATACGCCAGCTCCATCAGCATCTCGGGACTCCCGGTCTCCGGGGAGTGGATCGACCCGGTAAGCCAGTAGACGGGCTTGGCCTCGTCGAGAAGCCGGGTCCGCTCGTCCGCGCTCAGCTCACGCGTGTCGGAGAGCCGCGCCATCGTCTGCTTGAACTGATCGATCGACGCGATCGTCTGCTCGTCGCTGATCGCGACCGCCAGCATCTCCCGCCCCTCGTCGCTCAGGCCAGCCGAATAGACCTTGACCCGTGGACTCGCGGCCGCCAGCGCGCGGAAATACCGATTGATGTCGGCCACGTACGAGAGTCTGCCGACCGTGCCCGGCACGTACCCCAGGAACTTGAGCGGCGACGGCACCGTCGCCGACGCGGGGAGGTAGTCAACCAGCTCGGTCGAGAACTTCCATTTGGGATCGGTCGGCGTCAGCTCCTGGATCGCGCGCGTGTACGCCGAATCGATCGGCTGCTGCGCGGCAGCAGTGCGGGCACCGAAGACGGTCGCGGCGGAACCGGTCGCGGCACACAGCACCGCGACGGCGAATACGGAGAGTCGAGTCATGCCACCCACACGGTAGGTTGGGGAAGAACGCTCAGGGCCGGCTGAAAATGCCGGTCGGTACCGGTGGTCGCAACGTCGACGGCGGCACGCTATGGCCTGGCGCCGAATGCCGCCACTATGGTCATCAATCAACGCGTCCGGAGTTTTCCCTGAGTCCGTGGTGGAGGTCTCGCTCGCGAAATGCTAAGATTGACGCTGGCCCGGAGTCACCTGGTCCTCCGTTCCAGGGCTCTCCTATCGCGCAGTTACCGTCCTCATCGCACGAAGTGCCCGAGCTGCCGCGGCGATCCGGAGGCCGATCGCGCCTGTCACGCGCGGCCGGACTCCTGGTGGTCGCCGTGGGGGCCACCGGCTGTGCGAGCAACGTGGGACCGCGCACGATCCCCGCCGCGCGGTTCGACTACAACCAGCGCCTGGCGCAGTCGACCGACGACCAGATTCTGCTGAACCTGGTCCGGCTCCGGTATCGGGACACGCCGTTCTTCCTCGACGTCGGGTCGGTGCTCGTCCAGTATCAGGTCACGGGCCGCGTCGCGGTGACCGGCGTCACGTCGGCCGCTGTCGCCACCCCGCGCCCGACCGCTGGTCTGGAGGTCGACGGGGAGGTCGACGAGCGTCCCACGATCACCTACCAACCGCTCACCGGCGAGGCGTTCGCTCGGCGCTTTCTGACGCCGATATCCGCATCGACGTTGGCGCTGCTGGCCGGGTCGGGCTGGAGTATCGAACGAGTCTTCAACTGCTGTGTCGACGCGGTGAACGACCTCGTAAACGTTCCCGCGGCCGCGGGTCCGACCCCCGCGATCGTGACGGTCGACCCGCGTTTTCACGAAATGGCCAATTTGTTTCGCACGCTGCAGCAGACCGGTCGATTGGAGATCATCCGCTACGCGGATGGCGATTCCGTCAGCGCGGTGCGCTTCCTTGCCGTCCCAGGCGACACGGCCACGGCCGTCCCCAAGGCGTCGGCCCGCCTTCGGGAGCTCCTCAGCATCACGGGGGAACACGATGTCTTCTACTTCGGGCCATCGGGCGCGAGGACGAACGCGATGGTTCGGGTTCGGCAACGCTCGCTCCTGGGCACGATGTTCTTCCTGTCACAGACGGTCGACGTCCCAGATGCCGATCTCAAGGCGGGCCTGGTCCCGCGGTCCGTGATGAGCGACGGGTCACCGGCCGACTGGGAACAGCTCACGGGCGGGATCTTTCACGTCCGCGTGAGGGAGATCAAGCCTGAACGAGCATTTGTGTCCGTGCACTACCGCGGGCATTGGTTCTACATCGATGACGCCGACCTCGAGTCGAAGACGACCTTCGACCTGTTGACGCACCTCGTCTCGCTCCAGTCAGTGACGCCACGAGGGAGCGGCCCCATCGTCACCGTCCCGGTCGGGCCATAGGGTGAGCCCGATAGTGGGTCAGCGGGAATCCGTCCGCAGCGATGAAGCGTTGCGCCAGCGTCGGTATTGCCCGCAACCTGCCCGGAATCGCCGGCGCACGTCCGGCTTCATGCACTACACGTCGAGGCGTTTTTCGTAGGGCACGATCTCGCCGTGCTCGAGGTAGCGTCGCAGCAGTCGCAGGTACATCGCCCAGCAGTAGCACGAAATTCGCCAGTGCGCGTTGTCTTCTGGCCATCCTGTGTGAAAGAAGCGAACCCGCGTCGCTCCGTCGCTCTGTGGGTCGAGATGAAAGCCCACCCGCGTACCCATCCAGTCGGGATCCGCTTGGGTGATCTGAAGCTCGAACGCTGATCCCGAAGCGTAGCGTGTGACTTTTCCCCGCCACTCGTGGCCCGGACCGAAGGAGAGCCCGTATTCGGCGTTCTGCTTCGCCTCGCCTGTTGCCGACTTGGTCCACCAGCGATCCAGCCCCATTGGAGTGGCAATTGCTTCAAACACGCGCTCTCGTGGCGCCTTGATTGCAAATTCTTGAAGAATGTCGGCCATCGTCAGGCTCCTGTCAGGATAGTCGGCTGATCGGAAACAGGCTCGCTACGTGGTTGCAGGCGTCACCCCGCCAGCGTCACATCGTGGGTCCTCGGGCCGGGCGGGATTCGCTGCGCATAATCGTGTTCCCAGCTCGTATACGCGACCCAAAAACCGGATGGCGCCCGGCCATTGAGACGATCGGCGAGCACGCCGAGATGTGCGTGCCAGCCGCTGGCAACGCCGACCATGCTGTCGCGATTGGCCAGCTTGCTGTGCGTGAGCACGAGCTGCACGTCCTTCCCGACGGTGGTTAGCTCGAATCGGACTTCGGAGCCGGCATCCGCATGCTCGCCGGTGGTCTCGCCCCACGAATAGGCGAGCAGGCGCGGCGGCTCACAGGCGAGTATGTGCCCGTGCATCCGGCTTTCTTTCGAATTCGCCGCGTGCTTGGCCGGCGGCGGATCGTCGTGCGTGGTCAGTTCGGAGTTGCGGAAGATGTGCTCGACCTGGCCGCCGGGCCGTAGATCCATTTCGCCGGCCGCGAGCCATGTGCGGCGCTTCTTCGAATCCGTCAGATAGCTCCACACTCGCTCGATCGGTCCGGGCAGCATCCGCTCGAAGCGGACGGTCCCGGGGCCGATGATGACACCGTAGGCAGGATCCTGCTGCACTCGGTTCGCGGGCTGGTCCGTCATGACTGATCTCCGGAAGTGGGCGGTTGGCCAGCCGCATCTTCGGCTTTGAGCACCGATTCGAGCGCGTCGAGACGGCTGCCCCAGAAAGCGCGAGTCCTGGCGATCCACTGCGCGGCTTCGTCGAGCGATGCGGGATTGAAGGACACGAGATGCTCTCGCCACGCGCGCCGGCGGCGCACGAGATGGGCCCGCTCCAGCACGCGGATATGCTTCGATACCGCGTTGAGCGATATGTCGAACGGCGCGGCCAGGTCGGTCACCCGCGACTCCCGCCGCATGACGCGTTCGAGAATCCCACGACGCACCGGATGCGCCAGCGCTGTCATCGTAAGATCAAGGGCCGTATTGTCATTCAATCGCATGGTTGAATGATAGAACCCATTCATTGATTCGTCAACCCGGGCCGCCGCGCCAAGGGCCGCCGACACTCTCCTTTCTCCTCTCTCTCCTTTCCGCTCTCTCCTCTCTCCTCTCTCCTCTCTCCTCTCTCGTCTCTCCTTTCCGACGGGCACCACCGCCCGCCGCACGAGTACTACGTCTCACCCTATGCCGGCCCTCCGCCGCCCATCGCCGATCCAACGAGCCGCATCCTCCGGCGCTCCGCTCCGCGTCACTTGCTCCGCCACGCTCGGCCTCGCCGCCCTGCTCGCGACAGACTGCCGCCAAACCCGCCCACCCCTCGCGCCATGCCTTCTCTTCGGCGTCCACGAGATCGCGCTCTGCGGCACGGTCCTCGTTTACGAGAACCGCACGACACGCTCGGGGCGGCGGATACCGCTCCGCGTCGTCGTCCTCCCGGCACGCGAGAATCCTGCGACCCGCGATCCGGTTGTCTTCCTCACCGGCGGCCCCGGTCTGGCCGCGACCGAGGACGCGGATTTCGCCGCCCGCATCTTCGCGCCCCTCCACGACCGGCGTGACATCGTCCTCGTCGACCAGCGCGGCACCGGCCATTCGAGGCCGCTCGCATGCCATCTGTACGACGGCGGCTCGCTCCAGCCCTACCTCTCCCCGATGTTCCCGCTGGAACAGGTCCGCGCGTGCCGCCGCACTCTCGACACGGTCGCCGACCTCACGCAATACACGACCGCCCGCGCCGCCGATGATCTCGCCGATGTCCTCGCCACACTCGGCTACGACAAGGCCAACGTCGTCGGCATTTCCTACGGAAGCCGAGCCGGCCTCGTGTTCCTTCGCCGTCATCCGGAGCACACCCGCACGCTGGTCGCGCAGGCCGTGCTCCCACCGGACAAGGTCACCATGCTCGCCGCAGGCCGCGGCGGTACCGTGGCGCTGGACGCTGCGATCGCGGCGTGCGCCTCGCTCCCCGCCTGCCATCGCGCCGCGCCCGACCCGCGTCGCGACATCGATACGGTACTCGCACGGCTCCGCGTCGCGCCCGCGCATGTGACACTCTGGAACTGGAGCCGCCTGCGCCACGAGACCGCGACGATCTCGGCGCGCGGATTCGCCGAACGCGTCTTCTTCATGCTCTATACGCCGGGCGCGGGTCGCACGGTGCTGCCCCTCATCCACGAGGCCGCCCAGGGCGACTGGGCACCATTCGCTCGCACGGTCATCCGCCAGAGTCGCGGACAAAAGGCGGGACGCAGCGTCGGGATGATGCTGTCGGTGCTCTGCACGGATGACGCGCCTCGCATCGCGAACGCGGACACGGCTCGCCTCGCCGCCGGCAATCCGCTGGGCATTCCGGTCGCCCTCGAGCTGCTTGCCGCCTGCGCCGAATGGCCGCGAGGCTCACCGGGCGACACGACCCCCGTCGCGTCGGCCGTTCCCGTGCTCCTCCTGTCGGGCGCGCGCGATCCGGTGACGCCGCCCGATTGGGCCGACTCCGCGGCCGTCACGCTGCCCAACAGCGTGCGGTTCGTCGACTCTTCCGCCGGGCATGGCATGATGACCGCTGCCCTGGACACCATGGTGGCGAACTTCATTATCTATCAGCATGGCGCTGCCGAAAACGCTGCGAGATGAGCTCGCCGCCAAACGGCGCGATGAACAGGTGCTCGCCGAGCGCGACAAACGTCGCGGCCTCGCACTGTGGATCCTGGCCTGCTGCGGCTGGTCGTGGCTCGGGATCTTCTGCCTCGCCTGGTCGATGCACACGACCAGCCAGACGCTTGGCGAAATGGCGTTCTGGGGTGGGCTCGGTATAGGAAACGGCGGGGTCCTCTTCACCGGACTCGCTGCCTACCGATGGGGCGAGCGGCACGGGTACTGGTAGCCGCCGACGGGCAGGCGGCCGGCCACAATGTGGCCGCCGCCGGCACCAGGAAATGCGGCCCGCTTGACTCCCCAGATACGGCTTGCTAGGTTCTCCTCGATGACAAAGCCGACAATTCTACTCCTGTTTCTACACCCTCCTCACGATGGCACGCGCGACTCGGCAACTGAATTCCGATAAAATTACTCTTATTTCTTCCGGAACCGTTTCGGTGCCACGGGCCGAGTCGCGGCCATTCGCCATCCGCTGCGCCACCCGCTGCACCATCCGCTGCACCATCCGTTGCACCATCCGTTGCGCGGCCTGTCTGTCTCTCCTGCTGTGCGCCGCCACACCCGGCCTCGCCGCCCAGCAGACGCCACCAACTGACAGCGCCCGCGCGAACACGCCCCCCACGGCGAACGGTGCCGAGACCTTGCCGGCGGTGAAGATCGAAGGACAGCGGGCAGCAGCCGCTCGATACGGCCCGGGCATCTCGGCGGCGGACAGAACGCCTTCAGTTCCGCGACGCCCGGTCCGAACCCCATCCACGACCGCGCGGCGCAGGGCCAGGGATTCGCGACGCTGTCCTACCCCGTGAGCGCCACGACGAAGGTCAACGTCGTCCCCTCCGCCGCCGGCAGCAACAACCAGCTCCCCAATGTGCCGAATCTCGATGCGGCGTTTTCGCTCTCCGGCGTCAACGACTTCAATTCGGCCGCGATCAATTCGTATCTGAACTTCCGGGACTACCTGGGGATCGTCTCCCTGCGCGGTACCCCAGACTCAAATCTGAGTTACCAGATCACCTACGCTGCGCACTCGATCACACAGAGTTTCCGGCCCGACAACGACGGTGAGTTGATTTTTCAGGGCGTGGCATCGAACGCATCACACGCCGATGCCGACAACACACTGCAGGGAGATCTCACCTATCGCAACGGACACCACACGCTCGGCACCGGATTCTACCTTGGCGAGTACCACGTCCGCGCCGGCGATACGTCGCTGGTCTTTCCGGTAGACACGAGCGGGAATCAGACGAGCGGCACGCCCGAACCGCCTCACGGTACTCAACCTGCTCGACCGCGTGAACCTGATCCGCCCGTCCGAAGGAATCGGCATCTTCCAGTCCTCCTACGGCCCCCGCTTCACCGTCCTGAACACCCTGCGCTTCTTTTCGGCGAGGATCGGTAGGGGCTGCCGGCCGATCATACCAACGTCAGAGGATCACGGAGCGGCGGCCGTTCGCGAACCGAAGGTCGCCCTGTTTTGGCAACGGCCGCACCTGCCGCACACCGCCCGCCGGTGGCCGGACACATTTCCGTCCCTGGTAGGGGCCGGTCGCGCACGGCCCTGCTAGTCGACCACACGAGGGCCAGGGGATCACGCGAGACCGTCCCCGCATTTCCGCTGTAGATTCTCCGCCAATGTCCCGGACCGCCGAGACCCTCCTGGCGAAATACCCCGCCGAGGTTCGCGCACTCGCGACGGCGGCCCGCGCTGCGCTGGCGAAATGGCTCCCGAAGAGCGAGCAAGAAGTCGACAGCTCCGCGCCCGTCATCGGATTCGGATACGGCCCGGGCTACAAGGGGCTCGTCTGCACGTTGATCATCAGCAAGACGGGCGTGAAGATCGGGCTGGGCCGCGGCAGCGAGCTTGCGGACCCGGCAGGATTGCTCGCCGGGAGCGGCAAGGTGCACAAGCATATCCAACTGCGCTCGCCATCGGATTTGCGGAACCCCGCGGTGCGCGCGCTCGTCAAGGCAGCGCACGCTGGCTGGAAGCAACGCACCGCCGCAGCGAGAACCACTCACAAGAACTAGCGGATTCGCGCAGCCGTCGCACGGCCCGCGCGTGGACGTCCACACGGTGACCTGGTCCGCGACCGCGGCAGCTGGCCTGAGTCGCGCGCCGAGGGCCGTGGGACGTATCGCGCTGATATGACGAGCACTGGTGCTGTCTCTTCGGGTGGTGACATCACCCGTGATCAGCAGTGACGTCACCGATATGTGAGCAACGCCGCGCCACGTTCGTGGCTCACCGCCAGGTGCAGCGTGAGCACATGACAACGCAAACGGTGTGCCGAGCCGCAAGTCGAGCGCGGTCACGCATTTCGATACTGCTTCCACTCGCGCTCGACGATCTTCGCCATTGCCTTGGCCGACCGGCGGAGCCAGTTGGACGGCCGGCGGCGCAGGTCGGCCAGGATCGGCCGGCGCTGCCGCGGACTTCCCAGATGGACATTGGCCGTTTCGGCGCCCATCGCGCCCAGGAGCACGCTCTCGTCGCGCTTCTTTGGAAGATCCGCGATCAGGATCGGGTTGGAGTCCGGCGACAGCCGTCGCACCAGCCACGCTCCAGCCACACAGTGAAATGGGTCCCGGGACCGCACGGCCGAATCCAGCGCTCGCGCATAATACGGCTGGCCGCGCCGCCGGACGCCCGCGACCCAGTCGCAGGCCGGCGGCACCAGCGCTTTCGCTTCTCGAGCGACACATCCGCCGTCCCATTCCGCGATCGCGACGTACCGCACCTGTCCCAAGCTCCCGGTCCCTGCCTCTCGTCGCACCACGCGATACCCGATCCGTGGACTAGGAAGCGTTTCCCGGAACGCGCGCGCCACCGCCGCCGGTACCGGATGACGCACGGCCGGCAAACCCTTCAGTTTGCGCCAGAAATCATCCGGCGGCTTGAGCTCGGAGATCCCCAGCTTGTCCATATGCTCCTTGCCTTCGGCCAGCACGAACGGATCGCCACCCCGCCGCAGCGTCGCGGCGTACCGCTCGAGAAACGCATCACACCCATCCCGGAGCGAGATCGTGGTCGTGCCATGATCGATCGCGATCTTGAGACTCGCGGCCCACCGCACGAGGTCGTTGGTGTACGGCAGCGGGCCGGCGTCGTCAAAATCGTCGACCCCCCAACACATCCGGCCTTCTACATCGCGCCACGTCCCGAAGCTGTCGATGTGCAGGTCGCCAACGGCCAGAACCTTGGGCGCCCGAGCGAGTTCGCCGGCCTCCGAGGCCCAGAGTTGTGTCCACCGGTAGAACGTGCCCCGGAGAAACACGAACGGATCCTCGCGCATCTGCTCGTGCTTGTCGCTGAGTTGCGAGGCCACGATCGGCGCGCACTGCCGGAGCCACGCCTCGTAGCTGCGGGTCGCGGATTGGATGTCCATTGCCACTGGGCCTGCCAACGCAATCCCTGCGCCCGCGGTATGGCGATTGCTTGGGCGAACGACTGTGCAGCGCGTGGTCCTGCTCACCGGCAAGCAGTGGCTAGGGGTGCCGCTATTGGCGGCGCCGCCCATTCTCGCGCTGTGCGGGGTCCTGGGCCCCGGCCGCGCGGGGATCGTCGGGCGCGTCGCGCTCGTCTACGGTTTGATGCTCGCCAGCCTCCGCGTGCTGGGGAAACGCGACCTGTCGCAGATGACCGCGTTCGACGCAGTGCTGCTCTTTCTCATCCCCCAGATTTTCCGCAACTATCTGATCGGGGCCGACGACTCGCTGCTGACGGCCCTCGTCGGCGCGACGACGCTCCTCGTGCTGGTCTTTGTCACGTCATTGCTCGGGTTTCGGAGCATCACATTCGGCCGCCTGGTTCGTGCGGCACCCACTGTATTGGTGGAAGACGGCGTGCTCGTCGAGCGCGCACTGAACCGCGAGCACATCACCCCGGAAGAAATCGATGCCGCCGCACGCCTCGCGGGCGTCGATCGGCTTGCATCCGTCCACCTGGCAACGCTCGAAGCCGACGGCAAGATCTCGATTATCCGGCGCTAAGCACTTCCTCCTTTCTCTTTTCTCCTCTCTCCTCTCTCGTCTTTACGCCGCCGGCGCGTGTCGCTGCAGGCTCGCGATGAATGCCGCTGGATCCGAGACGCTCAGGAGCACCGAATACCCGTCGGCCGTCGGGAGATACACCACACGCGCCGGATCGGTGACGTAGAGCAGCGCCCGCTCCCCGTCGCGCAGCCGGAACCACCCCGCGCGGTAGCCGGAGATCGACGTCCCGAGTGTCCGGATCACCGGCTTGAGCTCGGGATCGCTGCGCAGATCGACGACACGCGCCTGGTCCAGCCGCAGCGACCGCGCCGGGATCAGCCTCCCGTAGAAATCACCGCGCAGCCGGAGTCCGTCCGGCGAGATCTCGAAGCGCGCCGTTCTCGACGCGGAGAGTGAATACATCGCGACTGCGATCCCCGCCACGGCGATCGTCAGGATCGGAAGCGCGAGCCAGAGGATCCGGACCTGGCCCGGAGCAATCGGGAACGAGTCGGTCATGGCAGGGGCGGCAGGCGTGCTGCCGCGGGAGGGCGGTGACGGAACCAGGGAGCGAGCCGGACAGCGCTGCCTAGAATCTAAACAGTTGGGGTCGATTGCGCGCCTGCGAGGCCAACAGGCGTTGAAGGGCGCTGGACGGGGTGGAGTCCGCAGCTGTGACGATTGCGGTCAGGCCACGGTTTCTGGCTCCGCGACACGTCGTCATCGAGGGAGAATCACCCTCCACCATCCCCGGCCATGACTCGAATCGAATTCACTCACAGCTATAACGGTCGCGACACGTGGGTCTTTCAGATGGACCCGGCCGTCGCCTTGAACGGTACCTGCGGCTATCGCGTGCGCTACGACTCCGGCAAGCAGTGGACCGAGTGCCTGCTGCGCAAGGCGCCGCACGGTGCATCGTCCGATGAGATCAAGCAGCTCATCATCGATTGGGAAGGACGCATTCTGCGCCCAGTCGGCGGGCTCGGCACCGCCGCGTAACCGCTCGGATCTGCCGGCCGGCATGCTCAGCGTGAATACCGGCCTCGATCCGGCCGTACTCGGCCGATAGCTTCCCGCCCATCCCCCGGCCCAGGTCTCGGCTGATCGGCAAGCCGAGACCTGGGCCTGTTTGATCGCGGTTCCGCGGCTGATCGGCCTGCACAAGGGGGCGGAAGATCGCCTCCCGCCTCTCCGGGGGAATCCCACGCCCTCGGCATCGTGGCCACCCCCTCTGGACACCCCACCGGCGATCCGGGTACCGTTGCGCACCCCGATGCGTCTCTTTCCTCGTCCTTCGTGACTGTCGCCACCGCACCGAAGCCACTCTCCACGCCGCTCGTCGAGGTCCCCGGCAATGGCTTCTGAGGCACCGCGAGCGACGCCGGATATCGCGCCGAAGGCGAGCTCGGCCGACGACGATGGTGGCGACAGTTGGACCCCGCGCGGCGCCGCGATCTGGGCACTCGCTGCCTATTCGCTCGCGGCGTGCGCTCTCGGATATCCGGTCTTTCACGGCGGATTCCTCGTCTCCCCGCACAGCGACCAGTACATCGGCGGCTACGCCGTGCGCGAGTTCGGGACCGCGATGATCCGGAGCGGCCACCTCCCGCTCTGGAATCCGTACCTGTTCGGGGGTATGCCGTTCGTCGGCGCATTCGATGGCGACATCTTCTACCCGCCCACTCTCCTCCTGCGACTTCTGCTCCGGACGGACCTGGCGGTGACCTGGGCGTTCATCCTCCACGTCATGCTCGCCGGCTGGTTCACGTATCTCTGGCTCCGCGCGAGCGGACTCGGATTCGCGGCGGCGGGAGTCGCGGGCCTCGCGTACGAGCTCGGCGGCCCCATCGCGTCGTTCGTCTCGCCCGGACACGACGGCAAGCTCTACGTCAGTGCCCTCCTCCCCCTCGCCCTCTGCCTCATCCTCCTTGGCATCCGCGACGGTAAGCGCTGGTGCTGGCCCGCGCTCGCACTCACCGTGGGATGCGCCGCCCTCGCGCCACACCCGCAGATCTTCCAGTACTTCCTCCTCACCGCGGGCGCGTACGCGCTCTTCGTCGCCGCACCACTGCGATCGCCCGCGCCATCGGGTGCGGGGTCGTCACGCACATCGCGCATCGTTCGCAGCGTCCGCAGTGTCCCCGGCCGGCGGCTCGGCGCGGCCCTCGGGGCGGTCATCCTCGGACTCGTGATGTCGGCCGTGCAGTTCCTGCCGGTCGCGCAATTCGTGGCCTGGTCGCCGCGCGGCAGCCGCTCGACCGGCGCGGGGACGTATTCCTACGCGACGCAGTTCTCGATGCCCTTCGAGGACCTCCCCAACATCTACCTTCCGCAATTCACAGGCATGCTGGATCGCTACTGGGGCGGACTCGGATCGCACTGGTTCAGCGAGTATCTCGGCGCCTCGGTCCTCGTGCTCGCCGGTGCAGGACTGATCGCGGCCACTGCCGGACGCCGCCGGATCGTGCGCTTCTGGCTCGCGGTCGCGGTCGTCGCAACGCTCTGGTCACTGGGCCGCTACACGCCGTTCTATCATCTCGTGTACGCGATCGTTCCAGGAACGCCGTTCTTCCGCGTCCCCGCCGCCGCGTTCGTGATCGTCGGCCTCGCCGTCGCCGCGCTGGCCGGCGAAGGCGTCGCCTGCGTGCTGCGCCGCGGCGTCCGTGTCCGCTACGTCCTCGGGTGGCTCGGTGTCGCAGGCGTGCTCGCTATCCCAGCGGTGATTCATGCCGCCGCCCACGCGGCCGCGCAGATCTTCGGCGCACCGTGGACGCCAGGCGCCGCTGACGCGAACGCCGGGCCCGTCGCCGCGGGTGCGCTTCGCTGTCTCGTGGTCGTCGTGCTGATGGGGGCCATTCTGGCGATTCGCCGCGACGACAAGCTGAGCGCACGGGCCGCCGCCGCTGCGATCGCACTCGTGGTGGCCACCGATCTCTGGAGCATCGCGCGCGCGTATTGGTTCTTCTCGCCGCCCGCCGCCAAGCTGTACGCATCGGACGCGGGGATCGATACACTGCGCGCGCAGACAGAGCCGGTCCGCGTCCTCGCGTGGCCACTCGGACATCCACACATCCGCGCCGATCCGGAGATCGCGGGCGATGGGCTCATGATCCACCGGATCCGCCAAGTCCTCGGCTACCACGGCAACGGGATCAAACGATACGATGACCTGAGTTGGACGACGGACGGCACGCAGCCCCTGTTCACACCGCACTTCTGGCAGTTGCTCAATGTCGGCTTCCTTCTCACCGACACGGCGAAACTGTCGTTCCCAGGCGCCACCCGGATCGTGGGTCCGGTCCCGGACGCTGCCGGTGATACGCTCTATCTCTACCGGCTGGCCGGCGATCACCCCGCCGCATGGCTCACCGCGGCCGCACGGTCGCTCCCGGACACGTTCGCGCGCCTCGGCGTGATCGACCAGCACTTCGACCTGCGCCGGCTCGCGCTGCTCGAGATGGCCGCGCACGCGACGGCGCCTGAATCCATCGGACCGGCGCCTGCCGAACAGGTCATCGCGGACCTGTACGAGCCCGGCAAACTGCGCTTTCACCTCTCGGCACCGGCACCGCCAGGGACCACACTCATCGTGTCGGAGAACTTCTATCCGGGATGGCGCGCGACGGCCGATCACGTGCCGGTTCCCGTCTGGCGCGCGGACTACGCGCTGATCGGTGTGCCGCTTCCCACCGGCACGCGGACGGTGGAGCTGGCGTTCACCAGTCGCGCGGTCACGACCGGATTCCTGCTCAGTATCCTCGCGGCGCTGTTCGCAATCGCATGGTTAATTTGGCCGGCACGGCCAAATAGAGAGTAGCGACACAGAGAGTAGAAAGTAGTACAAGCGCTTCTTGTCTACTCTCTACTTTCTGCCCTTCTACTTTCTGCCATTTTTTTTGCTCTCCTTTCTCCTTTCTCCGTTCACCACCTGTTAGGTCCCTGCTGAACGCCCACCAGCAACTCCACCGGACGCCTCTCGCCCACCCTGACAGCCAGGCACTCCCGTACCGCGACGCGCCACTCCCGTTGCGCGCGGATCACGTGCGTGGCGCCGCAGCGGCACACCCATCGGTGGTAGCCGGCGGCATCGAGCGCCGGCAGCGGGAACGGCCCTGCGACCGCGATCACCGGACATCGCACCGAACAGGCGAATTGGACCCAGAACGTCCCGGGCTCCGGCGTCACCGGCGTGCGCGCCCGGCTGTCGAGCTCGCGCAGTTGGACTCGCACCTGGCGCGCACCGAGAGTGAGCATCCGCTCGGGCGGCGCACGGATGGCTCGTACGATGACCGCTCCGTCGACCGCCACGGCACCCGCGTCCAGCAGCGCTCGCGCACACACGTCGAGCGTCGTCCCGGTGGTGATGAGATCGTCCGCCACGATCACGTGCCGCCCACGCACCGTTGAACGCCACCGCCGGCGCACTGCGTACGCACCTGCGCTCTCGCCGCGTCGTTCGTCGTGCGCGAGTCCCTTCTGAGTGAAGTCGCGCAGCTTTTCGAGGACGCCCAACCGGACCGCGATGCCCGGTAAGCGAACCGCCGCGAGCGCCGTGAGCAACGCGACATGCGGCCGGCGGCCACGGTAGGATGGCACCGGCACGAGGAGAAAGGACTTCGCTGGGCCCGCGCCGGCCGCGCCGGCCTGTACCTCGGCGACACTCGCCGCGAGGGCCCGCGCCAGCGGCTCGGCCCCCGCGAGCCAATCACCCCGCCGCTCTTTGAACGCGACCACCGCCTGATACAGTTCGCCGAAACTGCGCCGGGGTGATCCGGCCCGGCCCCGATACGCGGCGACGACGCGCCCATACGCGAGGCCTTCGGCGAGCACGGCGCGGCTGCAATCGGCGCACACCACGCCATTGGTGGTGGCAGACCATCCCTCGAGCGCGATGTCGTCGGTCGCGCAGACGAGACATCGGCGCTCGGCGATCAGTTCGCCGAACGATGGCCGGAAGCCCCGCTCACTCGCGCCGCGGGCGCCCCGGTACGCGATGTCCCACGCCGCTATCCGGAACGCCGGCGGAAAACCCCACGCCGCACGCACTGCACGCCACCATGACCGGACGGGAACGCCGCGCACGACCCGAACATCGGCGGCGGATTCCGGGATGCCACATCATCCGAACGCCGCCACCGCCCCCCGACGCGGCCGGTACAGCAGTTTCTCCTTTCTCCCTTCTCCGTTCTCCCCTCTCGCTTCTATCCGACCAGCGGCATGACCTCGGATGCGAACCGCTCCATCTCCTCGAGCTGTGGGCTCGACTGCAGCAGCAGAAGATCCACGCCCGCATCCGCGAACGCACGCACTCGCTCGGCCACCTGTTCCGGCGTGCCGACCAGGCCCGCGCGTAATCCGCGGTTCGACACCGAGTAATCCTCGAGGCTCACCCGCTGTTCGAGTTTGGTGTGCGAGATCCAGTCCTGATAGTTCCCGTATCCGGGCGAGCCTGGCGCCACGTTGGTGATCCGCTCGACCTCGCGTTTGGCCTCCGCTTCCGTCGGCCGCACGATCTCGTACGCCGCCATGCCAAATGTCATCGGAGGCAGTCCGAGCGCGGCGCGGCGCGCACGCATGTCGGCGATCTTGGGGGCAATGCGCTCCGGTGGGTCGCCGTGCATCACGTACGCATCACACTGGCTGGAGATCAGGGTCTTGGCGGCTTCGGATTCACCACCCGCATAGATCGTCGGCAACTTCTTCGGCTTGGGCACCAGGACCGTTTCATCGACCGAATAGTACTTGCCCGCGTGCGAATACCCCGACGTCGTCCACGCGCCGTGCACGACGCTCAGCCACTCGTTGGTCCGGGCGTAGCGATCGTCGTGCTCCTCGAAATGAACGCCATAGCGCCGCGCCTCATCCGCCCACCAGCTCGACACCACGTTGAGCGAGATCCGGCCGGGTGCGATCAGATCCATGTTCGCAGCCTGCTTGGCGAGGATCGCAGGCTGGTGAAATGTCGGCCGGACTGCGACCATCATCTCCAGACGTTCCGTGACCGCCGCCAGTGCAGCCGCGGTCGACCATGCGTCGAGCGCCGGGGCATTGATGCCCTTGATGTCATTGAGAAACAGCTCGGCGACGAGCGTCAGATCGTATCCGATCTGTTCGCTGCGGCACGCGAGCTTCTTGGCGTAGCTCCAGGATACTTCCATGCCCTCGTCGCCCGCGTTGCGGAGCCAGCCGCCAAAGACGGGAAGCCAGTATCCGTAGCGGATGCGCCCGCGGGATGTCGTTCCGGTCGTTCCAGGCATCTACCGGGCCCCCGCGCGCGGCTTCGTGCGCGTGTTGCCGTTCGCGCTGCTGCTCGCCTTGCTGCGGGCCGGTGTCGCCGGCCGCGGCGCGTCGCCAGTCTCGGGCGCCGACCCGTCGGCCTGGCCGGCCGGCATCTCATCGCCCACCCGTGTCAGCAGATAATCGACGAGCCGCTCGTGCGGGTCGAACCCGATGACGTTGCGAGCATCGGCGACGAAGTTCGACAGCGCGTTGACATCGTAGAAGTACGGCTTCCCGTCGCGGTCGTCGATCAGCAACTCGATCCCGCCGACATCCAGATGCGTCCGGCGCGCGATCCGCTCGGCGATCGCAATGATGTCGCGCGGCGGATCGGCGCGTTCGACGCGCATGCCCGTCTTCGGTGCATCGAGTGCGCAAGCCGACCGCGAGAGCGCACGGCCGTCAGTCGTCTGGCACACGTCGGCCGGGCACAGGTTGAACATCGAATCCGGTCCCGGAAAGACGTTGATGCCGTACAGGAATTGCCCGCCGAGGACTTCCAGCCGCGTGATGTGGCCAGCACGCATCGGCGCCATCTCCTGCACGAGGGCGACGCCGTCCACGCCGAAGTCGAATGTCCCGCGCTCCCCGGCTGCCGCGAGGGCTTCCGCATTCTCGAACCGCTCGATCCCAGCGCCACTCCCGCCGATGTTGGCCTTCACCAGGATCGGAAACCGCAGGCCGGCGGCCGCCGCTACGACCGACTGCGGGCTGTTCGCGAGCCGCGTCTTGGGGTACGGCACAGCGAGTTCCTCGAACACGTCGAGTTGGAGCGCCTTCGACGTATCCATCTGGTATGCGGACGCGCCATTCACGACCGGGACGCCGATTCGGTCCAGGTACCGCAGCCACTGCAGCGTGTAGAACGTCGATTGGCCGTGTCCGCGCAGGTAGGCGGACGGGCTCGCACGGTTGAACACCAGCGAGTACGGCACGCTGCGCTCTGATGGGTCGTACGAGTGCGAGGCGGCATCGAGCCGGACGTATGGCACGCCCCGCCGATCCAGCTCGGCGAAGAGGGGGCGGAACCAATCGGGGTGCTCGTGGAAGATGGCGATCGGGTTCACTGGGACTCGCGAATGAAGGAGTGCGACGGGAGGTACCGGTACCGTGGTACCCCGTAAGATAGCGATTTGGCGATTCGGCTCATGGACCTGGCCCGCAGATCCACTGTCACAATTGGAGCCAGGTGCATGTCACTCCACGTCGTCGATGGACCGCGGCCAATCCTCCTTCAGCAGCCGGGACATGGCACGGTCCGCCAGCCGGCGCCCGCCGGTTTGGCACCGGGCACAATAGTTCGTCTCGTTCGACGCGTAACGGATGCGCTGCACCGGCGCCCCGCAGTCGGGACACGGTTGCCCGTACCGGCCGTGGACGGCCATCTCATCGTGGAATGCCGTCACCTTCTCCGGAAACTCGTGGGCCGTGGCCGCGCGCAGACGGCTGGTCCATTCCGTCAGTACATCCTGCGTCGCATCGTAGAGCCGGCCGATGTCGGCGTCGGACATCTTGGTGGACAGCGCCATCGGCGACAGCCTCGCCCGATGCAGGATCTCATCCGAGTAAGCGTTCCCGATGCCGCTGAACAGCCGCGGATCGGTCAGCGTCCGTTTGAGGGTATGGCGCTCCAAAGCCAATCGCGCGGCGAACGCAGACCGGTCTGCACCCAGTACTTCGAGTCCCCCGCGGTCGAATGCCGCCAGCGCGGCCTCTCCCTGGACGTAGTGGAGCGACGCCCGGCGAGTAGTCCCCGCCTCGGTGAAATAGAGAGTGCCCGGCGGAACAGTGAACGTCGCGAGGATCAGGCGCGCAGCGATGGCCGGCGGTTTCCGCCCCCGGCCTCGCGCCTCTCCGGCCCCCGCCGCGGCCCCGGCGGCCACCGTATCGCGCCACCGGAGGCGTCCCGCAATCATGAGATGGATGACCAGGAACCGATCGGTGTCGAGAACCAGCACGATCCGCTTCCCCGAGCGCCGGATACCCGTGAACCGCCGGCCGACGGCGTCGGCGATCGGTGGTTCGACGCTCCGTAAAACGAATGGTTTGGCGATCGTCACCGCCGTCAGCGGCTGCCCCATGAGCCGTTCGGCCAGTTGCTCCACGTACACCTGGATGTCGGGTAACTCAGGCATTTGCTTGATCATGCCTCCGCGCGCCGGTACATTGCCAGTCCGGGTTTGCCCCGCCACATGTATCGTGCTGTACGTGCCGCGTCTCCATGTCGCGCGAGTAGCTCAGTTGGATAGAGCGTCGGCCTCCGGAGCCGAAGGTCGCAGGTTCGAATCCTGTCTCGCGCATGCTCCCGCAACAACTTACGGCTTCACTCCGCTGGCACGGCTGTCACACGTGTCACACGGGCTCACCTCTCATCGAAGCCGGGCATGTCGCGGTGTGGCTCGATGGAGAAGTCGAGCTGCTCGCCGCGATTTGGATTCCAGTCGCCATCGAGCGCCCGCGCGTAGAGGTCCGTGGTGAGCTCCGTGGTGAGCTCCGTGGTGGAGTGACCGGCCCACTTCGCGACCACCGTTCGCCGGGATCTGCACGCCATTCCGCGTCAACAGCAGCGCGTGGGCGGCTTGCATCGCAAAGACAACATATGTAGAGTATGTCATGCCTCGGCTGCCAAACACGTCACCTCAGACCCTCAGCGTTCTCGAACTGTTGCTCGAGTCGCCGCGCTCATGGCACTACGGCTATGCGCTCAGCCAACTCACAGGTCTCCAGTCCGGAACGCTCTATCCGATTCTCCTGCGTCTCGCGGATCAGGGCTGGCTCGAGACCCGCTGGGCCGAACCAGAACAACCCGGCCGGCCGCCACGCCATACCTATCGCCTCACGGGAGAAGGCGCGAAGGCGGCGCGAACGAAGCTCGCTGAGGCGGCACCTTTGAGAAAGATTCGTCGCCTCGCCTCTGTGCCAGGGAGCTGTTAATGCAGATGCGCGGGTTCCTCGGACGTCTCGCCGATGACTTGGCTCGACAACTGCTCAGCTGGCTGCACCGACGAGTTGAGCCCGGGTCACGCGAGTGGCTCGACGCGTTGACAGCAGAATCGGAATGCGCCGATGACGGGTGGCAACGACTACGCTGGGCTTTGGGCGGAGTGCCACTCGTGTGGACGATCAACAAGCGCCGTCAGATGAACGAACCTGCCCGCGGCACCATGCGCGCACTGATCGCTCCCGGCGTCGCAAATATCGTGGCCATCGCGGGCTGGCATGCAGTGACAATCCAGGCGATTTACGTCGCGACTCGGTTCTTTCGCTGTCACCTCTTCTTCGGAAATCAACCGGGAGGATGCCAGGAACATCCTTTCGTCTTCGCCTCAATCGCCATCGGCGGCGGAGTTCTCGGCATGATCATCGCACTTGCGTTGCGCGCAAGATTCGCGGCGTATTGGTGGGCCGTGATTGCCGGGTTCAACACGGTGGGATCTGTTTGGTATCTCCGCTCCGGCATCGTCGACTTGCCTCGGTATGGCGCGACGCAGTCGGCGATGCTGATGGCGGCAACCTTCGGCGTAGTTCTGGCCGCGATCGTGCGAGAAACTCCGTGGACGGAGACTGACCACGGTCCCGTGCACCACGTCGGCGACAGCGCCTGGGCTCCTGCATCCCTTCTGAGCCGGCACCGTATCACGGCGCACGTCATCGCGGGTACGATCAGCTTCGCCATGGCGGATTCTCTTATTCGCATGCGCGACCGTCATCTCCTTGCGGATAACGTGAACCATTATGCGGTCCTCGGGTCCGCCATGTTCGCGGCGATCCTCGCCGGACTGATCGGCCGGCACGCCTGCCGGGTACCGGTCGCCCGAGCCGCTCACGTCGATCCCGCGATCACGCTGCGCACGGAGCAGAAGCGCCGGTAGAAGCTTACTTCCCGAAATGGAGACCCGTATGAAGCGTGAGCGCGCGTTGCAGGTCGTCCTGGTCTTGGCGGGTTTGTATTATCTCACCTGGGCCTTGATCACGTTCGATCTCCTGTGGCATTCCAGTTGGCTTCAGGGCCATCAGGATGCCTTGCCGATGTTCACGAGCGTTAACGGCGTGCTCGGGGTCTTTCTGTTGCTGGCTGTCAAGCAGCCGGCAAGGCATCGCTCCCTGATCGCTTACGGGGCTTGGTCAAGCCTTGCCCACGCGTTCACGATGACAATCCAAACAGCCGAGGCCTGGGCGCATGGGATTCACAGAGCCGACAGTCCCCAGGACATCGTGATCAATGGCGCTGTTGGAGTCTTGCTCCTTGTAGTCCTTTTAGGCCTTCAAGCAAAAGAACAAGCACCGGCGCACCCTGCCCCCGTGAGTGGGCCGCGCATTGCCGAAGCGTAAAGCACCTGGTCTGCCGAGCGATCGCCGACCGGGCGGCGTTAACCGCGCGACTGGGATGTGCGCGCATGGTTCCGCGAAGTATTGGTCGATCGTCGTCGGGCGGCCACGATGATTGGC
>JAJPIM010000011.1 GCA_021324775.1 Gemmatimonadota bacterium
TACGGTGGCGGGATGTCATCCGCCAAGGCGGCGCTGGAAAGCGATACCCGCGTGCTGGCGTACGAAGCAGGAAGGAAATACGGGGCCCGCGTCAACTCGATCTCCGCGGGACCGCTCGCCTCACGCGCCGCGAGCGCGATCGGCATCATCGAGCAGATGGTGGCGTACTGCGCGACGAACACACCGCTGCCCGAACCGGTGCAACCCGCGGACGTCGGCTACACCGCCGCCTTTCTGGCCAGCCCATTGGCCGCCGGCATCACCGGCGCCACGATCTACGTGGACAAGGGCTACCACGCGATGGGAATGGCGGTCCCCCAAACCGCAGCCGCCAACTAGCCGCCCTGCCCTATTGCGTCTGCGTCGTCACGCCGTCGAGGTTCGTCGGATCCGTCGGCGGCTTGAACGTCGCCTTGTGAATCGAGTACGCGCTGAACACCAGCGCGGCTGCGAGAAGCACGATGAACGTCGCGCCACCCCAGCCCCTGGGCCCGGGAAACGGGATGTAGCGGTCTTCAGGCGGCGGCGGTGTGGTCGTCATGTGTCGGGTCGTGTAAAGGGTCTCGGCCGCGCCAAGTTATCGCGGCGCTATAGCTGATGCCAGCCCGCCGGTCGTCGCCGCACCGGGTGGGATAGGCGGCGGCGCATCGCCCCAGACGTCGTTGTCGGGACGGAGATCGGGGATCGCTGTCCGGTCGGGCCAGAGCCGCGCCCCGACGACCTGTGCCGGCACTACGATCCGGACGTCGGTCGCCGCGCCACGCGCCCAAATGTCCGCCGGGAACCGCGCATCCTGTGTCGTGCCGTTCGCCAGTTTGAGGCGCAGCTCGACGGGAAAGATCAGCGACGTGTGCCGCCGGAGGTAGACGGCCGCGGTCATCCCCGCCGCACTGTCGCCACTCGCGGCCCTTCGGGTGGCGACGCTGTCGATCCCGATGTCGAGCACGTCGGTCGAGTAGAAGAACTCCCGCCAGAACCACGAGAGATCCTGTCCGGAGACGTTCTCCACCGTGCGGAAGAAATCTCCCGGCGTCGGATGCTTGTACGACCACCGGTGCACGTACTCGCGCATCGCCCGGTCCATCGCGTCCGGACCGATCACGTGGTCGCGAAGCGCGAGCAGCACGGCCGCCGGCTTCTCGTATGCGTCGTTCCCCATCGCGTCGGCGCTCATGTGATCCGGAGCGGTCATGATCGGCTGGTCGATCCCCGCCATGAGCGTCTGCACCCAGGAGCCGAGGAAGCTCACCCAACTGTCCATGCCCGGCGGCCATGATTTGAGCTCGGCCCCGTACCGCCGCTCCTGCGAGAACGAGTTGATGTACGTGTTGATGCCCTCGTCCATCCACCCGTACCGGCGTTCATTGGAACCGACGACCATCGGGAACCACTCGTGGCCGTGCTCATGGTCGTTCACCCGGAACACATCACCCGGCGAATCGTTGTCGGTGTAGCCGTCCATCACGAACATCGGATACTCCATGCCGGACACGGTCCCGGCGACCGACGTCGCCTGCGGATACGCGTACGGCGTCAGCAGCTCCGAGTACGTGCGGATCGTCCACTGCGTGTTCTCGGCCGCCTGCTCCCACTCCGGACCCGCCTTCGGCCACTGGTAGTACGCCTGGCACAGCACACCACGAACGCTCGTCGCGTCCCACCGGAAATCCGGAGCCGCCGCCCACGCGACGTCGCGGACGTTCTTCGCACGGAAGTGCCACGTCTTGTTCCCCGGCGTCGCGGTACGGCGCCCTGCCGCCGCCTCGGCCGCCGTGCGGATCGGGACCACTTCGGGCGAGACGATCGCCTTGGCCAGCCGCTGGCGAGTCTGGTCACTCAACACGTCGCCTGGATTCTGCAGCACGCCACTGCCCGCCACGATGTATCCCGCCGGGACGGTCACGGCGTAGTCGATGTCGCCGTATTCGAGATAGAACTCGCCCTGCCCGAGATACGGATCGGTGTTCCACCCGCGCACATCGTCGTACACCGCCATGCGCGGATACCACTGCGCGATCTCGTACAGCGTGCCGTCACGCCCCATACGATCGGCACCTTTGTCCGGGATGCGGAACTGGTACCGCATGACGATCGTGGTCGTGCCACCGTTGGGTGCGATCGGCTCCGCCAGATCGAGCCGCATCATCGTGTCGTCCACTTTGGGCGTGACGGGCGCTCCACCGACGGTCACGTCGCTCAGCGTGTATCCGCCGGCGAATCCGCCGGAGCTGTTGCGCGCATCCGGCGGATAGAGCATGTCGCCCTTGCTCCCGGGCCGGAACAGATTCTGGTCGGCCTGCATCCACACGAATCGCAGTGTGTCGGGCGAGTTGTTCGTGTAGCGCACCGTGACGGTACCCGTGATGCTGCGCGCCGTCGTGTCGAGCGCCGCTACGATCGTGTAGTCCGCGCGCTGCTGCCAGTAATCGGGCCCCGGTGCGCCGGTCGCGTCGCGATAACTGTTCGGGCCGGGCCAGTCGATACGGTTAGTCGTGTAGAAAGGACTCGCGGTCGCATCCACCGGCGGCGCCAGCGTGGCCGGCTTGCCCGGCGCACCACCGCCCGCACTCGTGTCCTCCGGCATCTCCCGGGGCGACAGCTTCGTGGGTTGAGGGCGCGTGCAGGACGCGCCCGCAGCAACGACGATCGCGAACACCGGGACGCCAACGACCCGGCGGAATGAAAGACGAGACATGGCTCCAGGAGCGAGAGACAGAACGGCCGGCGCGTGAGCCGCGCCGGGCCGATCGCGGTGGCCGCCGTTCACCTGGCGCCGCCACGCCTGCGAGATGCCGGACGTGTTGTTTGATGCTTTGTCCGGCCTTTGGTTTGCCGTTTGGATTGCCGTTTGGTTCGCCGTTTCGTTTGCAGCTTGGTCTTCCGCGGCCCGGGACGTCGTCCGCCGCGCGCGTTTGACCGCTTTCGCTTCTTCGGCATGAGGATCGTGCCGCGGCACTTCGGCGCGCCGCACCAGCACGGATACTGGGACTCGGCATCAGGCCCCGCATCCTTCTCCCGCTCGTACGAATAGTCGTAGAACAACTCTTCGCCTTCGAAGATCGGCTTCCGCGCATCGATGAACACCCGGCCCCGCTCGATCACGGCGTCGCAGTTCGGCTGGCACGAGTGATTGATGAAGCGCGTGTCGTTGCCGCCCACCGCGGCGTCGATCACCGTCCGCGCGCTGACCGCGAACAGAAAGGTGTGATGACGCGCCATCGCGTCGTCGTCGTACCGGCGGTCCGCCTCGGTCTGCGAAATGCGCTCGCCGGTGTACTCCCCGACACGCTCCCCTCGCTTGATCCTCCTGGTGGCGAACCCCCCGCGGCCCTGGATCCGGGACCGGCGAATCTCGAACGCCGGGACGGCCGGCAGTGACTTCTTTGGCGCCATAAACACAGTTGTCGTTTGCATGCCACGCCGCACGGGCGCATCAGGTGAATAACTCGTTTGGACACCACAATTTACGGAATCGGCACCCCGGTATATAACGTGCGACTGGGCAGCACCACATGCCACCCAGACCCGACGAACGCGGCCCCGGCCACCCCCGGTCCGCGCCCCTCAACCGCCGGGTCTCCCCGACGGCTGCGTTCGCCCTCTGCGCAACCACCGTCGCCGTCACGGACCTGGCCACGAAACAGATCGCCGCAGCCCGCCTCGGCCTTCACGGTGCCACTCGCCTCCCCGCCCTGGTCCCCGGGGTCCGCCTCGCCCTGGTCCTCAATAACCAGTCGGCCTTCGGCATCTCCCTCGGCCGCTATACGTGGCACATCAACCTGGCGCTGACGCTGGTGGCGCTCGTCCTCACCATCATGCTCTGCCGCGCCCTCGCGACACTCGATTCCTGGTCACCGGTCATGTTGGGACTCATTGCGGGCGCCGCGACCGGTAACCTCGCCAGCCTGATCACCTCGCCCCACGGTGTGCTCGATTTCATCGCGGTCACCACCGGACCATCCCACGAGCTGGTCTTCAACCTGGCCGACGTCGCCGCCTGCTGCGGCTTGGTACTCCTTCTCCGCACCGCCTGGACCGTCGTGCGCGAGATCTCGATCAACGGCCCTGGAACCGTCATCGGGTAGAAACGCGGCCAAGTAGTTCGTCTACTTTCTACTCTCTGTAGGTCTACTCTCTGGACTGGCCCCGCCACGGGCCAGTCCCGTGACCTACCCCCCGATCGTCACGTCCGAAGGGTGGCATGTTCTGCGCCCAATGCGGCTCCGCCGTCGCGGACAGCTCCCGGTTCTGCGCCACCTGCGGGGCTCGGATGACCGATTCCCCGGGTCCCGATGGCACGACGCCGCCGGAGCCCGGCGAAGCCCTCCTCGCCTCGGTCCGCAGGGCGCTCGCCGCCGACTACGACGTCGAACGCGAGGTCGGGCGAGGCGGCATGGCCGTGGTCTTCAAGGGCCGCGAAAAGGAGCTGGAGCGCACGGTCGCCCTCAAGGTCCTCCCACCCGATCTCGCCCCCGTCGCATCGATCGCCGACCGCTTCAAGCGCGAAGCACGGCTCGCCGCCTCGCTCGACCACCCCAACATCATCCCGGTCTACCGCGTCGGTCACACCGGCGGCGTCCTGTACATGGCCATGAAGTACATCGATGGCCGCGCACTCGATGGTCTCGTCGCCGCGCAGGGCCCGCTCCCGTTGCCGGTCGTGCTCACCGTGCTGCGCGCGACGGCACGCGCGATGGCGTACGCTCACGAGCATGGCATCGTCCATCGCGACATCAAAGGCGCCAACATCCTGATCGACCGTAATGGCCGCGTCGTTGTGTCCGACTTCGGCATCGCGCGGGCGATGGAGTCGGCCGCGCTGACCGCGACAGGTCTCATGATCGGAACGCCGCACTACATGAGCCCCGAGCAATGCGCGGGCAAACCAGCCGGCGTCCAGGCCGATCAATACTCCCTCGGCATCGTCGCCTACCAGTTGCTCACCGGCACCGTACCGTTCGACGGAGACTCACTGCCCGAGATTCTCCAGCAGCACTGCTTCACGCCGCCACCCGATCCAAGCCTCGTGCGGCCGGACTCGCCGGCGATCCTCACTGCCATCGTCCACCGGCTACTGTCCAAGGAACCCGAGCAGCGATTCAGCTCCACGAACGAGCTCGTGTCGGCTCTGGACAACATCCCGTTCACGGAGAGCGAGCGCGCAGCCGGCGAGTCAGCTCTCAAGGCGCTCGTGCGCGCGCGATCATCGGTGCCGCCGGTGCACCCGTACCCGGCGGAATCGGGCATCGCCGCGCACGTCACCGGGCCGCCGCTGTCCAATGGGACGAATGGCGCCGCGCATCGCCTCTCTCCCGTCGCGCCACTGAGTTTGCCGTCCGCACACCCCCCGCGCCCCGTCGCAACTCGCCCCATCAGCGTCGATCCGGCCATCACGGCAGTGCCAACGGGCGCCTCCACGCTTCCGCGGCACACGGCATCGCGCCCTGGCGTCCGGTCGCCACCGCCGCGACCCGTGCGCTGGCCGGCAATCGCCGCGATCTGCCTCGCGGCATGTCTGGTCGCCGGCTTCGCCGTCGCGAAACGCCGCAACACGGGAATGGTCGCGGTGACTCCTTGGCGACACCCCGAAGCGGCCACGTTACGCCGCTATGGCCACCGCGCATACCAGACCGGCGACTACGAGATGGCCCGCCGCTTCTACGTGCGCGCCGTCCGCCTCGACCCCGAAGCCCACGACCCGCAAGCCCAAAAGGAACTCGGCTGCGCGCTGCTCAAACTCGGCGCCGACTCCACACAGATCGGAGACCCAGCCCGCAAAGACCCTTGCAATCCATAGGCTCTAGGAATCGGTAGCGAGGCCCTCAGCAGTCGTCGGGAAGCCCTAGGAGTCGGTAGCCACCGCGGCCTTCGAGGATTCGCGCAGCAGAGGCCCTTCGAGAACCGCAGGTCGCCCTGTTTGGGCAACCGCCCCCGCGCCGGCCGCCGCGCTGGGGCGAGTGGATGCTATACCCGCCGCCGCACGCACATTGACCGGCGTACTAGTAGCCGGACTCCCCGTGACAGGCCCAGCGGGGAGCACGACGGTGAACGCGCTCCCGCGTCCCGGCTCACTCGCCACGACCACGTCGCCACCGAGCAGCCGCGCGAGCCGCCGTGACACGCTGAGCCCCAACCCCGTCCCGCCCGCCCGGCGCGTGGCTTTCTGCTCCACTTGCCAGAATGGATCGAAGATCCGGTCGAGATGATCGGGTTCGATGCCGATGCCCGTGTCGGTGATCGTCAGTTCGAGCTTGTCGCCCGCGCGCTGGGCACGCAGCGTGACCGCGCCATCCGGGTCGGTGAATTTCACGGCGTTGGAAAGCAGGTTGACGAGAACCTGCCGGACTTTCCGCGGGTCGGTTCGGATGTCGAGCGGCGCATCGAGCCGGATCACAGAGAACCGCACGTGCTTGTCGGCCGCCAGCGGCTCGATCAGCGCCGCCGCATCGTCCACCAGCGCGTTGACGGACGAGATCTCGTACTGGACTTCCTCTTTGCCGGCTTCGGCACGGGAATAGGTCAGGATCTCGTCGATCAGCTCCAGCAGATGCCGCGCGCTGACTTTGATGCGGCCGAGTTGGTGCCGCTGCAGCTCGGTCACCGGGCCGGTGATGCCGTCGGCCAGCAGCTCCTGATAGCCAATGATCGCGCTCAGAGGCGTTCGCAACTCGTGCGACATGACGGCGAGAAAATCACCCTTCGTCCGATTGGCGGTCTCCGCCTCGCGACGCGCCTCCTGCTCACGCTCGAGAAACTGCGCCCGTTGCACGTCGGCCGCGTGCACGACCCGCGCGCTGCGCACGACGATCCACACCAGCGCCACGCTGCTCGCGACCACGAACAGTGATGGCCCGTTCGCATGACCCCAGACCTCGGCCCGCTGCCCCACGCCCCACAGCCAGCCGAGAACGATCGGGACGACAACCGCCGCCGGCAGCAGCCGGCGCGCGAGCACGCCGCCCGCCGCCTCATCGACGAGAATCGCCGCGAGTCCCCGGTCCCGGCGCGCGAACAGCACGCCCAGGCTGAGCGCGGCGAAGCACAGGGCGGTGAGAAGCGCCATGCCGGATTCCGGCGCGAACGTGTACAGTTGCGCCGCACCCGTGACGTAGCCGACGATCGCCGCAAACGCGACCAGCAGCGCGCCCGTGGCCGCCCACAGCGCGGGCCGCCGTGCGTCCCGATCGAGGTCGAGGAGGGTGAGAGCGATCCCGAGTAACAGGAACGCCACCGCCGCGTTGGGCGCGAGGCGCCAGGTCGTCGACCACCCGGCCCGCAGCACGGTGTCGTGAAACACCCGTAGGTCGATCCCGAGGTCGCGCCCGAGCATCGACTCGACAAAGAACAGGGTGCCGGCCAAGGTGATCACGACGCCGAGAAACCGCGAGATGACGAGGGACCAGCGCCCGGCGCGCGGGCTGCGCCCGAACCACAACGCGACCGCCGCGATCAGAAATCCGATCGCCGTGTTCGGCAGCATCACGTACGGCCCACTCGGCGCAGGCAGCCACTGGCGGTCGCCGCGCGACCAACTGACGAGAATGATCGTCGCGATTCCCGCCACGAACGCCGAGGTCAATTCTGGAAGCCGCTCGAATAGCTCGATTGCCCGGCTGCGGGATGGACTGCTCATGCCGGGAAGGTCGCTTTTCGCCCGTCAGAAATGCAAGGCGCCGGGAGCGGGGGCTCGTGTTTCCGGATCAGCCTCCCCGTATGGCGCGCATGGGTCCGTTACGCGACGGGCCTGCCCCGTGCCAGGCGGTCAGGTTCTCCTCTCTCCGTTCTCCCTTCTCGGCTCTGCGCTGTGGCTTGCGAGCCCCGCCACCGGACCCGAATGATCGCCCGCCACCGGCTGCACGGCCTGCCCCGCACCAGGCAGCATCGCCACCACGCTCACTCGCTCGAGTTTCTGCGCGGAGCCGCGTTCGCCGTTCGTCACCAGGAAATGCAGCTCGACGGCCCGTATCGACTGCGCGTCGATCCCCGCCTCCGTCGTGTCCGCGAAGGTGATCGGCAGCCGCTCCGATGGCACTTCTGCGAGACTGTCGCCGCTCGGGTCCTGTGCCGCACACTTGTACACGAAGAACGGCAATGTGTCGGGCAGCACGTTGCGTACGAGGACCTCCGGCGCCGCGGCGTTCACTTCCCGCCACAGCGCGAACGCGCCCGGCACGCGGGTGTTCGCCGAGTCCGGCGCGAAGAAGAATGTCACGGTCTTCGCGAACGCGATCTCCCACGTGCCATCATCTTTCACCGGGCCCCGTGATGTGCCAAGCGACACGAGAAGGTCCGGCCGCACCGTCGATCCGAACCCGGTATTGAACGAGAACGCCCGGGCATCCGCGTAGATCACCGACGGCTGCTGGGACTCGACATCCAGCTCCGCCAACGCCCCACGGGGGCCTGGTGCGCGCTCGGCACTTACCGCGTCGCCGGCGGCCGGACCGCGCATGTGCGCAGCAGCCGGCACCACCAACGCCGCCAACAGGACCGCGACCAACGTGTAGCGTTGCAGCGCGCGGCGCTGCCGCGACGGATCCTGCGTGCGAACAGGCTGGCACGCGCCCTTCGAGAACTGGGTTATATCGCCTGCCGCACCAGCTTCACTGGTGCCCGGCCTCGCAGCCCGCCGGAGACGCTGTATGTGCACGCCAGGCGGAAAAGCGAGACCCAGGCCAGCGGCGCCAAACAGTTAACCTCATATTTTACAGCGTGTTACGGCGCCACACCTCCGTACATAACAGTGACGGTGACGCGGGATTTCGACAGCGAATTGCGGGCGGCGTGCTACAGGCCGGGCGGCCCCGGACCGCAAGGCCCGGCCGAGACGCAGCGCCCGCAGGTACTATTTGCCCACGTCGTATACCTCGCGTATGGCACTGACTACGGCGTCGGGCTGATCGAACTCGACGTACTCGGAGCTCTGCGGGGTGAATATCTGCTTGGCATTCGAGGAGAGCTCTAGCCAACGCGCCTGCGCCAGCGCGATTTGATGCTCGTATTCGAGATGCTTCGGATCTTGCGCATCCGGCGCGGGTAGGTGGCCGACGCCGTGGTTGCCCGTGGTCAGCACGCGGACGGGACGGGAGCCCAGCGAGCGGCGGTGCTGCTGGAGCCAGGCCTCGTCCCACGGCATTTGCTCCATCTCGGAAATGAATGTGTCGTACATCGCGACCTTGGTCTTCGCGACCTGCAACAGCGAGGCATTCAATGCAGGCGACCACTCGGCCTCGGGTAGCCCGCGAAAGAATTGCTGAACGCAGGTACGATGCGGCTGGCCGGGGCGCGGGGGCAGCAGCGGCAGCGGTTTTCCGGCGGCGATCGAATCGCGGCATTCGCGCACCCTGAGGAGGAACCTGGCATTCCCGCGATGATCGTCATCCTGCATGGCCTTCGGTTCGACGTCGCTGGCGTCGGCTTCGACCAGCACCAGCCCCGTGATCTCCGGCACGTAGAGATCGGCAAATGTGCGCACCGGGTCGCCCCCGAACGCGTTGCCCACCAGAACATACGGCCCCGTAATGCCGGCGTTATGAAGCGCGCTGTGAAGTTCGTCGGCGATACGCACGCTCGTGCGCGGCATTGGACCGGCGCCACTGAAGCCCGCGCCCGCGCGGTCATAGCTGCAGGCACGCGTCCACTTCGCGACCTGCGGCTGCACGACCGCCCAGGCCGGGGCCCAATCCTCCCAGCCAGAATCGAAGATCACTGTGGGCGAGCCGCTTCCCATGCAGTAGAAGTTCAGTCGCGCCCCGTCTGCCGCCGCCACGATCTGTCCAGGACGAGTGTAGATGTCGTCGCCGGGTGCTCCCGTCACCCGCATCCCAATGAGCAGGCATGGAAGCAGGCATCCGGCGAGCGCAGACACGAACGGTTTGATCGGACCGGTCCGGACGGAATCCACGGGTTGCGTCGCCCAGCATCGACGGAGACCGGCGACGCCAAGCAAGCGTCGCGGCAGCCACGCGCGCATTCGGGTCACTCCTGACGGTTGAGAGTGCGATCGGAAAACGCTGCCCTGGGAGACTCCACAGGTCCGGCATCGCGAACGATTACATCTGTAGACGAACCTGTCAAGTCCAGCGGACGGAGAGCTGTCCGCCCTCCGGCGATCAGAATCGCACCATCACGCCAGTCGACAGGACCGGATAGACCTTGAGTTTGTTGGCGCTGGTTTGCGTGGACGCTTGCTGCGCGGCGAGGTCGGTCGCGAGCTGGGGGTCCGTCGCGGCGCCTGTCGCGGTGAGCGATACGCGGGGCTTCGAGAGGATCGCGCCAATGTCGAACGACCCGGATACCCGCGACTTGAAGGCTGGCGTTCCGATCCCGAGCCCGGCGTATCCTCCGCTCGTTGGATACTTGATGGCGGCGCTCAGGACGCCGACCTGCGACTGCGTGTACTTGTCGTGATTGATCGTGATCGTCCCGCTCGAATCGGGGACGCCCGTCCCCGTGAATTGGGTCTGGTTGAGGACGACGCCACCCGTCACATGCAGGGGGCCACGTGCAAACGGGTACAGATCGAGTAGCAGCGGGGCGCTCTGCAGTCGCAGCGTGGCATTGTATTCGACGTCACGGACGCTGTGATTGAGGCCGAAGCTGAAATAATTGAAGCCCGCGCGGATCCCGAGACGGTCCAAGAGGAGCTTATTCAGTTCAGCGCCGAATCCGAGGGTGCCGGTGTGTACGCCGATGCCCAGGTCGAGGTGTCCGCTGCCGTCCGAGGCCGGCGTCGTTTGCGCTCCGCTCGTCGCGGACGTGACCGCGAGCATGAGGCACGTCCCGCTCAATACCGTGCGTACAACGACTCGCCCGATGGGCCGCCGAATGTTCCAGGAGGCCGCTGATGTTGGGGACGAGCATCCGCTACGCGCCTGCATCGGCATATATCTCCTCCGCAATTGAATGGGATCGGAGTACCGTGCGGCCAAACCAATCAGCGGTGGGGTCATCGACCCACCACTGGCGTTACCACCCCCGGGGTGCTGCAGCAGGTCGATGCCCGCCGTGTCCACAGCCAGCTCAGGTGTGCGCGACCACGCTACGCGCGCCCGTCCTCCGTGTCAACACCTCACTGATTAGGGTAGTGGGCGAGGCAGTCCCTCCCGTCACACAGCCGTGGTCAGGATCAGCTTCCCGACGTGCGTCCCCGTCTCCAGCACCCGATGCGCATCCGGCGCCTTCTCGAGTGGAAATATCTGCGAGATGATCGGCCGCACGGTCCCGTCACGCAGCAACGGCCACACCAGCGCCTCCAGCTCGCGCGCGATCGCTCCTTTCTGCGCGACGGTCCGCGGCCGCAATGTCGACCCCGTGATCGTCAGCCGCTTCACCATCTGCGCCTGCAGATCCGCCTCCACCCGGCTCCCTTTCATGAACGCGATCTGCACGAGCCGCCCCTCCACGGCGAGTGCCGTGATGTTGCGCTGCACGTACGCCCCGCCAACCATATCGAGGACGACATCGACGCCGCGGCCCTCGGTCGCCGCAGTCACGGCCTGCACGAAATCCTCGGTGTTGTAGTCGATCGCCAGCTCGGCCCCGAGCTGGCGGCACGCCTCGCATCTGGCCGCCGATCCTGCGGTCGTGAACACCCGCGCGCCGAACGCGCGAGCGAGTTGAATCGCGGTCGTGCCGATGCCGCTGGCGCCGCCGTGAATCAGGACGGTCTCCCCCGCACGCAGCCGCACGCGCTCGAACAGATTCGTCCACACGGTGAAATACGTCTCCGGGATGCCCGCCGCCTCCACGAACGTGAGCGACCCCGGTATCGGCAAACACTGCACGGCAGGCGCGACGCTGTATTCGGCATACCCGCCCCCCGCCAGCAGCGCGCACACGCGGTCGCCGATATGCCAGCGGCCCACCCGCGCACCGGCCGCCACCACAGTGCCCGCGACTTCGAGGCCGAGGATGGGCGATGCGCCTGGCGGTGGCGCATACCGCCCTTGCCGCTGCAGGAGATCCGGCCGGTTCACTCCGGCGGCCGCCACCCGGACCAGGACCTCGTCGGGCCCGGGCCGCGGCACCGCCATCGTATCAATGTGCAACGTCTCGGGACCACCGGGTCCCCGCATCGCGACATACCGCATCGCCGCAGGCGCTACATCAGCCACGCTTGCTCCTCCGTCAGGGATGACGTCATTTCAGGGCTGCACCCATACGAGGTCACATCCGGCCAGGGGTGACATCCGAATCGATAACTAACAGATTTCACCCGCATCCCGTGCCCCATCCCTCAAGGAGTACCCATGCAGGCTAGATGTCTTGATCTACTTGTCGTCGTCACGACGCTTGCCCTCTTTGGGACCTGTCATCATGCGACAGAGATCGACGCGTCGCCAACCGTGCCGCTGCACTCGCGCTGGAACGCCACGATCGAGAGTCCGCAATCTCTGGCAGGCGCGATCCAGATCCATGGCTCCGCCTGGATCGGCCCGGTCTCGGCGACCGACAGCAGCCGGACGTCCGCGGAGATCTCCATCAGCAATGCGGCCGCCGGTGGCCTACATCCCTGGGCAATCCGCCAGGGCCAATGCGGCACCGACCAGGGCCCATTCGGCTCGCCGGGCGACTACCCGCCGCTCAAGGTTCAGGGCGATGGTACGGCCCGGTCTCACGCAACCTTGCAAGTCGCCACACCGTCGGAGGGCCAATACTACATATACGTCCTCGCCGCCCCCAACAACACGGGCACGGTGATCGCCTGCGGCAACCTGGCGACGCCCCAGAAATAGCGAGGGACGAGAGGGGAGAAGTACAGAAAGGAGAAAGGAGAAAGGAGAAAGGAGACGGCACCGGCGCCGTCTCCTTTTTTTGCTTTCTCTCCTCTCTCCTTTCTGTCCTTCTCCTTTCTGCTACGCCGCCCAATCGCGTAAGACGGACGCCGCCCCACCGTCGCGAAGCGCCGCCAACGCACGGTCGCGCAGTTGCCGCACACGCTCGCGCGTGACACCAAGCATCCGGCCGATCTCGTCGAGCGTCTTGGGCTCGCCGGAATCCAGTCCGTAGTAGAGCACGATCACCCGGCGATCGCGGGGCGGCAGCGGAGCGAGCGCCCGGCGCACTGCCTCGCGCCGCGACTCCTCCTCCAGCATCCCCGGCAAGCGGTCGTCACCGTCGTCGTCCGCCCGCACCACACTCGCCAGCGTCCGCGCCCGGCCGTCGCCCCCGCCCGACCCGTCGAGCGGGTCATCGAACGAACGCTCCGGCTGCACCAATCCCAGCAGGCTCTCGACGATGTCCACCGAGAGACTACAGGTCGTGCCGATCTCCGCGTTCGTCGGCTCGCGATGCAGCGCGGACCGCAGCACCGCCTGCGCCTTCACTACCTTGGACAAGTCGCCTGCCCGGCCAAGCGGCAGCCGGACCGACCGCCCCTTGGTCGTGATCGACGCGTGCAGCGCCTGCCGGATCCACCACACCGCGTAGCTGATGAAGTTGACCCCGACGTCGGGATCGTACTTGTCCGCAGCACGGCACAGCCCGGCATTCGCCTCGCCCACCAGATCCTCGAGCGGAAGCCCGCGGTGCTGGTACTTTTTGGCGATCGAGAACGCAAACCGCAGGTTCGCATTGATCAACGACTTGCGCGCCTCCGCCCGGTCCGCCGCAGAGCGGCGGGTGTCGCGGACGATCCGCGCAAGGTCCTTCTGGGCAGCCGCGGACAGCACAGGCATGCGGCCCAGCTCGCCGATGTAGAGGTCGAGAAGCTCCTGCCCCTCGACTCCCCCGATCGGTGTCTGCCCGCCCGGCTGCGTCCGGCGCCGCTTTGTCGTCGTGCCCGCCATGTCATCCGCCTTCATTATTGTTCACCCCTGCTTGATCGTCCCCATAGAACCACACGAACAAAAACGGGCGACCGCGCCCTCGGCCGCCCGTAATGCTGCTCGGCAGCCCATTCCGCTACTACGCCACGAGTTTGGGGGCGCGAGCGCTCGACCGGGGCGGCGTGAGGGTAAACATATGATTCTCACCCGCCGGCACGTAGTCGATCGTGCCACCATCGACATCCTGCGCGGAGAACGGATCAACGTACACCCGCGCTCCATGCCGCTCTACCACATAATCCGTCTCTGCCGGCTGCGCTTCCACCGCAAACCGGTACTCCGTCCCCTTTCGGAGGTGACGCGCGGCAATCCGCAGGCCACCCCCCTCCGCACCTAAGCCAGCCGCTGCAACGGTCTTCTGGATCGCCGCACAGCTCCGGGGCGTCAAGGTTAGCGACAACGCAAGCCGCTGCATGATGGGCATAGCTGATTCATCTCTACCAGGCATACGCCCTAAATAGTCCGGCCAGCCGCCAGAAGTTCCCGCCAATTCCCCCCGGCGGAGCACCCACTACCCGTCACCCCTGCCCCGGGGACAACAGGGCCGGACCAAGGGCATTCCCCCCAGTCCAGCCCCAAGCGCCACCCCAATTCCCCAGCCCCTAATCCCCAATCCCCAATCCCTAATCCCTAATCCCTAGCAGCCCTCCAGCGGCCCCAACTTTATAGATCAAGGATCGTTCCAGTTCCGCTGGGGCCCCGGTCCAGGAATGTTCTTGTTGGCAGCCGTTTCCTCCTGCTGGTAAACGATACGCCTCGGGATCACCCCGCCGTTGAACGGGGTCAGCGCCGGGATGTTCGTCCGCCGCCAATCGCTCCAGACTTCGATGTTCTGGAACAAAGCCGTGTACTTCTCCACCATGATGTCGTGCAGGGTCGCCACGCCAAGCGTCGGCACCCCCTGCTCGGTCCGCTCGTTGTTCAACGCCGTGAGCGCCAGCACGGGATGCCCCGTCTGGAACTCGGCCTCCGCAACGATCAACTGGTTCTCGGCGTACGTCACGACCGGCTGCTGGAATCCCTGCTTGATCCGCACGATCGTGTCGAGTTGGGAGTAGTCGCCACCCGTCTGCCCTGGGTCCGCACCGACGAATTGGTTCGCGCCGTTCGGGTCGAAATACACGCTCAGCCGTGGGTCCGATGCGTTACTCAGGGTATCGATCATCGCGCTGCCGGCCACGATGAACTGCGTGTACACCGTCTCCATCTGATACCAGAGATTCGCCTGGTTGGCGGTCGCCAGATTCGCCGTGATGAAATCGCCGCCAGGCTGGATTCCGTTGGCCGCCGCGTTGATCGCGGAGTCGTACATCGCGGGCCCCAGCTTCTTCGCCAGGTGCATGAAGTACCGCGCACGGAGGGTGTTGGCGAGCGCGATCCACAGCGCCGGCGTGCCCCCATAAGAGGCGTCGTTGCCGAGGGCACCCGTGTTGGTCGGGCCCGACGCATTCATGTAATTGATCGCGGTCGTGAGTTTCGTCAGGATGCTGTCGTAGACCTGCTGCTGCGGGTCGAGTTTCGGCTGCGGAAACTGGCTGTTCGCCGCTTGGGAATACGGGATGTCGCCCCACACATCGGCGAGTGTGCCGACGAGCAGCGCCTCGAACACGTACGCCTGCCCGGTGTACAGCGAGTCGCCCCGCATGAGCGTGATCTGCTCGAGCTGGTGCAATCCGAGCAAGCCGCCGCCGCTGTAGAAGTCGGACCACGGCCCATAGTAGTCGTCGGTGCCGATCGAGTACTCGCCCCAGTCGAGGAACGGGGTCTGTTGGCCGGCGCACTGCTGCATCCAGATGCAGACGGATTGCGCGATCACGTCGGTCATCCGCGCCGCCACGTTGATCTGAATGCCAAGGAACAGATTGTCGGCGCTGGCACTCGTGGGATTGCTCGGGTCGTTGCGGTCTTTGGTGGAGGTCAGAAACTCGTTGCACCCCACGCCGCTGGCAGTGACCATCGCCAGCGCGGCGGCCGCGATCCACCGGTCCCGAGTCAGCCTTCGCATCGTCTTCACGGGCCGCCTCACTTGTTGAGGATGACGGTGAATATGACCGAGCGTGTCTGCGGGTCTCCGAAGTAGTCAATCCCGTGCGCCCCCGTCTCGGCGCCGACGTCGTTGACTTCGGGATCGGACCCCGCGTACCGCGTCCACACGAACAGGTTTCGCCCCGATATCCGGAGCGAAACGGAATTCAGCCCGAGCCGCGAGATCGCCGGGCTCACGAACTCGTACGTCGCCGAGACTTCGCGAAGCTTGGTGAAGCTCCCGTCTTCGTAGAATGGCGCGCCGATCGGCGCCGGCGACACGCCGCCGTCGTAGCTCTGGAACCAGTTCTGGTCGAGCGTGACTTTGGTGCCGGCGCCGGGGCCCGCGACCATCCCCTGCTGGCTCCCGAATCCCGGCAGGTACGTCTGCCCGAATACCACCTGCTGCCCGCGCCGTGCCGTCTGCGCTCCGGTCCCATAGAAGTTGAGCACCGCGGCGGTCCCGTTGTACACGAGGCCACCACGCCTGATGTCCACGAGCGCGGAAAGCGACAGCTTGCCGATGGACAGTTGGTTGTTGATCGACGCGTTCCACTTGGGATCGGGGTTGCCGATCGTGCGAGGCGTGGGATCGATCAGCGGGAACCCGGGTCCGTCTCCCGGATCGCCCGCCGATGTCACGAGTCCGCCGTTCGTGATGAACAACGCGCGTCCCTTTCGCTGCGCCGAGGAACAGTGCGCGTCGACGCTGTACGGCGCGCCGCTGCTGGTGAAGAGCGTGATCCCCCGGCCGCACCGCACGTAGTCGAAATCGCGGAATGCATCGACCGAGTTCCCCACGGTCGCGAACACGATCCCGAATCCGCCGGAGCCGCCGTAGGTCACGAACGGCGCCCCGAGCAGCGAGAGCACATCGTTGTGATTCACGCTCGCGTTCAGGCCCACGGTCCACTTGATGTCCTTCCTCGTGATGGGGCGGACGTTGATGCCCAGCTCACCACCCTGGTTCTGGATCGTGGCCCCGTTCGCGAATTGCTGCGTGAATCCCGTCGACGCGGCCACCGGCGTAGCGAGAATCACGTCGGTCGACCGGCGCCGGTACAGCGTGAAGTTGAGGTCCGCCACGTCTCCGAAGAGCCCGAGATCGAATCCCCCTTCCGCTTCCCCCGTGCGCTCCGGGCGGAGGTTGATGGCGGGCGCCTCCGCCGGCAACGTCAGGCCGCCGATGCCTTGCGGCGACACGAACAACCCGCCGTACCCGTTGGTGAATTCCCGCGTCGGCGAGAAGGAGGCCTCGTACAGATAGGGC
The DNA here is from genome assembly GCA_021324775.1 of Gemmatimonadota bacterium. Lineage (GTDB taxonomy): Bacteria > Gemmatimonadota > Gemmatimonadetes > Gemmatimonadales > Gemmatimonadaceae > Palsa-1248. The sequence continues at coordinate 17,125 of JAJPIM010000011.1, forward strand.
GCCGGCTGCGTGCCGACTTCGCCGTACGCCGCGCGCAGCTTGCCGTAACTGATCGGCCCGAAGGTACCCGTCGCCTTCGTGAACTCCCACGCCGCGCTCGCGCTCGGGAACAGCGCCCAGAGGTTGCCGGGCGAATACGTGGACGCACCATCGTAGCGCAGCCCCGCCTGCAGAAAGACCTGATCCACCAGGTCGAGCCGGTCCTGCGCGAAAAACCCCTCGACCCGCTGGTGACTCTCCATCGTCAGCGGGGACCGCACGCTCGACACGTTGTTGAGCGAATACAGGCCGGGTGTCAGCAGTCCGTCACCGATCAACCCGTTCTCGTACACGTTCTGAGATTCGAGGTTGCTGCCCAGCGCCAGACTGCCGGTCAGCTTGTCTCCCCTCGCGTAAGTCGCCGTCGCGACGACGTCCTGGTTGACCGTGTTGTGGTCGAAGTCCAGCGTCAGCACCTGGCCCGCTGGACTCAGGCTGTTGGAGTTGCTCTGGCCCTGGCCCTGCAGACGCGAATCGTCCGAGTTGTCGAAACCCAGTTGGTACGTGACCTTGAGCCACGACAGCGGATCGTACTGCGCGTGTATATCGCCGAGCGTGCGGGGGTCGTTGCTGGTGCTCACCGCGGTGGCGGCGGTCCAGAACGGATTGTCGAAGCCGCGCGATTCCAGCGCCGACGCGTTGGACGGAAACGGGAAGATGTACGATCGCTGCAGGCCCGCCGACGGCGACAGGAACGGCCGGTTGTTGAACTCCGGCGGCGTCATGTACGACGTCCACGTCACGCTGCTGAAGTTGAAGCCCTTCTGCACGCCGCCCTGATTGGTCTCGGCCACGGTGATGTTGCCACCGACACGCAGCTTGTCGAACAGGCGATGATCCGCCGACAACCGGAGCGATGACCGCTTGAGGTCATCGTTCGGGCCGATCACCGTACCGGACTGGGTGATGTACGAGCCGGACATGTAGAACGTGGTCCGCTCGTTGCCACCCGACGCGGTCAACGTGTTGTTGATCGTGTTGCCGGTGGTGAACATCTCGTTCGAGTGGTCGTAGACCTTGGTGCCCTTCGGGAGCGGCGCTCCCCAACTGAACGGCGACGCAATGCAGTCCAGCCCCTGCTGCCCCTCCGCGCAGGGATCGGGCTGGCCGTTCGAGCCCTGCCCGTAGAGGTTCTCGAGGGGGATGTAGCGGTTCGGAGTATCGAGCGAGTACGAGCTGTTCAGGGAGTAGTGCGTCTGTCCCGCGTTGCCGTGCTTGGTCGTGATGATGACGACACCCTGCCCCGCCCGTGCCCCGTAGATCGCGCCCGCCGCGGCACCCTTCAGGATCTCGATGTGCGCGATGTCGTCGGGGTTGATGTCGATCGCGCGGTTCGGCGAAGCCGCCCCGCCCTCCGCCGACGCCTGCGGATCGAGAAAGGACGGCGTGATCGAGGAGTTGTCGATCGGTACGCCATCCACGATGAACAGCGGGTCCGACGGTCTGTCGCCGCCGCCGCCGAGGGTGTTGATCCCGCGAATGACGATCTGCGTCGACGCCCCCGGATCGCCCGAGGTCGAGGTCACGTCCACACCAGGCGCCTTCGCCGCCAGCGCCGTCGCGATGTTCGGCTCGTTGGATTTCAGGATCGCAGAATCGGTGACGCTGCCGCGCGCCGTCGCCAGCTCGCGCGCCGTCGCCGTCGTCCCCTCACCCGTGACCACGATCTCGCCGAGCTGCAGCGGGGTCGCCTCGAGGGTGAAGTTCTGGGTATTGGCCCCGGCGGCCAGCGTGACATCGACGGTCTGCGCCTTGTAGCCGATCGATCGGGCGGTGATCGTCACCGGTTGGCCGGTCAGATTGCTCGCGGGTACGGTGAACGAGTAGTGACCGTCCTCTCGAGTGGTCGCGCCGAGATGAAGGCTCACGATTGCCACGGTCGCGCCAATCACCGGATTGCCGCCCGGCGCGGTGACGACTCCGGTAACTGTCGCATCGCCGGGCGGTGCCGTCGCCTGCGCGGCTGCACGGTGCGAGAACCCGGCGAGGCCGGCGAGAGCGACGATGCCGGCCGTCGTGATCAAACAACGAGTGTGGTTCACAAGTTCGCCTCGGACGAGGGTGGCGAGGGACGTCAGTGCGCAGTCGCACGCGACGCGCGGGAGCGACGAATTCGTCACGTGCCGTCTTGCAGGCCAGTCGTCACCGCCGCGGCGAGGTCGCGCGTACGACCCATCACCCGGAGAGCGCGACGCACACGGTGGCCGCATCGCGCTGGCGTGCAGAGGTGACTGTTATCTCCCCCCCGGGCCTCGGCATGAGATCCCGGTCTGATTCGCGCGAATGTACCGGCGGCCTTCTGGATGTCAAGAAAATCAGGTGCCCCCTCGCCACCCTCCGTCTGCCCCACACGAAGTACATTTCGGCATGCGCGACGGCAACGAGACTTCCCTCTGGATCGGCGGCGCATGGCGCGCCACGTCGAAGACGTTCACCGTCTCCAACCCGGCCACGGGCGAGCCGCTGGCACAGGTCGCGGACGCCACGCGAGATGATGCGCGAGCGGCCATCAGTTCGGCCGCCGCCGCCCTGCCGGCATGGAGCGCCACTCCAGGCCCCGAACGCGCCCGCATCCTGCGCCGTGCTGAATCCCTGCTCCTCGAGCGCGCGAGCGATCTGGGACGCACGCTGACGCTCGAAGGCGGCAAGCCGCTCCCCGAAGCCCGCGGCGAGATCGCGTATGCCGCCAGTTTCTTCGGCTGGTTCGCCGGAGAGGCGGAACGCACGTACGGCCGCGTGATCCCCGCATCCTCAGCGGCGAAACGCCTGCTCGCGCTCCGCCAGCCGGTCGGCGTCGTCGGCGCGATCACGCCCTGGAACTTCCCGGCCGCCATGGTCACGCGGAAAATCGGACCCGCGATCGCGGCCGGATGCACCGTGGTGCTCAAGCCTGCCGAGCAGACGCCGCTCACGGCACTCAGGATCGCCGCGATCATGGGCGAAGCAGGCCTGCCCGCCGGTGTCTGTAATGTCATCCCCACCCTCGACCCGGGACCGGTCGGCACCGAGCTCCTGCAGAACACGGACGTCCGCAAGATCACGTTCACGGGATCGACCGAGGTCGGCAAGTATCTCGCGCGTGAAGCCGCCAGCACGGTCAAACGGGTCTCGCTCGAGCTGGGTGGCCACGCCCCGTTCATCGTCTTCGCGGATGCGGACATCGACGCGGCCGCACGCGGCGCGATCATCTCCAAGTTCCGGAATGCCGGCCAGACATGCGTCTGCGCAAACCGCTTCTATGTCCACGCCTCGGTCGCCGACGCGTTCCTCGAAGCGCTCACGCCACTCGTCCGGCAGCTCACGGTCGGCGACGGAACCGCCGACGGCGTGCAGATCGGCCCCCTCATCGATGCGGCGGGTGTCCGGAAGGTCGAGTCCCACGTCCGGGAAGCCGTCTCCGCCGGCGCCCGCCTCGTGGTCGGCGGCAACCGTCCGCCACACCTCGCCCGCGGCAATTTCTACGCGCCCACGCTCCTCGACCGCACGACGGACACGATGCGCGTGATGCGTGAGGAGACGTTCGGCCCCGTGGCACCCGTCGCGCGCTTCGAAAACGAGGCCGAGGTCCTCCACCGCGCCAACGCAGGCCCCTTCGGGCTCGCGGCCTATCTCTACACCAACGATCTCTCGCGCGCATGGCGCGTCGCCGAGCGCCTCGAATACGGGATCGTTGGGGTGAACGACCCGCTCCCCTCCGTCGCCCAGGCTCCGTTCGGCGGATACAAGGAATCCGGCCTCGGCCGCGAAGGCGGCACGGAAGGCATGGATGCATTCCTGGAAACGAAATACATCAGCACGACGCTGACGATCTAGAAATCAGCCGCTTGTCACGCTCCGGCCCAGCTCCACCACCGCGCGATGGGCCTGGTCGATCGCCGAGTTCGCATACGCACTCGCGCCGGCGTCGGAGTTTGCGATCGTGATCCGGCCGAACGGCTGCCGCGCGATCACGCACGGACGGAGTTGCCCCGGCGGCGGCGGCGGATCGGAGTACGGATCGTACTCGTACGCGTAGCCGTGCGCCCACCGGTTCACCGTGATCGCCGCGATGTCCCGGGCCGGATCGAAATGACCGCCGCCCAGCATCCGCGCGAGCTGGTCCCGCGTATTCCGCTCCATCACCTCGAACGGCGTCGCCAGTAGCTCCGCGCGCCCCGCCCGATACTGCTCGCGTCGCGGGAGCCCCGGCGCACACGGGGCCCGCATCATGTGCACGACGATCGGATCGGCAGGGGTCCGCGCGAAATGATACGTGCCGAGGCTCACTGGGAAATCCAGCTCGGCGAGGCTGTAGTAGCTGCCCGGCGCGTACACGAAGCTCGTACCCAGCGCGCTCCACGCGTTCCAGTTGCGGAGCGCGACGTTCGTGTACACGAACGGCTCCTTCACGCCCGAAAGCATCGCGGTCCGCTGCGCCTCGGGCAGTTCGGGACAGAGATACGCGCTCACCGAGTTCCAGCACGCGAGCACGACGTGCGGGGCACGCACGGTCCACGCTTTGCCGCCCCGCACGTAGGTGACGTCCACTTCGTGCGCGGACGCGGGATCACCCACGTGCCGCACTCGCACGGCGGTGCTGTTGAGGCGGATGCGGACGTGGTGCCCGGGATCATCGAGTTGCGCGTAGTTCACCCGCGCGGTCACGACGTCGTCCATCGAGTGGCCGGCGGCCGCGGCGGGAATGAGCCGTCGCACGAGCAGCCGCGCGAGTGATGCGTTGCCATCCGGGAAGTGGAAGATGTACGGCTCTTCCCCGTCCGGCGGTGTCGGACCCAGGTGCGCGCCCGCCGGCGGATCGTCATCGCCCAACCCCATGCCCCGGAAGCCGGCGCGAAAGCCATCGTTGTATGGACTGATCGCGGAGATGACGTCGATGCCGGCGCACCAGAGATCGGCCGTGATCCGCTGGAAGTACGGGATGGCATCTGGGGTCACACCCGCCACCTGCAGCAGGTAGTCGCGGTAACTCATCCGCGCGAGACGCGCCCGCTTCTGCGCCCGCGTGAGTCCCGGCAGGTAGTCGTGCTCTTCTTCATAGAGCCGCGTGATGTCTCGGCGCGCCGCTTCGGACAACGGCGCCCCCGCGAGCACGGCCGCCCATGGTTTCGTCCCCGCTCCCGTCGCTAGATGATCGGCGCCGAAGGTCTCCTTGTCGAAGAAGACACTGTCGCCCAGATGCCGCGACGGAAAGAACTGCTGGTCGAACGCGGTATAGAATCGCCTCGGTTCGATGCCGGCGTCCGCCAGCACCGCCTTCGCCACCGCGCTGTAATGGTCCGGGCCGTCCAGCGATTGCGCGCCGCCGTACCCGACGAGTGTCCGGCCATCCACCTGGAACTCGTTGCGCTTGGCGTGCCCGCCGAAGTCATCGTGGTTGTCGATCACGAGCACGCGCGCCGACGGTCCCGCGGTCTTGCGATAGAAGTGCGCCGCCGCGAGCCCGCTGATCCCGCCGCCCACGACGATGAGGTCGAATGTCTCGTTGGTCGGCCTCGCACCGGCCATGAGGGAGGCCGTTCCGCCGTCGCGCATCTGGTGCGCCACTTCGAACGAGCCGGCATGGTCGCCGCGCAGCCCACCCAATCCCGGCGGGTAGTAGCGCGGGTCACGCTCCGGCGCGTACTCGCCGTCCTGAAAAGGCCACCACGCGCGGCCCGGCATTCTCCGCCCGGGCACGAGCGCCGCGCCGGCCGCGACAGCCATGCCGTTCACGAAATCGCGCCGCGTGATCGGACAGTCCATGCCGAGCGCACGGTCGTACGCCGTTTCGTGCGCGGCGTCGGCCGCTGGGTCGCGTTCGTCGTCCGGTTTCATCAGTCTAGCCTACCGCGCGGCCCGCAGGCCGTCCAGATTGGGGACCGCTTCAACGGACTGCGATGATAACTGTCGGCCGCAACTACTGGCTGGATTCGGCGTCGTTCCCGGCCACCACGCCGGGCCCTCCGCCCGCGCGCGCCGATGTCATCGTCGTGGGCGCCGGATTCGCCGGCCTCTCCGCCGCGTACGAGCTCGCGTCGCACGGCGCACGGGTCGTCGTGCTGGAGGCCCGAACCACGGCATGGGGCGCCAGTTCGCGAAATGGCGGGATGGTTCTCCCCGGCCTCAAGATCGCGACGGGTGTCCTCCGCTCCCGGTACGGCCTGCCGGCGGCGCAGCGGATGTACGCCGCTACACTCGCGTCCGTGGAGCACACGGCGGCACTGATCCGCACGCACGACATCGCGTGCGACTTCGCGCGGTCCGGTCATCTGGAGGTCGCATGTACCGCCTCGCAATTCGGGCGCTACGCGCGCCTCGTGGATGACCTGGCTCGCGACTTCGATTCCCGGCTCCGCATCATCCCCCCGAACGAGTTGGCGGCCGAGATCGGCTCGCGATCCTACGCCGGCGGGATCGTGGACGACCGGAGCGCTGGACTTCACCCCGCACGGTACGCCGCCGGTCTCGCGCGAACGGCCATGGCCGCTGGTGCCGCGATCCATGAGCACACACCCGTCACGCGAATCGGCCCGTCGTCGCGCGATGGCGCGGCCGGTTACGAGGTCGTCACCCCACAGGCGCGCATATTCGCGCGCGAGGTGGTGATCGCCACCGGCGCCTACACGAACGGCGCGATCCCCGCGCTTCGCCGGCGGATCATCCCCATTGGCTCGTTCATCATCGCGACCGAAGAACTTCCCGAAGGACTCGCCCGCGAGTTGAGTCCGCGCAACCGCATGATCTTCGACTCGCGGCACTTCCTCCACTACTACCGGCTCACGCCGGACCGCCGCATGCTCTTCGGCGGGCGGGCCGCGTTTTTCCCCGCCACGGACCGCACGATCGCGCGCAGCGCGGCGATCCTCCGCCGCGATCTCGTGTCGGTATTTCCACAGTTATCGGCGACCACCGTCGCGTACGCATGGGGCGGGACGCTCGATTTCTGCTTCGACACCATGCCCCACGTCGCACGCGTCGGGGGGATGTTCGCCGCGGCCGGCTTCGCTGGCCACGGTGTCGCCATGGCGACGTACGCCGGCGCGCTCATCGCGAGCCAGCTCCGCGGCATGCCGATGGACAACCCGTTCGCCGGGATTCCATTTCGCGGCGCACCGCCCGGCCTGCACGCCGCGGTCAAGTGGGGGCTTCCCCTGATCGCCGGCTGGTACAAGCTGCAGGACTGGGCCGGGCGCTAGCGCCGTAACGTCGCCAACTGTCACCCGGGACGGTGACGGATGCCGGTGGCCATGGCAGCAGCGGCAGTTCGTGAACCGTAGGTCGCCCTGTCGGGCAACGGCCGCCGTTACGTCACCGAAAGCAATTCCTCGACCGCGCGATAGCCCTGGTCGATCGCCTGATCGGTGTACGATGCCGCGGCGGCATCTTCGCACGCGATCGCGATCCGCCCGAACCGCCGCCGCGCGATCTCGTTCGGCGCTTCGCCGGGTGGCCACGCCGGATCCCACAGCGGGTTGTACTCGTACGCGTACCCGTGCGGCCAGCGATTGACGGTGATCGCATCGATGTCCCTCGCCGGATCGAACCCCCCGCCCCCCAACACTCGGCCCAGTTGGTCGCGAATGCTCCGCTCGAATGCCGCGAACGATGTCACGAGCAGGTCGGCCGCCCCAATGCGCTGCTGGTCGCGCGCCGAGAGCCCAGGCTGGCACGGCGTCCGCTCCATCCGGATCACGATCGGATCGTCCGGCGTGGACGGGTACTCGTAGGCGCCGATGCTGACGGGGACGTCGAGTCCGACCGAGGAGTGGAACATCCCGGGAGTCGCCACCGTGTGCACACCCAGTTTGTCGAAGGCCCGGCGGCTCTTGATGGCCACCCCGGTGTACACGAGCGGCACTTTCACACCGTACTTGAGCGCTTCTTTCTGCTTGTCCGGCAGATCCGGACAGATGTAGGGGATCATCATGTTCCACGAGGCGAGCACGACGTCGTTCGCGCGGACGACGTAGGCCTTGTGCTCCGTGCCGTCCGACCGCGCATACGTCACGTCCACCGCGGTCGCTCGCACGGGATCGCCGCCCGCGTGCTTGACGCCGGCCGCAGTGCTGTTGAGACGGATCCGCACGCCGTTTGACGGACGGTCGAGCTTCGCATAGTCGACGCGCGCCGTCACGATGTCTTCCGCCGAGCTGCCGGGAACCGCCCCCGGCACCAGCGAACGGACGAGGAGCCGCGCGATCGATGCGTTGCCGTCAGGGAAGTGGAAGAAGTACGGCTTCTTGCCCGGCGTCACCTCGCCGGCCGCGGTGAAACTCAACCGCCCGCCAGTCGGCGTGCGATCGAGGGCGAGCCCTTCGAATCCGGGGAGCCCGATCGCCCAGCAGTCCTGCGCCGGCACGGCGTCGATCCCGATGCCATAGAGTCCGTGCGTGCGCGTCTGATAGTACGGGATCACTCCGGGGTCAGCTTTGACGACACGCAACAGGTAGTCCTTGTAGCTCATGCGCCAGAGCTTGTCCTTCTTCTGGTCGGACGTGAGCCCCGGCATGTAGTCCACGACTTCGGTCTGGATCCGGACGATGTCGCGCCGCGCGGCCGCCGTCAGCGGCGTCTTCGCGAGAAAATCCCGCCACGACGATTCGAGGGCGGCCCGCTCCTGCCGCTTGCTCTGTGGCTCGCTCTTCTGCTGGTTCGCGGCACCGGTCGATGCGTTCCGGTCCCGCCGCGCACGCGACGGCACGCCGGTCACGAGGCGGTCGGCGCCGAAGGTCTCCTGGTCGAAGAACACTGCCGATTCGAGGCCGCGATAGGTGTCTGGCCGCGAACACCGCTCTTCGAGCGCCGGCGGATCGATGCCGAGCGTCGTCAGCAGTCCCTCCGCCACAGGACTGTAGTTGAAAGGCGACTCGATCGACCACGTGCCGCCATTGGTGAGCAGGAGCCGGCCACGCGGGCGGAACTCGTTGCGCTTCGCATGACCCCCGAAATCGTCGTGGTTGTCGAGGATGAGGATGCGGGCCGACGGGTTCCGCGCGCGATAGAAATGCGCGGCTGCCAACCCGCTGATCCCACCGCCGACCACCACGAGATCGTAGTGCTCGCCGGTTTGCACCGGCGCACCCGCCGCTTTCCAGAATGTCCCGTCGCGCATCGCGTGGCCGGCCTCGTACGAGCCGGGATGACTTCCTCGCATCCCTGTGAGGGCGGGCGGATAGTAGCCGGGCGCGTCCTGCGGCCCCGGCACCACGCCGGCCGCTGCCACCCCCCACGGCGCGGGCAGCGGGCCACTACTCGGAATCCCCATCCCCGGCAGCCACGCGGCAGCGAGTAGCCCCCCGGCCCCCACCGCGATCCCATTGAGAAAATCGCGCCGAGTGATGTCGCGATCCATGCCGAGCTCACGATCCCGTACCGCATCGGAGTCGTGCACGTTCTCGCGTTCCTGGTTGCGCGCATCGCCGTGGCTGCCGGGGTCATTCCCCGCAAACTCCGGTGGCTTGATCTCGTCTGTCATGCTGCTACCTCTCGGCGATGCTGATCTGCAGCTCGGCCGTCTGCTTCATCTCAGCCGGCCGCACCGCACCAATTCGTCCCTGGTAGGGGCCGGTCGCGACCGGCCCATCGATCCATCGGCAACTCCGCCGCCACCCCGTCATGCCGCCCTCACCATCCGCACTCTTCTTTCTACTCTCTACTCTCTGCTTTTCTACTCTCTAGCGGTTCAATACCACCCGATCGGCTTCTCATCCAGGTTGATGAACACCTGCTTGGTCTCGAGATACTCCTCGACGCCCCACCGCCCCAGCTCACGCCCGAACCCCGACGCCTTGTACCCGCCCCACGGCGTTTCGACCATCGTCGGCTGCATGTGGTTCACCCACACGATCCCCGCCTCCAGCTCCCGTACCACGCGGAATGCCTTGAAGATGTCCCGGGTCCAGACCGCCGCCGCTAACCCATACGGCGTCGCATTCGCGATCCGGATCGCGTCGGCTTCATCCTTGAAGGGGATGATGCTCATCACCGGACCGAAGATCTCCTCCTGGGCGATCCGCGCACTGTTGTCCACGTCGTAGAAGATCGTGGGCTCCACGTACCACCCGCGCGCATGCTGCTTCGGCACGCCGCCGCCCGCCGCGACTTTCGCCTCGCGCGCGCCGATCTTGAGATAACCCACCACGCGGTCGCGCTGCTCCGCGCTCACCAGCGGGCCCATCTTGTTGTTGCGATCCATGCCGCTGCCGACGGTGATCGTCTTGGCCTTCGCCGCCGTCGCCTCGATGAACCGTTTGTAGATGTCCCGCTGCACCAGCACTCGGCTTCCCGCCGAACACACCTCGCCCTGATTCACGAACACACCGAACAAGGCGCCGTCCACGGCGTTCTCGAAATCCGCATCGCTGAAGAAGATGTTCGGCGACTTGCCCCCCAGCTCCAGCGACACACGCTTGAGTTGGTCGGCGGCGCTCCGCATGATGAGACGTCCGACGTCCGCGCTGCCGGTGAACGCGATCTTGCGGACGTCGGGGTGCGCCACGAGCGGCGCGCCCGCCCCCGGCCCGTCGCCCGTCACGATGTTGATCACCCCCGCCGGCACGCCCACCGCCTCGAAGTCCTCGGCCAACGCCAGTATCGACAACGGCGTCTGCTCGGCAGGCTTCAGGACCACGGTGCACCCGGCAGCGAGCGCAGGCCCGAGTTTCCACGCGGCCATGAGCAGCGGATAGTTCCACGGGATGATCTGCCCCGCGACTCCCATCGGCTCGCGCAACGCGAGCGCCACCGCAGGCGCGGGCACGGGCAGCACGTCGCCGTTGATCTTCGTGGCCAGCCCGCCGTAATACTCATAGCAGGTCGCGGCATCGTCCATGTCGTACTCGGATTCCGCGATCGGTTTCCCCGAGTTCCGCGTCTCGAGTTCCGCCAGCTCCGCCCGCCGCGCGCGCACGCGCTCCGCAAGCCGCAGCAGCACGCGCCCCCTGTCCTGCGCCGTCGTCCCGCGCCACACGTCGTAGAACGCACGCTTGGCCGCCTTCGCGGCACGATCGATGTCGGCGGCACCCCCGGCGGGACACGTCGCAATCACCGACTCGGTCGCCGGATCGAAGACGTCGAATGTCTTGCCACTCGCCGCATTGGCGAACTTCCCGCCGATGAACATCTGAAACCGCCGGACGCCGCCAGCTGCACCGTTGCTCTTGGACGGCGCGCCATTCGTCTTCGATGGCACACTCTTGGACGCCGCGCCGCTGCTCTTGGATTTGGTCTTTGCCTTGCTAGTCGTCGCCACAATCATCTCCCCCCGGGAAACCCGGTCCGACGCGCCTGCAATGTCGCCCCGCGACTCGCTAACTCCCCAATCCCCAACCCCCAATCCCTAATCCCCAACCCCCAATCCCCAACCCCCATTCCCCATTCCCTCCCTACTCCCTGCCCTTCTCATCCCGGATCATCCGCGACCACAGCACGATCGTCAAGAGCGACACCGCAAAGATCACGGTCGCTGCCGCGTTGACTTCCGGTGTAATCCCTCGGCGCAGCAGCCCCCACAGTTGGAGCGGCAGCGTATTCTGGCGGCCGATCAGGAAGAACGTGACGGCGATCTCATCAAGACTGAGCGTAAACACCAGTAACGCGGCACCCAGCACCGCCGGCCGGATCGATGGCAGTGTCACGCGCCAGAAGGTCTGCCACTCGTTCGCGTAGAGGTCACCGCTCGCTTCCTCGAGCGCCCGGTCGAAACGCTGGAGCCGCGCATACACCTGGGTCATGATCACGGAAGTGAGCGCCGCCCCATGCCCCAGCACCACCGGCCACCCCGGGACGAGCGGAAACCCGCTCGACAGGCTGAGCCCCACGAACGAGAAAAAGCTGAGGAGCGCCACGCCTGTGATGATGCCGGGCAGTATCAGCGGCAGCATCACCAGCCGGCGGAACGCGCCCTTCCCCGGAAAGTCGTAGCGGTCCAGCACGAAAGCGCCCGGGACGCCGACCGCGAGCGCGATGATCACCGCCAGCACCGCCAGTTTGACGCTCGCCCACCCCGCGGCGAGCATGCTCGTGTCGTGCACGAGCACGCCGTACCACCGCAGTGTGCCCAGTTTGAGCGGCCACGCGATGATGCTGCTGTCGTGCAGCGAATACAGGATGACGATCGCCAGCGGCGCGTAGATGAACGCGAACACCGCCCCGGCGCTGATCCATAGGCCCGCCGTCAGCGGGTCAGACCGGCGCGGCATAGTCCGTCACCGACGCTCGCGCCTCGCCGCCGTAGCTCCCCCGCGCCTCCACTCTGCCCGCCACCCACAGCAACACCAGGGTCAAGGCCAGCATGACGACCGACACGGCGGCGCCCAGCGGCCAGTTGTACGCCACACCGAACAGGCTCCACACGAGATTCGACACCATGAGCGCGCTGTCGTTGCCGCCGAGGAGTTGCGGCGCGAGGAAGTCACCCATGCTCAGCACGAACGCGAAGGTGCAGCCGGCCACCACGCCCGGCAGCGACAGCGGCAGGATCACGTGGATGAAGGTCCGCCACCGGTTCGCGTAGAGGTCCTGGCTCGCTTCCTTGAGCGCCGGCGGGATCGCGTCCAGCACGGCGTAAATCGGCATCAGCGTGAAGGGTGTGTAGATGTGCGTCAGCGCGAGCACCACCGCGGCGGTGCTGTACAGCAGCACGGTGAGCGGCGTTCGGATGATCCCCATCGACATCAGTAATCCATTCAGAATCCCTTGCTGGCCGAGGATGATCTTCCACGCGTAGGCCCGCACGACGTAGCTGACCCACAGCGGGATGATCACCGCCATGTACAGCAGTGTCTTGTGCTTCCGGACTTTGAACGCCAGTACGTAGGCGACAGGAAACGCGAGCAGGAGCGAGAACACGGTGACGCGTAGCGCGACGCCGGCGGAATACAGGATGGTCGCCGGATAGAGCGACGTGCCGAAGAGCCGCCGGTAGTTCTCGGTCGTGAGCTCGTGCGTAAGGGTCCCGTTCCGAAGCCGCCAGAACGACTGGATCAACAGCAGCGCATACGGCACCAGCAACAGCACCACAACCCACGTCACGGGAATCGCGCTGGCCACGAGGGTCTTGACCCGGCGGTTGGTCCGCACCCGATCCACGAGTGTCGCACGCGCGGGCGTCCCTGCCGCCGGCGTCCCGTCACCGGGGGCACCAGCAGGAGATCCTTCAGCGGGCACCCCTTCAGTCCGCGACAAGCACGCCCTGGCTGGCCGGCCAGCGAAGCTGCACCGAGGAACCGCTCGCGAACGGCGGATCGGACGGCGAGCGCAACGCCACGATCGTCGTCCCATCGGCCAGCGCGAGGTGGAGTTTCACTACCGATCCCGCATAGACGATCTCGCGCACCGTGGCCGGGAGGCTGTTGCCGGCACCGTCGCCTGACGCCGCCGGCGCCGCAGCCGCCACAACCGACAGGGATTCGGGACGCACCGACAGCCACAGCGGTATACCCGCGCGAACCCCGTCGGCCCGCACTTCCACACGGACCGGGATCGGACCCGCCGGCCCGGCAACGGTCACCATGCCCGGATCACGATCGTTAGCCACCGCGGGCAGCAGGTTCGTCTCGCCGATGAAATCGGCCACGTACCGCGAGCGCGGCCGGTCGTACAGGTCCCGCGGCGCTCCGAGTTGCTCGATGCGCCCGCCACGCATGAGCGCCACCCGGTCGGACATGGTCAGCGCTTCTTCCTGATCATGGGTCACGTAGATGAACGTGATGCCGAGTTTCGATTGCAGATCTTTCAGCTCGAGTTGCATCGCACGCCGGAGTTTGAGGTCCAGCGCGCCCAGCGGCTCGTCGAGCAGCAGCACCCGCGGACGATTCACGATCGCACGCGCGAGCGCCACCCGCTGCTGCTGGCCGCCCGACAGTTGCCTCGGCGCCCGCTCCGCGAACGGCCCGAGTTGCACCATCTCGAGCGCTTCGGTCACGCGTGGGCCGATCTCACGGTGCGGGACGCGCTGCATCCGGAGCCCGTACCCCACGTTGTCACGCACGCTCATGTGCGGGAACAGCGCGTACTGCTGGAACACCGTGTTGACCGGCCGCTTGAACGGCGGGAGCGCCGCCACGTCGGCGCCCTCGATGAGGATCCGCCCCTCGGTGGCCAGGTCGAAGCCGGCGATCAGTCGTAGAGTGGTCGTCTTGCCCGATCCCGACGCGCCAAGGACGGTCAGGAACTCACCGGCCGCGACCGCGAGCGAGATGCCGTCGAGCGCGGTGAACGCGCCAAACCGCTTGGTCAGTCCGCGCAGCTCGACGATCGGGGTCACTGCGCCGCTTTGACCGCGTTCCAGATCTCCTGATACTTGTCGCGCTTCGATCCCCACTGCCAGAAGTTCACGTGCGCGCCGTATTCGGAAATGTCGTGCTGGCCGGTGGCCTGCTCCGGCGTCATGTACGCGCGCGCACCCGGGTTGGCGACGATGTACCCGGTGACATCGGCAAGCATCTTCTGCGTGAACGGCTGCGCCGCGTACTCGAGCCACGCGTAGGCCGCATCGAGGTTCTGCGCCCCGGAGGTCAGCACCCAGTGGTCCGCCCACGCCGTGGTCCCTTCGTTGGGAATGACTTCGGCGGCCGGGAACTTCACGGCCCGTAGCTGGTGAGTCATGAGCGGCCACCCCTCACCGAGCACGATCTCCCCGCTCTGGAAGAGTTGTGTCATGTCGCCCGCGGTCGACCAGTATTTCCGGACCCGCGGCCGAAGCTCCATCGCCTTGGCCTTCACTTTGTCGAGGTCCGCGTCGGACAGATTGTAGAGCTTCGCGGGATCCTTGGGATCGTCCAGCCCGAGATACTGCGCCACCATGTAGAGGGTCGCGATGTCATCCTGGACGGAGATCCGCCCCTTGTACCGGTCGTCCCAGAAGACCGCCCACGACACGGGCCTCGGCGTCACTTTCGTCGAATCGTAGATCAGCGGGTTCGGACCGAACGCCCACGGCTCACCGTAGGTTTTTCCCCCGCTGCGCGCCACCGGTAACGCCCGGAACCCCGCCATGAGATCGCCGAAGCTCGGCAGACGCGTCGTGTCGAGCGCCGCCGCGAGTCCCGCCTGGATGATCTCGGTGATTGCGTCGCTCGACGGCGACACGAGGTCGATGGTCTGCGAGCCGCCGGCCCGCAGCTTCGCGACGAGATCGTCGCTCGACCCCATATACGTCGCGTTGATCTTGACGCCGCATGCTCGCTCGAACGGCGCCGTGAACACCGAGTCGGTGTAGCCCTCCCAGACCATGAAGTTGAGCTCTCCGCCGATCGGCTTCGGACAGAGTTGCTTGAGATAGGTCGCGGCGTCCGCACGGGCATCCCCGGTCGCCGTGATCGCGATCTTGGATGCCAGCCCGTGGGGCGCATTCGAATGGCTCCCGCCTCCGCCACAGCCCGCCAGAAGCGCGCCAAGCATTCCGAGTACGGCCGGCGAAGCGGCATGAAGCCAGCCAGGTGACTGCGAACGTTCGATTGTCATAGGAGAGGGGATCGGGTGCCGGTACATGCCGGAATTCGGGCCCGCATTCGCGCTGGTGTGCCGGGCCCCATCATATAACTTTCCCGGTGCGCAGTCGAGGCGGGTGAGAGGCCGGCCTCTCCCACAGCCGGCCACCCTGCAGTCCCGGGCGCATCGGAAGCAGTATCAGAGGCAGGATCAGGAGCAGGATCAGGAGCAGGATCAAGAGACGGACGCGGATCGCGTATGGGACGTGTGATCGAGCTGAAGACGGCGGTGCCCGGTCCAGCCAGCGATGCGCTGATGGCCCGCCGCGCGCGCGCGGTCCCGCGTGGTGTGCCGTCCGTGACGCCGCTCGCGGTCATCCAGGCCGATGGTGCCGTCCTCACGGACGCCGATGGCAACCGCCTCATTGATTTCGCGGGCGGCATCGGCGTGGTCAATGTCGGCCACCGGAATCCGCGCGTCGTCGCTGCGGTCCGCGCGCAGTTGGACCACTTCGCGCACGTCTGCTTCCCGGTCGTCTCCTACGAGCCGTACATCGCCCTCGCGGAACGGCTCAATGCGGTGACGCCCGGCACGCACGACAAGCGGACGGTGCTCGTCAACAGCGGCGCCGAAGCGATCGAGAACGCGGTCAAGATCGCGCGGGCCCACACGGGCCGGCAGGCCGTCGTGTGCTTCGAGCACGCGTTCCACGGGCGCACGAATCTCGCGATGGCCATGACGTCCAAGGTCCGCCCGTACAAGACGGGATTCGGCCCGTTCGCCCCCGAGATCTACCGGCTGCCCTACCCGTACTGCTACCGCTGCTCCGCCGGCCGGACCGCGGACGGTTCCTGCTGCCTCGCCTCGCCCGAACGCTTCGCGCAACTGTTCGCCGCCATCGTCGACCCCGCCGCTGTCGCCGCCATCGTGATCGAGCTCGAGCTCGGCGAAGGTGGCTTCGTCCCCGCCCCGCCCGAATACGTGCGCGCGCTCTCAGCCTTCGCGCAGGCGAACGGCATCGTCCTCGTCGCCGACGAGATCCAGACTGGCTTCGGGCGCACCGGCGCGATGTTCGCCTGCGAGCACTATGAGCTCGTACCCGACATGATCGTCACCGCGAAGTCGCTCGCCGGCGGTCTGCCCCTCGCCGCGGTCACCGGACGGGCCGAGATCATGGAATCGCCGGTCGCAGGAGGCCTCGGCGGCACGTACGGCGGCAACCCCCTCGCCTGCGCCGCCGCACTCGCGGTCCTCGACGTCATGGCCGAAGACATGGTCGTGGAGCGGGCGGCTGCACTCGGCGCGCGCATCAAGCGGCGCTTCTGCTCCTGGGCGGACACCGACGCCGGCATCGGCGACGTCCGAGGCCTGGGCGCCATGGTCGCGATGGAGTTCGTGCAGGACCGCACGACCAAGGCGCCCGACAACGCACGCGTCAGCCGTATCGTCACCGCAGCCCTCAGCCGCGGCCTTATCCTCCTCTCAGCAGGCACATACGGCAACGTGATTCGCGTCCTGGTGCCCCTGACGGCGCCCGACGCGGTGGTCGACGAAGGCCTGGATGTGATGGCCGAGGCGCTGAGCGCCTCGCGGCTCGCGCCGCATTGACCTCCCCCGCGGTCGAGTTTCATCGCGTCTCCAAGAGTTTCGGCGCCACCAAGGCGGTCGACTCGATCAGTTTCAACATCGAGCGCGGCGAGTTCTTCTCGATCCTCGGCCCCTCCGGCTGCGGCAAGACCACGACGCTCCGGCTCCTCGCCGGTTTCGAGACGCCCGACCCGGATGGCGGCGAGGTCCGGATCCTCGGCGAGGTCGTGAACGACAAGCGGCCCTACGAGCGCCAGATCGCCATGGTCTTTCAGAATTACGCGCTCTTTCCGCACCTCTCCGTCGAACGCAACATCGCCTTCGGGCTCGAGCAGCGCCGCACTCCTCGCTCGGAAATCGCGGGCCGCGTCGCCCGCGCCCTCGACCTCGTCCGCCTCTCCCCCCAAACGTTCGCACGACGGTCGCCCACGCAGCTCTCCGGCGGGCAGCGCCAGCGCGTCGCCCTCGCCCGCGCCCTGGTGCTCGACCCCGCGATCCTGCTGCTCGACGAACCCCTGGGCGCGATCGACCTCCAGCTCCGAAAGGAGATGCAGCTCGAGCTCAAAGCGCTCAACAAACAGCTCGGCACGACATTCCTCTACGTCACGCACGACCAGGAAGAAGCGCTCACGATGTCCGACCGCATCGCGGTCATGTCGCACGCCCGCATCGCCCAGTTGGGAACGCCAGCCGAGATCTATGAGAACCCGCGGACGGCGTTCGTCGCGAAGTTCATCGGGGAATCGAATTTTCTCGACGGCCGCATCACGGATCGCGCCGATGCGTGGTGGGAGGTCGAGGGCCGCGGCGGAATACGCTTTCGCATCCCGGTTCTCAATGGCCTCGCGCCCGGACAGGACGTGCACATTGCGGTGCGCCCGGAGTGGCTCGATGTGTTTCGGCCGGATGCAGTCCCCGCCGGCGAGAACGCCATCCCCGGCACGGTCCGCGATGTCGTCTACCTCGGCGAAACGATGCACGTCGTCGTCTCCGCGCCGTCCACGCCGGACATCACGGTCGCGCTCCGCAACGAGGGTCAGTTGATCAACCCCCTGCCGTGGCGGCGCGGTGATCCCGCGACCGTGGCGTGGCGGCCAGAGGACTGCCAGATCCTCGAGGACGAATGACGGCGCTGGACATGCCGCCCCAGGCCGCGGGTCCGCGGTCGGCCCCCGGGAACGGGCTGCGCCGCCGGGCACTCGCATGGCTCGCACCCCGCCCGCAGGCCCAGGCCTGGACCCTGCTCGCGCCAGGCACGGTCTGGATGCTCGGGTTCTTCCTCGTGCCCGTCATCGTGATGTGCGCGTACAGCGTCATGCCGCGGGGCGAGTACGGCGGCGTCGACCCCGGATTCACGATCGAAGCGTACACCCGGTTCCTGCACCCGGTTTACCTGACGATCCTCGAACGGACGTTCGTCCTCGCCGTCGCGACGACCGTACTCTCGGCACTCGCCGGTTACCCCGTGGCGTACACGATCGCCCGGAGCGGGCGGTGGAAGTCGCTGCTCCTCTTTCTCGTCGTCTTGCCGTTCTGGACGAGTTTTCTGGTGCGCACGTTCGCCATGATCTTCCTGATGCGCGACACGGGATTGATCAATAGCTGGCTGATCGCCGCCGGACTGCGCCAAGAGCCGATCCCGATGCTCTACACGCCGTTCTCCGTGCTCGCGGGTCTCGTCTACGGCTACCTCCCGTTCATGGTCCTGCCGATCTACGCATCGCTCGAGAAGCTCGACCCGGCTCTCCTCGAGGCAGCCGAAGTACTCGGCGCCCGCCCAGCCGCCCGCTTCCGCCGCGTCACCCTGCCGCTCTCGGCGCCCGGCCTGATCGCCGGCTGTCTCCTCGTCTTCATCCCGTCACTGGGGTCCTACCTGACGTCCGACCTCCTCGGCGGCGCCAAGGAGCTGCTGATCGGCAACCTCGTGCAGAACCAGTTCTCCACCGCGAGGAACTGGCCGTTCGGCTCCGCCGCGTCGTTCATCCTGATGATCGTCGTCCTCGCCGCGGTGCTGGTGTACCTGCGCCTCCGGCCGCCCGATACCGTGCGAGGGTGGTGACGTGGGCGCCTCCGGCATCGGGAAACTCCCCCGCTGGCTCGTCGCGTTCACCGCGGTGTGCCTGTTTCTCATGCACCTGCCGGTGCTGGTGCTCATCGTCTTCTCCTTCAATGCGTCGAAGTTCGCGGTGACCTGGACCGGCTTCACGCTTGCCTGGTACCGTCGTCTTCTCGAACGCGATGACATCCTCCACGCCCTGCAGGCCAGCCTCATCGTCGGTATCACGGCGACGGCGATCGCGGTCACGCTCGGCACACTGATCGCCCTCGCGCTCGCCCGCCACCGCTTCCGCGGCCGCACGATCTACGAAGGGATGATGTACGTGCCGATCGTCACACCGGAGATCGTCACCGGCATTTCGCTGCTCGTCCTGTTCGTGTTCCTCCGGATGCCGCTCGGGCTGGCGACCATCATCATCGCGCACGTCGCCTTCTGCGTGCCGTTCGTCGTCGTGGTCGTCGTGGCCCGGCTGGCAGGGATGGACGAGAACCTCGAAGAGGCGGCGATGACACTCGGCGCCGATGAGGTCACGACCTTCTTCCGCGTCACGCTGCCGCTGCTCTGGCCGGGGATCCTGTCGGCCGCCCTGCTGTCGTTCATCCTCTCGTTCGACGACTTCGTGATCACATCTCTCGTCGCCGGATCGGGGTCGAGCACGCTCCCGCTCGTGATCTACAGCATGGTACGCCGCAACATCGAACCGAGCATCAATGCGATCAGCGCCCTGATCGTCGTCGCGACGTCGGTGCTGCTGTACGTTTCGGACCGCATGAGCCGGCGAAATGAGCCCTCCCATGCCTGACAGGCGCGCCGAGACACTGCTCCGGGCAATGGCGGCGGGATCGATCGGCCGGCGCGAGTTCGCGCGCCGCGCGCTGGCGATCGGTGTATCGGCGACGACGATCGCCGGCTGGCTCGCCGCGTGCCGGCCGGTCGGTGACGGCCTCGCACCCGCCGCGCGCGCCGCACGCGACGCCGCGGAAGCTCTCGAACCGCTGGGACCGATCGAGCACCGCCTCGCGATCTACAACTGGTCCGACTACGTCGCGCCCGACACCATCCCCAATTTCGCGCGCGAGTTCGGTGTCCGTGTCACCTACGACGTGTACGAGAGCAACGAGGAGCTGCTCGCCAAGTTGCTCGCCGGCGCTCGCGGCTATGACGTCGTGTTCCCCAGCAGCTACGCCCTCTCGGTGCTGGTGGCCACGGGCCTCGCCGGTTCTCTGCACCGGGCCTACCTGACCAATTGGGGCAACGTTGCACCGCTTTTTCTCAATCCCGGTTTCGACCCGGGCAACGCCCACTCGGTCCCGTGGCAGTGGGGCATCACCGGCCTCGCCTACCGCTCCGACAAGGTTGAAACTCCCGAGAGTTGGGGGGTGCTGCAGAGCCGGCGCTACGCCGGCAAGATGACGCAGCTCGATGATGGCCGCGATGTCATCGGATCGTGGCTCCGCTACCGCGGCCACTCCCTGAACTCGCGCGATCAGATCGAGTTGGCCGCCGCCAAAAACGACGCGATCAGCGCCAAGCGCAACCTGCGCGCCTATCTCTCCGCGCCTGTCAAAGGCCAGCTCATCTCGGGCGATGTGTGGATCGCACAGCTCTGGAACGGCGACGCGACACAGGCACGCGTCGAGCAGCCGGCGATCCAGTACGCCATCCCGCGCGAAGGATCCACGATCTGGGCCGATAATGTCGTGATGCCGCGGTCCGCGCCACACCCGCGCGCCGCACACGAGTTCATGAATTACATCCTCCGCCCCGAAGTCGGCGCCGCCATCTCGGATTTCACCGGGTACGGCACGCCCAACGCAAAGGCCCTGGCGCGGATGGAACACCCGGTCCCGTATCCGACGCCCGATCAGTTGCGGCGTCTCGAATATCAGATCGACCTGGGCCGCGAGACGGCCGAATGGGACCAGTTGTGGACCGAGATCAAATCGGCGTAGAGGGCGCACCACCGGCGCCGTCGGCTGACGTCGTCGTGATCGGCGCCGGTGTCGCTGGCCTCGCTGCGGCCCGCGCCCTCCATGATGCGCACGTGCGTGTCGCCGTTCTCGAGGCGCGCCCGCGGATCGGCGGCCGCGTGTACACGCGGCGTGTCCCCGGGCTCGCGCTGCCGGTCGAGCTGGGCGCGGAGTTCGTGCACGGCCGCGTGCGCGAGACGCTGGACATCGCCGACGAAGCCGGGATTCTGCTGGGCGAGATGTCGCACACCTGGTGGAGTGTCGCCGGTGGCAAGCTGCACCCGCCCGGCGACGATGACTGGGCAATCGGCAAGGTGATGGCCCTCCTGGATCCCGATCGCACGCCGGACCGAACGTTCGCCAGCTTCCTCGAGACGTTGCGGGCGGATCCCGGTACGTCCGCGGCGGTCGTCGCTGCGATCCCCGACGCGCTGCGATACGTCCAGGGGTTCGACGGCGCAGATCCCGCCCGCGTGGGTGAGCGGTGGCTGGCGGTCTCCGAGGCCGCCGGGCGCCGCGATCAGCACGATCACACATACCGGATCCCCGGGGGATACGATCAGGTGCCTGCCGCGCTTGCGGCACACCTGCCCCCGGACGCCATTCGTCTCTCGACGGTGGTGCGCGAGGTCGAATGGGAGCCGGGCCGCGTCGCAGTCTTCGCCGACACCGCGACGGTCACGGGGCGCGCCGCGATCGTCACGATCCCGCTCGGCGTGCTGTGTGCGCGCGCCGACGGCACCCCCGGACCGATTACCTTCCGCCCCGACCTCGGCGCGGCGGTGCGCTCGGCGCTCGGCGGCGTCGCGATGGGCGGGGCGCTCCGGATCGTGATGCAATTCGAGACGGCCTTCTGGGACACGCTGCCCGTGAGCGGCGGAGGCGAGCCGCCCGATGACCTGAGCTTTCTCTCGATGGGAAGCGACGAGTTCGCGGTATGGTGGACGTCGTTCCCGCTGCGCGCGAGTGTCCTCACGGCGTGGATGGGCGGCCCCCAGGCGGAAGCGCTGGCCAGTCTGACGAGCGACGAGTTGGCCGATCGCGCGCTTCGCGTGCTGGGGCGGGCGTGCGGTATCCCGAGGGCGCGCCTCGGCGGCATGCTCGCCGGATCCTGGTACCACGACTGGCACAACGACCCGTTCTCGCGCGGTTCCTATAGTTACGGCGTTGCCGGAGGCATCGACGCGCCACGCGTGCTCACGCAGCCCATCGCCAAGACGCTGTTCCTCGCCGGCGAAGCGACGGACCCCGACGGACGCGGAGGCGCCGTGCACGCCGCGATCGCGAGCGGCCAGCGGGCCGCCTCGGCGGTCCTCGCCATGCTCGGGTAACGCCAGCGCCGGCGTCGGCGGCCATTCGCCCCTTTTGTGGTAGCGCGCCCGACGGCAAACCGATTGGATATTTCGGCCTCGAGGCCCATCTTAGATCGCGGCCGGAAGTGGCAAACCCACACACGCGGCATCCAAACGGGACGAGCGACGATGGAATCGATGATCAGCGAAGTGATGTCCAAGATGCACTTCGACGTGACGCTCTTCGTGTCGCTCCTCATCAAGATCGTGATCGCCGCCGCGCTCACGAGCCCCGTGAGTGTCGAGCGGTACAAGGATGACAAGAGCGCCGGCCTGCGCACGTTTCCGATCGTCGCGGTCGCATCGTGCGGCTACGTGATTCTCGCCGGACAGGTGTTCGGCATTTCATCCGGCCAGCAAGCCCCGATCCTGCAGGGACTAGTGACCGGTATCGGGTTCATCGGCGGCGGCGCGATCGTCAAGGATGGCAATCGCGTCCGCGGCACTGCGACGGCGGCGGCGATCTGGTCCACCGCCATCGTCGGCGCCGCGGTGGGCTACGGGCGCCTCGAAATCGCGATGGTGGTGGGACTGTTCACGACGCTGACACTCTGGGTCATCTCGCGGTACGAGATGAAATGGGAGTTGGAGCGTGACGCCCAGGACGCCGCCGCCGGTGTCATTCAGTCCGCCCACGCCGCGCTTGGCGATGTGGGACTCCGGTCGCCCTCTGGTCCCGGCACGTCATCGAGCGGACACTGACGGCGTGCGGGTGACCCATGAGACACAGCGGTCATGACACGCCCGCATGCCCCGGCCGATGCCTCCGGCGCGCACGCAGATCTGCGCCGCACGCTGATGCGCCAGTTCGTCACCGCAACCGACACGGTCACGCTGCACGACTGGCCGGTTGAGCTGCTGCGGCCACGCAACTCCGATGATCTGATCAGCGAGGCCGATTTCGTCCGCGACGACCGGCTTCCATACTGGGCAGACCTCTGGCCCTCATCGCGTATTCTCGCCGATTACCTGCTGCAAACCGAGCGCGCCCCCGATCACGGGCCAGCGCTGGCGCGCCCTGCGGGCACTCGGCATCCGTCCTCGTCCGGCGGAATGCCCGCTCCCGTCCAGCCCACCCGCCGGCCGCTGTCGCTTCTCGAGTTGGGATGCGGTCTCGGCCTGGTGACGATGGCCGCGATGCGCGCCGGCTACGAAGTCCTCGCCACCGACTACTATGAGGACGCCCTGCGTTTCACCCGCGCGAACGCCGCCCGCGCCCTCGGCCGCGAGCCCGAGACCCGTCACGTCGACTGGCGCAATTTCCCCGCGGATCTCAGAGGCTTCGACCGCATCGTCGCGGCGGACGTGTTGTACGAGAAGATCTATCCGCCGCTCCTGTCGGCAGCCATCGCCCGAGTCCTCGCCCCCGGCGGCGAGGCCATCATTGCCGACCCGGGCCGCATCGCGGCTCCGGATTTCCTGGCGGGCCTGGCAGCCGACGGCCTGGAAGTCGTGTCCAAGGTGACACGCCCATTCGACGAGGGCGAAATCCACCAGCAGATTTCGCTCTATCGAATCAAGGTCACGGCAAACTGACCTGCTAACGGCACTCACCGAGTTGAGTCTACCTTCTACTCTCTGTTTTGCTACTCTCCTTTTTTCTTTGCAATACGGCCGAATGATCGCCCTCTCCGCGACGCGACCGGCCCTATAGCGGCTACACCAATGCCTGTCTCTCCCCGGACCTGTCTGGTCTACTTTCCACTTTCTCGGGTCTACTCTCGAGGCCGCGCGAAGCGCCGCCTCGACCGGTCGCAACCGACCCTACCACGGCTGCACTCTTTTGCCGGTTTGGTCTCCTCTCCCCTTTCTCCTATCTCCTATTTAGGCGGCGCTTCGCGCCGCCTCCGCCCCTGCCACCCGCCGCATCGAATCCTCGGTCTTTTGGCACTCCTTGTCATCGCCACTGCCTGCACCCACAACGCGCCACCACCGCCCTCCTCTGTTCAGCTCACCAATCTCGAGACCAGCTACACCGCGCTCCGCTCCCTCCGCGACACACTCGGCATCACGCGCGCCCGCGGACTCATCCAGACACCGTCCGGCGAATCCCTCTCCGCCGGCGATCTTCGATTCCTCGCCGCCCGCTCGGCCGTCGCCCGGCAACTCGCCGAGATCGAGACAACACACCTCCGATCCGGAGACCGTGCCGCCCTCACCATCCTCTCCCGCACTCTCACCACCGATCTCGCGGGGAACCCGGACGCCCGCGACTCATCGCCCGTACTTACGAGCTGCGCCCCAGGCGCCGCCCCCGCGTCGATCGCCCCGGGCGACACCACCGCCGCGAATGCCTATCGCCGCCACATCTACGATTGCTTCGGACGCGCGGCTTCATTCGTCGCCGCAGGCAACGACACGGTAGACCGCCTTACGATTCTCGGCCGAATCGCGGACACACCGGACGCGGCAGAGCGCCAACGCCTCTTCCTTGCCCTCCGGCCGATGTGGCGCACGGTGAATGGCGACGACGGAGCCCGAAGCCCCTACCGCACGCTGCTCTTGTTCGGCGCGGATCAGGATCCGGAAACCAACCCGTCGCCACTGGACCGCGCAGCGGACATCGGCGTCGGTCCCGCCACGGTCGAACGTTGGCTCGTCGCGATCCTCGATGCGTGGCGCACCGCAACGCCGGACTCCGCCGTCGAACCCTGGGATTACTACTATCTCGCGGCCGCTGCCGATAGGCAGCTCGACGCTCGCATCCCGCGCGATTCGCTCCTTCCGATCACCATCCGCTACTACAAGACGCTCGGCGCGGACGTCCCCGCCCTCGGCGTGCACTACGATCTCGCCCCCCACCCGGGCAAGACACCCGTCGCCAATACGGACTTCGGGTCGCGGGGCCATGAGGCGGATGGGCGATGGATCCCGTCGGAATCATGGGTATTCGCGACATACGAGACCGGCGGCCTGGACAATCTCGACGAGTTGGTGCACGAGACCGGGCATGCCATCCATCTCGCGGCGATTCATGAGCGGCCCGAGTACGTGGACTGGCCGGACAGCGACCCGCTCACCGAAGCGATCGCCGACATCCCAGCGCTCAACGTCTTTGAGCCCGCCTGGCAATATCACTTCCTCGGCGACTCGGTCAGCACGCCGGTCGCGACGCGCACGAAATACGCGTCCATCATGCTCGACATCGCGTGGGCGCTCTTCGAGGTCCGCTTGCACGACCACCCCGATGCGGATCCCAACGAGGTGTGGGCCGCCATCACGTCGCACTATCTCCACATCGCCCCACACCCGGAGTGGTCATGGTGGGCGATGCGCGGCCAGCTGATCGACGCGCCGGGCTACATGATGAACTACGCGCTGGGCGCGGTGATCGTGACCGCTATCCGCGAGCGCATCACCGCCGTCCACGGCCCATTTGCGACGGGCGATCCGTCGTGGTATCCATGGCTATACGCGCATTTGCTGCGATTCGGACTCGCACGGTCCACTCGTGACGTGCTACCCGAGCTACTGGGCGGCCCGCTCACCGACGCCCCGCTGCTGCGCGACCTCGCGCGCATGCGGCCAGCCTCGGCCGCGAGATAGCACCACCACGGCCCGCACCACCGGCCCGCACCACCGGCCCGCACCACCGGCCCGCATCACCAGGACACACCACCAGGACACACCACCAGCCTGCACCACCGGTACGGGAGTTGCCATCTGCTAGGATCACACGGACCAGGAGAACTCATGATCCGCAAGCTCAAGACAGGCAGCTACCGCCTCTACTCACGAAAAAAGAACCCGAAGACCGGCAAACGCCGCAACCTGGGCACCTTTCGCACACGCGCGGCCGCACAGAAACACGAACGCGCCGTTCAGTATTTCAAACGCGCATAAGGCCGGCCGTCACGCGCGATTCCCCGCCCTGGTAGGGGCCGGTCGCGACCGGCCCTGCTGCGGCCCGCACCGATGCCCGGGATGCAACCCGTAGCACCATCCACCAATCCACGGGTTCCGCGCGATTGCAGCAGATAAACGCAGCGGGGGCCGTTCGCGAACGGCCCCCACCCAGCCCTCGCCACGCGCCACCCGTCGCACACAATTGCCTGCCCCTGTTGCGGCTTCGAAACCGCCACCTCGTACGGGCCGCCCTACCGCGGCTGCATTCTTTTTTCCGGACTTGTCTCCTCTCTCCTTTCTCCTATCTCCTCTCTAGGCGGCGCGAAGCGCCGCCTAGTTCCATCGCAACCCCTTCAGTTGATCGAGATTGATATTCCCGCCGCTCAACACGCACACGACCTTCGAGCCCGCGGGCGCCTTGATCAGCCCTTTGCGCAACGCGGCGACCGGCGCGGCGGCCGCGCCTTCGACGACGAGTTTGCAGTGGCCCATCGTCCACCGGACCGCGTCGAAGATCTCCTCGTCCGGCAGCGTCACGATCTCATCGACGAACTGCCGCACGACCGAGAAGTTGTTCTCGCCGACACGCTTGACCCGCAAACCATCGATGATGCAGTCGACCTCGGGCAGCGTCACGACATGGCCGGCACGCACACTTTCGAGCATCCCCGGCGCACCCGATGACTCCACGCCGATGATCCTCACGCTCGGCTTGAGCCCTTTCACGGCCATCGACACTCCGGAGATCAGCCCGCCGCCACCGATCGGGACGACGATGACATCCACGTCCGGGAAGTCTTCGTAGACCTCGAGGCCGAGTGTGCCCTGCCCGGCGATCAGATCGAGATCGTCGAATGGGTGGATGTATGTGAGCCCGCGCTCGGCGACGAGTTGCTTCGCCTTCTCGTTCGCCTCATCCCAGATCATGCCGTGCAGCACGACTTCTGCGCCATACCCCTTGGTGGCTTCGATCTTCGATGGCGTCGCGTTTGTTGCCATCACCACGACCGCGCGGATGCCGTAGATCTTCGCCGCGAGCGCGACCCCCTGCGCGTGGTTCCCCGCTGAAGAACAGATCACGCCCCGCTGCCGCTCCTCCGGCGTCAGCTCCGCGAATTTGTTCAGCGGCCCCCGGATCTTGTATGACCCGGTTTTCTGGAACATCTCCGCCTTGAGCCGGACGTCATACCCCGACGCCTCGCTCAACAAGCGCGATGTCAGTAGCGGAGTGTGATAGGCGTGTGCCGACACACGCCGGCGGGCCTGAGCGAACACGGACGGGGCGAGAG
Organism: Gemmatimonadota bacterium; assembly: GCA_021324775.1. GTDB lineage: Bacteria > Gemmatimonadota > Gemmatimonadetes > Gemmatimonadales > Gemmatimonadaceae > Palsa-1248. Next base: position 44,678 of record JAJPIM010000011.1, read on the forward strand.
GGATCTCCTTGTGCGACATCAACAAGCTCCTGAGGGTGGTCGGATCGGTGCCGGCTGAACGCTACGGCTGGTCGTGGTAGCTGCGCCAGTTGCCGGGCCAGAGACCCAGGAATTGGTACGGGGACGCCCAAGCCGACGGCACGAAGCCGTGCGCCGCTAGGATCGGTAGGGCGATTCCTCGTCGGTCCAGATCGCCGCGCTGTACCCGCCAAGCGGCCCCGCCAACTCTTCGGCGAGATCGATCAGACCGGCGCTCAGATGGTCGCCGTAGCGCAGCAGCCGAGCCGCCCGTGTCCGGTCTGCCAGCAGAAACGCAAGCAGTGGCGTGTCCGCTTTCTTCGCATTGCAGGCCCGGCACGCCAGCACGAGGTTGTCGCGGCGGTCGTACGCCCGCTGGCCTTTGCGCGGGGTCACGTGATCGAGCGTGATCGATCGGGGATTGCTGTGACGCCCGCAATAGGCGCAGACCGGCCCGTGACGTTCGAGCAGCGAGGCCCGGGTCGCCGTGTACGCGGCCCGGCCAGTAGGCTGTGAAGTGAGGGTATGGGTTCGTGCATGGCCGGCCCGTGGCCGGCGAGAACGGCGCGATCGGCGTCGCGCGGGTGGATTGCTCATACGCGAATTATAGTCGTCCGGGCCCATCGCAGGCCCGCCAGCGACCCGATTCCCTCTTGACAGGATCAGATTGGCGAATATGTTGTCTGCGCTCTGGGAGTCGCGTCCCGATGATCAAACGTTGGCCGTTCGCGCGTGTGCGCGGCGCGTCCGCCGAGTCGCCGACAGGCGGCCTCGTGATCTCGGAGACGCGATTTGTGCTTCCAGGACCCGCAGTACGTCCGTAGTGGCAACTAGAGATCGCTCGGTAGTGAACCACGTCCGTCACCTCGACCAACGCTGACTCCGTAATGGCAACGCACTTCGATTTCACGATTCGCAGGGCACATGTCCTCACCATCCGTTCGGATGGCGACACACGTGCGCTGGCGCATCTGCTGGGCAAATCACACGTCGGCGTGGACGGACGTCCGGAGGGTCGTAACCTGTAAGGTGCGCCAACCCGGGTCCTACTGGAGCAGAGGATCGCCCCATCCATGCCGGCGCGCTGGGTGGGGCGATTTGCATCCGGCATTCGATGTACTGACTGGATTGACACGTATTGGCCTGGGATCGATCCGGTGATCTACCGTTGGCCGGCGGGGCGTAGCGCTCGGGTGCTGGCGAACGCGACTCCCTGTGCTGCGGAGCGGTGCTGTCTCCGTCGCGCCAGCGGCAGATCGCCGGATCACGCTCGGCATGGTGAGAGGCCGTGGCGGGCGACCGCTCCGGTCATTCACATCGCTCGTAGGGGGTAGTGTAAGCGGCTCGGCACTAGGGGCTGTGGCCCCCTGAGAGCGGGTTCGAGACCCGTCCCCCTGACTGTTGTCACGCAACTGTTAATGAATCGCACCAGTGACCTGATATGAATCGCATCCGTGAACTGACCAACAAACCTGACGACGAGGAGGCGCCGTACGGCGACGTCTACCTGATCATGACCCGCTTCGACCTCTATCGGGTCGCACCGGAGGTGGCGCGCTACATCGAACGGCGGATCGATCAGCCCCGGCAGCCGCCGTGGCTGGTGTTCCGCGACCGTAACGGTGCGCGCGTTCGGATTCGCACGAAGGACGTTCGCTCGGTGCGCGAGTCGACCGACAAGACGCGCACTCGCGGACGCCGCCTGGGTCGCGCCCTCCGGCGCGAGGAGAAGGGCGACCGGTCGTGGGAGGACGAGGATACGTGACGGCCGGGCCTTAGCACGACCGGTCACGAACAGGCTAAAGAGATCTACAGAGAGACCTTCAACACGTAATTAACAGGAACATGTTATGAAGATCTTTGGGATGCACGACGAGCAAACGATCCGCCAGTTGACGGATGTCGCCTCGCGGGCAGTGAAGGCGGCCCTGATGGCCGACGGTCACGTCGGATACGTGATGCCGATCGGTGGCGTGGCGGCATATCGCGGCCATGTGTCGGTAGTCGGTGTCGGATTTGACATCGCGTGTGGTAACGCGGCGATCCGGACCGATGTCCCGTCGACGGCGCTTGGCGCGGACGGCGATGAACGTGCATCGCGGATCGCGCAGCTCGCCGACGAGATAGCCGCGACGATCAGTTTCGGCATGGGGCGTAAGAATCGGGCGGACGACGCACCGGTGAACGACCCGTTGTTCGAAGACCCGGCGTGGGATGCGGTTCCCCCGAAGGAGCGCCAAGCTCTCCGCGACAAAGCGCGCGCCCAGCTTGGCACGGTGGGTAGCGGGAATCACTACGTGGACGTCTTCACGGATGACGAGGGTATGCTGTGGGTGGGAGTCCACTTCGGCAGCCGCGGCTTTGGCCACGCCGTGGCGTCCGGGTTCCTCGCCCTCTCCCAGGGCAAGGGCTGGCGCGAGCGCGTTCCTGAACGGGAAACGCTACTCGGCATCGATGCGCCCATCGGCCACGACTACTGGCAGCTAATGACGCTCGCCGGCCGGTATGCGTACGCTGGGCGAGAGTGGGTCGCTCGCAAGGTTGTCGCCATGATGGGTGGCCGCGAGGTCGCGTTGATCCACAACCACCACAATTTTGCCTGGAAGGAGCAGCATGACGGCGAGACGTTGGTGGTCGTGCGCAAGGGCGCGACTCCGGCATTCCCGGGACAGCATGGATTTGTTGGTGGCTCGATGGGCGACGACGCTGTCATCGTCCGCGGCGTCGCCGCAGACCCTGCTGCGCAACCCGAGGTCGTGGAGCGGCAGGCGGCCGCGCTCTATTCCACGGTGCATGGCGCCGGACGGGTGATGTCGCGAACCGCCGCTGCGGGCAAGCGGAATCGGAAGACCGGCGAGGAGTTGGAACCAGGGCGCGTGACGGCGGCGATGATGGATGATTGGGTGCGGGCCAAAGGCGTCGCGCTCCGCGGCGGCGGACGAGATGAGAGTCCGCACGTCTATCGTCGTCTGCCCGATGTGCTCGCGGCCCAGGAAGGAACCATCGATGTATTGACGGTGTTGCGGCCGATCATCGTCGTGATGGCCGGCGCAAACGAGGTTGACCCGTACAAGGACTGAGTGCCGCCAGGGCGGCGTACCCGACGCGCGTCGCCCCGGCGGCCCATCCAGTTACCTGACAAATATCCGCGGCTCGGTCATCTTAACTAACAACAACCCGCAATTGGCCGTTGATCCCCGCCGCAGCTCCTTCGTCCATTTCGAGCGACACGACGCCCTCGCCCTCGCAGCGCGACGCGATCGAGGCGGAGCCCCGCGCGCTCCTCGTACTCGCGGGACCCGGCGCCGGCAAAACGTACTGCCTCACCGAGCGGATCCGCTTCCTGATCGAACACCACCACTTCGATCCGGCCCGCGTCTGCGCCTTCACGTTCACCAACAAGGCCGCTGACGAGATCACCCATCGGCTTGAGGCGCGGTTAGGGTCCACCGCCGCTCAGGTTACTAGCGGCACAATACACGCCTTCTGTGCTGAACTCTTACGTTCGTACGGTTCGCAAGTTCGCCTCGATCCGGGGTTTGGGATTGCGGATGAGGAGTATCAGTTGCGCTTGTTGCGCCGGTTAGATGGACCCAAGCGTCGACAATGGCATCGCGGTCTTCTACAACGCTTTTCGGCGCATCGACTTCGTGGCGACGCACTGTCTCACGACAATTTCGTGTTATTCGAACGATACGCGCGGTTTCTTGAACGCCACAATGTGGTGGACTTCGACATGCTAATCGTCAAGGCCGCTGAGCTACTGGAGCATTGTGACCCCGAACCGATGATACGGTCACGTTGGGACGTAATACTCGTCGACGAGTTCCAGGACTTGAGCCTGATGCAGTATCGCGTCATAACGGGCTTGGCACGGGACCACCGGCATGTTTTCGCGGTAGGTGATCACGAACAATCGATCTACTCGTGGGCTGGCGCAGATCCAGACATATTCAAAAGGCTCCTGAACGATTTCGCGCTGTCAACGGCACTCAGCATCTCGGAAAACCGGCGCTGTCCGTCTCAGGTGTTTTCGTTGGCCCGAAGGCTTGTTAGCCATAATGCGCCAATCTTCAGTACTCACGTCGCGCAGCGTGCCGAGCGGCAATCCGCGTTTCCGGTGGAAGCGATTGGCTTCTCCAACGACGACGATGAGGCAGCTTGGCTCATCGCCGATCTACGCCGCGACCATGCCCGCCACGGTCACAGATGGGGTGACGTTGCTCTGCTCTACACAAAGCACGTAATCGGCGATCGTCTCGAATCAGCGCTGTTGAACGCGGAGATTCCCTGCAGACTTGTGAAGGGCCGCGCGCTCGCCGATGACCCAGTAGCTGCGTACGTAATCGCGGTGGCGCAACTGATTGTCCATCCGGAAGATGAGATGCATCAAAACGCGTTTTTCCGCATCGTGTTGGGCGGGGCACTCTACGATCAAGCCCTCGCAGAGGCGGAGAAGCGGCAGACTAGGCTGAGCACGGAACTTCAACGAATGGGCTCGCAATCGCCGCGAGCGGATGAAACCGGACGCGAGATTCGCCGTGCCCTGGCGAACTGGCGCAATATTGACGCATTGGGCAAGCAGCATCCGACGATTGCGTCGCTGCTGCAGGATCTTTTGTCAAGGAAAGTCGGACCCCTCGAGTCAGTTCTTAGCGAAAACCACGACGACATTAGCGATCCGGGGACCCTACCAGACGTCGTCGCATTGGCTGAACAATTGCGAGACGCCCGAGCACGGCATTCGCCGGTCACAATCCCCCGTTTGGGTGGTGCGGACATCGCGCTGAAGGGCATGCTGGCCGAGATAGGCATCCGCGCAGATGGTCAACGTTTCTCATCGGACCCGTCGTCCGTTCGGCTTACCGCGCACGATGCGCCGTCGGTCGGACTCGCGCTCGGTGTGTTTAAGGCGATCCAATTGATATCGATGACTGACGCGCCCGGGCCGCTCATCAACTTTACCGCGGTTGATATTGAGACTACCGATCGAGATCGACGATCTGCAGAAGTCGTCGAGATCGCTGCGGTGCGCGTACGCGACGGACAGATCGTGGATAGATTTGTCGCGCTCGTAAACCCGCAGACGACGATCTCGCGTCAGGCCACGGCGAAGCACGGTATCACCGACGCAATGGTCGCGGAAGCACCACGGTTTGCTGATGTATGGCCCAATTTCCGCGACTTCTGCGGCGACGATCTCGTGGTCGCACACAATGGATACGACTTCGATTTCCCTGTCGTAAAGCGCATGACGCATGATATGGGCGTCCAGCTCGACCTCTATACCTACGACTCGCTGCCCCTAGCTCGCGAACTAATCGCTACAAGTTGCAAGTTGGAGGACTTAGCCCGGCACTTCTGCATACCCGTTGAAGTCGCTCACCGCGCACTTGCTGACAGCGAAACTCTTGCGAAAGTGCTGCTAGCGCTTGGTGAAGCCAAGTCATCACGCGCTAGAAAGACTGCTCTTGCCGATATGCTCGGTCACCTAGGGGTGGCCCTAGCGTTGACGCCCGAAGAGGACCTCTGCGAAGAGGCCCGTAACTTTCGACAGTATGCTCGGGTTTCGGTGCTCGGGAGATACAGTACCTGTCTCGACTACTACGAGCGCGAATGGGTAAAGCGCCAGGACGACGCCTTACCTAAAGTCGACGAGATCATCGACCGCTTCGGCGGTCTCACAAACTTAGAGCGGATTCGCGCGGACAAGACGGCTGACGAACGATATCCCGAGGCGATGACACGCCTCCGTCGGCTAATCGGCGGACTTCCTAGCGGATCGCTAAGCGAGCAGTTGCCACGGTTCCTTGAGCGAGCAGTTCTTTCGAAATGCGGGGATGAACCGGATCTGAATCGGGTGAATCTTCTAACGCTACATTCTACCAAAGGTCTCGAGTTCTCTCGCGTCTACATCGTAGGAGTTGAGGACGCGCAAATGCCCGGAAACCGCCCAAACCATCCACCTGGACCGGAGGCCGTAGAGGAGGCTCGCAGGCTCTTATACGTTGGGATGACGCGTACGATTGATCGGCTTGTTCTCACGTTCACGACGTCCAGGGGCGAGGAATCCGCCGGCGGCCACCAGTTCCTCGACGAGATGGACCTCACGCCAGGAGTCGCGCTGTGAGCGCGATGGAATGGAAAGTGGCCGTGGGACCTGACCGCGTCACCGCCGTTTACGAAAGTGGAACCGCGGGTGATGATGCCGCGCTCTTCGTCTGCGCACACGGCGCGGGCGGGAGTATGTCCGACAAAGGAATGCTCGCCACGGCTGCGGCGCTCCGCTCCGCCGGCATTGGCGTCGTGCGGTTCAATTTCGTCTACAAGGAGAAGGGCGACCGCCGGCCCGACTTCATGCCGAAGCTGATGGATACCGTCAGCGCCGTCGTCGACCGGGTGCGATACGAGTTGCGATCGGCCCCGGAGTCCAGGGCGAACCGTCTCCTCATCGGCGGGCGCTCGATGGGCGGCCGCGCGGCGTCGATGCTGGCGGCTCGTGGTTTCGAAGCCGCCGGACTCCTGCTGCTCGCCTACCCGCTCCACCCGGCCGGCAAGCCCGAGCAGCTCCGCGACGCGCATCTGCCGCAGATCCGGATGCCGGTGCTGTGCTTCAGCGGAACACGAGACCCGCTCTGCACACCGGCGCTCATGGAGCGCGCACTCACCACGGTGACCACGCCCTGGCAAATGGAATGGGTCGGCGGCGCGGACCACAGCTTCCACGTCCTCAAGTCGTCGGGACGGACCGATGCCGGGGTGATGGCCGGGATCGCGGCCGTTAGCCGGGCGTGGGTTGATCGAATTCCCGCGTGAAGGTCGAGACCGCCGGCGGCCCCGAGCCCGTGCCCTCGTCGTGCTTGAGGTACACGTAGGCCTCGCTCCACGGCTGCGCCGCGATCCGGCGCGCCCACTCCGCGAGTTGCGCCTCACTGTAGTCCAGGCGGTGTAACCGCGCATAGCCCCACGACGCGGTCGAGACCACCGGCGTTGCGAACTCCGGCTGCTCGCTCACGCACAGCGCGATGTCGCGCGCACGAAGGGCGTCATAGGTCTCGTCGTCCCACCACGTGCTGTTTCGAAACTCGATCGTGTACTTCCGGTCGGACGGCAGCATCGCGAGAAAGGCCTGCAGGCGCGGTGCATCCTTTTTCAGGTTTGGCGGCAGTTGGAACAGGATCGGACCGAGCTGGCTGCCGAGCGCCGTGGTCATCTTGAGCAGGAATTCGAGCGGCCCCGCACACTCCGCCTTGAGACGCGCGTGATGGGTGATCCGCTGGCTCGCCTTGATCGCGAACGTGAACGTCCCGGGTACACGGGATGCCCACTCCTTGAGCACATGCTCCTTGGGCAGACGGTAGAAGGTGTTGTTGATCTCGACCGTCGGAAACCTGCCCGCGTAGAAGCTGAGCATCCCGTCGTCTTTCAGGTCCTCCGGATAGAACGATCCCTTCCACTCCTTGAAGGCATAACCGCTCGTTCCGGCGAGGAGCCTCACGACGCTTTCCGTCGCTTCTTCTCGGTCTTCTCCGCCGCCGGCGCGGACGCGAGGCTCGCCTTGAGTGCATCCATGAGGTCGAGGATCTTCCCGCCGCTGTCCGGCGCCTTCTCGGCCGTGATCTCCTGGCCATCGACTTTGCGCTGGATCGCCTCGAGCACGCGCTCGCGCACCAGGTCCTTGTATTTCTCGGGCTGGAACGAATCGTTGGCGGTCTGCTCGATCAGTTGCTTCGCGAGCGCCAGCTCGGCCGGCTTCACGTCGCCCGCGGGGATTGTGACTTCGCTCGTCGGCCGGACTTCGTCGGCATAGTGCAGTTGCTCCATCACGATCACGCCGTTGAGCGGACGGAGGAGCACCAGGTACTGCTGTCCGCGGGCCGCGTACTGGCCCAGCGCCGCCCGGCCGGTATCGTTCAGCGCCGCCGCGAGCAGCCGGTAGGCGCGATCGCCTCCCTTGTCGGGGCCGAGGTAGTAAACTTTCTCGACGTACTCCCGGTCGACTTTGGAGAGCGGGACGAACTCCAGGACGTCGATCATGCCGGTCGCCTTTTCTTCGAGCGCCTTCAGCTCCTCGGGCGACAGAATCACGTACTGGTCCTTCGCGAACTCGTATCCCTTGACGGTGTCGTCGCGCGCGACGACTTCGTTTTCCTTGGAGCAGATGTACTGCTGCTTGAGACGCGATCCGCACTTCTTGTGCAGCATGTTGAACGACACGCTCGCCTTGGATTCCGCGGACGAATACAGGTTGACGGGAACCGATACGAGGCCGAACGAGATGGTGGCGGTGGCAATCGAACGAGCTGGCATGGATCGGCCGGGAAACGGGTTGAGTTCAGAGATGCGGGAATGACGAACGGTGAACTGCGCCTGACGGCGACGAACATCAACTATGACCCCGACGGGTAGCGACGCACAACCGCCAGACAGCCTGAGCACCTACCGGGCCAAACGGTCCCCGGACACGTCCCCCGAGCCCGTGGGCACTGTGTCGCAGGTCCCGGGGCGGCTGTTCGTTGTCCATAAGCACGCCGCCCGCCAGTTGCACTTCGACCTGCGCCTCGAAATGGACGGGGTCCTGCGGTCGTGGGCGGTCCCGAAAGGCCCCTCCTATGACATGAACGACAAGCGCCTGGCGGTCAAGGTCGAGGACCACCCGCTCGAGTACGGCGACTTCGAGGGGACCATTCCGGCCGGGAATTACGGGGCCGGCGGGGTCATTGTCTGGGACCGCGGCGAGTGGGTCCCGCTCGAAGATTGGCGCGAGGGCCTCGAAAAAGGGAAGCTCCTCTTCGAGCTGCGCGGCTACAAGCTCCACGGCAAATGGACGCTCGTGAAGATCAAGAAGAGCGAGCGGGACTGGCTGCTCATCAAGGAGCGTGACGCCTGGGTCAAGGAGCCCGGCGACCAGTTCCCCGAAGTATCGGTCCTCTCGGGCCTCACGGTCGAAGAGGTCAAGGCGGGCGAGACGCGCGCCGATGCACTCAGGGCCGCGCTGGAGAAGACCGATGCGCCACGCACGCGCGTCGATCCGCGCTCCGTGAGCGTGATGCTCGCGGAACCATCAGACCAGGTGTTCTCGCGCGACGGCTGGCTGTTCGAGCTGAAGCTCGATGGATACCGGTTGATTGCGAGCAAGTCCAACAAGGAAGCCCTCCTCCTCACCCGCAACGGCAACGACTACACTGCCGTCTTCCCCGAGATCGCTCGCGCCGTCGCCGCTCTCCCGCTCGATAGCTGTATCATCGACGGCGAGGTCGTCGTACTCGACCCGCAGGGCATGCCGAGTTTCGCACGGCTACAGCAGCGAGGCCGTCTCGCGTCGCCGATCGATGTCAAACGCGCAGCGGTCGAGCTGCCCGCGACGTTCTTCGTGTTCGACCTCCTCGCCGTCGAAGACTTCGACCTGCGCCCCCTGCCGCTCTCGGAGCGCAAAGCGCTCCTGCTCGACGCGTTCCCCAAGCTCGGCCCCGTACGCACGCTCGATCACATCGAGCGCGAGGGCGAACGGTTCCTCGAGCAGGTGACCGCCCTGGGACTCGAGGGGATGATTGCCAAGCGCGCCGACGCGAAGTACCGCGGTGGCCGCACCGACGCCTGGCTCAAGATCAAGGCCGAGAAGACCGGCGACTTCGTGATCGTCGGTTTCACCGCGCCCAAGCGAAGCCGCGGCCACTTTGGCGCGCTGCAGCTGGCCGACATGGTCGGCGGCACGCTCACCTACGCGGGCCGCGCCGGCACGGGCTTCGATGAAGCGGCGCTCGGTGAGTTGAAGGCGATGCTCGATCCGATCGTGCGCAAGGATCCGCCCTGCGCTGGACCCTCATTTGCGCCTGGCGTTCCCCCGCTCGACAGCAGCGCGATACCGGACACCAAAACGACGACGTGGGTCGAGCCGCTGCACGTCTGCGAGGTGCGCTATCGGGAGTGGACACCCGATGGCCTCCTTCGCCATCCCGCGTTCCTGCGGATGCGAACCGACAAGAATCCGCGGGATTGCGACCGCCAGGGCTGGGGCCCTGTGCCGGTCGTCGATACATCAAGCTCCGCTATCGCCCCAATCCCCAATCCCCAGTCCCCAGTCCCCAGTTCCGGCCGAGACGCCGGCGGCCCACCGCCTCCACCAGTACAGGAACCCGTCCCGCGAACGATCGCCTACTCGAACCTGAAAAAGATCTACTGGCCTGCCGAGCGATACACCAAGGGCGACCTGATCGACTACTACCGCGCGGTGTCGCGCTGGATTCTGCCCTATCTGCGCGACCGGCCGGTCGTGATGACGCGATTCCCCGATGGCATCGACGGGAAGTCGTTCTACCAGAAGGACGCGCCGGAGTTCGCGCCCAGGTGGGTCGAGACGATCCCGATCTGGAGCGAGGACACGCAGCGCGAGATCCGCTACTTCGTCTGCAACGACGAGGAGTCCCTGCTCTACATCGCCAACCTCGGCTCCATCCCTCTGCACATCTGGGCGAGCCGGGTGGGCTCACTCGAGTTGGCCGACTGGTGCGTGATCGACCTCGATCCCAAGGAAGCGCCGTTCTCGGACGTGGTGCGCACCGCGCAGGTGCTCCACACGCTCTGCGAGTCGATCGCCCTGCCGAATTACGTCAAGACCACGGGCAAGACCGGACTGCACATCCTGCTGCCACTGGGCCGCCAGTGCACGTACGCCCAATCCCGCACACTGGGCGAGCTGCTCGCGCGCGTCGTGCTGCGTGAGACGAAGGAGTACGCGACGATCACGCGTCACGTGACGAAGCGCGGCGACAAGGTTTACCTGGACTATCTCCAGAACCGCCACGGCCAGACGATTGTGGCCCCGTTCAGCGTGCGCCCCCTCCCCGGCGCGACAGTGTCGATGCCGCTGCAATGGGAGGAGGTCAACGAATCACTCGACCCGAAGGCCTTCACGATCAAGACCACGATCGAACGGATGGAGCGGCTGGGTACCGACCCCGTATCGCCGGTATTGGAGGGCAAACCGGACCTGCCGGCCGTGTTGCAGCGCCTGGCCGATGTCATGGCGGCGGGCTGAAATAACCTTGGTAGGGGCCGGTCGCGACCGGCGCGCCGTTCTCGGCCGCCACCACGGCAACCCCCGGCTTGCCACCAGATCCCAACCCGGCAATCCACGTTCTGCCGCGGGAACATGCGGCCCTACGCAGCGGGGGCCGTTCGCGAACGGCCCCCACACAGGTGCTGCAGCCGGATTATCTCTGCCCCCACACAAGTCCAGCAGCGGGATCTCTCTGTCCCTCTGAGATCGACCGGATCTCCCTGCCCCCGCACAGTTCCTCCCGCCAGATATCTCAGAGCGCCGGGGGATGAGTCTCCGGCGCGTCGCCAGACGCCCCGTTCACCGAGCCGTCCCGGAGATCACGCGAGTGCGCCCATTCCTCATCGGCGCGCCGCAGCAGATCACGCACCTCATCGTCCGTCGTCTGGCGGAAGTCGGCATACCAGGCGCCCACCCCGTCGAATGGCGTCGGCGTGATCGCGCACACGACGTCATCGGCATATCGCCCGAGCGCGCTGCAGGTCTCCGCCGCACCGACCGGCGCTGCCACGACCAGCCGTGCAGGCTGGCGCTGCTTCAGTGCCTCCACGGCCGCGAGCATGGACGACCCGGTCGCGAGTCCGTCGTCGGCCAGGATCACGATCTTGCCGGCGACCGCCACCGGTGGGCGGTCACCGCGGTACGCATGCTCCCGCCGCGCGAGCTCGTGCCGCTCCGCGCTCAGCACTCGGGCCACACCGGCGTCTGGAATGCCCATCGTGCGAATTAGGTTGCGATTGAGCACGACCGTATCGCCGCTCGCAACCGCACCCATGGCCATCTCCTCCTGTCCCGGCAGTCCCAACTTTCGGACTACAAACACATCGAGCGGCGCGTCAAGCGCCCGCGCGACTTCATAGGCGACCGGTACGCCGCCCCGCGGCAATCCCAGCACGATGACGTCCGGACGCCCGGCATATGCTGCGAGCCGGCGTGCTAACACCACGCCCGCCTCACGCCGATTGTAGTAGCCGCGACCGGTTGGATCCGGGTCCTGAGTCGCCATCATAAGCTGGGTGTTGAAGCGCGTCACGAGGGCGGATTCGAAGACGAAGGCGCAGTCGCTCGGCGAAGCGTTGGAAAGAGCGTGCCACACGCATCGGGGCTCCCGATCGCCGGAGCTTCAATCCATCTTCCCCGTCCCCGCACCCGTGTCGATGACGCAACAGATTCAAGTGACGATCGGCCATCTGATTCTCACCGGGACACTCGAGGAGAAGCGTGCGCCAGTCACGTGCGCCGCCTTCATCGCGCTCCTCCCCCTCCGGGCCAAGCTGCTCCAGGCGCGGTGGAGTGGACAGTCGGCCTACGTGCCGCTCGAGGATCTGGATATTCGCCTCGATCCGGAGAACTCGATGCATCGTCCGCTGCCCGGCCAGGTGTTGTTCTACCCTGCCGGACAGAGCCCGACGGAGATCCTCGTGCCGTATGGAGTAACCGCGTTCGCCGCCGTCTGCGGGCCGCTGTCCGGCAACCACTTTCTCACCATCAGCGACGGTGACGGACTGCGTGAGATGGCCCGGCGCGTGGTGTGGGAGGGAGCCCAGGACATCACGTTCGATGTGATTCCGGACGGAATGATGCCGGACGGCGAGCCCCGATAACTCGCGGCTCCGCATGCCCGAGCTGCTCATCCGCGTCACGAGTTCACCCGTGCGGACACGGGGGCCCGATAACATCATTATTGCCCCTTCGAACGTCTGCTGAACCGTCCAGGAGGCGCGGTATGTCTTCTCCACCCGACCTGCGAGACACGATCCTCGGCGCCTGGAAGACCAACAATCGCGTAACGGTCTACCTGATCGAGCGCATCCCCACCGGGCTCTGGGATGAAAAGATCCCGGCCTCACCGCGCCGCACGATCCGGATGATCGCTGGCCACCTGCATAATGCCCGCCGCATGTGGATCCGCACACTCGGTAAGCAACACGGCGTCGCAGTGCCGCCGGCCGTCGATCGCTTCAAGGTGAAGCCGAAGGACCTCACTCGCGCGCTGAGCCAAAGCAGTGCGGGTGTCCTGGGCGTGCTGCAACTCGGCCTCCAGAACGGGGGTACAATTCCCCCGTCGGCAGCATATGTCTGGCGAAACCTGCCGCTCGATGTCGGTCACGTGCTCACCTACCTGATCGCCCACGAAGCACATCACCGCGGACAGATCGTGATGCTCGCCCGCCAGCTCGGGCACCGCCTCCCGGCGGAGGTGACGAACGGCCTGTGGCACTGGACGACGCGTACCCGGGAGACCTAGACATCCGGATCGGCGCGACTCTCCTGCCTGTGCGGCGCGCACGGATGCTCGGCGATGTCTTCCGCCGCGCGATGGGCGTGTCGGCGGCCGGTGTTGCCGTTGGGCTCGCTGGTCTTTGTCCAGGATGGCCTAGGGCTTGGTCTTGTAGTAGTAGGTGATACAGAGCGGCACGAGCTCCCTGGTGAGCAGGTGGGGCTCCGCTGCGCTCCGTTTCAGGAGTGCCTTGAGGGCAAGCAGCATGTGCTCGCAGCGGAGCCCTTCCCCACGCAGTTCGTCGACCAGTTCATAGGCGGCACGCTCCACACCATCGCCCGCGGCCAAATGCAGGCCCGCCATCGAGCGGACCTTCTCGAGGAACTGCTGCTCCAGGCGAGCGCGCCGCGTCCGGGTGGACGGAGAGATCGCGGAGAGATGAGTGTGTTGATCGCTGTGTTCGGTGGCCATGGCGCCCTCCAGCCGATCGCCTGATCGGATACGAGCGCCGCCAGAAGCGCCACACTTTGTCGTCATTCGGCCGACGACGCTGGTGACGACAACCGCGGCTCCGAATCCCGAACATGTACGGCACCGCACGAATTGGGCCGCGACAGCACGACCTCAGGAAATAGCTGCGCAACGGCCGCGTGAGAAAATACTGAGGAAGATGTCCGTATTGTGGTATATTGCTTCGCCTAGGCAGTGTGCGATCCGGCGCTTCGTGGCCGGCATTCACCGCTCGACATTGGCTGCGGGTCCATCTGCGCCTCCTGTGCCGACTGATGGGTGTTTTCACCCCATGTTCGGCAACCCGGGAGAGTTATGCAGATCATCGAGCACGCGCCCGATGGCGGCGGTGCGCCTCGCGCAGCTGCGGGGCGCGCGCGGCCAGGCACGGCGGCCAGCAAGCGCCTCGCCAAGCGCGATGGGCGCGCTCGGGGTCCGGGGCCAGCGAGAGAAGACTCCCGCGACGATGCCACCGGATCGCCTGCAACGGAACCGAATCGCCTGCTCGCCGCGCTGTCGTCCCGCGCGCGCGCCGAGCTGGTTCGCGAGAGCGAGTTGGTCACGCTCCCGCACGGGCATCGAGCCTATGAGCCCGGCGCGCCGATCACCGACTTGTATTTCCCGCAGACCGCCGTGTTCTCGATGGTACGGGAGATGACGGACGGCGCTGGCATCGAAGTCGGCACGATCGGACGCGAAGGCATCGTCGGTGGGAGCGTGCTCGCCGGGGCCACGTCGATGTCGACGCGCTGCATCGTCCAGATCCCGGGCCGCGCCCGGCGCATCGCAACATCAAAGCTGCGCGGCGCAGTCGCTCGGTCGCTGGTCGACGGCTCCGGCAAGGCGGATGGCAGTGCCAGCCTCGCGGACCTGCTGCAGCGATATGCGCAGGCGCTGTTCGAGCAAGTCACGCAGACGGCCGCCTGCAACCGGTTGCATGCGCTGGAGCAGCGTTGTGCGCGCTGGCTGTTGATGACGCACGACCGCGTGGACGGCGATGAGCTCACGTTGACGCAGGAATTCCTGTCCTACATGCTCGGCGTCCGGCGCGCCGGCGTGACCGAGGCCTGCGGCACGCTGCAGCGATCGGGGTTGATCCGCTACCGGCACGGGCACATCACGATCGTGGATCGAGCCGGGCTCGAAGCCGCCGCGTGCGAGTGCTACGCCGTGGCAGCCGCGGCCTACACCGACCTTCTGGGTGAGCTGATCGGCCGCACGCCCGCAACCGCGTCGTCTCGAACCGCGTCGCGTTGACGGTGCCGATTCGGGCATAGTCCGTCACGCTCAACGTTGGCCTGATTTCGGCGCAGTCGGTACGATAGCGTACAATGGAATCGCGTCGGCGGTTCGGTGCACATCGGTGCCTTGCCGCGCGATGCTGGCGCCACTACACTGGTGGCCCCACACGAATCGGGCCGGTATTCGCTCGGAGCGCGTGTGAGGCGAACCCCGATGTGATGCGCCGAGCTCTGTGCACGACCCTGTGCACGACCGACGGCCCGACGCTCGTGCGTAGCACGGATGCGGGCAACACGCGATGAGGCGAAGCACATGCGCTCCCCGGACACGTTTGCGGAATCTGGGTCGCCACTGCAGTCACCGAACGGGGCATCCGCTGCGTCACCGGTTCCCGGTAGTTCGGACAACGGGATAGCAGGGGCGATTCGCCTCGCTGTGCGCCAATACGTGGCTCAGGAGCATGACGCGATCCAGTCGATTCGCCGCTATTCACGCGCGGCTCGGACAGATGGCATCAAGCCGGAACGCGTCGTACGGTTGATCCACACCGCGTGGGACGAATGCACCGCCCAGGCAGGCACGAGCGAGGACAACGATGTGAAGCGCCTCCGCCTCACGGGCGTCGCGTTGGATGCGTACTTCGCGGACGACTAGCACGGCGCACCGTCTCGCGAGATTGCCGCCTGCGACGCAATCCGAATGGGAGATCTCGCCATGACCGGCGCACATGCGCAAACCGTGGGGAAGGCGGCGCTCTTGGCTGCCGAGCCTCAACTCGTCGTCTCCGACATCGCCGCCTCCAGTGAGTTCTACACGAAAAAGCTCGGATTCACGGTCGCCTTCAGCTACGGCGAACCACCCTCCTACGTCCAGGTGTTCCGCGACGGCGCGCGGCTCAACCTCCGCCACCTCGATACACCGAGCGTCGACCCAGCACTTCGTGACCGAGAGCAGCTTCTGTCGGCGTCGATTACACTCGACGATGCGGAACCGCTTTTCCTCGAATATCAAGCTGCGGGTGTCGTGTTCGCACAGCCGCTCAGATCCGAGCCGTGGGGCGCTCGAACTTTCATCGTGCGTGACCCCGATGGCAATCTGATCCTATTTGCGGGGCGTGGAGACTAGCTGGTCGCACCAACACTCGGCGCTATTGATAGAACGGTGAAGCGCTCGGCTTTCATGCGTTTCCGATGAGTACCCCCGTCACGAACACGAGCGCGTGCATGGCCATGTGTGCGCACGTGAACCCACGATCCTGCTTGATGTTGAGTCGTCACGCCGCGCGGTATTGGGCCGGTCACCACGGATCGACCTCGGCCCGCAATTCGTCGATCGCGTCGGAGTTCGCGATGTACACGACGCGATCCCCGGGCTGGAGCGTCGCTGACGGGCTTGGCGCGGTCAGGTGCTCGCCGCGGAGAATCGCGACCAGACGTGTGCCCGCCCCATCGAGCCCAGAGCCGTCCGGCAACGCTGCGCGATCCACCCACCGGCTGTCCGGGCGGACCACGCCTACCATGAGTCGCCGGCCGTCGGGCAATTCCACTGGCACCCCGGTCCGGAGCAGCGACACGATGTCGATTGCACCGGCGGCGGCGAGGTCCCCGAGTTCCCCTGGCCCACGCTCGCGCAGCAGTCGCAAGGCAATGGCGAGGTGCTGAGCGTGATGCGCCGGCGAATCCGCTCGCGAGGCGACCTGCCCCTCATATAGACTGCGGTACCGCAATCGCTCGGACAAACGAGTCTGCACGAGATAGCTCAGGAGCACTGCCAACGCCGCCGGGACAAGGAGGGTGTAGCCGCCCGTCATCTCGGTGACCATCATGAGGCTGGCGATCGGAACATGGGCCGCCCCGGCGAATACAGCTGCCATGCCGACGATGACGAACGATGCCGGTGCTTGATGGGCGAGCGCCGCGCAAACGCCCCCGAGCATGGCGCCGATATACAAGCTGGGAGCGAAGACGCCGCCCGATCCGCCAGACCCGACGGTAAAGGAGGTGGCAACGAGCTTGGCCACTATGAGAACAAGCAGCACGTCGCCCGCCAACCGGCCGTCGATGGCTTGCTGAATCCAGCCGTACCCGCCGCCGATTACCTGCGGCACAGCCAGTGCGATCATGCCGGTCAGCAATCCGCCGGCGCCCGGGCGGATCCACGCGGGCCCGGGCAGCCGGCGAAACTGATCGCGCACTCGATAGAACACTGCGGGAAACGCGACCCCCACCACCCCGGCCGCCAGACCAAGCCCAATGAACCACCCGTAGTCAACCGGGTTCGAGAAATGTCCGATGTTGGGAGCCACGCGGAAGAGCGGCTCCCACCCGGCCACGAATCCGTTGAGCGCGTAGGCGACTATTGATGCGAGCAGGGTATAGAATAGCGCGCCGGCCTCGAACTCCATGTCGGAGTAGAGGACCTCGATCGCCATGATCGCCGTGCCAACAGGCGACCGAAAGATGGCCGAGAGGCCTGCCGCCATGCCTGTCAGCAAGAGCAGTCGCCGGTCGCGTCCACTGCGCCCGGTCGCTGTGGCGTACCACGAGCCGAGGCCGGCCGTGACCAGCGCAATCGGTCCCTCGCGACCTGCAGATCCGCCGGACCCGATGGTGATGGCCGAAGCGAGCAGCTTGACTGGCGCGATGCGCGCCCGCAAGGCGCCGTCGGTCCGGTGGAATGCCCGGACCACCGTATCGGTGCCATGGCCCTCCGCCTCCGGCGCGAGATATTCGACCAGCAGTCCGACCAAACAACCGCCGAGCGTGGTGGCGACCGGCACGAGCCACAGGCCGTGTTGCCCAATGTGCTCGGATTGCGGGCCGCCCTCCGTCGGCAGCCCGGGCGCTTGATAGCCGGCCAGCGCGCGGAGGAACAGAAAGTTCGCGCCGCGCAGGAGCAGCGTGAAAATCTGAGCCGCCGCGGCGCCAGCCACTCCAAGGAGGATCGAGTCGGCGATCAGTCGGCGCTGGCGCACGCGCGTTGGCCGCGAACTCACGGCTTCGGCCTGCGCTCACGCCCCATCATATCTCGGCCGTGCCACAGCGCGGTGCCGATCAGCCAGCCCGCGCCAAGCACCCATTCGCCAATGCACAGGATCGCGAGGCCGAGCAACCGGAGTCGCCCAGCCGGCGTTCGCAATCCCTCGAAGACGGTGCGATACCCGTCTACGAGCGTGACAATGAATACGACGGTGCCCAGCGGCACGCCGATGCGACACACGCCGACCCGCATGATGAAGGCCGCACGAGCGGAGCGGGGCAGCCGCAGCGCGCTCACCGGTTGCGCCGCCGTACCCGCGTCCGGGTACTCCCGTCACGCTCGAATAGCATCGACGGCGTCTGACCCGTGATCTCCATGGCTGCGACGAGCGCGGTCATACCGCGCGCGAGCGCCCCCAGGTTCCGCGGAGCGAGCCGGCCTACGGCCACGAGCAGACGCGTCGTCGGGGGCTCCGGCGCCCGGCGCACGAGTGCTCGTCCGGCGGCTGTCAACGACACGCCGACGCGTCGCCCATCGGCGAGTGAGCGCCGCCGGCGCACGAGTCCTCGGCGCACCAGGCGTCTGACCACGATCGATACCGCGCTCTGCCCAGTGCGGGCGCGCGCGGCGAGGTCGTTGATTCCCAACACTTCTTCCGTCCGGAGCTGCTGAAGGACGAAGAGTTGCGCATTCGTGACGCCGGTGCGCGCCTCGATCGCGCGTGCCGATCGGCTGAGCGCCGCAATGATTGCCCGAAATGAGCGCAGCACCGACTCCTGCATCGCAGCCTGGGCCGAGCGGGACATCGAGCGCCGATCCGGAATATATTGACGTTAATGTAATCGCCGCGTGTCACCGGCGCGAACCTGATAATGCCGTTCGTGTCGCCCGCCTGAGGCAACCCTTGGCACGTGGCCGCCCCGATGCCCAACCCAGCAGTTCGCCTAGTGCGCGGCGCTGGTCTCGGGCGCGGCGAATGTCTGTATGACGAGTTGTGGCATGCGACACGTCCCGATCAGCGCCGGCACGAACCGGAATTGAGGCAACATCGCCAGCAGGCGGGCCTCTGACTCAACCGGCGCACGTCCAGCGCTCAGGGGCGAAACTTCCAGTTGCGCCGTTCTCCTCACCGGATGGCCTGTCGCGTCGACAACCATTTTTACTGTCACGCTATCGGCGCGTGAGGGATCACCCCCGACTCGGCCCGCATCGGTGGGCTGCGGCCCCGGCGCGAGTCGCGCCGCTCGCGTGAGACGCCACACGGGAACCTCGAGCTGTCCAAGCACTGCGCCGTGTTGCCCCGGGGTCGGCGCGACCGACTCGACGACCAGATAGAGCGGGACGGAATCTTCCCCGCTACCAATCGCTGGCAAAGGCGGAAACTCGTGCGCCGACCCTGCTCGCTCGACCATTGCTAGGATGCTCGTGTCGGCGTTTGGGGACAACGATGTGGCGACGACGTGGGCACTCTTGAGCGCACCGGTCGCGTCGAGCGTGAACTGAAGGACGGCCGACAGCGCCGGCGTCACATCAGGGTGCCGGCCAGGCACCCGGCCGTCGGGTCCCGCTCCGTTCGCGAAGGGCAACCCAACGCTCGGCAATACTAGCTCACTCGGGAGTGCCGGCCATCGGCCGAGTGCCGCCAGGACGCGGGCCTTGTACTCTTCCCAACTGGTGTCTGACATGGGTCGTGGGGGCGCACCCTCCACATTTCCGTAGATCACGAGGTCTGTCGTATCGAGCGCCGGTACCGGCCGGCATTCTGCGTCCGGCACGAAGACGGTGCGCCCGCGCGTCACGTCGGCAGTTGTCGTGGCGCCGCTCGTCGATGTGCCGCGCGGCGTGACAGCGTCGCTCGCGCCGGGCAGCCCGACCAGCCCCAGCTTCGCCCGGGTCCATACCATCACCAGCACGCACTGTTGACGGTCAAAGCCGACGGGAGGAACCGGGGTGCCAGGCGCAGGCATCGGATGTTCCTCCATCCCACCAAATCCCGCCGGCCGCTCGCTCGCGCTGTAGACCTCGATGGCTCCCACCAACGACGGCTCGATGAGATTGTCGGGCGACTCGCCACCGACAAGGCCGAGCGGAGCGCCGTCGACGACGTACGACACGCAACTCCCGACACCGCGAGTGCCCGTGACTGCCGCGCCGGGCGGGCACGATCCCTTCACCCAAATGCCGCGTATCTGGTGCAGCAGGTCGGTGAAGCAAATGGGTTGTCTGCGCACAACCTGGTCGTACGTCAGGAACTGGCCGATCCCTATCTGCATGCGCTGGTCGAATCCAACGGCTCGGTAGGCGGACCGTTCCCTCGCTGTGGTCGTAACCGTCTCGAGAATCGGCACGAAGCGGGTGACCACGATCGTCGTCTCCCGCGTCTGTCCTGCGGCCAACGTCATCGCGAAGCGCTTCGGGCGAAAACCGATCCGTCCAACGCTCACCAGATACGCGCCCGGTGTCAGGTTGCGCACCACGAAGTACCCGTCATCGCTTGTAACCGCACTGTCGGTGGTGCCGGCGAGTAGAACGACGGCTTGCGCGACCGGCGTGCCGATTGAGTCGGTGACATGGCCGGCAAAGGCGGCCCCACGTGATGGGATCGTGTCGGTCGAGAGCGACCGTGTACCCGCCGAGCGGTGTCCGCGACTGCTATCGGCGGTCGCTTGCGCGCGCGCCAGCGTTACGCCGGACGTCGCGATCAACGCGGCGACCAGCGCGGTCGTCATCGCCCCATACCACCAGTGGCGACTCGGCAACTCTCCTGGCCTCTCTCGCTGTGCCGGGGTGTGACGCCCAACTGAGCCCCTGGGCAGTCGTAAGGCTCGGCATCATTCTAGTGCAAGATCAACGGCTCTGCACCGCTCACATTCTGGAGCCGCCCGCCCAGCATCGCGCAACCCGATGTCGGTATTGCCCAACAACTTGTTCAAAGAGGCGCGGGCCGGAACCGAACCGGCGATTGCGCCTTTGCAGAACGCGGGTCGGTCGCGCAGCGCAGCAGGAGGTAGCAGGCTCGGGCCCTGATAGGACTGATTGTTCAACTGGTCCTCTCGAGCGTAGCCACCCTTCTGCCTGCACTCCTCGTCCGTCAGGGTGCCTGTGGTCAGCTTCTTCGCAGCGGTTGCCCGCTGGAGGGCCAGATTGGCCGCGCACGCCCGGGCACCGTATATTCGCCGCCCCGCAACCAACAGTGCCGGTCACCTGCTCAGGGGGTTCTCATGCTCTCAGATGCCCTGCATCAAGCGTATAACCGCACCCGATGGGCGCTCCTCGTGCGCGGACTGATCGCGCTGGCGCTCGGCATATTCATCCTCGCACGTCCCCTCGAATCTGTCGCTGCGTTCGCCCTCGTCATTGCCGTATGGGCGCTGGTGACCGGGATCGACCAGATCGTCGATGGGCTGGAAATGAGGTCGATTCTGCCACACTGGTGGCTGCTGGTCCTGAGCGGAGTGGTGAGTGCGGGATTCGGGATCGCGGCCTTCTATTACTACCCAGGCCTCTCGCTCGCCTTCGCGGTGGTGTGGGCGTCGTATTGGTTGCTGGTCTCCGGCTTCTTCGCCATCTACGTGGCGATCCAGGAACGGAAGTTGGGTGTACCGTGGGCCTGGTCGGCGACTTTCGGCGGACTCAGCGCGCTCGCCGGCCTCTACGCGATCGCGGCGCCGCCCGTGACGCTCGTTGCGATCATGGGTTTGATGTCCGGCTTTGCCACTGTCGGCGGGGTCGTATTCCTTATCGGGTTCTTCAAGCTCACCTCCGCCCCGGCGCGCCTGAAAGACGCCGCGGAGCGTGCCACGGCGTAGGCAAGACCGCGATTTCCTGGAGCGGCGGCGCGCTTGGCACTCTCATCAGCGCCGCCAGCCGCGCGACCGGCATCGACTGGAGGTCGTAATGATTGACTACCGCTCTATCCCGATAGTGCTGGTCGCGCTCGCGGGCAGCGCCGGCCAGCCAGCCGCGAAAGCTGCCACTGCCGCGACAGGCATCGTGCAGATGCTCGGCGACGCCAAAGGCTACCGCGAAGATCCGCTCAACATCACGATCAAGGCCGGCGACGCCGTGCGGTGGGTGAACGTGTCCGGCGGACCGCACAACGTCTCCTTTTGGCCCGACAGCATCCCGCCTGGCACCCAGTCGCGCCTCGATGCGAACATGCCCGCGCAGACGGCTGCCGGAGTGGCACAAAAGCTCGGGACCCTCGTCGGGCCGCTCCTCGTCGCACCGAATGACACCTACACGATCTCGTTCGTAGGTGTCCGGCCCGGCGTGTACAAGTACTACTGCACGCCGCACCTGGCGCTGGGGATGCGGGGGACGGTAACGGTACAGTAGCATGCATCCCGCGGAGACGGCCGGATAGGAGCCTATTAGCGCCGTGCTCTGTGCCCAATCCTTGGTCGAAATTCAAGAGGTGGCTGTGAAACGCTGCAATGTGTCGGGTCCATACCGGGCGGTGATGCACTGCATGGCGACGCTTCTGCTGTTCGCCGAATTCCTGGCGGGGGCGCCGAGTGCGCTTGCACAGGTCACCGCGATCCGCTTCGGACAGTTGATCGATGCCCGCGGGCAAGCCCGCCACGATGCGGTCGTTGTCGTCGACGGGGAGCGCATCACGACGGTCGGGACGGGCGATGGCGCTGTGCCCGCCAACGCGACGGTCGTCGACTTGAGGAAATACACCGGACTTCCCGGTCTCATCGACGTCCACACCCACATGACGTTCTACTGGGACCACACGCCCGGCTCGCATCCCTGGGCCCAACTCGGCACACTCGGCGACGCGGTCACCGTATTTCTCGCACAGGAGAATGCCCGCAAGACGCTGGAGACCGGCGTGACGACCGTTCGCGATCTCGGCTCCTCGGACTACAACGACATCGCCATGCGCGATCTCATCAATCGCGGCGCCATGGTCGGTCCGCGAATGTTCGTCGCAGGGTGGGGACTCCACGTGAATAACAGCCCGGCTCGCCCCGGTATGCCGGCGACGCCGGACCCCGGCACGGCGGATGGCATCGCGGAAGTGCAACGCGTAGCCCGCCAGCAGATCGCGGCGGGAGCGGACTGGATCAAGGTCTATGGGTCCACCGGCAGCGACAAGGACACGTCCGGCTATCAGACGTTCACCACCGAGGAGATGCGAGCCGCGGCTGACGTTGCGCACCAGGCGGGCAAACGTATCGCGATCCATTCGTACGGAGCCGCGGGTGGCCGAGCCGCAATGCTCGCGGGCGCCGAGTCGGTCGAGCACGCGGTCGATCTCGATGACTCGACACTCGCGCAGATGGCCCGCCGGGGCACGGTCTACGTGCCGACGATCGATCACAATCGCTACTACATCGCCCACAAAGACGAATACGGCTACACGTCGGGCGATTCCGCTGGCCTCGAGGCGTATATGCGCCGCAACGTGACGACGTTTCGCCGCGCACTCCGCACGGGCGTAAAGATCGCCATGGGGTCGGACGCGGTCTTCACGGGATTCGGCGAGAATACCCGGGAGCTCGATCGTTTCGTCGAGAACGGCATGACGCCGGCTCAGGCAATCGCCACCGCGACGACGACGGCGGCCGCGCTCCTCGGCAAGGAAAAAGAACTCGGCGCCGTCGCACCCGGATACTACGCCGACATTATCGCGGTCGAGGGTGATCCGCTGTCCGACATCGCGGCGCTGACACATCGCGTCCGATGGGTCATGAAAGGTGGTCGCGTCGTCGTCGACAGGCGCTGACACCGGCGACGGACCAATTCGGCGTCTGGTACGCGCGTGCACTTCCGATTGGCCGCCTCGACGGAGGTAATCGGGTAGCCGGCAAGTTGGTCTTACTGAGAGGCGCGGGCCGGAATCGAACCGGCGAATAGCGGTTTTGCAGACCGCTGCCTTACCACTTGGCTACCGCGCCAAACATGTTGAGCTACAACAATCTATATCTGCTTCACGCTGCGTCCTGCTATCTCTGGACACGCCGGTGGACACGTAGGCCCAGAAACCGATACCGCACCCTGTAGCCTCAGCCCGAAATTGCCGCCTCGCCCCGCTGGGAAGCCGCAGGCGACTCTACCAGCGTGCGGAGGTGGTCAGGCACAAATCGGTAGTAGCTCATCGTAGTCTTCAGGTCACTGTGACCCATCGCATGCGCTACCGCAACTGGCGACTTCCCTTCCGCGAGCCACGTCGTCACGCGACGGTGCCGAAGATCGTGCTGGTGCAACTCAGGTGGAAGTTTCGCACGTTTCGCGGCGGCACGGAAGCCTGAGTCAAGGGACTTGATCCGCGCCCCGGCCTCGTGGTGCCGACGCGTATGGTCGTGGTGAAAGAGCCACGGCGTTGAGGACGCCAGTCGAAAGCACGCGAAGTGCTCGCGCATGGCCCCTAGCAAACGTGGTGTCATCGGTACAAACCGACTCTTTCCACCTTTTGTGCGGTGCCCATTTTGACCGCTCGTCACACGGACCGAGCCCTCCTCAACCAAGCGGCCCCCGATGCCTGCGATCGCGTCCGTTGAACTAATGTGATGCGGACTCCCAGCTATGCCGATACCTGCAAGGGTCGCGGCGTTGCCGCCCTAATTCGCGTCGCGTCCAGTGCTCATAAGGGCCGCCAGGCCGAGCGTCCTCGACAACGACCTAATGCTCGCCTTCGATGAGGTGTCCCGACTCCACCAGCGCCCCAACCTGCCGCGCGTGCCTTCCGTGCAAGAGCACGCCTATTTCCAGGTGGCCGGATATCCCCCTTTGCGTGATGTTGGCGCTCCCGACATACGCGCGATCCTCATCACTTAGAAGGAACTTCGCGTGCGAACCTAAGCTTCGCGGGTCTTCCACATTCCCACGAGGCTGGAAGGTGCGAAGTCGTGAGTCTCCGAACTTCCGAAGACCCCCGAGCTCGAGGCCAGCTAGACTTGCGCCTGTGCTGACTACATCGACCCTGACACCTCTGTTCAATGCAGCAATCAAGGCCATGCCCAAAGGGCCCGAGAGCAGTGCCTCCGCGCCCTGGATAAAGGGCGCGGCTATTACCACATGGCGTCGCGCCGATGCCAGCAATTCGGTCAACACGCCTAGTGTGGTGCGCGCACCGACTCGGGACACAAGAGAAGCACCAAATGGCCCGGGAGCCGTCACGACCAGTTCCACGGAGGGCTCGGAGCGAGGCGCCGGCATCGGGCGTCACCTCGCCACGATCGAGTCGAAGAAACCGACCCGGATCTCGCCGAGAATTGGGTCGTGACCACCGAACAAGAAGGATCGCCCCAAGTTGAGGTTGAAGAAGCGACAACTTGTTTCTGCGAGATGAGTACAGGCGTGGCAGCTGCCGCCGCGGTCAATGCATACGGGATCGTATACGCACCTTCTGCTGGAGCGGAGTTCCGATAGCCATTCCGCAAGGGACTGCTCGAACAGTGCAGATAGGGCCCCGATTGTGGCGCCAAACCGGTGATTGCAGTACAGCGCGCACGTAAGCGTGCGAGGCAGCACGTATTCGGATAGGCTTGTTGCTTCCAACCCGCACAGCAGCGCCGCATGACGAACCGCAAGATGGCTCAAAGTGTGAAGCAGTCCAAAAACCAGCCGCGCCGGAGGATCGTCTAGCGTCTGCCGCAGCAGCACGCCGTCGAGGAGCTTAACGAAGTACGATTGCGAGCAAGTGACAGGCTCGTCTCCATTTGGCAAGACCGGCGGAAACCCATTGGCGCCCATCCACCGTCGAACTGCCTCGTGATCGAGCCGCAGGAGAATGGCGTCAGCCTGCACGACATCGACAAAAACGGGGAACCTTCCTGAGTGATCCGGATCGGGCGGGAATGGATTGAGCCGACAAGCATCTGGCCGGTAGTCGACTCGGCTATATCCAAATGTGGCGGTCGTAATCGGAAAGTCAGTCGCAAGCGTTACAGATCCAAGGCCGAGCCGTTGGGCAGCCTCCCTCGAGTGGCTACGTTCGCCATCCGCGCGATCCTCGCCACGGAAGAGGTCAGTCACGTTACTTGACTGCAGTGGCATGACCGTCTCCAGAAGTTCCTGCCCTGCTCGCTCCCAGACCTCCCACGGCACGCCCGACTTGCGAACAACGGTGGCAGCTAAGCCTTTTGGAGAACCCGCAGCCTCGTCGTCACTGCGAGAAGATTGCAACTGCCCTTGCATCTTCTCGAACTGCGCGATCATCTCTTCGCTGACGCCCTGGGTTCGGAGGCGTGCGCGCTCCGCGTCGTTTAGAGTGAACGACCCAGAGGCCTGCCCAGAAGAGGCGCTTCGACCGAAGTCCACCAGACGCCGCTCTCCAATTTCTGGAATCTCGAGGAATGCCGCGGCAGCAACGCCTTGCCAGTGCGACACCCCAAGGAACGCGGTCAGTTCGCGCCCCGGCTGGTTCAGGAGGACGGTTGAGTGAGTGTAGAAAGTGCGGCCAGCGCGATGCACTTCTACGCTCATGTTCTTTAGTGACTGGTCGCCACCCGGCCAATTGCACGAGCGGCATCTACCGGCGAACACGGATGAGGGTGCCCCACATGACCGACAGACCCACTGGAAATCAGAAACGCGTTCACTCCTGCGCGTATCCAATGCCATTCCATGCCGCGCCTTGCACCTGCTGCACGGTGGTGGCGAGAGCGGCTCCAGGGCGCCGCACCGATGTACTTTCACGAACCGGAGCTGCACGAGCCGCCCGCTTCGACAGGCGGAGCAGGTCTTTGAGGCTGGCACTCCGTCCCGAGGCCCCACGACGATTCCGCACTTAGGGTTCTGGCACCAGAACGCCAAAGGGAACATCGCCGCCTCTGCACCGCGTGGCTCCAGCAATATGAAGCGGTCGATTGCGCGATCCAGCTCGCGGAAGATAGGACGGTGTTCGTCCGACCACGCGCGTACTTGGTCATCCACAGCGCGTAGGATCAGTCGAGCATTTAGATCGGTCCTCGCCACGCCTCGAATGGACTCAACTCGCGCAATCGTTCCTATTTTCTCGAAATCAAATGTCTTCCCTGGAAGGTAGTTCAGCAGCACCTGCTGCTTTCCACGACTCATCTTGCGTCCCATAGCTCCTTCCGATTCTAACGATCGACCTTGGACGCCCACATGTTCCCATTGGTGTCGAGCTCGATGTCTATCTGTTCGTCAACATCCCGTAAGCTTCGCATGGGAGAAGGAACAAGAGCATCTGACACAAATGTGACTTGACCACCTGCACCCAGGATCTGATCGAGAAACCGACGCACGTAGACACCGATTTCCGCCTCGACGGCAGCCGCCCGTGGACCTGTGGACCGCTGGGTTAGGTAGGACTGCTCGAGCATGGGCAGAAAATCATCAGCACGAACTGAACCCTCGCTAATCATTTTCTTCACAAAATCAACCATGTAGAATCGATTGGGGTTCTCCTGGCCGGAGAGACGAGCGATGTGCTGCAGCAAGACACCCATGAAGAGACCCGGTATCGTGCGCTGCATGCTGAACTTGGACCACCGATTAATCGCAACGGGCTCAATTAGCTGTCCCAGGAACTCATGATACTTGGTGAAATAGGCGAAATGACTTCGGTCGCGCTCCCGCGCTGGCTTCAGGCACGTGAATACGATCCCCACGTGCGATCGACCCACTCTGCTCGAGGACTGTATGTATTCAGCATTCTGTTTCGGCATGCCGTAAAAAATGATGCAGTTAAGCCTGTCTATGTCCACACCATGGCTTATCATGCTTGTCGCGAGAATCGCGTTGGGCGGCGCGACATCGCCTGGGTGCGCAAGCTCAAGCAACTCCAGGATCTTAGTTACGCTGTCTGTACTAGTGCTACCCGATAGCTCCGCGAGTCTCAAAGGGTGAAAACCGGCGTGCTGAAGATCAACGCTGACAGCTGCGTCGAGATCGGTACGCAGTGAGCTCAGTTCCCGTGTGGCCGAGAAGTATCCTAGTGACGTGACATACGGGTCGAGCAGCCTTCCCCAATCTGCCGTGGCGGGTCTGGTCTTTCCGTCGAAAGGACTCGGAGCTGCAGCTGGCAGTCGCAGAAGGGTTTCAATCTCCTCATGATAGTACTGGAAGAGTTCCAAGACGGCGTTGAAGATCGTCTTGTTGTGAGGCAGTACACCAACGAAGAGGCGCTGCGGTTTGTCGAGCGTGCGAGCGTAGAAGGATTCGCCCAGTGTCGGACCGAGGCCGGGGAAAACGCGCGCTTGCCTTCCGTATAAGTGGAGGACTTGGCGATCAAAAGCCTCGATGGTTGCCGAAGAGGCAAGGATCTTGACAGGTGCGTTTTGGCCATGACTCTCCAAGAGAGTCTGAAGAAATGTCTCGTAATGGCCATCGAACGTTCCGAGGCCCTCCTTTAGAAGATGCAGCTCGTCCTGGACGAATAGCGTGGGCCCACTGAGGCCAGGGGGCGGACCACGACGAAGGTGCCGCGCGTCGGTACAGTCCTTTTGGCAACACTTGGCGGCGTAGTAGCCGTGCTTTGCGCACCGTCCTGTGACATGCCCCAGGACGAGCGAAAGCTTCCGCTGATTGCCAAGGCCAGCGAGCTTGTCGATTGTTCCGACTACGACAGCCGGCAGGAAGCGATAGATCTCGTTATCCACAACGTGAACCGGGAGTACCCCTCCGGGGAACTTACATCCTGGATTGAGACATCTGTGGATCAGCCGGACTGCATCTGAGTCGAAGTCGACTCTCACAGTGGTTGTCCGACACGCCGGGCACCTAACGATTTTCTTCCATCGCTGTCGCGCATCCGAATCGTTGGCGATACTCCAATTGGGGTCCGGTGGTTCACCGGCGCGGGGCGGCGTCAGTTCATTAGGCGTACCCTCAAGCCCGACGAAATAGCCCACGGCAAAGCCGTCGACGTCCCGACCCGAGAGGCGTGGGTCAGGGTGAGCCCGACGAATGAGCTCCGCCACACCCATGATGTCTGCGACGCGCTGAGTTTGCTGTAGGGTTAACAGCCGGAGCGGAAAGCGCGTCCATGTGGTTACGCCCGCTGTCTTTCCACGGAGGCGATCGAAGAAGCAGTGAAATGCAACAACTCCCAGATATGCTTCCGTCTTTCCTCCACCCGTCGGGAAGTAGACGATATCGACGATGCTTCGGTCGGGCGTTGCCGTCTGATCGCCGTTTGCTAGCGCGCAAATACCAGGGACTTGCGACACGATAAAAACAATCTGGAAGAGCCTCCATGCCGTCTTTTCACCGCCAAGCGCAAACGCCTGGTTGGTCAACTCGAACGCGAGTCGTGCGTCCCGGTTCTCCTCGATGAGGCGGCATCCGCGTTCGAACCGTTCTGTCTCCGCGCTGAACAGTCCATGATCGCGATCGTACTCCGCCCCGTGGCGCTCGTCCCAGGCAGCGTCGTCCGAAGTGAACCGCATACGGCTTTCCGTCCACCGGGACTCGTATTCCTTCATCGCCCGGAGGATGCGCTTCAGGGTGGGAACCGGATCTGCGCCCAGCTCCTTGAAGGGTGCGGGGGGCTCAGTATTCGTACTGTAACGCGACTGTGCGTACACAGGCACGTTGGTTGTTTCGAAAACGGGATGACCGCCTCCGGGAAGGCTTCGAACCACCCCGCAGTTGAAGCCGCGCCCCCACAGATACCGGTCATATCTGAAGCTGCGAGGGGCTGCGTCCAGTTCGAACGGTAGAACCTCGGCGTCGGCGAAGGAGAACGTAAGTTTCACATCAAAGAAAAAGCCCTCGCTATGCCACGAGCGGGTATCGACTCTTGAGACGTTCGTCGCGTCCAATGCGAGGATGTGCTCTTCCTCATCGTCGGCGGGTCTCAAGCTGGCCCCCAGCGCCCAGGACCAAGCCGGTGCGACTGGCACGCTCAAGCCAGCCAAGAATTCGGCATAAGCGATCTCCGATTCAAGAGCTTCCGCTGGGACCCTCAACCTCTCCTCGGGATCACGTCCTGTTCGCAGATGATTAGGATCAGCGAGAATAAGTTCGCGAACTCGACGCAGTTCGCGCTCTACAGCTTCGTGAGCTTTAGAGGGGTCGATCGACCAAGGTTGTCCAGCTACATCGTTTCTGCGAATCAGCAAAGCGCCATCGGCCAAACATCTCACCTTGCGGTACTTCGGAAAGAGGACGTCCTTAGATCGACTCCTTCGCGACATAGACGCCGTGGAGGGGATGCCCGCCAAGCCAGCTAACGGCGTATCGGCATCACCTTTGGGACGCTGAGCACTGTTCACAGCAGCGCTTTCTCCGAGCGCAGCAACGGATTCGGCGGCGTCCGGGGTCTCAGCAGCTGCGTCCGGCGCAGACGTGTGGCGCTGATGCTCGCGTTGTTCGGCAAGTGTTGGGAACACACGGTAGTAGCAACTCCACTCTAGCCGGATGCCAGCCCGAGCCTCCCGGTCGGCAGCTCGGATTCTGAATTCCGCGCCAAACGCCATCGGGGCAAGCTTCGTAAGCAGCTCATCCAAAAAGCCTTCACGCAGAGCCGCGGAGGGAGGTGGGGCAGGCGGGGACGGCCGCAGCGAGCCAACAAAGTACCTATCCCTCGGCGCGCCGTGTGTGCATTCGGCATCGAAAGCGCCCGCCGCTCGGCCGCACACTTGGTTCACGAGATACTGAGCGAGGCGTGGCTCGTCTTCCATCGGCATGATCTGTGAGTTCACGGCGGTCATGATGCCCCACGCTCGATGCGACCCATATTTGGTCTGTAGAACGGCCCCAGTTGTTTAGTGACTCCGCGAACTCGCAGGCGCAGAAGCGAATCTCGAAAGTCCTCGATGGTGAGGCCGAGCTCCGCATCAATGACCTCCGCGGATTCTCGCATGGCTACGGTACCGGCTTCACCTGATGCAAGCCACCGATTCAAGCGAGCAGAGAGGTTGATGTGAAGACCCTTCAGGCGTCGACCAGCATTGTGTATCTGAGTGTAATAGCTCCGCACGAATCCCAGGGACAAGATTTCCGCTGCTCGCTTCAAATCCTCCACATCGTTCGGAGCAAGTACCGTGCGCCGCACCCATGTCCGGATCGTCTGCGGTGACGTGAGGCCGCTGCCCTTCGCTCGAAGCTGCCCAAGGAGGGACTCACAGCTAATCCTGTCCTGTCGCTCGGCCTCGGAGAAGGCACGAGCAAAGTCATCCTGCCAGCGTCGTACGAGCGCAAGATACTGTGCAATGACGGGATCGCCATGAACTCGCGATACGAGCAGTTCGTAGAGACTCTGGCGTCGCTGCCCCTGAATGAACAGGATCTCGTCCCCCGCCCGCAGAGAGCGCACGTACCGTTCCTCCACCACCGTTTGCCTTGAATTGCGCACGACGAGGTTTACGCTTTCCTCCACCGGTAGCAGCACATGTTGACCGCCCTCGAACTGGATCAGGATTGCCTCCTGCACCCATGGGTCGTCGCCTGTCCCTGGCAGAGCAAAGTCGGCGTCCGCAGCCATTGGCAAAGTCGGCGGCGCCAGGCTGTCCTCATCGTCGGCCTCCGATGCTGACGCAAACAGGCTTGCGATCGCTTCTGAGGCGTCCGGACGAGTCCACAGACTCGCTATCTCAGCCTTTCGCCCAAGTTCGTCACCGAGCGCCCCCGCAGCCACGTCCCGCGCGGCACCTAGCGTTAGGGGTCGCCACGTGGCGGTGGTCCTGCCGTCCGCGCTCAGGGAGTTTTCAAGGTTAGGAAGAAGGTCACTCAGATTCCGCGAGGCAAAGTTCAGTTCCATAGAGAGATGCCGCAGGCGCCGATCTAGCAGGGCTTCTTGGTGCGGCCAGACAAGCATTTCAAGCGATCCGGCTTGGAAGTAACTCTCGAGGTATCTCTCAGCGAAGCGGCCAGGTAATCCAACCAGTAGGGGTGCCGACTCAGTGACCCACTTCTTAGAGCGCGACTGCTCCGCGACAACCTCAGGGCTAGCGCTAGCTTGCTCGCCGAAATGAGCAAGCCGGACACCCACTCCTCGCAGATCGTCCTCGCTAACGTTGAACTTTGCCAATAGACAGAAACTGAACATCTGTCGCCTAGCTCTCGAAGAGAAAACGATGGCTCGTGAATCGCTCGTCTCAACACAAAGATTCGAGAGACCGAGCCAAAACGGGGAATAGCCGCTCTCCAGCATCTGGTAAGCACCAGTGAGGGCATTTAGGGCGCTCTGTAGGCCGCGCTGAAACTCAGGTGCGGATGATCGAGTCGCCTCGACAAATCTGACAAATGCCCGCCGAAGATCTGCAAGGGGCTGCATCCCCCAGTAGGAGCTGGCCTCTCTTTCGTAGACGTCGAGCGGAACGGGCATCGATTCCATGGCGCGGAGGAATTTCCACCCGACGGCAATCGCATCAGTCGCAAGTCGGCCGCGCTCGATTGATCGAGCTGCTAGCAGTCCTTCGGTTGCCTCTGCAAACGCTCTAGAGAGCTCGAGCACGTGTTCGCCGGCGAGAACCCGCGGAGTCAGGACCGCCTGCAGCGCGTTATCGGCCAACTGGTCCAGCGAGACGACATCGGTGACAGCTCCTCGCCGAAGCCGTGGCCACCTGAATACTCCCCCGTCAGCCGTTAGCCACTGGCCAGCCGTCTCAGTGAAGGGCTTGGTGGTCCAGCCAACGACCGGGATACCGAGTCTCAGTGCCTCCACGAGCAGCACGGGCAGCCAACCAATCTGGTGGCTCTCGCCACAGTCCACTGCTACCCACTTCGGCTTGTGAGTGCGCAGGAGTGCAACCGGGTCAGCGGGGGCAGAGACATAGACCACGTCGGGGAGATTGATCCCGCCGGGCACCGATAGCGGAAACAGTTCCTCCCCGCTGCCCCTACCGTATTGTTGGGCGAACACGTCACTAAGAGTCAGCCTTCCAACACGGACGCTCGCAAGCTGTCGCCTCACGCCGGCGTAGCTTGAGACGTACAGAATGCGTCTGCCAACTCTCTTTGCCGTCACTTCCGCCAACGCATCCATCACAAGAGCTGCACAGAATAAGAGTGCAGGCCTGCGTTCCAGCTCATCTGGGAGTACGATGAGGGTGGGGCGAGACACGGCCCGCCGCAGGGCCGAACAGATCAGCCTCGCTCCCAACTCGTCCACGAGATCCAGTTCGCCGTCACCGTCCCCGTAGTGGAGTCTTCCGCCGGACACGATGCGACGGAAACCGGCATCGGACGCGGCTGGAAGGGCGTCGAAGACAGCCCGCACACGGCTCAGATCCGGAATCAATACTCACTTCCCTTCGGACCTATCGCTGTCGGCAAGTTCGTGGACTTGTCCGACACCGATCGCTCGCGACCGCTTGAGCGCTGCCCCAAAGCGCTTCCATCCGAATGCCTCGTAATCCCATGGGGCCCGCAGATGCACAATCAAATCCGGCCGCAACTCCTGGATGAATTCGGACCAGCTGGCGGCCGCGAGAATCACTGTCACGCCGAGTTCCTTCGCGCAGCGGCGGAGATTTCTGGAGACTATGTTCGCCGTGATTGGGTCCAGCGTCGCACAGAACTCGTCGGCGATCCAAATGGTCGCCTCGGACGCAATGAGCTTTGCCACCATGGCACGGTACTTCTGTCCGTTGCTCAACTCCCGGAAGCGCTTCACGTACAAATGCGCCTCAGCGAGCCCCGACACGTTCAGTGCGAATAGTGCGTGCGGGAGGGACCGCTGACCCAGGGAGCTTACTAAGGGTCTCGAGCTTGAGAGCGGGCCGAGCGTGTTTAGCGCTACCCCCCGCGGCACAACCACGCGTCCGGTGAGGCCAACTGGCGTTCGAGCCTGATTCTCCAGCCGCTGCCTTAGAACCGAGAGAAGAGTTGTCTTGCCAGCACCTGATGGACCGCAGATCAGCACAACATCGCCAGGTTTGATGGTGAAGCTGAGATCCGAAAACAGAGTCGTAGTCAACATGTCCCTGCTCACCCCAAAAGCCTGCTGGATCTTTCTCGTTGCGCGGGTCCGGATCAGCGGGGATGAGAGCGTCAGCGTGCAATTGTTCACCTCAATTGGTGACTCGAGCGAGGGTGGACGTGCGGGGGGTCGTTCCGTCGGGTACCGCAATGCAATCTTCAGCTTCTGAAGCCGTTTGAGGACAAATCGCTCTGCTCGCGGAGTCAATCCCAAAAGAAAAGTCGGCTTTGGAAGACGAAAGATTTGATGCAGCAAACCCCAGTGTTCGTCCGACAGCCGCTGCGGGGACTGCCTCAGGAGATGGAGAAGTCGGTCACGGGACAGACCTTCATCTTTCTCGATCTGTTTCAGGCTGGTCGCATAAAAAACCTGGAGGTCCACGATGCCCGCACTCGCCTCGTTCAGAATCTCTCCCTTTTTAACACGGGAGAAGTTCTTCAGGATGTAGCCCATGTCCTTGTTCACGCGAGTCAGATTTCCTTCGGTGTCGCCGATGTAGTGCATTCCAGCGGATTCGACAAAGGGCACATATCGAAGCATATCGGCGGTTATTTCCAGGAATCGCGGCTTGAGCCCTGCGACGTGCCAGTGCCGTTTGGCGAAGCGGGCAGAATGCCTAACGAGGATGCTTGCCAGGCCGAGTCCTCTAAACTCTGGTGAGACCACCGTTCGCGCGATGCGCGCAACGAGGTTTGTGTACTCGCGAACAGCCTGTTTTTTCCAAGTTTGCCACCTGATGTCACCTACGTCGTCCTCAAACTCGTCATCAAGAATGAGAGCCCTGGGACGGTTCATGATGAAAGCCGTGGAGAGCTCGATGTAGCCAAGTACCCGCGGAAGCAGGGGGTCCTCGGAGCGCACGATCAGGGGCACACGACGGCCGTGCAATGCCTTGCCGCGGTAATGGCACTCTTCGAGCCGATGGTATCCAATGAGTTCTTCTTCGGTATCAATTTCCTTGATCGTCAATCGGAGTTTTCGGCAGCCAATTTCGATGGCGTCCGGTGCCGAATAGATCGGGAGTATGTGCGCCCGGCCGTTTCGACACCGAGTGTGAGCCGCGTTCCAGGCCGACACAACTACATCGTCGCCGGGCCCGAGGCAGCAATAGCGATGTGTACGCAGCGTCTTACCATTCGCAAGCCGATAGATCTTCCCGAACGGTTCGTAGTTGACGGACTTTACGCGCACCTAGTGCCTCCGAGTGCCCATCAAGAATGAAGGTCCCCGCATATCGCCAGCGGGAGGTGTGTGCCTAACGAAGTCCGCTAGCTCGGGGCATGAACTCGGGCCCGGTCTCACACTGGTCGGCGTGATGTTCGGCCCCAACGAGCCTTTCTGCAAGGGTAATCGCTTGCAGCAGGGGTTGGCTTGTCCTGGTGGCTAAGTGGTCTGGGACGTCACAGTGGAGGAGTCACCTCAGCCGCGCGGACCTTCGCCTTCGCGAACGCTCCGAGGCTTCAGGCACCGGCCGTATCGACGACCGTTCTCGCCGCTTCGGTGACCCGTGGCCGACCCCGAGACGGGCATCTCGCAGCCTTTCGTTGGCGCCGGGAAAGGCGTGCAGAGAGGCTCGCGTCTCACCGGAGCGCCGATCTCGAGCGCTAGGGCGTCCGCTAGGTCCGTTGCCTTAGTATGGACAAGTACCTGAGCAGCAGAGTGACGGATTGGTATAGGGAGATTTCAGACCCAGATTTCGACGTGACGTGTCTCGGGCCCGCGATCGACGGCGGGGCTTGAGCAACGATCACCTCCGGTAGAGCAGAGGGACTAACTATGCCGCCCGACGCGGGAAATTTTTCGGACCGGCCGGCTCGGGGCCCGCAGTCAATGCAGGGGAGGCCGTCGCTCTAGGCACCGGGTCCGGATTTCGAAGGGGGGGTCGACCGTCTGACAACGAGCACTTCTGCGCGTGGACACGTACCTGGACACGAACGCGCGAGATTGGGTGCAGAACCACGCAAGAGGGCGCCAACGACAGCTAGCGTTGACGCCCTGTTTCCCTATGAAAAGCGACCATCTGCAGCTGCGTGCAGAACGTCATCGCGAATTTGCAGACCGCTGCCTTACCACTTGGCTACCGCGCCAAAAGAGCAACAAAAGCTATTCCGGCCGTGGGGCTTTGGACAAGTCAGCCCTGCTGCCACGCTCGTGCGTCAGTTTGAAATGAATGACTGAAGTCTCCGAAAATCCGGCTTCTGGGGAACTGAGAGTGATCGGTCAACACAAGGGCGTATTACGGTACTTATGTGTTCCCTTCGGGTAGTCTTGGGGTGGAGAAGTCACTTGAGCTTCAAAAGAGGACTCAATTATGACGACGAGAGAAACCGGACTCGATGTAGTCCGCGAAATGATGGGCGGCCAGGCGGCCACAAAACTCGGCGCTTCCGCTGCCTCACACACCTTCGGTGCCCCGATCGCCGCCTACGCAGTCGACCAGGTCTTCGCGGATATCTGGACTCGTCCCGGTCTGGACAGGCGCTCCCGCAGCCTGGTTGCGATGTCCGTCATGATCGCCATGCGCCAGCCCCATGAATTCGCCATCCACATGGGGGCCGGGCTCAATAACGGCCTCACATTGAAGGAAATCGAGGAGGTTCTCATCCAGGCGCTGCCATACGTTGGCTATCCTGCCATCGCAACAGCGCTAGCTGCCGCCACCGAGGTTATCAAGGAGCGTGGTCTGGACGCCGGCGAACACTACGCTGGCCACCGCGGCCTGCTTTGACACCGAACGGCATGTGCATGCGAGCACCCCTCACCTTCCGATTCGCCTCGGCTCTCTGTATCGGAGCCGTGGCGTTGGGCACCCGTCCGGGCGGCCCACTTCCCGACATCGCCCCAGGCTTCGCCGTTCCAGACATGGAGAGGATTGCCGACGGCGTCTACGTCGCGCAGATCGGCCGCGGCCTCTGGGTCCACACCACGGTCGGGAAGTTGGACGATGGCTCGCCCTACTTGGCCAATGGAGCCCTCATCGAAGACGGTGACCACTCGGTGCTGATCGACGCAGGTTGGAAGCCGCGCGAGGCGGACGCGCTCGTGGACTGGGCCGCGACAAAGCTCAAACACCCCGTCTCCAAAGCGTACGTCACGCACTTTCACTACGATCGATTAGGCGGCGCCACAGCACTGGAGCGGCGTCATATTCCGGTCTTCGCCATCCCCGCCACGATCGAATTGGCCCGAACGACACACCAACCCGCGATCCCTGACCATCCACTGAACCTGCCATCCGCGCCGTCACCGATCGCCAGGGACGCCCTCATCTTCTTCCCCGGTGGCGGGCACACCAGGGACAATGTCATCGTCTACTTCCCGAACGAGCGAATCCTGTTCGGAGGGTGTTTCATCAAGGACAGCAAGGCAACAGGCTTGGGCAACATCGCCGATGCGGACCTGGCAGCCTGGCCCGCGTCACTCGGCCGCACCGAGGCCGCGTTCCCGCAGGCCGCGACGGTGATACCGGGACATGGACCGATGGATCCACGCGCTCTTACCCACACGCGCGACTTGCTCAAGCATTTGCCCGCTCAATAGCCGACGCTCTACTGAGAGCAGTCGACGCGACACGATTCGTTCCTGGTAGGGGCCGGTCGCGACCGGCCCCGCAATTGCACTCGAGGCGTTGCGGGAGGCTCTCTCCGTTCACTCAGAGGGCCGTAGTGGACACATCGGTGACCTCGTAACCAAAGGCGTCCGGCCACTTGTCGAAATCCTTGTGAAGGCGGCACGCGGACCCCCCGCCGCCGACCGACCAAGCGACTACCGCACCGACAACACCTGCTGAAACACATTCCGCGGATCCCACCGCGCCTTGACCTGCTGTAACTGCCCGTAGTTGCCGTTTGCGATTCTCTGAGGCGGTGATACCGTCTCTACGAATCCGGTGGCGTGGGATATTCAAATCCCGCGTAGGTAAACGCTGGTGCGATAGCTATACAGTCCTGTTCCGTCGCTCCGTGACGCCTGACCTCGGCGGTCCATCCTCCAGCTACGACCTGGTAGAGGTGATCAATAATTGCGGACGCCGCTTGCCGATCTAATCCGAACCGCGCCGCTCCCGAAAGGAGATTGTCGCGACGAGCCATCCGGCCGAACACGCCGCACTCGAGAGCGAGACTTCGAAGCTCGATACTGTGAGATGGCGTAGGGGTCAGATCATACGCGGGCGCGAGTCGACAGTCCTTTCCCGGCGCGACGAGAGCGTGGTTGCGCGGATGGTCGTCGGTGTTCGAAATCAGGGCGTTGAAAACCACTCGGCGAAAAAGCTCCACCTTGTCCGCCGCTGGTTGTAAGGACCATCTCTGAAGCTCGTCGGCAAGAAGGAGGTAGGACCAATTGGTGCGCTCGCTTATGGCGTCCTCTGCATCGAGCACCGTCGGCGCGCTGACAAAGCGATGACGTCTGTAACCCTTCGGCGTCCGTTCACGATCGAATCGCCTGACCAAGAGGATGTATCCGCCGCTCACGAGTTCGACACGTATCTCGGGCACTCGTATGCCGCAACGCGCCGCAAGCGTCGTCATCCCAGCTTCCACGACCGCATAGTTCCACCGGTCTCCGCGCTGTGGAAACTTCGCGATCCACAGGCCCGTATCGTCTTCGACAACATTCTTGGGACGCGCGCCGCCGAGAGATGACCCCGGATCGGCGAGCTGCTGAATCTGTAGGGGAACCGGCTCGCCAGCCGAAATGCTGCCCAGCGTTTCCGCGGCCGATCGCAGCTCTGCAAGTTGGAGAATGCGGTTGAAACGCTGCACCGGAGCAGGGGGACTTTGTCCACGTCCGAACGACAGAGCGCCAACGCGATCTTCAGGAGCCAAAAGTAGGTAGTCCATTTCGTCGAGATCGGTCCGGCCCTGGAAGTTTTCTATGATGCGTCGTCCCCATGCATCCGGTGATGCGTCGCGTAGTGCCCCGAATATGCCGCCCAGTTTCACGGTCTCGTATTGCTCCTTTGCGAGCGGAAGGTGATAGGGGTCGATCGGCACTGCATCGAGCCGTGATCGGTACGATTTCCCATAGACGAATCGGCCGACTGCACCTCCATCCCGCAGGATTTCGCGCTCGAACTTGCCACATGTCACGGGGGTGAATAAACCCGGCAATTGGATGTAGACGTAGCAGGATTTAGAAGTCATCGTCTAGCGAGCGGTCTGGTCGAACGCGCTTCGCACCACGCGCGGCAGCCAGCGTTTGCCCCTCGAGATCGCGACTCACACTCGCCAGCTCATCAATGCCGCGATCCAGGCCGAGTGCATGCAGGGCGGCAACATAAGCGCCCATGCCGACCCCAAGGTGGCCGCTTTCGATCCGCATGATGACGCGTCGCGTCAATCCCGCTCGCCGCGCCAGATCTTCCTGGCGCCACCGACGGTTGATCCTGGCCGTCGCGATATTGGCGCCCACGCGCGCCACGATACGCTTGATGGCTGAGGGGGCGGCCCCGGGCGTTAGGCTACGTGGGACTCTCGTCAATATCGCTGCGCCAATTTCGATCAGAAGTACTTTAACTAGTATATTATTGGCAGTAAAGTACCTCTAAAGGTACTTTATCGCAAGCCCCGCTCATCACGAGCCCCGCTCATCAGTAGTCGCGGGCAAACCGGACCTGCCGCCGTGCCGCAGCGCTTGGCCAGTGTGATGGGAGCCGGCTGAGCGCCGTCGGTCGCCCGCCCCACGACACCTCGCCGCAAGCAGTCCGGGTTCTGCCACCAGAGATCGCAGCCCTACGCAGCGGGGGCCGTTCGAGAACCGCAGGTCGCCCTCTTCGGGCAACCGAAGGTCGCGCTGTTGCGCAACGGCCCCCACACAGACCCTGCAGCCGACTCTCTTAGCCCGCACACAGATCCCGCCCCCGGATCTCTCTGCGCACACAATCCCGCGTCCGGATCTCTCCGCCTTACCTCGCCTCGCCCCGCATCTCCACACACTCGATCGTCCGCCCGTCCGGGTCGCACACGTACAGCACCCGCACGCCATCCCACGCCGACCCGGGCTCGACGATCCGCACCGGCCGCGATGTCGGAACGGCACCGCGGGCCACCAACCTGTCGTACGCCGCGTCGGCGTCGTCCACCAGAAATCCGATGTGCGTATGCCCGGGCTGATGCCGCTCCTGCTCCAGCCGCACCGCCGGCGGCGCCACATACTGCACCAGTTCCAGCAACCCGCCGCCCGGCAGCTCAAGATCCGCCGCGATGATCCGCGCCCCAGCCAACCCCGTCACGATCGCCACTTCGTCGCCGCTGTTCTCGGAACGCTCACGGACCGTCGCACCCAGCACCGCCTCATAGAACGCGATCGACCGCTCGAGATCCGCGACGGTCAACCCGATGTGATGCAGACTCATATGATGCTGTCCGGCGCGTCCGGCTCGTCCCGGCCAAGCACCTCCTCGACGGTCTCGTGCCGCTTCACGAGCCGGGCCCGGTTACCACTCACGAGCACGGTGCCCGGCCGCGCCAGCACGTTGAAGTTGGATGCCGCCGCATCCTGATACGCGCCCGTATCGAGAAACGCCACGATGTCGCCCGCCTCGACGCGCGGTGCGGCGACATCACGCGCGATCAGGTCGAAGGTGCACGAGATGCCGGCGATGTGCACGGTCCCGGCAACCGGAGCGTCCGCCCGCGACGCGAACACTGGCCGGAAATACGCGTGCTCCATCAACAGGTCCGGCATGAACATCTCCGTCGTGTCCACCTCCACCCACGTCCTCGCCACCGGTCGCGTCTGCGTCTTTACGTGCGCCACTCGGCTCACATGCAACCCCGCATCGGCAAAGAGACTCCGCCCGGGCTCGATCTGCAGCACGATCCCCGCCGCGTCCGCGCCACCCGATGCCAGCGATGCGCGAAGTGTGGTCGCGATCGCGTCCGCGTACCGCTCGATCGGCTGCGCCTCCCGCCTGTCAGGATGGGTCGGATCGCGCGGCGCCGGAAACCCGCCGCCCACATCGAGTTCCCTGGGACGCCACGGCGCCCACGCCTCGCAGAGCCCAGCCACCACGTCCCCGAATCCCGCCGCCATCTTCGCCCACACCGCCGGGTCCGCGCTGTGCCGCCCCAGATGCGTCATCAGCCCCGTAAGCTCGATCCGCCCATTCGACAACGCACGCCGCCCGATCTCGCGCGCCGCCCCCGGCTCGATCCCCGGCTTGTAGAGTTGCGCCGCATCCCGGATCGCCATGCCAGGGAAGAAGTCCGAGCCCTCGGTGAGCGCGTCATGGTCCGGCCGCACACGCAACCGCACCCGCGCGATCCCGCCCATCTCGCCGGTAATCGCGAACAGATCGTCCAGCTCCTGCGCACTGTCGAGCGTGAGCGTCGCCCCAGCCGACACCGCCGCCCGCAACAGCTCGGGACTCTTGGCCGAACCGTTCACGGAGATCCGCGACGCCGGGACGCCCGCCCGTAACGCCGTTCGCAACTCGTTCGCGCCGAACACGTCGCACCCGGCGCCCTCTTCGTTCAACAGCTTCCGCACGGCGAGCACGTAATTCGCCTTGAGCGACGGCAGCAGCTCCACCGGCGCGCCCCAGTACTGCTCGAATGCCGAGCGTAACGCGGAACAGTTTGCCCGAAGCTGCGCGCTCGAGATGAGGTAGAGCGGCGTGCCGAATCGCGCGGCGAGCGACACGACGTCGCAGTCCTCCATCCACAGATGGCCCCCGGCGATGCGCAGGCACCCGCCGGCAATCGGCGACCCGCCGCGCTCCACTCCATACTCGGCTGTCCGCATCGATGCGCGAATCAGGGAATCGCGGGTTGGTGACCGCCCGCCAGGGGCTCCGCCACTCTGAGGTAGCGGACGTACACGATCGAGTAACACAACGTAGCCAGTGCCGCAGCACCGCCCGCCACCAGGAGCACCGCCCAGTACCCGCGCCCGGCCGTCAACGCCACGCCACCCGCCGCGGGCCCCGCCGCCAGCGCGATCCCCTGCGCCGCAGGCACCAGCGCGGCGGCCCGCCCGGATGGATCGACGATGGCGAGCGTCCCGAGCTGAAAGATATCGATGAGGTTCCAGCAGATCTGCATCACGACCAGCGTCACCACGTACATCACGGGCTGCGGCGAACCACTGTGGAACAGCAGCACGGCCGACAACAGCCCGAGCGCGCCAAGCAATGGCCGCGACTGGCCGACGCTCCGGCTGAGACGAAACGCGGCGAGGCACCCGATGGTGCTGAGCAACACGCTGGCCGCCAGTAACTGATGCACCACCCCCGCACTGAGATCGAACGCGATCCCCATTCGCTCGGCGTACGCCCAGTAACTGCCGATCGCGACATAGACCAACGCCACCGCTCCAAGACAAAGCGCCGACATCGCGACTCGCGTGACGGGCGGCGCCAGCGCCGCACCGCTCTGCTCTGCTAATGTCGCATCGGTTCGCCCTGGTAACGCCGCACCGGTCCGCTCTGCACCGGCCGCCGCGCGGCCCTGCTCTCCTGCCGCACCCGCTTGCCCTGGTAGGGGCCGGTCGCGACCGGCCCTACTGTCCGGCACCTCGGTGTCAGCGTCGGCGACCGGATCCCGCCCCGGCAAGCGCGGCACGATGACCGCCGTCGCCGCCATCACCGCCGCGATCGTGACGAACAGCCCGCCGGGTCCCCACCTGGCGTCGATCACGGGAAACACTTCGAGCACCGCCGCATTCGCCAGCACCTGCGCGAAGATCACGATGGAAAATCCGCGTGCGGTGTCCTGCACTCGCGACATGAGAGCCAGCGATGACGCGTACGCGACACCCGATGCCAGGCCCGCGCCAAACCGCAGCACCATGAGAATGCCGAGCGTGTGGAACCACACGCACAGCACATTCAGGACGATGCAGAGGAGGATCGCGCCCGCGACGTAGCGCTTCCAGTTGATCCGGCTCGCCCACATCGATGTGGTGGCGGATCCGGCGAACAGCCCGGCCAGATCGACCGACGTGATGTAGCCGGAGTACGCGGCCGAGTAGCCCCAGTGATCCTCGAGGGCGCCGACGATGAGCGGCAACCCGAGGATCTGCACCACACCGCCAACCGACAGCGCGACGAGCGCCCAGAACTCCCACCCGTCCCGCCGGATGTGGCCGTTTGCCATCTAATGTTGCGGGGATACGTGAGGGCCGAAGCGTCCGGGCGCGGGGCTCATCCCGTAACCTAATGACCACCAGCCCCATCAGATCATCCGGCTTTCCCCCATCCACGCCGGCGTGTGGGCGGTGCCGTCGAACATCTCGGTCGTCTTGAATGGTTCGTACTCCCCAGTCGCGGCGGCCTCGCGCGTACGGGCGAGGAGCGCCGATACCTGGGTTCCGCTCATTGGGGCAAACGTGTCCACCGCCTCGATCGCCTGGTCGAGCCGCTGCATGCTCTCACACCCGGTGATGATCACCGAAGCCGGCAAGTTCAGCGCGTAGTGGAGACACTCGATCGCACTGAGCGTGTTGGATCGCAAGACATTGCCGTCGCACAGCGGCTTCATCCCGAGGACCGCGATGTTCTGCTCCAGCAACTTCGGGAGCACTTGCCGAGTGAAGCTGCGAAAGTGCGCATCCATGACGTTGAGTGGCATCTGACACGCATCAAACGAAAAGTCGTGCGCCGCCGCCACCTCCAGCATCCGCAAATGAACTACCGGGTCCTTGTGTCCGGTAAACCCGGCATACCGGATCTTGCCGGCCTGCTTGGCCGCGAGCACGGCCTCGAGCGACCCCTGCGGCGCGAAGAAACGGTCGAGATCCTCCATGCGGATGTTCTCATGGAACTGGATCAGGTCAATGTGATCGGTTTGAAGCCGCCGCAATGACTCGTCGATCTGCTCAGCCGTCGCGCGCTTCGTGCGTCCATCGAACTTCGTCATCAGAAACACTTTCTGACGATACCCGTCGCGGAGCGCATTTCCCATCCGCCGCTCGCTTTCTCCATCGTGATAGTCCCAACTGTTGTCCATGAAGGTGATCCCGCGGTCGATAGCCGAGCGAATGATCCGAATCCCGTCATTCGGATCCTGTGGCCTGCCGATGTGATGACCGCCCAATCCGATTGCCGACACTCGTTCGCCGGTCTTGCCCAGCACGCGATAAATCATGGACGCTCCTCCCGGATCCGAAGATGCCGCTGACAGTTGGGTTCGCTGGTCGGCTCCTTTCTCCTTTCTCCTTTCTCCTTTCTCCTTTCTCCTCTCGCTCTCCTCCCTGCTACCCAACTCCCCAAAAGAGGTACAGGAAGAGTCCCCGTCTCGGCGATGTCACCGGCGGTCGCCCTCTCCTAGCCTGCCAGTAGGGCGAAGATCTGCCAGCGCGTCTGTATTACACGAGAAATGTCTCGCGGGGAGCATGTATGCCTGTCACGGTGACTGTGGACCACGCCCAACGGCGTGTGTTGGTGCGATGTAGCGGTGTTGTGACGTATGCCGATATCGAAAGCCACGTTCAGATCGAAGAACCGCATGCAGAAGTCACTCATTCGGGATTAGTCGATTTGCGGGGGTGCGGGACGGATATGTCGGTCGACGAGGTCCGAGCGCTCGCATACCGAATCCACACTCGATGGTCACATCGCTATCGCGGTCCGACGGCTATCGTAGCCGACGACGACGTCATGTACGGGATGGCTCGATTGTTTGCGACGCTGAGCGAGGTGACGGGCAATGGCATTAGTCCGCCGATCGAAGTGTTTCGAGACATCGAGGATGCCGAGCAGTGGCTGTCATAGTGAGGCACCAACGCCGGGAATAGCAGGCGCCGTTCGCGAACCGTAGGTCGCCCCCTTCGGGCAACGGCGCCTTTTACAGGTGAATGATGCCGCGCTGAAGCGCCACCACCACGGCTTCCGTCCGTCCGGCGACACCGAGCTTCTCGAAGACCCGCTTTAGGTGGATCTTGACCGTCTCGTCGGTACGGCCGATCGCGTGCGCAATGTCGTTGTTGCTGTAACCCCGAGCGACGTATTCCAGCACCTCGCGCTCACGCGGCGTGAGATCGACCCTCGGCGTATACTCGGCGAGCCGGCCGGCAACGGCCGGTGGGATCATGCGCTGGCCGCGGTAAACG
This sequence comes from Gemmatimonadota bacterium, assembly GCA_021324775.1. Classification (GTDB taxonomy): domain Bacteria; phylum Gemmatimonadota; class Gemmatimonadetes; order Gemmatimonadales; family Gemmatimonadaceae; genus Palsa-1248. The sequence goes on from JAJPIM010000011.1 coordinate 89,606, forward strand.
ACGCGCACAGCATCGACCACGGCGGTCGGCAACATGTCCTTCAGCAGATACCCGACGGCTCCCGCCTCGAGCGCGTGGTGGATGTCAGTATCTCCCTCGTACGTCGTGAGTGCAATGATCCTCGCCGACGGGAACTCCGCTCGGATCGCGCGGATGGCTTCCACGCCTCCGAGCAGTGGCATCCGGAGATCCATCAACACCACGTCCGGCTGTTCGGCGCGGTACAGGGCCACCGCTTCCAGCCCGTTCGCCGCTTGTCCCACGAACTCCAGGTCCGGCTCTTCGCCGATAACGGCAGCCAGACCGGCACGGACGATCGGGTGGTCGTCTGCGGCCATGACGCGAATGGGAGCCGGGGGCATGGGGCAAACGATAGTGTTACGCCTTTCGGCCGTCACTTCCCTGGGCGCGGAGTCTTGGGATTCCCCATTCGGGGGATGGCTCGCGCAAGCGGCACCGCTACGGCAACCTCGGTGCCTTTCCCCTCTTCACTGGTGACGCGAAGCTCGGCATTGATCTGCTCGGATCGCTCCTGCATACCGAGCAGTCCCCAATGACCACCATACGATCGATAGGAAGGGTCGACGGCGAACCCGCACCCATCGTCCCGAATCGTGAGGCGCAGGACACGGCGCTCGTAGACCAGTGCCACGCTCACGCGGCTCGCCGATGCGTGTTTCACGACGTTCGCCAACGCTTCCTGGCTGATTCGCAACAGCGCGTCCTCGACGTCGGACCCCAGCGGCCGCGGACGGCCCAGCATCGACCACTCGAGCGCCAGCGTCGTGCCGGCGACAGCCTGACGGACTGCACTCTCGAGCGCGACAGGAAAAGGTTCGTCCGCCTGGGCCGGCTCCCGGAGATCCTGCACCGCCCGCCTCGCGTCGGCGAGGGTTCTCTGGGCGAGCGCGAGCACGTCGTCGAGCGGCTTCGTGGGCACCCCGCTCGCGTCGAGGTGGCGCGTCGCCGCGCGTAGCGAGAGCGCAACACCGGTAAAGCCCTGCAGCAGCGTGTCGTGGATCTCACGCGCCAGCCGGGCGCGTTCCGCGAGCACGGCCGCGAATCGCATCTCGAGCACACGCGTCCGGGCGCGAAGTGCGGCCGCCACGGCGAGGGCTGCCAGGATCAGGCTCCCGATCACGAACCACGGCGTGCGGTAAAACGGCGGCGTGATGCGCAGCGCCAGCTCGGCCTCAGCCAGGTTCCACGGTCCGTCCAATGCCCGGGCCGCGACGTGGAACCGATAGCGGCCCGGCCCCAGATTCGTATAGGATGCCGTGCGCGCCGCGCCGGCGTCGACCCAGGCGGTGTCGAACCCGTCGAGGCGATAGCGGAAACGCACGCGAGGTCCGTCACGCAGGCTCACGCCCGTGTAATCAAACTCGAGGCGGCGCACCCGAGGACCGATGACGAGCGGCCGATCAATGGCCGCGCCGATACCGTCGATGAGGACTTGCTCGACGTGCACGAGCGGCGGTTCTGCAGCGGCTCGGATTCGCGCGGGATCGAACGAGACGAGTCCGCGCTCCATCGCGAACCAGAGCCGCCCGTTCGGGGCGGCGGCGATCGGCCCCTGCACGCCGACCGCCACCTCTGGACTCGGGAGCCCGTCAATCGGCAGGAACGTCAGCGCTGAGCTGAGCTGCCCCGGCATGCCCCGGGCCAGAGAGTCCGCAACGGCGTTGAGCTCTGCCAGCGCCACGCGCATGAGTCCGTGGAACCCAGCCATCCAGAGATAGCCGCCGCTGTCTTCGGTGATCGCCGTCACGAGCTCCGGTATCAGGCCATTCTCAGTCCGGAGCGTCACCAATCGTCCGCCCGAGACCCGCGTCAGTCCACCGAGCGTTCCAGCCCACAAGGCGCCGCCGCCGTCGCCATAGACGGCCGTCACCGCATTCGCCCCCAAGCCATCGGAGACGTGATAGCTCGTGATCCGTGGTCTGTCACCGTCGCCGGCATCGATCCGCGAAAGACCGCTTGGCGTTCCGGCCCAGATCACGCCGCTCCGGTCCTCAGCGAGTGACGAGACAACACTGTCGGCCAGGCCGTCGCGTACCGCGTATGTCGTGAGCCGATCGTGCGACAGTCGTTTGAGTCCGCCGTTGGTGGCCGCCCACACCACGCCCGAGCGGGAGGCGAGTACGGCGTTCACCGAACGCGCAGCGAGTCGCTCTCCCACGGCAAGCGCCCGCCATGAGCCGCCGCGATAGCGTAGGACCCCTGACCGCCGTGATCCCATCCACAACGTGCCGTCCGGGGCGACGGCGATCGACGTCACGACATAGGATAGCGGCTCGCCCGCCGTGACGAGCACAAACGCTCCACTGTCGGCGTACGGCCGGCGATACAGGCCGCCGGTACGAGGGGCCATCCAGAGCGCGCCCGATCGGTCGATCGCGATCGCGCCCGGGACGTCAGTCGGCAGCCCGTTCTGCGTCGTGAGCGGTAACATCTGCACCTGCCGATATCGATTGAGCCCGTGGCGCGTGCCGACCCATATTGTCCCGCGCGAGCCGGCGTACACCGACGTGACATCGTCGTCCGAGAGAAGGCCGCTCCGCGCCGTCAACTGTGTCATCTGGCCGGCGGCGAAGCGACAGAGCCCGTCCCCCTCGGTGCCGATCCACAGGCCACCGTCGCCGTCTTCAGCGATGGCCGCGACAGGTGCGTACGGAGATGAGCCGGGGAGACTCAGGCGCTCGATGCGACCCGCCGCGATGTGCGCAACCCCGCTCGTGGTGCCCGCCCACGTCGTTCCATCACTCGCGCGAAGGATCGATCTGACGTTCTCGCCCGGCAGGAAGCGCGCGATCGCACTATCCCGCGGACGAACACTGACCAACCCTTCGCCCAGAAACCCAAGCCACAACTTCCCGCTATCGCCGGCGACGATCGATTGGCCCGGCGCCCTCGGTAGTCCGCTGATGGAGACCGGCGCCAACCGTCCCGCTTCCCGGCGCAGCAGCCGGCCGCGATCAGTCAGCGCCCAGAGCGTGCCGCCGGAATCCGCCGCCAGACCAACAATCGCGTCCCCCACCATCGAATCGTCGAGCGCGGCATCGCTGGCAAAGAGCCCGTTCGCATACCGAACGAGACCCCGATCGGTGGTGATCCAGAGTCTGCCCTGCCCATCCTCGAGCATCGGCTGAATGTCGTAGTCGATGCGCCCCTGAAACGCAGGGGTGGTCATGTGATCGAACACCGTGAATCGGAGGCCATCGAATCGAGACACGCCGGAGGTCGTGCCCAGCCACAGGTAGCCGTCGCCGCTCTCCACGACGCGCCGGACGACGTTTTCGGGCATGCCATGCTCTGCGCGCCACACGTCGACGCGATATCGGCCAACGGCGACCGCGGCCTCTTGCGCCCGAGCTATCCCCGCGAGCGCGACCGCCCCGGCCAGCAGGACCGGTCCTCGCATGATCCGAATATGTGGCCGTTTGCCATCGAATGTCGCGGCGGCCCGTGAGGACTGAGGGTCCGGGCGCGGGGTTCATCCCGTAAACCAATAGCCACAACGACTTACACCGGCTGTGATGGGGCCCGCCACGCTCGGGATTCGCCGGAGGGATTGCTCGCCAGTGGTAGACGGCCCGCTACCCCGTGCGTAGCATCTCTCACACCCTGGATCTCCGGAGAATTTCGTGACACGCGCACACCGCATTGCCGCCCTCGCCCTCGTCGCCACGGCTGTCGTTTCCGTCGTGGCCGCGGGACGGGCCGCTGCGCAAGAAACGCCGTCGGACACGCTCCTGACGGTCGGCCACTTCTTCGACCTCGAAGCAGTCAGCAGCCCCCAGATCTCGCCCGATGGGTCGCAGATCGTCTACACCCGCCGCTGGGTCAACAAGGTCGAAGACCGATACGAGTCCACGCTCTGGATCATGCGCGCCGATGGCACGCACAACCGGATGCTCACGAAAGGATCCGACCCGGAGTGGTCACCCGATGGCACCCGCATCGCGTACCTCGACGATGGTGAGCCCAAAGGTGCCCAGATCTATATGCGATGGACGGAAGGCGAACAGGGCCCCACCCAACTCACGCATCTGACAGAGTCACCGGCCGACATCAAATGGTCGCCGGACGGCAGGTCGATCGGTTTCACGAGTTTCGTCCCCAAGCCGGCCACCTGGGCCATCGACATGCCCAAAGCCCCCGACTCGGCGCACTGGACCAAAGCGCCCCGCATCGTCGAATCACTGCACTACAAGGAAGACCGCCGCGGCTTCCAGGAGCCCGGCTTCCGGCACCTCTTCGTCGTCAGCATCGACGGGGGGCCCGCGCGCCAGCTCACGAGCGGCGACTGGAACGTCGGTGCGCGCTTCGATGGCCTCGCGTCCGGACCGGTCGGCTGGGATTGGACTCCCGACGGCAAGACGATCATCACCGAAGGCCTGAATGAGGCTGATGCCGACTATCATTTCCGCGATGCGATTCTCTACGCGGTCGATGTCGCCTCCGGCACCACCCATGCTCTCACCACCGAGCACGGTTACTGGCGCTCACCCACCGTTTCGCCCGACGGCCGCCATATCGCCTACGTCGGGTTCCCGTCCACCGACCAGACGTACCGCGCGAGCAATCTGTACGTGATGGACGCCGACGGGTCGCACGCCCACGCCCTCACCGAGTCATTCGATCGCGACGCCGGTGAGCTCCACTGGGCTCACGACGGGAGCGGCGTGTACTTCGTCGCCGAGGACCACGGGTCCAACAACGTGCACTTCGCGCCCGCCGTCGGCGGCCCCGTCCGCTCCGTCACCTCCGGTCCCATGGTGGTATCGCTCGGTTCCATCTCGAACACCGGCGTCGCCGCCATCACCCGCGCGACGAGCCAGCGGCCGGCGGAAGTCGCGCGCATCGACCTGCACGCGAAGGCGCCCGAGCCGGTGCAGCTCACCCACGTCAACGAGGCCGCCCTCTCGCGGATCCGACTGGGCACGCTCGAAGAGATCAACTACGCGTCGAGCGGTGGTGCGCACATCCAGGGCTGGGTCATCAAACCGCCGGGCTTCGATCCGTCGAAGAAGTACCCGCTCATCATGGAGATCCACGGCGGCCCGCACGCGGAATACAATGTCGCCTTCAGCTACATGCTCCAGAACTTCGCGGCCAACAACTACGTCGTCATCTATGTCAACCCGCGCGGCAGCACCGGCTACGGCACACCGTTCGGCGCGGCGATCAGCAAGGCGTACCCGGGCGTGGACTACGACGACCTCATGGCCGGCGTCGACACCGTTATCGGACGCGGATACATCGACACCAAGCGCATGTTCGTCGGCGGATGCAGCGGCGGCGGCGTGCTCTCGAGCTGGGTGATCGGACACACGACCCGGTTTGCGGCGGCCGCCGTGCGATGCCCAGTCATCGACTGGATCAGCATGGCGGGCGAGACCGACATCCCGCTCTTCACGTTCGCCTGGTTCGACAAGCCGTACTGGGACGACCCCGACGCGTGGCTCAAGGAGTCCTCGCTCATGTACGTCAAGAACGTGACGACACCCACGCTGATCATGACGGGTGAGCTCGACCGCCGCACGCCCATGCCGCAGAGCGAGGAATACTACGTGGCCCTCAAGATGCGGCACGTCCCGACAACACTGCTCCGCTTCGACAGCGAGTACCACGGCACCGGCGGCCAGAAGCCGACGAATTTCATCCGCACCCAACTCTACATGCTGAGCTGGTACAAGCGCTACAGCACACCCTCCGCAACCGCGTCAGCGTCTTCGCCCTGACATTTGTTCGACTTTCTACGTTCTCCCTCTCTACTCTCTACTTTCCGTAACGGGAAATGCGGTGCCATCCGCCGCGCACAATTGTCAGCCCTGGTAGGGGCCGGTCGCGACCGGCCCTATTGCTGCCGCACCGATCGATGGGGACGACCCAGTAGGAGCATCAACTAATCCAGGAGTTCCGCACCGTCGCAGCGGACAACGCAGCGGGCGCCGTTCGCGAACGGCGCAACACCGATACCGCGTCTAACTGGCCCCCATCGCCCAGCCGGTAGGGGCCGGTCGCGACCGGCCCTATTGCGGCCGCACCGATCGATGGGGACGACCCAGTAGGAGCATCAACTAATCCAGGAGTTCCGCACCGTCGCAGCGGACAACGCAGCGGGCGCCGTTCGCGAACCGAAGGTCGCCCTGTCGGGCAACGGCGCAACACGGATACCGCAGCTAACTGGCCCCCATCGCCCAGACGGATGCCGGGACGAATTGCACTGTTCTACTTCCTACTTCTGCCTTTCTACTCTCTGCTTCTGTTCCGTTTTTCTACGGGTAGTCCAGCCCCACCCCGCCATGCCGGAACCCCAGCTCCCGTAACACCGGCGCCCGCGGACTCGAGATCGCCGCCGCTCCATCGATCGTCTCGAGCGTCGCCGCCTGGCGCCGCCGCTGCGCCCCACCGCCCCGCGACAGATAATCCACGAGCGCCCGCACGGCAGCGAGAAGATCGGCATCCGAGAGATCCGGCGCGAGCGTGATTCGCCGCCCGCGACCTTCCGCGGCCAGCAACACAACGCCCCGCCGCATGACGAGCACCGCACCCGCTCCCCGCGGCCGAAGCAGCGGATCATGCCCCGCCTTGAGCGCGAGCGGCGACCGCGGCAACGAATACGGATTCGCGGGATCGCCGGCCCCGATCGCCACAACCGGCGCACCGGCGTCCTCCCGCACCGCGCGGAGCTGCTCCACCGCGTCGGGCAGCGCGAATTGCGCTCCGCCCAGCCCCGATACGAAGTACCCGCGCCGCACGTCGCCGCGATACTCCATCCGCTTGAGCTCACGATAGACGGATCGCCAGCTCACCGGCGGCCGCTCGCGACGCCACCAGTCGCGCGTCACGATCCCGTAGCGGTCGAGCCAATGCCGCGCGATCGCCGCCGCATGCTCGTCCTCGGGTAGATCCGGCCCCAGCGTCCCCGGGCTCGCGATCAACGACCACCGGCCAATCCACCCCGCATTCTGCGCCGGCCCCGGCAGATCCGGCCGCCGCCACCGCGGCAGCCGCGTTACGCTGACGCGCCGCTGCACGATACGGCCACTGCTCGGCGTATAGTCGGCCGGCAGCCACCGCGCCGGATCGGGCGCATCCCGCCGCGGACGGAGCGGCAGCGCCCGCGCACGAATGACTTCGCGCAACGCCTCGGCGGTGTCGTTCGTGACGAGTCCCGCCGCCACCAGCTCTCGCAATGCGTCCCGGGTCGCGAAGAGCCCGAGCCCGGCCGCCGCCTGCACGTCCGGCAGGAACGAGGCGCCCTGGCGCGCAAGCACGTCCCGAACCGCGACCGCCCCGTCGCTGAGCACCGCGCCGCCCGATGCCTCCAGCCACACCGCACCAGTGCCACGCTCGAAGAACCGGATCGTCGCCAACGCCGGCGCCGCGCCGCCGCTCGCAGCCGCCCGGCCGCCATCGTCCCGCTGGCCGCCCGCCCACACCAGGGCACCGTTGCCCGCGACGCGCGAGAGCCACGATGGCTCGTACTGCTGCACACGCGCGGGTAGCACATCGCGCTCCCACGCTGCGGCCGGCCGCGCCAGCCCCTCGAGTTGCTGCACCACTCGCGCCACACCCGCTTCGCCCGTGAGGCGGTCCCGCGGATCCACATGCTGCCACCGCTGCAGGAAAGCCGCGAACGCCGGCATGTCCGTCGGACTGATCTCCGCACGAAGCGCCGCGAGCGCCCGGCGTCGCGCGCGCTCCAGCAACGACCGCGAACACCATTCCGGTCCGGTCACGCCCGAACGGAATGCCCCGCGCACCAGGCGCCCCGCACGCTGCCAGTCGTCGAGACGCGCACCGATCCACCGCGCAGGCCACCCGTACCGCGCCTGCACGTCAGCCACGGTCACCGGGCCCGCCAACGCGACGTACCGCGCCAGGATCTCGCGCCGCGCCGCTCGATCGCCATCCGATGCAGCCTGGTATCGCCCGCGATCCTCGGCGGCGATGATGCGCGCGGGCTCCTCGCCGCCGTTCACGGGGAATGGCACGGCGCGCCCGCTATCGAGCAGCGCGGCGATGGGATCATCCATCGATCGCCGCTCGTCCGCCGGCGCCACCCGCGCCCGCAGCTCGTCCATCCTCAGATCACCCGCACGTTCGAGCAGATGGGCCAGTGCGTCGGCATCCCGGGCCTGCCGCCGCGGGGCTGTCCCGCGCCGCTCGGCCACTACCGCCGCGAGGGCGCGCTCGGTCGCCTCATCCACGCCAACGCCCTCACTCCCCATCAGCTCGTCCAGCATGGACCGGTCGACCGCCAGCCACGACGCCGCGCGCTCGGCGCGCGGCGTATCGTCCACGTACAACCAGTCCATCACGAACGCGAATTGCAGCCCCGCCGCGAACGGCGACGGCTTGCTCGTCTCGACGACACGCACCGCGATCGTTCCATCGGTGATCGCCTGCAGCACGCCCGACAGCGCACTCACGTCGAACGCGTCCTGCAGCACTTCGCGGTAGGTCTCGACCAGGATCGGAAACGCCGGGAATTGGCGTACCGCTTCGAGCAGGTCGAGCGCCTTGAGCCGCTGAAGCCAGAGCGGCATGCGCCGGCGGGCCGAGCCCCGCGGCAGGAGCAGCGCTCGCCCCGCATTCATCCGGAACCGCGCACCGAAGAGCGGCGAGGTCCCCACCTCGCTGATCACACGCCGCTCCGCGTCGGCGGCCGAAAGGTCGAGCAGGACCTGGATCGGCGGTGCGTTCCCCAGGTCGGGGAGCCTGAGCATGATGCCGTCGTCGCTCGTCTGCACCTGCACATCGGCATGGTCGCCGAGCGTTTCGCGCATCCGCTGCGCGAGCGCCATGCCCCAGGGCGCGTTCACCCGGCCGCCGTAGATCGAGTGAACGATGATCCGCACCGCACCCATCTCGTCGCGGAAATGCTCGACGAGTATCGTCTGGTCGTCCGGCACGATGCCCGTCGCCGCCCGCTGCTCGGCGATGTACGCGCGAAGATTTCGCACGCTCGCCTCGTCGCAGCGGTACATGGCACCCAGCGCCGCATCGTCCAGCTCGCCCGCCGCCAGCTCGCGCCGGAGCCGCCCCACTCGCCGGGACAGATCCACACTGCGCGTCGAAAACTCGCCGTGCCAGAACGGCAATCGCGCGGGCGCGCCGGGTGCGGGGACGACGATCACGCGGTCGTGTTCGATCGTGGCGATGCGCCACGTCGCCGAGCCGAGTTGGAACACATCACCGACCCGCGACTCGTGCACGAACTCTTCGTCCAGCTCGCCGAGCCGGGTGCGGTCCGGGAGGTTGACCGAGTAGAGACCGCGATCGGGAATCGTCCCGCCGGAGATGACCGCCATCATCCGGCTGCCACGCGACCCCGAGACCCGCCCGGTCGCGCGGTCCCAGGTGAGCCGCGGTTGCAGCTCGCTCGCCAGATCTGCCGGATATTTCCCGGCCAGCATCGCCAGGGTCTCGTCGAACGCGGTTCGCGTGAGCCGGTGATACGGATACGCCCGCCGGACGAGCGCGAACAGTGCGTCCGCGGTGGTCTCCTCGGCGGACGCGATGGCGACGAGGCTCTGCGCCAGCACGTCGAGTGCGTTCTGCGGGACGCGTGTCGCCTCGACCTCCCCCGCGATCATCGCCGCCGCGAGCGCCGCACACTCGGCCAGATCGTCGCGAAAAGTCGGAACGATGATCCCGTGGCTCACGTCGCCGAGCCGGTGGCCGGCGCGCCCGACCCGCTGCAGCCCGGCGGAGACGCGTTTTGGGCTCTGGAGCTGCAGGACGAGGTCGACCGAGCCGATGTCGATCCCCAGTTCCAGAGAGCTGGTCGTGACGAGCGCCGGCAGCTCGCCCGCTTTGAGTGCCCGCTCGAGTTCGAGCCGCCGCTCGCGCGACATCGACCCATGGTACGGCCGGGCGATTTCCGCCCCCGCGAGTTCGTTGAGGCGTGCGGCGATACGCTCCGCTTGCGCACGGTTGTTCACGAATACCAGCGTCGTCCGCCGGCCGCGGATGGCGTCGAGTGCGAGAGCAATCACCGCCGGCCAGACCGTCGGACCAACGTGCGTGAAATCCGCGACGGGCGTGCGGACGGTCAGCTCCATCGATTTGACGAGTCCGCAGTCGATGACCTCGACGGGCCGGAACGCGGCGCTATCCGATTGGGCCGCGGGAGCGCCCGGCCGCCCTCCAACTCCACAGTCCCCAGTCCCCGGCGTACGCGGTGCCTCGCACCCACCGAGGAACCGCGCGACCTCATCGAGCGGGCGCTGCGTCGCGGAGAGCCCGATCCGCTGTGGCGCATCTCGTCCCTGCGCGAGACAGAGGGCGTCGAGCCGCTCGAGGGTGAGCGCGAGGTGCGCGCCCCGCTTGGTGCCGGCGACCGCGTGAACCTCGTCGACGATCACCGTCTCGACGCCGAGCAGGCTCTCGCGGGCCCGGCTGGTGAGCATGAGGAACAGCGA
>JAJPIM010000018.1 GCA_021324775.1 Gemmatimonadota bacterium
AGATCAATCATCCGACGGCGATGACCGGTGTGGTCGCCCTGGTCAACATCGGGCACGAAGTCACGAACATCAACATCCTCGACGAAGGCGTGCCGATTCTCACGCGCGACGTGACGCTGGGCACGCGCCGGCTGCGCGAAGATCTGCAGCGGGACCGCGGGTTGTCGGCCGAAGAGGCCGACGGTCTCCTGCAGGGCTACGACCGCTCCCCGCACCTCGACGCGGTCATCGAGACGCGCGGTGAGGAGATCGCGGTCGGCATCGAGCGCGCGGCGGCCTTCCTGGCGTCGGCGTCGCGATCCGCGGGCCAGCTCCGCGCCGTGTTCACCTGCGGCGGTGGTGCGCGCATTCCGGGGCTCAGCGAAGCGCTGTCCACGCGGCTGCGGCTCACGGTCCAGCAAGCCAACCCGTTGGCGAATTTGAAGGTGCGTGACGGCGCGCTCGATTCGCTCGTCACCGACGAGATCGCACCACTGCTCATGCTTCCGGTCGGCCTCGCCTTGCGCAAGGTCGCGTAGTCACCTCCCGACGCCCTCTTCGAGGCACGCCCTCTCATGATCGAAATCAACCTGCTCCCTGGCGCCGGGAAGAAAGCCCGTGGTGCGGGTGCGGGCGCCGCGGTAGGCGCGTCGTTCGCTTCGGCAGCGAGCAAGATCAAGAATCCCTTCGCCCTGGTGGCCGCGGCCAGCGTGGTCCTTTCCGTCCTGACGATCGGGCTTCTGACCTGGCAGCAGCAGGCGAAGGCCGACGCGCTCGCCGCCGGTGAGCAGAAGCAGGTGCAGGACTCGACGCGCTACGCCGCGGTGCTCCGCGAGAAAAGGAAGGCGGAGACGCAGCGGGACTCGGTCATGCGCCAGCTCAACATCATCAAGACCATCGACAACAACCGGTTCGTCTGGCCGCACATCATGGATGAAGTGAGCCGGGCGCTCCCGCAGTACACGTGGCTGGTATCGATCAAGGAGACCACGCCACCGCCCGCCGCGCCGGCGCCTCCCGATGCGAAGGACAAGGACAAGGATAAGAAGAAGCCCGATCTCGACGACGCGCCGCAGGCGATGAAGTTCGAGATCGTCGGCAACACGGTCGACATCCAGGCGCTGACACGCTTCATGAAACTGCTGGAAGCGTCGCCCTTCATTCAGAACGTCCAGTTGAACAATTCGGCGCTGGTGCAGGCTGAAGGCAAGGACGTCACGGAATTCACGCTCGATGCGGAGTACCAGCGGCCCGATTCGACGGCGATCCGCACGGTTCCGCTCACGCTGCAGGTGAGGTAGCCAGCCATGGCATCGTTCACTCCGCGCACGCAGCGCGACAAGATGATGGTGTTCGTGACGCTTCTGGCGGCCGTGATGGTCGTCGTCTACTGGCAGTTCGTCTATTCGCCAAAGACGGCCGAGCTGGCCCAGGTCGAGTCGCACATCGAGTCGCTCCAGGGCTCGAACCATCGTGCCAAGGCCGAGATGGCCAAGGGCGATCTCGACGACCTGCGCCGCCAGGCGACACGCTATCAGCAGAACCTGCAGCTCATGCGGCAGCTCGTGCCCACGAGCAATGAAGTGCCGGCCCTGCTCGAGCAGGTCTCGACGGCGGCCCGGCGCGTCGATCTCGACATCAATACGGTGACCCCTGAGCCAGTGTTGCAGGGCGAGCAGTTCGACACCTATCGGTACAAGCTGACGGTGATTGGCGGTTACCACGAGCTGGCGGAGTTCCTCACCAACGTCGGGTCGCTGACCCGCATCGTGGCGCCTGTCAACATCGAGCTGCACCCCTCGTCCGGCAACGAGCTGGCGACGGGCCGGCCCAAGGCGGGCCAGGCGATGCTGACCTCGAAGTTCGAGATCCAGACGTACGTGGCCAAGCCGGGTGGTACCACCGAGGACGACATGCCGCGGTCCCGCTTGAAGCAAGGAGCGAAGACATGACCGTACTCCTCCGTATTGTCCGAGGGACCGTCGCAACAGCGCTCATGAGCACCGCCCTGGCCGCGTTCGCGCTGCCCGCTGGTGCCCAGGGTATTCCGATGGTCACGTCCGCCAAGGCGGCCGCCAACAAGGCGGCAGCCGCGTCGAACGCGCAAACGGCCGCGATGCAGAACACCAACGCCGCGAGTCCCGCGAACCCCGCCAAGCCGTCCACCGGTCCGGCCAACACGACCACCTCGGTGACGTCGGTGCGGACCACGACGGTGACCGGGTTCTCGGCGCCCCCGCAGGCGCCCCAGCAGCACCAGCCAGCCAAATCGGTGGCCTCGTCGGCGTCTGCTTCGGCGATGAAGCCGGTCGTGTCGGTTGGATCGGCGCCGGGGCATGCATCCGTATCCGCGACGGCGACCGCCGTGCCGGCGGCCAAGGCCGCTCCGGCCGTGCCGGGGGCTGCACCGTTCGGCGATTCCGCAGGCAAATCGATCTCGGTGACGCAGCGTGGCACGAGAGGGGAGGTCTCGCTCAATCGCGAGGTGTTCTCCTACGATGCCGGCGCGCGGCGCGACCCGTTCGTCTCGCTGATGCGGTCGGGCGAGCTGCGGCCGATGCTGTCCGATCTGCGATTGGTGGTCGTGCTCTATGATCCCACGGGGCGGAACTCGGTCGCCATCATGCACGACCTGTCGACGAAGGACCAGTACCGGGTCAGGGTCGGGCAGACGGTGGGACGGATGCGCGTCGCGCAGATCCAGCCCAAGCAGGTGGTGTTTACGGTCGAAGAGGTCGGCTTCAGCCGCCAGGAAGCACTGGCGCTCGGTGATACAACAAAAGCGAGGATGCAATGAAGCATGTCTGGACGCTCGCCGCGGTGACGGCCGCAATGCTGGCCGGGCGAGCCCCCGCGAATGCGCTGGGCGTGACGGCCGGCCGATCGGCCGCAGCGCCGGATGAAGGCGCGCCGCGCGTCACGGCGGTCACCGGAGTCAGCGTCGTGCCGGTCACTGGACGCGCCGAGGTCGTGATCGACGTCGACAGCTCGGCCAGCGTGCAGGACTTCGTCATCGAATCCGCGCCCTATCGCGTGGTGCTCGACTTTACGGGTGCCAAGCTGGGTGTCAGTCCGCGATTCTACGATCGCGTGGCGCGCGGTGGGGTCACCAACGTCCGCTACTCACAGTATCGCCCCGGGATCGTCCGGGTCGTGATCGAGCTCGATGGGCCGCACGAATACACCATGATTCGCGGCGGGCATGACGTCCGGATCGCCATCGATGGCGGCGACGCGATGTTCACGGCGTGGCACTGGGCCGGGACTGACGCCGAGCTGGCAGCACTTCCAGCCGCCAAGCCGGCGACGCACGATGCCAGCCACGATGCCAATCACGACGCGAACACGGACGCGATCACGGATGCCAGCAACCCCGGCGTGACGGTCACGCCGGACATCACGAGCGCCCCGGTCATGGAGACGGCGGCAGGCAGGCTGGCCAGCTCGGTGCGGTCGCATCCGCGGGCCTCGCTATTCGTCCAGCACGGCGCGCAGTCGAATCAACCCCGGATCACGGTGACGTACCAGGGGTCCGATATTCGCGATGTGTTGGCCGCGTTCGCCGCGTTCTCCGGCCGCACCATCGTGGTCGGTCGCGAGGTCCAGGGCGAAGTGACCGCCGAAGTGCGCGATCAGCCGTGGGATGTCGCCCTGCAATCGATCCTCGGCGCGCAGCAGCTCGCCGCCTCGGAAGACCAGTACGGGATCATCACGGTCGACAGCTACAAGAACATCCAGGCCAAGCAGGCGAGTGAGCCGCTCGTGACGCAACTGGTGGCGATCAACTACGCCAGTGCGGCATCGATGGTGGCGACGGTGAAGTCGCTGCTGGCGCGTGATTGCCAGAACAACGCCAGCGCCGCGAGCGCGGGCACCAACGCGCCGCAGAACTCGAGCTGCCAGCCCCGGGGTAACGTGGTGGCCGACACCGGGACGAACACGCTGTTGATCACCGAGGCGCAGTCGCACATGCCGGACGTCGTGAACTACGTCCGCGACCTCGATATCCGTACGCCGCAGGTATCGATCAAGGCCAAGATCATCTTCATCGACCGCACGCACGTCAATCAGCTCGGTCTGTCCTACGACTTCGGCGACAACGGCACGTTCTTCAACTCGCTCGTGCAGCGCACCAACCCGCAGACGAACTCGCCCTACGATCCCACCGTCACCGTCGTGAACCTGGGCGGCGATGCGCTCGCGGGCGTATCCAATGCGGCGCGACCCTATGCGCAGAACGCCGCGCTCAACTTGCTGTATACCGCGGCGATCGGCCGCTTCTCGATCACGTCATTCCTCGATGCGACGACGAGTCTGTCGATCTCCGACGTGCAGGCGGAGCCGAGTGTCGTGACGCTCAACAACCGCGAGGCGCAGATCCAGGTCGGCGAGGAAACCCCGATCCGCGTGATCGACGCCAGCAGCGCGGCGACGGGTGGCGCGGCGGTCGCGACGGTCACGTTCAAGGAGACGGGTATCATCCTCAATGTCACCCCGCACATCACCAACGACGGGCAGATCCTGCTGCAGCTCCACGCGGAGCAGTCGCAGCTCCAGAACGTCGGCGGTGACCTCGGGTACAACTTCTTCAAGCGCGCAGCCGACACCAAGCTGCTGGTCAGCGATGGCGAGACCGCGGTCATCGGCGGGTTGACCGAGACCACGGTCACCAAGAACCGCAACGCGATCCCGATCCTCGGCGAGCTGCCTCTGATCGGCAACCTGTTCTCGCAGACGAACTCCCAGGATGAGAAGCAGGACCTCCTGATTCTGATCACGCCGCACGTGCTCCACGAGACGGATGTGGTCAGAAAGTAGAAAGTAGAGAGTAGAAAACAGAGAACGGGCGCGCGAAGGGGTTCGGCGCTCGGTGTGGGCGGGGCCCGGCGGGTACGACGCCGGGCCTCGTCGTTTCTATTATGTTGACGCCCATGCTCCGATTTACCACAGCGGGTGAATCGCACGGCGCGGCGCTGGTCAGTATCCTCGAAGGGATGCCGGCCGGCATGCCACTCGTCGCGGCGGACGTGGACGCGGAGCTGGCGCGCCGCCAGCAGGGCTACGGCCGCGGGCGGCGCATGCAGATCGAGCGCGATACGGCCGAGATCCTCAGCGGCGTGCGCGCCGGCGAGACGCTCGGCTCACCGATCGCGATGCTGATCCGGAATCGTGACTGGGCGAACTGGCAGGAGATCATGGACCCGGCGCCGCGCAGCAGCGATGCGGGACCCGAGGGCAAGGCCCCGCGCGCGCGCGCGGTGACGCGGCCGCGCCCTGGTCATGCCGATCTCGCCGGGGTGCTCAAATACGATCGCGACGACGCACGGGACATCCTGGAGCGGGCATCGGCGCGCGAAACGACCGCGCGGGTGGCCGCCGGCGCCGTATGCCGCCGGCTGCTCCGGGAGTTCGGCATCTCGGTCGGCAGTCACCTCGTGCAACTCGGCGACATCGCCGCAGTCCGTCCCGAGCCGATGCCGCCCGACATCAACACCGCGGCTGATGCGTCTCCCCTGCGCACGCTCGATCCGGACGCCGAGGCGCGGATGGTGGCGCGCATCGACGCGGTCAAGCGCGAGGGCAATACGCTGGGCGGCGTCTGTGAGGTCGTGTGCGACGGGCTCCCGGTCGGCCTGGGATCGCACGTGTCCTGGGACCGGAAACTCGATGGGCGGCTCGGTGCGGCCATCCTGTCGATCCCGGCGGTCAAAGGGGTCGAGATCGGCTTGGGATTCGAGGCGGCGCGCCGCCCGGGCTCGGAGGTGCACGACGAGATCGAGATGGCACCGGGCCGGACGCGCACCGGTCACGTCCGCCGGCGCAGCAATCGCGCGGGCGGACTGGAAGGCGGCATGACCACGGGTGAGCCGCTAGTGGTGCGCGTCGCGATGAAGCCGATCAGCACTCTCATGCGGCCTCTGGGCACGATCGACACGGCGACACTCGCTCCCGCGGCCGCCGTCGCCGAACGCAGCGATGTGACGGCGGTGCCGGCGATGGGAGTGATTGCCGAAGCCATGGTGGCCTTCGTGGCCGCGCAGGCGCTCCTCGAGAAATTCGGCGGCGACTCGCTCGGTGAGCTGCGCCGCAACTTCGATGCGTACCTGGCGCACGTCGCCGGGCGGATGGCTGAATAGCGCGCCGGGCGGGCACCTCATCCTCATCGGATTGCCGGGCTCGGGAAAGAGCACGGTGGGGCGAGCGGTGGCTGCCGCACTGGGCTGGCCGTTCGTCGATCTCGACGCGGAGATCGTGGCTCGGGAAGGGCGGTCGATCGCCTCGATATTCGCCTCGGCTGGCGAACCGCGGTTCCGCGAGCTGGAACGGGAGGCGACCATCCGGCTTCGCGACGCCCGCCCATCCGTGGTCGCGCCTGGAGGCGGCTGGGTGACCTCCCCTGAGACCGTCGCGATTGTGTGCCCGCCCGCCCGCATGACCTATCTCAAGGTCTCTCCGGAGACCGCTTTCCAGCGGATTCGCCGGACCGTGCGCCGGCGGCCGTTGCTGCGGCGCGATCCGCTGGAGGCACTCCGCCGCCTGCTGGAAGGCAGGCGCGCCGCGTACGAACGCGCGGATCTGGTCGTGGACACGGAAATACTTGATATGCAAGAGGTTACACAGCGTATTGTCGCGCTCGCCAGGATGCCCCTGCCATGATAGCAGCCCCGATCGGCATGGTCGGTGCCATGACCTTGCACATGGACCGCCGGGGCAACCGCCGGGTATCCGGGCGGGAGACGCTCGAGTCGGTCAAAGAGGCGCCCATGCTCCATAAAGGGCTGGTATGCGTTACTGTGGGCTTGGGATCGGGCATCCGCCGATCCGTGCCGAACGAATGATGCAGTCGTCGGATATAGATGAAGGAAGGCAGGTATCACTATGACATTTCGAATGATGGGCCCGCATGAGCGCGGCCGGTTCGCCCCCGAGGCGTGGGGACTACTGGTATCGCTCCGCGGAGCCGGAATCTTGAACGCTGCCGAGCTCGAACATCTGATCGATCGCGCAATGGCGCAGATTGACGGCCGAATCGCGCTCGACGATTTACGATCGGTCATGGAAGGGGCTGGATACGACGACGGCCAGGCCCCGGACCAGACGGTCGTGCACTAGAGGCCATGGCAACTATCAAATCAGGACCTAAGGCAGCCACGAGAACGAAGAGGGCGCTGAAGGCGACGGCCGGGACGGCCTCGCGATCCGCGCCCAAGCGGCGCTCGCGCGCCGTGCCGCCAGTCGAGGCCGGACCGCCTCCTCAGCCGGGCACGACGTCGCTCGTGATCGTGGAATCGCCAGCCAAAGCGAAGACGATCGGCAAATACCTTGGCCGCGCATTTCGGGTCAAGGCGACGGTCGGGCACGTGCGCGATCTGCCTCAGAAGAAACTGGGTGTGGACGTCGAGCACGGGTTCAAGCCGGAGTACGTCACGATCGCCGGCAAGGAGAAGACGCTCGCCGATCTGCGCGAGGCGGCGAAGGATTCGCGCCAGATCTATCTCGCGACGGACCCTGATCGCGAAGGCGAAGCCATTGCCTGGCACGTCGCGGGGCAACTGACCCGGCGGGGGTCGGGCGCGGTGCCGATCCGGCGCGCGCTGTTCCACGAGATTACCAAAGACGCCGTCAACGAGGCGATCGCGAACGCCGGCGAGATCGACGAGCGCAAGGTGAATGCCCAGCAGGCGCGCCGCGTGCTCGACCGGCTGGTGGGGTACAAGGCGAGTCCGGTCCTCTGGAAGACCGTGAAGAAGGGCCTGTCTGCCGGCCGGGTGCAGACCGTCGCGCTGCGGATGCTGGTCGAGCGGGAGCGCGAGATCCGGGCGTTCAAGCCGGTCGAATACTGGACGATTGCCGCCGAGCTGGAGAAGTCGGGCCAGCGGTTCGCCGCGCGGCTGCATCAAATAGAAGGCAAGAAGGCGGAGATCACCACCGAGGCGGATGCCCGGCGCATCGTCGATGCGGCCCGGACGGCCGCGGCCGAGATCCGCGCGCGGATGAACGGATCGTTTGCCGGTGCCGAGTCCGCGATCGGCGTCTTCGAGGTGACGGATCTCAAGCGCCGGGAGCGGCGGAAGAACCCGCAGGCGCCCTTCACGACCAGCACCCTGCAGCAGGAGGCCGCGAAGAAACTGAGCTACGGCTCCAAGCGCACGATGCGGTTGGCGCAGGATCTGTACGAGGGCGTCGAGCTGGGCGACGAGGGCGCGGTTGGACTGATCACGTACATGCGCACGGACTCCACCCGCGTGGCGGAATCCGCGGCGGCACAGGCGCGCGAGCATCTGCGGACGCTGTTCGGCGCCGAGTTTCTCGCCGACGGGGCGCGGCTGTACGGCGACACGAAGAAGAACACGCAGGACGCGCACGAGGCGGTGCGCCCGACGGACCCCGCGCGGCGGCCGGAGCTCGTGCAGCGCTATCTCACGGCGGACCAGTTCAAGCTGTACCAGTTGATCTGGCAGCGGTTCATGGCGTCGCAGATGGCGCCCGCGGTGTTCGACACGACGACGGTGGATTTCGATCTCGGCCGCTACCTGTTCCGGGCCACCGGCAGTGTCGTGAAGTTCCAGGGCTTTCTGGCGCTCTATCACGAAGCGCGCGAAGAGGGCGAGGGGCGCGCGCTCGAGGACGAGCAGGCGCTGCCGCTCCTGGAGAAGGGGGAGGGCGTGCCGGTTATGGCGGTGACGCCGGCCCAGCATTTCACGGAGCCGCCGCCCCGCTACTCGGAAGCGAGCCTGGTCAAGGAGCTGGAGCGCCTCGGCATCGGACGCCCGTCCACGTACGCGTCGATCATCTCGACGCTGGTGGACCGCCGCTACGCGCAACTCGAGCAGCGCCGGTTCTTTCCGACGTCGCTCGGCGAGAGCGTGGAGAAGGTGATGGTGAAGCAGTTCCCCGATGTCTTCAACGTGGGATTCACGTCGGAGATGGAAGGGGAGCTCGACAAGATCGAGGAAGGCGAGCGCAGTTGGCAGCGTGTATTGAAAGACTTCTACGGTCCGTTCGCGATCTCGCTCGACAAGGTCGATGTGGGCCGGCTGATTGCGGCGGCGCACGATTTGTCGGCGGTCGCCAACGAGCGGTGTCCCGACTGTGGCGGCAAGCTGGTGGCCAAGGGTGGCTTCTTCGGACCCTTCCTGGCCTGCGAGCACCATCCCAAGACGTGCAAGCACACGAGGCCACTGGGTCGCGACCGGAAACCGGCGGAGCTGACCAACTACGTGTGCCACGAGTGTGGCGCGCCGATGCTCAAGCGAAGCGGGCGGACCGGGGAGTTTCTGGGATGCAGCAAGTTCCCGAAGTGCCGCGGCACCCGCTCGATGCCGACGGGCGTGATGTGTCCCAAGGATGGCGGCGAGCTGGCGGCCCGGCGCTCGAAGAAGCGCGGAAAGGTATTCTATGGGTGCGCGAACTATCCGAACTGTGATTTCGTGGCCTGGGACAAACCCGTGCGCGACGTGTGTCCGGAATGCGGATACGAAGGCGCGGAATCGAAGTTCACGAAGACCCGTGGCGAATATCGAAAGTGCCTCAAATGCGCCAACGAGTGGGATGTGGCGGCGAAGCCGGAGCCCGAAGCCGTAGCTGTCTAGCTCTCGCGAGGGTGCAGTGCTGACGAGCGCGCGAGCCGAGATCCCGGCGGGAGAGTTCGAGACGATCGACGACTGGCGGCAGGAGGTCGTCGGCAGCGCGAGGCTCGACGTCACCGGCCGCCGGCTGTGGCCGCACCGGGCCTTCAGGATCGATTCACCCCTCTCGCCAACTGAAGTCGTGGACCGGATCGGCCGGGCCACGTCTCCGTTCCGCTGGTGGCGGCGGTCCCCCGCGACCCGCCCGTTCGACGGGACGGTGACGCCCGGCGCGTTCTCGCTGCAATCCACGACCGCGTCGTGGCGCACGTGGCGCTGGGCTCGGCCCCGTCTTCAGGGCCGCATCGTCCCATCGGGATCCGGGTCACGCATCGCGGGCACGTACGCGCTGCAGACGGCAGTCGCGGTCGTCCTCAGCCTCTGCTGCATCTGGGGGACCGCATTCGCGGGCCTGGTACTGGCGTCGGCTGGCTTCGACATCGCCGCGTCGATCACGACCGGCCGCTCTCCGCTGTCGCTCGACGACGTGTTGCTCACGGTAGCCGGGATCGCGGTGGCGCTGCTTCTTCTGGGCGTCGTGTGGGTCCGGGTCGTGCGCCCGTTCGGCGACCAGGCGCATCGCGTCGTGCGGGCACTCGCGGCAGTGGTCGGCGAGGGGTGACCGGGCGGCCGGCGACCGCCGGCCGGGTCGTTTGATCGGCAGCCCGCAAGGGCCGCCAGATCGTCACACGCTCACAAGCGACGCGCGCCGATCCGTACGTGCATCAGTGCCCGTTGCTGTTGCCGTTGCCGTGCCCGTTGCTGTTGCCGTTGCTGTTGCCGTTGCTGTTGCCGTTGCTGTTACCGTTGCTGTTACCGTTGCTGTTGCCGTTGCTGCCGGTGTCGTTGTCGCCGTTATCGTTGTCGCCGAGGTCGTTGCTACCGGTGGAGGAGGTTGAAGTAGTGACGCTCGCTGACTGGCTACACTGTGTGGGAGAGGTGACACAGGCGGACGCTTTGCCGAACTCGCCGGAGATTCCTTCGCCGAGTGTGATGGCCCCGATGGCGACCCCCATGGCCACCAGGATCGACAACAGCGCGTATTCGATCATCGTGACGCCGTCTTCCTGATGACGGAATGCACGAAGCAGGCCCCACACCGTCCGCATCATGGCACTAGTTCCTTGTAAAGGTGATCCTGTGTGATCGGGGCACCGTCGAGGATCTGATGCCGGATCCGACCAATCGCGCGGTTGCCTGCGGGATCCGACTGCCGGATCCCGCAGGCGCGCGACGTCACACTCCGTTTACGCGGGCGAGCAGTTGGCCGAGCTCGGGGTGTTGACGCAGTTCGAAACCTTGTTGAACTGGTTCGAGATCGCCTGGCCCAGCGTGATGGCCGCGATCGCGACGACCATCGCGATCAACACCGCCAACAGGGCGTACTCGATCATCGTGGCACCATCTTCCTCGCGAACGAACGACTGGGCGAGGGCTTTGATCCGCTGCATAGTGAATGACTCCTGGCGAGAAAGTGGATCCTTCGATGAACATCGCGCGACGCTATCGCCCAGTAGGTGGGTGAAGCTCCGACAAGACTATGGCTGCAGTCGTGACGCGCCAGTGAATATTGTATGACGATTTCGTCATTTGGCGCGGCCGTGCGATCGCCGCCCCGGCGCCTGGACTGCGGCGAGCCTGGCGGGCTACTTTGGCACGCATGACGAGCATCGGCGCAGCTCCGCGAACGGCAGGTGTGTCCGGCCCGGTACGATCCAGGCCGTGGGCGCTGCCGTGGCGCGCGCGACGATGGCTCCCGTTGCTGATCGTGTGGGTGTCGAGTGCGGCGTATGTCGGCGCCCGGCTCGACCGCGGGTGGATCCCCCACGACGAAGGGACGCTCGCGCATTCAGCGGAACGGGTCGTTCAGGGCGAGCTTCCGCACCGTGATTTCGATGACGCCTACACGGGCGGCCTGACCCGATTCGACGCGGTTGTATTCGAGACGTTGGGGACGCGATTGGTGGTGCTACGTATCGCGCTGTATCTCGTGTTCCTGCTATGGGTACCCGCCGTCTACTACATCGCGACGCGATTCACGACCCCGGCCGTGGCGGTGGCCGTGACGCTGCTGTGTGTGGTGTGGAGTATCCCGTCGTATCCGGCGGCGCTGCCGTCGTGGTACAACCTATTCCTCGCCACGTTCGGGACCGCAGCGCTCGTCCGCTTCACCGAGACACGGCGGCGTGTATGGCTCATCGCGGCGGGCGTGGCCGGCGGCCTGTCGGTGCTGGTGAAAATCATCGGGTTCTACTACATCGCTGCGGCGCTGTTCTTCGCGGCATTCGACGAGTATCGCGTGGCGGCGGCAGAAGGCCGCGGCCACGACGTGAAGCAGGGCCGGGTCTATGCGTCGATCGTGACCGTCGCGTGTGCGATTTTCGTGGTCGGCCTGGTCGAGATGGCCCGAGTGGTGCCGGGTGGCTCCCCGATACTGCACTTCGTGGTGCCCGGAGCGACGCTCGCCGCGCTCTTGTGCGGTCTGGAGTGGATCGATCCACCGAATGGATCGTGGCCGGATCGCGTCAAGCGGCTGGCCGCACTGGTCGGTCCGATGGCAGCCGGCGCTGCGGTGCCGATCGTGCTCTTCATGGCCCGGTACATCGCCTCCGGTTCCGTGGGGGCCCTGGTACACGGCGTCTTCGTAGAACCCGCTCAGCGCTTTACGTTCGAATCTGCTCCCCCGGTGCCGCTCCGCACGGTGCCCGCGGCGTTGGCGTGGCTCCTGGTCCTCGTGCCCTACTCTGCGGGCCGGCCGGCCACCGGCAAAGCCACTGCGCGGGGAACGGAATGGGTCATACTGGTCTGCTACGCCCTCGTACTCGCCGGGCTGGCGTATGCCGCCACACGAGGTGGCAGCGCGTTCGTCGGTCCCTGGATCATGGTGTCGTACGTTGCGCCGTGCACCGTGCTGGGTGGATGTCTGTTGCTGGCCCGTCGTGTCTCTCGCGGGCAGCTCCTATCCACCCGCGACGAACAGCTTTGGCTGATGCTCTGTGTGTCCGCACTCTGCAGCCTCGTGCAGATGCCGTATGCCAACTGGCTCTACGTGCTCTACTTCGCGCCGCTCGCAATCCTCGCGCTCCTGGCCATCGTCACGACGCGGCTCTCGGGGCCGGGCCCGCGAACGGCCCTCGTCGCGGCGTTCTTCCTCGTGTACGGCGTGACTGCGCTCAACCCCGGTCAGGTGACGGTCGTCGGCACGCGGCTTCCCGACAGCGAGGCGCCGCGTACAGTCTTGAGCATCCCTCGCACGGGTTTGCGCGCGACCGCTGCCGAGGCAGCGCAGTACGAGCGCCTCACTGCGCTGGTGCAGGCCCACAGCGGGCCGAACGACTTCATCTATGCGGCCCCGGATTGCCCCGAAGTATACTTTCTGGCGCAGCGCCGCAATCCGACGCGGACGCTGTTCGATTTCTTCGACGAGCCGGCGGGTCACGATGCACGCGTGCTGCGGGCCGTCGACTCGGCCAACGTCCGGGTAGTGGCGATCAACCGATGGCCATTATTCTCCCACCGAATCGATCCGGTCCTCGACGCAGCGCTGCGGGCGCGATTTCCCAACTCCACCGCCGTCGGGAATTTCGTCGTGCGCTGGCACGACGGACCGTAACGGCCCGTGTGACGAGCACATGACGACCGCATGTTGACCGCATGACCAGTTTCGCCGCCGGTGAAGATTTGCAGGCGGGTCCCGCCGCCGGCGCCCGACGGGCTGCACCGCCCTGGAAGTCATCGTGGTGGATAGCGCTCGTCGCGGTCTGGATCGCGAGCGCGGTGTACGTCGGAGGCCGCCTCGACCGAGGATGGTTTCCGTTGGATGAGGGAACCCTGGGACACTCCGCCGAGCGCGTGCTGCAGGGAGAGTTGCCGCACCGCGACTTCGACGAGGTCTACACCGGCGGCCTGGCGCGCGTCGACGCGGTCGTCTTCGAAGTGCTGGGGACGCGGCTCTCATCGCTTCGCATCGCGCTGTTCGCGGTCTTCCTGTTGTGGGTGCCGGCCGTGTATTACGTCTCGACCCGATTCGCGAAGCCGCTCGCCTCCGCGGTGGTCACTCTGCTGTGCGTCGTGTGGAGTATTCCGACGTACCCCGCGGCGATGCCGTCGTGGTACAACCTGTTCCTGGCGACGTTTGGCATCGCGGCGCTCGTCCGATTCACGGAAACCGCCAGGCGGCGATGGATCTTCGCGGCTGGCGTCGCCGGCGGGCTCTCCGTCGTCGTCAAGATTGTCGGCGTCTACTACATTGGCGCGGCGCTCCTGTTTCTTGCCTTCGTCGAGCATCAAACCGCCGTCTCGGACCCTCTGGCCAATGCGGAGCGGGGCGACCGCACATTCGCCCTGCTGGTCACCTTCGGGTCGGTGCTGTTCGTCCTCGGTCTCCTGTGGTACGTGCGCGCGGTGCCTGGCCAATCGAAACTGCTCCAGTTCGTCCTGCCGGGTGCGTTGCTGGCCATCACGCTGTCGGTGAGGGAATGGCGCGAACCGGGCCACGCACCCGGTGTCGTTCGCCTGCGTCGTGTCGCGGCGCTCCTCGCACCATTTGTCCTCGGCGCCGTGATCCCGGTGGTGATCTTCGTGGCGCCATATGTCACTTCAGGGTCCGTCGACGCCCTCGTTCGAGGCGTGTTGATCCAGCCGATCAAACGCCTCGCCTTCACCTCCGTGCCTCCCGCTCCGCTGCACACCGTGGGCGCCGCCATCGCGTGGTTGCTCGTGTTCGTGCCACCTCCGCGCCGCAGGGATGCCCGGCACCGGGAATCCCGCGTCATCATAGCCGTATACATCGCCATGCTCGCCGGCCTGGCGGCTCTCGCAGTCCACGGGGGCCGGCCGTACGTTGCTGTCTGGCTCGTCGTCTGTTACGTCGTGCCGAGTGTCGTCCTCGCCGGCTGCGTACTCCTCCTGATACAGCGCCCGCTACACGAGGACACCGGCCCGCGCCGAGCGCAGCTTTGGCTGCTACTCTGTATGGCTGCACTCTGCAGTCTGGTCCAGGTCCCGTATGCCGGCCCGCTCTACATTCTCTATTTCGCCCCCATCGCGATCCTGGCCGTCCTTGCCACGGTGGCCACGCAGTCAGCGAACCTTGGACCGCGGGCGGCGATTGCCGCGGGGTTCTTCCTGATCTATGGCCTCACGGCGGTCGCTCCCGGCCACGTGAGCGTCTGGGACGGCCGCTTTCGCGCGGCCGACACCTGGCCCACGGTTCCGTTGGACCTACCACGCACGGGACTCATTTCGAGTCCGGTGTTCGCCGAGCGGTATGAGCGTGTCGTCGCGCTGCTGCACGCGCATAGCCGGCCGGGGGGGTTCACCTACGCCGCACCGGACTGCCCGGAAGTGTACTTTCTCGCCCAACTGCAGAATCCGACCAGAACGTTGTTCGACTTCCTGGATGACGCGGGGGACCACGATGCCCGTGTCGTGCGAGCCATCGACGCACGCCATGTCACGGCCGTGGCGATCAACACATTTCCCATGTTCTCTCGACCGATCGACGCTCCCCTAGCTGCGGCCCTGCGCGACCGATACCCGGATTCCGCCGTCGTGGACAACTTCGTCGTGCGCTGGGCACCGGCCCGCTGACGAACACGGCGGAGGAAGCCCGACAGAACCGGCCGATCGCCTCGCGCCGTGCGATGACATGGATCTCGCGCTGGCACATTGGACGATGGATCCCGCTGCTCGCAGTCTGGATCGCGGGGGCTGTGTACGTCGGCGCCAGGCTCGACACCAACTGGGTACCGTTGGACGAGGGAACGCTGGCCCAATCGGCCGAGCGCGTGCTTCAGGGGGAGCTTCCGCAGCGCGACTTCGACGACCCGTATACGGGCGGCCTGGCGCGCTTCGACGCGGTCGTATTCGAGGCGATCGGGACGCGGCTCTCGTCGCTGCGCGCAGCATTGTTCGCCGTGTTTCTGCTCTGGGTGCCCGCCGTGTACTATATCGCCTCCCGGTTCGCGAAGCCCGTAACGGCGGCCGCGGTCACGCTGCTCAGCGTCGTGTGGACCCTTCCGACGAATCCGTCGGCGATGCCGTCCTGGTACAACTTGTTTCTGGCGACGTTCGGCATCATGGCGCTCATCCGGTTCACGGAGACGCGGCTTCGGGGATGGCTCGTTGCGGCGGGCGTCATGGGCGGCCTGTCGGTCCTCGTCAAGATCGTCGGCCTCTACTACATCGCCGCCGCACTCCTGTTCCTCGCGTTCGACGAGCAGCAGACCGCCGAGGCCGAGCTGCGCGCTCCGCCCATCGTCCGCCGGCCCGTGTATGCGATTCTGTTGACGGCCATCGCCGTCGCATTCGTCGTGGCCCTGCTGGCGCTCGTGCGAGCGATCCCGCGCGAGTCCCGCCTGGTCCACTTCGTCATCCCCGGTGCAATGGTGGCCGGCGTCCTCGTGGCGGCGGAATGGCGGTATCCGAGTCGCAACGATTGGCCCCGTCGCGTGCGACGCCTGGCTGGGCTCATCGGACCCTTCGCACTCGGTGTGGCCCTGCCAATTGGGCTGTTCCTCGTGCCGTATGCCGCTTCGGACTCATTGGGCGCGCTGCTCCGCGGTGTCTTTGTGGCCCCAGCCAAGCGGTACGGGTTCGCGCTCGTCCCGCCGGCGTCGCTGGGTACCCTCGGCGCGGCACTGCCCTGGCTGATACTGCTGGCGCCTCGACAGCCAGCCGCCTGGAGCGTGCGAACGGCCCGCGCGGCCGCGGTCGCGCTGTGTGTACTCGGCGTCGCGCTCGGCGTTCTGGTTCTGGCGACCATGCACGGCGGCGTGCCCTATGTCGTGGTCTGGCTGACGATCTGTTACGTGGCGCCCTGCACGGTCGCCGCCGGCTGCGTAGTTGTGTGGCGCTGGCGCCGGCCGCCGGACCATCCATCAGCGACTCGGCGGGCGCAGCTCTGGTTGCTCATCTGCATGACCGCGATGTGCAGCCTCGTGCAGGTGCCCGTAGCAAGCTGGGGATACATCTTGTATTTCGCGCCACTCGCGATACTGGCGCTGCTGGGGATCCTGACGTCGCGACCGTCGGGCGCGGGGCTTCGGCCGGCGCTCGTCGCGGGATTCTTCCTGGTGTTCGGCGTGGTGGCCGTGAACCCAAATCACATCGCGCTCTGGAAGGGCACCTATTTGCCGAGGGAGAGCTGGCGACGCGTGCCGCTGGCCATCGCCCGCACCGGCCTCGAGGTGAGCGCCATCGACGCCAATCGGTACGAGAGCGTGGTGGGACTCCTGCGCGCGCACAGCCGGCCGGGCGGGTATATCTATGCAACACCCGACTGTCCTGAGCTCTACTTTCTCGCGGACCGGCGGAATCCGACACGCACCTTGTTTGATTTCTTCGACGATACGGCGGGGCGCGCCGCACGGATCACGCGGGCGTTGGATAGTCACGGTGTCACCGCGGTGGCGATCAACACGACGCCCGAATTTTCGCCGGCGGTCGATGACGCCTTGCGCGGGTCACTTCACGACCGGTACCCTGATTCCGCGGTCGTAGGTGAGTTCATCGTGCGGTGGCGTCAAAGCAATTAACGGCATCGTCGGTGCCAGTCTGGGCTTGAGCCGCAGGAAGCGCTTTTCGAACCCGTGGTAGCTGAGCCACGCCAGCGACGCCGACACCATCACGACCGCGACACCGTGGGCGAAGAGGCCGCCACCCGGCCAGCGGGCAGCTAGGTAGGCGAATACAAAGGGATGGATCACGTAGAGCCCGTAGCTGTACTGGCCGGCGGCGCGAAGAGGCTTCCATTGCAGCCAGCGCGGCTGGCGGGTGGCGGCGATCGTGACCAGCCAGCCGAAGATCCACGCGATCGCGGTCAGATTCACCGACACAGGCAGCCGAACGGTGGCGGCAAATCCGCGATCCCCGATCATGAGCGCAACGACCACGAGAGCGGTAACCGCCATTGCACCACGGAGCATACGGTCGCCCACTCGGCGCGCCGTGACGGCGGGATCGCCGGGCGCCCGCAGGGCGAGTGCGATCACAGAGCCGACGCCCAATGCGTCCAGGCGGCAGGGCGTGAGAAAGTACGTGGCGAGCCACCAGACCCCGGCCCCCGCCAGGGCGATCCGGCACACCAATGCTCCGGCGATCGCGCAGGCGGCGATCCGCAGCGCCGTCTTGCGCGATGTGTGCCACACGACGAGCGGCCACACCAGATAAAATTGTTCCTCGACCGCCAGGGACCAGAAGTGGTTCATGTAGTTGAAGTGCGGCGGGATCTGCAGTCCGAGCAGCCAGTTGCTCGTGTAGGTCCAATACCACGCCTGATCACCCGCCAACTGCTCGTACACCAGGTCATGCGGCCGATGGATGAGCGGGAGCACGACGAACATCAGGATCAGCACCGCGTAGTAGAGCGGCATGATCCGCAGTATCCTGCGGATGTAGAACGTGCGCGCGCGGCGGGCGGTCTCTCGCCCATCGAACAGGATCCCGGTGATCAGAAATCCCGAGAGGACGAAGAACAGGTCGACGCCCATCCATCCGAATGCCGTCCATTGGCTGGGCCACGCATGGAAGGCCAGCACCAGCACGATTGCGAGCCCCCGAACACCATCCAGGCTGGGCACGTGCCGCGACGCGTCGGCCGCTTCCGGACGAGCGGCGGACAGGCGCGGGCTGGGTGTCACTCCAGTCTCAGGGGAATTCATCCGGCCCGCCGGGGGGTCACGGCGCCAAGAGTGTTCCCGCTGATATGACGGGCCGGAACGTACCCCGACGCCGGTGCCGATGGCGCTAGCCAGTCCTTCAGCCGCAGAAAATGCTGCTCATAGGCGTGATAGCTGAACCAGGCCAAAGCGAACGAGACGACTGCGACTCCCGCAGCGAGCCGGAAACTCCCGACAGCCTGCGGCCATCGGCTGTGCGCATATGACAGGACGAAAGGATGCAGCACGTAGATGCCGTAGCTGTACAGACCGGCGACCCGCAAAGGCTGGGATCCGAGCACACGCGGACTGTCTGTTGCGGCGTAGAACACGGCGAGCCCGCAAAGCCACGCGGCTGCGGCCCACGTCATCATCTCGACGAGTGTCACCCCGAAGCTCCATCCGCCGCGTGCGAGTGCCGCCGATGCGACGAGGAGGGAGGCGATAGGGACGCCGGCGAGCCAGAGCCGCCTCCCGAGAGTGTCTGCGACAGATCGTGGATCGCCGGGCGCACGAAGTGCCAGCGCGACGATCGCGCCGTACCCGAGAAAGTCGAGGCAGTTCGGGGTCAGATAGAGCATCTGAAGCCAGGTCATGCCGGCCGCCATGCAGAGCAGGCGGCCCACAAACGCCACGAAGACAGCGGCAATTGCGACACGGAGCGAGGTCTCGCGCGAGGCATGCCACACGACGAGGGGCCACAAGAGATAGAACTGCTCTTCGACCGCCAGCGACCAGAAATGACCCACATAGTCGAAGTGGGTCCGGTTGAATGCCCAGAGCCAATTACTCGTGTACGTCCAGAGCCACGCCTGGTCGCGGCTGATGGCATTGTAGATGTCGTCGCGCGGCCGATGAACGAGCGGCAGCGCGACCAGGAGGAGGACCAGTACGCCATAGTAGAGCGGCATGATCCGGAGGGCCCGGCGCACATAGAACGTGCGTGCGCGGTTCGGCGCTCCTTTTCCGTCGGCGAGGATCCCCGTGATGAGGTAACCGGAGAGCGCGAAAAACAGACCCACCCCGAAACCCCCCGCACTCCGCAGCGCCAGTGGCCCGATGTGAGAGAAGAGCACGACGAGGACGGCCAACCCACGGATGCCGTCGAGTCCTGGCACGTGCCGCGACGCGTCTGGCGCTGCCGAACCGGCCGGGGAGTGATCTGGGCTGGACGCCGTGTCGCCGGACGAACTCATCCGGTTCCCCATCGAGGGGTCGCGACACCCACCGTGAAGCGTGTCCTAACCCGCCGTTTTGTACTGCCGTTGCTTGGCACTGCGGTCGCGAGGGGCGGGATCGCGAGGGGGTGGCACGACGCTGACAGCGAGGTCAACGGCTCGAGGGTGGGGCCGCGCGAGTCGTCTCGCTGGAAGAGCACCGCCGTGGAGTCGCAATAGACCGGATGCCATCCCGCCTCGTGCGCGAGCGCGTCGGCCAGGGGCGAGACCGTCTGGATCAGAGCGAGATCGATCCGCCACGCGTCGAGCTTTCGTCGCCATCCCGGCTCCACCCCGAGGATCGCGCTGTACTCTCGCGTGATCGAGTCGCCGTAGAAGTCGGTCTGGCCATCGATGAAGACACGCTGCTCGGGCCACGCGTAGAGGATGTATCCACCCCATGTGAACTCGTGGAACATCCGCCCGCCCAGCCGGGCCTCTCGTGCCGCCGCGACAGCACGGACCGGGAACACGGCCGGATTGAACGTCGTTGGAAATAACGTGGACCCGGCGGCAAACTGGTCCGCGGGTTGGACGGTAGCGCTCGTCGTCCGTGCCAGCACGAACATCGCGACGATGGCGGCGGCCGGCCATCCAGGCGTGAGACGCGCTGGATTCATGCCACGCATCGGGCGTCCAAGCCGTCCTCGTGACCAACCGGGGACCCACGTCGCCAGCGCACGCTCGAGCTCCTGGGCGACCAACGGCAGCGCCACGACGCCGAACAGCGGTATGTTGCGACCCGACATCAGCGAGAACGCGAGATTGATCGCCACCACTCCGAGTGTCGGGAATGACGCCCGGCGGGGGAGGATCGCCAGCGTGGTGGTGGCGGCAACGATGGCGATGAGCGCGAACCGCGCAACGTGGAAATCGGGCGACATGTACTCCTGTGTGTTGTTGACCAGGTATGTGTCGCCGAGATAGCCCAGCGTATGGGCATAGAGGCGCGGCCCGCTGGGCGTCAGCAGCGCGGCAAACGCGGCGGCGGCGAGCATCGCGCCGTGCCGCACAAGAGCGCCGCGCCAGACCGTCACGTCAGGCGCTGCCGCATAGAGCATCTCGACACGATCGCCCACCACGACCACAGCCAGGACAAAAAGACCGTAGAGGAATCCGCCGTGGAGGTTCGCCCAGACGGCGAACAGCGGGATCATGGGCCACGCCGCCGACCAGGCGGCGCGTGGTGAATCATTGAGGCGCGGATCGGCTCCGCGATCGATGAGCGCCATCAGCGCCGCGGCGCCGAGCAGCGTCCAGAGGTGCGGCCGGGCATGCCAGTGCTCGGACCCGATCGCCAAGGCCAGCAGCAACGTCGGTATCGCCACGATCGGAGCGACGCCGCGCCGAACGAGCGTTCGGGTCACGAGCGCATAGGTGACGGCGAGGATGGCACCGGTGAGTACGATCAGTCCTGGAAGCCCGGCCATGCGTACGCTCAGAGCGTCGGCCACTTCGCTCAACCACTCGTACGGGACGAACGGCGCGCCGGCCTTGGTGAACGAGAACGGGTCGTGATAGAACAGCCCCGACCGGAGAATCGTCTCGCCCACTCGGATGTGACGGGCGGGGTCGCCATCCAGCGACAGCCAGCGACGACCAAGCCCGATGGGCAGGGCCACGGCGAGCAGAATGGCGACCAGTTCCGGTAATGTCGGGGCGACGCCAAGGCGAATGCCGGTGGCGGTGTTGTCGGCGCGCGCGCGAGATGCGGCCACTACCAGGCCGCCGATGCCGTCATGTCAGCGACGTGGCGGCTATGCGGTCCCGGTTGGCGGGGCTCGGCGGCTCTCCGGATCGGGAATGGATGGCTAGCCCGCAGTGGACGCCGCACCAGACGGGTGCCGGGCCGCCCGGTTGAAGACCGAGAGCGGTGCCAGTATCCAGAGGACCGGCACGACTGGCGCGATCGCGACAAGTGCCGCGAATCCCGACCGCAGCCCACCCGGCGTTTGCACCAGAAATCGCCCCTTCCCCACCGATGGCGAGCGGCCCGCGCCGGGCGGCCGGGCGGCCGGGGAGCGGGTGTCCACCAGTTGCAACCGTCCGAAAATGTCGACGGCGCGCAGGACGTCGGCCGTCCGCGCGGACGGGGTGAGCAACGGGTCGTACAACACGACCTTTACCTCACCGAGCCACGGCGTGATGCGCTCCCGGATGCGAGCCCAGAATCGAGCGAGGTCTTCCGGGTAAACGAAGGTGATGAGCGTGGACACCGTGATCCACTCGAACATCGGGATGTTCATCGAGTACTCGATGCCCGCATGCAGACAGATGACCACAATCATCACGTAGTAGCGAAGGTCGCGCAGCCAGATCAGGACCGCGGCGGAAAACTCGGTGACCAGCGTGCCCCACGTCGCGAGCCGGATGAAGGCCCGGTTGTATACCAGAAAGTCCGGGATCGGGAAGCGCGCGAACTCGCGCATCCGCAACGCATAGTACACGGACGTCCCGTTGACCCACTTCGGCCCGAAGCTCTTCCACCAGACGGTCGTGAGGTACACGAGCGATGTCTGGATCTGAATCAGCCGTTGCGCCCATGGCATGTATTGGCGTACGGCGACGCCTTCCTTGCCGCGCCAGATCCGGATCAGCCGGTCGACCGAGAACGCGGCCCCAGCCGGCGCGAACAGCAGGAAGAAGCCGCTCACCCGCAGCAGCGTGTCGCCGCTGTTGAGAATGTACGGGTCGCGGGATTGCATCGACGCCAGGCCCAGATAGAGCAGGAACATGCTCGTCCGCGTCATGAATCCCAGTATGACGGCCACCGACAGGAGCAGGAATCCCCAGAAAAACACGTTGATCGCGAACTCCGTCTGCGGGATGAGCGGAAGCAGATTGATTCGCGTTGAGGGATGCAATCGCTGGACGGTGGCCACACTCACGATGGCGTGCGGGCCGTACCAGGACATCCAATCCGGCGCCAGCAAGAGGAGATTGAAGAGATTCATGATGCCGTACAGAATGCGATAGAGCGCCACCGGCGCTGGCGATGCCGGCTCGAAGAAGAACGCATTCCACTTTCGGAACAGCGAGGCGACGGTCATCGGAGGTCGGCCGGCTTGACGGGATACGTGTAGAACAGGGCGTGCTGCCACTTCAACGGCTCTTTGGGCGGACCGGAATCGATCGGCGAAATCATCGACCAGTATCGCACGAACCTGACGGTGTCCGGTGGCACGCCCAGCGTGTCATTGACCCGGGCGACGTAGCGAGCCGCATCCGGCCAGATCGCGTGCCCCGATTCGGGCCGCACGTTGTCGTTCGCCCACTTCCGGAACCGTTCGATGGTGTAGCGCCGGAAATAGCCGTAGTCCGCGGGGATGGGAAACTTCCATTCCCTCGTCCGTCCGTCCCGGTAGTGGATCTCCGCCTGCAGGTACGTGTCGGACGATGGCGGGTTGGGCGAGAACATGGGCCACGACTGCGAGAGGCCGACGATGCGCATATACGGGGCGACGACGATTTTCGCGAGCGTGAGAAGACCCCGTCCAGGTGGAACCGCGGTGATCACCAGCGCGAAGAGCTGAAACATGAGGAAGCCCGTGATCATCGCCTTCCTGGGTGTCAGCTCGGGGGGTTGCACAGGCGGTTGCACAGGCGGTTGCACGGGCGGTCCCCCGGGTGGGGTGCCGTCAGGCACAGATTCACTCGGCATGATGGATCTCGGCCAATGGGTCCCGCGTCACGGTGCACCGCATCCGGCGCGGCGCCGGATGGGAGGGATGGTCATCACGAGAGGCAGGCTTCGTATCCACGGTTAGATGTCGTCGATGGTCGTCCACTCGTTCGGACGGCGGAGCACCATGATCAGGCACGGCAGATAGAGACACAGCACCATGGCGGTGCCCGTGTGCTGTGTCAGCTCGGGGAACAGGGTGTTGAGCGCGGCGTAATGCAGTTGCACAGCATAGGGAATGAAGGAGAGCATGGCGAGCAGGATCGTCTCCGTCCGGCTCCGGGCCACGAGGAAGAGCGGGAGGGCGGCCTGGAGGATCATCGACTGCGGCACGCTGCCCATGATCACCAGGAGACGCGCGTCGGCGCGCCGCCATTTGGCGAGCGCGGCCAGCACGAGAAAGCCGCCGGGGCGCAGGATCGGCCCCGCGAGATGCACGCCCGCGCGCAATGCTTCCCGCCACTCCGGGATCCACCCCGGCCGCACGATCAGACTGGCGACGCAGAGCAGCGCCGCGATCCCGATGCCGACGTACGTGGCGCGCCGGCGCGGAAGCCCGCTGGCGAGCGCCAAGCCGACATTGGGCTTGGCGAGGTACGCCGCGCACGCGCCGGGTGTGAGCGCGGCGGCGACCAGGAGTGGCTCCCAGGCCCCGGCCGCGATCGAGCCGAGAAACGCCGCGCTGGCGAGCACCGCGAGACGCCACAGATCGCGCCGCGTCAGCACGTACGCCAGCCACGCGCTGGACCCCCCGAGGAACACCGGCCGGAACACCTCGAGCGGCAACACCGTGAACGGCAGGGTCAGGATCAGCGCCGGGAGGGGGTAGAACAACGGCCACGGCCAGTGCATGAACGTCCCGTGTGGTCCGATCGCGGTATACGGGTTGTCGCCTCGGAGCAGGGTCCACGCGCCAGCCCACGATTGCACGATATCGGCGCCCCATTGGGGGTACTCGTGTTCCCGGGCGAAGACGTAGCCCGCCACGACGAGCCCCATGCACAACGCCGCCACGATTCGCGTCCGCCGCGAGGGGGGTATGGCGGTGTCGTCCGCGACGGCGGCGGCCGGCAGGATCGACTCGGCGCGCGGCATCCAGGTGCGAACGGCGGCGAGATCCGGGGCCATCAGCAGGTCGTGCGAGTGCGGGTCGTGTGGGTCATCGCGATCACGGCGGGCATCCAGATTCGGGCAGCGGTTGATCGGCCCCGATGGTTTCCCAAGGGGGTTTCGGTCAGCGGCGGACGGCTCAGTGGCGGATCTGCGGTCCAGGGTGCACTCTGGCCCTCGTCCACCACGACGCTCACTTAACTAAGACGACCCAGGCGGCCCCGCAATGGCGCAGTCGCATGACGAGGCTGTAATGTGGAGTTCATTGAGTCGTCATGGTTGTGGCGGTAGACTGGCGAGCCCCCATAGTCGTTTCGCGTGACGCTGCGCGCGGCGGTAAGTGGCCTATGCGGCATGTTTTGCGGCAAGGCATGTGGCTGACCGATCGAAGGCCGATGGTTTCGCTCAACGGAGGATGTGTGGCGTCTCAGCGGATGCGTGTCTGCCTCCTCGGCGTCGTGAGTCTGCTCGCGGCGTGCAAGGAGAACGGCACGGGGCCGACGGCTCCTTGCGGGATGGGATCAACGTGCTCGGGTAGCCAACAGTTGGCGAGTCTGACACTGTCCCCTGCGTTCGACACACTGCTCGTGGGCGACAAGGCGCAGATCACGTTTGCCGCCACCAATTCATCGGGCGCCGCGGTCACCGGGATCACGGTCGCGTACAAGTCGTCCGACACCGCCGTCGCCAAGGTGGACACGTCGGGACGTGTGTCGGCGGTCGGCGCCGGGACGACGACGATCACGATCGCCGCGGGTGGCCTGAAGGCGTCGGCGCAACTGACGGTTCTCGCGTTCCGCATCGTGCTCCTCTCTGCCGGCACGGACTACACGTGCCTCACGCTCCCACTCGGCCGCGGCTACTGCTGGGGCAGGGACGAACTCGGACAACTCGCGGCGGCGGCTCCGGGGACCTGTTTCGACACCGCCAGCACCACGGCGATCCCATGCGCGACATCGCCCATCAGGATGTCCGGCAATATCCACGTCACCGCCCTCACCACGGGTGCGTCGGTCGCGTGCGCGTTGAACAATACGAGCGCGGCATTCTGCTGGGGTGACAACACGTTTGGCGAGCTGGGGATCGGTGCCGCGGGCGGTGGAGGGGCGAGTCCGGCTCAGGTCATCGGCGAGCTGACGTTCATGGGCATCGGGGCGGGAAACATGCACGCTTGCGGGGTGGTGAGCGGCGGCCGGGTCTTCTGCTGGGGCGACGACGCCTTTGGCCAGCTCGGCGACACGGGCATCGTCAACAGCACGTCGCCGGTTCCGGCCGAGAGTGCCGGGGTCGTGATGTCGTCCTTCACTTTCGTCACGACGGGCGCGGCTCACACGTGCGCGCTCAAGGCGGGCGGTGCTGCCTATTGCTGGGGCGCGAACGTCGTGGGCGAGCTCGGTATCGGCTCGGTGGATAACAACGTACACACCACGCCTGTGCAAGTCGCCGGCGGCCTGTCCTTCGTCTCGCTCACGGCGGGCACCGCTCACACGTGCGGCTTGACCGCCGCGGGCGTAGCGTACTGCTGGGGCGACAACTCCGCTGGCGAGCTGGGGATCGGCTCGGCGGGCAATCCTCAGCCGTCGCCGGTGGCGGTCGCCGGAGGGCTCACATTCACGGAGCTGAGCGCCGGCAACGTCTTCACCTGTGGTGTCAGCGGGGGCGCCGCCTACTGCTGGGGATCGAACTCGGACGGCCAGATTGGCGAGGGCGCCGGGATATCCGGCGGCGTGGTCATGTCTCCGTCCAAGGTCGCCGGCGGCCTGACGTTCAGTTACGTGACTGTGGGCAGGCGACACGCGTGCGGGATCGTTGGCGGGGGAGCCGAGGCAGTCTGCTGGGGTTCGAACCTGTTCGGCATGCTCGGCAACTCGCTCCAGTCGGCGTCGAGCGGCCTCCCGGTGGTCGTTGGCACGCCCCTGAGTTGACCTCCAGGGGGGTCCCCCGGGAATCTCCGCGGTACGACCTTGCACTAGCTTCCGGCTCGATGCCATGTTGCCCTGAGACCCCCTGGCACGAGACGCGGGACGCATGAAGCTCCTCGTCGTTGATGACGACCGGCTCTTCGCGACGCTGGTGCAGCGCGGCCTGCGGGAAGAGGGCTATGCCGTAGACATCGCGCCCACCGGCAACGAGGGGCGGATGCTGGCGCACGTCAACAGCTACGACGGCATCATCCTGGACATCGCGCTCCCGGACGTCACTGGGCTGCAGATCGCCCGCGAGCTCCGGGTCGAAGGGCGCGCGACGCCGATCCTGATGCTCACGGGCAACACGACGCGCGAGGACATCATCCGCGGCCTGGACGCGGGCGCCGATGACTACCTCACCAAGCCGTTCGACATGGACGTGCTCAAGGCCCGCGTGCGCGCGCTGGTTCGGCGGGGGGGCGCGAATCGCACCGAAACGCTGACTTTCTGCGACCTGGTCGTGGACCGCATCGGTCACCACGCCCGCGCAAACGGGCAGTCCCTCGACCTGACCCCCAAGGAGTTCAGCCTTCTCGAGCACCTGCTGCTCCACGCCGACCAGATCGTCACCCGTACGACCCTGTTGGAAAAGGTGTGGGATCTTCATTTCGACCCGGGCTCGAACGTCGTGGATGTCCACATGGCGCGCCTCCGCACCAAGCTGCGGCGGAGTCATGCCAAGGCGGGCGTGGCCACCGTGCGCGGCATCGGGTACCGTCTGACGCCGAATCCCACGGCGACCGGCTGACGGCCACGCACGTGCGCACCGCGACACCAGCCCGCTGGATTACGCTCCGCCGCCAGGTCGTGTTCGGCATCGTGGGCGCGATCGTCCTGTTTGCCGGCGTCGAGGTACTCTGGTACCGGAACATCACGCAGTTGGTCAGCGGTCTGGAATGGGTCACGCGCAAGAACCGGCTGCTCTCGTCGGTCGACGGCGCGTTCGTCTCGCTGAAGGAAGCGGAAGTTGCGGAGCGGGAATTCACGATCACGGGTGACCGCGCCTCGCTCGCCTCGTTCCGCGAGACCGAGATCAGGATCCACGACCAGATCCGCGATATCGCCGTCATGTCCGCGGACGACCCGGTGCGCACCGAGCGCCTGCACGCGCTGACGCCGCTACTGGATGGCGCGTTTGCCACCATGCGTGCCACGGTCGCGCTCCGTGAGCGTGGGGATACGGCCGCCGCGAGGGCCCGGGATGATTCGAGTAGCCACGATGGGCGATTCAGGACGCTCGCCGCGGCGGTGACGGCGATCGATTCAGCGGAGGGCGCCGAGCAGGATACGAAACGCGCCGAAGCCGGCGCGGCGGTCGGCCGGACGGCGACGCTCACGGGACTCGCCTTTGTGCTGGCGTTCGTGATCGCGGGCATTGCGGTGCAGCGGACGGAGCGCGAGATCACCCGGCGCCGAGACGCGGAGCGCAAGGCGATCGACGCGCGGGACGCGGCCGAGCGCATGTCACAGGCCAAGAGCGAGTTCCTCACCCGCGTGAGTCACGAGCTTCGAACGCCGCTCAATTCCGTGATCGGCTTCTCCAACGTCTTGCTGCGGCGCACACGAGCCCGGCTGATCGGTCAGGAAATCGCGTATCTCGAGCGCATCCGCGCCAATGGCACGCACCTCCTCAGCGTGATCGACGACCTGCTCGATCTGTCGAAGATCGAATCCGGTAAGGAGCGGCTGGAGCTGGACGTGGTGCTCCTCGATCGGCTGATCGCCGAGACGGTGGCCCAGCTCGAGGGGCGCCTCGTGGGCAAGGATGTCGCGCTGCGCGCCGAGCTACCGGACGCGATCGCGCCGATCGTCACGGATGAGCGAAAGCTCAAGCAGGTGCTCATCAACCTCATTGGCAACGCCGTGAAATTCACCGAGGCCGGGAGCGTCACAGTGCGTGTGGTGGTGGACACGGCCACGAGCGAGGCGAGGCGTATCGAGGTGGCCGACACCGGGATCGGAATCCCCGCGCAGCGGCAGGCGGCTATCTTCGAGGCGTTCGAGCAAGCGGACGGCAGCGATGCGCGACGCTACGGCGGCACCGGGCTCGGGTTGTCGATCGCGATGTCGTTCAGCCATCTGATGGGTTATCAGTTGTCCGTGGCCAGTGTCGTGGGCGAGGGCTCGACCTTCACCGTCGATCTGAGCCCCGGCGTCGCCGTCCAGGCCCCCCCGGCGCGGGCCTCGGTCGAAACGCCGATGGTGACGGCACGGCGCGGGTCACCCGGCGCGACCGTCGCGTAAGGCGGGAGCGATAGACTGCCGGGCCCTGTCACCCGATATTGCGACCGAGAGCCCGCGCCACGGACTGTAGCAGCTCCGCAACGGACGCCGACCCCACGACCCCCGGTCTCTCGGCATCTACCGTCGCAACTCGGTTCCGCCATGGGTACGCTGCGTGCCATTGTGACTGATTCCGGCTGAGAGGCCTTGCGCCGTCAACAAAGTTGACAGCGCCAGCCCGGAGACAGCTATCGGGCTGGGGTCCGCCGCTCGACTATTCGGGTGATCAAACCGGCGGTTGGCGCGCGGCGT
Source organism: Gemmatimonadota bacterium (assembly GCA_021324775.1). Lineage (GTDB taxonomy): Bacteria > Gemmatimonadota > Gemmatimonadetes > Gemmatimonadales > Gemmatimonadaceae > Palsa-1248. Next base: position 28,780 of record JAJPIM010000018.1, read on the forward strand.
AGAGAGGGTGGGGAGAGGTATCGAGGGCGTACCGACTGACCGAGGCGAGCATCTGCGATGGGGCAGCCACCGGGTATCGATGACCGTGCGCTCGACCGGCTCAGGCGGCAGGGAGGGCCGGTGCTCGTGCGGGAGATCGTCAAGATTTTCCTCGAGGACGCCCCACAGCGCCTGCGTGACGGGCGCGCGGGTGCAAAGGCGGGCGATATGGACGCAACCCGCCGGGCGGCGCATTCCCTGAAATCCACGGCTGCCGCGCTGGGGGCGGTCGAGCTCAAGGCCCTCTCGGAGCGCATCGAGCAATTGGCGGCGGATAACCAGGGCGCGGCGGTCGGCGCGTTACTGGATCGCTGGGATTCGAGTTTCGCGGCGGCCGAGCGTCAGTTGGCCGCCGTCATTGCGGGCGAGTCGGCATGAAGCGGATCGCGATCGTCGAGGACAACCGGGACAACCGCCTGCTCCTGCGCGCGATTATCGACGACCGGTACGAGCTGGTCGAATACGCGACCGGCCGGGTGGCGCTGGACGCGATCCGGAGCGACCCGCCGGACCTCATCCTCCTGGACATCTCGCTCCCCGAGATGGACGGGACGGAGGTGCTTCGCCGGTTGCGCTCGGACTCGACCCTCGCGCGGATCCCCGCCATCGCGTTGACGGCTCACGCGATGCGGGGTGTGCGGGAGCGGCTGCTGGCGGAGGGATTCGACGCCTACGTGGTCAAGCCGATCGTGGACGAGGAGGCGCTGCTCGAGACGATCGCGCGGCTGCTGGACACGAGTGTTGCCGGTGACACATTATCAGACTCGCCAGCCATCCCGCCGAACCAGGCGGCCACACCGTCAAACGAGCGTGACGGCCCGCAGGGCGACGGCAAATGACAAAATCGTCATGCAAAATTCACTGGTCCGTCACGACTGCAGCCATATAGTTGTCGGAGCGTCACCCACACACACTGGGCGGCAGCGCCGCGCGATGTCGCCGAAGGATCCACTTTCTCGCCAGGAGTCACTCACTATGCAGCGGATCAAAGCCCTCGCTCAGTCGTTCGTTCGCGAGGAAGATGGTGCGACGATGATCGAGTACGCCCTGTTGGCGGTGTTGATCGCGATGGTCGTCGCGATCGCGGCCATCACGCTGGGCCAGGCGATCTCGAACCAGTTCAACAAGGTGTCGACCTGCGTCAACAACCCGAGCTCGGCGAACTGTACGCCCGCGTAAGCGGGGTTTGACATCGCGCGCCCGTGGGATCCGGCGATATGGTCCCACGGGTCACGCGCGATGAGTGAGCTGGTCTTCAGTTTTGGTCTGGTCAACGCTCCTCCTGAGGCGGTGAGCCATGAGACAACTGAGGGCACGCGTTTTATCGTTTGTTCGTGAGGAGGAGGGCGCTACGATGATCGAGTACGCGCTACTGGCGGTCCTCATCGCAATGGTGGTCGCAATTGCGGCGATCACGCTGGGTCAAGCGATTTCGAACCAGTTCAACGCGGTCTCGACCTGCGTCAACAACCCGAGTTCGGCGAACTGTACGCCGGCGTAGTCGGGCGACCATCGGGCGCTAGAGGGATCGGGTGGGGTCCGGTCGGCGGGTCCCGCACGACGCGCGCATGTCGACATGCAAGTCCTCGGTCTTCAACTGCACGCTGGACGACATGGAGTAACACCGATGCAACGAGCTAACTACGTGTTACGGCGAGTGTGGGCCCTGCTGCGCAAGTTGCGTCATGGTGACGAAGGCGTCACGATGATCGAATACGCGTTGTTGGCGATTCTGGTGGCCATGGTGGTGGCCATCGGGGCGCTGACACTGGGCCAAGCGGTCTCCGCCGAGTTCACCAGGGCGTCGATCTGCGTCGACACCCCGACGCAGTGTAACGCGGAGTTGTCGACCGCCACCACGACGACTGGCACCACCGCGACGGGTACCACCGGCACGAGCACGAATCCCGATTTCGGATTCGGCGACAACGCCAATAACGACAACGGGACGTTCGACAACGGCACCAACGACAACGGAAGTTTCGACAACGGCACCAACGATACCGCCAACGGCGACAACGCCAATAACGACACCGGTACCAACGACGGTGGCATATTCGGCGGCACCAACGACACCGCCAACAATGACGTTGGCAGTGGCGACACCAAGACCAACGATTTCGGCAGCAACGACAACGCCTCGGGTGACGTCGGCACCGGCGATACTGCCACTAATGACTTTGGTAACAACGTGACGGGCACAAACACCGGCCCGTGACGCACCGGTAGCACCGGTTGCACCTGATCGTTGATCGGCGTCTGAAGATCCCGCAGTCTTCTCAGGCTGCGGGCGGAACCTCCCGGGCGGCGTCGTGAGCTCGGGCTGAAGCGGAGGAGTAGGATCGTGTCCAGTTGCTGTCACCTCGTCTGCATCGGGCGAGGTGAGGCCGGAGGTTCGTGAATGAACATGCGCGTTCAGACAGCGGCGGTCCGAAATCCCGCCGCTGTGCTTGTATCCGACATCGAACTCGCCGGACGGCGCCCGCTCGTCGCCGTCCACAGCGAGTCCGGTGCCGGCTGGGCGAGACAATGACGGCCGTCCATCCGTCGTTGTTCGCCGGCCCGGCGTGGAAGCTGGGTGCAGGCGCGGTGTTTTTCGGCCTCCTCGCGGCGATCTGCGTGTCCGACATCCGGACCCGGCGGATCCCCAACAAACTCGTGCTGGTCCTGACCGTCTCTGGCCTGGTCGTATCCGCGATCGGACGGTCGCCGCTGGCCGGCCTGGCGGCCGGGGTGGGAGGGATCGCCGTCGGATTGGCCATCTGGTTGCCGTCCTGGCTGTTCAAGCTGCTGGGTGCAGGTGATGTGAAGATGTATGCCGCCGCCAGTGCCTGGCTCGGCATGCGCGGGTCCCTCGAGGGGGCCGTCTTCGGGGCGTTCGCGGGCGGCCTCATGGCGCTCATCTGGATGCTCCGGTATCGCGGGATGAGGGGCTCTGCCCTTACGCTGTGGGCGGCGGGCGTACACCCGAAGTCGCTCATCCAGCCCATCGGCGATCTGTCCTCGGCCCCGGCCCTACCGTATACTGTGGCCCTCTCCGTGGGAGCAGGGATAGCCGCCTGTTTCCCCCATTTGCTTTTCTAATGCGGGGTCCGGGATGCGACGCGCTATGACACGGCCCATGACACGTTCCGCCAGAGCTGCCATCGCCAGCACGCAAGGCTCGGCGATGGTCGAATTCGCGCTGATCCTCCCATTTCTGCTGCTCATCATTTGGGGCATTATCGACATCAGCCGGGCGTTCCAGACGATCGACTCTCTCACGTCGGCCGTGCGGGAGGGGGCCCGGGCAGCCGCCGTGTACTCGAGCCGCCCGGACACGGGGACGAGTCTGGCCGCCATTCAGGCCATCGTGGCCACGGATTTTACGCCGCTGGGAGCGCCGATCTCGCCCGATAGTGTAGCGGTGACATGGGATGGAACCCAGGTCACCGTCAAGGCCGATTACCAGTTCGAGTCGTTGACGCCGCTCCTGTGGGAAATGACGATCTCCCGGACCGCGGTGATGCGGTGGGAAGACACCACCGCACCCTGAGGAATCGCCATGAGATACTCTGCTCAGAGCTTCCGCCGCGAAGCGGTCCGGCGTAGCGCCACCGCCGCTCACTCGTCAAGACCGAGAGCCTGCGTGCGACCGTCGCCGCTCCCTCTCTGGGTCGGCGCCATGCGGAGGCGCGCGCGGTGCGCTGACCGCCTCTCGGGGATGGCATAATATGGCCGAAAAACGATACACCTTCGTCTTTTTGATCGCGCTCATTGTTGCGCTGTGCGCGACTTATGGCGTCTTTCGCGCCTTCAACGCCATCCGCGCGGGCAACCACGTCGCGATGGCCGAGGTGGTGGTCGCCGACAAAGACATCCCCGAGGGGCACCTGATCGACCGGCGTGACCTGCATACCGCAGCCTGGCCAGCGGCCTCGGTTCCGGCGGGTGCGTTCACCTCGGGAGACTCGGTGGTCGGGCGTGTCACTCGGGTCTCGGTCTTCACCGGCGAGCCTATCGTGCCAGGACGCCTCGCGCCCGCCGGTACCGGAGGCGGGATCGAGGTCAAGATCACGCCAGGCAAGCGAGCCATGGCCATCCGGATCGACGAGGTGGCCGGCCTCACGGGCCTCATCCAGCCGAATGCTCGCGTCGACATCCTGGTCAACACGGTCGACCCGGCCGCCGGTGGCAAGCGAGTCGCAAAACTCTTCATGGAGAACATGCGGGTGTTGTCGGTCGGCACTCAGATCATTCGTGCCGAGAACGGGCGCGCCTTCCGGGCCGCCAGCGCGACGCTCGAGGTCACCCCAGAGGAAGCCGAGCGGTTAGCGATCGCCGTCGGCACCGGGAGCATTCAGCTCGTCCTCCGCGGCTACGGCGATCCGGACAGCGTGAGAACCCGGGGCGCAACATCGAACGACGTGCTCTCGCAGTTGCGGGCCGGTCCGACCGTTACGGTCGCTCCAGTGGTCGATCCGCCCCCCGTCCATCACCGCGCCCCGCCGGCTCGGCCCGCGCCAACGCCAGTCGCGCCAACGCCGGCGCCCACCGTCGCGGTCCGGCCATCCAGGCCGAGGCCGCCCGATTCCGTCACAGTCCAGGTCTTCCGCGCGGGCAAGGTCTCGCAACAGCACTTTCAGCGCGATTCGTCGGTGCCGGATACGGCCTCGCAATGACGCCACGCCCGGTTGGACCGCAATCTCGTGTACCACTTCCTTCAGCGCGGAGTCGACGCGTGAGGCCGATGCATGCGCTGGGGTTGATCCGCGCCGGACTGGTTGGTGCGGCCTTGCTGTTGTCCTCCGCCGCCAGCGCGCGCGCGCAGGAAGACGTGATCCTCCCGCTCGACATGTCGGTCGGCCGGTCGATGCCCATAACCCTCGGCGCCCCGATCACCAAAGTCTCGGTGGCGAATCCCGACATCGCCGACGTCCTCGTCATCAGCACGCTCGAGCTTGTGATCAATGCTCGTGCACCCGGAGAGACCGACGCCATCATCTGGCAGGAAGGGGGTATCCGGAAGCACTACCGTCTGGTGGTCAAGTCGACGGGCGAGCACAAGCAGATCGTCGTCGCCATCAAGTTCGCCGAGGTGGATCGGAACGTCCTCCGGACCATCAGCGGCTCGGCACAGTATGAGGATGCGAACAACCTGGTGGGGACGAACACCTTCTCGAGTGGCGTGACGAATCCGATCTCCATCCCGAGCGGCGAGTTCATCTCCGTGCTGACGAACTTCAACACGCAGAAGCTCCTCGGTCTCTTGCAGGCACAGGAAAACAAAGGCAAGGCGCACATGTTGGCCGAGCCGACCGTCATGGCCGGGAACAAGGAGGAAGCCAACTTCCTGGCGGGCGGCGAGGTTCCTATCCCGGTCGTGCAGGCCGGTGGAGCTGGTATCACCAGCACGGCGCCAGTGACGATCGCGTACAAGGAATACGGGGTGAAGCTGAAGTTCATCGCGGAAATTCTCAGCGACACACTGATCCAGCTCGCGCTGACGCCCGAGGTGTCCAGCCTCGACTATACGAACGCCATCACCGTGTCGGGGTTCAAGATTCCCGCCCTCAGCTCCCGCCGAGTGCAGAGCACGGTTGACGTACGCCGGGGCGAGAGCCTAATCCTTTCTGGGATGTTCGATGATGTGTGGAACCGCTCGAAGACGGGGATTCCGCTCCTCATGAATATCCCGATTCTCGGTGAGCTTTTCTCCAGCACCCAATGGCAGCACAACGAGACCGAATTGCTGATCGTCGTCACGCCGATCGTGATCGACCCGCTCTCGCCGCGCGCGCAGGATGTGTTGCGTCTGCAACCCGACACCGCGCTGCCAGCCCGGGAAGCGATGAAGCACACGCTCGCGCCGGCCAGTCCGCCGCGCACGCCGCCGCCGCGTTGATCCACCAGCGCTAATCAAGGGACCCCCGGCCATGGCCCGTCGAGCCATCATCGTCAGTGGGGCCGCGGGGTCCGACTCCACTGCGGCCGAGGTCCTGCAGCGCTTCGATTTCGCCGGCACCCAGGAGGTGCCGACTGTCGAGGAGGCTCTCACCCGCGTCCAGCGGGAGCACGTCGATCTTCTGATCGTGCCGCTCGCCGTGATGCAGGCGTCGCAGCTCGCAGCGGTCGAGCGGGCGCTGCGCCGCGCCACCTCGACATTTGCCATCGGCACGGCACCGCAATCCGATCCCGATCTCATCCTGCGCGCGATGCGATCCGGGATTCAGGAGTTTCAACTGCTGCCGCTCGAATCGCAGGAGTTCAGCGCCGTCGTCGCTCGCCTCATGCTCCGCGGCCAGTCCGATGTGCCGGCCGGATCGGTCATCGCGGTGTACAGTGGCAAGGGCGGCGTCGGCGTGACCACCGTCGCGGTCAATCTCGCGCACGCGCTCGCGAATGGAAAGCCAGAGGACGGCGTCGCGGTCGCGGACCTGGTCGCGGGGAGCGGCGATGTGCGGGTGCATCTCAATCTGACGCCCGCATATGACCGGAGCGACCTGCTCCACAAGCTCGATCGCATCGATTCCGATCTCCTGCGCTCGACACTTACAGAAGTCGATGGCGGACTCTGGGCGCTGCCCGGCACTGATGCGGCGGAGCTCAACGGGGTCCTCGATGGACCCTCGACCAGCGCCATCGTCCAGCAGATGAAGCAGGATTTCTCCTTCTCCGTGCTCGACTGCGAACATCATCTGGGGGAAGGGACCGTCGCCGCTCTCGAAGCTGCCGAGCGGATTCTGGTCCTCACCGACCTCTCCGTCGCCGCGCTCCGCAGCACGCAGCGCACGCTCCTGCTCGGCCGGCGGCTCGGCTTCGACGACGAGAAGCTGAGCGTGGTGGTCAACCGCCACCAGTCCGGCGGGGAAGTGCTGTCGGCCGTCGACGCGCAGGAAGCGCTCAAGCGCGAGATATTCTGGAAGTTCCCGAACGACTACAAGACCGCATCGGCCGCGCTCACCAAAGGGGTGCCGATCGCCCGTCACGATGCCAGCTCGAAGCTCGCCGTGAGCTATCGGCAGCTCGCCGAGAAACTCGGCGGTGGTCGCCTGGCGACGTCACGCAACGGAAGGCGTTCATCTGGTCGGACGGCAATCGCGAATTGGTTCAGCCGGACCCGTAAGAGGAGCTAATCATGGCACTGAATGACCGACTCACTGGGCGGAAGCCCCCCGTTCCCACCGACGCCGCCAACGGCGACGGTAGGAATAACGGCGTGCGCCCCCCTGTGCGGGGCGGCCCACTTCCTGGCCAGTCATTGGACGCCGCTCCATCGATGTATTCCGTCAAGCGCGATGACGAAGGCACGTTGAATCCGCTCGACCAGCTCAAGGTCGACCTGCACCGGCGGCTGATCAGCCGGCTCGACCTCGACGCGCTGGAGCGCATCAAGAGCGAAGCGGAGCTGACATCGCAGATCCGGCAGGCCGTCCTCGAGTTCATCCGCGAGGAGGCAACGCCGCTCAGCCAGCGGGAGCGCGACGAGATCGTCGAGCAGGTCATCTACGAGGTCACCGGTCTGGGCCCGATCGAGCCGCTGTTCCGGGACCGGACGATCAGCGACATCCTGGTCAACGGGGCACGCCAGATCTACGTCGAGCGGCGCGGACGGCTGACCCGGGTCAACGCGACGTTCCGCAACGACGCGCACTTGCTCGCGGTCATCGACCGCATCGTGAGCCGCGTCGGACGCCGGGTCGACGAAGCGTCACCCATGGTCGACGCCCGTCTTCCCGACGGCTCCCGCGTCAATGCCATCATCCCGCCGCTCGCGCTCGACGGACCGATCCTCTCCATCCGGCGATTCTCGACGGATCTCGCGACCAGCCAGCTCGTGCAGAATGGGACGCTGACCGCCCAGATGCTGAGCATCTTCGAATCCTGCGTCAAGGCGCGGCTCAACATCCTGATCTCCGGCGGAACCGGCGCCGGTAAGACCACGTTCATGAACGCGTTGAGTAGCTTCGTCCCGGCGCACGAGCGCATCATCACGATCGAGGATGCGGCCGAGTTGCAACTGCAGCAGGAGCACGTAGTCCGGTTGGAGACCCGGCCGCCCAACGCCGAAGGGCGGGGCGAGGTCGTGGCCCGCGACCTCGTGAAGAACGCGCTCCGTATGCGGCCGGACCGGATCATCATCGGTGAAGTTCGGTCGGGGGAGGCGCTCGACATGCTCCAGGCCATGAACACCGGCCACGAGGGATCGCTCACTACGATTCACGCGAACACGCCGCGCGACGCACTGTCACGCCTGGAGACCATGATCCTCATGGCCAATTCCAACCTCCCCAATCGGGCCATGCGCGATCAGATCTCGTCGGCTCTGCACCTCATCGTCCAGGTCGCGCGCCTGAGCGACGGGACTCGCCGGGTGACGAGCGTCACGGAGCTGACGGGGATGGAAGGCGACGTCATCACGACGCAGGAGATCTACCGCTTCGCCCGGCGCGGCATCTCGCCGGACGGGGTCGTGCTTGGACAGTTCGAGTCGACCGGGATCCGGCCCAAGTTCCTCGAACGCCTGGCAGTGGCCGGAGCGGCGTTGCCGGCCGAGATGATGGGCGCCGGCGCCTGGTAACGGAGACGCATCATGCCGATCACCGCGGTGTTAATGATTGCGATCTTCGTGGCCGTGTTCTTTCTGGTCGTCGGCACGCATCGATTCATCATCCGCCGGCGCTTGTACATGCAGGAGGAGGCCCGGTCCCGCCTCTCTCCCGTCACATCCGGGCAATCGCAGGCCGTCCTGGTGCGAGACGAGGAGCCGGCCAGCCAGTTCGCATTCCTGAATCGTGTGTTGTCCGGGACGGAGCTGGCGCCGAAGCTCGCGAGCTCGCTGCGTCAGGCGGGCGTGAACATGACGCCGGGTGTGTTTTTTCTCGCGATGGTGGTGTCCGCGCTCGTCGGTATGCTGGTTGGCAGTTACCTTGGTCCGCTCGGGACGGTCGGGGGCGGCGTGCTTGGCATCGTCGTCGCACGCGGCTGGCTCCACTGGCGCCAGCATCGGCGCATCGCGCAGTTCGATGAGCAGCTTCCGGGCGCGATCGACATGCTGGTGAGCGCCCTCAAGACCGGCTACTCGTTCCACGTCGCCACGAACTTCCTTGGGCAGGAGTTGGGTCCGCCGCTGGGTCCCGAGTTCGCCCGGATCTATGAGGAGCAGCGGCTCGGCATCGATCCGGGTACCGCGCTGCTCGGCATGCAAGACCGCATCGGCAGCGTCGACATCAAGATGTTCGTGACAGCCCTCCTCATCCAACGGAAGACCGGCGGCAATCTGAGTGAGGTGCTGACCAATACCGCCGACGTCATGCGCGAGCGGTTGACGATCCGAGGCCAGCTCGAAACGCTGACCGCCGAAGCAAAGTGGTCGGGACGATTGCTCGCGCTGCTGCCCGTGCTCGTGTTCTTCGGCCTCTCGTGGGTGGCGCCCCAGTTCATGAACACGCTCAAGGAAACGTCCGTTGGACGGATGATGCTGGCAGTCGCGGCCGGGGGCGTCGTGACTGGGTACTTCGTGATGATGAAGATCGCGAAAGTGGACTTCTGATCCGGATCGTCAATGCCCATCATTCTCGTCCTCATCGTCCTTGCAGTCGGGGCCCTGGCTACCGCGGCCATGGCCCTGGTCGCCGACATACGCCGGCGGGAGGTGCTCCGCCGGGCCGGCGGCGCGGCGGCCGCCTCCGACGATTCGTTTCGAAGCGTCCTGCTCGACGCGCGGGCCGGCGTGGAGGATACCCGGCTCGATCGCATCATCACCGTCATGGGCGGCTGGTGGAAGACCGATCCCAAGACCGAGAGCGATCTGGTACGGGCCGGCTATGACGGATCAATGGCCGCGGTCACGTGGGGAGCGGTCCGGGTGGCGAGCCTCATCGGACTCCCCATACTCGCGTTCGTTCTGGTGCCGGCGCGCAGCGCGAGCCAAATGATGCTCCTCGTAATCGCCACATGCGTGACGGCCTACATCCTGCCAACGCTCTATCTCGCGCGCGCCGTTCGCTTCCGGCAGGAGCGCATTGTCCGGTCGCTCCCCGATGTAATGGATCTGCTCGTGCTCTGCGTCGAGGCCGGGTTGGGCTTCGATGCCGCCGTGCTTCGTGTGGCGAAGGAGATGGAGAACGCTCACCCGGACATCTCCGCCGAGCTGCTGCTGGTCAATCGGAAGGTCAACGCCGGCGTCACACGCGAGGAGGCACTCCGGGCGGCCTACGCGCGGACCGGCGTCGAACAGCTCCGGATCCTGGTCCAACACATGATTCAGAGCGAGCGCCTGGGTACGAGCGTGGGCAAGGTGCTTCGTGTGTACGGCCAGACGCTCCGCGTCAAGCGCAAGCAGAACGCGGAACGCAAGGCGGCGACCGCCCCGCTCAAGATGACGATCCCCATGGCATTTCTGATATTGCCCGCGTTGTTCATCGTCATTCTCGGTCCGGCCGCTCTGCAGATGATCAAACTGTTCGGCGGCCGGACGATCGGCACGGGAACGGTCGGTGGCGCACTCGTACCGTAGCGGCCGGACAGGGGGACACATGAGCGCACGCCGAGATCGGAGAGGGGTGACTGCCGTGCTCGTGGTCATGATCACGGTGGTGTTGATGGGTATTGCCGCCTTTGCGATCGATTTGAGCCGGATGTACGCGTATCAGAGCGAGCTGCAACGTGCCGCCGACGCCGCTGCGCACGCGGGGGCGATCGAGCTGAACAAGGCGGGGTTCGACAACGCCGATTCGGTGGCCACCGCGTTCGTCGATACGAACACTGTTGAGGGCGACAGCGCGACCATCGATTCGATCGAGTTTGGCGTCTGGAACCCGACGCAACCGGATTCCACGGCCTTCACCTCGCTCTGCAAGTCGCCGTGCTCGGCGGCCGTGGCGGACTCCGCAAACGCCATGCGTGTGAGTCTCAGCGGCGGCCCGACCGACGCGATATTCGCCGAACTCATCGGACAGACGCCCTCAGCGACCGCGATCAAGGCGTCCGCCATCGCATGGCTCGCGCCGACGACCGCACGCCATGATTGCACGAAACCGCTCGCGGTGAAATACATGGCGCTCACGCACATGCTCGACAGTATCGAAGGACGAGTCGGGCTCGATACCGAGCGAGTACTCGATTCGACGGACCTGTCGACGATCCGTACGGGCGGCACTGCGCTCCAGATGTGCATCACCTTCAACGCGACCGACCAGTGCACGCCCACGACACCCGCGGCCCCCACGTTCGCCTCCAGCTATCAACCGGTGCAGCTCTATCCGCCGGCAACCGAGGGGCCGGACCCGTACCTCACGGAGCTCGAGGAGCAATGCGCAGCGACCGAGACACTCGGCCCCGGCGAGGCGATCGAGATCAACTCCACCGTCGTGACTGCGTACGTGCCGGGTGATACCCAGACCGGGTGGAGTAACTGGTGCGAATTGTATCCGGGGCTTCCCTGTCTGATGAAACTCGACATGTGGGATACGACGACCGTCACTCCGGGCACGACGGCGACGGACGGGAACACCTGCGCGGCCGGCACGTGCAAGTCGATTCACGCGATCGTGGCGTTCATCATCACCGGCATCACGGAAGCTGGCGTCGGCGGCAACACCTACCCGGCCTTCCAGGGCTATCCGACCCTCGCGGTGGATGAGGCGGCGATTTCCGATACGGCCAGCACGCTCTCGCGAGTCGTCCTCGTCCATTGACACGTGCTGATCTCGCCCGCTGGCACGCCGTCCCGCAGACGGCGGCGCGCCGGCGACTCCCGACGACTATGAACCGTACTCCATGCGACAGGCCGCGAGCGGCCCGCGTGGTGACGCCTCGGCGTCTCCCAGCCGGATGCCGGTTTGCCTCGCTCGCGATGGCCACGCTACTCGCGGTTGCCGGCTCCAGCAGCCGGCTCCAGGCCCAGTATCCCAACGTGCCGCCACCGCTCCCATGCGACGAGCGCGGGGCGCAGTGGGATGCATCGGTATTCGAGCCGATCACCTCGCGCGTGCCGCGCATCGCGATCGTCCCGTTCCGCAGCAGCCTCACTGACGACGACAGCGCGAGCACGGGGATGGCGATGGCGTTCACGCAGCATATGCTCGAACGCCTCGCGGATCTGCACGCGGTGATGTTGTGGCCGGCCAGCCCCGACATCAATCCGCCGGGCACCGCCGAGATCGTGGCGCTGGGCAGAGCGAACCACATCGCGCACGTGATGTACGGGCGCATCGACGGGGCCCAGCACGGCATTACGCTCTCCACGAAGATGTTCGAGACGGCGCGCGGCCAACTCGAGTGGAACCTCGTGCTGACCGGCTCCATGTCGGACCTCCCGGCGTTCGAGGACGTCCTCGTTCGCGGTATCGGCGAACGCCTCCGCCCTGGACGCATCTCCGCCTCCTCCATCGCCGCGCGGCCGAGCAGCACCAACCGGGTGGCCGCCTATCTCGGCTATCTGAGAGGCATGGCCGCCCTGTCCAGCGGCGCGCGCGGCGCGGCGGCGCAGGCCAACGAGGAGTTTCGGGGGGCCATCCGTCTCGACTCCGCGTATGGGGCGGCGTGGGCGGGTCTCGCGCTCAGTACCATCGCGGAGATCCAGCGCGACGGGATGGCGTCCTCGAACGCCGCGAGCGCCGCGACCGACATCGCGGTCAGTGCCATCCGCCGCGCCGTACGCCTGTCGCCGCAGTCCGCCGTCGTGTGGACAGCGAGGGGCGCCATTCTGCAACTGGTCCAGCCGCGCGACTACACGCAGGCGCTGGCGGCATACCGCAAGGCGATCGAGTTGTCACCGTGGGATGGCGACGCCCATCGCCTCCTTGGCCAGGCCCTGCTCGAGCTGGGCTCCACCGATGCGGCGATCGAACAATTCCAGCTCGCGTTGTTGGACGACCGCGGGGACCCGGCGACGCTCGTGGCCCTCGGGGTCCTTCACCTGCGCGCGCGCCGGTACCACGACGCCTGCCGTGCGCTCAATGCAGCCGTCGCGCACGAGCCGCGGTATGCCGAGGCGTATGCCGAGCGGGCACTGGCGCGGTTGCATCTCAAGGACATCCGGAGCGCGTACGGCGATGCCGAGACCGCGGTACGGCTTGGCGCGTGGCTCACCGGCACGGTGGCGCAGGTTCTGGCCGATGTCGATGCGCGGGACAGTGCGGGGGCGCGGACACGGATCGCGGCGCTCATCGCGACCCAGTCGCGAGAGGTGGCGCATCCCTCGGTATGGGAGGGCCACTATCTGGCTGAGGGGTACGCGGCGCTGGGCAAGGACGACCGGGCGCTGGAGCTGCTGAGCCACGCCGCGCCGCGTGGCGCGAGCTTATGGCTGGCGCTGCAGGACCCCGCGTTCGACCGGTTGCACGGCGAGTCGCGCTACGCGTCTCTGATCGACGATTCCCGCCCCATCAGCGGTCCCTGATTCTCGCCGCAGGAAAATCGCGGCCGTTGTATCGAACAGTTGCGACGCGCGGCCGAGGAGATTCGCGGCGGCGGTCGCACCAGCCATGTCCCGCGAGGAGCCCGCGGCGCAGGGATCTGGCGGCCCCGGTGTCACACGCACGTCCCCTGTAAACCGGTTGAAGGCGAAGAACCGGCCGTCGCGGTAAAATCCATCGACCGGCCGGAGGGTGCCGTTCAGCAGGAAGGTCGTCCGGCCGCAGGGCGTGCCGTCCAGCATGTTGCCGCCCTCGATCAGCAGCGGCGCATCGCGGATACCGGCCAGTGCCAGCAGCGTCGGCGCGAGATCGATGTGTGACGTGACGAACGGGATCCGCACCGGGCCCCCGATCACCCCAGGCGCGTAGATCAGCAGGGGGACGTTGAACGACAACTCCCCTAACTGCATCCGCTCGCCCACGGAGCCGAATTCCGCGTTCGTGCGGAGCCCATGATCGCCGGTGACGACGACGATCACGCTGTCCGCGAGCCCTCGGGCTGCAAGTGTCGCGAGAAACTCTCCCACGCAGGCGTCGAGGTCCCGGGCGATCAGCGGGATTCGCTGCGCGTTGCCAACCCCCTCCGTGCCCGGCGGTGTGCGCCACGGGTAATGGCCGAGGATAGTCGCGACGAACACGAACGCCTTTGTGCCGTGCGAGCCGGCCGCGACGATCCGGTCCGCCGCGGTGGCCAGCGATTGCCGCTCCCGCGCGACGGCCCCCGCGTATCCGTGCGCCGCCGTCGTCGCGGTATCCGCCGCGGCCGGAGTCTCGATCAGACTGGAAAACCCGAGCCCGCGCAGCAGGCGGCTGTCGTGGTGGCCGCCGTTCGATGGGTTCCAGTCGATGCGGTAGGAGTCGATGAACGACGTCTCGTATCCATGCCGCCCGAGCACCGACGCGAGACCGTCGGCGTGGAAATCCCCGTAGTCCACGATCGATCGCCCGAGCCGCGGGTACGTCCCCGACACCATGCTGTAGATCGCCCACATCGTGGCCGGCATGGTCGTGAAATGATGGTCGCTCGTGATGCCGCGCTTCCCCATTGCGAAAAACGTGGGATACGCCGGATTGCCGGTGATCGGATAGAACCGGTGAGCCGCGGTCTCCAGGCTGATGATCACGATGTGCGCCGGCCGTGGGCGGACGAGCGCCGGGGCCACCTGGGGGGCGGGGCGGGCCGAAGAATCAGGATAGACCGCCGCGTGGTATTCGGAGTCCAGGCGGGCGACCGAGGGGAGATGCATCGCAGCCGGGCGCCATGCATCCGATCCCACGAGCGACGCCATCGTCTCGCCCCAGTACCCGCGAAAGCTCTCCGGGACCGGCGCGCCGTGCGTCCGGTAGCCGACGCCCGCGACGCCAGCGGCGATCCACAGCACGGCGACCGGCGGTCCCAGAAGCAGCACGACGACGCGAGCCCGTGCGCCGGCGGCGGCAAAGCGTGCCAGCAGAAAACCCGAGAACGACCACAACGCGGCCAGCACGATCAGTAGTGCGCCCGCCATCGCGAGGAGGCGATCGCTCGGCTCCGCCAGAAGGACGAGCGGATTCTGGCGGATCCACGCGACCGCGAGCGTCAGATTGTCGCGCGCGATCAGAGCGCCCGCCGTCTCGAAGGACAGCCAGTTGGCGGCACTGACCGTGATCGCGATGAACGATGTAAGCGCGACGAGCCAGGCGAGATCGATGCGCAGCAGCAGGCCGCCGATCGCCGCGATGAGCACGATGATCAGCACCTCTGCCAGGTCGCCCTTGAAGAGGAGGAGGTACTGCACCACGCCGGGGAGGTGGCCGAAGGGGCCGGACGCCAGCGTCGCTGCCAGGCCGTCGGTCGCCACGGATCGCAGATAGCTGTACTTGAAGAACACCGTGGGGACGAGCAGGAGGACGTACCAGAGGAGCAGCCGAGCGGCGCCCGGCGACTGCAGCCACGCCGCCCAACCCGGCGCCGGGCCGCCGCCGATCGTCGCGGACGTCGTACTCTCGGGGCGCGGCAGGGGCATCACGCGGTTCGAGTCGGAGAAGGGTGCACTGGGGCGGCCGGCGCGACGTGGAGCGGTGCTCGTGCGTCTTCCGTCGCGTGCCGTGCGGGCCTAATATAGCGCCCAGGTCCGGGGTGGTCTGCCCCGAGAATGGCACGAGGTGATGCAACCCGGCCGGAATGGAGGGACATGTTCGCGCAGACATCGCTCTCACGCGGTGAACGCATCGGCGTCGCGATCATGATCGGGATCGGGGCCGCGGCGCTGTCGTATCTCACATTGCGGATGTATCCGGAGTTCGTCGCGCGCGACTACACATACTCGTGGCGGGCGGCGCAAGCGCTCCTGCACGGGCAGAACCCCTACCTCGTGATCCGGCCCACCGGGTCATACCCCTACGAGAACTACTACTACTATCCGCTGCCCGCGGCGTTCGTCACGCTGCCGCTGGTGTGGCTCCCGGTGGTCCCGAGCGCAGCGGTCTTCGTCGGCCTGAGCTCGGCCACCCTGGCATTCGTGGTCACGCGCGACGGGTTCGGCTTTCGTGGCCTGCTCGTGTTTGCCAGCGTCCCGTACCTCACGGCCGCGGTGCTCGGGCAACTCACGCCGATCATCGTCGCCGCGGCGTTTCTTCCAGCGCTTCAGTGGGTCTACGCCGCGAAGCCCACGATCGCCGCCGCCCTCTTCGTGGCTCGTCCCTCGCTCTGGGGGGCAGCGCTCTCGGTGCTCCTACTGATCGTGACTCTCATCCTGTACCCACATTGGCCGGCCGATTGGCTGCAGGCGCTCACGCATACGCCCCATCACCGGGCAGCCGTGGTGCGGCCGTTCGGGTTCCTGGCGCTGCTGGCGCTGATCCGGTGGCGGACGCCGGAAGGGCGCCTCGTCGCGGTGCTGGCCTGCGTGCCCCAGGTCTTTTTCTTCTACGATCAGCTTCCGCTGGCGCTGACCGCGCGCACGGGCCGGCAACTGCTGGTTCTGGTGTCGCTGACCTGGGTGGCGTGGGCGATCACGTGGAGCACCTGCACTCACAAGCCGGCGTGCGTCGAATTCGCCGAGCCGCTGATCCTGCCGTTCCTGTATCTTCCTGCACTTCTCATCGTATTGCGGCGGCCCAATGTAGGGCCGATTCCTCCGTGGGCCGAGCGTCTGACGCAGCGCCTTGCGTCCGGCATCCGGCCGGTGTTCCAACGGGCGGGCTGACAGATCGTGCTCGCGAGTCCTTCCTCTACTTTCTACTTTCTGTGCGGCTACTCTCTGCCTTTGACAAGGGGCAGGCCAGGGCGGAGCAGCGCAGAGAGTAGAAAGTAGAGAGTAGAAAGAAGAAAGTAGAAAGTAGAAAGTAGACTACACAGCAAACGGTGGGAGGCGTTACCTGATGCCGAACGTCGATCGAGATCTGATCCCGGACGAAACGCTCGTCTACAAGACCAACCTGCACTGGATCGTCCTGGTGGGCCCGTTCGCGCTCGCCACGATCCTGCTGGCCGCGGGGCTGGTGCTGCTGGCCCGGCCGAAGTTCCTCACCGATCCGTTCGGTGATCTTGCGGACCTGCGCCAATCACTGTTCGGCGGGCCGCCGGGACATCTCACGGGGCTGGCCATCGTGCTCATCGTAATCGGCGGCGCCGTCGCGGTGGGCGGACTCCTGCACCGCAACTCCACGGAGCTCAGCGTGACCAACCGCCGCGTGACGGTCAGGACGGGCATCGTCCTCCGTCACACCATGGAGATCCTGCTCGGCAAAGTCGAGAGCATCGAGGTGGACCAGACGATCACGGGCCGGATCCTGGGGTTCGGCAGCATCGTGGTGCGCGGCACCGGCGGCACACCCGAACCCATCCAGCTCATCGCCAACCCGCAGGAGTTCCGCAAGAACGTCCAGGAGCAGATCGACCGCCGCGGGTAAATGAGAAAGGAGAGCAGAGAAAGGAGAAAAGAGAAAAGCCCCGGCGCTTGCTACCGCGCGGCGACAACCTCCGGCAGCGGGACCGCCTCGGTGCTGTCGATGAGCGCGAGGTCGATGCGCACGACGCCGTCCTGGGCGGGCGGCAGGAATATGTTGCTGAACTTGTGGCCCCAGAGCAGCTCGGCCGCCGTGTAGGATCCGCGCGCTGACACCGTCTGGAAGAAGGTCTCGTCCGTCCCTGACAGCAGGATGAGGAACTCGGCCTCGGAGTCCAGCAGCTCCTGCGCCGAGAGTCCCCACATGGGGCTCGACTCATCGATGGGATGCACGACGGTCCACGAGAGCGAGAAGAAGATCACACGCTTCCGCTCGAGCGCCAGCTCCGTGAAGCTGCGCGTGCGCACCCCGTTGGTCGTCACGAAGCGCGCGAGGATGACAGTCGCCTCGATGCCGACGATCTCGTTCCGGCGCGCGTTGGCGATCCGGAACATGAATCCCGTGCGCCCCATGTACGGCGCGATCAGGGCCCGTGAGCTGAAGCGAATCCGCGGGATGGGGCGCGAGAAGCGCGCGAAGATGAGGCCCGTCGCGAGCGCGATGCTGATGAGGCTCACGAACGATTCGAACAGGACCAGGAAGTTCGCCCGCACGGTCTCCGGAACGATCGCGCCATATCCGATCGTGGCGAACGTCTCGACGCTGAAGAAGAACGCCTGCAGGAAGCTTCCCGAGGGGAACGCGGTGTCCGACTCGCCCAGGGCGCCGGGTCCGCAGGCCAGGAACAGGAGCGCGAACGCGAGATTGGCGAGGAGGTACACGGTGGCGAGGACGCCGAGGAACGCCGGCCACGTCATCGTGAGGAGCGAGTGGTACGGGTTGCCGATGATCCCGGCCAGGCGGCCACCGCGCCGGACGTTGAACGATCCGTCGCGGTTCATGAGCCGGACGCGGCTCTGGGCCGCGACGACCGACCCGAAACCGAGGTCCTTGGGTTCCTGTGTGACCGCCATGAGACTCAAAAGATAGAGAGGAGAGAGGCGAGAGGAGAGAGAGGAGATACGGCCGGTTCCGGGCGCCCCGCCAGCGGGTGGTGACATCCCCTCGGTACTATGTTCCCTGTATGGCCGTCCACATCGCCGGCGGAGGCCTCGCTGGAAGCGAGGCGGCGTGGCAGCTCGCGGAGCGCGGGGTGCGGGTCGTGCTCCACGAAATGCGCCCGCTGCGACAGACGCCGGCGCACCGGACCGGCCAACTGGCGGAGCTCGTGTGCTCCAACACCTTCAAGAGCACCGAGATCACCAACGCCCACGGTCTCCTCAAGGAGGAGATGCGGGCCCTGTCGTGCATGGTGCTGGCGGCAGCGGACGGCGCGCGAGTCCCGGCCGGTACCGCCCTGGCGGTGGACCGCGACCTGTTCGCGGCGGCCGTGACGGCCCGGATCGAGGGCCACCCGCTGATCGCCGTAGAGCGCGACGAAGTGACGGCGATTCCGAGCCCGGGGATCATCGCCACGGGTCCGCTCACGTCCGACACCCTCGCGGACGCGCTTCGAGAGCGGCTGGGCGCGGAGGCACTGGCGTTCTACGACGCGATTGCGCCCGTCGTGGACACCGATACGATCGAGCCCGCCAGAGTCTTCCGGGCGTCGCGATATGACAAGGAGACCTCTGGTGGAGAGGAGAACGGAGAGAGGAGAGAGGAGAGCCACGAGGCCGAGGGGGCGTACATCAACTGTCCGTTCACGCGCGAGGAGTACCATGCATTCCTCGACGCGCTCAGGACGGCGGACCTGCATCACGGGCACGAGTTCGACGAGGCGCCGTACTTTGAGGGGTGCCTGCCCGTCGAAGTGATGGCGGCGCGGGGCGATGACGTCCTGCGATTCGGGCCGCTCAAGCCGGTCGGACTCACCGACCCGAAGACCGGACGCCGCCCGTACGCGGTGGCGCAGCTCCGCCGCGAAGACCGCGCCGGGCGCATGTGGAACCTGGTCGGGTTTCAGACCCGGCTCCGCATCCCGGAGCAGCAGCGAGTCTTCCGGTTGATTCCCGGCCTGGCGCAGGCGGAGTTTCTCCGGTACGGGTCGATCCACCGGAACTCCTACGTGAATGCACCGGCCGTTCTCTCCGGCCACCTGTCCCTCCGCGACGATCCGATGGTGCTGCTGGCGGGGCAGATGACGGGAGTCGAGGGGTACACCGAGAGCGCGGCGACCGGACTCTTGGCGGGGATCAACCTCGCGCGTATGCTGGACGGCGCGCCGCCCGTCATTCCGCCGCCGACCACGATGATGGGCGCGCTGTACCGCTACCTCCGGGAGGCTGATCCGAAGCATTTCCAGCCGATGAACGCGAACTTCGGATTGCTGGACGAGCTAGCGGTTCCGATCCGCGACAAACGGCGGAAACGCGAGGCATTTGCCGGGCGCGCGATGGAGGCCATCGCCGCCTGGCGGGAGGATGCGGGCGTGGCCGCCCGCAGAAAGGAGAAAGGCGAAAGGAGAGAGGAGAGACAGACGCGAGAGGGCCGTACGAACACGAGTGGCGCGGGGAGCCCGCCATGACGGATGCCGGGCCCTTTCCGGGCGGCACCGATGCGGTCGGCGCGTTTCTCACCCATCTGCAAAAAGAGCGCGACGTCTCGCCGCACACCATCCGCGCGTACGGGCGCGATCTCGAGGAATTCACGCGCCATCTGGTGAGCTACTACGGCAACGGCAGTTGGACCTGGCAGGGCGTCGACCGGCTCGCCGTGCGCGGATTCCTCGCGCACCTCACGCGGCGCGGGATCGGAAAGCGCTCGATCGCGCGCGCCCTTTCCGCGGTGCGGAGCCTCTACCGCTTCCTGCATCTCACGGAGATCGTGGACGCCAACCCCGCGCGCGCCGTCGGCACGCCGCGTCGCGAGCGATACCTCCCCAAGTATCTTGACCGTGCACAGGCGGACGCCCTTTTCGCGGCGGCCGAATCGGCGGCGGCCAGCGGCCGCTTCGCGGCGGTCCGCAATCTGGCGATGCTGGAATTGTTCTACTCGACGGGGATCCGCCTGTCCGAGCTGCGCGGACTCAATCGCGCCGACGTCGATCTGCTGAGCCAGATGGTCAAGGTGCGCGGCAAGGGACGGAAAGAGCGGATCGTTCCGGTGGGCGACCACGCCGTCCGGGCGCTGCGCACGTACGACGGAGCGCGCGACGCCGTGATCCGGGGTGCGGCGATCCGGGGCGCCGCGTCACCGCCCGACCGGCTCGCCGTCTTTCTCAACGCCCGCGGCCAGCGGCTGAGCGTACGTGGCGTCCAGACCGTCATCACGCGAGCGCTCGCGGGGGTCGGTGAGGACGCCGGTCTCAGCGTCCACTCCCTGCGGCACACGTTCGCGACGCATCTGCTGGATGCCGGTGCCGACCTGCGCGCGGTGCAGGAGCTGCTGGGGCACGCGTCGGTCGGCACCACGCAGATCTACACGCACACGAGCGTCGACCGGCTCAAGCAGGTCTACCGCAAAGCGCATCCGCGAGCGATGTGATGGCGGACCCGGGCCAACTCGGACGGCGGCTGCAGCGCTTCAAGGGAATGGAGCGAGGGTTCAAGAACGCGGTGATCCGCGTCCTGGCGACCGTGCTGCCCGCGCCGGCGCCCCGCGCCCCGCCGGACTGGGACTCTCGACCGCACCGGGTCCTGTATCTCCGGTACGACCGCATCGGCGACATGATCCTGGCCACTGGCATCATCGAGGCGATCGTGCGAGCGCATCCCTCGGTCACGGTCGATGTCCTGGCGTCGCCCGCCAACGCCGGAGTCCTCGAGGGGAATCCGCACGTCGGACAGGTCGTGCTGTTCGAAAAGCAGCGCCCGTGGACCTACCTGCGCACGCTCCGGAAGATCCGGCGCACGCGCTACGACGCGATACTCGACGCGATGGTGCTCTCGCCGTCGCTGACCACATCGATCCTCATGCTGCTGAGCGGAGCGAGCCATCGCGTCGGCGTCGCGGGCCGGGGCAGTGAGTTCGCGCTGACCCTTCCCGTCCCCCGCGCGCGCCACGCCGTGCACTACGTCGATCACTCGGCCGCCCTCCTCTCGGCATTCGGTATCGATCCGCACTTCCGCGCACAGACCGTCACACGCGACTCGCATGCACCCGGGCCCGATCCCGCCGGCGCGATCAGGGCTCTCGACTCAGGCACGGGATCAGGCACGGGCGGTCCGCGGCCAAGTGATGCAGTGCCGCCGGGGAACCTCGACGCGCCGTCAGGCGGATGGGGCGTGTGGCGCCCGCGGCTCTATCTGACCGACGAGGAGCTGGCCGGTGGTGAGGCACAGTGGAGCGCGTCCGGCAGCGAGGAGCCCGTGCACGCCGCTGGCCCGGCACGCGGCCGCGATCACCACGCCCCTCTGCGCCTTGCCGTGAACGTCTCGGCTGGCGACCAGACGCGCTACTGGCCCGAAGACCGGTTCGTGTCAGCCATCACCTGGATCCGCCAGCGGTTCCCGGACGTGTCGCTCCTCATCATCGGATCGCCGCACGACCGGGCCAGGATGGAGCAGATTGGACTCGGCGGCGGTGTCCGGCTCGCCGCCACGCCGGGCATGCGCGCCATGATGGCAGTGGTCGCGAAGTCCGACATCGTCTTCACCGCCGACACATCCGTCACCCACGTCGCCTCGGCCTATGACAAGCCGGCGGTGGTCATGTTCCCGCGAGGCCGCGGCGCGCTCTACGGGCCGTACGGCACGGCCGGGCGGGTGGTCTCGACGCCGGCTCCAACGCTCCAATCGCTCGGGGTACCGCCGGTGCTGGCCGTGCTCGACGACGTGATAACGGCAGAACGGAGAGGGGAGATGGGAGATAGGAGAAAGGAGATAGGAGAGGGGAGATAGCCTGTTCCGGGCAGGTCAACGGGGGGCGGGGCGCCAGTGATTAGCTTTCCCGTATGACGCCACATCGCGGCGTGCCGGTCTTTTACGCGACCACGATCCTCGCCGTCCGGCGGGATGGCCAGGTCGCGCTCGGGGGCGACGGCCAGGTCACCGTCGGTGAGACAGTCATGAAGTCGAACGCGCAGAAAGTGCGGCTGCTGCGCGGCGGCAAGCTACTGGCCGGCTTTGCGGGGGCTGCGGCGGACGCCTTCACGCTGTTCGAGAAGTTCGAGGAGAAACTCGAGCGATTCCCGGGCAACATGCCCAAAGCGGCTGTCGAGCTGGCCAAGGACTGGCGAAGCGATCGCGTCCTGCGGCGGCTGGAAGCACTCCTCGCGGTCGTGGACCGTACGCACGGGTTCGTGATCTCGGGGACCGGCGACATCATCGAGCCCGACGACGGGATCCTCGCGATTGGATCAGGCGGCGCCTACGCGCTGGCGGCCGCCCGCGCACTGACAGCCAACACCACGCTCGCCCCGGCCGAGATCGTCCGGAAGGGTCTGACCATCGCCGGCGAGATCTGCATCTATACCAATGACAACATCACGGTCCTTGAGCCGACCGCATAAGGATCATGTCCTCGAAGCACACCCAGCAGGCCCTGCAGAAGCTCGCCGACCTCACGCCGCGTCAGATCGTGGCGGAGCTGAACCGCTACATCGTCGGACAAGGCGAGGCGAAGAAGTCGGTCGCCATCGCACTTCGCAACCGCTGGCGGCGCCAGCGCGCGCCTGACGCGATCCGTGAGGAGATCTCCCCGAACAACATCATCCTGATCGGCCCGACGGGCGTCGGCAAGACCGAGATCGCCCGCCGCCTCGCCAAGCTGTCGGGCGCACCGTTCATCAAAGTCGAGGCGTCGAAGTTCACGGAAGTCGGGTACGTGGGCCGCGATGTCGAGGGCATGGTCCGCGACCTCGTGGAGAGCGCGATCGACATGGTGCGGACCGAGCGCGAGTCCGAGGTCGAGGATCTGGCAAACGAGCGCGTCGACGAGCGCCTGCTGGACCTGCTGCTGCCAGCGCCCGCGACTGGGCCGAGTGCGGGACCGAATGCCGGGCCGAACGCCGGACCGAACGGCGCGGGTGCCGCCGGCGCCCCGGCGAGCGGAGCCACGAGGACGGTCGCCGCGGGAGCGGCCGCGCAGACCCCGCACGCGCCGGCGCATGCGGCGGGCGGCGTGCCGGCAGCGTCTCCATCGGCCGGCGATCGCGACACGGTGTTCGTCGTGTCACCGCGCGGGGATGTCTCGGTGGGTGCCGCCGGTACGGGTGACCGCGGCGAGGCGGCTGGGCGAGCTGGTGGAGCGGGGGGGGCGGGGGGGGTGGGGGGGGTGGGTGCGGCGACCGGCAACGACAGCGCGTCCCCGGATGCCGCGCGGTATCAGCGCACCCGCGCGAAGCTCAAGCAACTGCTGCTCGATGGCCAGCTCGAGGGGCGCGACGTGGAGGTCGAGGTCACGCACACGGGCCCGCAGATGTGGGACGTAATGTTGCCGCAGGGCGCGCCGGAGGGGATGGAGAACTTCATGGAGATGCTTCAGGAGATGAGCCCCAAGCGCAAGAAGAAGCGCTCGGTCAAGGTCTCCGAGGCTCGGCGCATCCTCATGGAGCAGGAGCTCGACAAGCTGATCGACCACGAGGATGTGACCGGCGATGCGCTGGAGCGCGTCGAGAAACTGGGGATCATCTTCCTCGACGAGATCGACAAGATTGCCGGCGAACGCGGGCCCACGGGTGGCGGCGGGCCGGACGTCTCGCGCGAGGGCGTGCAGCGCGATCTCCTACCGATCGTCGAGGGGTCGAACGTTCAGACCAAGTACGGAATGGTCAAGACGGACCACGTGCTGTTCATCGCGGCCGGCGCGTTCCACGTGTCGAAGCCCAGCGATCTGATCCCGGAGCTGCAGGGCCGGTTTCCGATTCGCGTCGAGCTCAAGCCGCTGACGGAAGAGGATTTCGTGCGGATCATGACGGAGCCCGAGAACGCACTCACCAAGCAGTACGCGGCGCTGGTCGAGGCGGAGGGCGCGACGCTGACCTTCACCGAAGACGGGATCGCCGAAGTCGCGCGCACCGCGGCCCAGGTCAACCAGCGGATGGAGAACATCGGCGCCCGGCGCCTGCACACGGTGATGACGACGCTGCTCGAAGATGTCCTCTACGAGCTGCCGGACCGGGGGACCGCGCCCATCGTCGTCAACGCGGCGCTCGTGAGCGAGCGGCTCCGGTCTGTCGTGGAGGACGAGGATCTGCGGAGGTACATCCTCTGAGCGCGCCGCTGGACACACCGCGTCATTTTCTCTCGATTCCCGACTTCACCCGCGCGGAACTGGGCGCGGTGTTCGACCTGGCAGAGCGGATGCGCCGGAAGGAGTACACGGCGAAGCCGCTGGCCGGGAAGTCGCTGGCGATGATCTTCATGAAGGCGTCGACCCGTACCCGCGTTTCGTTCGAGGTGGGGGCCTGGCAACTCGGCGGCCACGCGCTCTTCCTCTCGCCGCGCGACATCCAGCTCGGACGCGGGGAGCCGATCGCGGACACGGCGCGGGTGCTCTCCCGCTACGTGGACGGGATCATGATCCGCACGTTCGCGCAGGCCGACGTCGAAGAGCTGGCGCGCTCGGCATCGGTACCCGTGATCAACGGGCTCACCGACTTGCTCCACCCCTGCCAGGTCATGGCCGACGTGCTCACGATGGTGCAGCAATTCGGTACGTGGGAGGGGAAGAAAGTCGCGTGGATCGGCGACGGCAACAACATGGCCAATTCCTGGATCAACGCCGCGTACCGGCTCGGATTCGAGCTGTCGCTGGCCTGTCCGGAGGCGTACGAACCCGATCCGGCGGTGCTCCAGCGTGCGCAGCGTGATGGGTCGTCACGGGTCCGGGTGATGCGCGACCCGATGGAGGCGGTCGTGGACGCGCACGTCGTGACCACCGACGTCTGGGCGTCGATGGGGCAGGAGGAGGAGCAGCAGGCGCGGGCCCGTGCGTTCGCGGGGTACTCCGTCGGTGCTTCGCTCATGGCCCGCGCCGCCCGCGACGCCATCTTCCTGCACTGTCTCCCCGCCCACCGGGGCGAAGAGGTCGCGGCGTCGGTGATCGACGGGCCTCAGAGCCGGGTGTGGGACGAGGCCGAGAACCGCCTGCACGTGCAGAAGGCGCTGATGGCCATCCTGATGGGTGGCGAGTAGGGGGGTGGGGGAGGTGGGGGGGCCGTTCTCGAACGACCCCCGCTGCGCTCCTTCGCGGCCATTCGGGCGAGCGGCCAGCCTCAGAGCGTCGTGTCTTTGTCGAAACAACATGCTGTTTCACGATACAACCAATCGTACCGTCAACCCCCGAACCCTGTGATTGCCGAACACACTGCGGCACCTGATTTCACCGTGGCGACCGATGGGGGCACGCAGCTCCGGCTCTCGTCGCTTCGCGGCCGCAACGTGGTGCTGTATTTCTATCCCAAGGACGACACCCCGGGGTGTACCGTGGAGGCGTGTGAGTTACGGGACGCCTTTCCGCGGTTCTCGAAGACCAACGCCGTGATCCTGGGTGTGAGTCCGGACAGCGTAGCGTCGCACCAGAAGTTCAAGAAGAAGTTCGAGTTGCCGTTCACGCTCCTGGCGGACACGGACCATGCGATTGCCGACGCGTATGGGGTGTGGGTCGAGAAGTCGATGTATGGGAAGAAGTACATGGGGATACAGCGCTCGACCTTCGTGATCGACACGAAGGGGTCGGTGGCCAAGGTGTATCCGAAGGTGAAGCCCGAGGGTCACGCTGCGGAGGTCGAGGCGGAGCTCAGGAAGCTTGGGGGCTAGCCCCGGCGGGTGACGCGCATCACGCCAGGCCGGTGATTTGCCGCGTGTTCTCGCGCCCTATAACTCTCGTTACCCCAGCTAGTTAGGATCGTCCTCCTCACAAGCGCGCCGAGGATCGTGGCGCGTCACATTAGCTCCCTCATATGAGAGGGTGTGATGGGCGGGGTCCGGCCCGTGACAGTGGCCGAGTTCGCTTAGTCCTAGCTTGGGTCCCGTAGTAATCCAGGGGGTCTGCGGCCGCGCGGCACCCGCCGCGGGGGCGCAGCCCCTGAGCATCGGCAAGGCTTCATGCGGAACTATCGCGCCTTCACGTTGATCGAGATGGTGATTGTCGTCGCCCTGATCGCCGTGATCACGGCGATGGCGTTGCCGCAGGTGAACTACACGGCGTACCGGGTGGATTCCGGGGCCCGGGCGGTGCGCGCGGCGTTTCAGCGTGCGGAGAACTACGCCGTCAGCTCCCAGCACAACCAGCTCGTGGCGATCGACGTTCCGAATGGCGAGATCTACATCGTCGACGACGTCAACAACAACCTGGCGGCCGATCCCGGCGAGCACGTGATCGGTGTTCCGCTGCAGGATGGTGTCGTTTTCGGCACGCCGCCGACGAGCACCACGTGGGCCGGCGCGGCACTGGCTACGGGCCCGCTCAATGCGGCCTCGCTGATCAACGTTACCATCAATGGGAACCCGCTTCCGGCGTTCGTGTTCCGGAGCGACGGCGCCGCGAGCACCACGCTGCAACTGTACGTGACATCGCTGCGGCACCAGGTCAGCGACTGGCGCGGCATCAACGTGACGCAGGCGACCGGCCGGGCAGACTGGTACAAGGACCAGGCGGGGGTATGGGTGCTCGCCGGCCTGTGACCACCGCCGGCCGTGATGCCCGGCGCGGGGGCCGCCATGGGATGACGCTCATGGAGACGCTCATCGCGATCGTCATCCTGGCGAGCGTTCTCATCGGCCTTGGCGAGTTCATGGCGCAGTTCGCCCACACCACCAAAGTGTCGGCGCTGCAGCAGCGCGGCCTCGATCTCGCGACTGACCGGATCGATTCCGTGGAGCACTCGCAGACGTATGTATCGATCGATTCCATGGCTGCCGTCGAGAACATCGCCATGGATTCGACCGTGTACAAGCGGACGACCCTCGTGCAGCACATTGGCGGCGGTCCGACCGACACGATGGACTATCGCACGGTGACGGTCTCCGTGGCGCTGCCGTCGGTGCCGGCACCGGTTCGGAAGACCACGATCATCGCGGCGTTTTAAGTAGCCCGGCCGCATATGCGCGCACTGTCACGATCCTTTCGCAGCTCCGGTCATGGGCGGGCTCCTGAGCGGGCCGCGTTCACGCTCGTCGAGATCATCATTGCACTGACGCTGCTCTCCATTGTGGGCGCTGCGGCGGTGACGTTCCTCGTCAAGCAGACCCGCGCCGTGATGGTCATCTCGGGCCGCCTCGACGCGCAGCAGAACGTGAGCTTCGCGATCGACGCGCTCTCGCACGACCTCCGGATCGCGGGGGTGGGGCTCGGCAACCGCCAGCCGATGATGCTCGAGGCGACGCCCTATGCCGTGACCTTCAACGCCGACCTCGTCACCACCGACACCGCAACAGTCACGACCGCGACCTACTTCGACCCGAGTGTGCCGGAGTCGTTGACGGTCGCACTGACGCCCGCGAACAAGATCACGTACCCGCTGGGGGCGATCACGTATCCCGACAGCACCTATTTCCAGTCGAGCGGGTTGCTGAGCAACGCCGAGACGGTGTCGTACTACTTCACGCCCGACTCGACGACGTCGGTCGCGGGCGAATACCTGCTGCTCAAGCGCATCAACAACGCGACGCCGACCGTGCTGGCGCGCGCCATCGTCTTCCCGGGCGGCACCCCGGGGTTCCGGTACTTCATCCCCGGTGCGGCCATCAACTCGCGCGTCGAGCTGACCGCGCCGACACTGCCGCTCTACTACAAAGTGGGCAGCGTCGGGCCGGACACCATGCTCGCCAAGATCAGCGAGATTCGCGTGCAGCTCAAGGCGATGTACGTCGACCCGGTCGAGGGCAACGTCTTTCGCAGCGCCAACGAGAGCGTCCCGCTCCTCAATGCCGGACTCGCGCACACGCAGGGATGCCTGAGCCCCCCGCTGGCCCCCGCGACGCTGACGCAGACCGCGTCGCCGTCGGGCGACAGCGTCAGCGTGTCCTGGCCGGCGTCGGGCGATGAGATCGGCGGCAAGCATGATGTGAAGAGCTACTCCGTGTACCGCCAGGCCAGCGGATCGGGAGTCTGGAACACGCCGATCTACACGATCGCCGCGGCCGGCACGCCCACCTATGCATTCCAGGACAAAGCTGTCCCGCTCGGCCCGTCCTATACCTACGCCGTCGTCGCGCGTGACTGCACGCCGTCGCTCTCGGGGCTCACCCAGGGCGCGGGCACCGTCACGCCGCTTCCATGATCATGCGCACCCTCAGACCTACTCCCACGCAGGGACCGGATCGCGGGCTGGGCGAGCGAGTCATCGTCCGTTCATTCCTGGAGCGTACCATGTCGGAGACACGGTGGCCGGCGGTGGCCGGTGCCCGCCGCGGATCGGCGGTGTTCCTGGTGCTCATCATCACGGTGGCGCTCGCGGCGCTCGCGGGATCGGCCGTGCTGCTGGCGTCGGGCGGCTCGCTGGTTGCCGGGTATCACGACCAGGAGCACGACATGCTGTACGGCGCCCAGGCGGCGCTGCAGGCGGGCATCAGTGATCTGAACGCGAACCCCTTCGCGCTCCCGGCCTCCGGCTATACCCAGATCGCCAGCAACGCCACACTGACCGCGGCGGACGGCACGCCCGTCCCGCACATGGTCTACGACCTGTACGCCGGGCCGACGGGGTCGCCGACCCAGCAGCAGGGACGGTTCGTGACGGTCGTCGCGGTGGCCAAGGATACGGCGCGCCAGCGGCAGTTCGTGCGGTGGGTGCAGCTCAATCAGGTGAGCTTCTCGCGCTTCGCGTATTTCTCCGAGAACGAGAACGGCATCTGCTTCGGCTCGGGCGACCGGTTGAACGGTCCCGTGTTTTCGGATGACGTGATCACGACCTGCGGAGCGCCGCAGAAAGCCGACTTCATGGATTCGGTGTGGACCCCGCAGACGTTCAACAACGGGAATCCGGCGCTGGATACGCTATACGACGGGTGGACCAAGGTCGCGAAGCCGCTGACGCTGCCGAGCACGGCGAAGCTCGCCACGCTCTACACGATCGCCGCCGCGTCGAACACCGCATTCACGACGCCCAATGTCGCGGCGGATTCGACCGCCAAGGTTCTCTCGCGCGTCGAGTTCGATGCGTACACCGTCAACGGCAATCCCGACAGCACGTCGCCGGGGTCCGGGTTCGTGAAGTTCTACCAGGTGGATCTGGCCAAGCCGTTCATGCCGCCGCCGGCCGGCCCGTGGACCGCGGCGCAGCGCGACTCCGTGGGCGTCGGGTATCTCCGGTCCGGCATCACGCGCCAGCACGACTACAACAATTGCGGTGAGTGGCGCTACGTCCGCGACGACAACGGCAACCTCGAATGGGAGTTCTTCCCGCTCGCGGTCCACCGGACCGCGTGGTACCGGACGATCGTCGGAGACGCGACGGACGCCACGGTGCCACTCGCGATGCGAAACGCGAACATCGTCGACTCGACGAGGGTGGGTGGCGTCTACCCCGGGGACACGCTCAGCATCGCGGGGTTGGCTCGGAGACCGGCGCGCAACGGCAGCGCGGCGAACCCGCCGCGTTGCTACGCGGGTGGAGATCCGCACCTGGCCGCGTCGGAGCGTGATACCACGGGCGCGGCACCGGCGCGCACCGGTCCGAAGTGGGGCGCGCAGGGGTGGACCTACGGCCGCCGCGGCGGCACCGACACGACGTTCACGGGCGGCGATGTGAGCGACCCGGCTCACCCGAGCCGCATGGGTCACTGGCTGCCATGGCCGGGCCCGATGCCGGCCGCGTTCACGGCGGCGTTCAAGACGGCGCACCCGGACTGGAAGTACCTGTTCCCGATCGACACGATCTACAACCCGTCGTTCCGCGGCGTGATCGCGGTACACGGCAGCGTCGCCGTGAGCGGGACGGTGAACGGGCATATCACCTTCTATTCCGACGGCAGCGTCGGCATCGCCGACAACCTGCGTCTCACCAATGATGCGGACACGACGTGCCAGCACCTGATGGGGATCATCGCGGGCAAGGACATCCTGGCGATGGACAACGGCATCAACGCGCCGGCCGGCGATAACACCGTGCGCATTCAGATGCGCAACGGCTCGAGCGATCTGTGGGTGGAGTCGACCGTGATGGCGCTCACCTCATGGGGCGCGGAAGGACTGGTCGCCGACGCCGGCACTCTGTTCGTGCCGCTACAGCAGCCGTGCAACGGGCAGAACTTCGCACGCGGGTGCGTCCACGTGCAGGGGAGCATCCTCCAGAACACACGCCAGGGCATCAACGGCGGTAATGGCACCACGACCGGGTACGGCTACGAGAAGCAGTACAACTATGACAACTGCGCGGTCGTCAATCCGTTGCCGGACTTCCCGACCACGGGCCAGTTCACGATCAACAACTATTTCGAGAGCGACCCCACGCACTTCAACGTCGCCGCGCTGTACACCGCGCTGGCACCCTAGCGACGGCGGGCTGGTCGCGGCGCGTCCTACTACGGCCAGCTCGTCGCGAAATGCGCGAGATGTGGTGCGAGGGACAGTGTGGGGGCCGTTGCCCGAACAGGGCGACCTTCGGTTCCCGAACGGCCCCCGCTGCGTTTCACCGCTCGCTTGGTCCGCGACCCGTGGATCGTTAGGGCCAGTTCTGAGCCGCGACATAGACGGCGGCCCGGTCATGACCAGCTCCTACTACCAGCTGCGGCGCACGGCGAGGGTGATCGCGGCGTACGGCTCGTGCGGCGGCCCCGTCTGATACTCGCGCGTCCGCGTGACGGCACGATACTCGGCCTCCAGGAAGAACAGGCGCACGCCGCCACCGAACTCATACTGGCCGACCCACGGCAGTTTGGACACCGTGTACGCCGGATCGGTAGACGACCGGTCGAGTACGAGCTCGGTCCACACGTAGTCCAGCCGCGCGGCCCCCACTCCGTAGATCTGGAACCTCGGCACGCGATTGCCGGCACCATCGTTCCACGGCGCGCCCGCGCCGTATCCGATGCGTGTCTCGAGTCCCGCGGTCGCACCGGTGAGCACGTTGCCGGCCGAAACCGAGACACGCGGAATCACCGAGAGCACCGGCACGCCGCCGATCGAGGCGTTCGCGACGACGCGCGATTCCGCCGCACCGATGTCGAACTCCGGGGCGGTGGCGATCTGGTGATCCCAGCCGAGCGGCGGATAGTAGCGGATCAGACGGTGCCAGGCTTCCTGCACGTCGCCGGCGAGTGACGGGGGCCCCGTGACGCCCGCCTGGAGCGAGAGCGCGGTATTGGCGACCGGAGTGGATGCGTATGAGGTGCCACTCAGCAGAAGCTGTCCCGCGTAGGGGCGCTGCCCGGGGACCGGATTCGCATCACTGTGCCAGTCGGCCGGCGTGTACATCTCCTGTGCGAGCGTCAAGTCCGTCGAGAATCGTGGCCACGACACGCCACCCGGCATCTCCCCCGCGCATGTGCCGGGACTGGCCACCGAGCAGCGTGGTGCGTGGCTGCCGAGCAGGAGCGACCAGAGGCGCGATCCCGCGAATGACAGAGTCAGGCGGGTGCCGTTCGTGAACTCGTCGTCCGGCCGCCGGATCGGGGGCAACCAGTACGCGAGCTGGGCGTTGTCCTCCTCGACCTGCGCGCCGACGAACTGCTGTGCGTCCGCGCGCGCCATTGGAGCCGCGAGCGCGGCGACCGCCATTGCGACCGAAATTGCTACCACCGGGACGATCTGACGACCCCGTTGGTGGTGGTCCGCGAGTCCCTCATTCTGATCGCCGCCTTCGGCGGGCACAGCGGGCCAACTCTCTGTCATCGTGAGGCGTGCGGTGGACAGTGGGGCGGGTAGGCGCATCCCTATCTGGACGGGTCCGCCGCTTCCAAGTCACGAGTACGTAATGCGATGGCGTATCGGATCGGTGACGGCTGGCGCGCCGGTTCGGCGCGCGCTACCTGAAAATGCCGCGAACTGCCGGCGAGTTCCCGGGGGGGCGAGATAGGCGAAGGGAGAAAGGGGAAACGAGAAAGGAGAAGGGAGAAAGGGGAAAGGGGAAAGGAGGGAGCAAAACGTCGCGCTGGGACGGTCCCGTCGGCATCGTACATCCCGATGACATCCCAAGGCGGCCTGGCCATCCGCCAGTACATCCCGTCCGACTACGCGGAGCTGGGCCGGATGTGTGGCGCACTCTGGCCCGGGCACACCGACGCGGATCTGTCGGCGTGGCTGGCCCGGGGCGATGAGGCGGCGGTGTTTGTGGCCGAGGTGGGGCCGGGAAGGCTGTGCGGATTCGCGGAGGTGGGCGAGCGGGCGTATGCGGATTCCTGTGACACCAGTCCGGTCGGGTATCTCGAGGGCTGGTACGTGGATCCGGACGCGCGGGGCAAGTCGGTGGGACGGCGGCTCATCCGGGCGGCCGAGGACTGGGCGCGGTCGCGCGGGTATCGCGAGATGGCATCCGACACACATCTCGAGAACGTGGGATCGCAGCGTGCGCACGCGCGTCTCGGATTCGAGGAAACCGAGCGGCTGGTGCTCTTCCGAAAGAGGCTTTAGAAGACGCTTTTGCGGGATCAAAGTCGTGCGCGGTGAGACGCGCGATCTGTCGCTCCTCTTCGGGGCGCCGTACTATATCGCTTCCGTCGGGGGGCTGCCCCGGCGGTCACCTGTACCGGAGCCTCCAGTATGCCTCATCGTCTAATCGCCGCGGCGTCGCTTCCATTGTCCGTCCTGACACTCGGCTGCGTGCTCGCACTCGGCACCGCGTGCAGCAATGCAGCTCCCGGCGGCGCGGGTGCGGCGTCGGCCGCGGCACCGGCCAGCAACCCCGCCGCGGACGAGGCGGCGATCCGCACGCTGGACTCGGCGTGGAACAAGTCGGCGGCCGACAAGAACGCCGACGTGTTCGCGACATACTACGCGGCCGATGGCGTGCTGTTGGCGCCCGGTGACCCGATGGCCAAGGGTCACGACGCCATCCACACCGCAATAGCAGGTTTGGTCGCGATGCCGGGCTTCTCGCTGACGTTCGCGCCGGACCAGGTGACGGCCAAGGGCGACCTCGCGTACGAGATCGGGACCTACAAGCTGACGTTGAACGACAAGGCGGGAAAGATGCACGCATCAACAGGAAAGTACGTGGTCGTGTGGGCCCGCCAGGCGGATGGGAGCTGGAAAGTCGTGATCGACGCCCCGACCACGACGCCATAACGGCGAGAGGCTGGGCCAGATGGAAGCCGACGCACGCGCACCTCGTCCTCACGCGCGTGGGGTGACGTGACGCCGGGAGCGCCAATCGTCAGCGGACCGTCGCCAGCCATCGTGCGACGGATGCGCGAAGATCGGCGAGCGGCAGCGCACCTTGGCCGAGCACCTGGTCGTGGAATGCGCGGATATCGAATCGGGAGCCGAGCCGCTGTTTGGCGCCGGCGCGGAGGCCTAAGATTGCCTGCTGGCCGATGAGATACGACGGCGCCTGCCCGGGGAGTGCGATGTAGCGGTCGACCTCGGCGTTGACCTGATCGGGCGACGACGCCGTATGGGCGAGCATATAGGCGACCGCCTGATCGCGAGTCCATCCGAGCGCGTGGATCCCCGGATCGATCACCGCGCGCGCCGCGCGGGTCGCTTCCCCCGACATCATCCCCAGGCGTTCGAGCGGGGATGAGTAGAGTCCCATCTCATCGGCGAGACGCTCGGAGTAGAGTCCCCAGCCCTCGGAGTACCCGCTGTTGTGGAAGTACCGAGTCACGGGATGCGCGCCGGTGCGCTGCTGCGCGATCGTGATCTGGAGATGGTGGCCTGGGACCATCTCGTGGAACGCCACGTCCTCGCCGAGCGACCGGGTCTGCTGGCGCGGCTGATACGTGCGGATGAAGTACGTGCCGGGTCGCGATCCGTCGTCGGTGGCCGGATAGTACTGGCCGGGCGCGGCGTTCTTCTCGCGGAACGCGGGTACCGGCTCGATCCGCACCGGTGCCTTGGGCAGCACGCCGAACCATTGCGGCAGCGCGCGCGTGGCGCGGGCGAGCGCACTTTCCGCCTGCGCGATTATTTCCTCGCGCGAATGATACGTGTAGGCCGTATCGGTCTTGATGCGCTCGAGCAGGGCGGGGAGGTCGTGCGTCTGGAAGCTCCGGATGGCGAGCGTGTCCATCTCCGCCGTGACCGCGGCCATCCGGGCGAGGCCCAGCTCGTGCACCGCCCGCGGCGTCATGCTGAGTGACGAATACCTCGCGAGCTGCGCCCGGTAACACGCGAGCCCATCCGGGTTGGCGGAGAGGCCGATCGCCTCCCTGGCAGCCGGGAGATACGTGGTATCGAGGAACTCGCGATAGCGGCGCGCGGCGGGGAGCACTGCACTGCCCAGGAGCGAATCAAAGGACGCGCGGAAGCCAGGAGCCGAATCGCGAGTGGCGGGCGAACGGAACGGCGACTTATCGGCCGGTATCGCGAGCAGCGCGTCGAGCTGCGCGATGGTTGCCCGGACGATCAGCTTGGGCGCCGTGTAGCCGCGCTCTATGCCGGCGCGAAGATTCGCGATCTCCGTGTCCACGAACCGCGGCAGTTCTCCATAGCGCTTGAGCGCCGCCCGGCGGAGGCTGTCCGTGCCGACGGGCTGGAAGCCGGCAAGGACCGTATACCGGGTGGGCCAACCCGAGAACTGGCTGACCGGCCACAGGTCTTCGTGGCACGTGCGGAGCGCGACCGCGCTTTCCAACTGCTGGCGCAGCACGACGTACGTCGCCCACTCGGGCCGCCCCGCGAGGGTCGCCGGCGTGATGTCACGCAGGCGTCTGAGCCATCCATCCTCGCGTGCTTCCCACGCGGACCCGGCAGCGAGGCTGTTGTCCGTGATGCCTTCGTGGCGGGCTCCGGCGAGACCCTGGATCGTCTCCCACTCCGGGTTGCGGACCCGGTATGCCGCGACGTAGTCATCGGCGACCG
Source organism: Gemmatimonadota bacterium (assembly GCA_021324775.1). Taxonomy (GTDB): domain Bacteria; phylum Gemmatimonadota; class Gemmatimonadetes; order Gemmatimonadales; family Gemmatimonadaceae; genus Palsa-1248. Next base: position 63,996 of record JAJPIM010000018.1, read on the forward strand.
CGGTCACGGCATCGGCTGCGGCGACGGTATCGGCCGCCGCCGAGTGGCGGGTGGCGGGCTGGCGCTGCAAGGTGGCCGCGGCAGCCGACCAGACCATCGCGCCGGCGACGACCAAAGGCGACATTCGAGCAGCAGAAACGGATTGGAACAACGGAACTCCCGGGCACTGCCTCCCGTCATTGGGAACGCGTGGTGATTCTGGACGGTGGCGCGCACGATCGCAAGCGTGTGCCGGGGCGCCGTGTGCGAGCAGCACCGCGGGTGCCGGGGGCGCGGATCGGGTGGAGGAGAAAGTAGAGAGTAGAAAGTAGAAAGTAGAAAGTTGAGAGTAGAAAACGGATCGACCAGCCGGTGGTCATGGGCGGGCTCATCTCGGGGGTGAATCGTGATGCGGATGGTGGTCGCGTGTGCGTTGTGTCTCGTGGCGGCGGGAGCGGGTGCGCAGGCGGCGCCGCGCGGGGGACTCGGATTCGCGTTCGGGACGACGGCAGCGGATGCGCCCGCGCAGGGCGCGCTGGTCACCGAGGTCTACCCTGGCACCGCCGCGGCGGCGGCCGGTGTCCGGCCCAATGATGTCGTCACCGGCGTGGACGGACACCCCCTCGACAACGGTGCGGCGCTGGCCACGTATCTCATGGGTCTTCACGGACTCCACCACGTGGTGCTGCAGGTCGTGCGGCCCGCCGCCGCCAGCTCGGCCCCGATGACTGTCACGGTGCTGTTTTCGGACACCCCGGGCGATTCGGTCGCGCCCAACGGTGTGCACTGGAGCGTCAGCATCGACGGCAACGTCCGGAACTACACCCCCGACCGCTCCATCGAGGTCTCGAGCTGGCAGCAGGCGGTCAAGCTCATCCCGCGCGACCGCGAGCACGAGTCGAGCGTCTGGTCGATCTACGACCACCCCCGAGACCACCCGTCGAGCTTCGTCATCCGTGAGACCGTGGCCGGCGGCACGCGGCTCGTGATCTCACCGGCCGCGATGTACGCCAACACCGTCGAGGACGCCCACGCCAAACTGCCGCCCGGGTCCACGATCCTGCCCAAGGACCCGCAGAACCCACCGAATCTGATCGAGGTGTGGATCGCGCCGTGACCTGGGGTAGGCCCGATTCTACCGGCCCGGTTTGGCGCGAGCCGCTTTCGCGGCGCGCTCGGCCTCGGCATATCCGGACGCAATAGCGGCCGGGCCGTACGCGTCGAACATTTTGCCGATGGCGTCGTCGCCGTGGGCGAACGCCCGATGCCACGGCGCAAGATCAATCCGTTTGGTCGCCGCATCCAATGTCAGCCCGGCGCGGACGGCCCGGCGCGTCTCGTCGCGCATCGCCGTGAGGAATCGGGTCACGAGGTCGAGGTAGGCGTAGTCGCTCTGCGGCGCGCCGTGGCCGGGAATGATGTGTGTGGCGCCGAGGGCGCGCACCGCGTGCAGCGAGGCGATCCAGTCCGTGAGGTAGGCCTCAAAGGCGAACGGCACCGGGTAGACGAGGAGATCGCCCGTCATGACCACGTGCTCTTTGGGCAGGAACACGACACCATCGCCGCGCGTGTTGCCGCGGCCGAAGCAGTAGAGATCGATCTCCCGCGAGCCATCGTAGAGCGTGATGCGGCGCGCGAACGAGATCGTCGGCAGGTGATAGGTGATCGAATCCGACTGGGGGACCATGTACCGCCGGAGCGACGCCGACACCGCCACGGCCTTGCCCCGCTCCTCCGGAGTGAACGGGCGCTTGGTGCCCGGATCGATGCCTGACGCCAGCGCACTGTCGTACGCCGCCAGGAGTGTGGTATAGAACCCTGCGACCTCCCGGTGCTTCTCCTGGTCCTCGTGCAGAATGTCGTCGCGTGTGCTGTCCGTGGCGATCAGATTGATGGGACCCGGATACGCTTCGAGGAGCGCCTGCGTGCCCCAGACGTGATCGTTGTGCCAGTGCGAGTAGGCGATCGTTCGGACCGGCTTGCTGGTGATCGTCTTGAGCATCGCGATCGTCGCGCGTGACGCGGCGGGAGTGAAGTTCGCGTCGAAGACGAAGACATCGCTGTCGTTGATCACGAACGTCTGATTGCCGTGCAGCAGCCCATCAATCGACGGCTGGTAGGCGACGTAAACGTCCGGCACGACCTGGACGAACTCGAAATGCGGCAGACCCGCGCTGTCCGGCGCCTGGGCGCGGGCCCACGATGTGGAGCCCAGGAGGAGCGCGACGCAGATCGCTGCGAGGGACCGGCGACGACTCACTGGCTGCGAACGCATAGAGCCCTTCCTCCAACTATCGGTGCGTGAGGCTACTGGGAGATGGGTGAGCACGGCATACGAACATGCACATCGTGCGCGGACAGACCGCCCAATGGAAACCATGTTTTGCCATTCGCTGACATACAACATCACATGGCGATTCGCCGCATTCGCTTCTGTTACGATCGGTAACTCCAAGCTCCCACACCGATTCCAGCCTAACCTGTCATCATGCCAATAACCCGGCGTCAATTCGTAGGCGAGGCGGCGCTGGCGATCGTCGCCCTGAAGAGGATGTCGTGGGGTCCAGGCCCTGGGGGGCGATTGACCGCGCGGCCGGGGGCCACGGTGCGAGACCCGCTCCCCCCCGGCGTGCACACGCTTTCGATTCTGGAATCGCGGACGACTGTGGTGGTAGTTCCACCGGGCCTTTCACCCGGGCGTCCCGCGCCGCTGATCCTCATGTTCCACGGCGCCACCGAGAGCAACGCCGAGTCCCTCGGCGCGCTGCAGCAGGTCGCCGAGCGCTCGGGCGCCATCCTGCTGGCGCCAAGTTCAGCGGGGACGACTTGGGACGCCATCCGGGGCGCGTTCGGGGACGACCTGGATGACATCGACCGGCAGCTCGCGCGCGTCTTCGCTCGCTGTGCCGTGGATCCGGGCCGCATTGCCTTCGCGGGATTTTCCGATGGCGCATCGTACGCGATCTCGCTCGGGCTCATCAACGGCGACCTCTGCTCGCACATCATCGGCTACTCACCCGGCTTCGTCATTCCCGGGGTGTGGCACGGGCACCCGCGCGTGTTCATCGCACACGGGACGCACGATCACATCCTGCCGATCGATGAGTGCGGCCGCCGGATCGCGTCGGACCTCACCAAGCGAGGATACTCGGTCGAGTTCGCGGAGTTCGACGGCGACCATGAGATCCGGCCGGAGATGGTCGAGCGATCGGTGGCGTGGGTAGAGGGCGGGACGGCCGCTCCCGACTCGGCCGCCGGCCGCCCGAGAAAATAGGCGCTCGGGAACAGAGAGCAGACCGCGGACGCGGCATCCGCCGGGGGCCGTTGCCGGAACAGGGCGACCTTCGGTCCTCGAATGGCCCGGACGCGACGGCCTGGCGAGCAGCGCATGCTTACCCAGTTGGCCAGACGACGAGATATTCCGTCGTCGCGCACCGAGGGGTGGCGACGCCACCCCTTTCTTCTCGTGACTCAAGCTCGCCTCAATCGATGCCGATCCTCGCATTCCTATTTGGCACGCCCCTCCGGACCGATGAGCAGGACCAGCAGCGGATCGGGGCCCTTCGTGGAATCCCCGTGCTCGGCCTCGACGCGCTCGCGTCTGCAGCCTACGGGCCGGAGGCCGCGCTCACGGTCCTGCTGGCGATCGGCGCCGGCGCGAGCCACTACATCGCACCGATCAGCGCCGTCATCATCGTGGTGCTGTTGGCGGTGTATCTGTCCTACCGCCAGACGATCGACGCCTATCCGAACGGCGGCGGATCCTATACCGTCGCCTCGGAGAACCTCGGCCGGTTTCCGGGGCTACTCGCCGCGAGTGCGCTATCCCTCGACTATATCCTCAACGTCGCCGTGGCAATCTCCGCCGGCGTGGGTGCAATCGTGTCGGCGGCGCCAGCCCTGCTGCGCTACACGCTCCCCCTCTGTCTGGCGATTCTCGCTTTCCTGACCCTTGTCAACCTGCGCGGGATCAGAGAGTCGGGGCTCGTGTTCCTCTTACCGACCTACCTGTTCGTCGCCTCGCTCGGGTTGGTGATCATCGTGGGCATCGCGCGAGCGGTGATTGCCCGCGGGCACCCGGCGCCGATCGCGCCGCTGCCGACGCCGATGCCGGCAACCGTTGCCGTCACGGGGTGGTTGCTGATGCGATCGTTCGCCAGCGGGACCACGGCCATGACGGGCGTCGAGGCCGTGAGCAATGGCGTCCCTCTGTTTCGGCCGCCCGCGTCCCGCACCGCGAATCGGACCCTGACGGCGATCATCGCCATCCTGATCGCCTTGCTCGCGGGGATCGCGTACCTCTGTCCTGCCTACGGGATCGTCGCGACCGCGCCCGGCGCGGCCGGCTATCAGAGCGTCCTTTCACAGCTCACCGGCGCGGTCTTCGGACATGGTGTGTTGTATGTCGTCACGATGTCGTCGGTCGTTGCGGTGCTGTGTCTGTCGGCCAACACCAGCTTCGCCGACTTCCCGCGACTCGGCCGAGTCCTGGCGCTCGACCGCTACCTGCCACTCCAATTCGCTCACCCGGGGCGACGCCTCGTCTACACGACCGGCATCGTCCTCCTCTGCGCGATGGCGGGTGGACTGCTCGTGATCTTTGATGGCATCACGGACCGGCTGATCCCGTTGTTTGCCGTCGGTGCGCTCCTCGCATTCACGATGTCGCAGTGGGGCATGGTGGCGCATTGGCGCCGGGTCGGCGGCCCGCATGCCCGCCGCTCGCTCGTGCTCAACGGCGCGGGCGCCGTCGCGACGTCGGCGACGGTGCTAGTGGTCGTCGTCACCAAGTTCGCTGAGGGTGCGTGGATTACGGTCCTCGTCATTCCGCTTTTCATGCTGTTCTTCCTGGCCGCGCGCCACTCGCACGAGCGCGTCGATCGCGCGATCGCGGGCGAGGGGACCGAATCGAGCCCACTGTCGTTCGCTGGCGTCGAGCCTCCGATCGTCATCGTACCGGTGCGCCGGCTGGATCGGGTGGCGCGGAAGGGGCTCCAGTTCGCGATATCGATCTCGACTGAGGTGCAGGCCGTCCTGGTGGTCACCGATGATGTGACCGCGGATGAGCAGTGCGCGCGCTCCATGTCCGCGAGTTGGCACGACCTGGTCGATGTCCCGGCGATCGGCGCCGGTCACTCGCCGGTGCCGTTCGTCACGCTTCCGTCGGCCTATCGCGAATTCATCACTCCGTTTCTGGCCTACGTGCGTGATGTCGCCGCCGCGCATCCCGACCGATACGTTGCGGTCGTCATCCCCGAGGTCGTGGAACGCCGCTGGTACGACGTCCTGTTCGCCAGCCACCGGCCGGCGGTGCTCAAAGCCGTCCTGCGGGCACGGGGTGGGCCCCGAGTCCTTGTAGTCGATGCTCCTTGGCACATCGGCGATGAGGTTGCGGGCTGCTGAATAGGACGCGTCTGCAGCATCCGGCGGGGGCCGTTCTCGAACGGCCCCCGCTGCCCTTTCCTCGGGCATCTAGGAAACGCGAATGAACTTCGGGCAGGACTAGATAAGAGATAGCCAGCTCGCATCGCCGGCCAAGAATTGGTAGGTTTCGCGAGGCGCGTCGTGAGGGGGCTGCCTGACCTGTGGGCCTTCTTTTTTTGGCGCTCAACCCGGGGGCATGATGCGCAAGGCCTGGCTATGGACTGGACTTATCGCGGGCGGCGCGGCTGCCGGATGCGCCCACACCCCGATCCAATCGGGAGCGACTCCGTCGAGCAAGAATGCTTCTCAGGTCACATCTCCCGACGCAAACGCGTCGGCCATCCTCGTGATCGACGGCGCGCTCGTGACGCCGGCGCCGACTGGGCCGGTCACCGCAAGCGCGGATTTGACGCCGCTGCTCGTGATCGACGGAGTTCCGATAGGGTCGCCGAGCCCGTAAAGACTCGCCGCGCTGGGAGTCCTTGGCCGAACGGGGCGACCTTCGGTTCTCGAACGGCCCCCGCTGCATTTTGCCGCAGCGTCCGGCGCGACATCTGGATTGGTTTGAGATGAATCCGGTGACATCGTGGGCCTGCCGCGGCGGCCGCGATAGGCGGCGAGTCGGCTGTCGCGTGCAGCCGCGCTAAGCGAAACCGCGACACCGGTCGCCTGCCAATTCGGCGGTCGGCCCGCCATATTGCGGTCACTATGCGGATCGCGGTGCTGACGGTATCGGATGCGGGGGTGCGGGGAGAGCGGGCGGACGCGTCCGGCGACGCGGTCGCGGCTTGGGCCGCGGCGCGGGGCGATGTGGTGGCGGAGCGCGCGCTTGTCGGCGACGAGTCGGCGGCGATTGCGGCGCGTCTCGTGGCGTGGTGCGACGGCGATGTCGCCGACCTCGTGATCACGACCGGGGGCACGGGGCTGGCCCCGCGGGACGTGACGCCTGAGGCGACCCGCGCGATCCTGGACCGTGAAGCGCCGGGCATTGCGGAGCGGATTCGGGCGCTCTCCCTCGAATCGTTTCCGCGGGCGGCGCTCGCGAGAGGCGTCGCCGGCGTGCGGCACCGGACCCTCGTGATCAATCTTCCCGGGTCGCCGAGTGGGGTGCGGGATGGGTTGGCGGCGATCGATCCGATCGTGGCGCATGGGGTGGACATCCTGCGCGGCGTGGCGACGGATCACACGGGTGCGGCCGCGAAGACAACGGCGACCCGGCCCAAGTCTCAGGCGAAAAAATCCGCCAAGGGCCGCCGATGAAAGTCGTCGTCATGCTGACCGACGTCGAGCCCGCGGTGCGCGTGAACGCGTTGCTCGAGCGGTCCGGCGTCTCGACCGAGGTCGTGTCGCCGCTCGATGATGTGCGCGGCACGCTCGCGCGCGTGCGGCCCGACGTGCTCGTGATGACCGGTGCGCTGCTCGATCCGCAGAACCTGGCGCTCGTGCGGGAGCAACTGTGGACCGGTGCGGCGATCGTCGGTCTCTCCGACGTCGGCGAGGAGGGCATGGTCGAGCGCCTCCGGGGGCTGGGCTACAGCGAGGTGTACATCAAGCCCATCGTGCCGGAGGAAGTGGCGGCCGGCGTGCGGCGGCTGGCGGACCGGCAGGCGCTCGCGCGCGAGACGGGATTGTACGGCGAGTCCGAGGCGATCCGCGAAGTGCTCGTCAAAGTCGAGCAGATGGCGCCGGTGTCGAGCACGGTGCTGATCGAGGGGGAGAGCGGGACGGGGAAGGAACTCGTCGCGAGAGCCATGCATCGCCTCGGTCCTCGTCGTGGACGTCCGTTCATCGCCGTCAACGTCGGCGCGCTGCCGGAGACGCTGCTCGAGAGCGAGTTGTTCGGGCACGAGAAGGGCGCGTTCACGGGGGCGGCGGAGCGGCGGATCGGGCGGTTCGAGCTGGCGGACACCGGGACGCTCTTCCTCGACGAGATCGGCGACATCCCCCGCGCGACGCAGGTGAAGCTGCTGCGGGTGCTCGAGGAGCGGCAGGTGACGCGCGTGGGCGGAACGCAGGCGATCCCGGTCGATGTGCGGGTGATCACTGCGACGAACCGTCCGCTGCGGCAGCAGGTGGAAGAGGGGACGTTCCGGCCGGATCTCTATTACCGGCTGAACGTGCTCAGCATCTATCTCCCGCCGCTGCGTGAGCGGCGCGCCGACATCCCCATCCTCGTCCGCCGGTTCATCCAGGAGTTCTCGGCGCAGCACGACCGGCCGTTCCACGGGATCAGCGCCGAGGCGTTGCAGATCCTCGTCGAGTATCCGTGGCCCGGCAACGTGCGCGAGCTGCGCAATCTCGTGGAGAGCATGGTGGTGCTGGCGCCGGGGCACGAGGTCGGGCCGGCGGACATCCCGCGAGAGATTCGTGATGCGGGCTCCCGATTCCTGCCCGTGCATGTCGGCCCGCTGGTGCGCGGGCGGGACGGCGTGGAGGGCCGGGAGATCGAGTTCATCGTGCGGAGCCTGGTCGAGCTCAAGCTGCAGGTCGAGGAGCTGCGGCGGCGGACGGAGCCTCTGGGGGCGGCGGGGGTGGCGGGGGTGGCGGGGGTGGCGGGGGGGCCGGCGTCATCTATCGGAAGCGGGTCCTATCCGGCGCTCCCGGGCGGGGCGCCAGGGCCAGGCTACGTGGCGGTAGAGGCCGCTCGAAGGCGCCCGGAGGGGCCTGGCGGGGGTCTGGACGGGCTGTCCAGGCCGGTTGGGGGTATCGAGGCTCCTGGGGCGCCGCCGCCCCCTAATGTCGTGGTGGTGAGGCCGGGGATGACCATGGCCGAGATCGAGCGGGCGGCGATCGAGGCGGCGTTGCGGGAGCTCCGGGGGAACCGGAGGAAGGCGGCCGAGATGCTGGGGATTGGGGAGCGGACGCTCTACCGGAAGCTGCAGGAGTATCACATTCTCGATACGCCTGAGGCTGTTGAGGCCGCCAGGACCGGGGCGGTGACAAACGTTCCCACAGATACTTTTGGCTGAGTTCGCAAGTCTTGATACCAATGGCGCTTTCCCACATATTCGGCCCACGTTTCCAACCTCATCGGCGGTAATCCTCTGCCCGCTGCAGTCAATTATTCATCGCTGTCGGGCGGCACTCCGATCGCCGGGAGTGTGCTGCCGATCCGCCGAGCGGAAGAGTTGCTGACGACTTTGCCGGGCGTGATGTCGGCGAAGATCGTGGCGTCTCCGAATGGTGAGGTGGACGAGATCCACGTCCTGACGACGGCCGAATATACACCGAAGCAGACCGTCCGGAACATCGAGAGCGCGCTGATCGCGCATCTCGGGATGCGGGTGGATCACCGGAAGATCTCGGTGGCGTCGTCGTCGGAGCCGGGCCGCGGGTCCGGGGCGCACGCGGCGCAGGCCGAGGCGGCGCCGAGGCATTCGGGGGCGCCGGCTGCGCAATACGCGTCGCAATACGCGGCGGAGCATGCGGCCCACGTGTCGGCGAGCGAGGATGAGTTCCGCGAGCTGGTGCGGGAGGTGGACTCGACGTTGGCGGGGGTGGTGCCCGAGGAGTTGAGCCGCCGCCGCGTGTATTTCGAGGATGTGGAGGTTCGCCGGTCGCGGGCGCGCGGGGTGTTGTGCCGCGTGACGCTCCGCCGGGGGGATTCGACGTACACGGGCGAGGCGGAGGGGGTCGAGGGGCAGCGTTCGCGTGTGGATCTCGCGGCGCGTGCGGCGCTCAAGGCGATCCAGCAGGCGGAGAACGGCGAGCGGACGCTGGCGCTCGATGGGGTGAAGCTGATCGAGGCGTTCGACCGGGAGTTCGTGTTCATCGGAGTCGCCGCGCAGTTCGGGCGCGAGCGTGCGCTCCTTACGGGGAGCTGCGAAGTACGGGAGAGCGCGGAGACCGCCGCGGTACTCGCCGCGCTGGACGCGACGAATCGCTGGATTGCGCACGGACGGTAGTCGCAGTTCGCTGTGGAGTCGCGATATAAAATCGAGGCTCGTTCGAAAGTACCTACCAGCCGCGTTCTGTTACGGACGCGGTTTTTTGCTCCTGACACGTGTCGCGGCTGGGTGGGACACTACGTGTGTCCCGATCCGCCGGTGATGATGTTAGCCACGTGTTCAACATCGTCGCAGCCGTTCTTAAGAACGCCGTCGGTTACTCTGAGTACTGGACCGTTACTCACAGAGTCTGTCGGCGGCAAAATCAACCGTATATTCGGCGCGAACTTCGACCGGTGGGTGCTCGAGCATCAGCGAAGGGAGATCGCCCGGACGAAGAAGGAGCAAACCGAACGGCTGTCCCCGGTGGCATGTCGTAGAGCGAATCGCGGACCTCAACGCGAAACCGGCTGAAGAATCGCACGTCTGGCATTGTCAGGCGTGACTTCGTGCATGGGAGGTGAGGCGAATGATGGACTTTCTGTCCAGCGCGTGGAACGCAGTTGCGAAAATTGCTGCGGCGTTGAGCGGCGGTATTGAGTGGCAATAAACGTCGTGCGGAAGGGTTCGCTGGCGACCACCCTCGAAAAGCACGCCCGGCAGCCATCGCCGGGCGTGCTTTTGTCGGTGTTCGAAATAGACCTGTTCTTCATCATAGCCAACGCCGCGATCGAGCAGCCCCACATACGTCCGATGCAGTCCAACTTCGGACGCAAGGTCTTCCTGAGATACGCCGATCTCTTCGCGGAGTCGGCGAATCACGTTGCCAGCGGCGGCGCCAATGGCGCGGCGCGGATTTCGTTTCTTGGCTCTTGGCATGGTGGAAAGATGTTACATGGCGAACCGTCAAGTAACACCGCAAACGCGATTCGGCCGGGGTTGCCGGGCTACGCCACTCCACTTGGCAGTACGAGCCCTGTCGGCTTGTTTTGCCATCGAGACGCCTGGTGTCGTTGCGCTCAACCCGAGGGACTTCGATGAAGAAAAGCCAACAGTGGGTGCAAGAAGAGATCGGTGCCCTCAAGAGACGCGCTTACGAGGCGGGGCGCTCGATTGAGGACCAGATGGAGTTGGAGCTGGCAGTGCATTGGGATTTGGCGGAGGCGGTCGAGCGAGTCTACCTGGAGGTAGCCGAGTTGGAGGTCGGGAAGGATTGGCCTTTACGAGGGTTGAGCCGGGGGTAATGCGCGTCGGCGGCGTCACGCCGATCGGCGCCGCCGATGATCTTCGGCGCGCGACAACAAGATGTCACTCGGAGAAACCCTAAGTAACATCGTGAACGGAAAACGGCCGATGCGTGGCCGAACGCGCGGACATCGAGGCCCGGGGCGGGGGTTGGCGGCGTCTTGTGGATGGTGGCATTTACTCACGACATCGCCGCGTTGCTCGGCCCGACTGCTCTCACGTCGCTACGGATCGCCTGCGGGCCGGATGCGACCATCCACACCGCTACCACCGCGAGTCAATTAGAGGCCGTCGTCCGCCAGCGTGGGGTCGCGGTCGTTGTTGTTGACCCACTCCTGGCCAGGGAGCCAGGAATTGTGCGGCGTCTAGCAGATCAGATACCGGTCGTCGCCTATGCCGATGCCAGCCCGGCAGTGATCCGCCACATCCTCCGTTTCGGTGCTGGACACATCGTATTCCGTGGCGAGTCATCGACGCAATTCTGCGAGGTGCTGAGCGACAGCCTGCTAGGTGGCTCTGTGGACGGTTTGCTCGCGCGTTTGGCGCCGTCGTTCGGTCGGCTTCCGCACAGGCTCAGAACCGCCATTGAGACCGCATTCAGGGTGTCACACGAGGTGCGCGGCGCGCGAGACTTGGCCCGGCTGTCGGGATTGCCGCCGCGCACAGTATCGCGCTTGTGTTCAGCGGCGGGGCTGGCGTCACCGCTTAGCGTGGTGCTCGCTGGGAGGGTATTCCACAGCTACACGCGCCTTCGCCTGGGTGGCGACCGAGTCGCCGACATCGCGCAGCGCATGCGGTGTGTACCAGATGCACTCACTCGCGCCTCACGGCTCGTTACCGGCTACCGGTTACGCGATCTGCGCCACGTTTCGCCGCAGGAGGTAGCCGACACGGTGGTCGCGTTCGTCACAAGCCGTCACCGCGCGACTCCGTTGTGTCGGTGTAACCGGTGCGGCCTCTGATGTAACCGACCTATTCATGGGCTAGACATCGCGCGATAGACGCGATACGTGGAGTGCCCACTCAACAGCGAGGGACACCGTATGTCAGCGACGGAAAATGGAGCCGAGAGAGACCTACACAGCCAACCCGGAGCCGAACGAGACCTACTCAGACGCGTTGCCGAAGGCGATGAGCACGCGATCGAATCGTTGTTCTCTGCGCACGCCACGGCGCTCTGGCGGATTGCGTACAGGTACCTGCACTCCGAAAACGAAGCGCGCGAAGTGGTCGAAGACGTCTACGTCGCGGTCTGGCACAGACGGGCGGCGCTTCACGTTCACGGCCCGTTCCGGGCCTATCTAACGGTCGCTGTCCGCAATCGGGCGCTCGGTGTGCTACGGAGCGATCTCCGTCGTGGCGAGCGCGACGCGCAGTGGTTGCAAGAGCGAGGCGATGGCCCCGCGCCGGTACCACCACCCACAACCGTCGATCCGATGCGAAGGAGAGTGCTGGCGCGGGTGGAGGTAGCACTTGCCGACCTACCAGAGCGTCAACGGCGCGTGTTCGAGTTGCGTGTCCGGCAGGGGAAGACCGTCGCAGAGGCGCGGGCCGCGATCGGTGCGCGCACAAACAAGGCGGTGGAGCGTTTGTACGCGCACGCCGTCGAAGGGTTGCGGGCCAAGCTGTGGAGGCGGGGGGACTCGAACCCGCGACCCGGCGCTTAACAGTCGAATGTTACGTTTGATCCTAAGCTGCCAATCACGTTGGGCATCGCTCGCGATGGGCCTATGGATTCCACAATGCTAGAAGACAAGGAAATCGACGCTCTCGAATCGGGGCACTGGGCCATCGACTGTTTTGCGATGCGCATCGAACCTCGCGGCGGTGGCCCCTCGCTGTTCAGCGACGCGGGGCGCATCGAGCAAGGCGGAAATGGGGGGCTGCGCTTCACGCTCTACGCTACGCAGGATCTCGGGATGCCACACCTGGAGGCAGCGGGTGTGTTGCGCCCCGGGCTTGGTGAGTTCGTCGGGGTCGTGGGTTACGTCCGGCTGGTTGCCCGCGACACCGAGCACCGTGAATGGGTCGGTGATGCCTGGATCGACAAGCAGCCTGCCGTTTGGTTCAACCCGCCGGCCCACACGGATCACGGGTCGGTATGGGCAGGAGAGGTTGTTGTGCTGCGCGGTCCGCGCGAGACAGTACGCCCCAGGACAGACGACCTCGCGACCTGCGTGTCTTTTATCCGGCTGAACATTCCGGCACGGCTGTCACGAGCAAGACGATTGAGTCTCCCCGCGTCGGTCGCACAGAGTCCGCCCTGGATCGTGCTGCGTTCGCGGTGCAGGGAGCCGCGTGCGATCTGCACCCCGAACCAACCAGGACGGTCCTCACCGTTTGGGGAAAGCCGCCGCTCGACGAGCGCATTCCACCGCCGATCGCGGAGGGGCTTCAGTTCGTCCTTGCCACTCCGTTGGAGTGAGCGGTGACCGGAGTGGAGGGTCGCCGGCTGACAAGCACTACGATCTACAGCGTGCCCCTCGTTGCGGGGCGTAGCGACACCGGATCGTTCAGACTCGGCATGCCCGGTCCCGATTCATCGGTCAGCCAACGAGACGACACCTGGCGGCTTCTAGAGCACTACGTGACGTACATCGCACCGGACTCTCGGCCTGACCGGCGCCACTGGTTGGCGGCACAGCTTGGGGGCGTGTTGCGATCGAGCACCAGCACGATCGAGACGCGATGATTGCACACTATGTTGCGCGTCCCCCTAATCGCTAGGCTCGCGAGTTACGAGTTGCGTATCTCTCCGTGGGAAGGGTTATTCATTGCGGCCACCTGCTAGTAGGTGCGGAGCTTTGGTACGGTCCCGGAGCTCCGCGTCACCGGGCATATGCAAAACCCCAACGATGCCGCGTTACGGACGAGCAACATCGCGTCCTGGCCCCCGCGTCAGACCGGATCACCTCTCCGCATTACGCAAACGTTCGGGGCATGGGCCGCACGCTGGGGGTTGTCATCGACTGGCCGGTCTCGATTCGCGTCGAAGACGGCCGCACGTTTGTGGTTGAGCTCCTGGCCGACGACCGTCGCCGCGTACGGGTCGATGGTACCGATGAATGGCGCACAATGGACCCGCAACTGTACGGATACGGCGTGCCGCGCGTAGGCGCGGTCGTCGGCCGCACCCTGCGCTTGTGGTGCGACACGACCGGTGAGCCCGCGATTATCGGGCCCGACGCACACAAGCGCGTGCGGTTACCCCGGAGACGCTTTGGGTTACACTGAGTCGCGCCGGCCCCGGCCGCGCTATGTTCGGCTGCCTCAGTTCGGATCATCTCTCCGAACAACCACGGATGCAGCGGGGGCGCGATGAAGGGCCACACCGTTCGATATCACGCGTTATCTACTATCTCGATCATCAGTTGCGCGACGTTGCTCGTGATTGGGTGCACGAGCCGAGGCGCGACCGGTCCCGAGGGCACGCCGGGACCAGATGGGTCAGGCGGGTCGATGGGCACGCCCGGCCAGCAAGGTCCCGCTGGGCCACAAGGACCCGCTGGGCCAGCCGGCGCTGCGGGCATGTCGGGCTACGCTCTGGTCACGCAAAGCACGACGTTCGAGACAACCACTCCCACCTCAGGCCCCTTCGCGGCATCGTGCCCAAGAGGTAAGCGAGCAATCGGCGGCGGGTACGTCGCCGCTGCGGTGAGCGGGGTTGCGTTCCCGAGCGACCTGTTTACCTACACCAACGGACCCGTCAGCGACGGCAGCGGCTGGCAGGTCGCGTTCGGCAGCGGGCACGATGGCGTGGTCGCGCTTACGATCACCGTCATTTGCGCTACGGCGACCTGAGGCGGCTCGCGACTCGACGATTACACCGACGACACACGGCCAATGCGCTTCGGATTCCGGAGACCATCGCTGACTAAGCGTCTCGCCGCTCGCACATCGTGGAAGCGGGTGGTCCGTCATTCGCTCGGATTGAAAGCGCCGCGCGGGTTTGGCTGGCTCACGAACCCGCGCCGGGCCGCCTACAATCGTGTCTACAACCGCACGACGCGCGGCTGCGCTCTGCTAGTCGCGGCGCTTGGAGTAGGTGGGGCGACGTTGCTTACCGTTCTCGCCGGGATGCGGCTACGCTGATCGGGTCCGTGTCGCGCTCTCCGGGGCCTACACGCCGGGCCGTTCTGTTTACCAACCGCGCGCCGTTCTCGTCTGTAAGTTGCACGACCAGAACCGGGCCGCACCACCAGCATCATCTGCGGTGACCTATCCCGCGCACCGCCCGGCCGCTCGCGTGACGACCGCTCCACCGCACGGCGACCACCGCACGGCGACCACCGCACGGCGACCACCACAACCGCACGATCAACGACGCCACCGCTCCTCGTAGGAGGCAAGGTATGCGGTACGCACTAGAGTTCGTTCCAGCAATCCTCTCGCTCGTCGATTTCGTCTGGCGCTTGCTGACGCGAAGGAATCGCCCCGAAGGTTGCTGACGTGAGAGGTAGGCCCGGCGCGATCTCCGCAACAGGAAGACCTGTTGCCAAGACCGCGCCGTCACCTCTATGAAAGAGCCCTGCTTTAGCGTGCCTTGCGCAACTCGCGGTCAAGCATCCGTCCGAACGCCTGCCAACTCACGTCGAGCCGTCTGAGAATCGGCGCCAACGCGGATAGCGAAGAGTTGGTACGCCCACGCTCGACTAGTCCCATGTAGGTGCGGTGCCGGCCTACCTCAACGGCGAACGCTTCCTGCGCGACTCCGGTGTCTTCGCGGAGCCGACGAATGACGCGGCCAGCAGCGGCGCGCGGGAGGCTTCGCGGCCTCTGTTTCTTCGCTCTTGCCATGGGGAAAGATGATATCGGCCGAAGACTAGTGCGTTTACTCCGCACTGCCCACTGGAGACTCGCTAGGAAGGGCGCGGCAGGCGTCTGAGTGATGCGCTGATCCAGGCCCTGTCAGGCCGTTAGCATGGTGTCCGAGCTGCCGCTCGATCCGCGACGCGACCTTATCAGCGTTAGCTCGGATGTCGTGCTCCCACACCCGAACGACGCGCCATCCCGAAAGTCTGAGCGCGCGAGTAACTCGCCTATCACGACGCCGATTCGTAAGGATCTTAGTTAACCAGAAAACCGTGTTGGTTCGTGGAATAGTCCCGTGCCGGGGGCAACCGTGCCAAAAGCAGCCGTCAACAAACACAGCGACCCGATGACGTTTAAACGCAACGTCAGGGCTTCCAGGGAGCGAACGGCCGACGCCCGCGCGGTACGGTAGCCCTTTTCTGCGGAGCGCCCTACGGAGTGCGAGTTCCGGCCCGGTGCCTGTTCGCCTCACGCGCGCCATGAGTCGACTTCGTTCCGGCGTGGTGCCCAGTCCGCTCAACCTCCGCATTGCCCGCTATTCGAGCTTCTGAAGGATGGCGTCAATCTTATCGGCTTTCGCGGACCTCTCCAGAAACTCCCCATACTGGGCTTGCGCCGCCGCGATTAGGGATTCGTACTGCTCGACGCGCGCACCGAAAGCGGCAAGCGACGCCTGCGAGTTCTTCAGGCCATCTGGACCATCTTCCTCGTAGAGAGGCATCCCAACCACGAAGACGATAGAGATATATGGGTTTGCCACTCCCTGACTGGTCAGGCATTTGTGCAATGCAGTCCTGTACTTTGCCCCTTGCTCCAGCAACTCACCGACATGGAGCCGTCTCTTTGCACGCTTCAATTCCACGATGATGTGTTCGCCCGCATTTGTCTGATATCTGATATCGACCCTACCTTTGCTTTCTTCGTCGGTGAGGTCGGGACTGAATTCCTTATAGTCCTTTTTCAGGATCTGTTCGATTCTCTCGCTGCCAGCCGCGCGTTCCCAGCCGGCATCCAGAAGCCAGAGATTGGTGAACAGGTGCTTCTGAAGCACTCGCTCCTTTTCGTTGCCGTCAACGAGATTCTCAAACTCCTTGATTACGTCAAGGCGTACTTTAACAATCTCACGGTAAAGCGACCCTTCAAGATCTGCTAACTCGGACAGCAGCGGGAGAAGTACGTCGGCTGTCAGCGGCCCTTGCGATAACAGGTGCGCTTCCTCGCGAAGTCTGAGCCGCTCAAACGCGAGCAATCCGGCGCGGAACAACTGCTTTCGTTGATCCTCATCTTCCATCTCCTGACCTTGAATAAGACCGAGAAGACGCCCCGCGTTCTTGCGCTGCGATGTAGGTAGCGTTTCCAACCACTCCCCTAACGCGGGGAGCTCCGAGATTGCCTGCTTCCCACGAGCTTCGTTTCGCAGGTCCGTCCATTTGTCTTGTATTGATACGAGAGTGTCTCGTAAGAATGTAGTTAGCGCCACGTAGCGCTCGTCGTCCTCCACGACTCGTTGGCGGTCGCTTGTAGCGATGTCCTCCTCGCCCTCAAGGTCGAGAAAATCCGCTTCGATTTGTCCGGTTAGGTAACTGACGAGAATCCGGCTGAAGTTGAGTTTGTCGAGAATGTTTTCCTGGATGAGACGCCCGCGCGCAATCACGACGATGCCGTTTAAGGAACCTGCCTCATCGTGCTTGAGCTGCTTCGGTTGGTCAGCGGCACCAAGCCACCCGCGGACCGTCCAGGTCGGGTGGTCCGGGATCGACTGAGCAGGCAGCACGAAGCGCTCAATCAGTTTTGGGCAATGCGACCCATCAATGCGCTGCTCGCCGAATTCCCACAGGAACTCGACTGCGCGGAGATCCTCTCTGTCGTCAGGTCCGACAGGTTTGCCGTTGATCGTGACAACAAAGCCGTCACCGTCCTGACCTTTGTGACCAATAACCGAAAAGCGCCGAGCGATCCGCTTGCGAAGTGATGGAATCGTAGCTGCGGTGCGTTTCTTCTTGAGATCGTGGAGGACGATCCGCGTGCCCTTCTCGGGCCCCGCAAATGTGATGGGCACCGGGAAATAGTCGCGCGCATCCTGAATTGCCTGTCTCACATCCGGAGTGGTCATCTCGAAGGCATGCTTCTCGTCGCCGCGCCGGGTGTGAATCTGGATTTTGTTCGCTATGGAAAAGAGCGCCAACTTGCCGATGCCCTTGCGCCCCATAAAGGGCCGCCCTTTTGCCGACCGCTCACCTTCCTCCGCGCGCTT
Organism: Gemmatimonadota bacterium; assembly: GCA_021324775.1. GTDB lineage: Bacteria > Gemmatimonadota > Gemmatimonadetes > Gemmatimonadales > Gemmatimonadaceae > Palsa-1248. The sequence goes on from JAJPIM010000018.1 coordinate 81,537, forward strand.
GTCATAGCCGACCGACAGGAACCGGTCATTGATCTGTGTGAGACCCATACCAACACCATCGTCCTCGATCGTGATTTGTGATGGATCGATGGTAACAGTCACCGCACCCGCATCCGCGTCCCACGCATTTGCGACCGCCTCGGACAGTACCGCCGCGGCGTTGCTGTAAAGCTTGATCCCAAGGTGGTCGAGTACGCGGAGATCAAGCTTCAGCTTGTAGGGGTGGGTCGTCACTTTGAGCGCTTCCGGCGGCGCGGCTCGACCGCTGCCCGCCTAATCTCTTTACCCACGAAGTACGCGAGGCGTGGAGGGACGGCGTTTCCAATGAGGCGGCCGATTGTCTGAGCCGAAAAGCGTTTGCATGGATCGGCAAATCGATATCGCCGAGGAAACGTCTGTAGAAGCGCTGCCTCTCGCAGAGTGATCGACCGATCCTGTTCTGGATGTCCGAAGCGCCCCGTACCAAAATTGTACGCCTGAGTCGTGATCGTTGGTGACGGCGCATCCCATTCCATGCGAGCGTAAACGCTCTGGTAGGTCGCGCCTGTCGCCCTGCGATGGCATGGTGCTCGGAGCTCCTTGGGCCAATCCCTCCATGTGCCTCCCGGGCGGGAAGCGCGTAGGCGTCGCAGGTTTGTATCGTTGAGACCGCGCGCCTGGTGGAGTGGATCGTCCGTATCGGACTCCCCCGCCGAGAGGCTAGGCAAGCGGTCAATCACATCTCTGACAGTTGCAAATCTGTTCGCTTGAACGGAGCCAGTTGGGACGTGCACAGCTCCGCGCAGCGACGCGATTAGCACGAGGCGTCGCCGGTGCTGGGGTATCCCAAGTCGCGGGCAATACACCGATCGAAAGTCGATTTGATAGTTGAGTCTACGTAACTCACTCACGAAGATGTGAAACGGACGCTGCGAAGCGAGGTCGGGGACATTCTCCATGGTCACCAGATCTGGATTGAGTTCCTGAACGACTCGCCCGAACTCGCCGAGTAAACCCCACTCTCCGTCGCGCGAACTGTTCGCACGCCTCCCTCGACGAAACGAAGAAAAGGGGCGGCACGGTGCGCATCCTGCCAGAAGTCGAACAGCACCGGCCGGATACAACTTCTCAAGATCGGCACCGCTGATATCCCGTACGTCCGCCTCAATGAAGGCGGCCCCGTTGTTGGCGGTGAAGGGATACTCACATGCGGGGTCGAGATCGATGCCGGCCGCAATAGAAATGCCCGCCTTCTGCAGGCCGTGTGTCAGGCCCCCCGCCCCGCAAAAGAGGTCTACGCCGGTAATGTCTGGCTGGCGGGGTGGGTTCTTCATTTACTGTCGAAGCCTCCGGGTTTCTTGAAGACTGAAGTCAATCTAGTGCCTGCCCGATATTCTGGTTGCGGAGGCTTAGCAGCGCCAGTGATGAGCGGCGCAGTGCCGTGACTGACGGAGTTACATGGTGAATCACTCTGTTACACAGAGCACGCGCCCACGGCGAGGCCTAGTCGACAACCTCGTAGTCGACCTCACGAGGTGGCAACGCCGCCGGAACTGCGCTGTCGCCGCTGGTCGTGATACGCACGACAGGCCGGTTGTTGATCTCTTGCAGTGCCTTTAGGTGTAGCTCGCCGAGCGTGAGATTGATGCCCACATCGACCTGCTTTTGTCCGCCCCAGCTGCCGGGGCTTTGCCTCTCCGCCCGCCAAGTTCTGAACTCGACCTGCTTAACTGCCTTCGTGAGCGCTTCCCGGTTATCGGTGGGCGCCCGTCAATCAACTTCTGGGCCTGATCCACAAGGGCGTCCGCCCCGCCGGGTGGTGCCGGTGGTTGGGTGGTCGTGTGGCGCAAATGATCGATGACCAAGTGTTGCGGGGTGAATAGGTGGCGGGGTGTGTCGAGCGCTGCCTGCCGGCGTGCCGCGTCGCGGAGGATGGCGCACGCCGCCCGACGCGATGCGGTGCGAGTCTCAGCGATTCGCGCTTTGGCATCGCGTGCTAGCCGTTTCAACAGAGTAGACAGCGTCGTGCGATCGACGGTGTGGTTCACATCGAGCGCGAGCGCGTCCGCGAGCTGGCCGACCATGAAGCCCAATCGGAGCCATCGCAGCACTTAGTCGAGCTCCGACGCGTCGGCTCCGACCGTATTTTGAGGACGCGCGAGCAACGCGCGCTGACATGAGCGTTTAGGGGCCAACCGGCCATGTGGCGGGGGACTCGGGGGGTGCAGCCTGTTGTGATCGGGGCGAGTGCCCGGCGGCGTCAGCGTGGTGCTCGGGGCGGACAGCGGGGCGGAAATGAGTCGCGCGGGGGAACTGTCGGCGCGGCTGTTCGATTCCGACTCACCTAAATCTGACGGCTCCGACCGATTGGCGCGAACGATCCCCACGCGGACCGTGGGTCAGATGGCTTCACGATTTCGCGCCGCGATTTTTTCGGCGCGGTGTCCGGCTCTGGGTTTCCCGCCCGCGTAGCGCCGGATTTTTTGGGACGGCAATAGCGGTGGTCGCGGTCGATGCGGACCCGGTCGCCCGGCGCGGTAAAGGGTCCGTCGCGATGACGGGGGGGCTCCGACGACGAACCTGTAGGGGGTGCGCCGGTCGTTGCCGCCTGCTGTGCCCTATTTGTGCGAAGTGTGCCCGAACAGCAAACAACAGCGCGACACACGGTAGAAATGCCTGACGCGCTAAGTTGCCTCGCTGCCGTCGGTTGTCATATCTTGTGTCCCAGCCGGGGTGGCGGAATTGGTAGACGCAGGGGACTCAAAATCCCCCGCGAGGGCGACTCTGCTGGACGGTGTGGCGCATTGACGCAGCGTGGGGAGCGCACGGTCGCTAGGGTCCGCTTGTATGTAAAGCGGGTCGGCTGCAAATTCACGGCGAGCCCGTTCCTCGCCCCCAAAATCACCAGGGTCGGCGGACGGCGAGCCGGGCGGAGCCAGCACACCCCCGCGAGAGCGGGACCCAGCGAAGTAGACACGAACGCCCGATCTGTTCGCTGCAGATCGGGCGTTCGCCTGTCTTGGGGGCTTACGTCAGCATTGAGTTACGGTTCTCGCTTCCCGAGTGCCACGCCCCCTGCGGCCACCGGATCCCGCGTGGCGGAGCCCGCCATGACGGGGTTCGTGCCGGTCGGAACGATCCCCGCCGTCTCGACCATCAAGATCACCGCGCGCTCCGGTGCTCGCGTGCGATGCCGAACGCCCTTCGGCACGACGAATCCTTCTCGCGGCCCGAGCGAGACGACCCGGCCAGGGGTCGTGCCATCCTGCTGCGGATCCAGATCGATCAGGAATCGGCCATCGAGCACGAAAAAGAACTCGTCGTCGGCGTTGTGCTCGTGCCAATGATACTCGCCCTGCATGACGCCCAGACGAACCACCGACTCGTTGACCCGAACCAGCGTCTGGTTATACCATGCGTCGCGCACCGACGCGACGAGCCCGTCGAGCGCGAACGGCTCCAGCGGCGGAAACAGCACGTTGAGATGCGTGGCATACGGGAATGCGGACACGACCGTACCCTCCGGGCTAACGACGGGCGATGCGCAAGTTCGCGCCGATCGAGCGGTCGACGCCGGCCTCCGGCGTGCATCCACGGCACGCCACCGCGCCAGTTATTGCGCAATTCTAACAGCCACGCGGTGAATTTTGCGCGCTCGTTTCGGCCCTTCGGCGTTAGACTGGACCCGAACGTCGCGATGGGGCCGGGCGGAGCCGGCACCCCCGGGAGAACGGGACCCAGCGAAGTAGACGCGAACGCCCGATCTGTTCGCTGCAGATCGGGCGTTCGCCTACATCGGAGCTGCGTTCGCGCTACTTGCCCAGCGCCACGCCCCCTTTGGCCACCACTTCCTGCGTGGCGGTGCCGGTCGGGGCGTGGTGCGCGGCCAGCGACCCGCGAATCACCCGGAACGGCGCGTCCAGGAACAGCTCGTCCCACCGCGGGCTCGAGAGCAACAGGTCCGCGATCTTGGGGTCGAACTGCCGCCCGCGGAACTTGAAGATCTCCGACCGCACGTCCGCCGGGGTCAGCGCACGGCGATACGGGCGCGTCGAGGTCATCGCATCGATCGTGTCCGCGAACATGATGATCCGCGAGGTCAGCGGGATCCGGTCGCCCGAGAGGCCGTCGGGATAGCCGCTGCCATCCCAGTGCTCGTGATGGTGCCGGACCATCGGCACGATCTCCGAGAAGGTCGCCATCGTCGAGATCAGGTTGGCACCGTCCGGGGCATGCTCCTGCATGACCAGCCGCTCCTCGGGCGTGAGCTTGCCTTCCTTGTTCAGGATCACCGAATACTTCTCGCCGATCTTGCCGATGTCGTGCAGCAGCGCCGCGACGCTGATCTGCTCGATCTCGGTCTCCGAAAGCTTGAGGATCTCTCTCGCGATGAACACGCAGTTCCGCTGGACCCGCTGCGAGTGACCCGAGGTGTACCGGCTCTGCGCCTCCATCGACCGCACGATCAGCTCGAGGAGCTGCCGGTTCGTGCGCTCGAGCTGCGCGTTCTTCATCTGGCCCCAGCGCACGAGCAGCATCGTCGCCAGCAGGATCGCCGCCGCCATCCAGCCCTGCGCGACGTAGAGCCACGCGAACAGGAACACCAGCGGCGCCTGTACCACCGTCCCGAGTCCGATCCGCGGCAGCTCCTTGAACCACACGTGACGGAGCGGCTTCCCCTGGTGCAGCGATATCGCGATGCCGAGCAGGATGCTGTTCGAGAGGAGGAGCGCCAGCGCCGCGCCCAGCACCGGTATCGTCGCGACGTGGGTCAGATGCACGAACGTGGGTGACGGAATGTCGCTGAAGGCCTGGCCGCCGAGCGCGCGATAGGCCCCGACGGCCAGCGATACACCGATCGTCGCCTGCGCGATGTTGAACGCGCCCTTCATCAGCCGGTCCGACTTCACGCGATGGATCGTCAGCACACTCGTCGCCGCCACCGCGACCACGGTCGGCCACTGCGGCACGAGCAGCACCGCGGCCAGGTACGGCATCGAGGCGATGGTCCCGGACGCGTAATCCGCCAGCTCGTACGTGAGCCCATCGGCCGTCAGCGCGACGAGCGTGAGGACAGCGATCGTGCCCGCCTGCTGCCACGTCACGATCGGGTCGGCGCGATAGAGCGCGGCGACGCACACGCCCGCGATGGCGCAGACGGTCGAGACGAAGACAGCGGTACGGCGGTGATGTGGCACGATGAATTGCATATGGTAGAAGAGTGACCCCCTTCGCCTAGGTCAGGTCCAGATTATCCAGCCTGACAATGACCGCTGAAGCGTGTGCAGTACTTTCGACATCTCGATGCGTCACCTCCCCTTGTACTGAGTCGACGGACGTTCGCTGCGTCTCGTCGCGAAATTCAGGGTCGGCTTCGCTCGGCTCTGCTACATGCTCTCCTGCTCCTTCGCTCGACTCGGTGTTTCTTGCTGCTCCGCCCGAGAGAAGGGGGTCAAATTCGATTGTATGTCTCTGTTAGATGGTCTGTGTGTGTCGGTGCCGGTCCGGCATCCTCGTGGTCACGCGATGGTCACGCGATGGTGAAGCTTCCAGGGTGCAGCCGCCCGTGCGGCATCTCATCTCGGTGCTGAAAGAACAGGGCTGTGCCATCCCGGTGTGACAGCCCGTGGATCACGGCGTTGCATACGATCCGCAACCGCACTCTAATGGTGTCTCCGTACGATGCCACACGATCCAGGATGCGCTCGTGTCACGAGTGTGCAAGGCGCAAACGTATGTTTTGGACAGTGACATTAGCAAGTTCTAAGTCAAAATGCCCTGCGTTCCGCCGGCGACACGTTCCTGTACACCGGCACAGGGGCGCAAATCTGTCGCCGGCCAATCAGCATCGCAAGACAAAATCACGGGGGTGGGACGGTCTGTCAGAGGGAAAAACCGGCGATGAGGCGCGCGTCGCGGCTGTATGATGCGCACACCGGGGAATCCGCGTTGTGCGGTACATCACGAGCCCGGCCATGGATGAGCACATGAGCAGCTTCTGATCTGGGTCCGGGTGCGCCTGCCTGCGGGCACCCGCGACATCGCACGGACCGGGGGAAAGGCGCCGGTCAGAACCAGGTACGCGCCTTGTACGCCCGGTATTCGTCGCCGAACGCCTCCTCGAGCACCCGCGATTCCTTGCGGGCCCGGACGATCTGCATGGGGATCAGGACCACGAAGACGAGCAGCAACACGGGCCGGCCGATGTATACGAGCAACGCCGCGAGCAGCAGTCCGCCGAACACGTAGATCGGGTTGCGGATCCTGGAGTACAGGCCGCCGGTGACCAGGTGCTTCGCCTTGGCCGCCACGCTGAACGAGGCGCCGAGCTGGATGCGGGCCGCCGCGAACAGGCAGAACGCCACCACCATGACCGCGAGACTCACCGCCTGGTGCAGCGGGAGCGGGCCCGCGGGCCAGTCGCTCCTGACCACCACCGCCAGAGCGGCCGCTGCCACGACCAGCGTCACGATATTCAATGGAGTCATTCGATACCCCGGGCAACCATGCTGGCTGGATAATCCGCCAATTTCCTGAATTGACCCGCCAGGGCACGCTGTGTCCAGTAGTGCGACGCGCGGCTCTCAACCGGTTCACGCGGACGGCCGCAGGGTCCTAGATTCACCCGTCGATTTCCCGGGTCCCCATCCCAGAGGATTGCATGCTATCCGTTGTCCTTGCCATCGCCGCTGCACTGCCCGTCGCGTCGATTCTGGCGCCGGGTCCGGTGTTGCATTCCACGGCTGCCGATGCGGCGCCTGCCGATACCGCGCATCCGGCAACCCGGTTCGAGATCGTGGTGCCGCGCGCGATCCGCGCCGAGCCGGTGACGGGACGCCTGTTCATCTTCCTGGCGCGCGAGGCGACGCCCGAGCCGCGGTTACAGGCCGGTGGCATGGTGAGCGTCCCGTTCTTCGGCGAGGATGTCTCCGCCCTCGCCGCGGGCACGCCGGGCGTCGTGGACGGCCGCGCGTACGGCTATCCGTACGAAGCGCTGCAGCAGCTCCCGGCCGGCGACTACTACGTGCAGGCGATGATCAGCCCGTACACCAAGTTCGCGCGGGCCGACGGCCACACGATCTGGGCGCACATGGATGAATGGGAAGGGCAGCGGTTCAACATGGCCCCGGGCACGCTCGTGAGCGATGTCCGCCGGATGCACGTCGATCCCCGCCGCGAGAGCACGCTGCGCTTCACCATCGCGCGTGTTCTCCCCGAGGTGCAGGTCCCGCCCGACAACCAGTACGTCAAGCGCATCCGGATCCAGAGCAAGATCCTGACGCGGTGGTGGGGGCACCCGATGTATCTGGGCGCCACGGTGCTGCTGCCCAAGGGCTACGACGAGCACCCCGATGTCCACTACCCCGTGGTGTGGGAGCAGGGCCATTTCACGCTGAGCGCGCCGTTCGGCTTCACGCTCGACTCCGCGAGTGAATCACCGGAGGCGCGCCAGGAGCGGATCGAGCGCACGACCGGGCGGGAATCGCGGGCCGAGTTCAGACAGAGCTGGCTGAGTGAATCGTTTCCGCGGATGATCGCGATCCGGATCCTGCATCCGTCGCCCTACTACGATGACTCGTACGCGGTGAACTCCGCCAACAACGGCCCGTACGGCGATGCGATCATGCAGGAGCTGATCCCGTATCTCGAAGAGCACTACCGCGTGATACCGAAGCCGTATGCCCGGGTGCTGACGGGAGGATCGACGGGCGGGTGGGAGTCGCTCGCCCTCCAAGTCTGGCACCCGGATTTCTTCGGCGGAACGTGGACGTTCTATCCGGATCCGGTCGATTTCCGCCGCTACGAGCAGGTGAACGTCTACAAGGACACCAACGCGTTCATCATCCAGCGGAATCCGTGGATCACGCAGGACCGGCCATCGGAGCGGCGGTCGGATGGCCAGCCGGTGGTGCTGTTGCGCCAGGAGAACCAGCTCAACAACGCGCGCGGCAGCCATCGCCGCGGCGGTGAGAACTTCGCGATCTGGGAGGCGGTGTTCGGACCGGTGGACAAGGATGGATATCCGGCGCCGATCTGGAACGATCACACAGGCGCGATCAACGCCGATGTCGCCCGGGCGTGGCGTGATTTCGACATCCGGGACTACCTGGACCGGAACTGGACGAAGGTCGGACCGGATCTCAAGGGCAAGATCCACGTGTACTGCGGCGACATGGACAACTATTATCTCAATCTCGCGGTCTATCTCCTGCAGGACTTCCTCGAGGGGACGAAGGATCCCGCCTACGGCGGCTCGTTCCAGTACGGGCGGCCACTCAAGGGACACGGGTGGCAGCCGATGTCGGACGCGAACCTGATCCGTGAGATGGCGTCGACGATCAAGAACAATGCGCCCGCGGGCGAGCCGGTTACGGCCTGGAACTACTAGCGGTTGCCAGCGGGCGCTCGCAACCGAAACGGAGTAGACGCATGGACGCCAGCCACCACGAGGCTGAGCGGGTGCTCAATCCGTACGCATCTTTCCTCGGCGACAATGATCCGTTCCACGTGATCGTGACCACGCCGCGCACGTTGGCCGCGATCGTCGGCCGGACGAGCGAGGAGCGTCTCAATCGCTCGCCGGCACCCGGGAAGTGGAGCATCCGCGAGATCCTCTGTCACCTCGCGGACTGCGAACTCGTGTTCGGGTTTCGGTTGCGGCAGACGGTCGCCGAGGCGTCGCACGTCATACAGCCGTTCGATCAGGAGGCGTGGCAGACGCCGTACCAGTCGCTCTCAGCGCAGGACGCGCTGGCGGCGTTCACGGCGACGCGGCGATGGAATCTGCTCTTCATCGACGCGGTGCTGCCCGGGGCGCTCCCCAAGCCGGTGATCCATCCCGAGCGCGGTCCGATGACGTTCGGTACGATCATCGAGACGATGGCCGGGCATGATCTGAATCATCTCGCGCAGATCCAGGCGCTCGCGTAGCACCGACGGCCGACTCTACTTCGCGCTGTCGCCGGGAACCGGCTGCTGACGACTCCATGTCCCGGGCAGCACGCCGTTAGGATCGGCATCCGGGTCGTCCGTCTGAAAGCCGGCCTTCGCACTCGTGTCGAGCCATGTGTAGCGGGTCGCGGCCCTCATGGTCTGCGCGCTATCTAGCCACCAGTTTGTGTGCGGGTCGAGTACAATATCGGTCCAATCGAGCGCGATAGCGTGCGCTGTGTTCGCGATCCGGGCGGCTCGGCGCGTGGCGCTGTCAGTGCCGAACTGCATCGCGCGCATGAGGTCCTTGCCTTGGCGCGCCGGGAGGGCGTAGAAATGCTGCTCGCCGTAATATCGATAGTCGCCGATAGGCGGGTACGCCTGACGCAATCGGCGCTCGCCGGTCGCCTGTAGCCACGCGGTCACGGCAGTCACGCGGATCACGGTATCAGTCTGGGCAATCACCGCGTTGAACCGAGCGTCTGGCGCGTGGACATAGTAAGCGCTGGCGGAACAGAAGTGCGTCGACCACGGATGCTGCCCTGCAAATGGCTGAGGCGTGCTGACGCACTCGACCTTGCCGTCGAGTCGCCCTGCCATGCTGAAGGTGTTGTTGCGGTAGCGCACGGTGGCGGACGCCACGTCGCGGGTCATCGTCGATGGTTTCTGCTTGGAGGACAGTGCCGTCTTGGCCCACATCGCATTGACTTCGTCGACATGCCTGGCGTTCCCGGCGGCCATCGCCGGAGCAACGGGTTGCTCCCCTACATACTCGACGCCGAGAATGGAGGAGATGTATTTCAGGTAGTCCGCCGCGCTCATCGCCGTCTTCAGCGGGGCGCAACCCTCCGGTGCGGCGAAGGTGCGACCCGAATCGGCCCAACGCCACGTGAGTGTCAGCAGCTTCTCGATCTCGGCGAGCCCATCGGGGCTGAAGACGCGAAAAACCAGATCCGCCGAGCGCATGCACGGCGTACCTGGTACCAGCGCGCCTTGGAAGTGCCACCGGGCGGGATAGGTGACCGTATACGCGTCCATGTCCATGCCGGGGTCGCGGATGACCGCCGTCTGCACGGCGTCCTGCACCTGTGCGTACACGACCCCATGTACGCCGCCCTGCGCCGCCGGCGCGGCTCCGGACAGGCGCTCGGTATCCGTCGCCCGTGCGGCGCCGAGGCACACGAGAGCGACGACGGCCATGGTCAGTCCAGTGTTGCGGCGTGCACGCATGGCGGAACGGCGCAGGGCTCAGCGAGGTCCGGCGCCTCCGGCGGCTACGGGTACGGAGACCCGTCGCCGTGCGTTTGCTGGCCTCTGTTCCACGTGCCCGGCAGCACGCCGTTGGGGTTGGCGTTCGGATCGGGTGCCTGGTAGCTCTGCCTGCCGTCGGCCGAGAGCCACGTCACGGCGCTCCCGGCTGCGACCTTCGTGGCCTGGCCGGTTGCCGGGTTCCGGTAGGTCTGCTGGCCAAGAGCGTAGTCCACGTAGTCGGACGCGATGGTGTGCTGGGTATTGGCGATCTGCGCGGCGCGTGCCATGGAGGCGTCCGTACCCGCCTGCATGGTGGCCAGGAACTGGTTGTGGGCCTGCAACTGCGCCGCCTGCTGATTGGCGAAGTTCTGCTGCGATGCCGCCATCTGCGCCTGGCTCAGCGCGATGACTTGCTGCGTCTGTCGCTGCAGCGCTGCCCGCCAGGCATCGATGTATCCCGGGATGGGTTGCGCCCCGATGCGGGGCCGCTCGGCCCATAAGGCCGCGAACTGGGCCTCCGGCGCATAGAGGTAGGCGACCGTGGCCTGGCACCTGTCGGTCTCCACGGGCTGCCCGCGAAAGGTCCTCGTTCGGTTGCCGATGCACCCGATGGTCGCGGACACGCGGCCTTCCATTGGATACGTGCCGTTCTTGAAGCGGATCTTGGCCACGGCGATGTCACCCCACTGGTGCGTTAGCGCGCCGCCGTTGGCGGCTATCTGCTCGCTCTGGGCGTTCAGCCGGTCGAAAGACGCCTGATACCTTTCGGCGGCGTCCCGCGGAACCGAATCGTCGCCGACGTATTCGACTTGCAGCATCGAGGACATGTATTTCACGAAATCCTTGGCGCTCACCGTCTCGTGCACGTCCAGGCATCCCTGTTTGGGCCGCGAGCTGGCAGCATCGCTCCCCCAGCTCCAGCCGAACGGCGGCATCCGCTCGACCACGGACAGACCGTCGGGGCTGGAGACGCGGAACACGGGTGCCGAGATCGGATCGCACGGGGACCCCTGCCACAACATGGCCTGATAGTTCCACTTGGCCGGGTAGGTGATCGTGTACGCATTGACGCCGACGGCGGGATCGAACAGCACCGCTGTCTGCATGCCCTCCGGTGGCTGGCCGTTTGCGGCCGGGCCGGCCCCCTGCGACTGCGCCACCGCCGATAGGCCCAGCCATGCGACGGCGGCCACGCTCACGACTGCTCGGCCATGTGTGAACATGTTCCTCCCCTGTGGGATAGTCGCTGCTCCGGCAATCAGGATGAAGGTGCACCCAATCCGCCACTCGGCAAGGAGGCAATTGACGGCAGATCCCGGCAGGTGGTGGCGGCCCGGTTCCGGCAGCGGCCCGTATACTTCATCTATGCGGCATCCGGAGATGGATTCGGAGACTGGACTCGAGTTTCCAGGGCTCGTCCGGACGGCCCGCCTCTTCGGCCGAGCGCTCCTGCTCCGTTGCCCCAACTGCGGCGGCGGCCCGGTGCTGAAGAGCTGGTTTGCCATGCGGGTCCGCTGCGGGAAATGCGGCATCCGGCTCGAGCGCGGCGAACACGATTACTTCACCGGCTCGATGCTCTTCAACTACATCGTCGCCGGGTTGCTGCTGCTGGTGGCGCTCGCCGTGACGCTGATCGCGTCCTGGCCCAATGTGCCGTGGAACATCCTGCAGTACGGAGGACCGCTTGCGATCGTGGTCGCGGTCGTCGGGCTCTTTCCATTCTCGAAGCTCATCTGGCTAGCGTTCGACCTGATGCTCCGGCCGGTCACGCCCGCGGAGCTCGACTGGCATCGCGCGGAAGCCACCGAATGGTCGACCGAGCGGTCCGCGGCACCCCCGGAGCCCTAGAGCGGCAGTACCGGCATTCGTGTGGGGCAAGGCCGGTCGCGGCCGGCTGTGGTTCGTGCACCGATGGTTGGTGGCGAGCGACGGTGGCGCCGTTGCCCGACAGGGCGACCTACGGTTCGCGAACGGCGCCCGCTGCCCTCGACGACAGGCCTCGGTGGGACAGCAAGCACATTTACCGCGTTGTCCTGGGTGTGACGGCAAGCACGGTATTACCGGGCCGGTCGCGACCGGCCCCTACCAGGGACGAAATCGTGCGGCGCCGCCAGAGCGCTAGGGCAGCAGTGCCGGCAATCGTGTGGGGGCCGTTGCCCGACAGGGCGACCTACGGTTCGCGAACGGCCCCCGCTGCCCTCGACGACAGGCCTTCCCAACCGGCGACAAGTAAGGCGGCGCCCATCAGAGCTGCCGTCAGGTGCGCGGCAACACAACGACCTGGCAGGGGCCGATCAGCCTGAGGCGCCATATTTCGGTATGGTGCCCGTCGCGAGCGTCCCGAATGCCGATCAAGCGACTTCCGATCCGGCGGCTACAGTCGCCGGAGATCAGCAGGATGCGTCTCGTAGCAGCGCTCCTCCCGCCGCTGGGCAGTACGTCGAAGTCGCGCTCCCGCTGCCGCTCTTCCACCCATTTACCTACGTGGTGGACGCGGCGCCCAGGCACCCGCTCGTCCCGGGCACACGGGTCGTCGTCCCGTTCCGGAATCGCAAAGCGATCGGCATCTGCGTGTCGGCCGGCTCGCCGCCACCTGCGCGCGGCATCGCCAAGGCCGTCCTCGATGTCCCCGACGCCGAACCTGCGCTCGACGGGCCGATGCTCGCGCTCTGCCGCTGGATTGCGGATTATTACGCGGTGCCGCTCGGTGTCGCGCTCCGCAGCGCGCTCCCCGCCTTGCTGACGGGCGCCGCGGCACCCATCCCCGCGCGCAAGACGCATCGGATCGCCGTGCTCGCCGAGGATGAGCCGTCGCTCCTCCTCCGCGACCAGCTCTTCGCCCGTGCGCCACGCCAGCGGGAGGTCGTCGACTATCTCGCCTCCGTCGGAGGGCGCAGCCCGGCCGATCACCTCACGAGCCATCTGGGCTGCTCGTCGTCGGTCGTTCGCGCGCTCGCGGACCGCGGGCTCGTACGCTTCGTGGACGAGGTGATCGAGCGGGATCCCTTCTCGAGCCGGGACCGGTCTCCCGTCGCGGATCACACGCCCACACCCGCACAGCGCGCCGCGATCGGCGCGCTCACCGCGGCGGCGCCGGGCGACGTGTGTCTGCTGCACGGCGTCACCGGCAGCGGCAAGACGCTCGTGTACATCGAGCTGCTTCGCGAGATCGTCGATCGCCGCGGGCAATCCGCGATTGTGCTCGTCCCCGAAATCGCGCTCACCCCGCAGACCGTCGACCGGTTTCGCGCCGTGTTCGGCGACCGGGTCGCGGTGCTGCACAGCGCGCTCAGCGACGGCGAGCGGTACGACGCGTGGCTTGCGCTCCGCTCCGGCACCAAGCGGATCGCGGTCGGCGCGCGGTCGGCGATCTTCGCTCCGCTCCGCCATCTGGGCGCGATCATCGTGGATGAGGAGCACGAGGCGAGCTACAAGCAGGGAGAATCGCCGCGATACCATGCCCGGGAGGTCGCGATCGTGCGGGCGCGTCACGCCGGCGCGCTCACGGTCCTCGGAAGCGCGACGCCAAGTCTGGAGTCGTGGAGCAATGCGGCGTCGGGCAAATACCGGCTGCTGGCGCTGCCCGATCGCGTCGCCGGCGGCCGCATGCCTTCGATGGAGGTCATCGATCTGCGTCGGCGTGGCCAGACGCCGTCACCGGCGCTCGCGGTTCCCGTGCCCACGGATCAATTCGGCTCGGTGATCAGCGCGCCACTCGAATCGGCGCTTCGCGAGACGCTCGCGCGCGGCGAGCAGAGCATCGTCCTGCTCAACCGGCGCGGATACGCGTCGTTCGTGCAGTGTGAGGCGTGCGGCGATGTCGCGACCTGCCCGCACTGTTCCATCACACTCACCTACCACCGCACGCCCGAGCGGCTGGTATGCCACTACTGCCAGCATCACGAAGCGCCGCACGCGGTCTGCCGCCGGTGTCGCGGGTCCACCCTGCGCCGCCGCGGCATGGGCACGCAGCAGGTCGAACGGCTGCTGGCCGAGCGTTTCCCGGCCGCCCGGCTCGCGCGGATGGATGTCGATACCACGAGCGGGAAGTGGGCGCACGCCGAGATTCTCGACCGCGTCGGGCGCGGCGAGGTGGACATCCTGCTCGGCACGCAGATGATCGCCAAAGGCCTCGATTTCGCGAACGTCACGCTGGTCGGCGTGATCGATGCGGATGTCGGCATCAACCTGCCCGACTTCCGGGCCTCGGAGCGATGCTTCCAGCTCCTGAGCCAGGTCGCGGGACGAGCCGGCCGCGGCCCCAAGGGCGGACGGGTGTTCATCCAGACCCGGCTCCCCGGCCATCATGCCGTGCAGTGTGCGGTGGCTCACGACTACGGGCGATTCGTGGCGACCGAGCTTGCGGGCCGGGCCACGCCGCCCTATCCGCCCGTCGCCCGGCTGGCCAACATCATCTTCAGCGGCACGAGCGAATCGGCCACTGCGGCGCTCGCGGAAGACGGCTCTGCGTGGGTGCGGCGGCTCATGGAGGCGCGGGAGATTCCCGGTATTCAGGTCATCGGGCCCGCGCCCTGCCCGGTGGAGCGCATCAAGAACCGCTGGCGATGGCACGTCCTCCTCAAGAGCCGGAACGCGGGCGCGCTCACGCGGGTCGGGCAGTACTTCGTCCGGCGATTCGCCGTACCCGCCCACGACGGGCTCCGTGTGGCATTCGACCGCGATCCTGTGGCGCTCCTCTGAGGGCCCGGCCATTTTTCACGGGGTGACGACCTTCACGCACCCCGACTTCTCGGCCCCGCCCTTCGCCGGCGCCCCCGACGCCGTATTTGTCCCCGCTCCGGCGGACGGCGTGCTCCCCGACGGCTTCTTCTCGACGACCAACATGCCCACCTACGTCCGCATCGCCGGGACGTGGCGGCTGCCGCGCGAGCCGCGGATGGACGGGGCGCTCGTGCTCGATGCGGCGGGCGAGCTGTGGGTCCGCGAGGGCCGGCGCGTCCGTGCGGGCGACCGCGTCGCCGTCGGCGCGGCAGAAGATGGGAGTACGGGGATCTTCGTCTACCTGCACGCTTTCGCCGGAGACGAGGAGGCGGGCGAGTTCAAGTTCATGACCAGCGAAGTCTCCCGCGAGAAGCCGATCGACTACGCGGAGATGGCGCGGCTGCTGATCGACGAGCGGGCGCGGGGCGGCTATCCGGTCTGGGTGACGGGCCCGGCGCTGGTGCACTCGCGGGCCAGAAGCGACATGGTGTGGTTCATCCGCCATGGATTCGTGGCGGCGCTCCTGGCCGGCAATGCGGTCGCGGTCCACGACATCGAGGCGTCGATCTTCGGCACGACCCTCGGTATGAGCGGCCGCGGCGAAGCGACGTCGGGCGGTCATGGGCTGCACATGCGCGCGATCAACAAAGTCCGTGGCGCGGGGTCGATCGCCGCGGCGGTCCGGCAGGGGATCATCACGGATGGGATCATGCACGCGTGCGTCGAGCAGAACGTACCGTTCGTGCTCACGGGGTCCATCCGGGATGATGGACCGCTGCCCGATGTCATCACCGACGCCCTCGCGGGCCAGGATGCGATGAAGCGGCACACGACCCGGGCGACGATGGCGATCCTGATCGCGACCGCGCTGCACGCGATCGCCACGGGCAACATGCTCCCGGCGTTCGTGACGGAGGCCGACGGCTCGCTCCGCGAGCTGAGCACGATCTGCGTGGACTCCTCGGAGTTCGTGGTGAGCAAACTCAAGGATCGCGGCACGCACCAGGCGTTCGGCGTCGTGACCAATGCACAGGACTTCATGCACATCCTCCGGCTGTACGTGGAGCGCGAGCTCGATGCGCGCGGGATACCGGCCGACTCCGGGGCCGGCGCTTCCCCGGTCGTGGCGGTGGTGCGATGACGGGCGGCGGGATGCGACCCAGTGACGACGCGCAGGAGACGGAGGAGCGTTTCGTGCGCGCGATCGCGGAGCACGTGCCGATGGAGCGGGTGGCGGAGGTCTATCTCTTCCCGCCTCTTCGCCAGGGCCCCATCGAGAGCGGCGTGGCCGTCCTCGCGGTCATCGATCCGGTGACCGATACGACGGCCGGCGCGGAGGCCGTCGACGGCCGGCATGTGGTGTACACGGCGACCTATCGCCATACGCGCAAGGGTCCGGACCGGGGGACATGGTCGGTGGACGTGGTGGCGCAGGCGGATGCGCCGCTCGATGCGGTGGCCGCGGCGATACGGGGCGTGCATCGGCGCACGGGTGATGGCGACGGCGCGGAAGCGGACCGGATGAGCGGATCGCAGTTTCGCGCGTTGATCGCGGACGCGCCGCCGCCGGCAGAAGACGCCGGGTAGTTCGCCGCGCTAGGCGGCCGACGCCGTCTCGCTCGGACGGAGCGGCGGGCTGGGCACCGGCTCGTCCATCGCCTCGAGGGGCGGGGGAGATGGCACCCGATAAGGCAGCATGATCACGCGGTGGATATCGCGGGCATCGTCGAGGACGGCATCGTGCACGCGGAGCCATCGGGGTGCGATCAGGAAGGGTAGGGTCTGATCGCCGCCGAAGCTGCCGTGCGCGCCCACCTGGTCGTCGAAGGAGACGATCCGGTATCCGTCGAACGCGCCGATGAGCACGAGATCGCCTCCGTTCGGCTGGCGGACCAGCGATTCGATGGCGCGGATGGTGCGCTCGTCGGGGCGGTAGATCGCGAGCGGATTCACGCCCGCCGTGACATCGGTCTGTCCATCGCGGATGCGGGCGCGCCCCAGGCGGCTCTCGACGTGGACTGATTCGCCGGCGCGCGTCGCGATGAGGCCGATTCCGGGGTGGGCGAGCAGGTCGGTGTACAGGGTCACCCGCCGCGGGTCGCGCGCGAGGTCGGCGCGCTGCAGCGGCCGCGGGTCGTCGGCGAAGTACAACTGCGCGAGGCAGGAGCTGTACGTCACCACCACATTGTGGCGCGCATCCACCCGGTATTTCTCCGGCACGATGATCTCCCGGAGGCCGTAGTGGCGGCGCAGCCAGTCCCGGACGCGGCCGATTGTCCGGCGCACGTGACCGTAGGACGGAGGCGCCACGAGCGCGGCCGCGTCGAGGATCTGGGGCCCCGCGTCGGCGTACTCGCTGTCCTCGGCGAAGCTGGCCATCGCCCGGAGGGGCTCCCCGGCGCCCGTTACGGGCTCGCCGCGCAGAATCCGCTCGACGGTCGCGCCCAGCGATTCATCGTACGCGACCCGGTAGCTGATCGCGGGCGTCATGCCGTGGTCCGACAGGATCACCACGTCGTAGCCGCGGCCCGCGGCCGATCGCGTCATGCGGAGAAGCTCCGCGATGCGCGCATCGGTGCGCTTCAGATCGCCGAGCGCCTGACGGCTCCGCGGCCCGAAGTGATGTCCCAGCTCATCGTATTGCATGAACGTGCTGTAGATGATCGGGACGCCGAGGTAGAGGTCGAGCATGATCGCCATGGTCTGGAGTTCGCGCATGACGACGTTGCTGAGGATCCGGAGATACGGGAAGATCCCCTCGGCATGCGTGACCGACCCCGTAAGCTCTCCCCAGAGCCGTTCCCACTCCTCGCGCAGCCACTCGACGGCTGACTGCACCACCATGCGGATCATCCGGATGGGATGGAACGCGATGAGCAGCGCCATTCGCGTGCCGCCCAGTCGCCGGTAGACCGACATCCGCTGCCGGGTCGCGACGGTGAACGCCGCTGTCTGCGCGTCGCCGTCGAGGAGATTCACATAGCTCGAGCCCCCGGCGAGCACGCCGGGCGAAACGATCCGGTCGCGGATGTACTGCACGCCTTCCGGCGCGTTGCACGTCACGACCCGGCGGAGCGCCTTGTCGTAGAAGCGGAACGCGGGGATGCCGGCGTTCTCGCCATACAGGATCCCGGCCTGGCAGTACGGTGTCGCCGAGGGCAGTCCGCAGAACCAGCGGCGCAGATCCGTGTCGGTCTCGCGAAGCAGGCGCGCGATCGTCGGGCAGTAGCCCAACCGTATCGCCCGCCGGAGATCTCCATACGCGAGCGCGTCGATCTGCAGCGCGAGCAATCCCCGCCGGCCGTCGTGCGGGCGTTTCTCGCGCGCGAACGGGCGGTACTTGAGGCGGTAGTAGAAACGCACCAGTGGTCCGGCCCGCGGCATTTTCCGCCGCTCCACGAAGCCGGCGTCCGGGGCTACACCCACGCAGAGACCCGGGCGAGCAGCTCTCGTGGCATGACGGGTTTGAGGATCACGTCCACGCATCCCGCACTGCGGCACTTCGCCATGAGCGCACTGTCGTCATGCCCGGTGAGGGCGACCGTGGCTTGCGGCGAGGTGCCAGCGGCCGCGGTCTGCGCGAGGACATCGAACCCGTCGCCGTCGGGCAGCGTGAGGTCCAGCAGCATCAGTTGCGGCGGCTTGCCGGCGCATTCGCGGACGGCTGCCGCCACCGACGCGGCCAGCCGCGGGTGGTGGCCGGCGGCCTCGAAGATGAGCCGGAGCGCGTCGGCCGCCAGCGGATGATCCTCGACGATGAGGACATCGACGGGGATCTCGGCCCGGGGGAGCCGACCACTCGCTGATACGCTCACGCGGCGTCACGCTCGATGGCATCCATGAGTTGCTGCCGGCGGAGCAGCGCCCAATACCGCCCGCCCCTCGCGAGCAGTTCCTCATGGCGCCCCTGCTCGACCACCCTGCCGCCATCGAGCACGATGATCCACGTCGCATCGCGAATCGCGCTGATGCGGTGCGACGCGATGACGGCCGTCCGTCCCGACAAGGCGTGCCGCAGGCCGTGCAGAATCTCTGCCTCGGTGTGGGTATCGACGGCCGAAAGCGCATCGTCGAGCAGGACGATCGCCGGGCGGCGGGCGAGCGCGCGTGCGAGCGCAGCGCGCTGTTTCTGGCCGCCGGAGAGATTGATGCCCCGTTCGCCCAGCATGGTCTCGTACCCGCCGGGGAACTCGCCGACCGTCTCGTCGAGCTGGGCGACGCGGGCGGCCCAGCGCGGATCGTCCGGCTCGTTGCCGGTCGTCGGCCCGAGTCTGATCTCGGCCGTGCCGTCGCCATCGCTGTCACGGTCGGCGGATGCGGGCATCGTGGGCGCGGCATTGCGGCGTGAATCGTCGCGGCGGCCGTCGAGCCGCCCGTACTCGAGATTGGCGGCAATGGTATCGCTGAAGAGCAGACTCTCCTGAGGCACGGCGCCGATCTCGCGCCGGAGGGCGGCGATTGGCAGCTCCGGGAGCGGCACCCCGTCGATCAGGACCTGTCCTTCCTGCGGGTCGAAGAGCCGGGGGATGAGATCGACGAGCGCGGTCTTGCCGCTCCCCGTCGCGCCGACGACGCCGAGCGTGGCGCCCGCGGGGAGTTTGAACGAGACGTCGCGCAGCACCCAGCGAACCGGGTCTCCCTCGGCCGCCGGATAATGGAATCCGACGCCGCGGAACTCGATCGACCGTCCGCCCCCGCCCGCCGCCAGTGGCGGCAGCGCTCGGGGATGCGCCGGATCCTTCAGCGCAGCCTGGGCGTTGAAGATGTCGTTGAGGCGGCTCATCGACGCAGCGCCGCGCTCGAACAGATTGATCACCCACCCGAGCGCGATCAATGGCCAGGTCAGGATGCCGAGGTACAGGCCGAAGCCCACGAACTCGCCGAGGCTGATCGTGCCGCGCATTGCCAGCACGCCGCCCAGGCCGAGCACCGTGAGCGCGCCGAGCGCCGCGAGGAGCTGGAAGCCGGGATTCATCCCGCCGTACAGATACGCGAGCCGCATGTTGCGGCGGAGGTACTCGTCGTTGAGCGTCCCGAATCGCTCCAGCTCGGCGGGTTCCTGGCGGTACGCGCGCACGATGCGGGTGCCCGACAGATTCTCCTGCGCGAACGTCGTCATCGTCGAGAAGTGCGACTGCACGGCCTCGAACCGGTCGTGGATGACGCGGCCGAGGCGCACCATGATGGCGGGCAGCAGGAGCATCGGCAGGAGAGCGAGGCCGGTCAGCGAGACGCTGATCCGCAGCATGAACACGATCGCGACGATGCCGCGGGCGATCGTGCCCACGAGATACATGATCGCCGGACCGGCGGCCATCCGCACCGCGCTCAGGTCGTTGGTGAGGCGGGCCATGATGTCGCCCGTCCGGGTGCGGCCGTAGTACTCGGCGTCCAGACCCTCGAGGTGCGCGAACAGCGCATTGCGCAGATCGTATTCCACATACCGGCTCGCGCCGTTCAGGAACTCGCGCATGGCGTACTGGTGGCTGCCGCCCAGGATCGCCGTCGTGACCATGAACGCGACCAGCATGTACACCCACCCGACGGGTGCGGCCGGGATCACGACGGCGGCGGAGTGATAGAACAGCGCGATGCCGACCGGCGGCTTCATCGCATCCACCGCCTGCGCGAGGAACCAGATGACGATGGATGGCGCCATCGACGTCGACACGACGTACACCAGTCCCAGCGCGATGCGGCGCCGGTGGGGGCGGAGGTATGGCACGAGCGAGAGCAGGGATCGTATTCCAGTCATGGCTGCTCGCCGGTTCGCCGATGGTTCTCGGGCGTGGCTAGTATCCTGCCGCTCCACCGGTCGCCCGCGGATCCACGGCACCGGCGTAACCGCCGGGCACGCGCATCACGGCCGCGCAGGTGCCGGTTGCCTGTCCTTCTCCCAATGTATAGCCCATTGCCGCGAGGCTGTCGCGCACGGCCTGGGTGAGACCGTTGCGCTCGTATCGCAACTGGTCCGGAATCGCCTGGTGATGAATCCGCGGTGCCGCGAGCGCGTCCGCGAGGTCCATGTGATAGTCGATCGTGTTCAGAATCACCTCGGCCGTGCTCGTGATGATCCGCGGGCCGCCGCGGCCGCCGGTGACGAGGAACAGCTGGCCGCCGGGGTCGAGCACGATCGTGGGGGCCATGGAGCTCAGCATGCGCTTGCCCGGCGCGATCGCGTTCTGCGGGCCCTCGACGAGGCCGAACTGGTTCGGCAATCCGGGGTGCGCCGCGAAGTCGTCCATCTCGTCGTTGAGAAAGAAGCCGGCGCCACGGACGAAGACGCCCGATCCATACAGGTCGTTGAGCGTCGTGGTGGTCGCGACCGCGTTGCCATCGGCATCGACCACCGAGTAATGCGTCGTCTGCGATCCCTCGGGCACCGTGGTGGCCAGCCGGCTCGTGGGTTGCGCGTGGTCCGCCATGGTGCTCCGGACCTCGTGCGCGTACGGCTTACCCGTGAGGCGCGCCACCGGGACCTCGACGAACGCCGGGTCGCCCAGCTTGCCGTTGCGGTCGATGAACGCGCGCTGGAAGGCGTCGGTCAGCTCGTGGGCATACGCCGCCGTGCCGAACGGTGGCAGCGACGGATAGGTCTCGAGGATGTTGAGGGCCTCGATGATCGTGACACCTCCCGACGACGGCGGTGGCATCGTGTACAGCGTGTACCCGCGATAGGTCGATGCCAGCGGTACCCGCCGGACGGCGGTGTAGCGGGCGAGATCCTCGCGCGTGATGATCCCGCCGTCGTTGCGCATCTCTTCCGCGATCGCGTCGGCGATCGGCCCATGATAGAACGCGTCCGGCCCATCGCTGGCGATCAGCGCGAGCGTGCGCGCGAGGGCCGGCTGGGTGAACCGCGTGCCGGGGGCCGGCGCTTCGCCGTATGGCAGGAACACACTCGCGCCGGCGTACGGGGCGATCCGGCCGCGTGCGTGCGCGACGGACAGGGAGAACGCCGAATCAGCGACGAAGCCATCGCGCGCGAGGCGGATCGCGGGCGCCATCACCTCGCGGAGCGGAAGCCGGCCGAACGTCTTCGAGGCG
The DNA here is from genome assembly GCA_021324775.1 of Gemmatimonadota bacterium. Taxonomy (GTDB): domain Bacteria; phylum Gemmatimonadota; class Gemmatimonadetes; order Gemmatimonadales; family Gemmatimonadaceae; genus Palsa-1248. The sequence continues at coordinate 103,467 of JAJPIM010000018.1, forward strand.
GCCGCGAGTCCGGCGACGGCGCCGGGCACGCCGACCGCCAGCGGACCCACGACGCTCTCCGTCCCCGTCGTGCCATCGGAATGCGCGTACATGGTGGCCGTCGCGGCGAGTGGCGCGACCTCGCGATAGTCGAACGCCGCGCTCCGGCCATCGGCCATGCGGATCACCATGAACCCGCCACCGCCGATGTTGCCGGCTTCTGGCAGCGTGACGGCGAGCGCGAATCCCACCGCGACGGCCGCATCCACCGCGTTGCCACCTTTGCGCAGCACCTCGACACCCGCTTCACTGGCGAGCTCGCTGTTGCTCGCGATCATCGCGTGGGCGGCAATCGTCGCAGGCTTGCCCGCGGCGAAACGCCAGTCCGCCGGGAACGTGGCGGCCGCGCGGGCGGGGATGGCGCTCGCGGCTCCGCCAGCCGCGGCGTGCTGGGACGCGGGTGCGGGCGCGCCGTGGGTTGCGCTGGAGTGGCATCCCTGCGCCGCCAGTACGAGCGCGAGTCCCGCCGCGACGCACACCGCCGGCATGGCCGCGCCCGGCGAACGTGCGCTTTCCTTGCGGTGTGCATTCATCGTCCGGTAAGTTAGCCCAGACGCCGATGTCGCGACAGACGAGCCGCGCGGTGCACGCCGCCGATCTGAGTCTCACGGAGCGCCGGAACCCGCGCACGGCGGACATCGATCTCGCGAGTGCCGCCGAGATCGTGGATCTGATGGCCGCCGAAGATGCACTGGTGCCGGCCGCGGTGGCGACGCAGCGCGACGCGATCGCGCGCGCCATCGACATCGCGGTGACGACATTTCGCGAGGGCGGCCGCCTGTTCTACACCGGTGCTGGGACCTCGGGCCGCCTCGGCGTGCTCGATGCCAGCGAGTGCCCGCCGACCTTCGGCACCGATCCCGAGATGGTGCAGGGTCTCATCGCGGGAGGACCGGCGGCGCTCACTCGTGCACAGGAAGGCGCCGAGGACCGGCCGGAGGACGGGGCGCGCGATCTCGATGCACGCGGGTTGTCGGCGCGCGACTTCGTCGTCGGCATCGCCGCATCGGCAGCGACGCCGTACGTCCGGGGCGCGCTGGCGCGCGCACGCGCGGCCGGCGCACGCACCGCGCTGGTCGCGAACTCGCCCCCATCGGAGGAACTCGGACGCGACATCGACGTGGCGATCGTGCCCGTCGTGGGACCGGAAGTCGTCACGGGCTCGACCCGGCTCAAGTCGGGGACCGCGACGAAGCTCGTGCTCAACATGATCACGACCGGAGCGATGATCCGGCTGGGCAAGACCTATGGCAACCTCATGGTCGACTTGCAAGCGACCAACGCGAAGCTGCGCTCGCGCAGCGAACGGATGGTGGCCGCGGTCTGCGGCGTGAGCCGCGACGAGGCGCGAGAGCTGCTCGATGCCGCGGGCGGTGCGGTCAAAGTGGCGATCGTGATGCACGCGCTCGGCATCGGCCGTGACGAGGCAGTCCAGCGGCTGGCGGCGGCTGGCGGCAGCGTGCGCCGCGTGGTCCCCGGCCCGCCGCCATCCACCGGGTGATCCGCACGCTGGCCATTGCACGGACGGCGTCCGATCGCCGTCGCCCGGAAGGCCGCACATGACATCCCGCGCCTCCGGAGCGCCTGCGGACGTCTACATCGGCCTCATGTCCGGTACCTCGCTCGACGGCATCTCCGCAGCAGCGGTACGGTTCGCCGCGCGCGGTGCCACGTACGGCTCCGGTCCGGGCGAGCCGGAGTTGCTGGGCTTCTGCACGTATCCGTACGCGCAGCGCGACCGGCACCGGCTCGAGCGTGCGATCCACGAGGGAGCGACGACGGCCGAATGGTGCCAGCTCGGCTTCGACATGGGAGCGTGGCTGGCGGGTGCCGCGGTGGGGGTGCTGGCCGAGAGCGGCGTCGCGCGGAGCAGCGTGCGTGCGATCGGCTCGCACGGCCAGACCGTGTGGCACGAGCCCGGGCGGTCGACGTGGCAGATCGGCGAGGCGGCGGTGATCGCGGAGCGTACGGGCCTGGATGTCGTCAGTGACTTCCGCGTGCGGGATATCGCGGCGGGCGGGCAGGGCGCGCCGCTGGTTTCGATCGCCGACGTGCTGTTGTTCGCCCCGCCGGCCGGGTGGCGCGCGCTGCAGAACGTCGGCGGTATCGGCAACGTCACCGTCGTCGCGTCGGACCGGGGCCTCGCCGGCGTACGGGCTTTCGACACCGGCCCCGGCGTCGTCGTCATCGATGGCGTCGTCCGCACCCTGCGTCCGGCGCTGCCGTTCGACGTGGATGGGCAGCTTGCACGGCGGGGACAGGTGATCGCCGGCGTGGTGGACGCTCTGCTCGCCGATCCCTATTTCGCCGCGCCGCCCCCGAAGTCCACGGGCCGTGAGTTGTTCGACGACCGGTACGTCGCGGGCTTCGTCGAGCGGTGCCGCTCCGCCTCGTCCGCTGCGACGACGGAAGACATCGTGGCGACGGCCGTGTCGCTCACCGCCCGCAGCATCGCGGACGCGTACGCGCGATTCATCCCCGAACCGGTTGGAGACGTCCTGCTGTCGGGCGGCGGCGCGCGCAATCCCGCGCTCGCGGCGGCGATCGCCGAGGCGTTGGCTCCGCGCGGCGTGCGGCCATTCGCCGACGTGTATTTCGATGGGGAGGCCAAGGAAGCGGTGGCCTTTGCGCTGCTCGCCGCGCTGCACATCGAAGGCCGCGCCGGCAACGTCCCGGCCGCGACCGGCGCGAGCGGCCCGCGAATCCTCGGCAAGCTCACGCCCGCCGGGGACGCGGGCGGCGGGAGACTACCGAGGCCCGCGTGAGAGCGCGAAGATCACGATGACGAACGTCACCGCGGCGGCGCAGACGACGAGGAGATAGGGGGCGACCATCCGCCACCGGCTGGACCGTCGCACCTTGATCTCGAGCGTCGTCTCGGCGAGAGACCGCTCGGATTCGCCCGATTCCCCTGATTCCCCGGATGCCGTCCGGGGCTCGCCCGCGATCTCCACGATCCGCTCCGGCTGCGGCGGTACGCCTGGCACTCCGCCGGGGGGTGTGTCCTCGACGACCGGAAACGCCTGGTGCCCGACCTCATCGTCGTGTCCGGCGGCGGTGAGGGCGGCGCCCTCGAAGCGGGCGGCGACCACCGTGATGTTGTCCGGGCCGCCCTTGGAGTTCGCCGTGGTGATCAGCCGGGCGCAGAGCGCACGCAGGTCACGCTCCTCCGCCACCGCCTCGGCGATCTCGAAGTCGCGAACGAGACCCGACAGCCCGTCGCTGCACAGCACCAGCGTGTCACCCTTGCGGAGCTGCTGGCGCGTGATATCGACCTTGATTGCCTCTTCGGGACCCAGTGCCTGGAGGATGATATTGCGGCGCTCGCTCACCTCGGCCTCTTCGGCGGTGATCTCGCCGGCCTCGATGAGGCGCTGCATCAGCGACTGGTCCTTGGTGATCTGGCTCGCCTTGCCGTCGCGGATGAGGTAGGCGCGGCTGTCCCCGACCTGCGCGATGTAGAGCGTGTCGCCCAGCACGCCGGCGACGGTCGCAGTCGTGCCCATCCCGCGGTATTCCAGATGATCGAGCGCGTAGCGGTGGATTCGTTCGTTGGCTACGGTCGTCGCGGCCACGAGCGCCTGGGCGAAGGCAGCGGGTTCAGCCAGAGGTTCGGTGGTTTCGCGTGCGCGCAACTCCTTGAGGACGATGTCGACCGCCATCGAACTCGCGATCTCGCCAGCCGCTGCCCCGCCCATGCCGTCGGCGACCATCAAGACCGCCCCGCGCTCTCCCGGGGTGTACGTCTGCTCCCTGGAAAACGTGAGCGGCGTCGCGCTCGGAAGCTCGGCCACCACGAACGCGTCCTCGTTGTGGTCGCGCGTGCGGCCCACATCGGTGCTCGCGAAGACGCGGATGATGACAGGTGGCTGATCGCTCACTGCCGGGTCACGAGGCGGAGGGGGTGAGGTCGGGGCGGAGTCGCAACTGGGCAATGGGGGTGGCAGGACAGGACGGCACGGGAGTGAGAAACTAACCAGCATTACGTCAGTTGGAGACCTTGCAGCAGTCAGGCTGGCATGCCGGCTGGAGGGTGGGACGGCCGGTGGGCCACTGGACGGTGCCATCCGGCCATGAAGTCCCTAACCTCCGGCCGGGCCGCCCGTTAGTTTGTGCGCGATGCGACGTCCGTTTGCCGGCGCGCTCGCAGCCGCGGGTTTTTCGGTGGTGCTCGCGGCCTGCGGTACACCCCGGCCAGCGACCGCCCCGGTCCCCGCAGCCGCTGCTGCCGCGCCGGGTCCAGCCGGTGCGACCCCGGTGCTGCCGCCGATACCGCATGTGACGGGCCCGATCACCATCTCCGTGGTGTACCCGCGGCCCGGGGCGCTGATCACCTCGCGGGACTCGAATTTCATCCTCGGCTCCGTGGGCACCGGCGACGCGACCCTGACTATCAATGGCACGCCCGTGCCGGTGCGCGCCAACGGCGCGTTCCTCGCGTGGTTGCCCGTGCCCGACAGCGCGACCTCGCGATACGACCTCATGGCGGTCCAGGGGACCGACACCGTGCGGGCCATCCACCCCGTGCGGGTGCTCCCGCCGGTCTCGCTGCTGGATACGCTGGGTGATACCGTCGCGGCGTTGCCGCGCCCGTTCCCCGACAGCAACCGGTACGTCGTGATCATGTCCGCCGACACCTCGCTGAGCGACACGGACCGGACCGTGATCGCGCGGCCGGTGGCCGGCGGGACGTACAAGTGGTTCCTCTTTTCCGGAACCGTGCTGCAGGTCACCGGCCGGAGTCCGGGGTATGAGCGAGTCCGGCTGGACGAGGCGCTCGATGCATGGATTTCGCTGGGGGACGTGCGGACTGTCACGCTCCCGCCGGCGACTCGGCCGCCGCAACGGGTCGTCGGAGAAGTGCGCGTCGTGCCGGCGGCCGGATGGGAGGACGTCGTGCTGGCCGTCGGCGACCGGCCCCCATACCAGGTCGAGGAAGACGGCAATGATCTCGTGCTCACTCTGTACAGTACGCAGGCCTCGACCGGTCTGATTCACTATGTCGGCCGCCTGTCCGGCCCTCCGGGGCCGCCGGACACGCTCGTGGAGTCGGTGACGTGGTCGCAGGAGACCCGCGACCGTGCCCGCTACACGATCCATCTGTCGCAGCCGCCGTACGGCTATCTCGCGATGTGGACAAGTTCCGGATTCGTGTTACGCGTGCGCCGCCCTCCGGTCGTGGACGCGCACGCGCCGCTGGTCGGATTGACGATCGCGGTCGATGCCGGGCATCCACCGGCGGGATCCACGGGGCCGACCGGACTCTACGAGCCCGTCCCGACGCTGGCCATCGCGCAGCAAGTCGAAGCGATGCTGATCGCGCACGGCGCAGCGGTCGTGATGACGCGGACGACGCCGGATCCCGTGAATCTGAACGCGCGTCCGGTCATGGCCCGCCGGTTCAACGCCAACGCGCTGGTCTCGATCCATCTGAACGCATTGCCGGACGGGATGAACCCGTACGTGTCGCACGGCACCGGGAGTTACTTCTTCCAGCCTCACTCGGTCACGCTCGCGCGGGCCGTGCAGGCCGGGATGGTGCACGAGATGGGGCTGCGCGACCTCGGCATCCATTACGACAACCTCGCGCTGGTTCGTCCGACGTGGATGCCGTCCGTCCTGTGCGAGGGCGCGTTCATCATCATCCCGGAGCAGGAGGCGGCGCTGCGCACGACGGAGTTCCAGGCTGCGTACGCGCGAGGAGTCGTCGAGGGCTTGGAGTCGTACTTCCGGACGCTGGCCGGACCGGTGGCCGGGCCTGTGACCGCGGGTGCGCCGCCCGTAGCCCCAGATACGACGACACGAGCGACGACGACGCCTCCGGCTGCGGGACCGTAGACCGCTGAGGACGTGGAGCCCGCGGCGCGGACCAGCGTGAAAGGGCCGATGAAGCGGCGCCCATCCGCGACGGCCGCCGCGGCGGGGTTGTGCCTGCTGGCGGCATGCAGCGTCGCCGCTGCTCCCCGCCTGGGGGCGCAGGTCGATCCCAGCGTGCGCTGGGAGACGCTGCACACCGCGCACTTCCGGATCCATTTCAATCCTCAGCTCGAGGATCAGGCGCGGCGCGCCGCGAAAAATGCGGAGCGGGCGTACGCCGCCCTGGCGCGCGAACTCGTGCCGCCGCGCGGGACGATCGACATCGTGCTCGCTGACAACGTGGATCTCACCAACGGCCAGGCGACGCCCTTTCCGACGAACCGCATCATCATCTACGCCTATCCGCCGGTCGACGCGCCCACCCTCCGCTACTACGGCGACTGGAACGCGCTGATCATCCAGCACGAACTGACGCACATCTTCCATCTCGACCGGGCGCGCGGCTGGTGGCGCATCGCGCAGCGAGTCTTCGGCCGTAATCCCGTGTTCATGCCGAACCTGTACTCGCCCGCGTGGCTGACCGAAGGGCTCGCGGTGTACTACGAGTCGCGGCTCACCGGTTTCGGCCGCCTCGCGGGAACCTCGCACCGGACGCTCGCGGAAGCCGCGGCGCGCGATACGATGCTGCCGCGCCTCGACCAGCTCAGTCTCGCCGCGCCGGAGTGGCCGAACGGCGAAGGCCCCTACATCTACGGATCGCTGCTCTTCTCCTATCTCTCCTCGACCCGGGGCCCCGAGACGGTGCCCGCATTCATCGAATACTCGAGCGGCGCGACCATCCCGTACCTGCTGGACCGGACCTCGCGGGCCGCGTTCGGCATCTCGTTCGAGGATGCGTGGCGTGCGTGGCGCGACTCCGCCCTGCGGGCAGCGGCCGTCCCGGACCTGCACCCGCTGGCGATCCGCAGCATCACGCACGAGGGATACAACGCGTACTTCCCGCGCTGGACCGACAGCACGACCCTGATCTACGCGGCCGACAACGAGCGTGATCTCCCCGGGCTGTATTCAGTGACGCTCGCGGGCCGGCAGCGCCGCCTGGCGAGACGGAACGGCACGGACCCCAACGCCCCGGTCCCGAACGGGATCGTGTATTCGCAGCTCGACTACACGTCACCGTACGCGATCCGGTCGGATCTGTACCGGAGCGATGCCGGGCACGACTCGCGCCTGACGCACGGGGCGAGGTACTCCGACCCGGATGCGCGTCGCGATGGCCGCATCGTCGCCGTCTGGGGGCATCAGGCCTCGACGCAACTGGTCGTACTGCCGGCGGATGGCCGGCAGGCGGAGGCGATCACGCCGTACGCCGCCGACACCGAGTGGTCGGAGCCGCGGTGGTCGCCGGACGGCCGCGAGATCGCCGCGGTACGCTGGGAGCGCGGCGGGTACATGTCGGTCGTGGTGATGGACACGACGGGACGACCGCTCCAGACGATCCTCCGCGAGCGTGCGGTAATCGCGAGTCCCAGTTGGACACCCGACGGTCTGTCGGTGGTGTTTACCTCCGATCACTCGGGGCGAGCCGAGGTGTACCGGACGCAATTGGACACCACGCAAGTGGTGGCGACGGGCTCCGAGGCCCCGTCCGCGTCCCCCGTGATGCTGGTCGGCAGCGGAGGGGCGGAACTTTCTTATCCGGCCGTCTCGCCAGACGGGGCGCGGCTGGCGGTGACGGAGCTTCGCGGCGATGGCTATCACATCGGTGTCGCGCCGTTCGATTCGGCGACCGGATATCCGCTCGACAGCGCCGCGGCCGAAGTGCCGAACCCCGTGGTGCCTCCGGTCGCGCGCGACTCTGGCCGGATCACGCGATACTCGCCCTGGGTGGGACTCATCCCGCGGTACTGGATGCCGGTCGCGAACACCTCCGACCAGGGCTACATCCAGGTCGGTGCGTATACGTCCGCGTACGACGTGCTGCAGCGCCACAACTACTCGCTGCAGGCGCTGTACGATTTTCACGAGCCGTCGCAGATCGAGCTGGACGCGACCTACGAGTACCGCGGCCTGGGCTATCCAGTGCTGGACGCGGTGGGGCAGGAGTACTGGACGCATCAGCCTGTCGCGAACGCGGCGGGCCAGACCGTCGGGGAGCTGGTGCATCGCACGGTGACCGCGTCAGCCGAGGAGACGCTGTTGTGGCCGCGGGCTCGCACGAGCACGAGTTGGTCGGTGGGCGCCGATATCGAGGCGAGGACCTACAGCACGGATCCCGGTCCGCTCATCACGCAAATCGATCCTTTCTACTCGTCGCACCCCTACTTCCCGTCGGTGTTCACGACGATTGGCTGGTCGAATGCGGCGAGTCCCGACCTTGCGATCTCGCCGGAAGACGGTGTGGCGCTGTCCGCGACCTTACGGCAGCGGTGGCAGCAGGCGGCGTCCGCGACCACCGAGCGGAGCGTCGTGGCGGTGGCCGACGCGTATCGCGCGCTGAGTGTCTTTCCGGCATTTGCGCACGACGTCCTGGCTGCGCAGTTCGCGGTAGGGCTGGAGAACGACGGCGCGATCTCGACATTCACCGCGGGCGGCCGCAGCGGGCAGGCGGTGCAGGTCGTGCCCGGCGTCACCGTGGGGGACGAGCCCCGCGTGTTCAGTGTGCGCGGTTTTCCGCCGGGCGCGGCGAACGGCACGCGCGCGATGGCGGGATCGCTCGAGTACCGGATACCGTTGTTCGCGCCGGGGCGGGGACTGCATCTGCTGCCGTTCTTTCTCGGAAAGACGTCGCTGACCGTCTTTGGCGATGGTGCGGAGGCGTGGTGTCCGGAGCATCAGGGCGTGTTGCCGGGCGTGTGCGACGCGCAGGACGCCCAGCGCCGGCTCCTCAGCTCCGCGGGAGTGGAGCTCAACTTCGACACGGCGTTTCAGTACGACGCGTCGTACCGGGTTCGCCTCGGCATGGCGGTGCCGACGTCGAATGGCGCGGCGTATGGTGCGTCGGCGGTCGATTTCTACGTGACCTTCGGAATCCCGTTCTAGGAGGAGCCGCCGGGTCACGCGGCGACTGTGGCGCTCGTGATGCCAGGCAAGCGCACCCGGCAGCGGGGCTGGCGACGGGACCGCGGCGGACTCGGCATGCGTAGGTGCCGTCTCCGGGCGCTGGAGCATTTGGGAACCCACTAACGCGAGTGTGGATATGTTGTTAACAAGCGCCCAGTCTCCACATCGGGCGGCGTTCCGGGGCGTTGGTTTCGCGGGTGCGGCTTGTAACGGGACCACGACGATTCGGTAACGTGGATAAGACGCCGGCGGTACCGCGGTTGTGATGTTCAAAACACAACGCGTTGTCCCGTAATGGTTTATCGAACCACTGGCGCGGATACACGAGGGCGGCTAGTATCTGCGTCCGCATTGCAGAGCCGGTCGTCCCTCGCGTGGGTCAGCGCGCGAAGCCAGTGAGCGTCCTGGGCGTCTTCAGTGCGGGCTCGGCTAGGTTCCCCGTAGGGCCCGTACCATTTCTCGTTGGAGCGTCATCATGCCGTTGCCCACCA
>JAJPIM010000020.1 GCA_021324775.1 Gemmatimonadota bacterium
CAGGTCGAGGTGCTGCTCGAGCATCTCGAGGACCAGGAAGGGTCGGTCGTACTGTCGAAGAAGAAGGCCGATTTCATGCGCGTCTGGGAGCGCATCCGGGTCGCGTACGAGACGGATCAGCCGGTCGAGGGCACGCTGGTCAAGAAGATCAAGGGTGGCGTGGTGGTGGACCTCATGGGCGTGGACGCGTTCCTGCCGGGGTCCCAGATCGCGCTGCGCCGGGTGCCGAACATCGACGAGCTCCTGGGGCAGAAGTACGAGTTCAAGATCATCAAGCTCAACAAGCGCCGGCGGAACATCGTCGTCTCGCGCCGCGTGATCCTCGAGGCCGAGCGCGCGGGCAAGCGCGAGAAGCTGATGAAGGAGCTGCAGAAGGATCAGGTGCGCAAAGGCGTCGTCAAGAACATCACCGACTTCGGTGCGTTCATCGATCTCGGTGGCGTCGATGGACTGCTGCACATCACCGACATGTCGTGGGGGAGGATCTCGCATCCCTCGGAGCTGGTGCACATCGGCCAGGAACTCGAGGTCAAGGTTCTCGACATCGATTGGGAGCGCGAGCGCATCAGCCTCGGGCTCAAGCAGCTCCAGAGCTATCCGTGGAAGGACGTCGCGGCGAAGTATCCGGTCGGCACGCGTGTCCATGGCAAGGTCGTGTCGATCACGAATTACGGCGCGTTCATCGAGCTGGAGCCGGGGATCGAAGGTCTGGTGCACATCAGCGAGATGAGTTGGACGCGCAACGTCCGGCATCCGTCCAAGCTCGTGTCCATCGGCGAGGCGATCGAGGCGGTCGTGCTCAAGGTCGATCCCAACGAGGAGAAGATCTCGCTCGGGATGAAGCAGACCGAGCAGGATCCCTGGGTGGTGCTGCCTCAACGCTACCCCGTGGGCACGCGGATCACCGGCAAGGTGCGCAACCTGACCAGCTTCGGCGCGTTCGTCGAAATCGAGCCGGGGATCGATGGATTGATCCACATCTCGGACATGTCGTGGACCAAGCGCGTGCAGCATCCGTCGGAAGTCGTCAAGAAGGGTGACACCGTCGACGTGGTGATCCTCAACATCGACTCCGACAACAAGCGCATTAGCCTTGGCCTCAAGCAGGCGGTCGAGGACCCGTGGCTCCGGATCGGTGAGACCTATCCGGTGGGCACTGAACTGCGCGGCACGGTGGTGCGGCTCATGGACAAGGGCGTCGTAGTCGACATCGGCAACGACATCGAGGGCTTCGTCCCGGTCAGCCAGTTGAATAACGGCAAGCCGGTGGCGAGCCCCGCCGACATCGTCTACGAGGGGATGTACCTCGACCTCCGGGTCCTGGAGGTCGATCCGATCCACCGCCGGATCGTTCTGGCGGTAACGGACATCCCGGCGGAGCAGCCGCCCCGCCCGGAGACGCCCTCCAAAGTGATCCCGATGGATGCCGAAACCGACGCCGATCTGATGGTTGGGATACCGGAGGCAGAGGAGTAGTAGCTGGCCGCGGGAATCAGCCGTCACTAGCTTGAGCGCGTCTATGTCCATGCGGGAGAAGCTCCTCCTCTTGGAGGCCCGGCGCGCGGAGGCGGAGCAGGGCGGCGGCGCGGCGCGCCTCGAGGCCCAACACGCCAAGGGGAAGCTGTCTGCCCGTGAGCGCCTCGATGTACTGCTCGACGAGGGGAGCTTCACGGAGCTGGATCGCTTCGTCACGCACCGCTCCACGGACTTCGGTCTCGAAGAACAACTCATCTACGGCGACGGCGTGGTGACTGGCCATGGCCGGATCGGCGGCCGCCTGGTCTACGTCTTCTCGCAGGATTTCACCGTGTTCGGCGGATCGCTGTCCGAGGCGGTCGCCGAGAAGATCTGCAAGATCATGGACCTGGCGATGCGGAACGGCGCGCCGGTGATCGGGCTGAACGACTCGGGCGGGGCGCGCATCCAGGAAGGGGTCGTCTCACTGGGTGGCTACGCCGAGATCTTTCTGCGCAACACGCTGGCGTCCGGCGTCGTTCCGCAGATCTCGGCGATTCTCGGGCCCTGCGCGGGCGGCGCGGTGTATTCGCCGGCCATTACCGACTTCACGTTCATGGTGCGCGGTACGTCGTACATGTTCGTGACGGGCCCCAACGTCGTGAAGACCGTCACGCACGAAGACGTGACGATGGAGCAGCTCGGCGGCGCCGACACCCACGGGGCCACGTCGGGCGTCTCGCACTTCACGTTCGACGATGAAGTATCCTGTCTGACGGCGATCCGGGAGCTGTTCGAGTTCATCCCGCCCAACAACGTGGACGATCCACCGCGGGGAACGGGCCGCGACCCGCGCGACCGGCGCGACGCGTCTCTCCTCGACGTGGTGCCCGACGTCGAGACGAAGCCGTACGACATGCGGCAGGTGATCTGCCCCGTCGTGGATGATGGGCGGTTCGTCGAGGTGCACCGGGACTTCGCGCCCAACATCCTGGTGGGCTTCGCACACCTCGGCGGCTACAGCGTCGGGGTCGTGGCGAACCAGCCCGCCGTGCTCGCAGGAGTGCTGGATATCAGCGCGTCGGTCAAGGCGGCGCGATTCATCCGGTTCTGCGATGCCTTCAACATCCCGATCGTGACCTTCGAGGACGTGCCCGGTTTCCTGCCGGGCGTCGCACAGGAACACGGCGGCATCATCAAGCATGGCGCGAAGCTGCTGTTCGCGTATTGCGAAGCGACGGTGCCGAAGCTGACGGTGATCACCCGCAAAGCGTACGGCGGGGCGTACGACGTCATGTCGTCCAAGCACATCCGCGGTGACTACAACGTCGCGTGGCCGACGGCAGAGCTGGCGGTCATGGGGCCCAAGGGCGCCGTCGAGATTCTGTTCCGGCGCGAGATCGCCGCGACGCCCGACCCGCAGCGCGCGCTCGACGCCAAGATCGCCGAGTACCGCGAGAAGTTCGCGCATCCGTATATCGCGGCTGGACGCGGGTACCTCGACGACATCATCGACCCGCGGGAGACGCGGCCGCGGCTCATCGACGCACTGGACACGCTCCGCAGCAAGCGGGATCGCAACCCACCCAAGAAGCACGGGAACATTCCGCTGTAGGGAGTGGCGACGGGTCCGGCCAGGACCGCCCCGCCACCCATTCCCCTCACCGGCTAACCGCCACCGCCCCTCGTGTTCACCAAGATCCTCATCGCCAATCGCGGCGAGATCGCGCTCCGGGTGATCCGTGCGTGCCGGGAGCTGGGTGTTCAGAGTGTCGCGGTCTACAGCGACGCCGACACGACGGCCGCGCACGTGCGCGCGGCGGACGAAGCGGTGCACATCGGCGGCAGCCGCGCCAGCGAGAGTTATCTACGGATCGACGCACTGATCGGCGCGGCCCAGCGCACGGGCGCCGGAGCAATCCATCCGGGATACGGATTTCTCTCCGAACGCGCCGCATTTGCCCAAGCGGTCCGCGACGCTGGACTGGTCTGGATCGGTCCGCCCGCCGAGGCGATCGAGGCGCTCGGGAGCAAGACCGCGGCTCGCCAACTGGTCGTGGGGGCCGGTGTGCCCGTTGTGCCTGGCACGACCGAACCGCTCCGCGATGCGGACGCCGCGGCGGCGGCGGCCAGCCAGTTCGGGTATCCGGTGTTGCTCAAGGCGGCGGCCGGGGGCGGCGGCAAAGGGATGCGGGTCGTGGAGCGTCCCGCCGACCTGCCAGCCGCGCTCGACGCGGCCCGCCGCGAATCGCAGAACGCGTTCGGGGACGATGCCGTCTACCTCGAGAAGTTCATAGACGGTCCCCGCCACGTCGAGATACAGGTGCTGGCTGACGCCCACGGGACCATCCTGTCGCTCGGCGAGCGTGAGTGCTCGGTGCAGCGCCGCCACCAGAAGATGATCGAGGAGGCGCCGAGCGTGGCCGTGTCGCCCGATCTGCGCCGGCGGATGGGCGAGACGGCCGTTCGCGCGGCGCGCGCGGCGGGCTACGTCAACGCTGGCACCTGCGAGTTCCTCCTGGATGGCGACGGCCAGTTCTACTTCCTGGAGATGAACACCCGGATCCAGGTCGAGCATCCGGTGACGGAACTGGTGACCGGTCTCGATCTCGTCGAGTGGCAGCTCCGGATCGCGGCGGGCGAACGGCTCCCGTTTGCGCAGAGCGGCATCGTGCCGCGCGGGTGGGCGATCGAGTGCCGGATCACGAGTGAAGACGCCGCCAGCGGATTTCTGCCGTCGACCGGGCGCATCACGTACACCCGCATCCCGTCGGGACCCGGCGTCCGCTGGGACGGCGGCATCGAACCCGGAACGGATGTCGGCCGGTTTTACGATCCCCTCCTGGGCAAGCTGATCGTGTGGGCTCCGACCCGTGATACCGCGGTTGCACGAATGCATCGCGCGCTGACCGAGTTGGTGATCGCGGGCGTCGAGACCTCGCGGGAGCTGCATCTGCGCATTTTCGAGGATGCGGAGTTTCGCCGCGGCGCGATCGACATCCACTGGCTCGAGCGGCGCGTGTCGTCGTTGCTGGCGGCGCGGCCCGATGATGCGACGACGAGGGCTGCAGCGGTCGCGAGCGCGTTCCTCGCCCGCGAAGACGGCGGATCCCACCCCGTGGGTGATGGCACGACAGGCGGCAGCGCCGACCCAGCGAGCGCGCGGGCCGGTGGCGACGGCACGTCGAGATCCGCATCGTCGCCGCGTGCCTCGTGGGCGGCAGTCGCTCGCCGTGAGGCACTGCGCGAATGACCTCGCGACGGGCAGGCAGGCGCCAGGAGAGACCGGACCTGGGCGATCACCGCCCGCGTGGACGCACGCCGGCATCCGGAAGCGCGGGCGTCGCCCAGAATGGCGTCGTCTCCGAGACCGCGAGCGATACACTGGCCGCGCCTGCCGAGTGCGAGGTCGATGTGCAGTCGATCGCCGCGGGCGGCGACGGCGTCGCCCGCGTGGACAATCGCGTGGTCTTCATCCCGCGCGCAGCGCCTGGAGACCGGGCGAGAATTCTCGCCACGTCGGTGCGCGGGGGGCGGTTTGCGCGGGGCGTTCTGATCGATCTGCTGCGTCCGTCGCCCGAGCGGGTGACACCGCCCTGCGTGCACTACGTGCGCGACCAATGTGGTGGATGCCAACTGCAGCACGTTCGGTACGAGTCGCAGCTCGAGGCCAAGGGGGCGATCGTCCGCGACGCGCTGGTGCGGATCGCACACCGGGCGACCGGCACGGTGGCCGTGGAGGCAAGTCCCGAGCAGTGGCGGTATCGCCGCAAGCTGACTCTCGCGCTGCGGCGGGGCAGTGGGCATGGGCGCGACTGGATCGCGGGGCTGCGCCGGATCGATGCCCCCGATTCGGTGTTCCCACTCGCCGACTGCCTCATCACCGACGAGGGAGTGGTCGAAGTGTGGCGCGCGATCATGCGGGCCGCGGCGTTCCTGCCCGACGCTCTCTCGCTGCGTGGCAGCGTGCGGGTTACCGCACTGGGCTACGCGTTCCACCTCGAGGGCGGCACGCGGTGGAACCTCGGCCACGAGCTGCAGGCGGCCGTGCCGGGCCTGGCCGAGCTGTGGTGGACGCCCGAGCACGGAACCCGGCGGCGCGTCGGATTGCCGGACAAGGCCACGGATGGCGGTGCGCGGGCCGGCGCGTCGTTCACCCAGATCAACGCGACCGTCGGCGCGGCGCTGCATGCGGACGTGGTGGACCGGGCGATGGCGCATGCGCCGCGAACGCTGATCGATGCATATGCGGGGACCGGCGCGACAGCCGTCGCTCTGGCGCAGCGAGGCGTCGCGGTCCTCGCGATCGAGGTCGACCGGGCGGCGTCGGCCGAGTGTGCCGGTGCCATGCCGAAGGGGTCGCGCGCGGTTGCCGCGCGGGTCGAGGATGCGTTGCCCCGTGCTCTTCCCGTGGATGTCGTGATACTCAACCCGCCGCGGACGGGGGCATCGATGTCCGTGATCGCGGCGCTGAGAGATGCCTCTCCCTCCCCGCGGGCGATCGTGTACGTGAGTTGCGACCCCGCGACCCTGGCCCGGGACGTCGGCCGGCTTGCGGGGTGGCGGATCGCCGCGCTCCGCTCGTTCGACATGTTCCCGCAGACCGCGCACGTCGAGACTGTGTGTGAGCTGGTGCCCGAGGGCGGGGCGTGATGAGCGGACAGACATGAGCGGGCAGACGTGAGCGGGCAGACATGAGCGAGCCGAAGCCGCGGCGCAGCAGTGGGGCCGCGCGAGCGATGGGCGGAGCGACGGCCTACGTCGTGAGCATCGGCGGCCAGGAGACCACGGTTGAAATCGGTCCCGAGGGGGTGCGAGTCGCGGGCGCTGACGCCGTGGTGGCGGCCGAGCTGCTGGAAGTCCCGGGTTCGCCCATCCGGCTGCTGCGGCTGGGTGATGCGGTGTATGAGGTGATCGCGCGGCGCGGCAGCCAGCGGGGGGCGTACGGCGTAGCGCTCGGCGGGGTCCGGCTGAACGCGGAGGCACTCGACCAGCGGGGCCGTGCGCTCCGTGCCTTGAGTGCAGCGACGGCGACCCGCCATGGTCCCGAGCCGATCCGCGCCCCGATGCCCGGGATGGTCACCCGGGTGCTGGTGGCGGCCGGCGACGCCGTACGGGCGGGCGACAGCATCGTGGTCATGGAGGCCATGAAGATGGAGAACGAGCTACGCGCCAAGTCGGACGGGAGGGTGCGGGCCGTGGTCGTGGCGCCCGGGACCGCTGTCGAGAAAGGAATGGTGCTCGTCGAGCTCGAATGACCGCTGCCAGCGGAAGGTGCGAACGCGTGGGCGAGACGATCAGGATCGGGACAGCCTCAAGGTAAAGATCGAGCCCTGGCCCAGCGTGCTGTCGACGGTGAGATCGCCGCCCATCGCCCGGCTCAGTGAGCGGCTGATCGCGAGCCCGAGGCCGGCACCCTCGGGGGCCCCGGCGATGTCGGCCCCGAGGCGGACGAACGGCTGAAATATCCTGTCCAACTTGTCCGCTGGTATGCCGCGGCCGTTGTCCGCGACGCGGACGAGCACAACCTCCGCAGCGGCCTCCGCACTGAGCGTGATCGAGCCGCCGACCGGCGTGAACTTGATGGCGTTGGTCAGGAGATTCAGGACAATCTGCTGCAGGCGCTCGCGGTCCGCCCGCACGGTGACGGCCGGATCGCAGGCTTGGTACTGGTATCGGAGCGACTTCGCGTAGAGCTGCGGGAAGACATGCGCTTCGGCGCCCGACAGGAGGTCGTGCAGTTTGACGTCCGACAGGTTCAGCTCGACGTGCCCGGTCTCCACCTTCGCCACGTCGAGCACGTCCTCCACGAGGCGAAGCAACATGCGTTGACTGGCCCGAATGCGGCGGAGGTCCTCACGGATCTCGTCCGTGACCGGCCCCCGCAGCCCCATGTCGATCAACTCGACATACCCACTGATCGCGTTCAGTGGCGTGCGAAGCTCATGACTCATATTGGTCAAAAAGTCGCTCTTCGCGCGGTTCGCCGCCTGAGCGTCGGCACGCGCATGGTCGGCCGCGAGCCGGGCCGCGCGCTCCGCTTCGTAGAGTCGCACGTTGTCCGTCACCAGAGTCGCCCGCTCCATCCGCTCGGCGAGGAGCGCGTGTTCGAGAGGGGCCGCGGTCTGGTCGGCCAACCCTGAGAGCAGCGTCTCATCGTCGGTGGTCACCGGACTGGCGCGCGGCCGGATCACCGCGAGCAGGCCTGTGACCCGGCCTTGCACCACGAGCGGCACACCGATGAATCCGTCCGATGCGCCCGGGCCGAAGAGACCCTGCAGCCGCGTCACCAACGACTCATCGAACGACTGTCGAAAACGCGCCACCACCTCGTCGTCGACCCCGACTGCCGCTCGCACGCGGAGCATCCCCTCGGCATCGGCGAGCATCAGTACGGCCCGGTCGGCGCTGAGGAGGTTCGCCGCCTGCTCAACTGCTAGGCGCAGCAGGTCGGCAAGCGACGTCGTGTTCGTAAAGGCCCGGCTCAGCCGGGTCAGCTGCCACAAGCGCGGGTCCGGCCGCCGCACCGGCCTCGGCGGGGTCGGCGCCCCGGCCTCATCGCCCGTCGGGGGCGGGCCCGGTGGGGCGCGGCGGTCGGCGAGGCGCCGGCGGTCCTCAGACAATCCGTGCGCCTCCCGCACGAATCGCGAGCTCGCGCACGTCCGGGTCATGGTCGCTGTTCCGCGTCTTCACGATGCGCAGCGTGCGCTTGGTCCGCTCCTCGCCGCGCAAGTCCAGCTGGAGGACGTTGTCGGACATGTAGGAGAAGCGATGCGCGACGTCAACCGCGTTCGTGCCGCCGCTGCCCGATTCGAGCGCCAGTACGCTGGTGACGTTATGGACCGTGAAGTGTTGGACGAGCGCGTAGAGATAGTCGTGCAGCCGCTGCGAGTCACTGGCGGCAGTCACTAGATCGCCGATGGCATCGACGACCAAGCGTCGCACGCCCCCGTCCCGGATCCGCTCGAAGATGTCCACGATGATGCTGTCGATCTGCATCTCGACCGGCGACTCGTATCGGAGGCTCAGCCCCCGAGCAATCGCCTGATCCGCACTCATCCCGAGCCCATCGATGGCTCGGCGCAGTTGTGAGGGATTTTCCTGAAAGTGCACGTAGAGACTGTGTTCTCCACGTCGCACGCCCTCGAGAGCGAATTGGAGTGCCACTGTCGTCTTCCCCGATCCAGTCGGCCCCACAAGAAGGGTCGTCGATCCGGACCAGAGCCCGCCCCCGACCATCGCATCGAGCCCGTCGACGCCGGTCGGCACGCGTTCGAGATGCGGGTGGTAGTTCTCCGGGATGCGCGGCGACACGAGTCGCGGATAGAGGGCCAGCCCGTCCTCTGTGATGCGAAACGCATGCTGCCCTTCCCGATACGCGCTGCCGCGCAGCTTGAGCACGCGGAAGAATCGTTCGTCGCGTGAGCTGAGTGAACTGCGAGCCAACTCGACGATCCCGTCGCCGATGGCGAATTCAGGGAAGCGCTGCACGTCGTTGCTCGTATATTCGCCCAGCAAAAAGGTAGTCACGTCGTAGGCGGACAGCAGGCCAGCGAGCTCGGCGACCAAGCGTCGGATCTCCTGCACCGACGTGCCCAGGTCGTGAATGGCGCGGAACGAATCGATAATAATGATCTTGGGACGTGACGTCTTGATAATGTCGGTCAGCCACGGCACGATGACGGCCGGGCCGTCGGCGGCGAGCGCTGCACCCAGATCGTGATACTGAATTTCCGTGCCCAGCTTCCGGACGTCGAAGAACTGGAAACGCTGGGCATAGGTCACCGCCTTGGTGAGGGGCTCTGAGAGGGTCGTGATAAACACCGACGCGCGGTCGGCTCCCGCGTTCTCGAACAGCAGCTGCTCGGCGAAGATCGTCTTCCCCGTTCCCGGCTGCCCCATCACGATATTGATCGAGTTGCTCGGGAACCCACCGCCGAGCACCTCGTCCGCCTGGGAGTTGCCGGTGCGCACGCGCGGGAACTGAGTCGCCGGTGCGCCACCGTCGAGTGAGGCCGGCTGGCCGCCGATCACGGGTATCGTCACCGGACCACCGGCGATGCGGCCGGCGCCGGCGGGGACGCCGGCACGCGCGCCGCGATCAACGCGCGCACGGTCTCCACAAGCCGGCGCTCGGCGAGCGGCTTCATGAGAAAGGCGTCCGCGCCCACGTCTCGGGCACGGCTTTCGGCGGCCAAGATACTGAAGATCAGGACCGCCGTGCCGCGCAGAGCGGGATCCTCCTTGATGGCCCGGCAGAGCGCAAGTCCATCCAGCTTGGGCACGAGGATCTCCGTGATGACAATTTGTGGCGCCAGCGTCCTCGCCATCTCCAGCGCGGCGACACCATCTACGGCGAACTCGACCGCGTAGCCGGCCTCGTTCAGAAAGTACGCTTCCAGGTCACGGACGTGCGGGTCTCGTTCAACGACGAGGATGATGGCGCGACCGCCCGGAAAGACCAGCGTGCGTGGCGCGTCTAGTCGCGGATTCGGTCCCGCCGCGCCCATCTTGCCCAACGACGAGGATGGCCCGCCAAGCTGGAGCTCGGACACCGTGATCACTCCGAGACGTAGGGCGACATGGTCGAACACTTAGCTTAGCGGCTGGGCGGGGCGGGGACCAGAACCGGATCCGTGGAGAACGAGGACTCGGGCAGTCGTTCGAGCCACTACCAATGCAGCGCCGCGCGTTGACACGACCTAAGTCATTTGCTAGCTTACGAGTCTGTTGTCGAATGCCTCCCGGGAGCCCACGGCTCTGCCGGATCCGGAAAGGCGCCCCCGATCACGCACGACAAGCTGAGATGCGAACATTTTCCGCGACGCCCGCAGACATCGCGCACCAGTGGTACATCGTCGACGCCGATGGCATGGTGCTCGGCCGATTGGCCACCGAGATCGCGCGCGTGATTCGCGGCAAGCATAAAGCGACGTTCACGCCGCACATGGACACGGGCGACAACGTCATCGTCATCAACGCCGCCAAAGTCCGTCTGACCGGACGGAAGGCGGAGCAGAAGCGGTATTTCCATCACACGGGCTACATGGGGCACGAGCGATTCACGCCGGTGGCGAGCGTGCTGGCGAAGCACCCCGAGCGTGTCATCGAGAAGGCGGTGTACGGGATGCTGCCCAAGACCGCGCTCGGGCGGCAGGTGCTGCGCCGGAAGCTGCGCGTCTTCGCGGGAGCGACGCACACGCATATCGCGCAGCAGCCCAAGGCGCTCTTGATCAACGCCAAGACGGGTGGCGGACGGTCGCCGGATCCGGCGGGCACGACGGAGACGACACGTGGCAGTTGATCCGCTGACGAAGCACACGATCGGCCGTCGTAAGGAAGCGGTTTGCCGGTTGTATCTCAGCCCGGGCTCTGGAAAATGGAACGTCAACGGGCGTACGCTCGGCGACTACTTCCCGCGGCCAGCGCTGGTGGCGGCCATCCAGCAGCCGTTCACGGTGACCGACTCGCTGGGGCAGTTCGACGTGCGGGCCAAGGTCGAGGGCGGCGGTCTGTCCGGCCAGGCTGGGGCGCTGCGCCTGGCGGTGGCGCGCGCGCTGCTGCAGGTCGATGAGGCGCACCGGCGCAAGCTGCGCGACCTCGGACTCCTGACGCGTGACGCGCGGTCGGTCGAACGCAAGAAGCCGGGCCGGCCGAAGGCGCGGAAGCGCTTCCAGTTCAGCAAGCGCTAGTGCGAGTGCGGGCGCTGGTGGCGCAGAATGTGCGCCGGGTGCGCCGTCGCAGGGCAGGTGCAGGGAGTTGTAGCAGGTGGCAGGAGTTGGTCATTCATCTCGCACGCGTCCCGAGTGGCGGCGGGTGCCGTGTTCTCCTGAAGGAGACGCGGTCGCAGGCCACGGTGACGGGCGCGGTCGTCTAACCCGCAACGGTCTCACGTCTCGCATGGCTCAACCCAGTCTCGACGATTTGCTGAAGGCCGGTGTCCACTTCGGACACCAGACGCGCCGGTGGAATCCGAAGATGCGCCGTTTCATCTTCGCCGAGCGCAATGGGATTCACATCATCGATTTGCAGAAGACACTGCGCCAGATCGAGCTCGCGCAGAAGCTGGCGCGTGAAGTGATCCTGCGTGGCGACAACGTGCTGTTCGTGTGCACGAAGCGGCAGTTGAGCGCGATCGTGAAGGAGGAGGCGGAACGCGCGAGTGCGCTCTACGTGACCGAGCGGTGGCTGGGCGGGCTCCTGACCAATTTCCAGACGGTCAAGAAGCAGATCCGGCGGCTCAAGGATCTCGAGGCGGGCAGCGAGACGGGCGGTGACTTCGAGAACTACACGAAGAAGGAGCAGCTCCTCATGAGCCGCCAGCGCGACAAGCTGGCGCGCAACCTGACGGGCATCAAGAACATGGGCCGCCTGCCGGGCCTCATGTTCGTGATCGACTCCAAGAAGGAGCGGATCGCGGTCAGCGAGGCCAACAAACTCGGCATTCCGATCATCGCGATCGTCGACACGAATGCGGACCCCGATCTCATCACCGTGCCGGTGGCCGGCAACGACGACGCGATCCGGTCGGTCGAGCTGATCACGCGGGCGGTGGCCGACTCGATTGTCGAGACACGGCGCGAGGCGCCGGTCCGGCAGGAAGTCGAGGAGACCGAGACCAGTACCTACAGCTCCGACCGCGGGATGGAGCCGGCCGCGGGCGACGACGAGCGCCGGCGCAAACGGCGGCCACGCCGCCGGCGGGCCAAGCCCGAAGCAATCGCCGCCCGGCTCAAGACAGGTGCCGAGGGTGAGGGGGCAGCGGGCGTTGACGAAGTGGCAGGTGACGAGGGGGAGCCTGAGGCGTAGCCGGGTGGTCTGCCGGCGCCCCGCGCGTACGCGGGACGGATAGATTACGTCTCGACGCCGCCGGTGGCTCTCCCGGCGGCGTTTCCATAGGATTGAGTAAGTTCGGCGAGGGCACGACAGGCTCGAGCGGCGCTTCGGGCAGGGCAGCTTCACACAGAATTGAGTGACGACTATGACGACGACAAAAACCACCGTAACGGCCAAGGAAGTGCAGGAGCTCCGCCAGCGGACCGGCGCGGGCATGATGGATAGCAAACG
>JAJPIM010000043.1 GCA_021324775.1 Gemmatimonadota bacterium
GGGGGGTGGGGGTGGGGGGGGGGGGTGGTGGGGCGGGGGGGGTGGGGGTTGGGGGTGGGGGGATTGGGTGGTGGGGTTGGGGGATAGGGGGGTTGGGGGTTGGGCGTTGGGGGCGGCTTCACACAGATGCGTGGTGACTATGACGACGACAAAGACGACGGCCGTGACGGCCAAAGAAGTCCAGGAGCTCCGCCAGCGGACCGGCGCGGGCATGATGGATAGCAAGCGGGCGCTCGAGGAAGCGAACGGTGACATGGAGCGCGCGGTCGACCTGCTGCGGAAGCGCGGTGCGGCCAAGGCCGAGAAGCGGATGGACAAGGAAGCGCGAGAGGGAATGATCGGCCACTATCTGCACCACGACGGCAAGCTCGCGGTGCTGGTCGAGGTCAATTGCGAGACGGATTTCGTGGCGCGCAATCCCGAGTTCCACACGCTTGTGCGGCACCTGGCCGAGCACATCGCGGCTGCGGCGCCATCGGCAATCGACAAGGATGGCGTGCCACCCGATCGGGTGGAGCGCGAGCGGCGGCTGTTCGAGGAACAAGTGCGGGAGAGCGGCAAACCCGCGCACCTCCTCGACAAGATCGTGAGTGGCAAGATCGAATCGTTCTACAAGGACGTGGCGTTGCTGCACCAACGCTGGGTTCGCGACGACAAGATCGTCATCGGCGACCTGATCACGGAGTTCTCGGCCAAAGTTGGCGAGCGCATCGTCGTACGCCGCTTCACCCGGTACCGGGTGGGCGAGGAGTAGACGCGCTCGTGACCGATGGCGCCGCGACGGGTGCGGCATCCGCCCTCAAGTACCCGCGGGTGCTCCTCAAGCTGTCCGGGGAGGCGCTCGCAGGACCGAAGGGATTTGGATTCGATTTCGACGTCATCGAGGAGCTCGCCCGTGAGATCAACGACGCGGTCGCGCTTGGCGCGGAAATCGGGTTGGTGATCGGTGGCGGCAACATCGTGCGCGGCGCGCAGTTGCACGACATGGGGATGGACCGGGTGAGTGCCGACTACATGGGGATGCTTGGCACCGTCATCAATGCGCTCGCGCTGCAGGATGTGCTGGAGCGGCGCGGGCTCGAGACGCGGGTGATGACTGCGATCCGGATGGAGGAGTTGGCGGAGCCGTTCATCCGGCGGCGCGCCATCCATCACATGGAGCTGAAGCGCACCGTGATTTTTGCCGCCGGCACGGGCAATCCCTATTTCACGACCGACACGGCCGCCGTCCTGCGCGCGATTCAGATGAAGGCCGATGTCATCATCAAGGCCACGAACGTCGACGGCGTGTATTCTGCCGATCCGAAGCGCGATCCGACCGCGACGCGGTACGACGAGGTGAGCTACCGCGACGTGATGCGCGACGAGCTCGGCGTGATGGACCAGACCGCGATCACGCTGTGCAAAGAAAACGAGTTGCCACTGGTCGTCCTCAATATTCACTCGCCGGGGGCCGTACCCCGGGTCATCCGCGGCGAACGCGTCGGCACGCTTGTCCGGTGAGCGCTCGCTCCCGCGAGCGCCCCGGGCGGCGCTGGCGGCGTCCTAGTCTCCGGAGCACCGCATGAGTCCCAGCACGACCACGACCATCCCGCAGATCCTCAAGGACTGCCGGACCGCCATGGAGAAGGCAGTGGAGAGCGCCCGCCGCGAACTGGGGTCGATCCGGAGTGGCAAGGCGACACCGGCGCTCCTCGATACCGTTCGGGTCGACGCCTACGGGCAGATGATGCCGGTCAACCAGGTCGCGTCGGTCGCGGCACCGGAGCCACGGCTCCTCATCGTGACCCCGTGGGACAAGGGACTTGCCAGGGCCATCGAGAAAGCGATCCGCGAGTCGGATCTCGGGCTCGACCCGGCAGTCCAGGGAGCGATCATCCGCGTGCCGCTGCCATCGCTCAACGAGCAGCGGCGGCGCGATCTTGTGAAGATCGTGCACAAGCTGGCTGAGGAAGGGCGGGTGGGTGTGCGGCACGCGCGGACGGAATCGCGGGACCGTCTCAAGAAGATGGACAAGGTGTCGGAGGACGACGTCAAGCACGGCGAGAAAGAGTTGCAGAAAATGCACGACGACTTCGTGCGCAAGATCGATGAGACGCTGAAGGCTAAGGAAGCCGAGATCATGGAAGTGTGATGACGGCGCCGGCTGAACCGACGGCAGACGAGCTGCTCGGGCGCATCCGCGTCCAGGGCGGCGTCCCGCGCCACGTGGCCATCATCATGGATGGCAACGGGCGGTGGGCGCGGGAGCGTCTCATGCCGCGTCCATACGGGCATCGGTCGGGGATGAAGGCCGTGCGGGACGTCGTGGAGGGTGCCGTCGAGTCGGGCCTGGAGGTGCTGTCGCTGTTCGCCTTTTCGCAGGAGAATTGGCAGCGGCCTCCCGTCGAGATCACGGCGCTGATGTCGCTGCTCGAGGAGTACATCGCGCGAGAAGCCGATGAGTTGCGCGATCGCGGCGTGCGGGTGCGCATCCTCGGCGATCTGGACCGCCTCACGCCGGCGGCGGCAAGCGCGGTCAACCGTGTCGTAGCCGAGACCGAGCACAACGACCGGCTCCGGCTCAATCTGTTCATTTCCTACGGTGGCCGGGCCGAGCTGGTGCGGGCGGCACAACTGCTGGCACGCGATGCTCAGGCCGGGCGCCTGGTCCCCGACGAGATCACCGAGGCCGACTTCCAGAGGCGATTGTATACGGCGGATTGCCCGGATCCCGATCTGCTGATCCGCACGTCGGGCGAGCAGCGGATCTCCAATTTCCTTCTCTGGCAGATGGCATACACCGAGTTGTTCATCTCACCGGTCCTGTGGCCGGACTTCGGGCGGCGGGAGCTGTACGAGGCGATACTGGACTACCTCAATCGGGAACGCCGTTTCGGCCGCGTCTCCGCCTAGGCGCGAGCCCATGCGGCGGATGCCATGCGGCGCATGCCCATGAAGCGCATGCCCATGACGCGCGTGCGATGAGGCATATGCCGGAGTTGGCCCAGCGCATCGCCTTCGGTGCCGTCGCGGCGCCGCTCACCATCTGGATCATCATGATTGGCGGTGCGCCGCTGGTGGGGCTCCTCGCGCTGACGGGCGGGGTCGGCGCGTGGGAGTTGTTCCGGATCGCGCGGGCTGGCGGAGCGCGGCCGATCGAGGCCGCCGGCATTCCGCTGGCTGCCCTGATTCCGATCGTGCTGGCCGCGGAGCCCAGGGGTGTTTTCACCGTCGCGCCGGGCTTCGCCGCCGCCGTGCTGATGATCGTCATGGCGCTCGCCATCTGGATACGGAGGGACGACGGGCACGCCCTGTCGGCGGTGGCGACGACCCTGTTCGGCGCGTCGTATACGGGTGGTCTTCTCAGCTTCGCGTTCGCGATCCGCTACTATCGGTACGTGGCCGACGACCGGGCTGGCATTGCGCTCCTGCTGCTTCCACTGCTGCTCACGTGGGCCAACGACATCGGCGCGTACGCGGTGGGACGGGCACTTGGGCGCCGCAAGCTGATCCCGGCGATAAGTCCCGGCAAGACCGTGGCGGGGGCCATCGGCGGTGTCGTCGTGACGGTCGCTGCGTGCTGGCTGTACGTCGGGCGCGTCCTCGTGCCATCGGCGGATCTCGGTTTGAGTCTGTCGGGCATCGTGATCTTCGGCGTGGCCGTGAGCGTGGCGGCGCAGATCGGCGACCTCGCCGAATCACTGCTCAAGCGCGAGGCCGGCGTGAAGAACAGCTCCCGGCTGTTCCCGGGGCATGGCGGGGTGCTGGACCGCGTGGACAGCTTGTTGTTCGTGCTGCCCGTCGCGTACATCATGTTCGGCATCCCGGGCTTCCTGGTGATGTCGCCAATGAGCACCATTCGATGAGCGCCGTTCCGTGAGCGCCGTTCCGTGAGCGCCCTTCGATGAGCAGGCGAATCCCTGGGGCTCCGGCTGTCCGGCACCTTGCCGGCGCCCGCATCCGCGGCGTCGCGGTGCTTGGCTCGACCGGCTCGATCGGGACGACCGCACTCCGGGTGCTCGAACGGCAGCGAGCGTCGTTTCGAGTCGATGCGCTGACCGCCTACGGGAATGCGCTGCTGCTCGAAGACCAGGCCGGTCGCTTCAGCCCTGCGTATGTAGGACTCGTCCAGAACGGCGGGACGTATCCCGCGGAGTGGCAGGTCGGCCCCGAATGTCTGGTGACAGCCGCGACGCTGCCGAGCGTGGACATCGTCGTGAATGCGGTGGTCGGCGCGGCCGGCCTGGATGCGACGCTCGCGGCATTGCGGGCAGGGAAGCGTGTCGCGCTCGCCAATAAAGAGACCCTCGTGACGGCCGGCGAGCTGGTGACTGCGGCCGCCACGTCGGGCGGCGGCGAGATCGTGCCGGTCGACAGTGAGCATTCGGCCATCCTGCAGTGTCTCGGACGGCGGCCGGCGAGTGACATCCGGCGGCTGATCTTGACCGCGTCAGGCGGGCCGTTCCGGGGATGGTCGCGAGATCAGCTCGAACGGGCAACGGTTGCCGACGCGCTACGCCATCCCACGTGGAGCATGGGTCGCAAGATCACCGTGGACAGCGCGACGCTCGCCAACAAGGCGCTCGAAGTCATCGAGGCGCACTATCTCTTCGGCGTACCATACGATCGGATCGAGGTGGTCGTCCATCCACAGAGCGTGGTGCATTCGTTCGTGGAGTTCATCGATGGGAACGTACTGGCGCAGGTCGGGATGCCGACGATGGAGCTGCCGGTGCTCTACGCGCTGACGCATCCCGAACGGCTGCCGGACGACGGGGTACCACCGTTCGATCCCGTGACCGCGTCACCGCTGACGTTCGAGCGGGTCCGGGTCGATGACTTCCCGGCGCTGGCGCTGGGGATGGCGGCGGGCCGAGCAGGCGGCGCCGCGCCGGCGATATTCAATGCGGCGAACGAGCAAGCCGTGGCGTTGTTTCTCGAGGGGTTGATGACTTTTGCCGGGATCGCGCGCGCGATCGAATCCGCACTCGGGTCGCTGGCCGGATTGCCAGCCGGCGATCGGCAGGCGCTGAAAGCGGCCGATACCGCGGCGCGGGCGCATGTCCGCCAGCGGGCGGGTGGCGCGGTCGGCGCGAGCGCGATCCAGGGGGGAGCAGGGTGCTGACGTTTCTTCGCGATCACGTGTCGTGGCTGGCGCCGGTCCTGGTGTTCGGCCTTCTCATATTCGTACACGAGCTCGGACACTTCATCGCCGCGAAGGCGACCGGCGTCTACGCGCCGCGGTTCTCGATCGGTTTCGGGCCCGCGCTGTGGGCGCGCCGCTGGGGTGAGACCGAGTACCAACTTGCCGTGTTCCCGCTCGGCGGCTACGTGCGCATGGCGTCTCGTGATGACGAGCCCGCGGCGATCCTCGAGGGAGGTTCGGAGGAATCGCCCGCGGCACAGGCCGCCCATCAGGATCCCAACGCGATGATGCCGTTCGGGCCGCGCCCGATTCCGCCCAACCGGTGGTTCGAGTCGAAGCCGCTGTGGGCGCGGCTCGTGATCATGCTGGGCGGCGTCACGATGAACGCCGTGCTCGCCTACGTGATCCTTGCCGGCATCAACCTGTACTACGGGCGGCCGGTGCCGTCGGACTCACCGGTGTTCGACTACGTCCTGCCGCAGAGCGCCGGTGCGGCGGTGGGACTCACAGGCGGGGACAGCGTGGTCGCTGTCGGTGGCCAACCGATCACGGGCTGGAAGGATCTGGTCGCGCACGTCTCGCCGTACCCGAACGTTCCCATCTCGATCACTGTGATGTCGCACGGCACGGCGCGGACCGTCACCGTGACGCCGCGGCCAACTCCCGACACGAATTTCACATCGGGTGTGATCCGGACTGTCGGGAAGATCGGCGCCGCCCCGCGCCTGGACGGCCGCCGGCATCCGATGCCGCTGCCGCAGGCATTGACCCTGGCGTGGCGCGTCACCGGCAACATGGCGGGACTGATCTTTGTGTCGGTACACGATCTGGTGACGAGGAAGGAATCGCTCACCAGCCTGGCGGGCCCCGTTGGGATCGCGCGAATGTCCGTCGAGACAGCCCGAAGCGGTCTCGAGAGCCTGTGGACTCTGATCGCCCTGCTCAGCATAAATCTCGCGATCCTCAACCTGCTGCCGATCCCGATCCTCGACGGCGGCCAGATACTCGTGAACGTTCTCGAAGCGGTCAAAGGCCGCCCGTTCAGCCTTCGGACGCGCGAATACATCCTACGGGTCGGGCTCGTCGCGATCGGGGCGCTCTTCCTGCTCGTGATGTTCAACGACGGGTGCCGGGTCTTCAGCGGGCTCTGCTGACCGCGACCGCGGTCGCGGCCTTTTCTCTCTGGGCATCGGCGGCACGCGCGCAGTCGGCGTACGTGCGGTTCGATGTCGCGTCGGTCGCCGACACGACGTTTACCTTCGCGATCGTCGGCGCACGGTGGGTCTCGCCCGGCCAGGTCGGACTCGCGGTCGATCCCGCGCACCGTGACGCGCTGATCGCGCGGATTCGGATTGCCAATGTCGACAGCGGCGTGGCGACCGGGGTGGTCATGAGCCAGACCGCCCGCCTCAACACCTCATACGTTGTGCTGTTGTCACAGCCCAAGCGCCGGTTTTACGCGCAGCCCTGGTTTTGGGGGGCGGCGCTGGCCGGCGGCGTACTGGGGTATCTCGTGCACGGGCATTGAGCGTGGGGCTGCCCGGCTGTGGCGGCGAACGCCGGCTAATGCTGCGACAGGTCCGTGTTAGGTACCGCGTCAGGTACCGCACACGAGCTTGATGCGAACCGACGTCGCGGGCTGGTTGGCCTGGACGTGCAGCGTGTCCCGATACGAGGCGCAGTACCGGGCCGAGATCTCGATAGCGTAGTCGCCGACGGGCAGGGTGAGCGGGGTGGCGGTAGGCGTGGTGCCCCTGATCACATGGCCATCGTCGAGCGCCTGGAGGGTGTAGCTGGCCCCCGCGGGGTCCGCTTCGAGGCTCACGGTGCCCGACCCGCGCGCACTCGGTTCGGCGGCGACCGCCGGCGTGGGGGTTCTGGAGTGGGAGGCCTTGCTGGAACGCGCGTGGGCCGGGCGGGTCGAGGCTCCCCGATGCAAGGGCGAGGACTCGCTCGGGGATTTCGACCCCGGCACCGGAACCTGGTCCGGAATCCGGCTGGACGAGGCAGCGGTGGTGTCCGGGGGCGTGGCGGTGGTCGAGGTTGCCGGCGGGTTTGAGGTGCCGGGGTCGGTGGCCGAGGGTTCCGTCGCGGCCAGTGGCACCCCGTCGGCGGCCGTTTGGCCGGGAGTCGTGTCGTGGGCCGCCGAGCCACGGCGCGCCAGGTAGACGCCGCCCCAGGCCAGGGCGGCCAGCAGCCCCACGGTGACGGCGCCGGCCGCAACGCGGCGCCGGGACGTGGCACGTAGGGTCTCCCAGACTCTCGGGCTCGTGGGTGTGCCCGACGTCCCGATCGGCGGTGTGCTGCGCATGGCGATTGTCTCGTTGCGCTCGAAACTCAACGCTCCCAACGCCTGGCACAGCGCCTCGCCCGTCTGGAACCGCGCGGCCGGGTCCTTCTCGAGGCACCGCATGATCACGCGCTCGATATCGCGGGAGAGCAACGAGTTGTGGACCCGCGGCTTGGCTGGCTTGTCCTCGACGTGCTGGCGCGCGATCTCGTACCAGTCGTCCCCGGTAAACGGCAGGACTCCCGTGGCGGCCCGATAGAGGGTGACGCCGAGCGAGTAGATGTCGGCGCGGCCATCGAGTGCCATCCCGCGCGCCTGCTCCGGCGAAAAATACTGCGGAGTGCCGACGACCATGTTCGTGCCGGTCTGCTGCACATAGTTCGAGACGGCGCGGGCGATGCCGAAATCGGCCACGATCGCATTGCCGTGGTCATCGAACAGGATGTTGTCGATCTTGATGTCGCGGTGGACGACGCCTTCGCGGTGAGCGAAGCCGAGCGCACTCGCGACGTCGATGCCCATGCGGATGAGGACCGGTTCGGGCAGCTTGGTGACGACCTCCAGGCGGTCGGGCAGTCCCTGTGGCAGGAAGTCCATGGCGAAGTAGACGGCCTCGCCGTCTTTGCCCACCGCGAAAATCTTGATGATGTTCGGGTGGCGGAGGCGCGCTGCAGTCGCGGCCTCGCGGCGGAAGCGCTGCTCGAACTGTTCGTCGCCGGCGTACTGGGGCTTGAGGACCTTGAGCGCGACCGGGATCTCGAGCTCGGGGTCGAACGCCTTGTAGACCCACGCGAAGCCGCCGGTGCCGATGATCGCATCGATGCGGAACTTGCCCAGCGTGCGCCCTAGAAATCGTTCAGGCACAGCGGGGGACCGGCGAGCGGGTGGGAATCGGGGGAGATCGCGGGAAAAGCGGGCTGGGGGGCACAGGAGGCGGCCGAAGGCTCGGCGCCCGCGCCGCCATGCACTACATCTCGCATGAAAACGCGAGCCGTGACATCCTTTACAGCAGTCTGCAACTCCAGTAAACTTCTAGGCTTATTGAACTTTGGCGAGGAGCGCGCGACCGCGCGCCGGGAATATATCACATGGCGTTTGAAAAAGCACCGACGATACAGCAGTTCCACGAGCACGAGACGGACACGGGATCGAGCCGAGTCCAGGTTGCGGTCCTGACCGCTCGAATCAACTATCTGACCGATCACTTCCGGACGCATCCCAAGGATCACCACAGCCGTCAGGGATTGCTGAAGATGGTCGGCCGGCGGCGGCGCCTGCTCAATTATATGAAGCGCACCGACGTCGATGGATACCGGTCGCTCATCGACACATTGGGGCTGCGGTATTAGCGATCGCGCAGTCAACTGGGCGTGGCGGGCGGCCGGGTCAAGGCCGCTAGTGACGCCACTTCTTTTTTTCGGACAATCATGCCACGTGTAGAGCGTACGTTCGCCGGACGGCGTCTGGTCATCGAGACCGGCCGGATGGCGAAGCAAGCGGCCGGTTCAGCGGTCGTCACCTTTGGCGAGACGATGGTTCTCGCCGCCGTCACCGTCAGCGACAATATCAGTCCGCTTCCATTCTTTCCTCTGACGGTCGAATACAAGGAGCGGACCTACGCCGCGGGCAAGATCCCCGGCGGTTTCATCAAGCGGGAAGGACGCCCGCAGGACGGAGAGATCCTCTCCGCGCGCATCATCGACCGGTCGATCCGGCCGCTGTTTCCCGAAGGGTTCAAGAACGAGATCCAGGTCTTCATTTACGTGATCTCGGCCGACCAGCAGAACGACGCCGATGTGCTGGCCCTCATCGCGACGTCGGTCGCGCTCAACAGCTCGAAGATTCCGTTTCTCGGCCCGATCGGCGGGGTCCGCGTGGGCCGCCTCGAGAACAAGTGGGTGCTCAACCCGACCTTCCAGCAGATCGCCTACACGGACATCGATCTCGTGGTCGCGGGCAATCGCGATTCGCTACTGATGGTCGAGGGCGAAGCGCTCGAAGTCACCGAAGACGCGGTCGTCGATGCGCTGCAGGTCGCGCACGGCGGGATCCGGGAGGTGATCGGCGCGCAGGAAGAGCTGCTCAAGCAACTGCCGCCGGTTGCGAAGATGGCATGGACCAAGCCCACCCTGCCGCCGGGCCTCGAGCCCCGCGTGCGGGACATGGCTCAATCGGAGATCCGCGAGGCGATCAACGCCAAGGACAAGGCGTCGCGCGCCGGGCAGATCGAGAAGGTCAAGAAGTCCATCGCCGAGCGGTTGGCGGCCGACTTCCCGGAGAACGGGCGCGACATCGGCAACCTCGTCGGCGACGTCGAGTACGAGGCGCTGCGCGAGCAGGTGCTCAACACGGGACACCGGGTCGATGGGCGGACACCGGTCGAGATCCGCACGATCTCGACCGAGGTGGGTCTTCTGCCGCGTGCGCATGGATCGGCACTCTTCACCCGCGGCCAGACGCAGGCGCTGGTGGCCGTGACACTCGGGACGGCGAACGACGTGCAGCGTCTCGATTCGATCGACGACGCCAGCGAGACCACGAAGTCCTTCATGCTGCACTACAACTTCCCGCCGTTCTCGACGGGTGAAGTCCGTCCGGTGCGAGGCACGAGCCGCCGTGAAATCGGCCACGGTAATCTCGCGGAGCGGGCGTTGCAGCGGATGCTTCCAGAGTTCGAGGATTTCCCCTACACGATCCGTGTGGTGGCCGACATTCTCGAATCCAACGGATCATCGTCGATGGCCTCGGTCTGCGGCGGGTCGCTGGCGCTCTTCGATGCGGGCGTCCCGATGCGCGGCGCGGTCGCCGGGGTCGCCATGGGTCTCATCAAAGAGGGCGATCGCTACGCGGTGCTGAGCGACATCCTCGGCACCGAAGACCACCTGGGCGACATGGATTTCAAGGTGGCCGGCACGGCTGATGGCATCACGTCGATCCAGATGGACATCAAGATTCAGGGTCTGGACGTGTCGATCATGAAAGAGGCCCTCGCACAGGCACGGGACGGCCGGCTCCACATCCTCGGCGAGATGCGCAAGGCGCTGGCCGAGCCGCGGTCCGACCTGTCGCAGTACGCGCCCCGCATCGTCACGATGAACATCAATCCCGAGAAAATCGGCGACCTGATTGGGCCGAAGGGGAAGACGATCCGCGGCATTCAGGACGAGACGGGCGCCGAGCTGACGGTCGATGACACGGGTCTCGTAACGATCGCCGCTGTCGGCGGCGAGGCGATGGCCCGGGCCAAGCAGATGGTCCAGGCGGTGACCGCCGAACCCGTGGTAGGCGAGGTTTACGAAGGGACGGTGAAGAGCACGACAGCGTTCGGCGCTTTCATCGAGATCATGCCGGGCACCGAGGCCCTGCTTCATATCTCCGAGCTGCGGTGGGGACGGACCGACAAGACGGAGGACGTGGTCAAGCGGGGCGACCGGGTCAAGGTCAAGCTCATCGATCGCGATGAGCGGGGTCGCCTCCGGTTGTCGATGAAGGCGTTGCAGCCCAAGCCTGAAGGAGTGGAGGAAGGCAACGGCGATGGCGGCGGGGCGCCCCGGGCGTCCGCTCGTCGGCGCGAGTGAGTAGAGGCACCGACCGGTTCGCTCCTCAGCCGGCTCGGGGTACTATCTCGACCCCACCCCGACCGGCTGGTACGGCCTCAAGCGACGGAACGACTCTCCAGTCGACCCGGTTGTCCAACGGCCTCACGGTCATATCGGAGCACATGCCCGGGGTCCGGTCCGTGGCGATCGGAGCCTGGATCCGGGCGGCATCGCTCCACGAGCAGCGCGACTCCATGGGCGTATCGCACCTGCTGGAGCACATGGTGTTCAAAGGCACTGCCCGGCGGACGGCCAAAGAAATCGCGCTGGCGCTCGAAACCCTCGGCGGGTCGCTCGATGCCTACACCGGACGCGAGCATACGGCCTTCCAGGCGCGCGTGCTCGACATCCATGTGCGGGAAGCCGCCGATGTTCTGGTCGATCTCGTCTATCGCCCGATCCTCCGGGCGAGCGACCTCCAGACCGAGCGCAAGGTCGTGCTGGAGGAGATCAGCACGGTGGAAGACACCCCCGATGACCTTGTCTTCGAGCTGCACAACGAGGCGCTGTGGGGCTCGCATCCCTACGGATATTCCATCCTCGGCACACGGGACACCGTGGGCCGGCTCGCGATCTCGGACCTCCAGACATTGCACGCGCGCGCCTATCACCCGGGGCAGACCGTGGTGGCGGCGGCCGGCAATATCGTCCACGAGGAACTGATCGGCATTGTCGGCGCGACCGGCTGGGCTGAGCTCGAACCTGGGCCGGACGGGCGCATGATCGCGCCTCCCGCCGTACCGGTCGCGCCGCACCGGCGGCACGTCGAGCGTGAGGGAGCGCAAACCCACGTCGTTTTCGGGTCCCCGGCGGTCGCGCACGGCGATCCTCGGCGGTATACGCTGGCGCTGGTGAGCACACTGCTGGGCGGCGGCATGAGCTCACGGCTCTTCCAGCGCGTCCGCGAAGAGCTGGGGCTGGCCTACGCCGTCTACTCGTTTCAGACGTTTCATGCGGACACCGGCACCCACGGCGTCTACGTGGGGAC
The DNA here is from genome assembly GCA_021324775.1 of Gemmatimonadota bacterium. GTDB lineage: Bacteria > Gemmatimonadota > Gemmatimonadetes > Gemmatimonadales > Gemmatimonadaceae > Palsa-1248. The sequence continues at coordinate 12,006 of JAJPIM010000043.1, forward strand.
CGCCCCCGAGACTGCCTCGGAGGCAGTCGCGGCGATCACCGATGAGCTGGACCGTGTCGCGGGTGAGGGCCTGCCGGCCGCGGAAATCGAGGCTGGGAAGAATCAGCTCAAAGGGCAAGTGACGCTTTCATTGGAGAGCGTGACCGCGCGCATGTACCGCGCGGCGTCGACCGAGCTCTATGGCGAGCCATTTCAATCGCTGGACGCGGTCCTCGCCGAGATCGACCGCATCGACCCCACCGCCGTGCGGGCGGTGTGCCAGGAATTCTTTTCGCCGGACCGGCAGACGATCGTGACGCTGGGTCCCACGACGTAGCGCTGGCCGGCATACTGCCGGCTGGCATACTGCCGGCTGGCATGCTGCCGGCAGGCATCAACCTTCACCAACGACAGACCTCTCGAGCCATGAAAATCGGCGTACCGAAGGAAATCAAAACCAACGAGAATCGCATCGCCCTCGTACCGGCTGGCGCCGAGTCGCTGGTCTCGGCTGGACACTCGGTGTTCATCGAGCGGGGAGCCGGGGAGGGCAGCGGATTCTCCGATGAGCTCTACACGCGCGTGGGTGCGGCCATCGCCCCGGACGCCGACGCCGTGTGGCGGGAAGCCGAGATGATTCTGAAGGTGAAGGAGCCGATCGCGCCGGAGTGGCCTCGCATCCGGAAGGGGCAGGTGCTGTTCACCTATTTCCACTTCGCGGCGGATGAAGCGCTGACGCGCGCACACCTGAAGAGTGGCGCGGTGTGCATTGCGTACGAGACCGTCGAGCTGCCGTCCCGCGAGTTGCCCTTGCTGACCCCCATGTCGGAAGTCGCCGGACGGATGGCGGTCCAGGAGGGCGCGAAATACCTCGAGAAACTCTACGGGGGCCGTGGTGTGCTCCTCGGCGGCGTTCCCGGAGTCGCACCGGCCAGAGTCGTGGTCCTCGGCGGCGGGATCGTCGGGATCAACGCCGCGAAGATGGCCGCTGGGATGGGCGCGTCGGTGGTAGTGCTCGACATCTCGCTCGAGCGACTCCGCTACCTCTCGGATGTGATGCCCGCGAACGTGGTGCTGATCCATTCGAACCGGCACAACATCCTGGAACAACTGGCCTCAGCCGACCTCGTAGTCGGGGCGGTTCTGGTGACCGGCGCCAAGGCGCCGCGTCTGGTCCGGCGTGAGGATCTGCGGTTGATGCGTCCGGGTTCGGTGATCGTCGATGTGGCGATCGATCAGGGCGGCTGCGTCGAGACCATCCACGCGACCACCCACGAAAACCCGACCTACGTCGTCGACGGCGTGATACACTACGGTGTCGCGAACATGCCCGGAGGCGTCCCGCGGACGTCGACGCTCGCGCTGACGAACGCCACCTTCCCGTACGCGCTGCAACTGGCGAACAAAGGATGGAAACGGGCGCTCGCGTCGCAGCCGGCCCTGCTCAAGGGCCTCAACATCGTGGACGGGCACGTCACCTACCCGGGCGTCGCCGAGGCGTTCGGCATCGCCTATGAGGATCCGGCGAAGTTTGTCGCATGAGCCGCTGCGTGGGGCGGAAGCGGCCGGTGGCGGCCGTGGTGCCGATCATTTCTCTTGATCGTCATCGGGGGGTGGACTAGCTTAACGCTCGCCGTCGCGACGCGCTCGACGCACGATCGCGTATGTCATAGACGCCTCTCCGACGACCCTACGCACGGGCGCCGGCCCCGGCGTTCGGACGTGAATCCAAAGACGTAATGCGCTGGCCCTTCTTCAAGACCGGATCGCGGTCCCTGTTTCCCGCAAACGCGATCGCTGTCGATCTCGGCACCGCGAACACCCTCGTCTACGTCAAAGGCGAGGGCATCGTGCTCAATGAGCCCTCCGTGGTCGCCATCGACCGCGAGACGAAGAAGATCAAAGGGGTCGGGCTGGAGGCGAAGCGCATGCTGGGGCGCACGCCCGACGGCATCCTTGCCGTCCGGCCGATGAAGGACGGCGTCATTGCCGACTTCGACGTCACCGAGAAGATGCTGCGGTACTTCCTGACCCTGATCATCGAGAACCACGTGTTCAAGGTGAAGCCACGGGTCATCGTCTGCGTCCCATCCGGCATCACGGAAGTCGAGCGGCGCGCGGTCCGGGACTCGGCGCTCGGCGCCGGCGCCAAGGAAGTGTTCATGGTCGCCGAGCCGATGGCGGCGGCGATCGGGGTGGGTCTTCCGGTGGAGACGCCCACTGGCAACATGGTGATCGACATCGGCGGCGGAACGACCGAGATCGCGGTCATCGCGCTCTCGGGGATCGTGAGCGATACCTCGATTCGCACGGGCGGCGATGAGCTGGACATGGCGATCGTCCAGTTCATGCGCAAGAACTACAACCTCCTGATCGGCGAGCCCACGGCGGAGCTGATCAAGATCCAGATCGGGTCGGCCGCGCCGGTGGGTGAGGAGCGGGAGATGGAGGTCAAGGGGCGCGACCTGGTGTCGGGGATACCCAAGACCGTGCGCGTGCATTCGGCCGAGATTCGCGAGGCCATTCAGGAGCCGATCCAGCAGATCGTGGACGCCGTCCGGCGTGCGCTGGAGATCACACCGCCGGAGCTGGCGAGTGACATCGTGGACCGCGGAATCGTCATGACGGGCGGCGGCGCGTTGATCCGGGGTCTGGATCTGCTCCTGAGCCAGGAGACAAGCTTGCCGATCCACGTCGACGAGGATCCTCTCACGTGTGTCGTTCGCGGGACTGGACGGATTCTCGACGACGAGGACAAGTACTGGTCGGTCTTGAGCAGTTGAGCCCTGAGCGTCTGAGCTGATCGATGGCGCGTGCCGTCGCCAGCGGGATCCGAGCGGACTTCGGGCTGCTCGCACTTTCCGTCTCCCTCTCATTGGCTGCGCTCGCGCTCCCGGCACATCTGCGTGATCCCGTCACATCGTTGCTCCGGCGTGTCTTCATCGCGCCGCTGGTCGCCTTGCAGAGCGACGCCGAGCTGGCTCGGCGCGCGATCGTTCGCCACGACGCCGATACGGATGCGCGGGACAGCATCGCCTTGCGGGCCCTCGAAGTACCTGCGCTCGAAGCCGAGAACGACCGTCTCCGCCGCGCGCTCGGGCTGGGCCGCTCGCTCGGTTGGGGGTTCGTGCCTGCCGAGGCCCTGCACAGCCGGGCCCTAGGGGAGGAATACACCCTCACACTCACCCGCGGCTCGCGTGCGGGGATCCGGACGTTCAGCCCGGTCGTGGCGCCAGAAGGACTCGTCGGGATGGTCGAGACCGTGGATCCGACAATGAGCCTCGCGATCACCTGGTCGCACCCCGACTTTCGGGTGAGCGCGATGGCGGCGGACGGGAGCGCCTTCGGGATCGTCAAGGCGCATCTCGGATCGGGCCCCGAGCGATATCTGCTCGAACTGAGCGGCGTGCAAATGAGCGCGACGCTCTCCCCCGGGACGGAGATCGTGAGTTCGGGTGTGGGGGGGGTGTATCCGCGCGGCATCCCGGTCGGGACCGTGATCGGCGAGGTGAAGACCTCCGAAGGGTGGGCCCGGACGTACCTCGTGCAGCCAGCGGTGAAGCCGTTCGACGTATCGTCGATCCTCGTACTCGAGCCGAAGCGGGTGCTGGCGGGTATGCAGTCGGTGTGGGCGGGCGAGGATTCGGCCCACCGCACGGTAGCGCCTCCGGGCGACTCCGCGGCGCATCGAGGCGGGATCATCATCCCGCGCGACACCGTGCCTGAAACACCTGCGGACAGTGCCGATGCGGCCGACTCGGGTGCCGGGGGGGCCGGCGGGGGTGCCGGCGGGGGCGGGAGGGGGCAGCCATGACCATGGCCGGGACGATCCGGACGGCGGTCGCGTTCGCGATCCTCGTGCTCCTGCACTACTCGCTCCGCCCACTGCTCGGCTGGCGGGCGGAGATCGACTTCCTGCTGATCGCGCTCCTGCTCGTGGCGGTGCGTGTGCGTCCCGGCGCGGCCGCGGTCATCGGGCTCGCCCTCGGGCTGGCTGCCGATTCACTGACCCCGAGTGCCTTCGGGGCGGGCGCACTGGCGATGAGCATGGTGGGGTTCGGGGCGTCGTGGCTCAAGGCCGCGTTCTTCGCCGACAACCTCGCGCTCAACGGCTTCTTTTTCTTCGCGGGCCGGTGGGCGTTCGCGATCATCTACGTGCTGGCCGAGCATCAGCAGCGGGGGATCGAGCTGGCGCAGGAGATGTTCGTGTGGGCGCCGTTGTCAGGGGCCGTGACCGCGATCGCGGGTGTGATCGCGCTCGCCGTCATGCGGCCGCTTCTGGAGCCACAGTCCACGTGAGGCGCAGGGGCCTCCGGCGGCTATGAGCGTCCAGCCATGAGCATCCAGCCATGAGCATCCACCCATGAGCATCCAGCGATGAGCTTCCATCCCAATGAAGTCGCCAGGCGGGCGCGGGTCGCGACTGGTGGGCTGGTGGTCGCCTTTGTTCTGCTGCTGGGTGCTTTCTTCCGGACCCAGGTGCTGCAGAACTCGCAGTACGTGTTGCAGAGCGAGACCAATCGCCTGCGTGAGGTGCCGCTGCCGGCCCCGCGCGGGATCATCTACGACCGGAACGGCAAAGTCATCGCGGAGAACGTTCCCGGGTACTCCGTGTCGGTGCTGGCGCCGACCGCGGACTCCCTCCGGGCGATGCTGCACCGGCTGAGCGAGACGATCCCGCTGAGCCCCGACCAGATCGAAGTGGCGGTGCGCCGGTATCGCCGCGCTCCGAACCGGCCGACCGCCATTCTCGGCGACGCATCGTTCGACATCGTGTCGGTGCTCGAGGAGCACCGCGTCGAGTTTCCGGGGTTGGTGATCCAATCCGCGCCCAAGCGGCACTATCCGGACGGCGCGGCGGTTGCCGCCTTCGTCGGCTATACCGGTGAAATCACCGAAGGCGAGCTTGCCTCCCGGTCATACCGCGGATACAAGGCGGGACAGCAGGTCGGAAAGGGCGGCCTGGAGAGAGAATACGAAGACAAACTCCGCGGCAAGGAAGGCATCCGGTTCGTGGAAGTCGACGCGCGCGGCCGGGTGGTCCGCGAGGCCGGCGCACGCGAGGACCTGCTGCCCGAGGGTGCTCCACCCCTCTACACGAACATCGATCTCGATCTGCAGCGCTACATGGTGTCCCTGTTCGGCGATTCGCTCCAGGGGGGCGCGATCGCCCTCGATCCGGTCACGGGCGAAGTGCTGGCGCTGCACAGCGCGCCCACCTTCGATCCGAACCGCTTCATCGGTGGCATCCCGGCCGACTACTGGCGTGAGTTGAACACCGATCCGCGTCGCCCGCTGTACAACAAAGTGATTCAAGGCCGGTATCCGCCCGGCTCGACGTGGAAGCTGGCGACCGCGACGTGGGCGATCGAGAACGGGATCGTGACCCTCGACGATGTGATGCCGACACCGTGCACGGGCGGATACCAGTTCGGCAACCGGTATTTCCACGACTGGGACCCGCACGGACACGGCAGCATTACGCTGGCCAAGGCGATCGAAGTCTCGTGCGAGGTCTACTTCTACCAGCTCGGACTGAAGATCGGGATCACGCGGCTCGTGGCGGGCGGCGTCGCGCTCGGATTCCGCGAGCGGACGGGGATCGACCTCCCCAACGAATCCACGCCGTTGTTTCCGTATTCCGAGGACTACTACAACAAACGGTTCGGCCCGCACGGGTGGAACACGTCTGTCGTGCTCAATCTCGCGACCGGGCAGGGAGAGAACTCGCAGACGGTCGCCAGCATGGCGCGGTTCTACACGGCGCTGGCGACCGACGGCGAAGCGGTTCGCCCGTCGATCGTCCGCCGCACGCAGCCGCAGCGGACGCGCCTGTTCCAACTGACGGACGCGCAGATGTCGGGATTGCGCCGCGCGCTCACCGGCGTGGTCTCGGCGGGCGGGACCGCGGCGGCCTCGCATGTCGAGGGTCTCGTCATCGCGGGCAAGACCGGCACGGCGCAGAACACCGAAGACCAGACCAAGAACCACGCGTGGTTCGTGGGGTTCGCGCCCGCCGACCATCCCAGGATCGTCGTCGCGGTGCTCCTGGAACTCGGCGGGCACGGCGGCCACGCTGCCCGCCTCGCGTCGGCGATCATGGCGCGCTACCTCAAGGCGACCCCGGTGTCTATCCCACCGACGACGGGTTGAATGCGAGTCGAGCGCAAGGCAATCCCCGACTTTCCGCTGGCGGCCGTCGCGCTGTTGCTGTCGGTGTACGGCATCCTGATGGTCTACTCAGCCGGCCAGACCGACGTGCCGACGGTCGTCGCGCGGCTGTACAAATCACAGATCATCTGGCTCGGCGTGTCGCTCGTCGGCGCGTTCGCGATCAGCCGCGCATCCGTGCGGTTTCTCGAATGGGCGGCGTGGCCCGCGTATCTGGGGACGCTGGTGGTGCTCGCGTCGCTCTTCGTACTCGGCAGCGGCGCCGGCGACGCGGCGAGCTCCAAGAGTTGGCTGACGATCGGCGGGCATCGCATCGGCCAGCCGTCCGAGCTGGCGAAGATCACGGTCGTGCTGATGCTCGCCCGTGTACTCGCGAGCGTCCGCGAGCCGCCAAAGTTGCTCGTCGAGTTGTGGCGCCCCGCCGTGGTTGTCGGCGTGCCGATGGTGCTGATCCTGGCCGCGGGGGACCTGGGCAGCTCGATCGTGTTCGTGGGGATTCTCTTCGCGATGTTGTTCTGGGCCGGCGTGCCGTGGCTCACGCTCGTCCTCCTCGCGAGCCCGATCGTGAGCCTCATCGGCGCTTCGAGCACGTGGGTGTGGGGAGCGTGGTTCTTCCTGCTGATCGTGCTCGTCTGGCGGTACCGGCCATACCTGATCGAGGGCATCGGCGTCGTCCTCGCCAACGTCTTCATGGGCATCATTGCCCCCATAATCTGGGACCACAAGCTCAAGGCCTACCAGCGACAGCGCCTGCTGGTGTTTCTGGACCCGTCGAGCGACCCGCGCGCGTCAGGGTATCACGTGATCCAGTCGCAGGTCGCCATCGGCTCCGGCGGGTGGCTCGGCAAGGGCTTCACAATGGGTACCCAGAAGCGGCTCGCGTTCCTGCCGGCCCAGCATACCGACTTCATCTTTTCGGTGGTAGGCGAGGAGCTGGGGTTCATCGGCGTCGCGCTGGCGCTGTCTCTGTTCCTGGTCTTGTTCCTTCGTTCGGTGCGGATCGCGACCCGGGCCAACGACTCGTTCAGCAGCCTGGTCGCTTTCGGGCTCGCGGCAAGCTGGTTCGTGCACGTGGGCGAGAATGTGGGGATGACGCTCAACCTGATGCCGATCACGGGGATTCCGCTCCCGTTCTTCAGCTACGGCGGCTCGTTCATGCTGGCTAGCTGGCTGGCCGTGGGAATCCTGCTCCGGATCTCCAGCGAAGGGCGGGGGCGGGCCGATACACTGGCGATCTGAGCCGCAGCCGGGCACATTACATCGATGTCCTGGTGGCGCAAGGATAAGAAGCCGCGGCGCCCCCGTCGCGAGAGCGTCGAACGGCTCGAGATCCCGCCGGATGTCTGGGAGAAGTGCGAGGCCTGCGGCCATACCGATTTGCGGGACAAGTTCGCCCGTAATCTCAATGTCTGCCCGGCGTGCGACTATCACCGCCGGATCCGCGCGCACGAATACGTCTCGATCCTGCTCGACGAGGGCAGCTCCAAAGAGGTCGACGCGAATCTCCGGTCGACCGACCCGCTGGGGTTCCCCGAATATCCGCAACGGCTGAAGAAGGCGTCCGCCGCATCCGGTAGCGGCGACGCGATGCTCGCCGCATCGGGCACGCTCGGCGACATGCCCGTCAACCTCGGCGTCATGGACTTCGGGTTCATGGGCGGCTCGATGGGGTCCGTCGTCGGCGAAAAGATCGCGCGGCTGGGACAGCGCTCGCTCGAGCGGAAGTACCCGCTCGTACTGGTCTCGGCGTCCGGCGGCGCGCGGATGCAGGAAGGCGTGCTCTCGCTCATGCAGATGGCCAAGGCGTCGGCCCTCCTGTCGCAGCTCGGCGAGCGGCGGATTCCTTACGTCTCGATTCTCACGAATCCGACGATGGGCGGAGTGAGCGCGAGTTTCGCCATGCTGGGCGATGCGATACTCGCCGAGCCGGGAGCGGTGATCGGGTTCGCGGGGCCTCGCGTCATCAAGCAGACGATGGGCCAGGACCTGCCCGAGGGATTTCAGGCCGCGGAGTTTCTGCTCGACCACGGCATCGTGGACGACGTGGTTCATCGCCGCGATCTGAAGAAGACGGTTGGACAGTTGCTCCGGCATATGAGCGGCAAGCCGGCGCTGACGGGGTGGTCGGCGCCCTGAGCGCCACACGTCCCGCAGGGCACGCCGAGTCCGCAGGCCCCCTGGCGGACAAATCCGTGGACATGCCGGGCCGCAAGAGTGCGTATCACGAAGCGCTCGAATATCTGTTCGCGCGGACGACCGGGAAATGGCGTCTCGGGCTGGAACGGATGGATGCGCTGCTCCGGGCGATCGGCCAGCCACAGGAGTCGCTGCGTGCGTTCCACGTCGGGGGGACCAACGGGAAGGGAAGCGTCTGCGCGACGCTTGAAGCCATACTCCGCGCGCGCGGGTTCAGGACCGGTTTCTACAGCTCGCCGCACCTGATCGATTTTCGCGAGAGGTTTCTGGTCGACGGCGTGCCGATCTCGGAGCACGAGGTGGTGTCCTGGATCGAACGCCGCACCCCACTCGTCGAGCAACTGCACGCGACATTCTTCGAGGCGACGACGGCGATGGCGTTCGAGCTGTTCGCGCAGGCGGGCCTCGACGTCGCGGTCGTCGAGGTCGGACTCGGTGGGCGGCTCGATGCCACGAACATGCTGTCGCCGCTGGTCGCAGGCGTCGCATCCATCGGGATCGACCATGTGGAGTTCCTGGGAAACACCCGGGAGCAGATCGCGTGGGAGAAAGCCGGCATCTTCAAGCCCGGTCGTCCGGCGGTCATCGGCGAACGCGATCCCGCGATACGGGATCTTCTCGCGCGGTTCGCGCGTGAGGCGGGCGCGGACCCCGTGCACGTGGTGACGGACGAGTGCACGATCTCGGACGTCGAGCTTCGCGGCGAGCTTCAGCCGGCCGCCCGCGCCGATCCAGCCGCCGGCTGGGGTACCTGGTTCACGCTGGAGCTGGCCGGGGAGCGCGCGCGGCTGCACACCCCGCTCGCGGGCCTGCACCAAGCGGCCAACACCGCGATGGCGCTCGTGATGCTCGATGCGGCTGGCCCGCCATACGCCACCTCGTTGGCCGGCGCGGGGGCGGCGCTGGTGCAGGTGCACCTGCCGGGGCGGTTCCACCGGTATGGCAAATACATCTTCGATGTCGCCCACAATCCGGATGGCGCCTCGGTACTGGCGCAGACCATTGAAGCGATCCGGCCGCCAGCGCCGATCGTGGCCGTCCTGACGGTGCTGGGGGACAAGGATTGGCGCGGCATCATGGAGCAGTTGTCCCGCGTGGTCTCACAATTCGTGGTGACGACGGCGCCGACGGCGCCGGCCAGCCGGGCATGGGACCCCGATGCGGCGCGGGCGTTCGCGGAGTCGCGTGGATGGTCCGTGCGCCTCGAACCGGATTTCGATCGCGCGCTGGCGGACGCCGAGAGAGCGGGGGCGACGGTGCTGGTCACCGGCTCGTTTCACACCGTAGGCGACGCCATGTCGCGCTTGCAGGCTCCTCCGTTACACACGTAAGTTCCGTGATGTCGACGGGAGCACTCCCCGGGTTCCGCGATTTTTATCCACAGGAGTTCGCCGAACGGGCCGCCCTCGCCCGGTCGTGGCGTGACGTTGCGCGCCGGTACGGGTTCACCGAGTACGACGGACCCCCTCTCGAACCGACCGAGCTCTATACGAAGAAAAGTGGCGAGGAGATCGTCGGCCAACTGTACGCGTTCACCGACAAGGGTGGCCGCGCGGTCGCGTTGCGCCCGGAAATGACGCCGACGTTTGCGAGGATGGTAGCCGCGCGCGCGAACACGTTGCCCAAGCCAGTGCGCTGGTTCTCGATTCCGCAACTGTTCCGCTACGAGCGCCAGCAGCGCGGTCGTTTGCGCGAGCACTTTCAGCTCAACGTCGACATCGTCGGCGAACCCGGTGTCCGTGCAGATGCGGAGCTCGTGTGCTGCGCGCTCGATGTGATGCGGTCGCTGGGCCTGACGAGCGACGACGTCGTCGCCCGATTCTCCGATCGCCGGGTCCTGAGCCTGATCCTCCTCAACCATCGCGTGCCGCGTGCGGCGCTGCCCGCCGTGTACGCGGTGCTCGACAAGTTCCACCGCCAGCCTCGCGACGTGTCGGCGGAGAAACTCGCCGCGGCCGGGCTCACGACGGCGCAGACGGACGCGCTGTTCGCCGACGTGGACACAGTCGCGTCGACGGGAGGCGGAATCTCGCCGGCCACCGGCGATGCGGCTGAAGACCGTGCCGGCGCGGAGGTGCTGGCGGCGATCGAGCAGTACCAGACCCATATCGGGGCCTTGATGGGGGCACCGGCCCGTGACTGGGTACAATGGGATCTGACCATCGTGCGCGGGCTCGCGTATTACACGGGGATCGTGTTCGAGATCTTCGACCGCCGTGGCCAATTGCGAGCGGTGTGCGGCGGCGGGCGATACGATGGACTTCTCGCTGCCGCTGGCGGACCGGATCTGCCCGGGCTCGGGTTCGGCATGGGGGACGTGGTGCTCACGGAGCTGCTGCGGGATCGGGGACTGCTCAAGCCGGACCTCGCGCGCCTCGACTACTGGGTCGCGGCCGACGCGGTTGATGCCGGGAGTGCGCTAGCGGTGGCGTCGATCGCGGGGCAGCTCCGGCGCGCGGGCCGGTCCGTGGAATACGCGTTTCGGTGGTCGTCGCTCGCGCGGCAGCTCAAAGCGGCATCCACGGCCCACGCCCGGCGCGCCGTCATCGTCAAACAGGGCGCGGCGGGCAGTGGCGTCGTGACGGTCAAGGATCTCGATACGGGGGACGAGGAAACGGTGCGGCTCGAGTCCTGGATCGCCCAGGCATGAACCACTCTTCATTGCAATTTACGGTACTGGCATGGCAGACGATCAGAAGCTGACGACGCGAGAAGCGGACTTCGGCGCGTGGTACAATGAGCTCGTGCTCAAGGCCGAACTCGCGGACTACAGTGCCGTGCGAGGGTGCATGGTAATTCGTCCGAACGGGTACGGGATCTGGGAGCGGTCCCAGCGCGCCCTCGACGACATGTTCAAGGAGACGGGCGTCGAGAATGCGTACTTCCCGCTGTTCATTCCCGAGAGCTATCTGAAGAAGGAGGCGGAGCACGTCGAGGGATTCGCTCCTGAGACGGCGGTCGTGACCATCGGTGGCGGCAAGACGCTCGAGGAGCCTCTCGTCGTGCGGCCCACGTCGGAGACGATCATCTACTCGAGCTTCGCGAAATGGGTGCAGAGCTATCGTGACCTCCCCCTCCTGGTCAATCAGTGGTGCAACGTCGTGCGGTGGGAGATGCGCACGCGGCTCTTCCTTCGCACGATGGAGTTCCTCTGGCAGGAGGGCCATACGGCGCACGCCACGTATGATGAAGCGGAGGCAAAGACCCGGCAGATGCTCGGCATCTATCGCCGCTACATGGAAGAATGGGGCGCCATGCCCGTGATCACCGGGCGCAAGACCGAGTCGGAGAAGTTCGCCGGGGCCCTCCGGACGTACGCCTGCGAAGCGATGATGCAGGACAACAAAGCCCTGCAGGCCAACACCTCGCACAACCTCGGGCAGAACTTCTCCAAGGCATTCGGGCTCAGCTTCCAGACGGAGGCAGGGGCCAGCGAGTTCGCATGGAGTACGAGCTGGGGTCTCTCGACGCGAGTGATCGGCGGGCTGGTGATGACCCACGGCGATGACATCGGACTTCGCATCCCACCCCGCCTGGCGCCGACCGAGCTCGTGATCGTGCCCATCTATCGTGCCGAGGAGCAGCGCGCACAGGTGCTGTCGGTCGCGAGCGGGATACGAGCCGAGCTGGCCAAGTCGGCGACGCCGATCCGCGTGCGTGTGGATGCCCGCGAGAACATGACGCCAGGGGCGAAGTACTACGACTGGGAGCTGCGTGGCGTGCCGCTTCGCCTGGAGTTGGGGCCCCGGGATCTGGAGAAGGGCCAGGGCGTCCTGGTTCGCCGCGATACGCGTGAGAAGCGGCCGGTTCCACTCGGCGAACTGGCGCGCACTGCGGCCGATCTTCTGGTCACGATCCAGCGCGACATGTTCGAGTCGGCGCGGGCACGGCGGGAAGCGCACAGCCTCCGCGGGCCGATCACCTACGATCGGTTCCGCCAGGTAATGGACGGCGAGGGTGGATTCGTGTACGCCGGTTGGTGCGGATCCGATGCGTGTGAGTCGGCGATCAAGGATGAGACCAAGGCGACCATTCGCGTGCTGCCGGACCCTGAGTTCCGGTCGCCGGAAGCACCCCGTACGTGCATGAAATGTGGCAAGGACGCGACAGCCGAGGCGATGTGGGCGAAGGCGTATTGAGCGTGGCCGCATCGAGCCTCGGGAGAGAGGCATCGGCGTCTCCCGGGGGCAGCGTGCCGAAGCGGCCGGCCGGCACCGACACGGTGTTTCCGCGAATGGGCGGAACCGTGCAGTGCGAAGGGGTGCCGCTGCCGGAGATCGCGGCAGCGGCGGGGACGCCCGTGTACGTCTATAGTACTGCGGGGATCACGAGCCAATACCGCGCGCTCGATACCGCATTCAGTGCGGTGCCGCACCGGATCCACTACAGCGTCAAAGCCAACGGCAATCTCGCGATTCTCCGTCTGCTGCGATCGCTGGGTGCCGGGGTCGACATCGTTTCTGGCGGCGAGCTGTATCGGGCACTGCGGGCCAACTATAGCGGCCGTGATGTCGTATTCAGCGGCGTGGGGAAGACAGCCACCGAAATCGGCGAGGCGCTGGCGGCCGGCGTGCGGCTCATCAATGCCGAATCAGAAGCCGAGTTGACCATAGTCAACGATGAGGCGTCGCGCGCGGGCGTCGTCGCCGATATCGCGCTTCGGGTGAACCCGGAGGTGACGGTCTCCACCCCGCACCCGTACATCAAGACCGGAGAGCGCGGCAACAAGTTCGGGATCGCGTACGACGAGATCCCGGATGTCGCCCGGCGCGCCAATCGCCTGTCATCCGTGCGAATCCGTGGGCTGGACATGCACCTGGGCTCACAGATCGCCGGCACGGAGCCATACCGGGAGGGGATGCAACGACTTCTGGAGTTGTGTCGCATCCTCGCTGCCGATGGGACGGCGCAACTCGAGTACCTCGACGTCGGCGGCGGATTGGCGGTGACCTACGAGGGCGAGGACGCGGCCGATCCGGCGGCGCTGGCGGCGGTCGTCGCGCCGGTCCTTCCGCCGGGCGTTACGCTCCTGCTCGAGCCCGGCCGGTATCTCGTCGCCAATGCCGGCGTCCTGCTGACTCGGGTCCTTTTTCGCAAGCGGACCGGCGGCAAGACATACATTATTACGGATGCCGGCATGACCGATCTGCTTCGGCCATCTCACTACAGCGCGTATCACCGGATCGAGCCGGTCAGTGCGCGCGTTGGCGGACAGGACGGGGGTTCAGCCGTAGTCGACGTGGTGGGGCCCGTGTGTGAGAGTGGTGACTTCTTTGCGCTCGATCGCCGGATGGACGACGTGCAGCCCGGCGATCTGCTGGTCATCTACTCCGCGGGTGCGTATGGATTCGCCATGGCATCCAACTACAATGCCCGGCCGCGGCCGGCCGAAGTTCTGGTAGATGGGCGACGATTCGCCGTGGTGACGACCCGGGAGTCGTACGAGGATCTCGTACGGCACGAGCAGCCGGCCCTCGCGTGGAGGGATGCCTGATGCGCGTCGGAGTGATGGCCGACAGCCACGACCGGGTTCCGGCGATCGAGGAGCTGCTCCGGCGGATGTCGGCGGCGGGCGTGGGGCTGGTCCTCCATGCTGGCGACTATTGCTCACCGTTCGCGCTCAATCCGTTTCGCGACCTCAACATGGCACTGGCCGGAGTTTTCGGGAACAACGATGGCGATCGCGAGGGGATCAAGGCGATCGCCGCCGTCGGAGTGGGTGGAGAGCTGTACGATTCGCCTCACAGCGTCGAGCTGGAAGGGAAGCGGTTGCTGATCGTGCACGAGATGAGCGAAGCCGCGGTGCACTCGGTCGAGCATCACCGGGTCGTCGTGCACGGGTACACGCATCGCCGTGAAGTGCGGACCCGCGGCGGTGCGCTCATCATCAACCCCGGCGAGGCGTGCGGATGGCTATTCGGGACACCGAGTGCTGCCATCCTCGACCTGGACACCATGGAGGTCGAGTTCATCGAGCTGACCGGTCCACCCTGGCAGGAATCGCGGCGGGCGAGCGAAGCAGCGCAGGGCCGCACCGAGGCGCGCGGCTGAAGTGACGAGCCGCATCCTCATCCTCGACTACGGGTCGCAGTTCACACAGCTCATCGCTCGCCGGATTCGTGAAGCGCGTGTGTATTCCGAGATCCATCCACCGACTCGATCGGTCGAGTGGATCCGGGACTGGAAGCCTACCGGGATCGTGCTGTCGGGGGGACCGGCGTCGGTGTATGGCGACGATGTCCCGACGGCTGATCGCGCGCTCCTCGATATCGCGCCCGTGCTCGGCATCTGCTACGGCATGAACCTCATCGCCTACATCGAAGGCGGTGCGGTGGTACCCGGGAAGCGGAGGGAGTACGGACGGGCAGAGCTGGTGATCGGCGAGGGCGGCGGGATCTTCAGCGGATTCACGCCCGGCGAGCGGCTGACGGTCTGGATGAGCCATGGGGACCAGGTGGAGTCTCTGCCGCCGGGCTATCGGGCGATCGGCGCGAGCCAGAACGCGCACATCGCCGCGTTCCGCCACGAGACGCGGCCTATCGTCGGCGTGCAGTTTCATCCGGAGGTCGCGCACACGCACCGCGGGGCGGAGATCATCTCCAACTTCCTGTTCGGGGTGTCGGGGGCCACGGCGTCCTGGACGCCCAGTGCGTTCGTCGCGACCCACATCGCGTCGATCAGGGAGCGCGTCGGGACGTCACGCGTGATCGCCGGGCTGTCGGGCGGTGTCGACTCGGCCGTCGCCGCCGCGCTGGTACACCGGGCCGTCGGAGACCAGCTCACTTGCATCTTCGTCGACACCGGGCTGCTCCGTCGCGGCGAGCGCGATCAGGTCGAGCGCACGTTCCGCCGGCATCTCAACATCCCGCTGGTGACAGTGGATGCCGAATCCCGGTTCCTGGACGCGCTGGCCGGCGTCGAAGATCCAGAGGCCAAACGGCGCATCATCGGGCACACGTTCATCGACGTTTTCGAAGAAGCGGCCCGGGGGGTAGAGCAGGCGCCGGGGCCTCCGGTCGAGTATCTGGTGCAGGGCACGTTGTATCCGGATGTCATCGAATCCGTGTCGCCGCGCGGCGGCCCATCGGTGACGATCAAGACCCACCACAACGTGGGCGGGCTCAAGCCCGGCATGACGTTCAAGCTGATCGAGCCGCTTCGCGACTTGTTCAAGGACGAAGTCCGGAACGTCGGCCGGGAGCTCGGATTGCCGGAGGAGATGGTCGGCCGGCATCCGTTCCCCGGGCCGGGGCTCGCGATTCGCGTGCTCACTGCGGTTTCGCGTCCGGCGCTCGAGACTCTGCGGCACGCCGACGCGATTTATCTGGAGGAGATCCGTGCGGCGGGGCTGTACGACGCGATCTGGCAGGCGTTCGCGGTGTTCCTGCCGGTGCGCAGCGTCGGCGTCATGGGCGAATACCGTACCTACGACAACGTGATCGCGCTCCGGGCCGTGACCAGCGCGGACGGCATGACGGCGGACTGGTTTCCATTTCCGCCGGACGTCCTGGCCCGGATGTCGACGCGGATCAGCAATGAGGTGCCGGGTGTCAATCGCGTCGTCTACGACGTGAGCTCGAAGCCGCCGGCGACGATCGAGTGGGAGTGAGGCCGGCCTCTCGGAGGCTATCGCCGATCGTGCCTTGAATATTGAGCGGCGTGCGCTCAATATTCAAGGCATGGTGAGACGAGCCCACCTCTTGGCTCGGCTGCGCTCAGGCCTACAGGTGGGTCCAGCAGTGGCGTTGCTGGGTCCCCGCCAGTGCGGCAAAACTACTCTCGCGCGGCAGCTGGCAGAGGGATCGAAGAGCACGTACTTCGATCTGGAAAATCCAGTTGATCTCGCGCGGCTGTCCGAGCCCATGACGGCGCTTGAATCATTGCGCGGGCTGATCGTGATCGATGAGGTGCAGCGCCAGCCCGAGCTGTTTCCGATGCTCAGGGTATTGTTGGATCGGAAGCCGGTTCGGGCGCGATTTCTCATCCTGGGGAGCGCCTCGCCGGAGTTGTTGCGGCAGAGTTCTGAAACGCTGGCGGGCTGGATAACAATCCTTGAGATGGGCGGTTTCACGGTTGAGGAGCTCGAGAGGCAGGATCTCAATCGTTTATGGTTGCGCGGCGGGCTCCCGCGGTCGTTTCTGGCCCGAACGGACGCTGCAAGCACCATCTGGCGCGAAGATTTCATTCGCACATTCCTAGAGCGTGACTTGGCTCAGCTCGGCGTGCGAGTGCCGTCGGGAACGATGCGCAGATTCTGGACCATGACCGCGCATCATTCGGGCGGTGTTTGGAACAGCTCGGAGATTGGGCGATCCCTCGGAGAGGCGCACACGACCGTCAAGCGCCATCTTGACGCTCTATCTGGTGCGCTCGTCGTGCGTGTCCTCGAGCCTTGGTACGCCAATGTCGGTAAGCGGTTGGTCAAGTCTCCCAAGGTGTACATTCGGGATTCGGGGCTCCTGCACACGTTACTCGGAATCGGGGAGCGCCGGCAACTCGAGGGGCATCCTGTGGCTGCTGGATCATGGGAAGGGTTCGTCATCGAGCAACTGCTTGCCCATTTGCCCAACGCCAACGCCTATTACTGGCGAACGCAAGCCGGCGCAGAACTCGATCTGCTGTTGTTTCTGAGGGGCCGGCGCATCGGCATTGAGATCAAACGCGCTGACGCGCCGAAGATGACTCCGTCGATGGATTCGGCGCTCGAGGACCTTGCATTGCACCGGTTGTTGGTGGTCTATCCGGGCACGACTCGCTATACGCTCCGTTCCAATGTCGAGGTCATGTCGCTGGCGCAGTGCGTGGCAGATCTAGCTTGACGATGAGACGCCGATTCTGAACCGTTGACAAGAGCATCGCTCGCTCGTGACCTCGAGGTGCCATGCGCCCCTCTCCATTTCTGATCGGCGTTGGGTTCGTCACCAACTTTCTGGATGCGCTAGGGATCGGCTCCTTCGCTACCACAACGGCTGCGTTCAAGGCCAGCGGCACGGTTGCCGACGAGCGGATTCCGGGAACGCTCAACGTGGGGGGAAGCGTGCCCACGGTGGTCGAAGCCGCGATCTACATGACCGTGATCAGTGTGGACCGGCTCACGCTGTGGTCCCTCATCGCCTCGTCCGTCGTCGGGGCGTGGCTCGGCGCCGGTGTCGTGAGTCGCTGGCCTCGCCGCCGGGTGCAGCGCGGGATGGCCATCGCGCTGTTGTTGACCGGTCTCTTCACCGTCCTCCGTTTGCTGCACCTGTTCCCGGCCGGCAGTGATGCGCTCGGGCTGTCCGGTGCCCCCCTGCTTCTGGCCGTCGTCGCGAACGGCGTCTTCGGCGCACTCATGACGCTCGGCGTCGGATTGTATGCGCCCTGCATGGGCACCGTTGCTCTCCTGGGCATGAACCCGGCGGCGGCGTTTCCGATCATGATGGGGTCGTGCGCGTTCCTCATGCCGGTGGCCAGCGCGCGGTTCATCCGCGCGGGGGCGTTCGACCGTCGCGCGGCTCTCGGTCTGACCATCGGAGGTGTTCCCGGCATCGTGCTCGCGGCCTGGCTCGTGAAATCACTCCCGCTCGACGCCGTCCGGTGGCTGGTCGTCGTCGTGGTGCTCTATACGGCGGTGACCATGTGGCGTTCGAGTTTGGCGGACGCGGCCGTGACGAGAGCCGTCCTCCTGGCCGACGAACGCCGGTAGCCGTCCACCTGGCGAAGAGGCGCCTATCGAGCGGGGGTAGGAGCCGCGGCGCGGGCGACAGCGTCGATCAGCGCACGAATGTCCTCGGGGCCGGTCTCGTGGTGCGTGATGCACGCGCGGAGGGCGCGCACGCCATTGATGAGCCGCAACTCCGAGACCCAGGCAGCCCCCT
The DNA here is from genome assembly GCA_021324775.1 of Gemmatimonadota bacterium. Lineage (GTDB taxonomy): Bacteria > Gemmatimonadota > Gemmatimonadetes > Gemmatimonadales > Gemmatimonadaceae > Palsa-1248. The sequence goes on from JAJPIM010000043.1 coordinate 30,206, forward strand.
CCGCCGCAACGGCACGAGCGATTGCGGCCGCTCCGGTCGGAGGCAAGTCATCGCGTGTGAAGCAGACGAGTGGAAGCGGTGTGTCGTTGATGATGCGCCACCCAGCCTGAGCGAGTTCAACGCGCAGCAGATTCGCCATGGCTGTCTGTCTCTCGACGAGTGCCGAGACGCCGGTCTCCCCGAGCTCGGCCAGCGTGACGAAGACCTTGAGCCCGATGAAGCGCCGCGACCACTGAAGCGTGTGTTGATACGCGTCGCGTGTGCCCGGCTCTGGATTAGGGACATACCCGGTATGGACGGAAAACACCGCCTCGGCCGGTGCGCCCCACCGGGAGAAGAACATCCCGCGCCCATCGGCACGGGCAGCACTTTATGGGCATCCAGAGTGACCGAGTCCCCAAGCTCGATGCCCGCGACATATCCTCGGAGTGCATCGGACAGGATCGCAAGCCCTCCCCATGCCGCATCCACGTGGAACCACAGACCCTCCGTTGCGCAGAGTGCGGCAAGCTGTGGGAGCGGGTCGATCGCGCCCGTCGCGGTCGTCCCTGCCGTCCCGACCACGAGGAAAGGTTCGTGACCGTCCGCTCGGTCGCGCGCGATCGCCTGGCGTAGCGCACCGACGTCCATTTGCTGCCGGGCGTCGCTGGCCACACGCCGGAGCGCATCCCGACCGAGCCCCGTGACGCTCGCAATCTTGGCGAGGGAATCGTGCGCCTGGTCCGACGCGTAGAACACGGGGTGACGGTCGAGCGCTTGGAGTCCGCCCGTCACAAATACCGGAAACGCCCGCGCGAGAGCCGCCAACACCCCAGTCAGGTTCGCCTCGGCCCCGCCGGTCGTGAACGATCCTGACGTCTCCGGCCCGGCGAACCCGATGCGCCGTTGGAAGTACCGGAGCGTGTGACGCTCGACCTCGGCCGCCGCGGGCGCGTGCCACCAGGCTCCCACCTGCGGGTTGTAGAGTGCCGCGAGCGCGTCGGCGGCCACCCCAGCCGCTCGTACCCCGGGATTGAACAGCCCGAAATAGCGGGGATGCGTCGAGTGCAGCGTCCCCTGTTCGAGCAGATCCGCCATGTCGCTGACCACGTTCTGGAGGGTGCACGGATGCGTGAAGTCATAGCGGGCGAGCCGTCGGAGGATCGCCGAGCGAGAGAGCCGCGGTGTCGTTGCAACGTCACGCACGCGCCCGGGCCATTCCGCCAAACGGCGGGCGACGACCGCTAGTGGAGAATCCATATTTGGCGATGCTGTGCTACAAAGGACGATTGTTCGACCACGAGGAATATATTCAGGATAATTGCAGGCACACGGCGCAGCCAGCGAATCATTTACGGAGCGGAGCGCACGGGATGACACTAGACCGAATCGATCTCGAGATAATCGCGGCGTTGCAGAAGAATGCTCGGCTTTCCAACAAGGAGCTCGCTGCAAGGGCCGGCCTCGCCCCATCGAGCTGCCACGCGCGAGTCCGCGCGCTCACTCGTGCCGGGGTGCTCGCAGGGTATCACGCCCAGGTCACAACGGGCGCGCTGGGGGTCACGCTCGAGGCCCTCGTCGCGGTGCGCATGGTCAAGCATTCGCAGGGGGCGTTCCGCGCGCTCTACGACCACATGCAATCGCTGGAGGAGGTATTGGCGATCTATCACGTCAGCGGCGTCAACGATCTCCAGGTCCACGTCGCCGTTCGCGACATTCGGCATCTCCGTGACCTCATCGTGGAGCGATTCGCGAACCGCCCGGAGGTCGACCATTGCGAGACCGCCGTCATCTACGATCTGTTCCAGAAGTACGCGTTGCCGTGCTATCTCCCAGCGCCGAAGCCACCGGGCGCAGGCAAGGGCGAATCCAGATCAAACGCACCGCGGCGACGGCGTGGCGGCACTCGGCGTTGATGGGTACGCTCCCCTGAGCGACGTTCGGGCCGTTCGGCGCCGTCACCCCCGGGTGAATGGCACGGCGCTTAGCGCGGGCCGCGACGAGGAGCCTGGCTGGGACCGTGTCGTCTGCGATGTGAGCTCGAAGCCACCCGCCACGATCGAGTGGGAGTGAGGGAGAGAGAGTAGAGGGTCGAGAGTACAAAGTAGACAGCGGCAAAAGTCAAAAACGAATACGCTTCCGGCGCGTCCGCGTCTGCTTCGACGCGGATGCGAGCAGCGCGCGGATCTTGTCCGCATCCGCCGTGGTCGCCGGATTGTAAATCACCATCGTGAGATCGGGCCGCCCATCGACCGCGAACCCCGAAAACTCCAGTGAGAGCTTCCCGGCCACCGGGTGGTGCAGGACTTTCAGTCCGTCGCCATGCGCCTGCACGTCGTTGTCGCGCCACATTGCCGCGAACTCTGGACTGGTGGCGCATAACTCGTCGACCAGCGAACGCACATCAGACGCCGCGCCGGCTCGTGCCACATCGGCGCGGAAGGACGCCACCACGTATCGCGCCACCCCTTGCCAATTGGCCTGCGCGGCGCGGACGCGCGAGTCGCGAAACATCATCCGCAGCACATTGCGCTGTCCCGCCGCCAGCGCCCCGTAGTCCGTCAGCACTGCGGCGGCGGCCTTGTTCCACGCGATCACATCCCAGGTCGCCGTCCGGATGATCGCGGGACTGTGGTCCAGGGTGTCCAGCACGTGTTGCAGCCGAGGCGTAATGCCCTGGGGCGCGCGATAGCGGACTTCCGGCGGCCGCCCCAGCCCAAGCAGAAAGAGGTGCTCACGCTCCGCATCGGTCAGCATCATGGCGCGGGCGATGCGCTCCAGTACATCGGCCGAGGGGGCGCCGCCGCGCCCTTGCTCCAGCCACGTGTACCAGGTGGCGCTCACATTGGCGCGATGCGCCACCTCCTCGCGGCGGAGCCCCGGCGTGCGCCGCCGGGCGAGCGAAAAGCCGAACGTCGCAGGATCGAGCTTGGAGCGCCGGTCCTTCAGATAGGTCCCGAGTGGGCTCGCGTCGGTCATCCTGTTGGTGATTATACCTGTATAAGATCACTACTTTACCCCGATGAACAGCATAGCAGATTTCCGCCCGTCTGAACAGGGAGGAGTTCTTATGCGCGTGTTCATCACGGGTGCGGCCGGCTTCATCGGCACGGTGACGACCCAGGAATTGATTGCAAACGGCCACCAGGTGTTGGGCCTTGCTCGCTCCGACGAGAATGCCGAGGCGCTCAAGGCATTGGGTGCGGATGTCCATCGCGGGTCGCTCGAGGATCTGGACAGCCTGCGGGCGGGCGCCAGGCACAGCGACGGCACCATCCATTTGGCCTTCATCCACGACTTCTCGAAGTTCGCGGAGAACGGGCAGATCGATAAGCGGGCCATCGATGCCATGGGCGAGGTTCTCGCGGGGTCGGGCAAGCCGTTCATCGTCACGTCCGGTACGCTGTCTGTCGCGCCGGGGCGGATTGCGACGGAAACGGATCCGGCGATGCCCGGCGTGCCTCGGGTATCGGAAATCGCCGGACTTTCCTTTGCCGCGCGCGGTGTGCGCGCGATGGCAGTTCGGTTACCGCAGGTGCATGGTGGCGACGGCAAGTGTGGTCTCGTCAACTGGCTGCTCAACATCGCGCGGGAGAAAGGCGTGTCCGCCTATGTTGGCGACGGCCGCACCCGTTGGGCGGGGGCACACCGGCTGGACGTGGCGCGGGTGTATCGGCTGGCGCTGGAAAAGGGCCTGCCCGGCACCAGCTATCACGCAGTAGGGGAGGAAGGGGTGACCGGGCGGGACATTGCTGAGATCATCGGCCGTGTCTTGAAGGTACCGGTGGCATCGATCTCGCCAGACGACGTTTCTGCGCACTTCGGCGTGATGGCCCTGTTCGCCGGAAGGGACGGCGCCGCGTCCAGTGCGCTCACGCAACAATGGTTGGGATGGGCGCCGACGCAGATCGGCATGATCGCAGACATCAGCCGGCCAGGTTACTTCAAGTTGTGAACGGCGGGTGGAGGTTCGCCGTCTCAGGTGGCCGAGGAGGCGCGCCGGGGGCGGCGGACGACTCTGATCTTTCCGGTCTTGCCACCGCCGCAGTACAGCCGATCGCCGCCGTCGGATTCGAGTCCGGACACGCCTGCGCCAGGCGGCATCTCGAGCCGCTCCAGCACCTCACTGGTGCGGGGGTCGACGCGCCTCAGATCGCTCTCGTCGCCTTCCCACGTGGCGTGCCAGAGCTCACCGTCGACCCATGTCACGCCGGTGACGAATCGGTTCGACTCGATCGTGCGAAGGACCGCGCCGGTCTGCGGATCGAGCTGGTGGATCTTCCCTCCCCGATGATCGCCCACCCAGAGCGCCCCTTCGGCCCACGTCAGCCCGGCGGCGCTACTGGGCGCCGGGATTGAGGCGAGCACATCCCCTGTCGCCGGATCGATCTTCTGGATGCGACCCTCTGCGACCTGATAGAAATGGTGGCCATCGAATGCCGTCCCCGCGTCTGCGACCGCGTCGATGGTGCGTATCATCTCGCCGGTCGCCGGATCGAACGCATTCAACCGGTCTCCACTCGCGAACCAGACGTTCCGCCCGTCGAACGTCACACCGTTGACCTTCCCGGCATCGGGGAACGGCCCGTACTCACAGAGGATCTCGGCCGCGGACCGTTTCATGCCCTCATCCTAGTCGCTCGGCAGCGGGCCGGGGAGTAACAAGGTTGTCGGGAAACCGGGCACCGGCGGTGTCATCCAACGGCGCGCTCGTCCCCGTCCGACCGCTTGCGCCTTTCCCGCCGCGGCAAGCGAATCGAGCGCCCGCTGCACGGTGCGTGGGCTCGCGCCAATCGCGATCGCCAGGGCCGAGCTTGGCCATGACTCGCCGTCGGCGAGCAACGCGAGGACAGAGGCATGCTGATCTTCGACGGGCGGCGCCAGCACGACGACGTCGCTTCCGCGGCGCGGCACCAGCGCAAAGCCTTCCCTGCTCGCGCGGATATCTGCCAGCGGCCGAACTCTGGCGCGAAGGCGTCCGATCTCCACCCGCAGCCGCGCGCGATGCGATGCATCGACGTGGCGCGCTCCGAAGGCGCGGGCCAGCAGGGTGCTTCTCGGGACGCCTTCGGGCCACGCTTCCGCCAATGCGCGTGCGAGGGCGAACAAGACCGGGCGGGTCGCCAGCGGTACCGTGATATGCGCGTTGCGCACGACGTGACGGCAGGCGTCCACGACGAGCGTGCCGGACGTCATCAGCGCTTCTACCTCCTCGAGCAGGAGAGGGCGTTCCTGACCGCGGGCGATCATGCGGGCGGCGGGCGTATCCAGGACAACTGACGTGCACTCGACCTCCGCGCCCAGCGCGGGGATGCCGGCATCGCGCGCCGCGCGCGCGGCGCGAACGAGGGCAGTCCGCGCGGTCTTCGTCTGGAGCCGGCGTATCGCGATGCCTGCAATGACCAGCTCGTGGGCGCATCGCAACGCGGGCGGAAGTGGTGCCGGTTCCAGCTCGGCCAGTCGCTCCTCGGCGTCGCCGAGGCGGCCGATCACGACCAGGCGCCGGATCTCGAGATGTCGCGCGTGGGCAGCATTGGCGTGATCGCCGTGCGCCTCGAGCGTCGTTCGGGCCGTATCGAGCGTTTTCTCTGGCCAGCTCAAGTCGCGTGAGACGAGTGCGATCTCGGCCGCGGCGACCGTGCATCGCGCGCGGGCCACGGCTTCCCGTGGGCCGAATGCGCGCGCGGCGCGGCGCAGAAGGATTTTCGCGCGAGCGAGATCTCCGAGCTGGGCCATCGCGATGCCCCGTAGCGCGAGTGCCGGCGCATCATCGCGCAGGGCGATGCGTTTCAGAGCGCCGAGGGGATCGCCGGCCGCGAGCGCGCGCCCTGCCGCGGTGATCAATGAGTCCATCGGAATCCCGTCACACTTGTCACTCCCACCATTCGATACTCTGGCGCTAAGTCTATCTCACGACGGTCAACTACAGCTTCGGAGGCTGCGATGAGCAAGATGTCACCACCTGAGACGATCTCGAAAGAAGGGACGCATGCCATGCATACGCCGCCAGTTGTGCAGGCGAGAGAATGGGAGGCTGCGCGCGAGCAGCTTCTCGTCAAGGAGAAGGCGTTGACACACGCCCGTGACGCGCTGGCGGCGGAGCGGCGGCGGATGCCGTGGGTGGAGGTGGAGAAGGACTACGTGTTCGAAGGACCGAACGGACCGGTGAGCCTCCTCGATCTCTTTCAGGGCCGGCGCCAACTGATTGTGTACCGCGCTTTCTTCGAGCCCGGTGTTCACGGGTGGCCGGAGCATGCCTGCATTGGGTGCTCGCTGGGTGCCGACCAGGTTTCGCATCTCTCCCATCTGAATGCCCGCGACACCACGCTCGTCTATGCGTCGCGTGCATCGCAGGCTGATATCGCGCGACTCAAGGCGCGGATGGGCTGGGAGCGCATTCCCTGGTATACCATCACCGACAGCTTCGACGTGGATCACGGGGTAGATCAGTGGCACGGGCATAACGCGTTCTTCCGTGACGGAGACCGCGTGTTCCGCACCTACTTCATCAACAATCGTGGCGATGAGGCGATGGGCACGGTGTGGAGCTACCTCGACCTGACCGCGCTGGGGCGCCAGGAAGCGTGGGAGGACTTGCCGGAGGGGTACCCCAAGAGCCGGCCGTACAAGTGGTGGAACTGGCATGACAGCTACGTTCCCGACACCGCGCCCGATCCGAAATGGGTTCAGGTGTCGGACGTTGGCGAAGCTGCCTTTCGGAAGCGTGAGGGCTAGCCCGATGACAGGCGCCGACCGTGTGCTGTCGTTCGCTGCTGCGCCGGTGTTCGCGGTCATGGCCATCCTGACCGGCATTCCGTTGGGAGGAATGCCGGTGATGGCCTGCTCATCCAGCCACGACCCATCGCCGCTCAGCGGAATGGCGCTGATGTATCTGCTGATGGGCGCACTGCATTTGGGGCCCTGGCTCCGGCGCATCACTTTGCGCCGCGGTCCAGCGGCGGGTCCCGAATGTAGGGACACCGGCAATCTGGCCGGCACGCAGATGCTTCACACAGTCTGGGAGCGTCCTGGCGCGATAGATTTGAGCGCATGAAATCCTGGTCAACTGTCGCCGGATGGCAGCCACCGCCCGGCTGGCTCAAGCTCACCACGCTCGACATGCACACGGGCGGAGAGCCACTCCGCGTGATCACCGGTGGCCTGCCGCCTCTCACCGGGCGCACGGTGCTCGAGAAGCGCAGCGCGTTTCGAGAGCACTACGACCACATTCGCACCGGATTGATGTGGGAACCACGCGGCCACGCTGACATGTACGGCGCCGTGGTGACGCCGTCAGCCGACGCCGATCTCGACGTGTTCTTTCTGCACAACGAGGGCTACAGCACGATGTGCGGGCACGCGATCATCGCGCTGACGACACTCGCGTATCGCACCGGGTTGATCGAGACGACAGCGGGATCCGGGCGCATCAGCTTCAACGTGCCTGCGGGACGCATCGAGGCCTCGGTCCAGACCGAGGGCGGAGAACTGCGCCAAGCGTCCTTTCGGAATGTGCCCTCGTATCTGTATCTCAGAGACAAAGCTGTGGACGTGCGCGGCGTCGGCCGTGTGCGCTTTGACGTCGCCTACGGGGGAGCGTACTACGCGTTCGTGGAGGCGGAGCCGCTCGCCCTCGTGCTCGCGCCCGAGGCCTACAACCAGCTCATCGACTACGGACGCCGGATCAAACGTGCGGTCATGGCGGAGTTCGCGATCGAGCATCCGTTCGAGAAAGCGCTCAGCTTCCTCTACGGTACGATTTTCACCAGCCGCGCCCACAATCCCGCGCACCATAGCCGGAATGTCTGCATCTTCGCAGAGGGCGAGGTCGATCGCTCGCCGACGGGCTCCGGTATCAGCGCCCGCGCTGCACTGCATCATGCGAAGGGGGAATTACCGCTGGGCGAGACGGTGACGATCGAGAGCATCCTCGGTACCACCATGACAGTGCAGGCGGCAGAGCGCACGACGTTCGGCCCCTACGAGGCCGTCATTCCCGAAGTCAGCGGGACGGCGTTCATCACCGGGCGCCACGAGTTCTGGTTCGATCCGCGAGACCCACTGAGGACGGGTTTCATTTTTCGTTAGGGACGGACGGCGACTGGTTCCCCAGGCGTTCAGACGCCTTTCTCGGCGAGCAGCGCCATGAACTGGGCGGGCTCGCTGATTTGCAGCAGCCGCTGGGGCACGTCCTGCTCTTTGCTGAACTGCGCAATCTTGCCCAGCACCGGCAGGTATTGGTTCGAGACCTCGAGTGGCGGCGCGACGATGAGGAAGAAGAAAAAGACCGGCTTCTCATCGATTGCCTTGAAATCCACGCCAGCGGGCTTCCGGCCGAACGCGACGCGGAGCTTGTTGACCACGAGCGAGCGGCAGTGCGGGATCGCGATCCCGCGACCGATGCCCGTGGAGCCGAGGTTTTCCCGGCGCTTGAGCATCTTGAAGAGCATGCCGTCGGACTTGTCATCGAGCTTGAGCAAGCCAATCAGCTCGCGAAGGATGTCGTCCTTGGTGGTGCCTTCGAGCTGGAGCTTGATGGCATCCTCGGAGAAGAACTCGCGTAACTCCATGCAGCCTCACGGGTCTCAGTATGCCGGGCGAACACGCTGCCGGCAGCGGCGGGCAGTGGGGGCGTAAATTAGAGAGGCCCGCAAGTCGTGTCAAATCTTCACGTTGCACGCTTTTTCGCGGGCCGTTACCTTGAAAACGCGATGCCATTTCCATACCGGGTGACCGAGCGGGTCCCGTTGTATCTGGCCCCCATGGCTGGGGTGTCGGAATCGCCGTTCCGCCGGCTGTGCCGGTCGTTCGGCGCGGATGTGGTCGTGACCGAGTTTCTGTCGGCCGAGGGCATTCGCCGCGAGAACCCGGCCACCATCGACAAGCTGCGCTTCGGTCCGGACGAACGCCCCATCGGCGTGCAGATCTTCGGAGCAGATGCGGAAGCGATGGGAGACGCGGCGGGGCTCGTGACCGAGGTCTTCGCCCCCGAGTTCATCGACATCAATTTCGGCTGCCCGGTCAAGAAAGTCGTGAAGCGCAACGGCGGCTCGGGATGCCTCAAGGATCTCGGACTGGTCGAGAGCGTGATTCGCGCGGTCGCGGCGCACACCCATCTCCCGGTCACGGTGAAGATCCGGAGCGGATGGAGCGAGGAGTTGCGTGATCCGGTCGCGATCGCGCTCCGGTGCCAGGACGCGGGTGCCCGGGCGATCACGTTGCACCCTCGCACGCGCGCGCAGATGTATACGGGCGCGGCGCGCTGGGACGAGATCGCGGCGTTGGTTGCGGCGCTCGAGATCCCGGTGATCGGGAACGGGGATATCCGGACGGCGGAGGATGCCGTGCGGATGTATCGCGAGACGGGATGCGCGGGAGTCATGATTGCGCGAGGCTCGTTCGGCCAGCCGTGGATCTTCACCCAGGCACGGGCGATCCTGAACGGGACTCCGGTCCCGCCTACCCCTCCGGTGGCGGAGCGTTTCGCGGTCGCGATCCGGCACGCGCGGATGGCCGCGGACTACGAAGCGGATCCGCGCGGAGCGGCGATCGAGTTCCGGAAGCACTTGGGCTGGTACGTCAAGGGCATCCCCGGGTCGGCGGAGCTTCGGCAGCGGCTCCACGCGGTGGATTCGTTCGACCAGGTGGCTGAGTTGTTCGCAGAATACCTGGAGGACGCCGGCCGGTATGGCGCGAGGGGAGTGTCGTCCGACCTCGGTGAAGAGCTCGTGGGTGCCGAACCCGCCCAGCTCTGACCAGGACGTGATCCCCGATCGTGCACTGGCGCTCCTCCGCCAGGTAGCCGATGGAGTGGTGCGACCCGAGCAGGCCCTTGCCGCATTGGTGGAGGAACCGGGAGGGGAGGCGCTCGATTTCGCGACTATCGACTATCACCGGGCCCTTCGCCAGGGCTATCCCGAAATCATTTTCGCCCAGGGAAAAACCCCGGAGCAGGTGGTGACGATAGCAGACCGGCTGGCCGCGGGCGGCGATGGTTTCCTCGCCACCCGGACGGATTCGGGCCACCAGGAGGCGCTGAGGCGCCGGTTCGAGCGGGTCGAGATCAATCCGGTGGCGCGGACTGCCTATCTCGCGGGTGACGTGCCGCTCTCGCTGCGGAGCGGCGAGATCATGATCGTCACGGCTGGGACGAGCGACGGGGGTGTCGCCGAAGAGGCCGCGGTGACGGCTGGGGCGCTGGGGCATCGGGTCGCGCGGGCGGCCGATGTGGGTGTCGCGGGACTGCACCGGATCTTTGCGCACCGAGCGGCATTGGCGGCCGCGTCGGTCGTCATCGTCATCGCGGGGATGGATGGTGCGCTGCCGTCCGTCGTCGGCGGCCTGGTGGGAGTGCCGGTGATCGCCGTTCCGACCAGTGTCGGGTATGGAGCCAGCTTCGGCGGAGTGGCCGCCCTCCTGGCGATGCTGAATAGTTGCGCGTCGGGGGTGACCGTCGTGAACATCGACAACGGGTTTGGCGCGGCGATGGCCGCGGCGCGGATCCTCAGAGCGCGAGAGACGTGAGCGCAGGGTGAGCAGGCAGCTATCTAGAAAATAGTTTAGGTGGGTAGCGTAACCGGTTGTAGGGTTGGATCGTACGATGCACGTTTTGATGTGGATTGTGCCAATCTGCCCATTGATCCTGCGGCCTGTGGTGCTAGATTAAAGGGAGTTGTGCACATGGGGGCGAACTAGGCTCGACATGTGTTGTGCAGCTGGTGTGGCGTGCCCAGGTCCTCGGGTCCCTGGTAAAACACTCGGGAAAATCACAAAAGCCAACAACAACCTGGCTCTGGCTGCGTAACTTCGGTTGCGCGCCTTGCCGCTGAGGAAGCCCGCCCGGGGCGGCCACGGCGGTATCGAAAATCTGGGCTAGCCTGCGGTCGCGTCTTCCGGCAGCGGGCGAAATTCTAGAAGACTTGCTCAGCCGTGGGTTGCTTGCTCGCCAGCGGCTGGAGACCTCAAGTAGCAAGCTACGCACGTAGACGCGCTGGTGAATCGACGGCATGGACCGGGGGGCAGTACCCCGCGCCTCCATCACGCGGTACGGAGGGCCAGTTCCCTGACAGGGGCTGGCCCTCCGGTGCGTTTGCGGCTCTCCGAGTCGATCGTACTCGGGGGCAGTGCCTGTTACACCGTGCTTCTCGGCGGCGTCTCTCGCAGGAGCGGGTTCAGGAGCCGTTCAACGCGCTCCGCAGGTTCGAACCGCATGCCTGAGGGCTGATGAGACTCTGGGGTCTGGCCACAAGAATCGCTGCGATCGTCGCCTTCGTGGTCCTGGCTGGGATCACCACCGCCGGCGTGCTCGCGTGGCGCCTGGGATCGCGGGAGACCGCTGAGTGGGTCGTGTCGTCGGGACTCCTTGTGGTGGCGCTGGCATGCGTGGCCCTCCTGTATCTGACCCGCGGGGTGCTGCTCCGGTTGGAGACGATCCGTCAGGCGGCGGCCCGGATAGCGGCGGGCGATCTCACGGCCCGTGCCTGTATCGAGGGTCAGGGGGAGATTGCGGAGCTGGGCGGCGTGTTCGACGCAATGGCCTCGCAGATCCAGGCGTTGAACGAGCGCATCGTGACGTCGACCGAGCAGCTCACGGCGTCGAGCAAGCAAGTAGACGCGGCGGTGGCGGCGGCGGCGGTGGCGACGCAGCAGGTCGCGACGTCGATCGGCGAAGTGTCGCAGGGCGCGGCGGAGTCGGCCAACCGGGTGGACGAGGCGACCAAGCAGGCGCACCAGGCGCTGGAGCATGTGCGCGCAATCCGGGGCGAGGTCGATCGGGCGCTCGAGGAAGCGCGATCCACGGGCGCCCTGGCGTCCGACGGGCACGCGCAGGTCTCGCGGACGCTGGCGGTCAGCGATGGGGTGCGTGCGGCGGTGGAGCGGGCCCGTCTCGTGATGGGTGAGCTGGAGGATCAGGCCCGCCGGATCGAGTCGATCGTGGCGATCATCAAGCGCATCGCGTCGCAGACGAATTTGCTCGCGCTGAACGCGGCGATCGAAGCAGCGCGAGCGGGTGAGGCCGGGCGTGGCTTCGCGGTCGTGGCGAGCGAGGTCCGGGCGCTGGCGGACGAAGTGCGGACTTCGTCGGACGGCATTGGAGCGATTGTCGCCGAGACCAAGTCGCGGACAGCGAGTGCGTCGGCATTGATGGCCGAGGTAGATGCGGAGACGCTGGCGGGTGCGGACGCGGCGCGGGCGAGCGATGAGGCGTTCGGCCGGATCGGCACCGCGATCGAGCATCTCACCTCACAGGTGAACTCGATCAAGGGTGCGGCCGAATCCGTCGCCGCGGCAGTCGCGCAGCTGGATGGGGCGATCGCGGGGGTGGCGGCGATCGCGCAGCAGAGTGCGGCGACGAGCCAGGAAGTGTCGGCGCTCGCGCAGGAGCAGAGCGCGACCTTCACCGAGATTACGCGCGAGATTCACGACGTGTCGAGCATGGCGCAGGAGCTACGCGCGGTGGTATCGCGTGGCATGATGACGACCGTGGAGTTCGCGGTGCCGGCGACGTCGGGCCCGGTGGGTCCGTCTCGGGTGGTGCCTGGCGTCTCGGCGCCGCCGGTGCCGGCGTAAGCCGTCCCACATTGGTGCGCTCGTGCAGAGCGTACGAGTGGTGCCGTCAGCGCTGGCTTGACACCATGGGGGGCCGGGCTAGGTTACGGTATCTGGCGCGGGGTGGAGCAGCCTGGTAGCTCGTCGGGCTCATAACCCGAAGGTCGCGGGTTCAAATCCCGCCCCCGCTACTGTCCTCGTAGACTGCGGACACAGGGTAGGGATTTGCGCTAGGCGTCAAATCCCGCCCCCGCTACTGTCCTCGTAGACTGCGGACACAGGGTAGGGGATTTGCGCTAGGCGTCAAATCCCGCCCCCGCTACTGTCCTCGCAGACTGCGGACACAGGGTAGGGATTTGCGCTAGGCGTCAAATCCCGCCCCCGCTACTGCAAAAGGAGTTGAATGATGGGGCCACCTCGACAGGGGTGGCCCTTTTTTTGTGCCTCGAAAGGGAACCGCCGCGCTCCCCGATTGAAGGGAACGCGGCGGTCCGAAATCCTGGTACTCGTGAGCACGGCTGATACGGCCGCGCCCCGTCAGCGAGAAGGCTAGTGCGCCCAGATGACCATGTACCCCTGGCCTGCGGCGCCGCCCGCGTTGCTGCTGCAGTAGCTGCCCGCGAACTCCTCCCACTGGTCGCCCACCGGCATCGTCGCAAAGGAATACTCGAGGCGATACTGGGTGTTGGCGCGCTTGGCAGCGTAGTCGGCCTGCACCGATCCGGTGACGTCCAGCGACTTCCAGCCGGAGGTGGTGTCACGTGCCAGCGTCCCGATGTTGGCCTGAAGGGTCTGGCTTCCCCAGGACAACGAGTCCTGAAAGACGGCGCCCCAATTCACGTGGTCGACCACGATCGAGTCGCTGAACGTATTACCGCCGTGGCCGCACGCGTAGTTGTACATCTTCGCGCTGTCAACGACGCCCTTGCCGGAGAGCTTCGGGAGGGTGTACTGGATCAGAAGGCGGTAGTTGTCGAAGTCCCCCGAGCCATCGAGATCCGTCTGTACGAAATTGCCGTCCCCCGCGCCGTTGTACGAGTAGTACCCGGAATCGGCGCTCCCGGTGTTCGCCCACCAATCGAGGACAGTCACATTGCTCTCGTCGAGCGAGACGGTGTCCGACGCGGCCACGGACGCTGGTGCGGCCGCCTTGTCTGTGCTACATGCAGTGGAGAGAAAGATCGCTGGAATGGCGACGGCAGTTGCGGCCGCGATCCAGCGCGAGCGAGAGCGGAGTGACATGTGGGATGGGGCTGAAGAGTGGGTGGCGCGTGCGCGATTGTGCCGCAGACGTCGTTTCCGAGCAGACGGCCGCGCCGATCAGCCCGTCACGTTAGCATTTCCTTATCTGGGGCCCCGTGAACTCCGGGTGGGAGAGTAGGGGCCTAACCCGAGGTGTCAGGCGTATGCAGCCAAGATTGGCAGTCATCGCCCTCTGGATCGGATGGCTCCTGTCATGGATGGCGGCGGCGGGGTGGCAGAAGACGACGGTCAAGCGGGTTGCCGCCGGCGCGGAGATCCGGTACCGCCTGGTGCTGATCATCGGCGGCTTGCTGCTCGCGATCCCCGCTCGCCGCTATGCGGGGCCGCTTCGCCTCTATCGCGTCACCTGGGCTGAAGCCTGGATCTGTGTCGGCCTCATCGCGCTGGGTATTGCGTTCGCGTGGTGGGCTCGGATCCATCTCGGGCCGCTGTGGTCAGGGAGCGTTACGAGAAAAGAGGACCATCGGGTGGTGGATTCCGGCCCCTATGGCATTGTGCGTCACCCGATCTACACGGGCCTGCTCCTGGCCGTCCTCGCCACGGCGGCCATCAAGGGGACCATTCTGGGGTTTGCGGGAGCACTCATCATCGTCATCGGTCTCGTGATGAAGGCGCGTGTGGAGGAGCAGTGGCTTCGGGAAGAACTCGGCGCGGAGGCCTACGATGCATATCGCCGCCGGGTGCCGATGGTGGTGCCATTCTTGCCGGCGGCGGGGTAGGGGCGCCGACAGGACTCATTTCCGCCGTCCAGGGCTTCGCCAGCAGACATCTCCGGAGGGTATTCCACGTGGAGTACGTACGACTTGGTACCACGGGCATGCACGTGTCGCGCATCTGCCTCGGCTGCATGAGCTACGGAAAATCCCCGTCGGCGATGCTCCAGTGGCCCTGGACATTGACCGAGGAGGACAGCCGCCCGTTCATCAAGACCGCGATCGAGCGCGGGGTGAATTTTTTCGACACCGCAAACGTGTATTCGGGCGGCGCAAGCGAGACAGTGCTCGGCCGTGCGATCCGGGACTACACCCGCCGCGACGAAGTGGTGATCGCGACGAAAGTGAACGGCCCCATGCGGCCGGATGCCAACGGCAAGGGCCTGTCGCGGAAATCGATTCTGACCGAGGTCGATGACAGCCTGCGCCGGCTGGGCACCGACTATATCGATCTCTACATCATCCACCGGTACGACAAGGACACCCCGCTGGAGGAGACGCTCGAGACCCTCAACGACATCGTGCGCTCCGGCAAGGCGCGGTATATCGGTGCGTCGTCCATGTACACGTGGCAGTTCATGAAGGCGATCGGCATCCAGCGCGCGAACCACTGGGCGACGTTCGTGTCGATGCAGAACTACTACAACCTCCTGTATCGCGAGGAGGAGCGGGAGATGCTCCGCCTCTGTCTCGCCGAGGGGATTGGCGTGACACCATGGTCGCCGCTCGACCGCGGCCGGCTGACGCGCCCGTGGTCGGACACGCCCGTGACGGACCGCGCCAAGAATGACGCGTTTGCGAAGCGGATCTTCGCGAAGTCGGTGGCGCTGGACAAGCCCGTCGTCGACCGGGTGATGGACGTGGCTCGCGAGCACGGCGTCCCGCCGTCGCAGATCGCGCTCGCGTGGCTGCTGCGCAATCCGGTCATCTCGTCCCCCATCGTGGGCGCCACCAAACCGCAGCACCTCGAGGATGCGGTCGGCTCGCTGTCGGTCAGGCTCTCCGACGAGGAAGTGGTGCGGCTGGAGGAGTTGTACCAGCCGCACCCGCCGACCGAGGCATTTTCGTAGGATCGCGGCTTGCGGCGGGCCGTCCATGTAGTCAGGCCGGTGTGGAGGGGGCCTCTTCGTTTTCGAGGGACTGGCCACTCCGCGGCGGCGACATTGGGTTACATGTAACCTAGCGGATCACGATTATGACATCACGGTCGAAGCCCAAGTCCTCCCGAACCAAGGTGCGCGAACATCGTCAGCGCCTGCGTTTACAGGACGACGAGGATCTCCTGCGGCTCAATCGGGC
Organism: Gemmatimonadota bacterium; assembly: GCA_021324775.1. Lineage (GTDB taxonomy): Bacteria > Gemmatimonadota > Gemmatimonadetes > Gemmatimonadales > Gemmatimonadaceae > Palsa-1248. Next base: position 46,009 of record JAJPIM010000043.1, read on the forward strand.
GATTCTCGTGTTCCTTGGGCTGGCCGCCGGTTCGAGGACGAAACGTAAAGTATAGGCTGCGGAGAAGTCGTTACGCCGACGCGCGGACCGGCATGCGGCTCTTTGCGACCTTGACGAGCACCGTGTATTCCGTGTCGACGATCTGGATGATCGACGCCTTGGTGTTCTGCGACACGAACTGGTACGCATCGACATCGCCGAGGCCAGTCTGTTCGCGCACCCATCCGACGGCCGCCTTGAACGCGACGCGGGCGGCGTCTTCGAGCGGGCGGCCGGCGCCGACGAACATGACGTCGTCGGCGTTCTCGATCCGGGGGATGGCGGCGTGTTTGCCTTTGACGAGGTCCACGACGACGTCGACGTTCATCGCGCCTTCGACAGCCGCGCCCATGATCTCGCCTTCGCCCATCTCGTAGTGACCGTCGCCGAATGAGAGGAGACCGCCGGGCATGTTGACGCCGAGGTAGACCGTATTGCCGGCGCGGACCTCCCAGCAGTCCATGTTCCCGCCGAAGGTGCCGGGCGCGATGGTCGTGCGGACTTCGCCGCCCGCGGGCGCGACGCCCAGACAGCCGAGGAAGGGTGCGAGGGGGACTTCCCAGGCGAGTTTGCCGGTGGTGGAGGTTGTGCGGGCGACGTTGCGTTTGGTGTCGACGTCGTAGCGCCAGGTGGTTTCCGGGAAATCGGGGCCGAGCATGGCCGTGCGGTCGGTGCCGACGAGCGCACCGAAGCCTGGGGAGAACGACGACACGCCGTAACTGCGGGCGGGTGTGAGCGAGAGGATGTGGACGGCGAGGGTATCGCCGGGTTCCGCGCCTTCGATCCAGAACGGGCCCGTTTGCGGGTTGTCGTGGCCGGCAGGCATGACCTTGCTGGGCAGGTCCGCGGCGGTCTTGACGACGCCGTCGAAGCAGTCTTCGGTCCACGTGATGATGCGGGTGCCGGGCTGGATGCGCTGGCGGGCGGATGCGCCGCCGAAGGTGTAGACCAGCTCATCGTGCTTCGGTACCCACCGGAGCACGGGGCCGGTGGTGGTCGCGGCGGCCGTGGCGGCGGGCACTGGTGCGGTCGCGGCAGTGGATCCGGAGTCCGCGGCGGCCGCCGGGGCGGGATGTTGCTCGTCGAGCCGGCACGCGGCGAGGACGCCGAGTAGTCCGATGGGGGCGTCAGCCACGAATTGCCTACGAGTACGCACGACGTGTGTCTCCGAATGGGTGAGGGCGTACAATATGGCACGGCTGGAGGTCCAATGCGCTGGGCAACGGGCGGCGGTGATTGGCGGTTCGCGCTCTTTCAGAGCGGCGCACGTCGTCTAGGTGCGCCTCGATTTCCCGAGAGCTCGCGGCGATTGATCGGGCTCAGGGACGCGCCGCCGCGCGACGAACCAGGACGATTGACGCCGCGAGCGCCGCGGCTTTGTGGTCCTTGGTCCACGGTGGGCCGATCGAGCCGCCGGCCTGCGAGATCGTGTGCACTACGCGCGTTGCCGTCCTCCCAAATGCGGCCGCGGCGCGCGCATCGAGATCTCGTTCTCTCATCGCCGTCACGGCGACCGCCAAACGTTCACACGCAATGGTGACCGCCTGCCGAAAGAATTCGCCCTCCGCCGTATGGATCAGGGGGTGCGACGCAAGTATGGCCGGCAAAGCGGGCAGGGGACGACCCGCCGCCATGAGCATCGCAGCTCCCGTCGTTCGATATCCGCGTCCCTTCAGTGCCTGGATCGCCTTTGCGACCGCCCTCCGAGACAAACGCAGCGAGACGACTGCTTGGTCCGCGAGGTATTGCGCCGACTCCGGGAGCTCGAGGTTCGCGGCATGGTGGTAGGGCTGGTTCCCACCCGGGGCCTGTGGGTCCGCGACGACGATCCGCCTCCGGTCGATCACGGCAAGGGAACGCGCATCGCCGGAGACCGCTACGAGCACTCCCCACCCGGAATGCATGCGTATCCCAATAGCTGCACGCTGCATGTCGAGAAGTGTACCGGTTCGGGTGCCATCCATGCTACCAATCCGTCACCCGGTCCACCACTTTATACGGCGGGTCGAGCCAGTCCCGCGGAAGTACCCACGCTCCCAGATGAGCGGCCTCAGGAAGGGTGCTTGAGGAATCTCAGGTAGAAAGCTCCGAACACCAGGACAATGCCAATATTCACTGTCAGCCGTTCCCAGAATCTGTTTCTGAAGAATGCCAGATCCACACCGACGATGATGGCTGCCATCGCCAACGCGTACAGCACAACAGTTACGTGTTTGCCCATTTCAGATTGATCCGTTGAAGACCGCGTAATATTCTGGGTGGGGCTCAATTTTGCGAGTTTGGTATTCCCGGAACAGCGCGCGACATTCAGTACGTCTGTTTTCCGCCGATGGGTCTGGGCGATGTCGCAACGGGATTGTACCTGGTGCTGTTTGCGGTCACGACCGAAAACGCGCACACCGTTGGCAGGGTAGCTCAGCTGGTTAGAGCACGGCACTCATAATGCCGGGGTCGCGGGTTCGAGTCCCGCCCCTGCTATTTAGCAAGCCAGAGTAGTGGCTGGAGTCAGGAAATTGCGGCCCGGGACCGCCACGGGCCGCGCTGCTTTGTGTGCCACAGGGTCTACCACCGCTCTTACTCATCCGGCGGCTGGCTCGCTGCCGTTGATGCCGGCTGGCCGGTCGTCACCGAACGTTGGCATCGGCGACCCGAGGGGATCTGATCCCAAACCAGCGGTAATGTCTCAGTTTGGTTTTCTCGGCTCGCGCAGCGCTCTATGCCGGAACTTCGCCGCCACGAGGTCCGTAAAATACGCGCCACAGGGCCAAATCGTCCGTAGTGTCCTCGAATTGATGCTCGGTCCCTGCAGCCACGAACAGGATGTCGCCTGACTCAAACGGGTCCCGCTTGCTGTCGTGAAGGAGGAAGCCTCTCCCGCGAATGATGAAATAAAGCTCGTCCTGTGCGTGTGGTGTCTGTTGTTGGCTCGGGCGCTGAGGGAGGGAAAGGGCTACATCAAGAGGGCCACGCCGCAGGACAACAACGGCACGCTCGCCTGCCGGGCCGGGGATACGCGCTTGACCATCGGCAAGACGCATAACGCAGCTACGATCTGGTTTGCTCATGCTTCACTCCTGTAAGGCCCCCGGGACTTCACCCCCAGCTCCAGCCAATTCTGGAGCGAATCTCAACTGCGAGCCACGGCGCGTCATCCAGAGTGAAATCCGGCACGACATCTGGAACTAGGAGACCACAATGAGAAAGATCATTGCCACTGCATTTGCTTCGCTCGATGGCGTGATGCAAGGTCCTGGCGGCACATCGGAAGATCCGAGCGGTGGGTTCGATCTTGGCGGATGGACCGTGAAATACTCGGATGAGAAATCCGGTGCCGCCGTAATGCGGCTCGTAGGCACCCTCGCCAAGCCAAATGACCTGCTGCTCGGCCGCAAGACGTACGACATCTTCGCCAGTCATTGGCCACATGTTCCCGCGGACGATCCCATTGGGCCTGTGTTCACAAAGGCCAACAAGTATGTGGCGACCAGCGGCACCGGGACCTTTGCGTGGGCCAATAGCCACCAGCTGCGCGGCATTGACGAATTGAAGAAGGTCAAAGCTGGCAACGGGCCTGACATTGTCCTGTGGGGCAGCTCAACCCTCTATCCACAGTTGCTGGAGGCCAATCTCATCGACCGCCTTCTGCTGCTGACATTTCCCTTGGTGCTCGGAAGGGGTAAGAAGCTCTTCGGAGGCACCACGCATCCAGTCGAGATGAAGCTTCTGGCGAGCGAAGTGACGTCGACTGGCGTCATCATGGCGACTTACGCCTATGAACCGCCATCGTTCAGCAACTACCGCGTGTAACGGTCGTCACCGACGCTGACAATGTACACGCCGGCGGAGCGGGTTAGCTCGGGCGCGCCCGGTCGACGCTAGGTTGTAGCAGTCTCGCCGGGCGTCTGGGTGCCACGTCCCTTGGTGGCCGCTCCCGTGCTGTTTCCCTGCAGTGCCGGCAACGGAGGAACCTCATGAAGTGGTATCACTACCTCGCGTACTTTCTCGGTGGCGCCTTCCTCGTGAACTCCGTTCCGCACATCGTGAATGGTGTCTCGGGACGTTCCTTCCCAAGCCCATTTTCGTCGCCGCCGGGGCAAGGCCTGTCTCCAGCGTGGGTCAACGTCCTCTGGGGCCTTTTCAACTTGCTGATCGGCTATCTGCTTGTGTGCCGTGTGGGCGCCTTCAGTCTCCGGAAGACACGCGACGTTGGCGTTGCCGGGATCGGCGCGCTGGTCATGGCGTTGATGCTGGCTCAGTCGTTCTCGCACGTATTCGCGGGCAAGTAGCCACAAGTAGCCATGAGTCGCAGGCCGCAGCTCCGGCTCTACCCCAGCTGGTCGCGGCGACGCCTCAGGTGGGCGATTTCGGCGCTGTTGCCCGCCAACTCGATGGCTTTGTCGTATGCCGCGCGCGACTCCCGGCTGTAGTCCAGCCGGCGAAGCAGGTCGGCGCGGGTCGCATGGTAGGCGTGATAGCCGGCCAACTTGTCCTCAAGACGGTCGACGACCGCCAGTGCCGCGCGCGGGCCGTCAAGCTCGGCGAGCGCGATGGCGCGGTTGAGGGCGACGATTGGCGAGGAGTCGAGGCGGACGAGCAGGTCGTAGAGTGCGACGACCTGCGACCAGTCGGTCTCGCTTACGTGGCGGGCAGAGGTGTGCACCCCGTTGATCGCGGCGAGGATCTGATAGCGGCCCGGAGCTACCCCGGCGGCCAGGCGTTCGCGCACCAGCCGATGCCCCTCGGCGACCAGCGCGGCGTCCCAGGCCCCACGGTCCTGCTCCTCGAGAGTGACCAGTTCGCCGCTCGCTGAAAGCCGCGCGGTCCGGCGGGCCTCGATGAGGAGCATCAGCGCCAGCAGTCCGGCCACCTCACCGTCCTCCGGCATGAGGCCACGGACCAGGCGCGTCAGCCGGATCGCCTCGGCGGTCAGCTCGTGACGAATGGGATCAGTGTCGGGGCCCGTCGCCAGGTAACCCTCGTTGAAGACGAGGAAGAGAACGGCGAGTACTCCTGAGACACGTGCCGGCAGATCCTCCGCGGATGGCACCCGATACGGGATGCGAGCCGCCTTGATCTTCGCCTTCGCGCGGGTGATCCGCTGCCCCATGGTGGACTCCTGCACGAAGAACGCACGGGCGATCTCGGGCATCGTCAGACCGCCGACCATCCGCAGTGTCAGCGCGATGCGCGTCTCCATCGCGAGCGCAGGGTGACAGCAGGTGAAGATCAGCCGAAGCCGGTCGTCGTCGATGGCGCCGAGAGGCTCAGGGGGGTGGTCGTACAACATCTGAGCCTCCTTGTGCTTGTCGTCCCGCTTGTTCTCGCGCCGGATCCGGTCGATGGCCTTGCGGGTGGCGGTGGTGGTCAGCCAGGCGCCGGGGTTGGGGGGGACGCCGTCGGCCGGCCACCGCCCGACGGCGGTCGCGAACGCCTCGGCCGTCGCCTCCTCGGCGATATCGAGGTCACCGAACCGCCTGGTCAGGGAGGCGACCACCCGCGCCCACTCCTCGTGGTGGGCGTGGGTAATCGCCTCCCGAACGTCGGTCACGTTCACTCCTCAAGTATGGAACGGCCGCAGCTCGAGCTTCCGATTGCAGGCTTTCGACCCCTCGGCGGCGAGCTTCAGCGCCACGTCGAGGTTGGGAGCCTCGATGATCCAGAAGCCGGCGAGGAACTCCTTCGACTCCAGGAAGGGACCGTCCGTGAAGACCGGCTCCTCACCGCGACCGTCGATGAGGGTGGCCGTGCTTGGCGCCGCCAGGCCGTTGGCGTACACCCAGGAGCCCTGGGCCTGGAGGCGTTCGTTGAACGCGTCGATGGCAGCCTCTTCGCCCGGGGTGGCCAATTCGGTGCCGTCAGCGATCACAGAAACGAGGTACTGCATCTCGGGTCATCTCCTGTGTTTGGGGGCGCCCTTCGTGGGCGCCGCTCACCACTACTACGAACAGCTCCGCCCCAATCCGACGCCGCCTCCCGGATTTCTTTCAAGGACTTTCGATCGTACTCGCGTGGCGTTTGGCGGCGCTCCTCCGCGCCGACGGCGGCCAGAGGCATTAGCATTGGGGGCGCCGAGGGGACGGGATACGCCGGCGATGGTGCGGCACTCATGGTGGTGGCGACGAACCCGCCGTCCGTCCGCGACGAATACGAATCCAGGCGCCCTGCGTGGGTTGGGCCCAAGGGCTTACCGGGCGACAGGCGCGAGCCTTTTTCGGGGCCGACCGCCCTTCGCCCCATTCTTCTTCGCTGCGCGCCGCTTGCGCGGGCTGCTGACGCGGCCGGCGATGCGAGCAAGCTCACTCTTCCACGCAGTTGGGCCGATCAGGGTAATCAGCAATTTGGGGACGCGATAGTCTGCGTTGAGGCGCTCCCAGTGCAGGGCCTCACCAGACGGGCTGACTTCCACGGCTTCGACATCTTCTATCGACGCATGCCGGAGCTCCGGGATTCGCCAGACCGGGATAGCAAACTGGCCCCCATCGATGAGATCCACATGGATTCTTTCCGCGGCGCGATCATACGTCGCCGCCAGCGCTCGGGGCTCCCTCTGGCGCGCGTAGCGTTCTCGTGCGCGCGCGGCGGGAATCTGCGCAAGGATGTCGCGGTCCGTAACGTGGTATTTAGCCATGGTATTTCCTCCACTCATCCATCAGCAGGGCGTGATGCTCCAGAACGATCCGATAGGCTTTCACAACGTCGGCATCGCGCATTTGAAAGACGCGTTCCACGCTTGGCGGGCCGACTCCGTTCCGAGATGGATCTTCACCTCGCCTCCAGCCCGTACGACGTGGACCTGAGGAGGACTATGCTCCCGGGGTGGCAAATAGATACGCAGCGCGAATCCGTGCTCGCGGAATACCGCCGGCATGGTAAAAATAAGCCATCTGTTAGGTTATTGCAACACTTGCAGCGACCATCTGGCGTGCTGACCAATTCAGGGGGAGCGCGCTCGATTGACTACGGACGTGTTCGCGTGCCGAAGCGGGGTAACAGCGTGCACGATGACAGTTGGCGCGGAGTGGAATTGTACGGGGCGAGAACAGGAGGAACGACATCCTTTCGCGGCACGATTCGGCACTCATGATGCCGGGAGCGCGGGGTCAAATCCCCGCGGTGCTTGCAGGACGACGAGTTACCTCTGATCGGCGTACTCTCACGGTCCACAAGACCGGAGCACCTCACACAATGCCCGGTGCTTAGACGGCACACCGGGCATTGTGGACGCCAAGCTGAACGCCGAGCCGCTACGCCCTCGCGGTCGCTGCGAGCGTATTCGTCTCCGCTGTCGTCGGGTCGATGATCGTCGCCACCTCCAGCACACGATCCGCCGGGAAATCTCCCCGTCTCGCGTGCGACCGGATCAGGTCGGCGTTTGGGGCGATATACACGCAGGTGATCTTGTCCTCTGTCACGTAACTCTGCACCCACTGGATGCTGGGGCCGAGCTCGCGCAGCACGGCGCAGGAGCGTTGCGAGATGGCCTTCAAGTCCGCCGGAGAGAGGGCCCCGGCATGCGGAATCTCGCGCTCGATGATGTACTTTGGCATTTGGCTCTTCAGTTGAGGTGTCGGGCGGCGTCAGTGCGCCATGCTGGCGACGTCGGTGGTGAACTCACATGTCACCCGCGGGTTCCAGGGCGCGAACAGCCCGCTCGGGTTGTCCTTCCATATCCATGCGTGGAGACCCCAGACCTGAAACGCGTCGAACTGCATGAACTGCTGACCCAGCAGAACCGGCGGCGCGGCATCGCGGCTGTGGAAGCTGTATGGAATGATGTACTCCACGGCCACGAGACGGAGCCGGCCGTTCCGCTCCGGCTCATAGAGGAGCAGTTGCGGCTTGTCCACGTGAGCCGTGCCGTTGATCAGGGGTGCGTTACCGTAGTGGAAGCCCATTGCGCCGGGGCCAGCAGGATTGGTCAGGCAGGCGGTGATCTCTGTTGACCACCCGGCAGCGGTTGCCGCGGCGAAGTCGCGGAATGGCGCCGTCACCCGCCGGATGGTCGCGAGCTCTTCGCGGAGCGTGGATCGGCCTCGGCCCTCGAATCTCTCCTCCGTCTGCAGATTCGCGGCTGTCGCGGGCCGAACCTGAGCGCATCCGCCTGCTCTCGCGGCGCAAAGCGGTGCATCTGCGACATCTGCGGGCAGGGAAGTACCGGTGGGGATTTGCTCGCCGCCGCATGCACTCAGCAGTGCAATCCCGGCAAGCAGGTGGACTGATCGTCTCATCGTCGCCTCCTATGTGGGTTATCTTTGTCCCCGGGCGCGAAACATGAGGCGGACCGATTAACTGCTTCTTGCGTTCCGAGTTAGCTGTGGATTAGCTGGCGGCCGAGACGCCATGATCAACGTCCAATTGCTGGGCGGGGCGTGTCTGCGGTCCGGGGATGCGCCTGTCGATGGGCCGCCGGCCCAGCGCCATCGTATTGCGCTGTTGACGCTCATCGTTGCGGCATGGCCGCAGCCGCTCTCCCGCGACCGAGCGATGGCCCTGCTGTGGCCCGAGCGAGACCTGGCCAACTCGCGCCGGCTGCTCAACCTCGCGGTGCACGTCCTGCGGTCGGCACTTGGCGAAGGCGCGATTGCTTCGACGGGCGATGGGCTGCTGCTGGATCCCTCACAGGTGAGCTGCGACCTGCACGCATTGCGCGCCGCGGTCGCCGCCGGCGCGAGCGAGCGCGTGGTTCAGCTCTACACCGGACCGCTGCTGGATGGATTTCACTTGAGTGAGTCGGTCGAATTCGCCTACTGGCTCGATGAGCATCGGAATGAGCTGGCCCACGCGTACGTCGGCGCGCTGTTCGAGGTTGCAGAGCGTCAAGGGGAGTCCGGCGATGTGCTTGGCAGGGTGCGCACGTGCCTCAAGCTAGTGGCCGCCGACCCGCACTCGGGGAAGCATGCGCAGGCAATGATGCTCGCGCTCGACGCGGCGGGTGACCGGGTGGGCGCGATTCAGCACGCGAGCGAGCATGCGCGCCGCCTGCGTGCGGATCTCAATCTCGAGCCGGACGAGAGCGTGATGGTGCTGGCGAAAGATCTGCGCGACGCAGGGGCGAAGCGCCGGTCGCGGCCAGATGACTCTGGTGGCGCTCGGCTCTCATCCGTCGCGGTGCTGCCGTTTCTCAACCTGAGCGCGGGCCACGAGCAGGAGCATTTTGCCGACGGCATCACCGAGGATGTGATCGCACATCTATCGAAGATCCGGGCGCTCAAAGTCATCTCGCGTGCTTCCGTGATGGCGTTCAAGGAGCGACAGCAGAGTCTGAAGCAGATCGGGGCAACCCTCGGCGCCATGACCCTGCTCGACGGAAGCATTCGGTGTGCCGGAGACCGCGTGCGTATCGTGGCAAAGCTCATCGACGTCGAGACTGACCAGCACCTGTGGGCCGACACGTACGACCGGCAGCTCACCGACATCTTCTCGATCCAGACCGATGTCGCGCTTCACATCGCAGCCGCGCTCAGGGCGGAGCTCTCGCCAGATGAGCAGACACGCGTGCGGAGGGAGCCGACGAGAGACATCCACGCCTACCAGCTCTTTCTGCAGGGTCAGCATTGGTTCATCCAGCACACCACGGAGGCGCTCACGCGCTCGATCGAGTACTTCGACCGGGCGATCGCGCGTGATCCGGCCTTTGCCCTCGCCTATGCGCACCTCGGATTGGTGTACACCCAGTTAGCCGAGCATGGTGCCATGGCGCCGGACCTTGCATATGGCCGGGCGGGGGAAGCGGCGACGAGGGCGCTGCGGCTCGATCCTCTTCTGGGCGTCGCGCATTGCACGATGGGGCAGCTGCAAGCGGCGTACGAGTTCGACTGGCCGGGTGCTGAGGAGAGCTTCAAGCGGGCGCTGGAACTGAGCCCGAGCGACGCCCACGCCCATAATCTTTACGGACGTTTCTGTGCCGCGCTCGAGCGCCACGATGAGGCGATCGCGCTCCAGCGTCGCGCCCGGGAATTGGACCCACTGGTTCACCGGATGGATCTCGTCACGACGCTCCTGCGTGCCGGGCAGTACGGCGAGGGCGTCGCCGACGCCGAGTCTGCCGTGGAACTGGATCCCGACCATGATCGCACGCGGGCCACCCTCGGGTGGGCGTACTTTCTCAGCGGAAGACGCGATGAGGGTTTGGCCCAGATGGAGCGGGCGGTCTCTCTCTCCCGGGACGACACACAGTGGTTGGGCCAACTGGGAGAGGCCTACGGCTTGGCCGGTAACGTCGCGAGGGCACGAGAGATATTGGAGGAACTTGAGAGTCGAGCGCGAGGCGGCTTTGTCTCGCCGTACCATTTCGCGTATGTCTACACCGGTCTCGGCGACTTCGACCGGGCGATGGACTGGCTGGAGCGCGCTGTGGCATTGCGCGGGGGGGGCGCCTACAGCATCAAAGGATCGTTCCTTTTGGCCCCACTCCACATGCATCCCAGATTTCGCGTGTTGCTCCATCAGATGAAACTGGAGTAGCCGAGCGAACACGACCGGCGGGTGCGCAAACCGGGCGCCGCCCGCTCATTCTTCGAATCGTGACACCTCGATGTGCCCTCCCCATTTCCTAAAGGGGCAGGTGGCCGCGATTCGCGCCGCGTCCGAGTCGTTCGCGGCCCGGATCAAAAACAACCCACCGACCTGGCCCGGCCCGATCACACGGCCGCCACGTTCGAACTTCCCCGCCGCGTCGAGACTGTCCGCCCACCGCGCAACCTCGGCGACTCGCTCCGCACCATGGCCCTCGGGCGCAGGACGATACGTCGAGTCCTCGTCGAGCATCACCACATACGTGTTGCCGGGCGCCAGAGTGTGCTTGGGACGCAACTGTGACACGCCGATCGCGAACACGATCACTGCGGCGGCCGCTGCGACCCACAACGGCCACGTGCGCCGGCGCCGGACGAGCCCCGCCGCGACCAGCGTAGACACGACGCGCTCCTCCAGCGCCCGTTCCGGCTGTCTTTCCCGCAGCAGATCGGTCATGGCAGCGAGCTCCGGAGCAGGTTCCGAGCACGGGTGAGTTGGCTCTTCGACGTGCCTTCCGCGACGCCCAGCAACTCGGCGATCTCTCGATGCGTGTACCCATAGACGTCATGGAGGACAAACACGTCGCGGGCGCCCTCCGGCAACGCGCCGATCGCGCGCTCCAGATCGAGCGCGTCATCGGGGGCACCGGCGTCCGCGGCCGGCTCGATGTCGGGTGCATCGACTCTGCGCCAGTCGGCCCGTATGCGCTCCCGCCGGACATTCACCAGCAATCCGCACAACCACGTGCGCAGCGCTGACCGCGCGCGGAACGATGACAAGGCCCGCACGGCCCGGACCCAGCTCTCCTGCACCAGATCCTCCGCCTCGCTTTGATCGCCGCCCGTGAGGCGCAACGCCAGCGCATAGAGCGCCGGCGTGTGCGCCCGATACAGCGCCCGAAATGCGTCTTCGCCGCGCGCTCGAAGAAACCGCTCAACGAGCGCGAGGTCGTCCGTCACGGAGCCTTGTTGGGGTCCACCCAATCACGCATGACCACGACGAGCGCGGACATCGGCGTGTCCTCCTGGACCATACTCGGGACGTCCATGCTCTTCGACGCGACGATGCCCATTGAACTGGTCTTCATGAACGGATAATACACCATGAGGTGCGGCATGAATCGGGAGCGGACCTTCCCGGCCGGGTCGGTGAGCACCTGTGACGACGACACCATGTACACTAGCGCGGGACGCTTCGGCGACCGGAACCGGCCCGAGGCCAGACCACCATCAACCTCCGCCTTGATCTCGTCCTCTGATTTGCCGGCGATCCGCTGCTCGGTCCGGAAGCGCTCGACGGCCAACACCGTCGCGTCCGCCTCGGCGTCACCACATTCCGGCTCGAACGATGTCGGGGAGTTCCGGCCCACCACGCACGCGATACCCGACGTGCCCTGTTCCGCGACGACGTAGTGACCGTTCTCCAGCACCCACACCTTGGCATCCTTCGATATCTCCGTCGGCGCAGCGCTTTTCGCGTATCGGATCTCATCCGCGCGCGACAGATTCGCCGGAGCCGTTGGCGGTGGTGGATCCTGCTGGGCCACGACGGCGGCGGGGACCAGCAAAGTCGCCATGATCCATGCACGCATTGAACGCTCCTCACCGTTGAAGTTATCAGTGAGTGACGTTCGGCCGCCGAAGGGTTGGAACGCGATTCGTCATCAGCGCGGCCTGTTCGTTCCGAACGACCTGATACGCAGCCGGGTCCAACTATCCTCAGGAGCGCGCGGCAAGCGTGCGGCCTGCGACCGACAGGCCCGCAACCTCAAGGAACAGAAGAATCCAGACGCTGATCTTGAACGGCATGGCCCAGTCACCGTTGCCGACGTCGAACACGTTGTTCGGGCCAGCGACAAAAAAGTGCTCGGCGCTCCCGATGACCAGCCCCACAACGAAGACGGCGATGAGCACGAGCGATCCGATTTTCGGTCGCCGTGTCCACAGCAGCGCCAGGCCCGCGACCGTCAGCGTACCGGCGATGACCGCGATCCGCACAGCCTCTTCGGCCGGCAGCGCGGGGTTGACCTTTTCGGCCAGGTAAGCGTGCCAGACGGTGACGGCATAATTCGCCAACGCCGCGACCGATAGCAAGACTCTCATGTTTCTCATCCTAATCCTCCGACGGGCACCCAACCGGCAGGGAGCAGGAAGGATAGCGAATGAGGACTCACTATACTACGAGGGGCGCGGTGGCGAGATGCGCCGCGCCGAGTACTCCACGCTCCCAGCGGCGGGCTCGCGGAGGTTCTGCGATACGCGATTGATCAGATCGTCCGCTCCGGAGAGGAAGAACCTGAGTATCGGCGAGGCGTTCCCACTCATCTCTCCCGCCAGTGACTGGCCTTGAACTGATCCTGGTACTGCTCGCCGTCGCCGTCGTGCTGCGCATGATGGCGGACCGGCTGCGTACACCGTACGCGACGCTGCTCGTGGTGGGCGGGCTTTTGCTGGCGTTTCTGCCAGGGCTGCCCGACGTGGCGCTCTCGCCCGACACGCTGTTCCTGGTGTTTGTCCCTCCGTTGCTCTACGCGGGATCTCGCCGATTTCCGCTGCGCGATTTCCGGCGGCAGGCGGGTCCAATCATACGTCTTTCGGTGGTGATGGTCGCCGTCTCGACGGTGGCGGTCGCCGTTGTGGCACACAGTCTCGATCCCGCCTTTACGTGGCCGGCGGCGGTGACGCTGGGCGCGGTCGTGTCACCGCCCGACCCGGTGGCCGTGTTGTCCGTGATGCGCTCTGTCCGCCCACCGCAGGCGGTCGAGAGCATTCTCGAAGGCGAAGGCTTGCTCAACGACGCGACCGCACTCGTCATCTACCGCATCGCCGTCGGTGTGGCGGTCACCGGCGTGTTTTCTGCCCGGAGCGCCACCGCGCAGTTCCTGTTTGGCGGGGCCGGGGGGATTGCCATCGGCCTCGTGATGGCCGTGATCGTCTTGCGCCTCCAGCGGTGGGTCAGGTCGGTGCCGGTGGTCGAGAGTACCGTGTCGTTGCTGACGCCGTTCGCCGTCTACCTGTTGGCCGAGTCGTTGGGCGCATCGGGCGTACTCGCCGTCGTGGCTGCCGGGATGTACATCGGTCGTGTCGCTGCTCGTGTTGTCAGCCCCGAGACGCGGCTCCAGAACGAGGCGATGTGGACGATTGTCACCTTTCTGCTGGAGAGCCTCGTGTTCATTCTGGTCGGGACCGAGCTGCGATACGTCAGGGGTGCGCTTCAGCACTATTCACTGGCGGCGTTGCTACGCGAGGCCGCCGTGGTGAGCCTGTGTGTGGTGTTGGTTCGACTGGCGTGGGTGATGCCGAGCAGCCTCATCGGACGGTATGTTGGTCGCTGGCTCCGCCACAGCCACGAGCCGCTGCCCCCGTGGCGATGGGTGGCCTTCATTGGCTGGGCGGGACTGCGTGGTGGCGATTCGCTGGTGATAGCACTCGCGGTCCCTCTGGCGACTGCGTCAGGTGCACCGTTCCCCGCGCGGGATCAGATCCTCTTCATCACCTTTGCCGTGATCTTCGTGACACTCGTGCTGCAGGGGCCGACTCTCACACCGCTCATCCGCGCGCTCGCGGTCCGCGACGACGAGCGTGAGGAGGACGACGAGGAGGCCCATGCGCGTCTCGTCGCGTTGGAGGCCGCGCTCCGCGCGCTCGCTGACCCAGCGGTCACGCGGTCCCCCCATCCCGAGATCGTGCGTTACCTCGAGCAACGTTACCGGCAGCGCGCCCGCCGGTGGGCCGCGCGCGAGTCAGAGCAGCTCGAGGGACGCGGGCATGAGTTCGCGCAGGGGCACTCCGTCGCCGCGCCATCGCACGCAGCGGGAGCGCTCGACGAGGAGCGTGTCCTCGAGTATCGCCGGCTCCGGTCCCAGTCGATCGATGCCGAGCGCCGCGCCGTGATCGCGCTACGCGACCAGAGCATCATCGGCGACGGCGTGATGCGACGGATCCAGCGGGACCTCGATCTCGAGGCCATGCTGCTCGACACGCGCGAGCCTGTCGTCGAGCTCCCGAGCGAGGGGCCGTCGTCGCTCGAAGGCGGCGACTGACCCGGCGAGCCCCGAGAAACGACGTCGGAAGCTCGCGCCCATTTGTTCGTCCACGCAGCGCGTGAGCCGCGACGTCAGCCCGGCGCTGGCGGTGCAAGACAGGAATGGTATTGTTGATGGCGAGCAATGTCTGACCCGAATTCCGCAACCAGCCTGCTACAGCGGCTCCAGACGGCTCTGCCCGAACGCTATCGAATCGAGCGCCAGCTCGGTGAAGGCGGTATGGCCGTCGTGTTTCGCGCGACCGACCTGAAGCACGACCGCCAGGTGGCCGTCAAGGTGCTACGCCCGGAGCTGTCCGCGATAGTCGGAGCGGAGCGCTTTCTGCGGGAGATTCAAGTCACCGCGCAGCTCCAACACCCGCACATCCTGCCGCTCTTTGACTCGGGTGTCGCTGCGGAACTGCTCTACTACGTGATGCCGCTGATCCAGGGTGAGTCCCTCCGGGAGCGCCTGACGCGGCAAACACAGCTCTCCGTAGACGAGGCGGTTTCGATCACCCGAGCGCTCGCCGGCGCCCTCGACTACGCCCATCGCCAGGGGGTGCTGCATCGGGACATCAAGCCGGAGAACATCCTGCTACACGATGGCCAGCCGTTGCTGGCCGACTTCGGGATCGCGCTCGCGGTGAGTGCGGCGGGCGGTGATCGGCTGACCCACACGGGCCTTTCGATCGGCACTCCGAGCTACATGAGTCCCGAGCAAATGGCGGGGGACAGGGTGCTCGATGCCCGCAGCGACATCTACGCCCTCGGCTGCGTCGCCTACGAGACCCTGGCGGGAGAACCGCCATTCACCGGTCCGACTCACCAGGCGGTCGTCGCCGCAGTGATGATCGGCGGGCCGAAACCGCTGGCCGAGCGCCGCCACACCGTGCCGGAGGTTGTGTCCGCGGCCATCCAGCGCGCGTTGGAACTGTTGCCGGCCGACCGCTTCTCGACGGCGGCCGAATTCGCAGCGGCCTTGACCGCCGAGTCTCGCCCTCGGCTCCGCCGGCGGCGGCCGAAATTTCGTGCTAACGCAACCGTGGCCCTGGCTCTCGGAGCCGGCATGGCCGTGGGTTTGCTGGCCGCTCGCCTCTTGGCGCCGGCCACTCATCCCAACCCACGGCGCTGGAACATAGTCCTCCCCGAGAACGCGCCGGTGGCGCTCGGGGGAGCCGACTCGCCATCGGGACCGCAGACGGCGATCGCGCTGTCGCCGTCTGGCGATCGGCTCGCCTACGTAGCCCCGCGCGGCAACACCACCATGCTTGCTGTGCGGCCCTTGGACAGCGACTTGGCGGCGACGCTGCCCGGGACCGAGGGCGCGTATCACCCGTTTTTCTCGCCGGACGGGGCCTGGATCGGATTTTTCTCTGGAAATCTCCTACGCAAAGTGCCGGCGGCTGGCGGAAGCCCGGTCACGCTCGTGGGAGTAGATCGGATTACGGGAGCGAGTTGGGTGACCGCCGACCGCATTCTGGTACTTGAAAGCGAGGGCTTCGACCTCCACTGGATTTCCGCGTCCGGAGCACGTCCTGACTCGACGGTGCACCTCGCCACGCAATTCGTCACACCCGATGTGTTGCCGGGCGGTGAGTGGGCGGTGGGGCAGCTCAGCTCCGGGCAACTGGCCCTGTTGTCGTTGACGAACGGCACCGAGCTCGCGATCACCAGGCGCGGCGTCCTTCCGGTGGATTCGGTTCAGCAGGCCGACTTGCTCTTTGGAACCAGTCCGCGCTGGCTCTCACCCGGATACATCGTGTACGGTGCCGGCGACGGTGTCCTCACGGCCATGCCGTTCGACGGGACAAATCGTAAGGTGTTGGGCGAGCCGATATCGCTGATCTCTGGAATGCGGATGGAGGCGGGCTTCGGCTACGCGGAGTTTACCATCTCCGGGGACGGAACGCTGGTATACGTTCCCGGACGCAACCAACTGTACGTGAACATCGCGTTCGTCTCGCCCAACGGTGGGATCGACACTCTCCCATTTCCCCCGGGACCCTACACCCAGCCGCGGCTCTCGCCCGACGGTACTCAGCTTGCCGCGCAGGCTCGGAACCCCCTGGGAGGCTGGGAAATACTGCTCATGAACCTCGTCACCGGCGGACGGCAGAAGGTGGAGGTTCGGGGCAATTATCGGGCGTTTCCGGCGTCCTGGCTCCCATCCGGGCGGGAGCTCATGATCGGCCTCTGGGATCCGGTGCAGTTCGTGAACTACGGCGCACGGATTCAGTCGCTCGAAACGGGGAAGTGGACCGACATCCGTCTCACCGGCGCGTCGTACATGACGGTATCGCGCGACGGACGTTTGTTCGTCTTCTCGGATTGGCGTACGGGAGATCTGTACCTCCGATCGATGGGGGCAGATACGACGCGGATACCGATCCCGGCTCGCGGTTTCGCGGCGAGTTTTTCTCCGAATGGCCGTTGGGTTGCCTGGGGCGGAGTAAATGGCACAGTGGCGGTGTCACCGGTCCCACCGACCGGAGCGATCTACCAGGTCGCGGAGCGGGGGCAAATGCCGCTGTGGACCCCGAAAGGAGATGGCGTCATTTTCCGCGACGGCTCCCGCTATTTCGCGGCACCGATCTCGTTCGTCGGGGGATTCCACGCCGGCCGGCCCCGGCTGTTGGCGCAGGGCCCATTTCTCTGGACCTTCGCGTGGAACTACGACGTCGCCCCCGACGGGCGCCTGCTAGTCTTGCTGAGCAGCCCTGAGCAGGAGGCCGGGACCCTGGGCGTAATCACCGGCCTCCCCGGCGCCGTCGCGCGGATCGCCGCAGCCGGGCCCAAAGTCCCCTAAGAAGTCGAGTGGCGAACCGGCCGCACCCGTGACCACTGCGGCCGACTCTTTGGTGTGTTACACAGGTGGTTCGGTGACGCTGTTGTTACAGCAAACCAAGGTCGCCCTATGGTGACGGTCCATGGCGTCCGATACTCTGCATCCTGGCATCTGGCGTGGCGGTGATACAGCAGTCGTTGGAGCGTCCATGCGGTTACTGGTCCGTCGAGCGGTAGCCTGTCTCGTAGCCGGCGCGATCGCGGGCTGCGCGGGTGGCCGCCCGGGCGGGGGTCCCGCACCATCCGCACCGATCGTGATCGCGCCGGCGACATGACTCATCGTGCGCAGGTCGCCGTAGTCGGTGGCGGGATGCTCGGTCTCGCGCATGCGTATCTGGCCGCGAAGCAGGGTCGTTCGGTCGTGCTGTTCGAACGCGGTGTACGAGCGGCCGGAGCGTCGCTGCGCAACTTCGGCATGATCTGGCCCATTGGCCAGCCAGCAGGAGAGATGCATGAGATGGCGCTGCGCAGTCGTGCCCTCTGGATCGAGGCACTTTCCGAGGCGAAACTGCCGAGCCGGCCGACCGGGTCGCTGCACCTTGCCCACTATCAAGACGAGCTTGACGTGCTGCGCGAGTTCACGGAGTTGGCGCCGGGGCTTGGTTACGCCTGCGAGTTGCTGTCGCCGGAGACGGTCATGACGCGCACCAATGCCGTGCGTCCCGACGGTCTTTTGGGCGGACTCTGGAGCGACACCGAACTGACGATCGATCCACGGCGCGTCGTCGGCGGGTTTCCCGCCGTCCTCACCGCGCTCGGCGTGGAGGTCCGATTCGGGTGTCCGGTGATTGGAATCGACCTGCCGATCGTCGAGACGCCGCTGGGCCGTTGGGAGGTCGACGCGGTCATCGTCTGTTCGGGGGATGACTTCGAGACACTCTACCCCGACGTCTTTGCGTCGAGTGGCCTCACGCGCTGCAAGCTGCAAATGATGCGGACGATTCCGCAGCCGGGCGACTGGTTGCTCGGTCCAGCGTTGGCTGCGGGGCTGACACTTCGGTTCTACAAGTCATTCCGCGCGTGTACGACGTTGGGCCTCCTCCGAGCGCGGATCGCGAAGGACAAGCCGGCGTACGATCGATGGGAGATCCACACCCTCGTGTCTCAAACGGCCGACGGTGCGATCACCCTCGGAGACTCGCACGAATACGGACCCTCGCCGGCGGTGTTCGATCGGACGGAGATCGATGAGCTGATCCTCGATGAGGTACGCACCTATCTCCGGCTGCCCGACTGGCGGTTGGCCGAGAGATGGCACGGCGTTTACGCGGTACATCCCGACAGATCCTACCTCGTGTCTGAGCCATCGCCCGGAGTGCGCATCGTGACCGGAGTGGGCGGCGCCGGAATGACGCTCGCCTTCGGGCTCGCCGATCGCTCCCTCACGGAGCTGCGCCTGTGATCCTCAGGGCGGCCATCCTGGACTGGGCTGGCACGACGGTCGACCACGGCAGTCTGGCACCAGTCGCCGCGATGCAGAGCGTGTTCGCGTCGTTTGGGATCGACGTCACGGCCGGCGAGATACGAAAGTCCATGGGCCTCCCCAAGAAGGACCATCTGCGCGCGATCCTGGCCGCGCGATCAGGAACAGCCGATGTCGAGGCGCTGTACGAGGCATTCATTCCTCGCCAGTTGGAGGTGCTAGCCGAACACGCTGAGGTGATCGAAGGCGTGCCCGAAGCCATCGACCGCCTGCGGTCCCGCGGACTCAAGATCGGCTCGACCACTGGGTACAACCGCGCGATGCTCGGCGATCTGATGCGTCGCGCGCGACTGCAGGGGTATTCGCCAGATTGCGCGGTCTGCCCCGAGGATGTCGGTGGCGGCCGGCCGATGCCGTGGATGTGCTACCAGGCCGCGATGCTCCTCCGGGTGTATCCGCTCTGGACCATCGTCAAGATCGGCGATACGGAGAGCGACATCGCCGAGGGCAGGAACGCGGGGATGTGGACGATCGCAATTGCCCGTACAGGGAATGAAGTGGGAGTGTCCCGGGCCGAATGGGACGCCATGCCAGCCGAGCGACGTGCGGTGCTCCTGGCGTCGGCGTGGGGACGGTTGAGCGCAGCAGACTACGTGGTGGCAAGTGTCGCCGAGGCGGATCCCGCGCTTGACGCCATAGAGGAGCGGCTGGCACGAGGCGAGCGGCCCGCCTGATCGGCGCCGGGCGATCAACCCCTGGCAAGCGTGTGATGCAGACCGATGACGAGGACCGTCGCCGCGGCGGCGCTCGCGCTCAGCACCAGCCCGCCGACGGGGGGCCTTGACTTGTTGTCGGCAGACGACAACAATATTGACATGAGCCCTGACGATCGGCTCCAAGGCACCCTCGATCTGCTCGTCTTGCGGACGCTCGCGGACGAGCCGATGCACGGCTGGGCGATTTCGCGGCGCATTCGCGAACGATCCGGCGACGTGCTGCAGGTCAACCAGGGGTCGCTCTACCCGGCGTTGCACCGGCTCGAGGACGAGGGGTGGCTGTCGGCCGAATGGGTCGTGGCGGAGACCGGCCGGCGTGCCAAGGTCTATACACTGACCGCGAAAGGCCGCCGCGCGTGCGAGCGCGAGGAGCGCGGTTGGCTCATGTTTGTCGCCGCGGTCACGCAGGTGCTGCAAGCGGCGCTATGAAACTCCTGCGGCGGATCCGCTCGGTCGTCTCGAGACGTGCCGCCGAGCGCGATCTCGACGACGAGATCGCGCTGCACCTGAGGCTCGAGGCCGAACAGCTCGAGCAGCAGGGCCTCGACGCCCGCACTGCGGCCGCAACCGCGCGCCGCCGTTTCGGCCGCATCGAGTCGATCAAGGACGCCCTCCGTGCCGTGCGTGGCGTCGAGCCGTTCGAGGAGCTACGCCGCGACCTGGTGTTCGCCGCGCGTGCGTTGCGGCGCCGGCCCGGGTTCGCGACCGTCGTCCTGCTGACGCTCGTGATCGGGCTGGCGAGCGCCACGACCATCTTCGGCGTCGTCTACGGCGTCCTGTGGGCACCGCTGCCCTACGGAGATCCGGACCGCTTGGTCACGGTCTGGCAGACCGACCACCCGCATGGCATCGATCGCGGACGCGCGTCGTTGCCGAACGTCCTCGACTGGCGCGAGCGCTCCAGATCATTCGCTGCGCTCGCGGCCATCGAGCCATTCGGCGTCCGCTATTCGACCCCCGAGGGTCCCGAGCGCCTCTTCGCGTGGCGCGTAACCGAGGGATTCTTCACCGCGCTCCGCGCGACACCGCTCCTGGGCCGTACCTTCGCGCCCGATGAATACCAGCCCGGCCACGACGGGGTCGCGGTCCTCGACTACGATCTGTGGCGCACGCGATTCAACGCGGATTCGGGCCTCATCGGCAAGATCTTGACGTTGAATGACGGGCCGGTGCGCGTCATCGGCGTCATGCCGCGCGGCGTTCGATATCCGCGGGGGCAGGGGATTTGGCTTCCGAAGGTCCCGCAGCCCGCCGAGTTGCTGGAGCGCAATGCGAACTTCTATTTGGCCGTCGGCCGGCTTGCGCCGGGCGTCTCGTTGGACCGCGCGCGCCGCGACATGACCGGCGTAGCCGCCGGCCTCGCGCGAGAGTACCCGGCCGTGGATGGCGACGTCAGCGTGTCCCTCGTGCCGATGCGCGACGACCTCGTGGGGAACGTGCGTGGCCGATTGCTGCTGGTCTTCGCGTCCGTCGGTCTCCTCGTGCTCCTGACCGGTGCGAATCTCACCACCATGCTGATGGCTCGCGCCGTCGAGCGGGAGGGCGAGCTGCGGATTCGCGCCGCATTGGGCGCCGGCCGCCGCCGCATTGCATTGCAGGTCATGACGGAGCACCTGCTCCTGGGCGCGCTCGGATGGGGGCTCTCGATCATCGTGGCAATTTTTGCGTTGAGGACCGTGCGCGCGATGGGCGCTGGCCTTCTGCCTCGCGCCGACGAGTTGCACGTCGGGTTGCCGGCCGCGGTCTTCGCGGCCCTGCTGGTGCTCGGCTTCGCGCTCACCCCGGCTCGTACCTCGCGAAAGGGGCGGCGCGTTCAGCAGGTTCTCGTGGTCAGCGAGGTGTCGCTCGCGTTGGTCCTGGTGATCGCCGCCGGATTGTTCGTGCGCAGCGTCCGCGCGCTGCTCGGTGTAGACCCCGGATTCGCCCCGGCAAACGTGCTCGCCGTCTCGCTGCAGACGGAGCACCTGTACCCGTCGGACACCGCCCGCGCGGCCTTTGTGCGCACGCTCGAGGATCGCCTGTCCACCATCCCCGGCGTTCGCCAAGCCGGCGTGACGTCGGGGCTGCCGTTCGCGGGTACCATCGGGACGGATCGCGCCGCGTTCGAGATCGTCGGCCGCCCGGTTGCCTCTGTCCGCGAGCGGCCGAACGTACATGCCGCGGCGGTGTCGCCGGGGTACTTTCCTGCCCTCGGGATACCGATGCGCCAGGGGCGCGCGTTCGTGGCCACCGACGATGCGACGCATCCCCCGGTCGCGATCGTGAGTGCCGCATTCGCGCGCGAGTACTGGGGTACCGCGAATCCGATCGGCGAACGGCTGTCCGCGTCGTTCGGCCGCGAACCGGTGGTTCGCGAGATCGTCGGGGTGGTCGCCGATGTCCACCAGACCGGACTCGACCAGCCGCCAGCGCCGGACCTCTACCTGCCGTATGCGCAGGAACCGGGCGGCGGGGTCGAATTCGTGCTCCATACATCGGTCACGCCGCGCTCGCTCCTCGGCGCCGTGCGGCGCGAGCTCGGCAACGTGAACGGTGCCATGCCGATCGCGACGGTCGCGACGCTCGACGAGCTCCTGGCCGAATCCACGCGCGCGTCTCGCGTCGTGCTGACCGTCCTCGGCGCATTCGCGAGCATCGCATTGACGCTCGCGGGCCTCGGGATCTTCGGCGTCATGACGCATCTCACGCGGAGCCGGACGAAGGAAGTCAGCATTCGACTCGCCCTCGGCGCCTCCTCGCGAGGGATTCTGAATCTGATCCTCGGCGAAGCGCTGGGCCTCGCCGCTGCCGGGACTCTCATCGGCCTCGCCGCCGCCGCGGTGCTGGGGCGGTCGGTCAGCGCCTTGCTCTACTCGGTGTCGCCGATCGATCCCCTGACGCTGGCCGCCGGTGTCACGGTGCTGCTCGCCGTCGCGAGTATTGCGGCGTACGTGCCGGCGCGCCGCGCGGCCACGGTCGACGCGGTCCGCGCGCTCAGAGACTAGAAGTCCGCGAAGCGGTCCGTGTTTGCGGCCCGGCACCTGCCGTGCCCGTCGCGGGGGCGGACGGCGCTGGCCCTGGCAGTCGCACGGGAGTCTTGTTACAGTCCTGCTCACGCCTGCATTGCCAGTCGCCCCGACCTAAATCGGGAACGCTCGCCACGGAGTGACGTATGAGTGAGGTGCGGCTTCTCGTCGGTACGCGGAAGGGTGCGTTTGTGCTCTCGGCGGATGGACAACGCAAACGGTGGACGGTGAGCGGCCCCCACTTCGGTGGATGGGAGATCTATCACGTCAAAGGGTCGCCGGCCGATCCGAACCGCCTGTACGCGTCGCAGTCCAGCGGATGGTTCGGCCAGCAGATCCAGCGGTCGGACGACGGAGGCAAGACGTGGGAGCCGGCCGGCAACCAGTTCACCTACGATGGCGTCCCCGGGACGCACCAGTGGTACGACGGCACGCCGCACCCATGGGAGTTCAAGCGAGTCTGGCACCTCGAGCCATCGCTGACCGATCCCGATTTCGTCTACGCCGGGATCGAGGATGCGGCGTTGTTCCGCTCGCGTGATGGCGGCAAAACGTGGGACGAGCTCTCCGGATTGCGCAGCCACGGCTCCGGACCCCGCTGGCAACCCGGCGCCGGCGGGATGTGCCTCCACACGATCATTGTGGATCCGACCGACCCCTCGCGGATCTACATCGCGATTTCGGCGGCCGGGGCGTTTCGGACCGACGACGCGGGCAAGACCTGGCGCCCCATCAATCGTGGATTGAGATCGGCGCAGATCCCCGACCAGGATGCCGAGGTTGGCCACTGCGTGCACCACATGGCGATGCACCGGTCGCGTCCCGGCGTGCTGTTCATGCAGAAACATTGGGACGTGATGCGCACCGATGACGCCGGCGGGACGTGGCGCGAGGTCAGCGGCAACTTGCCGAGCGATTTCGGGTTCGTCATCGACGTCCATGCGCACGAGCCGGACACGGTCTTCGTTGTACCGATCAAGAGCGATTCAGAGCACTATCCGCCCGATGGGAAGCTGCGCGTGTACCGCAGCCGGTCCGGCGGCAATGAGTGGGAGCCGCTGACGAAGGGGCTCCCCCAGCGGGATTGCTACGTCAACGTATTGCGCGACGCGATGGCGGTCGACTCGCTCGATGCGTGCGGCGTGTATTTCGGCACCACCGGCGGGCAGGTCTACGCGTCGGCCGACGCTGGGGACACTTGGACCCCGATCGTCAGGGACCTGCCGGCCGTGCTGTCCGTCGAAGCCCAGACGCTGTCATGATCCGAGTCGTGCTTCCTACCCACCTGCGGACGCTCGCGCAGGTCGGCGGCGAAGTGACGCTGCAGGTCGAGGGTCAAGCGACCCAGCGTTCGGTGCTCGACGCACTCGAAGCCCGCTATCCCGTGCTGCGTGGCACCATCCGCGACCATGGTACGCAGCAGCGCCGCGCGTTCGTGCGGTTCTTCGCGTGCCGCGAGGATCTGTCACATGAAATGCCGGATGCGGCGCTCCCCGAGGCGGTCGCGACGGGGAGCGAGCCGTTTCTGGTGGTCGGAGCTATGGCCGGCGGTTGACCGAGTGCCGGTCGCCTCAGTGGCTCGCACCACGAGGATCGTCGCTCGGGTGCACGTAGGTCATGGCAAAGGGACCCGTTGACTCGACTTGGACGACAGTCTTCCCCTTGGCCTGCGCGAAATGCGCCGCGTTGGCGGGAACAGCGCCCGACGCGCCTGCCGCCAGGGGCTTGGTTTTCGCCACATCCCACGTGTCACCCATTCCGACGAGGAACGTGCCCTTCATTACGGTCACATTCTCGTCCGTTGGATGCGAATGTGGCTTGATCTTGTAGCCGTCGGGCATCGACAACTGAATCGTGAACGGCCCTGCCTTCCCGGGATCGCCGGACACGACAGCCATCTGCGCGCCCGAGGGAAACGCGGCCGGGGCAGGCCCCCACTTGAGGTCAGACGCCTTGGCTGGGGCCTGGCCGTACGCGACCACGGCGCCAAACGCGAACAGGCCGGCAACGAGGGCAGGAACGGTGCGACGCATGGTGGGCCTCCAGCGATGGTGTGGGTGTCATCAACGCGCTATAGTCGCCCGGATAGTCCCCGCCGTCCAGTAGGCCGGCCAAATCATGGTGCGAACAGCGGAACTCGAGTGATCGGGGTTCCGCGGGGGATGTGCGCCGGGATCTGGCTCACCTGGCGCGCGACGGTTCACCTTTGGGTGAGCGAGCGACTACGGTTGCAATCGGGCTCGGCTGAGAACGGTCAGGCCAGCCCCGCGTTGTACAACGCCGTCAGTTTGCTCCACGCGCGCTCGGCCGCCGCCTTGTTGTAGACCGGGATGCCATCGTGGGGCGGCATGTCCGGAACGCACCATCCATGCAACGCGTGCGGATACACCTCGATCTCGGCCGGCACCCTCGCCGAGGCGAACGCCTGACGGAGTTTGTCCTTCGCATCCGGCTGCGCGCATCATCGTTCTCTGCGATGCCGACGTAGATGTGTGCCTTGATCTTGTGGGCCAGCAGATGGGGGCTGTCCGGCCCATCGGTGACCAGGCCTCCACCATGGAACGACGCGGCGGCACCTACGCGTTGGGGGAGCCTGGCGGCGGTCTTGAGTGACAGCAGTCCACCCATGCAGTAGCCGTGGGCGCCCGCTTTCCGCTTGGGGTTGACTGCCTTCTGCGCATCGAGGAACTCGAAGAACGCAACCGCGTCCGTCTCCACATGGCCAGGCGCCTTGGCGGTCTCGAGGAGCGGCCGCAGCTTCGCCATGTCGGCCGGATTCGAGAAGTTCATCTTCGACGCGTCCGTGAAGGGTGCTTTCGTCAGCCGATAAAACGGATTCGGTACCAGCACTGCATAGCCGCCGGCCGCCAGGCGCTTCGCCATCGCGCGCATCGAGGGCCGCAATCCGAACGCGTCCGCCCACAGCAGCACCGCCGGGTGGGAGCCGGAGCTCGGGTGCGTGAACGCGGCGTCGCAGCTACCGTCCGGCGTCATGATTTCGACGTCCGTCTCGACCACCCGCCCGTTGTCCGGCCCCCGGTTGACCGCCATCGCTAACTCCTGTGCGTATTGACGTCTAGATACGGCTATCGCCGACGAAATGCTGCGCCGCGTCAGCCATCGATGTTGGTGTAACCGGTCTTGTGCGGAGCGGGCACGAGCGGAGGGGTAGAGGCTAAGCCGGCCTCGACGGGGAGTCCGGCCCGCGTGGATTGGAAGGTTGGGCCGATCATCACGATGCGCAATGCGCGACGATGCGTAATACGTGCCTGAGAGCGCCAGGCCTTGCCCGCGTGTTCCCTTGACATCTAGGTATCGCCGCGTCATGCTGTACCCAGACATCTAGGGAGCGCTCCATGGCGGTTGCGCCATCCGACCGGCTGCACGGGACCCTCGACGCACTCATCCTCCGGACCCTGTCGTGGGGACCGCGCCACGGATACGCGATCATTCAGTGGCTTCGCGAGTCGAGCGACGACGCGATCGCGGTCGAGGAAGGATCGCTCTATCCGGCGCTCTACCGGCTCGAGCGGCACCGGTGGGTGACGGCCGAGTGGGGGGTGAGCGACCAGGGACGACAGGCCCGGTTCTACCGGCTGACTGCACTCGGCCGGCGGCAGCTCGCCTCCGAGATCGCGCGATTCCGCCAGTTCGTCACGGCAGTCTCACCGATCCTGCTCGCCTAGCCTCCGCTCGCCGCCAACGAGATCCTGTGCCCTCGCCTCCGCGTACCGGGCGATTCCTGGCGGCGATACTCGGGCGTGCGAGTGCCCGTTCGCAGGTGTCGGCGGAGATCGATTTTCACGTGGAGATGCTCGTGCGGGATCTGGTCGCGGGAGGGATGAGACCGGATGCGGCACGCGCGGAGGCCGCTCGGCGCTTCGGCGACGCCCAGCGCGCGGCATCACGAGAGGCGGCCGAGCAGCGCGACCGGGTATTGCGCCGGTCTGCCTATCTGGAGGAGCTGTGGCAGGATTCGGCGCACGCGATCCGCCAGCTCCGCAATGCCCCGGCGTTCACGGCCGGAGCCGCGCTGACGCTCGCACTCGGGATCGGGGCGACGACGGCGATCTTCGGCACCGTGGACAGCGTCGTGCTTCGGCCGTTCGCGTTTGCGCATCCCGAGCGGGTCGTGGCGCCGGTGGAATGGTGGCGGAACGCGCCGGGGAGCGTGTCGCCGGGAAACTTCACAGATTGGCGCGACCAGGCACGGGCATTCAGCCGGATGGCTGCGGAGCAATTCTCGCCCGCCAATCTCACGGATGGAGACACTCCTGAGCGAGTGATGGCCGGGCGTGTCACGAGCGATTTCTTCCCGGTGTTCGGGGTCGCGCCGCTCATCGGCCGAACATTCCGTCCCGACGAGGATTCCCTGGGGCACGACCAGGTCGCGGTATTGAGCGAGGGCCTGTGGATGCGGCGGTTCGGCGCCGATCCCGCGATACTGCATCGCACGACTCGCATCAACGGTGTGCCAGTCATCGTCGTGGGTGTCATGCCGAGGTCGTTCGACCCGTCGGCGTCAGGCGAGGAGCTGTGGATGCCGCTGGCGCTGACGCCCGCTCAGCGGCTGCAACACGATGACCACAGCCTTTTCGTCGCCGGGCTGCTCGCACCGGGCGTGACACTGTCGCAGGCACGGGCGGAGATGGACGAGATTGGGCGTCGCCTCGCGCAGCACTTCCCGCAGGAGGACGGCGACCGCGGCGTCCGCGTGCTCACGGTCGCCGATGTGGTCGTCGGTGATGAGCGGCCGCGGCTCCTCGCAGTGCTTGGAGCGGTGTCGTTCGTGCTGCTGATCGCCTGCGGCAATGTCGCCAACCTGCTGCTCGCCCGCGGCGCGGCCCGCTCCAAGGAAATCGCCATTCGGGGTGCGCTCGGCGCCCGGCGCAGCCGGATCGTCCGGCAACTGCTCACCGAGAGCCTCGTCCTGACCGTCCTCGCCGCGGTAGCCGGAGTCGGTCTGGCCTGGCTTGGGATCCGGATTTTCGTGGCAAGCGCGCCCGCCGGTCTGTTCCCGAGGCTTGGCGATACGCGCATCGACGGGACCATTCTGGCATTCGTCATCGTACTTGCCGCGGCCAGCGCCATCCTGTCCGGCCTTGCGCCGGCGCTGCGCGCGGCGCGGCAGAATGTGCAGTCAGCCCTGCGTACCGACGGGCGCGGTAGCGGCACCGTGCGGGACCGGCTGCGTGCGGGACTCGTCGTGGCCGAAATCGCGCTTGCGCTCACGCTGTTACATGGAGCTGGCCTGCTGGTGCGGAGCGCCATTCACCTGGATCGCACGCCCATCGGATTCGATCCGGCTGGCATTCTCACCGCGAGACTGGCGCTGCCGCCGTCGACCTACGACACGCCGGACAAAGT
Organism: Gemmatimonadota bacterium; assembly: GCA_021324775.1. GTDB lineage: Bacteria > Gemmatimonadota > Gemmatimonadetes > Gemmatimonadales > Gemmatimonadaceae > Palsa-1248. Next base: position 74,004 of record JAJPIM010000043.1, read on the forward strand.
GGAACGCGCGTTCAGCCAGATCCTCGGCGGCCTGCGCGCAGAGCCGCGTGTGCGGAGCGCGGCAGTTGTCTCTCAGGCGCCGATGGGACCGGGGCGCTCCTCGAATGGCCTCGTTCCCGAGGGCGCGCCGCTCGATGCTCGCAGTGCGATCGACGCGTGGATGCGGATCGTGTCTCCCGGCTACCACGGCGCGATGGGGATCCCCATCGTTGCCGGGCGGTCGTTCACGGAGGCGGATATTGCCGGAGCGCCGCGGGTGATGATCGTGAGTCAGGCGCTGGCGGCACGGGCGTGGCCAGGCCAGGATCCGGTCGGCAAGCGGATCGCCTGTTGTGAAGGCACGCTTCAGGATCCGCGCTGGAAGACGGTAGTCGGCGTGGCAGGCGACGTGCGTTCGGCCGGCGTCACCACCGAGATCTACCCCGAGTTTTACCTGCCGGTCAACCAGGTTCCTCCCCAGGCGTGGGATTGGGTCCAACGCACCATGACGTTGGTCGTGCGCGCCAGCTCGGGGGATGCGGCGCAGACGACAGCGCTGGTCCGGCAGGCCGTGCGATCCGTCGATCCAGCGCTCCCGATCTTCGACATCGCGACCATGCGAGAGGCGATGACGGCGTCGTCGGCCGAGCATCGGTTCGACACGTTGCTGTTGACCCTGTTGGCTCTTGTCGGGTTGCTGCTCTCGGGCGCCGGCATCGCCAGCGTCGTCGCGTTCTTCGTGTCGGCGCGGACGCACGAGATCGGGGTCCGCCTGGCCCTCGGCGCCACCTCGCGGGAGATCGTCGGACTTTTTGCGCGGCAGAGTGCGCGGCAGGTGTTGGGGGGCGTGGTGCTCGGGACCGCCGGTGCGATCACGATCGCGCGGTTGCTGCGCGGGTTGCTCTACGGCGTAACGGCGTCCGATCCAGTCACGGGACTAGCTGTGATACTGGTGCTGGCCTGCGTCGCGAGCATCGCGACGCTGGTGCCGGCGCTCAGGGCGACCCGGGTCGACCCGGTCAGAGTGCTGCAATAGGAAAGCAGCAGGAGCGGTACCCCGGCCGCGGCGACGCACCTGACACGATGCGTCGCCGGGCGGGTCGCGAATAGCGAGAGACGATCAGCTCTGCGCTTTCGCCAGGTCCTTCACGGCCGCGGACAGCAGCCGAACCTTGGCTGCATCTCCCGCGTTCTGGGCGTCGCCGTCGAGCTGCGTGCCCAGAGCCGTCAGAGCCGTTTGCCGTTCGGCTCCCTTGAGCTGTTCGGCATGATGCAGCGCCGCGGCGATCGCCGCCGAGCGGTCGTGCGAGATGCCGTTCGAGCGGTTGAGCTGGTCGAGGTAGGCGCGGGCCAGGACGAAACTGGCCGGCCATGTGTACTGCGGCTGTCCCTGGACGTTGAGATAGGTGAGTTTCGCCGTCTTGGCCGCGTCGATCTCGTTCTGCGAGATCAGGCCGCTCGCCTTGAGCTGGAACAGGTCGAGGCCGCGCGCGATCTCGGACCCGACGATGAATCCGTTGTACCAGTACGCCGACCAGTATCCGGCCAGCACGAGCTTGGTGGAGTCGAGCGGGCCGCGGTCGAAGTAGGCGACTTCCCTGGGATGCTGCCCGTCCGTCCAGTCGAACACCGAGATCCCGCCCTGGTACCAACCCTGCACCATGACATCCCGACCGGGGATCGGAATGAGCGAGCCGTTGTGCGCGACGCAATTCTCCGTCACCGTCTGCGGAGCCGACATCTTGTAGTAGCTCTGGAACGTCATCGTGCCATTGGCGAGCGTGTAGATCGCGTCCGCGCCCCACTCGTGGCGGTCGGTGGCGCGGCAGCGCGGCTGGGACCCGCCGCCCCACTCGTCGGAGAAGAGGATCTTGGTGCCGTCGTTGTTGAAGGTCACCGAGTGCCACGCCGCCATGTTGGAGTCGGTGACCTGGCTGATGCGGACCGGGTGCGCCGCGTCGCGGATATCGAGCAGCAGCCCATAGCCGCCGCATGCACCGCCGGCCAATCCCACCGCCGGGTAGGCCGTGATATCGTGGCACTGCGTGGGGCCGCCGGCGAAGAGCTTCGCGAACATCGCTCTCGTGTAGCCGGCATGCGCGAGCATCTTGTCGAGGGCGACCGAATCTTCGGGCGAATCACCGTGACGCGCCGCTGGGGCCAGGCCGCCGAAGATGCGCGGTGAGCTCACGATGTGGGCCTGCTCGGGGTGGGCGAGCGGCACCTGAATGACCTCGATGCGGAACAGGGCGGTGTTGGGGTCCTGGCTCATCTGGCCGCCTGAGCATCCCGGCAGCTCGTCGGCAGGACGGACGGGCGCCGATCCCGACACGTAGATGTAGACGTTCTCGGGGTCCTTGGGATCAGCGATCAGCGTATTGGTGTGCGACCCGCGGCACGTCTGCACGATCGTCAGCGATTTCGGGTGCGAGATGTCGCTGATGTCGTAGATGCGAATGCCGCGCGCGCGGTCGGAGCTGACGGTGTCCTTTACGCCCTGCAGGCCACAGTCGATGCGACCGCTGGTCGCTTCGGCGGAGACGAAGAGCAGGTGGCCGTAGACCGACACGTCGCTCTGGGAGCCCGGGCAGATGTACGCGGCCCGAAGCGACGGCTTGCCGGGATTGGAGATATCCCAGATCTGCATTCCACTGTAATTGCCCTGAATGACGTAGTTCCCAAGAAACGCGAGGTCGGAGTTCACGAGCCGGTCGTCGCCCGGTGTGCTGGGGTTGATGAAATCCTTGGACGGCGGAGTCATGGAGACCACGTCGAGATTCCAGATCGCCTGGCCGGCGTTGAACCATCCCGCTTTCAGCCCGACGCGGGGATCGGGCGTTGGCGCGGCCGCCGACATGCCGGCCGCCGGCATCTCGGCCGCCGGCGATGCGCCGCCGCCGCGCGATCCAGCGGAGGCACAGCCAGCTGCCGCGAACACGCTCAGGGCGAGCATCGCGGTCGATCGGGAACCCACGAGCGGCGGCGCGCTCAGGTGGCGGAATCGTGGCGCAGATGACATGGAGGATGTGGATGGCGTGAAGGGACGAGCGGGCGAGCTACGGGACAACGGGTCGCACGAGCACGTCGGGGGGCGCGCCGGTGTTACGGCGCGGCTCCGCCGGGTGATTGGGCCAGCATGTTGCGCATCCGGCCGATTTCAGCCGTCTGATCGGCGCTCACATCCGACGCGAACTTGAAGATCCGGTCGTCCTGCGCGGCGCCCTGCGAGTCGAACAACTGGCCCACCATGGTGAGTGCGCCGAGATGGTGCTGCATCATGAAGGTGAGAAAGAGGCGGTCGAAGTCGGGGCCGTGCGCGTGATCCAGTTGTGCCATCTGGTCGGGCGTCAGCATGCCCGGCATGAGCATGCCCTCCATCCCCGGCATGCCGGCCATGCCTTTGGGCGGATACTGGAAGTCCGCTTCCGGCACGTTCTCGCGGCGGTCGCGCAGCCAGCGCTGCATCGTCACGATCTCGTCGCGCTGCGAGACGTTGATACGATCGCACAGGCGCAGGACATCCCGGCGCGCGCCGTGGCTCGCTGCCCATCCCGCCATCACGACGGCCTGGGAGTGGTGCGCGATCATCCCCTGCATGAAGTGCACGTCTGCCGGCGTGTAGGGTGGGCGGCCGCTATCGGCCTTCGCTGCTTCGGCGGGCGTCAGGGGGGCGGGCTGTTGGGCCGGCAGCCGGCCGGCGGACAGCGCGACCGCGGCACACAGGCCGATCGCCGGCGCAGGCAGAAACCATCTCGACATACGACTCGCGCTCCTCCGTTGCGATCTCACAATTCGCGGCGCAGTCTCGTGCCGCGCCGGTGGTGACCGAACGTAGCGCGGGGTGAGCCGGCGCGTAAGAGAATTCAACGTCCCGCGATATGGGACGCCGTACCGCGAACTGGCCGGGGACGCGCGCGCCAAGCTGAGCGGCCGTGTCGGATCCGCGTAGGGGAATCCGATATCGGCTCTGGCCGGGCCTCGCACTGGCCGGGCTCTGGCGTATCCTGACTCACGGTCCCAATCTTCGGCTCATGTCCACCATTCCGCAGATCACCGCTGCTCTCAGCGACCGCTACATCATCTCGCGAGAGATCGGCGCTGGGGGCATGGCGACCGTGTATCTCGCACACGACCGGAAGCTCGATCGCGACGTCGCCCTCAAGGTGCTCCGCCCCGAGCTGGGTGCGGTGCTCGGGTCCGAGCGGTTTCTGACGGAGATCAAGATCTCGGCACGGCTCGACCACCCTCACATCCTCACGCTGATCGATTCCGGCGATGCGAACGGGTTGCTGTACTACGTGTTGCCCTTCGTCCGGGGCGAATCGCTCCGGGCCAAGCTGACGCGCGAGCGCCAGCTCGGGCTCGACGAAGCGTTGATGATCACCAAACAGGTGGCGAGTGCGCTCGACTACGCGCACCGCCAGGGGCTGGTGCATCGCGACATCAAGCCCGAAAACATCCTGATCCAGGAAGGCGAAGCGATGCTGACGGATTTCGGCATCGCGCTCGCGGTCAAGGAAGCGGGTGGCAATCGCCTCACTGAGACCGGGCTCTCCCTCGGCACGCCGCAGTACATGAGTCCCGAGCAGGCGACGGGCGATCGGAGCATCGACGCGCGGAGCGACGTGTATTCGCTGGCCTCGGTGCTCTACGAGATGCTGGCGGGGGAGCCGCCGGTCACCGGCGCCAGCGCGCAGGCGATGATCGCGAAACTGATGACGGAGCGGCCCACGCACCTGCGAGTGCTGCGCGACACCGTGCCCGCCGGGATCGATGCCGCGGTGGCCAAGGCGCTCGCCAAGACGCCGGCCGACCGATTTGCGAGCGCCGGTGACTTTGCCAAGGCACTCACCGTGCCCCCGGCGGGCGACGGCGGAGAATCGCGCGGGTCCAGCAGCGGGAGACGGACTGCACTGATCGCGGGCGTGGCGGTCGTGGTGGTCGTGGCGCTTGCCGCTGGTGCCTACGCGCTGCGAAGCAAGCCGGCCGCTCCGGCGGTCCGGGCCACGCTCGGCCGCAAGACGCAGCTCACCGTGTCGGGGGCCATACTGGTGCCTGCGATCTCACCCGATGGCAAGCAACTCGCCTTCGTGACGCGGCACTGCGCGACCGGTGCGTGTACGTATTCGGTCGAAGAGCAGGACGTGGGCGGGACGACCACCCGCACCATTCTCGACGGTGCCACGGCGGCCTTTGGACTGGAATGGAGTCCGGACCGCCGGAATATCACCTTCGCCGGCACGATCGGCGGTCGCGGTGGCGAGTACCTGCTCTCGGCGCTGGGCGGTGCGCCACGCTTCCTGACCGGTGGCGTCGCCACGTTCTACGCCGGCGGGGACTCGCTGCTCCTGGGTCCGGTCCTGCGCCCAGACTCAGTGTACTGGATCGGCGTGGCGGCCCTGGATGGTGCGGTCCGCGACAGCATTCGCGTGGCGGGGAAAGGCCAGGGACTCGCTGCCATATCCGTCGTGCCGGGAACGAGCTGGATCGTGACCCTGGTCCTGCAGCAGCCGCACGGGTTGTGGCAAGTGATCGATCGCGGCGGCCACGTTGCCGACCACGTCGTCAACGCATGCACGTGCGGCGGTGAGGCGACGAAAGATGCGGTGTGGCTATCGCGTGCGGGCAACGGCATCGGCGAGTCGATCGTACGGATCGCGATCGATCGGGAAACGGGCCATCTGGCCACCCGGCAGGACACGATGGTGACGGCGTTGTTCACCAACTTCTCGCTCACCGCCGACGGGGCCGGGATGGTGATGGATGAAGGCACGTACGATTTCAGCGTCTGGGCGTTGAACCTGGGCGATGTCCTCAATGGTCGCTACGCTGAGAACCGGCGCGTGGCGCACGCGTCGAGTGGCGTGAGCGCGCAGCTCTCACCCGACGGCGCCAGGCTGTTGTTGCGGCGCATCGTGCCGACCGGGGGCGGGCACAGTGAAGCGCACTACTCCGTCATGCCGTACTTGGGCGGTCCGGACGGGCCCATTCCAGGTGCAGGGCAGCCCCTGCGGGTGTTCTGGATCGACTCAGTGACGGTCGGAATCGCGACCCAGATCCCGGCGGGCCTGCGTCTGACCGAGGCGGACGTGCGGACGGGCGCCCAGCGCAACACCACTGAGCTACCGGACTCCACCCTCACGGTAGCGACCCCTCTGCCTGATGGGTGGGCGTGGATTCCGCGGAGCGGCGACCGGATCATGGTGCGGCAAGCCGGCCACACCCGCGTGATCCCCAAGCCCGACCGCTACGCCTTCATCCAACATCTCGTCGCGGATGCCGCAGGCCGCCGCGTGCTGTTTGGCGCCTACAACGCATCGACCGGCGACTCGCTTGCGGTCGGAGTGGTGTCGCTCGACGATGGATCGATGACGGAATGGGGGAGGGTATTCGCCGAGTACGGTCGTCCGGTTCCGCTGGCCGATGGCAGCGTGCTGCTGGAGGCCGCACAATCGGCGGAAAACCTGTCGTTCTTCAAACTCCCTGGACCTGGCCAGATGCAGCGTCTTGGTACCTCGGCACGCGCGGTCCGGGACGTATCGGTCTCAGCGGATCTCAAGCGCGCAGCCGTCTCCGAGCGCGACTACCGTGCAGATGCGTGGATGAACCAGGTGGTCACCCAGTAGCGGGCGGCTCCGATGCCAGGCGCTTGACAGCGGCGCGCCAGAGGTATACCTATGTCACCAAGGTATGCCAGGCTCCGACCTCTTCACCGGTACCCTCGACCTCCTCATCCTCAAAGCGGTGAGCTGGGGACCGCGCCATGGGTACGCGATCGCCCGGTGGATCCGTGAGACGACAGCCGATGTGCTCGTCGCGCAGGAGGGCGTCCTCTATCCCGCACTTCATCGCCTCGCGAAGCGCGGGCTGCTCGACGAAGAGTGGGGGCGCACGGACACCGGGCGGCAGGCCAAACTCTACGCGCTGACGCGGCAGGGGCGGGCACAGCTGCGCGCGGAAGCGGAGCGGTGGTCCGAATACTCGGCCGCCGTCACGCGCGCACTCGCGCTCTCGGGCTTCTGATCGTGCGTCGCAGCTTCCGCCTCTTTCGCAGTGCGGCCAGCGGGCGCCGCGATGTCGATGACGAGATCCAACTGCACATCGCGCTCCGCGCCGAAGAGTTCGTAGCAAGCGGGCTCACGCCGGAGGCGGCACAGCGGGCGGCCGAGGAGGCGTTCGGCGATGTCGCCTCGATCGCGGCCGCCTGCCGGGACATCCGCGGACGTAGTGCACGAGAGCGTGCGCGCCGGGACTGGGTGCGGCAGACCGCAGGCGACGCAGCACTCGCGTGGAGGGCGTTTCGCCGCCACCCCGGATTCGCCACCGGAAGCGTGCTGACGTTCGCGCTGGGGATCGGCGCCGCGGCCACGGTATTCACGATCGCCAACGGTGTCCTCCTTCGGCCGCTGCCGTACGCCGACCCGTCGCGGCTGGCCATGTTGTGGTTGTCGGCGCCGGCAGCCAGGAGTGCCGACGGGGTGTTTCCGCTGTCGGCTGCCATCGCGACGGGATTGGCAGGACAGATCCATTCGCTTGACGGGCTGTCGGCCTTTCGGGCTGCCGACTACGTACTCCGCGACGGAGACAGTCCCGAGCCGCTGGACGGCGCTCGCGTCGCGCCCTCGCTCTTCGCGACGCTCGGCGTGCGGCCGGAGATCGGGCGCACGTTTACCGATGACGAAGGACTCGTAGGCGGGCCAGCGGTCGTGATTCTGAGTGATCGCATCTGGCGGAGCCGGTTTGGCGCATCGCCATCGGTGCTTGGCCGTCAGGTCACACTCGGGGCGCGCCGGTACACGGTCGTGGGCGTGATGCCCCCGGGCTTCACATTTCCGCGGGGCGCCGAGCTGCCGCCGGGACTCGCGTTCGCCGCGCGAACTGACGTGTGGACACCGCTGGCATTCACCGCTGCGGAGCTGGCGAACCTTGGCACGTTGAACCTTGCGGCCGTTGCGCGGATCAAGCCTGGAATCACCTACCCGCGCCTGAACGCGGAACTCACCGCCGTCTCAACCCGTCTCTGGCCGCGTCTCGTTTCTCAACTCGGCGGCGGTGTGTACGGCGTCCCGCTGAGCGACCAGGCGGCAGGCGGTGTTCGTCGTGACCTTCTCATCCTGCTCGGCGCAGGCGTGTGCGTTCTGTTGATCACGTGCGTGAACCTTACCAACCTCCTGATCGCCCGTGCGGCGGCGCGGCAACCCGAGCTGGCGGTTCGGGGGGCGCTCGGGGCCAGTTACGGGCGCATTGCCAGGCAACTCATCACGGAGCATGTCGTCCTCGCCCTGACCGGCGCCGCCGTGGGGCTCGCCGTCGCGGTGTGGGGAACGGCGGTCGTGCTGCGGCTCGTGCCTGGCAGTTTGCCGCGGGCCGACGATGTGGTTCTGGACTGGCGGGTGGTTGCGGGGACACTGCTCGTGGCGGCGTCGGCTGGCGCGTCGTTCGGATTGCTGAGCGCTCGTTTTGGCGTAGCGCGGGATGTGGGCGGAACCCGCCTGACCGGCGGCCGCTCGCAGCGGCACGGCCGGCGACTGCTGGTCGCGACGGAGGTTGCGCTGTCGCTCATGCTGTTGATCGCCGCGGGACTTCTGTCGGAGAGCTTCGTGAAGCTGCAACGCCTCACGCCGGGATTCATTCCTGAGCGAGCGGTGTCGGCCGTCGTGTCGCTGCCTGTTGCGGACGATGCGAATCCCGTTCGTGACGGTGGCCAGTGGGCCGCGTTCTTCGATGGGTTCACGGCACGCGTCGCGAACCTGCCGGGTGTACGAGCGGCAGGCGCCGTGAGCTCGCTCCCGTTGTCGGGCGACGTCGAATCCGGACCGTTCACGATCGAGGGCGAGCCGGCGCCGCCGAATGGCCAAGCACCTACCGCGCAATTCAACATCGTCAGTGGCGCCTATTTCGCTGCCATGGGCATCCGGACCACCGGGGGCCGCTTGTTCGATTCGCGCGACCGTTCCGATGGGGCGCCCGTCGCCGTCGTGAGCCGCACATTTGGCCAGCGGTTCTTTCCGGCGCGGACACCAATCGGCGAGCGCATTCATACCGGTTTCGACTACACGCCGCGAGTCCGTGAGATCATCGGCGTAGTAGATGATGTCAAGCAGACCACCCTCGATGCGGACGTCGTCCCGGCGATCTACGTTCCCGAATCCCAGATGCCGTATCCCGCACTCTCGCTCGTGGTGCGCACGTCCGGTGATCCGTCGGATGTGGTGCCGGGGATCCGGCACGAGCTGGCACAACTGGCGCCGGCGGCGGCGCTCAACCGGGTCCGCACGCTCGCCGCAGTCGTCAGCACGTCGCTCGAGCGGCAGCGATTCAGTCTCGTGCTGGTCGCATCCTTCGCGGGTGCGGCCCTGGTGCTGGCGATCATCGGCCTCTACGGCGTCATCGCCCTCGGAGTCCGCCAGCGGCACCGCGAGCTTGGTGTCCGGATGGCACTGGGGGCGGCGCCAGCGGACGTCCGCCGGCTGATTGTCGCCGAGGGAATGGCGGTTACCGGTGGCGGCATCGTCGTGGGATTGGCGGGCGCATTCGCGCTGATGCGTCTCCTGGGTACGCTTCTGTATGACGTCACGACCACGGATCCGCCGATCTACGTGGCGGCGGTCCTGGTCGTGGCGGGAGTCGCGGCGCTGGCGACAAGTTTGCCGGCCCGCGAAGCGACGGCCATCGATCCCGCAGGGACCCTGCGCTCGGACTGACCCGCGCGATCGGCGTCGCGCGGGGCTGGCGGAGGCGGCCCGGCTCGACAGCTAACAGGACGCAGGCTATATCCGGATCAATGCCGAAGGCACGCCATCCGAACGCCCGCCGCCGCTGTGCTTGGGCGGACACCGACCCTCTTCTCCGCGCCTATCACGACCAGGAGTGGGGCGTGCCGGTGCGAGACAGCCGCGCCCTATGGGAGATGCTGATCCTGGAGGGCTTTCAGGCCGGGCTGTCCTGGATCACCATCCTCCGGAAGCGGGACGCCTTCCGGGCGGCATTTCGCGGGTTCGACCCACGAGCGGTCGCGCGATTCGGCGCGGCGGATGTCGCGCGCCTCATGAAGAATCCAGGGATCGTGCGATCGCGCGCGAAGATCGAGGCGGCGATTCACAACGCGCGGGTGTTTCTGGAGAGGGAGGCTCAGGGCGACGACCTCTCGACACTCGTCTGGTCCATGGCGGGAGGGGCCCCGATTCAGAATTCAGGCAAGGTGCTGGCCCAGACGCCGTTGTCGGCGGCAGTTTCTGCCCAACTCAAGCTGCGCGGGTACAAGTTCGTCGGGCCGGTCATCGTCTACGCCTGGATGCAGGCGACGGGCATCGTGAGCGATCATGTAACGGGGTGCTTTCGGCGCCGTGCGGCACCGCGCGCCCGCCACACGCGTGTGCGGCGATAGATTTATCGCTACCCACAACCCAGGAGTCCACCTGATGCGCATGCATGTTGGTTCGGGAGGCTTACTCGTTGCCGCGGCGATGGCGCTGGTACCGGCTACACGCGCGAAGGCGCAATCGGAAGCGCCGGCGGCCGCTCCAGCGGTCGGTTCGGTAGCCCCCGACTTTGCGCTGCCGGGCGCCACGCGATACGGGCTGCTCCGGTCCCCTGTGCGACTCGCCGACTACCGTGGGCAGACGGTGGTGCTGGCCTTCTTCTATCAGGCGCGGACCAAGGGCTGAACCATTCAAATGGAGGCGTACCGTGATCAGTACGCCACGCTGTTCCACAACGGCCGCAAAGTGGCGGTCATCGGCATCAGTGTCGACGCCGACACCACGTTAGCCAACTGGGCTCGCGAATCAGATTTTCCGATCGTGTTCGCCAGCGACATCGGCAGCGTCGTCGGGAAGATGTACGGTGCGTTCGACGCCAAGAACAACGTCGATAATCGCTCGCTGTTCGTCGTGGCTCCGGACGGCCACATTGCGTATGTGACCCAGCCGTTCAAGGTGCTCGCGCCGGCCGCGTACGCCGATCTCGGGCACGCCATCGACAAGGTGACACCACCGGCCGCGCCCGCGGCGTCGGGCAACTAGCAGGCGGGCGGATGGGGGTGGGGGCGGCCGGCCGATCTGCGATTGCCGGCCGCCCTCGCCAGACTAGATCGCTTTGTGGATTGCCGCGTCGATGTCCTGCGTGCCGCCGACGCCGGTATACACGACGCGGCCCGTCCGGTCGATGACAACGACAAAGGATGTCGCCGGCGCGTCGTAGGCGCTGGCGGCATTGCCATCCGCATCGTACACCACTGCGCCGCCGAGCGGATGCACAGCGACGTGCTTCCGGACGCGCTCGATCGATTCATTGATCGCGACCGCAACGGTCACGAAGCGGACCCGTTCCCCGTATTTTTTCGCGGCGGCGGCCATCGTGGGTTCGAGCTCCTTACAGTTCGGGCACCATGTCGCCCAGAACTCCAGCACCGCCGGGCCCGTGCCCACAACGCCGGCCAGGTCGACGGGCTTGCCATCGAGCGAGCGGACTGCCGCCGAGGGCGCATGGGTGCCAACAGCGATGCCGCCATCCTGGGCCTGGGCCGTTGTGCTCAGGAGGATGGCGCCGAGGGCGACGATCGCGGCACGGGCGAGTCGATGGGCGGGCGTGATCGAGGCGATCGGCATCAGATGAGTTGTTGGCCGGTGAGGATCAGGTAGTACTCCGCGGCGCCAAGCATGATGACGGCGAATATCCGCTTGACCCACAACATCCACGCCCCGGCACGTGGCAAGCGCGCGAGTGCGCCTGCTGAGATACCCGCGATGACGAGGAAGGTGCACATACCGAGTGAGAAGACGAAGAGGTACGAAAACCCCAGCACGGCGCTCCGAGTCGTGCCGACCCAGGTGAGGACCGCCGCCATGACGGGCGCCGAGCATGGGGCGGCGACCAGTCCGGACGCGGCGCCCATCACGAAGGCGCCAGCCATCTCGCCGCCGCGGCCGGCTTGCGCGGCCCGTTGGAGCAGCGCGGACGGCACGCGGACGGGAATGACGTCGAGCATCGCGAGGGCGAACAGGACGAGGAGATTCGCCATGGCGAAATACGCCCACGGATTGGAGCTCACCGAGCCGAAGAGGGTGCCGGTGAGACCTGCCAGCAGCCCGAGGCTGGCATACACCAGCGCGAGACCGATGACGTAGCACAGCGTCAGCGCGAGGGGCCGGAAGCGGGACGCTCCGGCACCGTGCGCCACGCTCTCTCCACCGACGACCGCAGCCGTGATGGGGATCATGGGATAGATGCAGGGGGTGAGGCTCGTCAGCACTCCGGCGCCAAACAGCAGCGGGATCGCGGTCCACGGGCTCGAGGAGAGTCTGGCTATGAGTTGCGCGTGGTCCATGAGTCTCCAGGAGGGGTAGTGACGGCCGCGATGGCGTGACACGCCCGGGCCATTGCGCCGCGCCGGAGCGTCCCGCAAGATGATACGTTGAACAGCCGATCTACAGCGGCAGCCTCAACATGGAGGTCGTCGCGCTCCGGGGCATTGCTCGACGCCCCCGGCGAATGGGATCGGGGGGTCACGCGGCGTGACGCCCGCGAGCCCGGCCCTCTGGCGTGTAACGGTAACAAACCATGGCTCTCGAATTCACGACCTCCTATCTCAAAGACGCGCTCGCGGTGTTTCGCGCATACAAGAAGCTCGGCGACGGCGCCATCGCGCAGGTGACGGACGAGCAACTCACGATCGTGCTGGACCCCGAGATGAACTCGATCGCCCAGATCGTGAAGCACATGGCGGGCAACATGCGATCGCGATGGACCGATTTCCTCACCACCGACGGGGAGAAGCCGAACCGCCAGCGCGAGACCGAGTTCGTGGATCCCCCGGCGAGCCGGGCGGGCGTTCTCGCGCTGTGGGAAGCCGGCTGGCAACTGGTCTTCGCCGCGCTGGAGCCGCTCTCGGATGACGACCTCGCCCGCGTCGTGGCGATCCGGGGCGAGCGGCATTCGGTGATGCAGGCCATCAATCGGCAGATGACCCATTACGCGTACCACGCCGGCCAGATCGTGCTGCTTGCGAAGCATTTCAAGGGCGCGGATTGGCGGTCCCTCAGTATCCCGAAGGGTGGGTCGGCGCGCTACGAGGCGCAGGTCCGTGCCGGCGAGGCCAGCCAGCGATAGCGACGGCACCCCCGGCCCGCGTCTTGATCGCGCGTGCGCGCCGGTCCATAATCATTGGAGTACAGCTAGAAAGCTGCACCGTGTCCCACATTTTGGGCTCGGCCCGGACCCACCGGCCCGGGTCTCGCGCGCTTGTCCAAACCCACTGTAGGAGCAGCAACAATGCGTGCAACACGTCTCGCCGTTGTCCTGTGCACTCTCGCGGTCACCGCGCGGGCGCAGGACCCCGGGGTCCAGGTCCGGCCGTTCGACCAGAAGCACGGAGGAAGTGAGAACATCCACATGATTGGGCACGTAGAGGGGCACCCCGGGCCGTGGAAGGCGGCGGACATTGAGATGGAACAGGATCCCTCCCGTCCCTACGTCTACCTCTGCGGGTTCGTCAACTACGATACGCAGATCTACGATGTGCGCGACCCGGCCCATCCGAAAAAAGTCTTCCAATGGACCATCGAGCACCCGGAGCTGCATCGCGGCATCGGCGCGATGGACGGCAAGTATTTCAAGATCGGCGACCGCTATTACTACGCGCAGTCGCTGCAATTCCAGCAGGGCACGCCGGACGCGGACCTCGGCGCGGTCATCTTCGACGTGACTGGCCTTCCGGACTCGAGCAAAGTCAAGGAAGTCGCCCGCATCCGGTACGCGCAGTCACCCGGCGGTTTCCACAACTCGTTCGCCTACAAACATTCCGATGGACGCGTCCTGTACTTCGCGACGGTCAACGAGCCGAAGGCGCTCATCTACGATCTGGCGAAGGTCGTGAGTGGCAAGGATTCGAGCAGTTGGCTGATCGGGGCGGTACCCAACCCGACGCCCTTCAAGCAGATCGGCGCTGGCGGCTATCACGACTTCTACGTCGCCTACGATCCGGCGTCGCATCAGGACAAGTTCTACGGTGCCGGACTTGGTGGTTTCTCGGTGTGGGATGTGTCGCGTCCCGAGAACCCGGCGCAGCTCTTCACGATCACCGGTTTGGGTCAGGACGTCGCGCACACCTTCACACCGTCACCCGACGGCAAGTACGCGGTCACCGAGACCGAGTACGAGTATACGCCGCTTCGCATCTGGGACCTTACGCCTGCCCAGACTGGACAGACCAAGAATCTGGACAACGCGATCGCGGGATGGAGCGCGGACTGGCGCGACCTGTCGCACAATCACGAGGTTCGCTGGCCCTACGTGTTCGTCTCGGCGTACGAGGACGGCCTGCAAGTCTTCGATCTCAAGGACCCGCTCAACCCCAAGACGGATGGGCATTATTTCACCTGCGAATGCGCTCACGGCCGCGGCTTCGGCGGCACGCAGGATGGTGGATGGCAGGGCAGCAACAGCGTCATGCAGGGGGCGTTCGGCGTCGACGTGCGCAACTATGACGGCCTGATCGTTCTTTCCGATATGCGGAGCGGGCTGTGGCTGTTCCGCATGAACGGCTTCAAGGGATGGAACGGTCATGATTACGGGATGCCCAACATCTCGAGCGTGCAGGATTACGATCACGGCCCCGAGGGCGCGCCGAAGTCGAGCGCGTCGGCTGGAACGGGCAACGTGGGCCGGTGAAGAGACTGGTAGGCGTTGTATTGCGGGGTGCGCGCCGGCCGCGGGGTGTCCGCGGCCGTGCGCGTCTCGCGACGATGGCGATGGTCGTTGGGATGCTCGGGCCGGGGCCGACGATCGGCCCCTTCGACATTCCGCTGTACGGGACGCCGGCAACACCCGCGGCCAACGGGCATGGCCGGCTGGTATACGCCGACTCGCCGTTCGGGGTCGCGTTGACGCAGGACGGCCACGCGCGCTATGACGTTCAGGTGACCGCGGCCGGACTTCCGGCGCCAGCGAGCCTCGGCAAGTTCACGACGTTTGTGGCATGGGCGGTGACGCCTGATCTGGCGACCTGGAGCAAGCTCGGAACCGTGTCGAACGGGAGCTCCACGGTGGGACCGGTCGATCTCAACAAGTTCATTCTGGTCGTGACCGCCGAACCCGACTCGGCATCCACGGAGCACGCCGGACCGACGGTGCTGCACGGGATTTCGCCAAGTTCACTCCTGCAAAGATTCCTCATCCAGCCCGCATTTCACGGTATCATCGATTGATGCGCGTTGCTGGACGCGTGCGGGCTGCGGTAATCGGGGCGGCACTGGCCGTGGCGAGTGTCATCCCAACGCTCACGCGCGGCCAGCAGCCACCGCCGAAGCCTGCTCCTCCGCCCGGTACGTCTGGGATGTCCGGCATGTCAGGGATGTCCGGGATGGGGCCTGACAGCACGTCGAAGCAAGGGCCGGGCGCGGGCGGAACGGCGATGCCAGGCATGGCGATGCCAGGCATGGCAATGCCCATCCCCATGCCGCCGGGCATGCCCATGGTCCCGGGGTTAGTTGGCCTGACGCCCGGTGTCGCCCCATTTCTCCCGGGGGCAGGGGTCAACCCGATGCGGCTCCCGGAGGCAAAGCCGGCGGCAACCATGCGGCTCAAGACCGGTGACACGCTGGATCTCACGGCGATGCTGGTGCGCCGTACGATCAAGGGCCGACAGGTCGCGATGTACGGCTACAACGGCCAGGTGCCCGGCCCGCTCATCCGCGTCCCGCAGAACGCCACGATCGTCGTGCGGTTTCACAACCGCATCGATCTTCCGAGCGCGGTCCACTGGCATGGTGTCCGGCTCGACAACCGATACGATGGCACGCCGGGCGTGACGCAGGCCCCGGTGGAACCCGGTGACAGCTTCGAGTACCGCGTGCACTTTCCGGACGCGGGCCTGTACTGGTACCACCCGCACGTGCGCGAGGACATCGAACAGGCCATGGGCTTGTTCGGCAACATGATCGTGGATTCACCGGATTCCGCGTACTATTCGCCCGCGAATCGCGAGCAGACACTGGTACTCGACGATCTCCTCGTCAACGCGGACACGCTCATTCCGTTCGGACGGGAGGGCCCCGATTTCGCGCTGATGGGGCGGGTCGGGAGTCTCGTGCTGGTGAATGGCGGGACGCGCGACACAGTGCACGCCCACTCAGGCGAGGTGGTCCGCTTTTACCTCACCAACGTCGCGAGCTCGCGGACCTTCAACGTCTCATTCGGCGATGCACCGATGAAGGTGCTCGCGTCCGACGTCAGTCGCTTCGAGCATGAAGAACGGGTGCCGAGTGTCGTGATGGCGCCGGCCGAGCGCTACATCATCGAGGTGCGGTTCGACCATCCGGGGCAATACGCGCTCGTGAACTCCGTCCAGGCCATCAATCACTACAAGGGTGAGTTCGATCCGGAGGTGGACACGCTTGGCATCGTCACCGTGGACGCGGCGCCGGCGACGCCGGACTACGGACATGAGTTCGCCACGTTGCGCGCGAATCCCGCGGTCTCGAAGGACATCGACCGCTTTCGCCCGTATTTCAACAAGGCTCCCGACAAGCGATTCACACTGACGATGAGCACCGGCGGGCTCCCACTCGCAACCGTGCAATTCATGGACATCGACACGGCGTACTACGCACCCGTCGAGTGGGTCGATGCGATGCCCGACATGAACTGGCTCTCCACAAGCCGGCAGGTGCACTGGTTGATCCGGGACCAGGCAACCGGCAAAGACAACATGGACATCGACTGGCATGTGCCGGTTGGCTCGATCGTCAAAGTACAGATCTTCAACGACCCGAAGTCGTTTCACCCGATGCAGCACCCCATACATCTGCACGGCCAGCGCATGCTGGTCGTGGCGCGTGACGGCGTCGCGACCCGCGATCTCGTATGGAAGGACACCGTGATCATCCCGGTCGGGTCGACGGTGGATCTGCTGATTGATGCGTCCAACCCCGGCGTCTGGATGATGCACTGCCACATCGCGGAGCATCTGGAGTCGGGGATGATGACGGCGTTGCGTGTCGATCCGCCCGCGGGAGCGGCGCACCAATAATCCGCGGCGTCAGCTCGATGACGCGAGATTGCTGCGGTCCATGAGAAACCGGCGGACATCGGGATCGGAGGCCAAGCCGATCGCGCGGAGGTACGCGTCGTGTGGCGGGACCGTGAAATGGCGGCCCGGCAAGATCCCGGCGGCCGAACCGGGCCTGGAGCGGCCTTGAACCGCGTCGCCTTCTAACTTATGCCTGATACGGTAGGAGCGCCGGCGCCGTAGACACACCCATCGCCTGAGGGACGGATGCCTGCTCTCGATGGTCGCCCGCATGGCGATTCGTGGCAACGCCGATGAGGCCGTCGTGCTCTAACCCGGGGGCTCACCGCCGATGATACACTGGAAGGAGACCGCTGACATTGCCCGTCGTCTTACGGACCTGTCGGCGCAGGGACGGAAGGCAGCGCTCGCAACTGTGGTGCACATCTCCGGATCAGCCTACCGGCGTCCCGGCGCCAAACTGCTCATCGAGGAAACCGGAGGGGGCATCGGCAGCGTGAGTGGCGGCTGCCTCGAGGCCGATGTCCGGGCGGCGGCGGCCGATGTAATGGCGGCTGGCCGCCCGTCGCTCCGCCACTACGATACCGGTGAAGACGACGCCGCGTGGGGCCTTGGCCTCGGGTGCAATGGCGAGGTCGACATCCTCGTGCAACCGGCGACTCAGGGACCGTTCGCGGCAGTCGCGGAACCGCTGCAACGGTTGCTGGCGGGCGATGTCCCCGTCGCACTACTCACCGTGATCGCCGATGGTGCGCTGATGGGTGCCGCGATGGCGATAGAATGTTCCGACGGCAGCGACTATGCCTCGCGGGGTGGCTCCGTAATCGGTTCGCTCGGCTCGGCGGATCTCGACCGCCAGGCGGCCGATCGTGCGCGGCAACTGGCGGAGAGCGGGCGATCGGCCGTAGAGGTCATCGGTGGGCGGAAAGTGTTCGTCGAGATCCTGCGGCCCGCTCCGCATCTCGTCGTCTGTGGCGCGGGACCCGATGCGCGGCCCCTGGTCGCGTACGCCGCCGCCGCGGGTTTCCGGGTCGCCGTGTTCGACCATCGCGAGGGTTTCCTGCCGGCGGAGTGGTTCCCGGACGCGAAGCAACGCGTCTTGGCGCGCCCCGAGGACGAACGCATCCCGCTGCCCGAGCCGGCGCAATCGCTCGCGGTGGTGAAAATGCATTCGCTCGTTCACGACCGCGCGTGGCTGCGACGGTTGCTGGGAGCGGGCTATCCATACATTGGCGTACTCGGACCCAAGAGGCGGACGGCGTCCATCCTTCGCGACGCAGGGGGCGATTCGGGGAACGCCTCGCTGGCGGCCGATCGGGTGTTCGGGCCCGTCGGTCTCGATCTCGGTGCCGATGGCCCTGAGCAGGTCGCGATCAGTATTGTCGCGGAGCTGCTGGCGGTCGTCGCGAAGCGTGATGCCCGGCATCTGAGCGAGCGCCGTGACGCGATCCATGCCGCCTAGCGCCGCGCCCGAAGCGGCGCGCAGCGGGCCGGTCGCGGGCCTGCTCCTCGCCGCGGGCACATCGAGCCGGATGGGGGCGAACAAGCTGTTGTTCGAGGTCGGCGGCCGATCCCTCTTGCGGAGCGCGGCGCTCCGTGCCGTGGAAGCAGGTCTCGCGCCGCTGTACGTCGTGCTCGGTCACGAAGCCGGGCAGGCCCGGCGTGAGCTCGACGATATCGGTTGCGAGATCGTGCTCAATCGCGACTACGAGCTGGGCATTACGGCGTCGCTGACGACCGGGATATCGGCGCTCGCCTCACATGTACCCGCGGTCGTCGTCATGCTCGCTGACATGCCCTGTGTCGACGCGCCAATGATCGCCAGCCTCGTGGCTCGCTACCGCTCGACACCGGCGCCGCTCGTCATCTCCGACTACGAGGGCGTGAACGCGCCGCCGGTCCTCTACGATCGGAGCTTGTTTGCCGAACTGCGATCACTGACTGGGGACAGCGGATGCGGGCGCCAAGTCGTGGCGCGGCACCGCTCCGAGGCGGAGGTGCTCCGGTGGCCCGCAGCGGCGCTCGCCGATATCGACGTCCCCGAGGATTTCGCCCGCGTGTCCGGAATGAAATAGCTCAGTGGTGCTGCAGTCCGGCTAGGCGCGGCGGGTCTGGCCCGGCGGCGCAACGATGAGTGGTCGCGCCCGCGCGTTCGGGTAGTCGAGCAGAAACACCCGGTCGTAGCTGCTGCGGTACGGGTGACGTGCGACGACGGGAGGAATGGCGGCGAGAGCCGGAGTGGGAGCCCGGTCGCCTCCGTCGATGCAGGCGCCATCGCGCTCGCCATCATCATCACCGTCCACGACCGCAAGCAGCCACACGCCATTCGAACAGCGGCGGTATCCGTTGAACCCGGCATCCTTTGCATCGAGCGCCTGCTGAATGTCTTCGGCGCGGAGCGGAGGCGGCTGCACATCGCTGGCGAGCGACCAGCGCGATTCGCTGGAGTTACGATTCCGTAGCACCGTGAGCGCCGCGATGCCGTCCGGCCAGCGCGAGCCCGGTCGCACTGGGCGTCGCAGGAACAGTCCATGACCTGGCACCAGGCCGACCGTGGACACCTGACCCGCGAGCCACGTCGCGACGTCGTCGATGCTGCGTTCCGGAACCGGCAGGTTTGCGTCGGCCGCCACCAGCACCGTCACCGGTGGGCCGCCCTCCGTCTCGTATAGTCGCTCGGCGCGGTTGATCAGGATGTCGCCGTGGCGTTCGATCAACTCCCGGCACTTCCTGATCTCATCAGGTTCCCGTGGGATTCGTGTGACCTCGATGCCCAACTCCCCGCTCGGGGTCGCGATGAGGCAGTCCGGCCCAGTGCCCAGGTGGGCGGAGCCGGGAGGGCAGTGTTCGCAGACCGTGCGAAAGCGGTCGATGTAGACATCGAGGTGTTCGGGTCGCATATCGGAGAGACGTCCGAGCGGGCGCAAGGTATCCAGACCCCGTCCGGGACGTCGTCGGGGTCGCCAGGGTGATCCTTGGCGGCCCTCGGCGCCTCGACGCTACTCAGCCGGCTTGTCCTGGTGGCCCTCGCGTTGCGATTCCGGCGTTTCGATGCGGGGCACGCACGTGGCGCCCGCGAACGCCGTGCTACAGCAGGCGCTACAGCAGGGATGAGGCTGGGGAGCCGCCCGAGTTGCGGTGCGCTCCCGCGGTAAGTGCGCGGTCTACCGACCATGCGCCACCACCCTTGACGATGACAATCAGACAGAGTGCCATCATCAGCAGGTGGAACTCGTAGCCCTCGCCGGTCTGCTTCCCCGTCCAGTTCATCAGGAATCCGTTCTGGTAGTGCACGAGGCCTACCGCGCCCAGCATCACGCACAGGATGCCGAATGCGGCGACCCGGCTCAGCAGGCCAATAATCAGCGCCAGTGCGCCGAAGAACTCGGCGATCGGATCGAGAACGGCAATTGCCATGGGGATGTGCAGTGTCTGGTGAAACGCCCCGACCACACTGGCGAAGCCGGGGCCGCCAAACCACCCGAGCACTTTCTGGGCGCCATGCGGAAACATCACAACCCCGGCCGTGACTCGCGCGATCAGCGGGGCGACATCCGGGCGAGTCATGAGGAGCGAGGAACGCATGCGGTCCTCCGGCCGAGGGGGAACTGGTGGCGCCGAACCCGCCGAAACGTCCGCGAACGTAGCGGCAAGTGTCCGGCTCGGCCATGCCGGGGCCATGCCCGGGTAAATGTCCGGACTTGCTGGAGACACCGGGCACGGTTGGTCAGGTGGCAGGATGCGGGCCCGGACTCCCTCGGGCGGTGCTATCGCCCTACCTTACGAGCCTGACCCCATCAATCGAGCCCGTGGCCGAGCCGTCGAGAGAGCCTGAGGTCGTCGTCGAACCTACGAGTGCGTCGCCGGCCGACCGCCAGGCGCCGCCGCCGAAGCGTACGTCAGCGGGCGCTGCAGTGCGGGACACGCCTATTCCGCTGGCGCCACACGACCTCGCGGCGGAGCTGCGTGCGCACGGGAGCTGGCGGGCGACGAGCTTGGGGCCATCTCCGGATCTGTCCGGCGTGGACCTGAGCGGAGAAGATCTTCGCGGCGTCGACTTCAGCGGTGCACCGCTGCAAGGCGCGAGCTTCGCCAACGCCGACCTCGTCGATGCGCAATTCGCATGGGCCGAGCTGGCCCACGCGGACTTCACGGGTGCCAGCGGATTGCTCGGGTCCCAGTTCGCGCGCGCCGACCTTCGCGGGTCGAGGATGCCGTCGTCGGTCCGGTTCGGCGCATTCGAGACGGCCAACGACACGGCGGAAGGCACGGGGAAGCTCTTCCTGACCGTCCTGCTAATCTGCGCGTATTCTTGGCTGACGATCAACTCGACCGTGGACAAGCAGTTGCTGACCGACACGGCGGTGTCAAAGCTGCCGATTCTGAACGCCGATATCCCGATCGTGAATTTCTACGCGCTGGTGCCGATCGCGCTCGTAGGGCTGTCGGTGATCGCGCTGCTGCAGGCGCAGCGGCTGTGGTCTGCGATCGCGGCCGCCCCAGCGTCGCTGCCGGACGGTACGGCGATGGCGGATCGTGCCAGCGTCTGGCTGCTCGGACCGTGGGCCGCGGAACGGTTGGTGCCGCCGCACCGGGCGGGTGCGCTCGCCCGGCTACAGGCATGGCTCGCCATCATTGTCGGCTGGTGGATCGTGCCGGCCACGGTGGCCTGGTTCTGGGGGCGATACCTGCATCGCCACGATTGGACGGTGACCTGGATACAAATCGTGGCGCTGACGGTCGGCTCTACGGCGGCTGCCGGCTTTCTGAGTCTCGCGGTGGCGACGCTCCCGCGCCGGTACTCGCGGCCCGCGGACGCCGCCGCGGACAGCGGGAGTGGGAGGCGATGGGCCTACTGGTGGCGCCGTCTCCGGCCGTACGCGCCAACTGCATCGGTTGCGTTCATCGTCCCGATCGCATTCGGGGGCGCGTCGTACGCCGCGATCCACGGGGTTCATCGGCCGGCATCGAGCGGCGCCGTCCTGCAGCAGACGTCGACCGTGCAACCGGCTCTGAGTCTCGTGCACGCGGTTCCGGCGTTGCAGTCGAGTGTCCCCGAGATCATGTCGCACTTCGGGATGAGTTCCGTCGCGCAACTGGCGGAGGCCGAGATCTCGACGCGGCTTACGACCGGCGCCGCCGCCGACACGGGACTCGAGGCCAAGGCATCAGGGGCTCACCTCGTCGGAGCGGATCTTCGCTTCGCGTCGGGCGAGCGAGCGTATCTCGCGCTGAGCGACCTGCGGCGCGCCGATCTCCTGGGTGCGGATCTGTGGTCGGCAGATCTCCGCGGTGCCAACCTCACCGGGGCGAGTGTCGTGGGGTCGCTGTTGTTCAACGCGGATTTGCGGAAGGTCCGCGCCGGCGCGGGACCGGCCGCGGACCGCTCGGATACCGCGGCAGGCATCGCCTATGTGGATACACTCTTCTGCTCCCGCACGTTCTTCTCGGGCAGCAACCTGCGATATGCGCGCTTTTCGCGGGCCGATGTCCGGGGCGCGGCGTTCAACGACGGCATGTTGCAGGGCGCGCAATTCTCGGGAGCGCGGCTCCATCACGCGACGTTCGACAACGCAGACCTCGACGGCGCGGATTTTCGCGGCGCGTATGGATTGACGCCGTCGCAGATTCTCGCGGCGCACCACGTCGAGGCGCTCTTTGATCCGCAATTGCTGGACGCCTTGAAGGCGCAGGCTCCCGCGCGTTTCGTGGGGTACGACTCGACGGCGATTGCGGCTGAGACGGAGCGGGAACGTCTGTCGGGCGAGCTCGAACCCGACAGTCTGGACGCCCGGGCCCGGCATTCGCGCAATTCGGTCATTCGAACGGCATTCGACATCGGAGTGCCGGAGCCTCCCTCCCAGACCCAGATCGATACCTGGACTGCGCGCGGACATGTGGCGCCGGCCTCCATGGATGCGGTCCCGTACGGGTGTGTGATGAGCCGGACGACGCGGGAGGTGTCTCGCACCGCCGCGCCTACCCGTCCGGCGTCGTGACGGCCGCACCGCGGGCGCCGTGAAGGAGTTCGAGTCGCTCGGACTGCGCATCCGGAATGATCGTCTGCTGGTGCTCGACCAGACGCTGCTTCCCGATCGTGAAGTGTGGCTGGACGGCGGCGATCCCGGCGCGATGGCCGAGCACATTCGGGAATTGCGCGTGCGAGGCGCGCCGCTGATCGGCGTCGCGGCGGTGATGAGTGTCGCGTGGTTCGCCGAGCACGGTGCCAGCGAGGGCGACGTTCGGGCGGCGGCGGCGCGCCTCCGTGCGGCACGGCCGACCGCCGTCAACCTCATGGCGGCGATCGACCGCGTGCTCGATGCGGCAGCCTCGTTCTTCGATGCGGACGCGCTGGTCGCGGAAGCCGAGGCGATTGCCGCCGAGGATGTCGCGCTCTGCGAAGGGATGGCGGCGCACGGCGGGGCATTGCTCGAGGACGGAGATGGTGTGCTCACCCACTGCAACACCGGCGGCCTGGCGACCGTTGGCGTCGGGACCGCACTCGGTGTCGTCCGTCGCGCCGCGGAGAGCGGCAAGCGGCTTCATGTCTACGTGGATGAGACGCGGCCGTTGCTGCAGGGCGCGCGCCTCACGACGTGGGAGCTGGAGCGCTACGGCATCCCGTACACGCTGATCACGGACAGCATGGCGCCGATCCTGATGCGGGCCGGGCGCGTGCAGCGGGTGCTGGTCGGGGCCGACCGGATCGCGAGGAACGGCGACGTCGCCAACAAAGTGGGGACGTACGCCGTCGCGGTGGCTGCGCATCACCACGGCATCCCGTTCCATCCTGTGGCGCCGTGGACCACCGTGGACCTCCGATGCGCGGACGGTGCCGCTATCCCGATCGAGGAGCGGCCCGCCGACGAAGTGCGCGGCGTGCGCGGGAGCTTCGGTGCCGTGCGATGGAGTCCCGGCGGGTCCGCCGTGTACAATCCCGCGTTCGACGTGACGCCCGCCGTGCTGGTGACGGCGCTCGTGCTGGATCGGGCTGTCCTGACATCGAGCGAGCTGCGCTCTGGTGGCCTCGGCCGCCTCGCGGTTGCGGCCCCCGTGCGCGCCAGTTAGCGAGAGCGGCTCGCCGATTCCCGGGCCGGACGTTCCGGCCTGCCGCGGCTCACATGAGTGGCGGAGCCGGGGGCGACGGGGCAGGCGACTCCGGTTCGGTGGATGTGGGCGGCCTCGGCGTGTCGAGGCGCCGCTGCAGCGCGTGCAGATAGGCATCCATCGTGGTCGTGTAGCCGAGCACGAAGTGCGACAGAACGCGGTACAACAGATTGTAGATCTGGCCGCGTTCGATGATCGTGATTCGTGTACCGGAGGAGAGTGGCGCGAGGCCGATCGACCATTCGCCGCCGAAAGGGAGGCCGCGATCCGCGATGCGCGTGACGAAGCGCGTGGGCGGGATGGATTCGACGGTCTCGTAGGCGATACTGTCGCTGCGCCGGATTTCACGCCACGAAGCGTGACCGTCGGCCAGCGGCAGCGATTCGATGCGTTTGACGTCGGGGCGCCATTTCGGATATGAGGCCACGTTGGTGATCACCGCCCAGACCTGATCCGGCGGAACGGAGACGTCGGCCGTCCGGGTCGCCGTGTGATCGCGCGGGAGCATGAGACCGATGGCGATCACGAGGATGACGACAGCGGCCACCGCGAGGCCAAGGAAGGCGAGCCATCTCATTGGTTGGCGCTGCCTGTCTGGAGGTTTCCGCAGGCGATGGCGGGGGTGCTACGGCTGGGATGGACGTCGATATGATAGCCGGCCATGCCGGCATTGGTGATGGGGAAACTCCCGCTCGAGCTGCCCTGTCCCTGCGGGCCTGCGGTCAGCGGCAGATAGTCGCTCGGCGCGCCGGCGGTCTCCGAGCCGGCACAGGCGCCATGGCCGATGTGCCACACGTAGGTCTTGCCGGGTTCGAGGCCGGTCAGTTCGAGGATCATCGTGGCCGAGTTTCCACCCGGAGTCGGGGCGATGTCGGCGTGGCCGCGGACGGTGGCGTCGCCGGACGGAGTGATGGTGGCGCTCCAGCGGGCGGATACGGAAACGGGCGATGGAACGGAGGCAACGTCACCCGTGCTCGTCGTGGTCGCAGCGGTGTGGGTCGCGTGATGGGTGCAGGCGGTGGCGATCGCAGCGGCTGCAATGCACAGCGTGACGGAGCGAAGCGGCAGCAAGAGAGAAAGGAGAGAGGAGAAGGACGGGAAAGAGAGAAAGCGAGAGGAGAAAGGAGAGAAAGAGAGTTAGTACAACTGCTCGGCGGTCTCTTGCTTTCGGGGTTTGTTCGGGTTACTCTATTGATCCTGTCGCGAGGGCTGCCGCGACGCCTGGTATCCACTCTGGCCGGAGCGTTCCGCTGTCATCGACTGCTGCTCAGCTCCGCACCCTGCTCAGCCATCGATTTCCCGATGCGATCCCTGTTCCGCAGCATACGACGGAGCTGGTCGCGATGGGAGTTCCAGGGCTGAGCCGGGCGTTTCCGGGAGGAGGGCTTCCTCGCGGGCGGCTGACGGCGTGGATGCCGCAGGGTGGGGCGATGGCCATTCTCCGCGCCACCTGTCACGCGCTGCTCGCGGCCGGTGAACGCTCGGCGTGGATCGATGGGAGCGGTACCACCGGTCCATTCTGGACCGAGGGGCCGCTCCTCGTGCGTCCGGCGGAGCGGATCAATGCATTGCGGTGGAGCGAGGGGCTCCTGCGTTGTGGCGGGTTTGCACTGGTCGTGCTCGCTGGAGTCGAGCCGCAAGGGACCGAGACGGTGCGTCTCTCGCGGGCATCGCACGAGGGTGGCAGCGCTTTCGTCGCGCTGACGACGAGCGCGACCATGGCCGCGCTTCGGGTGACCTCGCGAGTCCTGCCCAACAGTTATGAGTGGCATCGGGGGCCGTTCGCCGATCCGGCGGCTGTGCGGACTGCCGCCATCGATGTGCGCGTGCGTGCTCCTGGGTGGAACGAGGGAGCGCGTGTCGTACTGCCCGTCACGCCATATGACCTTCGTCTGTCTCTGGATCCCGGCTTGGCCGACCGGCGCGGCGTCGAGCGCTGAGGCGGTCTCCGGGCCGAGGCCGCCGGGCGGTGCGGATGCAGCGGATGCAGCGGGGGCGGAGGTGGGGAGAGGGGTGGAGGTCCCGCCATTGGACCACCTGACCGAAGCGCTCCTCCGCGTCTCTCCGCGTGTCGCCGCCAGCGGGCCGGGATTGCTCTGGGCCGATGCGCGCGGACTATCTGAGCGTCCGCTGGCTGCGGCGCTGTGCGCCATCGTCCGGGAGCAGGGGGCGGCCCGTGTGCAGGCCGGCATCGCGCGGACGGCGATCGCGGCCGAAGTCGCCGCGCGGAGCAGGAAACCGGTCGTGCAGCCAGTCGCGCAGCCGGTCATCGCCGGCAGTGAGGGGGAGGACGGCATCATCACCGTCATTCCCGCGGGGCACGACCGTGCGTTCCTCGCTCCCTATCCGCTGTCCGTGCTGTGCAGCGCGTTCACGCCCGGCCCGGGAGTACTCCCTTTACTGGCTGGCGTCGGTATCGAGACATGCGGCGCGCTCGCCGTGCTCGGCCAGGAGGAAGTGGAGGTCCGGTTCGCGGCAGACGGCATCCGTCTGTGGCGGCTCGCTCGCGGAGAGGACCGGCGGCGCCCATTCGGTGCACTGCCTCGGACGCGGCCGCGGGCCTCGTGCGCGTGGACGGACTACGCACTGCGTGACATCGAGCGGCTTCTTTTCGTGATCAACCGGCTCGTCGGCCAGGTGTGTGAGACGCTCCGGTCGCGTGGAGAGGCGATGCGGGATCTCACGCTGCGTTTTGCGCTCGCCAACCGGTCCGCGGCCGAACATCCATTCCGGGCCGCGCGTCCCACGGCGGATCCGTTGGCATGGCTGCGGCTCATCCGTGCGGCGCTCGGGCGCATCCATCTTCCCGATGCGGTCACCGGCATTGCCGTGCAAGCCGGCGTGATCGTCTCCGCTCATGATTATCAGGGTGACATCTTCGATCGCGGCTTCGCGACGGCACGGGCTACGGAGCAGGCAGTCGCTCAGTTGCTCGACACGTGCGGGATGGAAGTCGTGGCTCTCAGCGCGACCAACCATCCGCTGCTCGAGCAGCGAGTGCGATGGCAGGTTCGGGAATCGGTGGTCCTGGAAGGCAATACCGCAGCCGGCGCATCGGCCGTCAGGCCCAGTCTCACGCTCCAACTGCTCCCCGATCCACGGCCCGTGGATGTCGTCACGGCGCCGCGGCGCGACCACGACGTGCCGGTGCGATACCGGGAGCCCGCCAAACCCGAAGCCGACGTGCTCGTCGCGGCGGGACCCGACCGCGTCGCGGGCGGGACATGGGCCGTACCGTACGCCCGGGAGTACTTCCACTGCGTCACGGCTGACGGCCGCCTGATACTTCTCTTCCGGGCAGGGGATGGGTGGTATCTCCACGGATGGTGGGATTGACGGATGTACGTGGAGCTGCGGGCGCATAGCGCATTTTCGTTCGGCGATGGCAGCGCGACTCCCGAGGCGTTGGTCGCGGCGGCGGCATCCCTGGGATATCCGGCGATCGGCTTGACCGATGCGGCGGATTTTGGCGGGGTCGTGCGGTTCGCGCTGGCGGCGTGGGACGCCGGTATTACGCCGCTCATCGGATGCGAACTCATTGTGGATGGGCATCCGGCCGCGTTTCTCGCGCGTACGGCGGAAGGGTGCCGCAATCTCGCGGCTCTCATTACCCAGGCTCGTTCGGGATGCCTGCGCACGTGGCCACCTTCCACGACCGGGACGCCGGCCCGGTCGTTGGCCCGGACGCCGGCGCGTGCGGTGGAACGGCAGCCGGCTCGAGGGCGGCCTCACGTCCGGTGGCTGGATGTCGTGAGCCGGAGTGCAGGACTGCAGGCATTCACGGGTTCCGCATCGGGGGCGCTTGCTACCTGCGTCCAGAAGGGCGACCTGCCGGCGGCGGCCCGGCATCTCGCGGAGTGGCGCGCCGTCTTCGGTGAGCATCTCGCGGCCGAAGTGCAGCTCCATCATGCCGGGCGGAGCGAGTCGGCGCTGGCGGGCGCGCTCATCGAGCTTGCCGAGCGTGAAGGCGTTCCGTGGGTGGCCACCAACAATCCGCGCTATGTGAACGACGAAGGGCGGCTCGTGCACGACGTGCTGACCGCGCTCCGGGCCGGCGTCGATCTGGACACCGCTGCGACGCGCGGCCTTCTCCATCCCAACGACACGTGGCGGCTCCGCGGGCCGGACGAGGTGGCGGCGCTCTGGCGGGGGCGAGAGGAGGGGTTGGCAACCAGCGCCCGGATCGCCGAGGACTGCGCGGCATTTGCGCTCGACTGGCTGCGTCCGCCCATGCCGACGTACCCGCTGCCCGAGCAGTTTCCCGACGACGACTCTCATCTCCGTGCGCAAGTGTACGAGGGCGCCGAGACGCGATGGGGCACCGTCACCGATGTCCAGGGGCGGCAGCTCGAACACGAGCTCGATGTCATCAGGCGGCTCGGGTTCGCGGGGTTTTTCCTCGTCATGTGGGATGCGGTGCGGTTCGCGGGATCGCAGGGCATCCTGGCACAGGGGCGCGGGAGTGCCGCCAACTCCGCCGTCGCGTACTGCCTGGGGATAACCGCGGTCGATCCGGTAGCGAATGGACTGATGTTCGAGCGGTTCCTCTCCGAGCGACGGATGGGAGGCGAGACGGAGGCACCCGATATCGACATCGACATCGAGCACGATCGCCGCGAAGAAGTGCTCAACTACGTCTACGATCGCTACGATCGCACGCATTCGGCGATCACGGGGATGGTACAGACCTACCGTGCGCCCAACGCGGTGCTCGATGCCATGCGGGCCTTTGGATATCCGGCAACGCAGGCGTTTCAGGTATCCAAGCGGGTGCATCGCTACGACCCCGCGGAAGGTGCGGCCTGGATCGGTGCGGAACTCGGCCGGTGCGTGGGGCTCGACGTGGAGAGTGCCCGGGGGCTGGCGTTGCTGCGGGCGGTCGCTGCGTTCGAGGGAATGCCCCGCATGCGCGCGACCCATCCCGGCGGGTTCGTGCTGTCGGCCGGACCACTCGGGGACTACCTCCCGATCGAGCCCACGGCCATGGGGCGAACCGTCGTGCAGTTCGACAAGGATGATCTCGACCGGATCGGGGTGCCGAAGTTCGATTTTCTCGGGCTGGGAGCGCTGTCGCTCGTGCGGCGGGCGTTCGACATCATCGAGCAGCGGACCGGGCATCGTCCATCGATGTACCGGCTGCCGACGGACGATCCGGCGACGTACCATCTGATCGCACAGGGTGCCACTATCGGCACCTTCCAGATCGAGAGCCGCGCCCAGATCTCATCGATCGTGCACACGCGGCCCGAGCGGATGTACGACATCGTGGTACAGGTTGCGCTCATTCGGCCCGGGCCGATCCAGGCGCGCTTCGTCCATCCCTACACGCGCCGGCGCCGAGGCCAGGAGCCGGTGACGTACCTGCACCCGGCTCTCATTCCGATTCTCGAGCGCACGCAGGGGATCCCCATCTTTCAGGAGCAGGCGATGGCGATTGCGCGCGACCTCGGCGGGTACACGGGCGCGCAGGCCGATGAGCTACGCCGGACGATGGGCAACGTTCGCAAGCAGCCGCAGCTCCAGGCGGCGCTGGACCGGCTCCGGGAGCGCATGATCGGGCAGGGGATCGCGCCGGACGTCGCGGCGCAGATCGTCGATGATCTCAAGAGTTTCGCGAACTACGGCTTCCCGGAGTCGCACGCCTGGAGCTTTGCCCTCATCGCATACGCGACAGCGTACCTCAAGACGCATTGTCCGGCGGCGTTCTATGCCGGGCTGCTCAACTCCTGGCCGATGGGGTTCTATCCCGTCTCGACTCTCGTACACGATGCGCTCCGGCGGGGAGTCGAAGTGCGCGCGCCGTGCATGCGGGATGGCGATTGGGAGTGTACGGTCGAGGAGACGGAAGAGCGGGAGCGGCCGGCGCTGCGCATCGGATGGCGGCACGTGCGGGGCGTGGGAGAGGTGGTGATCGAGTCACTGCGCGCGGCCCACGAGCCGGTCCGGGGAGGACGGCCATTCACGTCGATCGCCGATGTCGTAACGCGTGCGCGGCTGGACAGCCACACGGCCGGGGCACTCGCGCGCGCCGGCGCGTTCGAGGCATGGGAGCCGGACCGGCGGCGTGCGGGGTGGGAGGCCCTGCGAGTCGCGGGCGACCAGCTGCCGCTGGCTCCCGCGCGGACGGCTGGCACCGGTCATTTCGCTCCGCTCCCGATCGGCCGGGACGAGCGGATCGCGCTCGACTACGATGCACTCGGCCTGACGGTGGCCGGCCATCCCATGGAACGCTTTCGCACCCGGCTGCGTACTCTGGGAGCGATCGACAGCCAGGATTTGCTGGAGTGCCGCGGTGGCGAGCTGGTGCTTCTCGGAGGGCTCGTCACGGTGCGCCAGCGGCCAGAAAGCGCCAAAGGCACTGTCTTTCTCCTGCTCGAGGACGAATGGGGCGCCGCAAACATCGTGGTGTCCCGGGCGCTCGACGAGCAGTATCGCGAAGCAGTCCAGCATGCCACGTTCCTGCTCGTGTACGGCCGGATCGAACGGGATGGTGCACAGATCAACATCGTCGGACAACGGTTCAGCCCCTTACACAATGGCGAGCCCGACTCCTTCGCGCACCGGTCACACGATTTTCGCTAACCGCCATCGGGACGCTCTCGTTGTAACCGTCCGTTACATCCGCTCGGATCGCTACTCGCCCAACATTGACACCCATTGGTCACTACCACACCGTAGAGCGCACCCATCTCTCAACCCCTGGAGCGCACCATGCATTGCCGGATCACCTGCCTCATCACCGCCGGGTCGATCTGTGGTATGCTCGGTGGATGCGCCTCTACTGGCACGCCCTCGCCGGACGACCACCAGCCGACCGATCGCATCGTCTTGACCGGGGGTTCCGCCGCCAATAGCAAGGGGGCTCCTGGTGGCGGCGGTATTGGCAACGACATCGGCCTCGTGGTCCACGCGACTGATTCCTACACCGGGATCAATACGCGCATCAATGGGCCAACGTCGAGCATCATGGACACGCTGTCAGGCGTCTATCAGGACCTTGGCATTCCCATCGGGACCCGGATGAGCACGACCGGGCAGATCGGCAACCGGGACTACAGAGTACCGGGACATAGCCTGAAAAACATTCAGCTTTCGCGGTTCGTCGACTGCGGCCAGGCTCCGATGGCCGGCCGTCGCGCCGACGTCGATGAAATCAGGCTCAACGTGATCTCCACGATCACGCCTGGGCGGGACAGCGGATCGGTCGTCAACACCTACGTGGCCGCGTTCGCCCGGCCGCTCACGTCGAGCAGCGATCCGACCCAGTGCGCGAGTACCGGAGTGCTCGAGGGGCTGATCAATGGCCGCCTCGTCAAGGTGTTCGGGGGCGGCGCGGCTCACTGACGGGCGCCGCCACCGACAGATCGGGCCGTAGCGCCCCGACGGTGCCGAGGAACACGTGATGTATCTCGGCGCGCGGGCGGGGTGATTCGGCGTAGCGTTTGCCCAGCCTCTCACCTCCTGGAGAGCGTCATGCACCGGCTTCTGTCTTCCGTCTCCCGCGTGGTGACCGCGGGATTCTTCGGCGTGCTCACCGCGTGCGCTTCCACCAGCACGCCCACGCCGGACGAGCACAACCCGACCGAGCGCATCGTCGGGACCGACCAGAGCGGCCGCATGATCCACACCACCGACTATTACTCAGGAACGGAAGCGCGCATCAACGCGCCGCCGTCCAGCGTCATGGCCGTGTTGTCGCAGGTGTATCCGGATCTCGGTATTCCGATAGCCACGATGGTCACCACGACCGGACAGGTCGGCAATACGAACTACAGGGTACCGGGCCACCGCCTGAAGACCATGCCACTCTCACGGATCCTCGACTGCGGCCAGGAGTCGGTATCTGGCACGCGCGCCGATGTCGATGAAATCACGCTCAATGTGATGTCCACGATCAAGCCGGTAGGCGACAGCGGATCGGTTGTCAACACCTACGTGAGCGCGCTCGCACGGCCGTTCGGAACGAGCAGCGACCCCGTCACGTGTGCGAGCAGCGGAGCGCTCGAGAACATTATCAACGACCGCGTGGTGAAGGCCCTCGGAGGCAGCGCCGCTAACTGACCGGCGGCGCCACCGACAGGTCGGGTCGCAGCGCTTCAGCGGCGCCGAGGTACACGTGCTGTATCTCGGCGCGCGGGCGGGGTGACTCGACATAGAGCAGGGCGCGAATGCACCGGCCCAGGGCGCCGGGGACCGGAATCTCCATCGTGCAGAGCAGCGGCACATCGAGCCAGCCCATCCGGCGCGCGCCGAGCGCCGGAAAGGCGCTCGTGAGGTCCGGCGTGACCGTGAAAATCACGCTGATGACGTCGTCCGTCACGAGGCGGTTGCGGGCGACGATCTCGGACAACAGCTCGATCGTCGCGTCGTAGATCGCTGCCGGCTCATCGCGCGCCACCGTGATGGCGCCACGGATGGCGCGCAGTGAGCGGCTATTCCGGCCCGCGTTCGGCATGCCGGACAACCTGATGCCAGCAGCGTGCGGATGCAACCCGCGGCGGTGGAATGCGACATTGGTGCTACGCGATCCGCGGACAGCGCGCGCACCACGTGAAAACGAGTGGGGCCCACCGCGTGCCACCGCGAAGGGCCCCACTCTCGGACCAGCCGGCACGGACCGGTGGTCGTTGCTACCGCACAGGCCTCAACGGCCGTTGGCGATCCGTGCCGGAGAATGGTCAGTAGACAAAGGATCACCTCCTTGCAGATGGGTGGGTGATGAGCGTGGACTCCGGAAATATAAATGTTGAGGGGTGTCGGATGGTGGTGCCCGCCGGCCAGCCGTCAGGCTCTCGGTGCGAGCAGCCACAGCACCGTCGCCTGCGCGACCGTGTCGCCCACGGCATCCTGCACGACCGCCGTAACCAGAAACTCCATCGGGCTGTTCACCTCAGGCACGGCGCAGCGGCATTCCGCCGTCAGCGTTCCGCGGGCTTTCTTCTCGAATCCCATCTGGATTCCGATCACGATCCCACGGACGGTGGGGGGCAGGCCGACCATCATGGCGAGCCCACTGGTCACCTCGGCCAGGTTGGTGAGCGCGATCGCGTGCACCGATCGCAGGTGATTGCGGACGTGGGGACGGTCGCGCATCCGGACGCGCGCGAAACCCGGTGAGAGCGCGAGGACATCCGGACGGATCGATCCGGTGTAGGGAATCATTCGCCCGAGGAGGCGGCTGAAGAGCCAGCGTCCCCCAGGGACCCGGTGGAGCCGTTGCCAGGCCAGTCGCATCCGGCTCGCCGGGTCGTTATCCGTTACCGGCATCCGTCGCTCCGGTTACAGCGCCGTCACGCTGAATTGACAACAACTTACGTTGCATGAGGCGGCCACATCGGTTAACGTTTCTCTCAACATACACGCGGGCGTGCGCGCCCGCTTCCTCTCCTCCACAGCGAGTTCTATGGCGAAGCAAGAGGCAATCGAGCTGGAAGGAACGGTGGCTGAAGTGTTGCCCAACGCCACGTTTCGCGTCGTGATGGACAACGGGCATGACGTCCTCACCACTCTCGGTGGCAACATGCGGCGATTTCGTATCCGGGTTCTGGCTGGTGACCGGGTGAAGATCGAGGTCTCGCCGTACGATTTGACACGGGGCCGTATCACCTATCGCCACAAGGCGTAGCGCGCGCCACCGGCGTAGCGCACCTCGCGAGCGTCGGCTCGCTCGCATTTCAGGGATACCACTCGCGCGCGTTCCCCGCGCGCGTATCACCTTCTCGCGCACCGCAGACTCGCGCGGCGCATACCCGCGCAGCGCCTTCTTGCGCACTGTGGTCCCGCGGATCGCGCTCGCGTGCATCGTTGCGGTGTGGAGCGCTCCGCAGATGGGCGCGCAGAGTCCCGCGCCCTCCGGTGCCGCACTCGTCGTAGCCGCTCGCGGATACGACCGGGCCAATCAGTTCGACAGCGCACGCGGTGGGTACGAGGCGGCTGCGCTGGTGCTGCCGCCGATCGCCGACTGGCTGCTCTTGCGGGCGGCGGGCGTCACGCCGGATAGCGCAGCTCGCGCACGCGACTACGCGAACATTTCGCTCCCCGCTGCCCGGGGCCGGATCCCATGGACGGAAGCTCAGGCGCGCGAGCGCATGGGCGACGCTGCCGGGGCCGCCCGTCTGTACGATTCCCTTGGTGCGCCGGTCGATGCCTTTCGCAACGACGCGACGGTGCTGGCACTCGCGGCGGACAGCGCGTCGCGAAGGGCGCTCTGCGGACGCATCGTGGCGTACATCATCGCGCACAGCGGGACAGCAGGCGCCCGGGGGGCCGTCGATGTTCTCGACCACACCTGCTCGCCGCTGCCGTTGCCGTCGGAACTCGTGGTCGCGCGGAGCGCCGCTGCGTCCGGCCCGCTCCCGCGGGCGCTCGCCGCATTCGACCGGCTGGCCGCCGAGCCTGGCGCGCCAACGCTCGCTCCGGAGGAATCGGAAGCGTATGGAGTGGTGCTGAGCCGGTCGCACCGGGATACGGACGCCGCGCGGGTCTTCGGCACACTCACGCAGGCGGGCATCCCCGCCCCGCTCATGCACGCCGCCCAGTATCAACGCGCCCGCGCGCTGGTTGCCGAAGGAGACAAGGCCCAAGGCACACGGCTGCTCCGGACGCTCATTCGGACAGCGCCACACGACACTGCTGCCGCCGATGCGCTGATGCTGCTCGCCGACCTCGCCACCGACGAACGTGATGATGCCGGGGCGCGGCGCGACTTCCTGCAGGTTGCCCGCCGCTTTCCATCGAGCCCGCTGGCGGCGCGAGCTCAGTTTCGTGCGGCGTTGATCGCCTTCATCGGCGCCGGACCTGCCCGCGGAGGATCGGCCGCTGCCGCTCGCGAGTGGGACCTCCTCGGCAAGACGTATCCAGGTGCGCCTGATGCGACGGCCGCACTCTACTGGAGTGGCCGGGCATGGGCTCGCGCGGGGCGTGTCGCGCGGGCCGCGGAGCGGTGGCGGTCCGTATTGGCATCGGACCCGCTTTCGTACTACGCGACCCTCAGTGCGCGGCGGCTGCATCTCACCGACTCACTCTCCGCTCGCGCGGGCGACACGACGGAACGCGCCGTTCCGCCGTACATGACTGCCGCGCTCCAGCGGGCCTCACTGCTCGACTCACTGGGCATGGCGGTCGAGGCGCATTTTGAGATCGATCGCGTCGTCCGTCAGGCGGGAGACACACCGGACGCGATCCTCGCGGCGGGTGACGCGCTCGTCCGTGCCGGCGAAGCCGCTCGCGCGGTCGGTCTGGGCTGGCGGCTCGTGGGGCTGGCCAACGGGGCGGCCCGGGACCCGCGGGTGCTCCGTCTCATCTACCCGCTGGCCTTCGCGGACACACTGGCGCTCGACGCGCGCGCGCGCGGGCTCGATCCCGCCCTCGTCGCGGCGGTCATCCGTGAGGAGTCCGCCTTCAACCCGCGGGCGGTGTCGGGTGTCGGGGCGCGCGGACTCATGCAGGTGATGCCGTCGATCGGCCGCCAGCTCGCCGAAGCGCGCCGCCTCGGTCCCTGGGACCCGGCGCTCCTGGACGACCCCGGGATCAACCTCTCGCTCGGTGTGGCGCACCTGGCCACGTTCCAGAGCCAGGAGGGTGGAAGTCTCGAGCGGACGCTGGCGGCGTACAACGCGGGACCGAGCCGGGTTCGGCTGTGGGCGGCGAAGCGCGGCGCGGACGATCCGGAAGTGTTCGTCGAGCGGATTCCGTTCACGGACACGCGCGACTATGTTCGCGCGATCGTCCACGGGCGCGACGTCTACGCGGCGCTGTACGGTCTCTGAGTCTCGCCCGCCACGTGCGCCGATAACTGGCCGGCGCGCCGCTGTTCCCAGATGAGACAGGCCGCCGACCACGCCACGCCCGCGAACAGTGCGCCGATGACATCGCTCGGCCAATGCGCGCCGAGGTAGATGCGTGAAATACCGACGAGGCAAATGAGGACGGCTGCAGCCACACCCGCGCTCACGCGGATGGCGCGAGACGCGCGCCGCGTGACGATCACCGCGCCGAGCCCGAAGATCACGATCGCCATCATCGTGTGACCTGACGGGAAGCCGAAGCCGCCGGCGTCAGTGAGCTTCGGTGAAATGCCGGTCGGCCGGTGGTGCCGGACGATCTCCTTGAGGGCGATGTACACGACCTCTCCGCTCAGGCACGCCCCCGTGTAGAGGATCGCGTCATCGCGTCCATTGAGCCGGTAGATGAGGGCGGCGAGCAGCACCGCCAGGGGAGCGGACAGCTTGCCGTGCGCGATCGACGAAGCGGCGATCATCACGTCGGTCACGGCCGGTGACGCGAGGGTGCGGATGGCGAGGATCCCTTCGCGGTCGGGCGCGGCGACCGGCCCGAGGAGTACGAGCACGGCGGTGATGATCAACCCCGCCGTGCAGAGGACGGCGCAAACTACGAGCGCTCGTGCGGAGTCGCGGGTGGGCGTCGCGCCGGTCACCGATACCCGGCGGCCTGCATCGCGAACAATTCGCCGTATACGCCGCCCTTGGCGACGAGCTCCTCATGGGTGCCTTCTTCCACGACGTGACCGCCTTCGGCCCCGCCGCCGAGTACGACGATGCGGTCCGCCATCCGAACCGTCGAGAAGCGATGCGAGATCAGCACAGCGACGCGGCCCGCGACCAATTCCGAGAATCGCAGAAACACCTCGTATTCGGCGCGGGCGTCGAGGGCAGCCGTCGGCTCATCGAGGATCAATACCTGCGCATTCCGCAGATACGCGCGGGCCAGCGCGACCTTTTGCCACTCGCCGCCCGACAGGTCGACGCCGCCGTCGAACCGGCGTCCGAGCATCTGCCGGTACCCCTGCGGGAAGCGCGGGAGCAGGGAGTCGGCGAGTGATTGCTCCGCGGCACGCACGATCGGCGGGAACGGCGGCACCGTGGGCGGGTTCGGCGCAATCGGCTTGGGCTCCTCCGGACGAACACCGTTGCCGTTGTCACCGGATGGGCGTGACGGCCGGCTGCGCGGCCGGTACGCGGGATAGGCGCCGCTGGCGATCGGCTCGACGGTGCTGGGGGTCGGGCGGGAGGCGGGGCTATCCGCTGTCTCAGCCTCGTCGAGGTAGTGCCGGGTCTGGTCGATCTGTCCGACGCCGATGTTCTCGTCGAACGAGAAATCGTACCGCACGAAGTCCTGGAAGATCACACCGATGGCCTGCCGCAGCGACGCGACATCGTACTGCCGCAGGTCGATTCCATCGAGCAGGATCCGGCCTTCCGTGGGGTCGTACAGGCGGGCGAGCAATTTGGTCAGTGTCGTCTTGCCGGCGCCGTTCTCGCCGACGAGCGCAATGCGCTCGCCGGGGCCGAGCGTGAGATTGATGTGCCGGACCGCCCAGCGGTCCGACCCGGCGTACTTGAACCCGACGTCCTGAAAGACGAATCCGGTCTGGATGGGGCGGGGCACCTCGCGAGCGCCGGGCTGCGAAACGACATTGGGCTTGATGTCGAAGAACAGGAACAGGTCTCGCAGGTAGAGTGCCTGTTCGTAGACGTCGCTCGCCTGCAGGAGCAAGCGCTGGAGGATGTCGCGGCTCTGGTTGAACGATGCGGCGAGGAAGGTCAGGGACCCGATGCTGATCGCGCGCACCACCGCACTGAACACGATGATGACGAACGCGGAGTAGTAGCCCAGCGTGCCGAGCAGGGACAAGACCGCGCTGGTGATGCCGCGGCGGATCGACAGGTCGCGATTCTCTTCGTAGAACCGGTGGGCGAGCACGCGGAAGCGGTCGGTCAGCCAGGCCGACAGGCCGAACATCTGGACTTCCTTGGCGGTCGCGTCGCTCGCGGCGACGTAGCGCAGATAGTCGAGGAGACGCCGTTGGGGCGTCCAGCGGAAGAGGAGCGAGTATCCAAGAGCGGCGAAATGCGTCTGGCCGACGAAGCTCGGCAGGATCGAGAGCACCAGGACGAACACCAGGACCGGCTTGAACGCGATGATCGCGGCGCCGAGGCTGGCAACGGTCAGCGAGTCCTGCGCCATGGCGAGGACCTGGGCGAGGAGTCCGATGCGGCCGACCGATTCCTTTCGGGCGCGTTCGAGCAGGTCGTAGAAGTTCGGATCCTCGAACTGCGCCAGGTCGAGGGTCGCCGCGTGCTCCATGATCCGGACGCTGATGCGGTTGGAAAAGAGGTCGCCGAGCAGGCTCTCGACGACGATCGAGGCACGGGCGAGCAGCTCCTGGGCGGCGACGATCGCCAACTCGATCGCGACGAGCTGCCAGATGTAGTGCCAATCCGGGCGCGAGTCGAGAACGACGAAGCCGGGCGCGATCCAGAACGGCCGCGTGAGCGAATTGACGACCGCATCGATGATCAGCTTCCCGATCCACAGAGTCGCCAGCGGTGTGAACGCGCGCATGATGCGGAGAACGAACATCGCCGCGGCCAGCGGGCGATGGGTCGTCCACACCAGCTTGATGAGTGGCGGGACGTAGCGGAGCGCGGTGATGCGATCCCGCCAACTGGGAGGCTTCTCGATCGGCTCGTCGGGGGCCATACGGCTAATGAGTAATTAACCCTTATTTCGGGGCTTGGGCGATATCTTGTATCGGGGGGGTACAACCGAGCAGCACGGAGGGGCGAATGCGTATCGGTCACCGATCGGCGCGATCCGGGCTCGCGAGATGCCGGCCCGGCGGGCTGGCCGCCAACGCGGCGCTCGCAGCCTCGCGATTGGGGGCTCTGCGGGCGGCCCGATCCTACAGACCGTGGCGCGGACTCTACACGTGTCTGGTCATTACCGTGGCCGCGTTGTGCGTGGCGCCGGCGGCGGAGGGGCAGGCCGCCCCCCCATCGACGACCCCCGGCGGGGCTGCGATGATCCAGGCCATGACGGGTGATCTGCGCCGTATGGTGAGCGCCAACGAGGTCTATAAGGCGAAGAACAAGCGTTACGCCGTGACCGTCGGAGATCTCACGACGTACCACACGAGCAGTGGGGTGGCCGTGGTGTTCTTGACCGTCACCGCCACCGGGTGGTCCGGCAGGGCAACCGCATCCAGCCTCCCCGGCAAGAGCTGTGTGGTCAGCGTCGGAACCGTGGCCACGGCTCCCAAGACGGATGCCACTGGGCGGACGGGAGCCGACGCGGTGGTGGTCTGCGATCCCGCGTGACGGCGCACGGCGCGCGCCAGTCTTGTCGCTGGCACGAGACTCGCTTGGTGCACGCTGTGCCGCGGTTCGCGGTCGTTGCAAGCGGTGTCCACGCCATCCAGAGTCGAACGCCCCGCGCCGCCGTCCGGAGACGAGCACCGCCTCTCGGGTTGCCGGCGCGCCCGGCGCGTTTGACCGCCCCTTTTTCGAGTTGTGGAGACATTCATGAAGCGGACCGACTTTGACGCGCAAGTCGCGGAGTTGGAGCATCAGTGGAAGGACAAGCGCTGGCTGGGTATTCGGCGCGACTATTCCGCCGAGAGCGTGGTGCGTCTCCGCGGGTCGCTGCGGATCGAGTACACAGTGGCGCGTCACGGTGCGGAGCGGCTCTGGACACTCCTCAGTGGGAATGACCACGTCCACACGTTCGGCGCGCTGACCGGTGCCCAAGCCGTCCAGATGGTGCGGGCGGGACTCAAGGCGATCTATCTGAGCGGGTGGCAGGTCGCGGCGGATGCGAACCTGGCGGGCCAGACGTATCCCGACCAGAGCCTGTATCCGTCCACGAGCGTTCCGGCGCTGGTCAAACGCCTCAACAACGCGCTGCAGCGCGCGGACCAGATCGAGTGGAGCGAGCGGCGCGAGCCAGCCGACTGGATGGTGCCGATCGTCGCCGACGCCGAAGCAGGGTTCGGTGGTCCGATCCACGCGTTCGAGCTGATGAAGGGGATGATCGAGGCTGGCGCGGCCGGCGTGCACTTCGAGGATCAGCTCGCGTCCGAGAAAAAGTGCGGTCACATGGGCGGCAAGGTGCTGGTGCCGACCGCGCAGTTCGTGCGGACGCTGTCGGCCGCGCGGCTCGCCGCCGATGTGCTCGGGATTCCCACCGTGCTGGTCGCGCGGACGGATGCGCTGTCGGCGACGCTGCTGACAAGTGATGTGGACCCGCGCGACCGCGCGCACATGACGGGCGAGCGCACGGCCGAGGGGTATTACGCGGTCCGCGGCTCGATCGAGAGCGCGATCACGAGGGCGCTCGCCTACGCGCCCTACGCCGACATGCTCTGGTGCGAGACGTCGACGCCCGACCTCGATGAGGCACGCCGGTTTGCCGAGGGCGTGCACAAGGTTTTCCCCGGGAAGCTCCTGGCGTACAACTGCTCGCCGTCGTTCAACTGGCAGCGCCACCTGGACGGCGAAACGATCGCCAGCTTCCAGCGCGACCTCGCGGCGATGGGCTACAAGTTCCAATTCATCACCTTGGCGGGCTGGCACCTCATCAACCTCGAGACCTTCGACCTCGCCGCGGCGTACCGGGACGAGGGGATGACCGCGTACGTTCGCGTGCAGGAGCGCGAGTTCGCTCGCGAGCCGGACGGGTACACGGCGACGAAGCACCAGCGCGAGGCTGGCACCGGGTATTTCGACCAGGTACTCCAGACCGTGAGTGGCGGACAGGCATCGACCGGCGCGCTCTCCGGCTCGACGGAGGAGCAGCAGTTCCACGATGGTGCACGCTCACTGGCGGCATCGCGGAAGGCCAAACCGAGCGGAGCGTCGCGCGTGAAGAAACTGGTATAGGGCAGGCAAGCGAACGGGCAGCCACCGCGGACGCCACGATCGCCCGGCTGCCCCGATCAGCTGGCTCGATCAGTTAGCTCGACAGGTGGCCCGATCAATCTTCGATGGCTCGCGTGCCATCGGCATCCCCGGCGGACCGGCAACGGTCCGCCGGATTTGCGTTGCGGACATTCCTGCGCGGCCGGTTGCCCGCAGCGGCCACAACGGCAGAGGATCGGGTGGAAGTGGGCCGATCAGCTGCACGGAGTGCTTGGCGGTGCTCCGATGGTGCATATTTGGGGTTGCCGCGCCCGGGGTCCGTGACCTCGGCGCGCGAAACGTGCCGACATTCAGACGCGGAAGGTATAGGTAGCCGTGGCAAGCGCTCGGATGTGACCGGTTGGTATCGTGCGTCGTACCTGTTCGTGGTGAATGTCGGTCGCATGTGGACGCGTCCCGCGGTCGCCGCCCGCGGGCTGTACGGTTCAGTCTGTCTGAAGCGTGGCGTGGTACTCGCCGCCGCGGTGACGGCCGCCGGGTGCGTGGCGCCCCGTCTTGTCCGGCATCATGACACGCCCGCTCCCGAGACGGTGACGAATGAGGCATACCGCGGCGATCCGTTTCTCGCCGACGTCGAGTCCCGGAGCTTCGAGTATTTCTGGCGCACGACGGATGCGAGAACCGGGCTGACACCCGACCGGAGTCCATCGCCGTCCTTCTCGAGCATCGCGGCGATCGGTTTTGCGCTGACCGCGTATCCGATTGGCGTCTCGGAAGGATACGTGACCCGCGAGCAGGCAGCCGAGCGGACGCTGACCACGCTGCGCACGCTCTACGAGCTGCCGCAGGGGCCGAGTGATACCGGCGTCTCGGGGTACAAGGGGTTTTACTACCACTTCCTCAACATGGACAACGCCCGGCGCTTCTCCCGCGTGGAGCTGTCGACGGGCGATACGGCGTTGCTGCTGGCGGGGGCCCTGTTCTGCCAGCAGTACTTCGACGGTCCGTCGGCAACCGAGGCGGGGATCCGGGCGTATGCCGACTCGCTGTACGCGCGGGTGGACTGGCAGTGGGCGTCGCCGAACCCGCCGGCCGTTTCGCTTGGATGGACGCCGGACAGTCTGTTCATGCCCTACGATTGGCGCGGCTACAACGAAGTCATGCTGCTGTACGTGCTGGCGCTGGGTTCGCCGACCCACCCGATCTCGCCTGCCGCGTGGGCGGAGTACACGCGGACGTACCGTTGGGAAGAGTATTTCGGCCAGTCGTTCCTGAGCTTCGCGCCGGCGTTCGGCTATCAGTACTCTCATGTGTGGATCGACTTTCGCGGGATCCAGGATCCGTACATGCGAAGCAAGGGCATCGACTACTTCGAGAACTCGCGGCGCGATGCGTACGCGCAGCGTGACTACGCCACCCTCAACCCGATGGGGTGGAAGGGGTACGCACCCACGGCGTGGGGGTTCTCCGCCTGCGATGGGCCGGCCGACACGGCCCTCGATCTCGACGGGGTATACCGATGGTTTCACACGTACTGGGCGCGCGGCGTCTCCTTCACGCGAACGGCGGATGACGGAACCCTCTCGCCGGCCGCAATCGGCGGCATGATACCCTTCGCGCCGGAGATTGCGGTCCCCGCGCTGCGCTCGCTGGAGAGTACGTACGGCAACCTGATCTACTCCACGTACGGCTTCGTCGACGCATTCAACCCGACATTCACGACGCCGTTGCGGATGCCGCTCGGGC
The DNA here is from genome assembly GCA_021324775.1 of Gemmatimonadota bacterium. GTDB lineage: Bacteria > Gemmatimonadota > Gemmatimonadetes > Gemmatimonadales > Gemmatimonadaceae > Palsa-1248. The sequence goes on from JAJPIM010000043.1 coordinate 116,523, forward strand.
GGGTGGATCGCACGCGGGGATGGTTCGATACCGATTACCTCGGCATCGACGAGGGTCCGGTCCTGGCGATGATCGAGAACTATCGGACAGAGCTGATCTGGACCACGATGCGCCGGAGCCCCTACATCATCCGGGGCCTGCAGCGCGCGGGGTTTACGGGCGGCTGGCTGGACCACGTGGCGCCGTCGGGTCCCATCGCATCGTCAGCCGTCACGCCGGCGGCTCCGGCTGCGGTGCCCGTGAAGCCGGCGGATAAGCAGCCCCCGGGCACGCCGCCGCTTGCACCCGCGCAGCCGCCGTCCTCATCGCCGCCGCCCACTCCCGCGCCGGCACCGGCGCCGGGTCCGCAAGGAGCGACATCGCCGGCGGCGGCATCGCCCCTGAGCACCTCGCCGTCGAGTAGCTCGCCATCAGGCACTTCACCGTCAAGCACCTCGCCCCCGGCCGCGTCATCGTCGTCGCCGCCGGCACCGGCCCAGACGCCGTCGTCCGCTCCCGCGCCGGCCGCTCCGCCGAATCGCTGACTTCCGTGCAGCGAGGCCGGGGATGGCGGGCATCGGCGAACGCCGCCATCCTCCTGGCTGTCGCCGGATGCGGCGGTGGGCGTGGGCAAACCGCCCCGCCGGTCACCCTTCGGTTCTGGGCGTTCGGGCGCGAGGGGGAGGTCGTTGAGGCGCTCGTTCCGGACTTCGAGCGCGCGCATCCCGGCATCAACGTGCGTGTGGAGCAGATCCCGTTTACGGCCGCCCACGAAAAACTGCTGACCTCCGTCGTGGGCCGCGCGGCTCCTGACATTGCGCAGCTCGGCAACACCTGGGTGCCGGAGCTGGTCGCCCTGCGCGCGCTCGTGCCGCTGGACTCGTTGCTGGCGCGATCGCGCGCGATCGCGCGGAGCGACTACTTCGACGGCATCTGGGACACGAACATCATCGATGGTGCGACGTGGGGCGTGCCCTGGTACGTGGACACGCGCGTGATCTTCTACCGCTCCGACATCCTCGCGAGCGCGGGCTTCCCGGCGGCGCCGCGCACCTGGCGGGAGTGGCGGGAAGCCCTGACGCGGGTGCGCGCCCGTGCGGGCGGGCATCGCTACGGGATCCTCCTTCCGATAAACGAATGGGCGCAGCCCGTGATATTGGGACTCGCCAGTGGAGCCCCGCTGCTGCGGGATGACGATACCTACGGAGACTTCTCGGAGCCGCGATTCCGGGCAGCGTTCGCATTCTACACCGGGCTCTTTCGCGACAGTCTCGCGGCGCCCGTCAGCAATGTACAGATCGCCAACCTGTACCAGTCGTTCGGGAACGGCGAGTTCGCGATGTTCATCTCCGGTCCGTGGGACGTCGGCGAGTGCTTGCGCCGCCTCCCGCCGTCGCTGCAGGGACGCTGGACGACGGCGCCGATACCGGCCCCGGACCCGTCGGACACCACCACGCCCGGCACATCGCTCGCGGGGGGTTCGAGCCTGGTCGTGTTCAAGGGATCGCCGCATCCCGATTCCGCCTGGGCATTCATTGAATACCTCTCCGGGCCCGCCCAGCAGTCACGATTCTACGCCCTGAGCGGCGACCTGCCGCCACGCCAATCGGCATGGGAGGACTCGGCGCTCCGGACCAACTCCTACGCCCGCGCGTTCCGGCGCCAGCTTCAATTCGTGCGGGCGACGCCGAAGATCCCGGAGTGGGACGAGATCACGACGCTGCTGGCCGATCAGGCCGAAGCCGCCGTCCGCGGTGGCGTTCCGCCCGATTCGGCGCTCGCGGTCCTGGACCGGGAAGTGGACCGGGCACTCGAGAAGCGCCGGTGGATGCGCGGCCGAATGCACCACGACACGGCAGCGACATCATGAGCAGCGCCACCATGGTGCGCGGCGATGCCGGCGCCCGGGCGGCCCGGCGAGCCGCCGTGATTTTCCTCGCACCGGGTCTGGTGCTGATCACGCTGACGTTCCTGCTGCCGTCGATCGCGGCGCTCGGGCTGAGCCTCACGGACTTCGACATCTACGCCGTCGCGTCGCCGGGCAATACGCGATTCATCTGGCTCCGCAACTACGCGGAGCTGGCGCGGACGCCGATGTTCTGGATCTCGCTCCGCAACACGTTGTATTTCGTGCTGGCCGGCGGCCCGATCTCGGTCCTCGTGTCGCTCGCCGTGGCCGTGATGCTCGACTCGGAACTCGTTCGCTGGCGCGGGTTCTTCCGGACCGTCTACTTCGCTCCGGTGGTGACGACACTCGTCGCGGTGGCGGTGGTCTGGAAATACCTCTACGACCCGCGCTACGGGCTGCTCAACGCAGGGCTGCACGCGATCGGATTGCCGCCGGTCGACTGGCTGGGGTCCACGGCCTGGGCGATGCCGTCGATCATCCTGATGACCGTGTGGAAGGGCTTCGGCTACAACATGATCATCTTCATGGCCGGGCTGCAGGCCGTGCCCGGCGATCTCTACGATGCGGCGCGCGTCGATGGGGCGGGTGCGTGGCAGCGGTTCTGGCACGTCACGCTGCCGACGCTGGCCCCCACGTTTCTGTTCGTCAGCATCACCACGATGATCGGCTTCCTCCAGTTGTTCTCCGAGCCGTACGTCATGACGCAGGGGGGGCCACTCCACGCGACCTTGAGCATCGGTCTGTACATGTTCACGGAAGGATTCGAGTCCTGGCATGTCGGGATGGGCGCAGCGATCGCCTTCGTGCTCTTCGGGCTGACGCTGATCGGTGCCCTGGTCCAGTTGCGGCTGCGTCCCAAGGGCACAGAGGGCGGCGCGTGACCGGCGCCGTCATTCCCTCCGGTGTGCCGGCCGCTGTTTCGGCCGGGCTCGACGAGCGTCCTGCGAGGCGCCCCCGGTGGGATACCGGCGTCTCGTGGCGAACCGTGCTCCTGCACGTGCTGCTGGCCGCGATCGCGGGCGTCGCCGTGGCGCCGCTCGCGTGGATGGTGTCCGCGTCGTTCATGCCGGCGGGCTCCGCGACGACGTACCCGCCGCCGCTCCTCCCGCATCCAGCCACGTGGGCCAACTATCGCGAGCTTTTTTCCCACCTGGATCTGTCCCGCGAGCTGCGGAACAGCGCGATTGTCGCCGGGCTCATCACCGCTTCATCGCTGCTGTTCAACTCGATGGCGGGGTATGCGTTCGCCAAGTTCAGTTTTCCCGCGCGCGACCGGCTGTTTCGCCTGGTGCTGCTCGGTCTCTTCATCCCGCCGCAGGTGGCGATGCTCCCTCTGTTCATCCTGCTGCGCGAGTTGCACCTCGTCAACAGCTTCGCCGGCGTCGTGCTGCCAAGCATGGCGACCGTGTTCGGGATGTTTCTCGTGCGCCAGTACGTCCTCGGCATACCGGACGAGTTGCTCGATGCGGCGCGCGTAGATGGCGCGGGGGAACTCCGTATCTACTGGTCGATCGTGCTGCCCCTGTGCGCGCCCGTGCTGGTGACGCTCGCGGTCTTCGTCTTCATGAGCGCCTGGAACGACTTCATGTGGCCGCTGGTGGTCCTGACCGACAGCGCCAAATACACCCTCCCGGTTGGTCTCGCGAATCTGTCACGTGAGCATGTCCAGGATACCGAGCTCATGATGGCGGCTTCCGTCGTGACGCTGCTGCCGGTTCTGCTGCTCTTCATCTCGCTCCAGCGCTATTACATCCGGGGCATCACCATGGGCGGCGTCAAGGGCTAGCCCGGAAAGAGATTCATTCCGTTGGACCGGATCACGTCGCGGAAGAACGCGGCACTGGCTTTGGGCGTCCGCCGCTGCGTCTCGCGATCGACGTGTACGATGCCGAACCGCTTGGAGTATCCGTAGTTCCATTCGAAGTTGTCGAGCAGGGACCAGGCGAAATATCCGCGCAGGTCAACCCCCGCGGCCATTGCGGCGTGGGCTGCCTGGATATGGCTCCGCAAATACGCGACGCGGTCGTGATCCTCGATCGGCGTGCCGTCCGACGACGCCGGCTCAGGAAACGCGGCACCGTTCTCGGTGACGTACATGGGTAGCGGTCCGTAGCGGTCGCGCACCCATTGCAGAATGGCAGTGAGACCCGCTGGGTAGATCTCCCAGCCCATGTCGGTGTGTGCGGACTGCGTCTGTGGGACGCGCGCGGCGCCAGCGGGGAGTGCGCCCGGATCGGCGCGCACGACAGATCGCGAGTAGTAATTGACGCCGAGGAAATCCATCGGCCGACGGACGAGCCCCATCTCGGCTTCGCGCATGCCAGGGGGTCCGTCTTCGTATAGGGCGCGCAGCGAGGGCGGCGAGATGCCGAGAAAGACCGGGTCGAGGTATTGCCGGTTGAAGTAGGCGCTGGCGCGATCGGCGGCACCGAGATCGGCCGCGTCGCCAGACGCGGGCATCTGTGGCTCGAGGTTGACCGCCAGTCCGATCTCGTGACGTCCCGATGCCCGGTACGCATCCACCGCTGCGGCGTGAGCGCGCAGGAGGTGATACGAGACGCGACCCGCCTCGGACGCGCTCTGGTGCCCCGGCGCGAGCACGCCGCGCATATAGCCGCCATCCGTGATGACCCAGGGTTCATTGATCGTCACCCAGAGCCGCACCCGGTCATCGAGTGCGCGCACCACGACGTCCGCGTAGTCCGCGAACCACCCCGCACTGTCGGGGTTCAGCCATCCGCCCAGATCCTCGAGCGCGGCCGGGAGATCCCAGTGGTAGAGGGTGATGAGCGGCTGTATGTTTGACGCGAGCAGCGCGTCGACCAGCCGTTCGTAGAACGCGAGGCCCGGACGGTTGGCGCGTCCGCGACCCGTGGGGAGAATCCGGCCCCACGCGACGCTCAGCCGGTACGCGGTCAGGCCCAGGCTCTGCATGAGGGCGACGTCGTCCGCGGCGCGGCGGTAGTGATCGCAGGCGATGTCGCCCGTGTCGCCGCCCTGTATCGTGCCGGGGGTGTGGGCGAAGCGGTGCCAGATGCTGGCGCCGGCTCCGTCGGCGAGTGGCGAGCCTTCGATCTGGTACGCCGACGTCGCGGCGCCCCAGAGAAACTGCTCGGGGAATCGTGTCGCCGGCCGCGCGCCGGTTGCAGAGAGAGGAGGGACCGTCATGCGAGTGTCTCACGGGCCGCGGGCAGCCGATGCCCGGCGCGCCTGGTCGAACTGAGGGTGCGGTAGGCGGTGGCCAGAGTCACGCTGGAAGGTGTCCGCAAGGTCTACGCGGACTCCGGATTCGTCGCCGTCCACGATCTCGACCTGGACGTGCGCGACGGCGAGTTCGTCGTGCTGGTCGGCCCGTCGGGGTGTGGGAAATCAACGACACTGCGGATGATCGCGGGCCTCGAATCCATCACGGCGGGCCGCCTGTCGATCGGCGGGCGGTTGGTCAACAATCTCCCGCCCAAAGAGCGCGACATCGCCATGGTGTTCCAGGGCTACGCGCTCTATCCCCATATGACGGTGTTCGAGAATATGGCTTTCGCTCTGACGCTCCGCAAGCAACCACGGCGTGACATCGAAGCGCGCGTCGACCGAGCCGCGGACATTCTCGGACTCACGAGCGTGCTCGATCGCCGGCCCCGGCAACTGTCGGGCGGACAGCGGCAGCGTGTGGCGATCGGACGAGCGATCGTCCGCGACCCGCAGGTCTTCCTGTTCGACGAGCCGCTCTCGAATCTCGATGCCCAGTTCCGTCTCGAGATGCGGCGCGAAATTGCCATGCTCCACCGCCAACTTGGCGCGACCACGATTTACGTCACACACGATCAGGTCGAAGCCATGACGCTCGGGGACCGGATCGTCGTGCTCGATGCGGGGCACGTGCAGCAGATCGGTGCGCCGCTGGATCTATACGACCACCCGGCGAATCGCTTCGTCGCCGCGTTCATCGGGAGCCCGGCGATGAACCTCATCGACGGCGAGCTCGCGGCAGCGCCGGGCGGCCCGGATGATGGTGTCGTCTTCCGATCGTTGGATGGCGCGCTTCGGACACCCGTCGGCGGTCCAGCGCGAGCCGTGGCGAAATCATGGGCCGGCAAGCCGGTCACGCTCGGCGTCCGTCCGGAGCACGTCATCGTCGCTGCGCCCGGCGGCGCGGACGGCGACGCGACGCGCGGCACGTTGCAGGGGGTCGAGCCGCTCGGCTACGAGGTCATCGCTCGCGCGTCGGCGGGCGCCGTCATCGTGACCGCGCGCATGGTCACTGCGGCGCTGCCTCGGCCCGACGCTCCGGTAACGATCCACCTGGATGCCGCGCGCGTACAACTGTTCGACCGCACGACGGGATTGGCGATCGGCGCCGCTCAGGGCGTGTAGCGGATTCCGCCGTACGCGCGAAGCTTGTACTTGAAGGGAGCGCTGATCGAATAGCCCGTGCCCGCCATCAACCAGACGGATGGCAGGTCGATGAATGGTACCCGCCGAAATATGTGCTGGATCTCCGCGCCATAGACGTCATGATCGGCGTCGCTCGCCGTGAGAGCCGACAGCCGCTCGTAGTACAGTGCGACGGGACCTACGTCTCCTTCGACGCGTTGATCGAGGAGTTGATTGCCGCCGGCGACGCCGAGCGGCAGGGCCGGGACCGCGACGCGCTGCGTCAGCAGCGCCGTGTCGGTGAGGGGTGCCGGCGTCCCTCCGGCGACCATGTGCTCGAAGAGCGGGGCGTCGTGGTTCACGAGACCGTACATCGCGCGATAGCGGAGCAGCCAGCCGCCGATACCGGCAGCGAGTGCCCCGTGGACGAGGAGGCGCTGCCAGGACGTGCCGTCGGTGGTCCCAATCGTGCCCGTCCCGCCGGCCGACCCGAACAGCAGCACGTCGCCACGGGACAGGTTCGCGGAACCCGTGTACGCCGCAAAGGCAAGAGAGCGGGCGTGGCCGGGCCCGTCATCGAGTGTCATGCGGGCTGTCGAGATGCCGAGGCGGGCCTCGCTGGTGAGCGGAGTACCGTCGGCCACGTACGACGCGGCCAGCAACGCTCCTCGGTAGGTGGCGTCGAGGGAGTCGGACACGAACCGGCCCGCAGTCTGGCGCGAAGGGAATTGCGAGATCGCAAATGCCGAGAGGTCGATCGCGACTGGCAGGCCACGCCACGTCGCCGCGGCAGCGCCTCCGCGCCACGTCCCGGGATCGCCGATCGATCCCTGGATGCTCCAGGCGAGGCGTCCGACGGGATCGCTGCTCCCGAACCAGAGCGTGAAATAGCGACCGTCCGGGGATACTGATCCGCCGGGAAGATACCGGTATTCATGCGGCCCGAGGCCGTATGCGGACGCGGGACCTACAGTGGCCGGCGGCAGGGAATCCGCCGGGGGCGCGGGCGGCACGGCCGCCGGGGCGAGCGACGAAGAGAGCATCGGCGTCGCGACCGGCCGCGCATCGGCGGCGTCGATCCGGTGCAGGTCTCGTCCGCGGGCGGACAAGCTGAGGAAAAAGACGTGGGAGTCCGCTGGCGATGCGTCCGGCGCGACGGCGCCGCCACTAGTCGCGGCGAGCGGGTGTATCGCGCCGCTGGCCAGCTCGATGACCTCGAGATGCTGCACGCCGCCCAGCTCCGAGACGGCTACGACGGATTCGCCGCCCGCCATGTAGGACGCCGCATACCGGCTCGCACCGTCCTGGGGACCGACGGCATGCAGATCGGCCGCACCGCTGTCGCGTATCGCGAATGTCTCGAGATGCCAATGATCGCTGTCGTGCACCGTCACGATCGCCGTGCGCCCGTCGGGCGCAAACCGCGGCCGGTAATACTCGCGTGTGGGCGAACCGGCGAGCAGAACGGAAACTGTGCCGTGACGGAGGTTCACACTGACGACGTCGCAAATGCCGCCCAGGCATCGGACACCGATAGCGGTTCGGCCGTCGGGTGCGGGGTCCGCGCCGCGGACGGCCGCGCCGTGCGTGATCCGGCGGATCTGCTGCGTGCGGAGGTTCCATTCGTAGAGATCCGGCCGCAATGCGCCGTCGCGCAGCGGCTCGTCGTGCGTGACCAACAGGCGCTCGCCATCGGCGAAGAACCGCGGAAGGTCGTACCCGACTCCGCGCGCGGCATCGAGAACGGCGACGGGCCGGCGGGGGGGTGGATACGGCTGGACGGCGGCTACGTCATCCGGGTCGCGGGCGAGCATAGCAGCGATTGCGGCTGCGGCGGCCGAGTCGGGCGGCGCAGGCGCCGTCGCCCAGACGACGATACGGGATGGGTGTCCCGGTATTCTCACCGGGACGGCGATCGAGGCACCGTCGCGCGAGACGGCCGGGTCGCCCGTGTACCACGTGAGATGCTGAAAGGTTTCGCCCGAGTCGAGACCGGCGGCCGCGATGTCGTCTGCTGCTCGTAGCGCTTTGCCTGTGAGCTCGGCCGTGAACCGGCCGTAGAGCGCGACCGGCGTGTCGCCGAATACCCCGGCGAATGCCGCCGCGAAGTCTCTGTCCTGCCGCGCCGTCATGCGCCGCCAGAGCCGGGGCAGGCTCTCGTCGCCGGCTCGCGCCACGAGCCACTCGAGAAATGCGGATCCCGCGAGGTATGCCATGGAGCCGCCCAGATATCGCGGGCTTCCATTCAGCTCCGAGTACGCCGGCAAGCGGCCTTCGAGCGCAAACTGTCGCAGCACACCGGCCCGGGCCACGCTGTTTGGCCGCCCGCTGCCCGTGAGCCGTCCCTCGACGTAGGTGGCGTACCCCTCAATCACCCAGCGCGGTGAATTGCGGACGATCGGGCTGATGTCGACGGGCAGCAGTCGCCAGAGCACGCGCTGGAGGGGGTTTCGCGACGGCCGCGTGAGGTGCGCGATATGCGCGAACTCGTGAACCGTGAGCAATTCGGCCCAGTCGCTGGCGTGGCCGATGTCTTCGCTCGGCTCGGGAGGAGTCGGCCACAGCACGATCGTCGGCGCGTCGAGGATGGGCAGGGAAGCGCCGTTCGAGACATTGTACGGATCGTCGATGACGACTGTGACCTTGCGCGCGGGGCCGCTGCCGACGAGGGCGACCACTGCATCGTGCACTCCCTCCAGACGTCCCGCCGCATCGATGGCCCAGGGGCGCATGATGCGCGGGAAATGGACGTCGAAATGCGCGGTGTGGATCGTCTCCCACTGCAGTTCCGGCCGTGTGTACACCTGGGCACGAACCGGCACGCCCGCGACTCCGAGGCTGGCACACAAGCAGCGCAGGGCGTTGCGGCCGAGTCGCATCCCGGAAAGTAACGATCGTTCGTGAGGGAGAGTCGTTCAGCCCAACCCGGCGTAACCCGCTCTGGCCCCGGCGTCCCCCAGCGTCACACCGGGATCAAGTCGCCGGCTGAGGAGTGACTGGGCCAGGAGCGCCCGGCGCGCCGAGGTACCCCATGGCGTTCAGGCGTGCGATCCTGAGGCGCATCGGCGGGTGCGTTCCAAGCAAATCGGCCCACCAACCCTCGCGCGTGGACGCATCCTGTCCGAGCGGGTCGGCGATGCACAGGTGCGCGGCGCCGCCCGTGATCGCACTCTTGGGCGCGTCCGGCTGTTCGATCTTGTGTAGCGCCGAGGCCAGCGCGGCAGGGTTGCGCGTGAATTGGGCGGACATCGCATCGGCCAGGTATTCACGCTTGCGGCTCACGGCCATCGCCATCAACTGCGTGAGGATCGGCGCGAGGATCCAGCTCACGAACCAGACGATGAAGATCACGATGTAGACAGGCCCCATGTTCTTGGATCGCGACCCGCCACCCGAGCCCTGGAACATGATGCGCCGGAGACCGTGCGAGAGGATCGCGACCACACCCACGAGCGCCGCCAGCAGAGTCATGAGGCGCACGTCGAGGTTCTTGATGTGGCCCATCTCGTGGCCGATCACGGCTTGCAGTTCATCGCGGTTACAGAGTGACAACAGCGTCGTGGTGACCGCGATGGACGCGGACGCCGGATCGCGGCCGGTTGAAAAGGCGTTGGGATCGGGGTCGTCGATGATGTACAGACGCGGGCGGGGAATACCCGCGGCGATGGCCATCTCGTCCACGACGTCCACCAGCTGCTGTTCGGCAGGCGTCGACGGCGCCGTGATCTCTCGCGCACCCGTGGACCACAGCACGGCGTTGGAGCCGGACATCCATCCCCAACGCGCCAGCACGACGCCCAGGCCGAAGAGCAGGATGCCAAACCACGGAAAAACGTGGTGATAGTGATCGGGAGGCGCATCGGCCGTCATGCCGTACATGAGAAGATCAGCGCCGAGGCCGAGCCAGGCGAAGAAAATCAGGAATGCCGCGATCAGCCAGCGCGAGCGTCGGCGGTTCGCGAGCTGTTGCGCAAACAGGTTCGGAGTTTCGTCCATTGGAAGCATCCCGCGAGCCCTGGTGTGCCCGCAGGCGGCGGCCTACCGGCCGCTCAGGACCGGGCCGGCGGCGTGACGGGCGGCGCTGGCGGGGGCGGCACTGCTACGCGAGGCGCCATCGAGAGGTCGACGGCCACGTTCTCGCGCTCGGCAGTGTCGCTGATTTCCCAGAGTTCGGCGGGTGCGGCTCCCGCAATGCCTGCGACGAGCATTGTGGGAAATTGCCGCTGGCTGGTGTTGTACGCCGTCGCCGTGTCGTTGTAGAGCTGCCGCGCGAACGCGATCTTGTTCTCGGTGGTCGTCAACTCTTCCTGGAGTTGCGCGACGTTGCCCGTCGCTTTGAGGTCGGGATACGCCTCGACCACGGCGAACAGCCGCCCGAGTGCGCCGCTCAGTTGCGACTCCGCCGCCGCGGTGGCCGCGACACCCGGGCCGGCGGGCCCAGCTCCTGATTGAACCGCGATCGCCTTGTTGCGGGCGCTGACGACGGCATCGAGCGTATCGCGCTCGAAGTTCATCGCGCCTTTTACCGTGTTGACGAGATTGGGGATCAGGTCGTGGCGCCGCTTGAGCTGGACGTCGATCTGCTTCCAGGCATTCGCCACCTGATTCTTGAGCCCGATCAGCCCATTGTACGCACTGACCAGCCAGGCCATCACAACCACCACGATGACTACAAGCACGATCAGCGGCATTGGTTACGCCCCAGTCGGTTTAGGGGGACTTGCTCGATGCAGCCGGATCCTCGGTCGCTGGCGGCGCTCCCATTCCGAGCCTGTCGAGCAACCAGGTCGCCGGGATGATGAAGAAGGGCGTCAGGAATGCGCCCAGCAGTGTGTTCACCCAGATCAGCGCGATGTAGAACGCGCCGAGTCCGACTGAAAACCATACGATGGCCAACGGTCCTTGCGACTCCACGGGCACCTCGAGCTGGCAGAATCCTCTCGTTCGCACGGCACGCGCACCCATGGCGCAGGTCGCGCGACCCTATAGACTGTGGCATAAGGATATGCGTCATAGCAGCGGGACACCAGCGGAGCGGGCGCGGAGATCCAGGCCGGCCGAGACCGGCGCGGCCGGACGAATCGAGGCCTCGGATGCGGTCGTCGAAGCGCCAGTGGCTCGGGCGCTCGGCGCGGCCGGATCGGTGGTCCTCGCCGTGTCCGGCGGCCGGGACTCGATGGCGCTCCTGCGGGCCGCGGTGAACGTCGTGCGGGCGCCGCTGGCCGCCGTGGCGACGTTCGACCACGGCACCGGTGCCGCCGCCACCGCGGCGGTGGAACTCGTGTCGGCCGTGTGCCGGGCCTACGACGTGCCGTGCGTGACGGCTCGGGCGCCGGCAGGCACACCCCCGACCGAAGCGGCCTGGCGGCTCGCCCGCTGGCGATTCCTCCGCGCGGCGGCCGCACGCCGCGGGGCGCGGGTGGTGACGGCCCACACGCGCGACGACCAGCTCGAAACGCTGATCATCCGGATCCTGCGCCACGCTGGCGCGCGCGGTCTGGCCGGACTCGACGCCGACGGCGGGGTGGTCCGCCCATGGCTCGCGGTCCATCGCGCTGCGGTAGCGGACTACGCGGCGCGGCATGGGGTGGCCTACGTGGATGATCCATCGAACGAGTCGCGTGCGTTCCTGCGGAATCGGGTGCGTCTCGATCTGCTCCCCGCGCTTCTTCGCGCACGGCCGGCGCTCGCTGCCGAGCTGCTGCAGGTAGGCCAGTGCGCCGCGAAGTGGCGGCGCGAAGTCGAGCACCACGTCGCCGCTGCGCACCGTGCACGGGTCGAGGCGGATGGGCTATCGATTGCGGCGTCGGAGCTGGCCCACTACGACGAGGCCGCGCTGGCGATCATCTGGCCGGTCCTTGCGGCCCGCATGGGACTGGCGCTGGATCGCCGGGGCATGGCGCGCCTGGCTGAGTTTACCCTTCGAGGCAGGCCCGGGGGCGAGATTCAATTGTCAGGCGGGGTCGCCGTGCAGCGGTCGACGTTCAGTTTCGTTCTCCGGCGGCGAGGCGAGGCCCGCAGACCTGGGCGGGCGCAACCTCCGATATCGCGGTGACGCGCGGCGAGCGAGATGGCCCGCGAGTGGTCGCGGATCCGCGGCTTGGCGGGCGAGTGCTGCGCAGGGTCGTATTCAACGAGCACACCATCGCGAAGCGAGTGGGTGAACTCGGAGCCGAGATCACGGATTCATATCGCGATGGAGATCTGCTGGTGCTCGGGTTGCTCAAAGGGAGTGTCATTTTCTTCAGCGATGTCGTCCGGACGATCGAGCGTCCGCTGCAGATCGATTTCCTGATCGCGTCGAGTTACGGGTCGGGAACTGAATCCAGCGGGGTGGTGCGGCTCGTATATGATCCTGACACCAAGCTCGAGGATCGGCACGTCCTGGTCGTGGAGGACATCGTGGACTCGGGCCGAACGTTGGCACGGCTCCTCGGAGTGTTGCGGCAGGGGCGGCCGCGGTCGCTGGCGGTATGCGCGTTGCTTCACAAGCGTCTGCCGACCGCGTTGCAGGAGCCGGTGCGATTCGTCGGATTTGACGCGCCACACGAGTTTCTGGTCGGGTACGGATTGGATCATGCGGAGGATTTTCGGCATCTCCCATATATCGGGGCGATCTGAGGTGCCGGGAGATGATAGGGTAGGCGCGAGGATCGAACCGAGTAGCGAGCCCGAGAAGATCGCGGGCGGCCCGGTCGTGACTGCCTCAGGGGCCGCGCGTCGGGGGTAACAGTCGGTACATTACAGGGGGGCGGCGGGATGTCGCTGTCCGCCGGGCAGGAAGGCCAAGGGGTCGTCCCGCCAGCGTGTCACGTGATGGGCCGGTGGGTTAGCCGGTTCCGCAGGGGTCGCCATGCCAGTTCTGCCAACGCAGTCGGGAAACAACAATAAGAAAGGGAACTGGAGCCGGAACTCCAAAACGTGGGCGTTCTGGCTGCTGCTCCTCATGGTGCCGGTCGTCTTTTTCGAGATTGCCAATACCCGCTCGGATCAGCCTGCCCAGATCATCTATTCGCAGTATGACCAGCAGTTGGCGCAGGACAATGTCAAGCGAGTTACGATCCAGTCCGGGCGCCAGGTCACGGGCGACTTCAAGCAGAAGGTCGTGCTCGGCGGCAAGGACGTCCAGAAGTTCACGGTCAAGCTGCCGCTCGAGAATTCGGATGAGGAGATCGATCGTCTGCGGGCCCACAACGTCGAGATCGAGGCAAAGGAGCCCGGCCAGACGCTGACCACGGTTGTGCAGATCCTTCCGTATCTGGTGCTGGTAGCGCTCTGGATCTTCTTCATTCGCCAGATGCAGGCTGGTGGCAACAAGGCATTCTCGTTCGGAAAATCCAAAGCCAAGCTCCTGACGGGCGACACGCCCAAGGTGACGTTCGCCGACGTCGCCGGTGCGGATGAGGCGAAGGTCGAGCTTCAGGAGATCATCGAGTTTCTGAAGGACCCGCAGAAGTTCACGAAGCTGGGCGGCCGGCTTCCCAAGGGCGCTCTGCTGGTCGGGCCGCCGGGTACCGGCAAGACACTCCTGGCGCGGGCGGTAGCCGGCGAGGCCGGGCGTCCCTTCTTCTCGATGTCCGGGTCGGATTTCGTTGAGATGTTCGTCGGCGTCGGCGCGAGTCGCGTCCGCGACCTGTTCGAACAGGGCAAGGCGCATGCTCCGTGCATCATCTTCATCGACGAAATCGACGCGGTCGGGCGCCACCGTGGCGCCGGTCTGGGTGGCGGGCACGATGAGCGCGAGCAGACGCTGAATCAGTTGCTGGTCGAGATGGACGGCTTCGAGTCGAACGAGGGCGTGATCCTCATCGCCGCGACCAACCGGCCCGACGTGCTCGACCCAGCCCTCCTGCGTCCTGGCCGGTTCGACCGCCAGATCGTCGTGGATGCGCCGGATCTCCGCGGCCGTGAGGGCATCCTGCGAGTGCACCTGCGGAACAAGCCGGTCGCCGAGGACGTCAACATCACCACACTTGCGCGCGGCACTCCGGGCATGGCAGGCGCCGACCTGGCCAATCTGGTGAACGAAGGTGCGCTGCTCGCGGCGCGCCGGGGCCACGACAAGGTCTACATGAACGACCTCGAGGAAGCCAAGGACAAGGTGATGCTTGGCGCCGAGCGGAAGTCGATGGTGATGAAGGACGAAGAGAAGCGCCTGACCGCATATCACGAAGCCGGTCACGCGGTCTGCGCGATCAAGGTCACGGGAAACGATCCGCTGCACAAGGTGACCATCGTGCCTCGCGGACGCGCGTTGGGACTCGCATTCACGCTACCCGAAGACGACCGGGTATCGGTTACGCGCCAGCAGATCGAGGCGAGGCTTGCGATGGCGTACGGCGGCCGGGTGTCGGAGGAGCTCATTTTCGGGCGTGACCGCGTGACGACGGGCGCGGCGAGCGACATCCAGCAGGCGACCGGGATTGCCCGGCGATACGTGTCGCAGTGGGGACTCTCCGACGCCATCGGGCCGGTGCTGGTCGGCGACAATGAGCAGGAAGTTTTTCTGGGGCGCGAACTGCAGCATCGCCGCGAGGTATCGGAGCGGACCGCGCAACTGGTAGATACCGAAGTCGCTCGCGTGATCTCCGAGGCCTACTCGAGGGCGAAGACCACCCTCACGGAGAACCTCGAGCTGCTGCACGCCGTCGCCGCCGCGCTGCTGGAGCGCGAGACGCTGACGCGCGAGGACATCGCGGTCCTCATGCGGGGCGAAAAGCTCCCGCCGCGGCCTCCGGCGCCGCCGGTGAACAACCCGGCGCTCGCGCCGCCGTCCCCGATCCCGGTGGCGGAGCCCCGCCGCTCGCCGCCCATTCTCGGTGGCCCGGAAGTCGCACCCGCGTGACCGCGAGCTGATGCCGCGGTGAGCGACCCTTCATGAGCTGGCGGGTGCGCGGCGCCGTGGTGCCGCTCTCTCGCCCGGTCGTCCTAGGAATCGTCAACGTTACCCCCGACAGCTTCAGCGACGGGGGTAGCTTTTTTTCGGCAGAGGACGCGGTTGCGCATGCGATGCGCCTGGTCGCCGAAGGTGCGGACATGCTCGATGTGGGGGGAGAATCCACCCGGCCGCAGGGTGCGACCCCCGTCGGGGTCGAGGAAGAGCTCCGGCGAGTCCTCCCGGTCGTCGGGGCCCTCCGCACCGCATGTCCAGGGATTCCGATCTCCGTCGACACCGTGAAGTCAGCGGTGGCTGCGGCGGCGCTCGAGGCAGGGGCGTCCGTGATCAACGATGTGTCGGGTCTGCGGATCGATCCTGCGATTGCACGGGTCTGTGCCGAGGCGGGTGCCGGCCTGGTGGTGATGCACTCTCGCGGCGGCGTTGGCGACATGAGCACCTACCAGCACGCCACCTACGGGCCTGATGTCGTGGGCGAGGTGGTCGCCGAGCTGTCGGGCCGGGTGGATGTCGCGCTCGGGGCGGGGGTGCACCCGGATGCCATCGCCGTCGATCCGGGGATCGGGTTCTCCAAGCGAAGCATCCATTCACTTGCGGTGCTGTCGGCCCTCGCGCGAGTGGTGGCATTGGGGTATCCGGTGATGGTGGGCGTATCGCGAAAGCGGTTTATCGGAGAGATTACCGGCGTGAAAAAACCCGCAGGCCGGACCTATGGCTCGATCGGCGCCGCGGTGGCCGCGCTGGCGCGTGGTGCGCGGCTCTTCCGGGTCCATGATGTGCGCGGCGCGCGTGAGGCACTCGATGCGGCGTGGGCGATCCTCGGCCCCGATGCGGCCGGCATGCCGGCCGAGCCATCCGCCGGTGGCGCGCCGGCGCGTCCGGACTAAAGCCTCATGTTCGCGGCGCTGCGGCATGTCTCGTTCGGCGTCCGCGACGCGCTCGAAATCGCGCTCGTCGCGTACATGCTCTACCGGGTGCTCCTGCTGATACACGGCACCCGGGCCGTGCAAATGCTGACCGGGATCGTCGTGCTCGTCGTCCTGTACGGTCTCGCGTGGGTGACGCAGCTCACGATGATCACCTACCTGCTCGGATTGCTGTTCACGTACGGCGCATTCGCGGGCGTCGTGATCTTCCAGCCCGAGTTGCGGCAAGCGCTCGCTCACCTCGGCCAGTCGCGCGTGACACGGCTCCTTCGCCGCATGGCGGAGAGTGAAGTGACGGAGGAGGTAGTGGCCGCGCTCGAGCGACTCAGCCAGTCCGGAATCGGGGCCATCATTGCGGTCGAGCGCGAAATGGCGCTGGGTGAGTACGTCGCGTCCGGGTCCGCCCTGCAGGCCAAAGTGTCGGCGGATCTGCTGGCGACGATCTTCACGCCCTACTCACCCCTGCACGATGGCGCGGTGATCATCCGCGGCGACACGGTGATCGGGGCCGGGTGCATTCTGCCCCTCTCGCAGGCACAGATCACCGACCGCGCCCTCGGGACGCGCCACCGGGCGGCGATGGGACTCGCTGAGGAATCGGACGCCATCGTCTTCGTCGTGTCAGAGGAGACCGCCACGATCTCATCCGCCCGCGATGGGCGGCTCACCCGATCGGTGACCTCGGCCCAGATCCGCGATCTCATGGCCGGACGAGAGGTCCGAGTGACGGGGGAAGCCCCCGCATTCCGGTGATTGCCGCGACGGCGGTGCTCGGCGTCGGGCGACCTTGATTCGCGTCGTAACTCCCGATATTTTCGACTGTTATGCAATTTCCCGAGCTCGCCGAGCGGGTGGCGGACGTGCGAGGGCGGATCGCGGCGGCAGTCGCAAGGGGCGGACACGGGCAGCACGTCACGCTGATTGCGGTCACGAAGACGTTCGGTGCCGATGCAGCGCGGGAGGCTTGGGGCGCCGGCGTCCATGACGTTGGTGAGAACCGGGTGCAGGAGGCCCTGCCCAAGATCGCGGCGATCACGGTTCCGGTGCGTTGGCACCTCATCGGGCATCTGCAGCGCAATAAGGCGAAGTCGGCCGAATCGTTCGTGCTGGTGCACTCGCTCGACAGCGCCCGACTGGCGGACGCCTTGCACGAGCGGGGAATCGCAAGGGGCCAGCCGATCGACGTGCTGGTGCAGGTCAACGTGTCGGGCGAGGCAGCCAAGTCTGGGTGGGCGCCTGCCGGATTGGCGGTGGAAGCCGAGCGGCTAAGAGGACTCGGCGGCGTCCGGGTGAAGGGCGTCATGACCATGGCGCCGCTCGACGCCGATGAGGGGGTGTTGCGCAGGACGTTCGCGGGGGCGAGGGAGGCTCGCGACGTATTGCGGGCCGCGGGACACGAGGCAGCGGAACTCTCGATGGGGATGTCGAACGACTACGAAATAGCGGTCGAGGAGGGCGCGACGATGGTGCGATTAGGGACGGTACTGTTTGGGGCGCGCACTCCAGCGACCGGGGGACACGGGAATGCTTGACGAATCGTTTCACCTCACACCGCTCGATGTTCGCCGGACGGACTTCCCGGGTGCGCTTCGCGGATACGACAAAGCCCGGGTGGATGAGTTCCGCGACCGTGTCGCGAACGAGCTCGAACGCCTGACACGCGTCAATCAGGACCTCGAGGCCAAGGCAAAGGGTTTCCACGAGCAGCTCCGGGCCTTCCGCGAGCGCGACAAAGCGCTCAATGAGGCCTTGGTGTCCGCCCAGCAACTCCGGGCCGAGACGCGCGAGCAGGCCGAGCGAGAGGCACAACTGATCATTCGGGAAGCGCGCGCGGAAGGAGTCCGCCAGGTCGATGCCTCGCGGGCGGAATTGCGCCGTCTGGCCGGAGAGATCGAATCACTCGAGCGCGCCCGCCGCGCGTATCTGGCGCAGTTGCGCGCGTTGGTGGCCAGACAGTTGGCGGAGCTTGACGCGATCCCCGACTCGACGTCCGGAATTTCCGGCGGAACGCCAGGCGGTGGCCAACGCGACCTGGGCGCGAGCAGCACGAGCGCCACGAACAACGCGGACTCCGCAGGTGAGACGCGCGAAGCGGGGAGTGGTCCGCCGTCGCACCTTCCGCCGCCCCCGTCACCGCCAACGCTGCCGGCCAACGGCGCGGAAGCCGATCGCGCGCCGTCACCCACCCCGGCGTGGCTGAACGCCGTCCGTGCCGAATGACCGCAGCCGCACGCGATACCGGCGCGGCGTTGGGACAACGACAAGGGCAGAGCACGACACTACACACCTCAGCCAGGATCTTTGCTGCGGCACGCGTCGTTGACGCCCGATTCGGCGTGCGCCCACGCATCGCGCTCATCCTCGGTACAGGGCTGGGGGGTCTCGCCGATGCGATCAATGTCAATGCCTCGATCGGCTACGAGGATATCCCGCAGTTTCCGCTCTCGACCGTCGAATCGCACGCTGGCCGCCTGCTGTGCGGGACGCTGGCGGGCAAAACCGTAGTCGCGATGCAGGGACGTTTCCACCGGTACGAGGGTTACTCGCTTCAACAGGTGACGTTCCCGGTACGAGTTCTTCGCGCGCTTGGCGCGGAGATCCTCATCGTTTCCAACGCCTGCGGCGGCATGCGGCCGGACTGGACGCCGGGCGATATCATGGCGATCAGCGATCACATCAATCTGCTTGGTGACAGCCCGCTGGTCGGGCCGAACGACGATACACTGGGGCCCCGGTTCCCCGACATGTCGGCACCCTACGACGCGGGATTGCGCGACGTGGCGCACGCGGTCGCGGCCAAGAGTGGGATCACGCTCCGCGAGGGCGTGTACGTGGCCGTCCCCGGTCCCAACCTCGAGACCCGGGCGGAGTATCGATGGCTGCGTGGGATCGGCGCGGATGTCGTCGGCATGTCCACGGTCCCCGAGGTGATCGTCGCGGTGCACGGCGGCATGCGGGTACTGGGGCTCTCGGTGATCACCGACCCGTGCATCCCGGAGACACTCGAACCAGCGACCGTGGAGAAGATCCTCGCGGTGGCGGCGGTCGCCGAGCCGAAGTTGACGGCCGTCGTGACCGGCGTGGTCGAGCGGGTGTGACGACGGCCGCGCGCACTGAGCCGGCTCCCGTGGCGTCGCCGGCGTATGCGCTCCTCCCGGCCACGGCGGAGGCACTCGAGACTCAGGTTCTCGCTCAGTGGCGCACCGAGCATCTGTTCGTGCGGTCGCTCGCCGCGTCGGAGGGTCGTCCGGAATTCGTGTTCTACGAAGGGCCACCCACGGCGAACGGGCTCCCCGGGACGCATCACGTCTTTTCGCGGACCGTCAAGGATCTGTTCTGCCGGCACCGCGCCATGCGCGGGTACCACGTGGCCCGCAAGGCTGGCTGGGACACGCATGGGCTGCCCGTCGAGATCGAGGTCGAAAAGACGCTCGGGATCACGGCCAAGGCGCAGATCGAAGCGTACGGCGTCGAGCGCTTCAACACACTCTGCCGGGAGAGTGTCTGGAAATACCGTGAAGTCTGGGAGCGCATGAGCGAGCGGATCGGGTACTGGCTCGACTTCCGCGATCCGTACGTGACATATGAGCCGCCGTTCATCGAGAGTGTGTGGTGGGCACTCGCTACCTTGTGGAAGCGCGGGCTCCTGTACGACGGGCACAAGATCCTGCCGTACTGCCCGCGCTGCGAGACGGCGCTTTCGAGCCACGAGTTGGCGCTCGGCTACCGGGACGTCGAGGACCCGAGTGTATACGTCGCGCTCGATCTGCTCGGCGGCGGCCGCCGCATCCTCGTCTGGACGACGACGCCCTGGACGCTCGTCTCCAACGTCGCGCTGGCGGTGCATCCCGATCTGGAATACGTGGAACTCAGGCCCCGTGCCGGCGATGAGAGGCGGACGCTGATCCTGGCGGCGTCGCGGGTGCCAGCGGTGCTGGGAGATCACGCGGCGGATCAGTGGGAGACGGTGCGGACGCTGCGCGGCAAGGACCTGGCCGGACTCCGCTACCGGCGGCCGCTGGACTGGGTTCCGTTCCCGCCGGATGCGGGCGATCACGAGATCATCGTCGCCGAGACATTCGTCTCCGCGGACGAGGGCAGCGGCATCGTGCATATGGCCCCGGCGTTCGGCGCTGATGACTATGCCGCGGGGCGGCGGCATGGGCTCGCGTTCCTGCAGCCGCTGACCAGCCGCGGGGCGTTCGTGCCCGGGACGCCGGTCGTCGGCGGCGAGTTCGTCAAGGACGCAGACCGCGCGATCATCGATCATCTGCGGTCGGCCGGTGTGCTGTGGTCGGCGCAGCGCGTCACGCACTCGTATCCGCATTGCTGGCGGTGCGGCACGCCGTTGCTGTACTATGCGCGCTCGTCGTGGTTCGTGCGGACGACGGCATATCGGGACGAGATGGTGGCACGGAACGCCCGCATCGGATGGCATCCGCCCGAGATGGGGTCGGGCCGTTTCGGCGAGTGGTTGGCAGGGAACATCGACTGGGCGATCTCGCGCGATCGGTTCTGGGGGACGCCGCTGCCGGTGTGGGTATGCGACGCTGAACCGTCACATCGCGAGGTAATCGGGAGCTTCGCGGAGCTGGCCGAGCGCACCGGGGCGCCGTTACCGCCTGACTTCGATCCGCACAAGCCGGGCGTGGACCGGTACCACTGGTCCTGCGCGGCGTGCGCCGCGGCCGGACGACAGCCGCGCGGAACAATGCGGCGCGTCGCCGAAGTGATCGACGCCTGGTTCGATTCGGGCTCCATGCCATTCGCCCAGTGGCATTATCCGTTCGAGCACCGGGAGCTGCTCGGCCGCCGATACCCCGCGGACTTCATCGCCGAGGGAGTCGACCAGACTCGCGGGTGGTTCTACTCGATGCTCGCGATCGCGACCGGATTGGGCGACGAACTCCCGAACAACGAGCCGGGACGCCCCGCCCCCTACCGGAACGTGGTCGTGAACGACCTCGTGCTGGATGCGCACGGCCAGAAGATGTCGAAGTCGCGCGGGAATTCCGTCGATCCGTGGCGGATCATCGAGGCCTATGGGGCCGATACGGTGCGGCTGTTCCTGATCTCGACCAGCCAGGTGTGGGTGCCGCGCCGCTTCGACGAGCAGGCGATCCAGGAGTCGTCACGATTCCTGTGGCGCACACTCAAGGAGACGTACAACGGGATGTTCGCCACCCTGGCGAACTACGGCTGGACACCGTCCGCCCAGGATCCGGCGCCAGCCGAGCGGCCACCGCTCGACCGGTGGGTGTTGTCGCGGCTGGCGACCGTGGAGCGTGAGGCCGATGCGCTGTTCGAGCGGTACGAACCGACCCTGGCAACCCGGGCGGTCATGCAGTTCATCGATGAGGACGTGTCGAACTGGTATGTGCGGCTCACTCGTGGGCGGCGCTACGACGTCGACTCTTCCGACAGTCGGGCGGCGTTCGCGACGTTGCACGAGGTGCTGGCTGTCGCGAGCCGGCTGCTCGCGCCGATCGCGCCATTCATGACCGACTGGCTGCACCGCCAGCTTACGGGGACGTCGGTTCATCTGGCCTCCTATGTCCGTCCCGGCGAAGAGGCGGCCATCGATGCACGCCTCGAGCGGGCGATGGACGCCATTCGAACTCTGGCGACGCTGGCCCGTGCCGCACGGGGCACGGCCAAGATCAAGACCCGCCAACCCCTCGGGCGTCTGGTATGCGTTGTGCCATCCACGGGAGACGCTGCCCCGGATGCGGGACTGCTGGCGGAGCTGGCACCGTTGCTTCAGACGGAACTCAACGTCAAGGAAGTCAGTTGGGTATCGTCGGAGGATGCTCTGGTGACGCTGTCGGCCAAAGGAAATTTCCGAACACTGGGCAAGAAGTTCGGGACGCGGACGCCCTCGGCCGCCCAGGCGATCACGCGACTGAGCAGTGACGAGCTACGCGCGTTCGAGCGAGGCGGCGCCCTGTCGATCACCGTCGATGGCGACACCCAATCCCTTGACCGGGAGGACGTCAAGATCGACCACGCGGCGGCGGGCGAGCTGCTGGTGGAGAAGCGGGACGGGTACGTGGCGGCACTGGACCCCCGCATTACGCCTGCGCTGGCGGAAGAGGGGTTGGCCCGCGAAGTGATCAGTGCCGTGCAGCGGACGCGAAAGGACGCGGGATTCTCGCTCAGCGACCGGATCCGGCTCGTGGTGGATGCCGAGCCGCGGGTCGCGGCAGCAGTCCAGACACATCGGGACTGGATCGCGCGTGAGGTGCTGGCGCGCGACGTCACGGTCGGCGGCACCCCCCTCCCGCCTGACGGGTTCGCCAACCGTCCGGCGGGGCCGGGTCCGAGCATGGACGGAGGCTCGGACGACGCGGGGAGGCGGAAAGAGGGAACGCCGAAGCACACGGCGGGATTTGACGCGGTACGCACGCTCGATCTCGATGGACTGCGCGTGCGCATTGCCCTCACTCGGGAATTGCAATCATGACGTCACCAGACGTGACCGCCGGCAAGAAGTTCAAGCCGATGTCGAAGAAACTGCTGGCGCATTTCGAGAAGCGCCTGTTGGAAGAGCGGAAGCGTGTCCTGAAGGAACTCGGCAACTACAATGAGGCGTTCGGAGCGACGCCGCAGAATGCGGACGGCGACCTGAGCTCGTATTCTTTTCACATGGCGGACCAGGGGACCGACGCCATGGAGCGCGAGAAGGCATTCCTGTTCGCGAGCCAGGAGGGGCGGTTTCTCTGGCACATCGACGAGGCGCTGCGCCGCCTGTACCGGGCCCCGGAGACCTTCGGCCGCTGCCACAACTGCGGGGAGGAGATCGCGTACGAACGGCTCGATGCGCTCCCGCATGCGCGTTACTGTATTGCGTGTAAGCAACGCGAAGAGGATGGCAAGCGCTGATCTATGGCAGACAGTCAAACGATCGGGGAGGAGGAGCGCCGCGCGCGCCAGCACCGGCTGTTCTGGGGGCTGGCGGCTCTGGTCGTCGCAGCGGACATCGCCACCAAGGCGGTAGCCGTATCGGCGCTGTCCCGCGGCATTCCGCGCGATATCGTGGGCACCGTCGTCAAGCTGGTCCTGGTCTACAACCCCGGGGCCGCGTTCGGCCTGTGGTTCGGCCCCAACTCGCGCTGGATCTTCCTGGTGCTGACCGCCTGCGCCCTGGCGGTGTTGACGAAGCTCTACCGGGCGACGCCGGCCGGCGACGTCCTGCGCACCGTCGCGATCGGTCTGGTTTGTGGTGGGGCGATCGGGAATCTCTTCGACCGGCTCCGGTCGCCCAACGGCGTCGTGGATTTCATCGACATCGGCGTGGGATACCACCGCTGGCCGACGTTCAACATCGCCGACATGGCGGTCACTACGGGCGCGATTCTGCTCGCGTGGGTGCTCTGGGTCGAGGATCGGGCCCCGTCGCGGAGAGCGGCCCCTCTGCCCGAGATGTAGCACGCCGGCCGAGTCGTCTCCCAGGCAATTCGATTTCCTCGCTGCCGGCGGCGGCCGCCTTGATGTGGTCGTCGCGACGCACGGCGATCTGTCGCGCACCCAGGCCGCCACGCTGATCGCGACCGGAGGGGTTACAGTCGACGGACGGCGGGAGAAAGCCGCCTACCGGGTTCGCGCCGGCGAACGCGTGTCCGTGTCGGTGCCCGCGCCGCCGGGGCGAGATGTGGTGCCGGAGACCATTCCCCTGCGAGTCGTCTACGAGGACGAGTGGCTCCTGGTGGTCGACAAACCCGCAGGCATGGTCGTCCATCCCGCGCCAGGCCACTGGACCGGGACCCTCGTCAACGCCTTGATGGGACGGGCCGCGGGCCGGGCGCCCGGTGGAGACGAGCATCCGGACGATGGCGGGGCGGGGGGGCCGATTGCTTCCGAGCGTGCGGGCATCGTGCATCGCCTCGACAAGGAGACGTCGGGACTACTGTTGGTGGCGCGAACGGACCGCGTGCACCGCCAACTGAGCGACGCGATCGCACGGCGAGATGTCCAGCGGCGCTACGTGGTGCTGGCGTGGGGTCACCTGACCGAGGACAGGGTCACTGTCGAGCGTCCAATCGGCCGGGATCCACGAGACCGAAAGCGCATGGCGATCGTCAGTAGCGGTCGGCCGGCGCGAACGGATTTCGTGCGCCTGGCGCGCTTCGATTCAGCGGATTTGCTCCGGGCCAAACTCCATTCGGGGCGCACCCACCAGATCCGTGTCCATCTCGCGTCTCTGGGACATCCGGTTGCCGGTGACGACACGTACGGGGGGGGCGGCGGACGCCGCCTGATCGGGCTGCCGGCGCGGCGCCACTTCCTGCACGCGGCGTGGCTGACGTTGCGGCACCCGGTGACGGGGGACATGCTCGACCTGCGATCACCGCTGCCACCGGACCTGCGCGAGTCGCTGGACACGCTGGCCAGCGGGGGCGAGCCGATCCGGGTCGTGGGTGGAGCGGGGGCCAACGGGGGGACGGAGGGAGATGTACTCACCGATGTCGGGTTCTACGAGCGCGATGCGTGATGTGGCGCAGACTCCCGGGCTGGATGAGCCCGAGGAGGCGCTTGGTTTCGAGCACGCCATCGGGAACTCCGCCGAAGCGCCGCGGCTCCTCGTCTTTGCGGCGGCGGGCCGCACCTGCGCGTGCGAGCTGAGCGGCGTCCGGGAGATCATTCCCAACCGACGGGCCACGCCGTTGCCGGGCGCGCCGCCCTTCGTCAACGGCCTGATCAACCTGCGAGGATCGATCGTCACCGTCCTCGATCTGAGTGTCCGGCTGGGCGGTCCGCCGGTCCCGGAGGGCCGCGGATCGATCATTCTCGTTGACGCTGTGACGAAAGTCGTTGGTCTAACAGTAGATGAGCTGCGTGATGTCCAGCGAGTTCTGAGGTCGGATATCGGCCCGGCAGACAAATCTGGCGGGGAAGACGGGCTTGCGAGCGGGGTGTTGCGGGTCGGGGACGAGGTGGTCGTTTTGCTCGACGTCGCCCGGATCATCGCTCACGCACTGCTGTAGTAACACTGCATTTCGACGACACTCAACACGTATCACCAGCCAGCGCGACGGTCGGGAGCCAAGGTGAGCCATACGGTACTGATTTGCGATGACGCGATCTTCATGCGCACGATGGTCGGTGACATCCTGCAGCAGGCCGGCTTCGACATCGTCGGTGAGGCGGAGACGGGGCTACAGGCGGTCGAGAAATACAAGCAGCTGCGGCCCGACCTCGTGACAATGGACATCGTCATGCCGGACATGGGCGGCATCGATGCCGTCCGCGAGATCACGCGATTCGACCCACAGGCCAAGATCCTGATGTGCAGCGCCATGGGTCAGCAAGCGCTCGTGGTGGAGGCCATTCAGGCGGGGGCCAGGGATTTCGTCGTGAAGCCGTTCCAGCCAAGCCGTGTGCTGGAAGCGGTTCAGCGCGTGCTCGCCTAGACCGGCTCGCGGCGTCGACCGCCGGCTCCGCCGACCCGTGGACACCGCGCGCTACGCCGAGCTGTTCCTCACCGAAAGCAGGGAACACGTCTCGGCGATCAACCACGCCCTGCTCGAACTCGAGCGGGCTTCCGATGGCGGCCGCAATGCCGGCCAAGGCCATCCTCCCGCCGACGAGGCGCGGCGATCGGCCATAGCGGCCCTCTTCCGCGCGGTCCACACGATCAAGGGGATGAGCGCGACGATGGGCTACACCGCCGTCGCCACCCTGTCGCACGAACTGGAAGCGCTGCTGGACTGGTTGCGGCGCGGTGACGCGATGGTCAACACCGCACTCATGGACACGCTCTTCAAGGCTGCAGACGCACTCGAATCGTCGATCGAGCGCGCGGTGTCGGGGAAAGCAGCGGACGCCCGGATCGAGCGGATCGCGGCGCGGCTCCGGGATGCTGTCGCTCCCGCGACGAGCAGTGCTCGCGAGGCGCCGCGGGTGCTTGGCGTAACGAGAAGCCGTCCAGGGCGACAGGCTGGCCGTCGCCGAAAGACCCCGCCGCGCCCGCGTACCCGCACCCGGGCGTCACGCCCGGAACCGGTCGCGACCGCCGTGCCGGCGACCGTGATCCGCGTCCGGTTCATCGCCGATGCCCCACTCCGGGGAGCGCGCGCCGCCATGGCGCTGCAGCGCGCGCAGACGTTCGGCGAGGTACAGGCGGTTGAGCCCCCAGAGCACACGTTCTCGGAACCGGCCTTCGGGCAGGAGGTCACTATCCGGGTGGCGACCGCGGTCCCGCACGCGACGATCGCGCGGTCGATCGAGAGCGTCGGAGATGTCGCCGGCGTCGAGGTGGAAGGAGCGCCTCCCGACAGCCTCACGCCTCTCCCTGCCGGTATTGGCTCCCCGCCGGCACGACGGAGCCGTCCTTCCGGGCGCCACGCCGTAGGTGGGCCGGGAGCGGGTGGGAGCGACGTGGGAGAGGATCCCTATCGCGCTCGTCACGTGCGCATCGATCTGCGCCGTCTCGACGCGCTGATGAATCTCATCGGCGAACTGGTAATCGCACGCGGCCGCCTCATGGCGCTCACCGCCGCATCCGAGGATCAGGCGCTGGCCGAGACGGTTCATCACTCGGCCCGGCTGATCGGCAACCTGCAGGACGAGATCATGACGTGCCGTATGGTGCCTGTGTGGCAGGTCTTCGACCGGTTCCCGCGTCTCGTGCGCGATGCCGCGCGATCGCTTGGCAAGCAGGTGGCATTCGAGGTCTACGGCAAAGAGATCGAGCTCGATCGGTCGATGCTCGACGAGATCGGAGATCCGATCGTCCATTTGCTTCGTAACGCCGTCGACCACGGGATAGAAGCGCCCGACGTCCGGGTCGCCGCCGGAAAGGCCGCAGAGGGGCGGCTCACTCTCAGTGCCATTCGGGACCGGTCCGCAGTGCTCATCCGGGTCGAGGATGACGGGCGCGGCATCGACCGCGACCGGGTCTTGGCCCGCGCACGCGACACAGGGCTGGTCGACGCGGCAACTTCCACCCTGACCGACGACGAGGTGGTCCGCCTTATCGCCCGCCCGGGGTTCACGACCGCGGACCAGGTGACCAACCTGTCTGGACGGGGAGTAGGGATCGACGCGGTGCAGGCCAAGGTGCGATCCCTCGGCGGGTCGGTGGACATCAAGTCGGTACCGGGCCAAGGGACTGTCGTGACCGCCCGGCTGCCGTTGACGCTGGCGATCATGCGGGC
Organism: Gemmatimonadota bacterium; assembly: GCA_021324775.1. Taxonomy (GTDB): domain Bacteria; phylum Gemmatimonadota; class Gemmatimonadetes; order Gemmatimonadales; family Gemmatimonadaceae; genus Palsa-1248. The sequence goes on from JAJPIM010000043.1 coordinate 143,760, forward strand.
CTTACTGGCACGGACGGGAGGGGACACATACGCGTTCCCCATGGCCCATGTCGATGAGACGGTAAGCGCCGAGGGATTGGCTTTGGCGTCGGTCCGGGGGCGCCCGGTGATGCTCCTCCGGGGAGAGGCCGTGCCCTACGTCCGCCTGCGCGAGCTGGTGGGCGTCCCAGGGGGCGCAGGTCCCACGGGGGGGCCCCTTGCCGAACAGCACGTTCTCGTGCTGGAGTCGGGTGGACGGCGCACGGCGGTCGCTGTCGATGAGCTGACGGGCCAGCAGGACATTGTGGTCAAGCAGTTCGACGCTGCGCGGGGGGGCCTGCCGCTCTTCAGCGGCGCGACGATTCTCGGGGACGGAGCCCCGGCCTTAATCGTCGATGTGAGTAGCCTCATCTGATTAGGTGGACCCGGTGGAGCCCCTTGCCATGGATGACATTCGTTCGCTCAAAGCGAATCAACTGGACGCACTTCGCGAGGTCGCCAACATCGGCGCCGGCCACGCGGCTACGGCGCTGTCGCAGATGACCGGGGGAACCATCATGATCAGCGTCCCCACGATCAACATCGCCCGGCTCGAAGATGTACCGCCTCAGATCACGGCCCCGGAGGAACCGGTCGCGGCCGTGCTCATGAACATGCTCGGCGATCTCACTGGGCGGACGCTGCTGGTATTCCCGCGGCCCACGGCGCTGCGCCTCGCGGGCCTGATGCTCAACCGGCGGGCCGAGACCGAGATCGATCTGGGGGAGATCGAGCAATCCGCGATCAAAGAGGCGGGCAACATTCTCAGCGGGGCATACCTGAACGCGCTGAGCGACTTCATGGGGTTGATGCTGCTCCCGTCGCCGCCGAGCCTGGCGGTGGATATGTCGAGTGCAGTGCTGACGACGGCCTATCTGCAGTTCGGGACGGACCGGGACTACGTCTTCTGTGTGGAGACGGAGTTCTTCATGCTGGAGCTCAACGAAAAACTGCGCGGGTTCTTCCTGCTGCTCCCGGACGTAGCATCGCTGCACGCGATTCTGCGCGCCATCCGCGTCGCCTAGCAGCCGCCGGCGAACGGCTCAGGAGAGCGCGCATGGGCGCGGCCAACATGATCTCGGAGCGGGACCGCGA
>JAJPIM010000039.1 GCA_021324775.1 Gemmatimonadota bacterium
ATCTCAACGGAGTGACGCGAACCCATGTATGACGAACGGTTTGTGGCGCCTATGCGCCAGGAATTGACCCGCCTCGGGGTCTCGGAGCTGCGGACAGCGGCGGCCGTGGACGATGCGATCAAGAACACGCCCGGCACCACCCTCGTGGTCGTCAACTCAGTGTGCGGCTGCGCCGCGCGCAACGCCCGTCCGGCCGTGGCGAAGGCATTGGCCCATACGGTGCGCCCGGATCACCTGACCACCGTCTTCGCGGGGCAGGACACCGACGCCACGCAGAAGGCGCGGAGCTATTTCACCGGGTACGCACCGTCGTCGCCACAGATCGCGCTCATGCGCGATGGGCGGGTGGTGTTCATGATCGAGCGGTATCAGATCGAAGGGCGTGAGGCGGCCGAGATCGCGCGCGACCTCACCGACGCGTTCGACCGGTATTGCCAGCCGGCAACGACAACTGTGCCGGCGGAGCGGGTGACGGCCTGACCGCGGCCCGGCAGGCGGCGAGGCGGGAGCGGCGGCATGCGCGTCCTCGTCGTCGAGGATGATCGGGAGCTCGCCGGAATCCTGGCTCAGGGTTTCGGCGAGCATCACATCGAGACCGTCGTGGCGGAGACCGTGGCCCGTGGCCGAGAGCGGGCCGCGCTCGGGACGTACGATGTGATCGTGCTCGATGTGATGCTGCCGGACGGCGACGGCTTCGGTTTGTGCGCCGCGCTCAGGGCACGCCACATCGCCACGCCGATCCTGATGCTGACCGCGCGTGACGCCGTCGATGACCGCGTCCACGGGCTGGAGGCGGGCGCCGACGACTACCTGGTGAAGCCGTTCGCGTTTCGCGAGCTGCTGGCCCGCGTGCGGGCGCTCGGGCGGCGGCGGCCGGCGATCGCCCCGGAGCAGGTGCGGATCGCCGATCTCGAAGTCGATCTCGCCGCGCGCCGCGTCGTGCGGGCCGGGCGGCCGATCTCACTCACGGCGCGGGAGTTTGCGCTCCTCGAGTTCTTCGCGCAGCATGAAGGTACGGTGGCCGACCGTGCCGCGATCGCGGCCCACGTGTGGGACGACAACCATGATCCTTTCACCAACGTGCTCGAAGTCCTGGTCCGCCGGCTGCGGCGGAAAATCGACGACGAGTTCGAGCCCAAGCTGATTCACACCGTGCGTGGGGCCGGGTATCGTTTTGGACTCTGATCCCGAGGGCGTGCTGGTCGCCGGCACGGCTGCCGGAGGCGTGACCGAGGGCGCTGCGTCATCGCCCGATCGTCCGCGTGGCGGCGCCACGGACCGGGGCCGCGTGGCCCCGGAGGGTCTCTCACGGGCTCCCGCGCCGGTGACCGTCCGCGCGCTGCGCCGTATCCGGCTGCAACTGACCGCATGGTACGTCGGGACCTTTGCGCTCGTGCTCGCGGTGCTGGGGATCTCGCTCTTCTCGGTGATCGCGCGGCAACTGGCGCGCGACCTCGATGCATCGCTGCACGCCGCCGCCCGAGCCGTCGCGCAGGCCGCCCAGATCCGCGAAGTCGAGGCGGTTTCGGCGACGGGCGGGGTCGTGGACGCGGTCGAGGAACTGACCATCCCGGGCCGCGAGCTGTATCTGTTCGACTCGGCGGGCCGGCCGCTGACGCCGCCTCGGGCCGACCCCCATGTCATCTCGGTGGCGACGCGCGCGGCGGATGCGGGCGTGGCGGACCAGCACTTCAAGCGGCGGGATCCTGCGGGCGATCGCAACCTGCAGGCGCACGCCGAGCAGTTCACGTTGAAGAGCGGCAAGCGCTACGTCGCGGCGGTGGTGGCGGACCGGGTGGAACTCGAGGACCGGTACGCGGCGCTCATCGGCGCGTTCGCGGGGGCGGCCGCCGCGGCGCTGCTGCTGGTCGCCGCGGGCGGCTGGTTCCTGGCGGGAAAGGCGACGGCGCCGATGGCGCGTACGCTCGCCCACATGCGGCGGTTCATGGCCGATGCCGCTCACGAGCTGCGGACCCCGGTGGCCGTGCTGAGAAGCCGTGCCGACGTGGCGCTCCAGCGTGAGCGCGATCCCGCGGCGTATGTCGCGGCTCTGTCCGCGATCGGAGTCGAATCGGAGCGCATCGGCGGGATCGTGGATGATCTCCTGATGCTCGCGCGGGCGGACGCCGGGGAGCGGCCGCTCGTGAGGCGGCGTCTCTACCTCGATGACATCGTGCTCGAGGCCGTGGCGGGCGTGCGGGTCCTCGCAGAGCGGCGGGGCGTCGAGCTGGCGGTCTCCGAGTACGAGGAAGCGCCGGTGGATGCCGATCCGGTGCTGCTGCACCAACTGGTGGTGATCGTGCTGGACAACGCGATCAAGTTCACGCCGTCGGGCGGCCGTGTCTCGCTGCGGGTTCGTGCGGAGGACGGGCGCGCGGTCGTCACCGTGGATGATTCGGGCGCCGGGATCAGTGCCGCCGAGCTGCCGTTCATCTTCGACCGGTTCTATCGGGGTGTGGATGCACGGTCGCATGGCGAAGGCGCCGGGCTGGGGCTGTCGATCGCGCGGTGGATTGCGGACGCGCATCGCGCGACGATCGACGTCGAGTCCACGCGTGGATCGGGCACCCGCGTGACGATCCGATTTCCGGTATCCAGCGCTCAGCCAGCGAGCCGATAGCGAAACGGCGGGGGCGGGTGCCGGATCGCGGCGCCCCGGACCAGGCCCATCTCCCGCCGTTCGCCAGTCAGATCCTGTTGGCGATCACTTCGCCGGCGCGACCACCAGCAGCGTGAAGCTGCCCGGGATCGGCTTGGGCCGTTCATTGCCCTCAGCGGGCGCGAACTTCGCCGTCACCAGATAGATCGTGTGCGTGGCGGGGTCGAGCGCCATGGTGCGGGCGCCGAGCAGCGTCTGGACCGAGCCCAATTCCGTGAACTTGTCGGGCGAGTCCTCGTGGACGACCGTGAGTGTGCCATCGCCATTCGAGCTGAACGCGTCGCCCGTTCCGGCGTCGAAGCGATTGGCATCGACGCGTCCGCCGATCGGTACGGTGGTGATGACCTTGCCGGCATCGCCATCGGAGATGGCCATGAGCTTGTTGTGGCAGCCGCTGAAGAGCCGGTGATGCGTTGCGTCGATCGCGAGGCCCGACGGGCTTTCGCAGGGGGCGAGCGGCCACTGGCGGACGACCTTGAGCGACGCGAGATCGATGGCGACGAGGAGGCTCTTGTCCTCCATGTTGGCGTAGACCGTGCCGCGCCCGTCGGAGACGGCGAATTCCGGCTTGCCGGGGAGCTTCACCGTGCCGACCACCTCTCCCGTCGCGCCATTGACCACCGTCGCGGTGCCCGCATCGCCGTTCATGCTCACCGCATAGTGCGTTTTGGGATCGTACAGCATGGCGTCGTCGTCCGGATCGGCCTTGGCGGTGCCGATCTGCTTCAACGTCTTCAGATCGAAGATGTGGATGGCCGAGTCCCCGGCGGCAGTAATGAATCCACGCCCGAGATCGGGGGCGAGGGCGACGCCATGGACGTGAGGCGTGCCGGTGATGTCACCGACGAGGGCCCCGGTCTTGGGGTCGATCACGATCACGTGTGTGCCGTGCGTGATGAACAACCGCTGGCCGGCCGGGTCGAACTCCAGGTAGTCCCATCCACCGTCGCCGGGCAGTGGGATCTGTTTGGCGAGCGCATAGCCCGTGTTCTGCGCTCCTGCTGTGACAGTGACGGCAGCCAGCATCGCGAGTGCCGCGGCGAGCAGCATGACCGTGTCCCGAATGCGGCCGATAGAGAGGTGAGCGGACATACGTCCCCGAGTCAGAGGTGAGTCACGCGGTCCCGCGCTGAATCGCGCCTTCGGGGACGAACCTACTCCGCGAATCTGACCGCACGATTACAAAAGACACCCGGCGGCGGCCGCCGCCGGATCGTGACACACCTGGGACCCGCCGGGCCTGGCCGGAGCGCGTCCTGTAATCGTGGCGACAGCTTATCGCGCTACCGTTTGCGGTATGGGTGCCCGGCGTGGTGGATACATCTCGAAGGGCCGGGCGGCGAGGCGCGCCCTCATCGTGATGGCGGCGGTCGTCGCGGCGTCGGCGATGGCGGGCGGCGCGAGTCATGCGCAGGGCGCCGCGCAGGGCGTGGCGCCGGGAGCGCAGCCCATCCTCATGCCGATGACTCGCGCGGCGGCGATCGATGCCGCCGCCAGGCGGGGGTTGCGGGGCGCCTTTGCGCTGCAGGACTCCGTAGCCGCGCACGCGGATCTGGACGTGGCGCGTGGCTATCCCAACCCGATCGCGCAGTTGACGTATTCGCGAGCCGTGCCGTACTACCACGGCGTCCTGAGCCTACCGGTCGACTATCCGTGGGTGCGGGGGGCGCGCGTGCATGCGGCGGAACTCGGCCTGCGTGCGGCCTCGTACCACTACGCGTTCGAGCGGGCGCAGACCCGGTACGACGCGGACACCGCGTACACGCGGGCGCTGGTGGAGGCCGGGCATGCGGCGCTGTCGCACCGGAACGCCGTGGACGCCGACAGCCTGCGCCGGCTGGCGGTCCTCAGGCGAGAGACCGGCGACGCGAGCGATCTCGACGTCGATCTCGCGACCATCAACGCGGGGCAGGCGGCGAACGTGTCGGCGGCGGATTCCATCGCGGCTATCGGCGCGCTGCTCGATCTCCAGTCCGTGCTGGGGCTTCCTTCGGACCGGCCCGCCGTGGTCCTCACGGATTCGCTCGCGATGCCGGGCGATCCGGGGGTGGGAGTGCAGGGAGCGGATGGAGCCGAGCCATTGCCGGTTGCGGCGGCCGCGGCGGCGGTCCAGTCGAACGAGTCCGCGCTCACCTTCGCGCGGCGGTCCGTGCTGGCCCAGCCGTCGATCCAGGCGGGGCTCGAAGGCGGCGATCCGGAACAGCCGTACCTCCTGCCCACGGTGGGACTCTCACTACCGCTGCCCCTGTTCAACCACGACCACGGTGAGATCGCGCTGGCGACGGCGAACCGCGACCGCGCCAAGCTCGAGCTGGAGCTAGCGCGCCGTGAATCGGCGGCCGCGATCGCGCGGGCCTCGCGGGAGCTCGATGCGGCGATGACCCGCGCCCGGCGTGACAGCACCCTGCTCGACGCGGCGGACCGCGTTGCGGCGCGGTCCCTCGTCGCGTTCGCCGAGGGCGCCAGCGGATTGGCCAGCGTGATCGAAGCCCAGCGCAGCGCGCGCGATGCACGGGGGCAGTATCTGGACGATCTCGCGGCCGCGAACACCGCCGTCGCGACCGTGCGACTGGCCGGACTCACAGCATCGTCGCAATGACACAGCACACAGCGATCCACGCGCAGGAACCTCCGGCAACGACAGATGCGCCCTTCTCGAAGGGCGCCTCCTGCCCTCGACGACTGGCGATGGTGGGACGGCGGGCCCGGACCCCCAACTGCTGCGTGGCGGCCTGGCGGTGCGCGAGCCGAATTGCCGTCGCGTGCACGTTGGCGATCGCGTTCGTCGCCGGGGCCGGGTGCCGGGGGAAAGGCAGCGCCGCGGCGGCGTCCGATACGACCGCTGCAGCGGCACCGGCTGCCGCTTCGGCGGGCCATGCGGACGCCGATACGGGAGGCGCGGACAAAGCGCAGGATGCCGCTGGCGGGGGCGATGACGATGAGGGTGCCGTTCCGCCGGTCGTGGGGGCGCACACCGCCGTGGTGGCGCGGCAGGCGTTCGACGAATCGATCACCGCGATCGGTGTCGTCGCGCCGAGGCCGGGGCATTACGCGGAACTCGCTCCGGCGGCGGCGGCGCGCGTGGCGCGGATCTTCGTCGCGCCGGGCGATCACGTGAACGCCGGCGATTCGCTCGTCGAGTTCGAGCGTGCGCCATTCGACGCCGCGGCGGCAAGTGCGGATGCGGCACTCACGATGGCGCAGCACGCGTACGACCGGGCGCAGCGGCTGGCCGCGGCGGGGATCGCTGCTCGCAAAGACGTCGATCAGGCGGCCGCCGATCTGGCGAGCGCGCGGAGCACCGACGTCGCGGCGCAGCGGGCGCAGCAACTCGCGACGCTGCGTGCGCCGTTCAGCGGCGTCGTGACGCGGCTCTCCGCCGTCCTCGGCGCGACGGCCGATCCGGGGCAGCCGGTGGCGAGTATTGCCGACCCCAACGCATTGGACCTGGTGTTCAGCCTGTCGGCGGGGGAAGCCGCCCGCGTCCGCTCCGGCGCCACGGTGACCCTCACCAGCGGGCAGGGAGTCCACGGTGATGCCCTCGGGCAGGCGGTCGTGAGCACCGTGGGAGCGGCGCTCGATTCCACGACGCGCACCGTGGCGATTCGGGCGCGGCTCACCCGTCCTGCGCGGGCGCTCCGCATCGGAGAGACCATCTTCGGCCGCATCGACGTTGGCGTCCGCCGCGACGCGGCGACGGTGCCGGTGCAGGCGCTGGTGCCCGACGGCGACGGACTCAAAGTGTTCGTGGTGGGGACCGACGGGATCGCGCACGCGCGCGCGGTGGTCGTCGGCGGGCGGACCGAGACGACGGCGGAGATCGTGGACGGCGTGCACCCGGGCGAGACGGTCGTGACCGACGGCGCCTACGGCGTGGAAGATCGCGCGAAGGTGGTGCCAGTCCGGTGACACTGTTCGACCATCTGAGCGCGCACCGGCGTTTCGTCTACCTGATCGTCGCCCTCCTCAGCGCGGCGGGCATCGCGGCCGGCCTGCGACTGCCGTCGGCGATCTATCCCGAGCTGACATTCCCGCGCATCACGATCGTGGCGCGCGGCTCCGCGCTTGGCGCGCGGCAGGTCGTGTTCAGCGTCACGCGGCCCATCGAAGAGGCGATCAGCGTGGTGCCCGGGGTCTCCCGCGTACATTCACGGTCCATCCGCGGGGCGAGTGAGATCACGGTCACGTTCGCGCCGCGCACCGACATGCTGTACGCGCTGCAACTGGTGCAGGCGCGGATCAACGAAGTTCGCGGCGATCTGCCGGCGGGACTCGACATCCAGGCGGAGCGGCTGACCCCCTCGATATTCCCCATCCTGTCGTACAACCTCGAGGGTGGCGACGCAGCCTCGCTGTTCGACATCGCGCGCTACCAGGTGCGTCCCGTGATCTCGCGTGTGCCGGGCGTGGGCCGCGTCGACATCGAAGGCACCGACATCCGCGAGATCGAGGTCGTGTGCGATCCCGCGCGCCTCGCGTCGCAGGGGCTGTCGTATGACGACGTGGCCGCCGCGATCCGCCAGGCCATCGCCGTGGACGCGGTCGGGCGCCTCCAGCAGGACTACAAGCAACTGCTGATCGTGACCGACCAGGAAGCGCATACGCCCGAGGACATCGGCAACATCGTCGTCACGACCGCTGCCGGCTCCGGCGTGCGAGTCCGCGACCTGGGCACCGTCGCTCTGGGAACGGAGGATCACACCCACATCGTGGCGGGCGACGGGCGGCCGGCGGCGCAGATCAACATCACGCGGCAACTCGGGGCCAGCACGGTCGCGATCGCCGACAGCGTCGCGGGTGTGATGCGCGCACTCGCGCCGATTCTGCCGCCGGGCGTGCGCGTGGAGGCCGTCTACGATCAAGCGGCGTTGGTCCGGGATGCGGTCGCGTCGGTGCGGGACGCGATGCTCATCGGAGCGCTGCTCGCGGCCACGGTGCTGCTTCTGTTCCTGCGCGATGGAGCCATGACGGCGGTGAGTGCGGCGTCGATTCCGCTGACCCTGGCGATCACCGTGTTCGCCATGTGGCTGGCCGGCCAGACGTTCAACCTCATGACCCTGGGCGCCCTCGCGATCGCGATCGGGCTGGTGATCGACGATGCGGTGGTGATGACGGAGAACATCGCGCGTCACGTCGCCCTGACCGGCGGGGCAGACCGCCATGCGGCGGTCCGGGATGCCGTGCAGGAGCTCATCTGGCCCGTCTGCTCATCGACCATCACCACCGTGGTCGTGTTCCTGCCGCTGGGGCTTCTGGAGGGCGTAGTGGGGCAATTCTTCATCGCCCTGTCGGTGACGCTCACCATTGCCGTGCTCGTGTCCCTGGGCTTGGCGCTCACCGTCATCCCGTTGCTGGCCGGGCGCTTCATCGGCGCCGGCGCGGGCGTCGTCCACGATACCGGCGCGATGGCGAGCGAGCGGGATCCCGGCGTTGCGGCGCCCGGCCTCGTCCAGCGGCCAGGCCTGTTCGCCCGGCTGCTGAGAGCTGCCGGTGCGCTCGCCGACTGGTACGAGCGTACGCTGGCCGTCGTCCTTCACCGTCCCTGGACCGTCGTGGCCGTGTCCGTCGTACTCATCCTGTCTGGCGCGATCGCACTCCGGTTCGCCGAGACGGGGTTTCTCCCCGAAATGGATGAGGGGGCGTTCGTGCTCGACTACATCAGCCCCGGGGGGACGGCGCTCGCCGAGACTGACCGCCAGGTGCACGTGATCGAGCGCATTCTGGGCCGCACCCCGGAGATCGTGGCGACCTCGCGCCGGACGGGCGCCGAGCTGGGATTGTTCGCGACGCAGCAGAACGTCGGGGACATCGTGGCAAGGCTGTCTCCGCGAAGCGAGCGTACGCGGGGGATCGAGGAAGTCATGGCCGACGTGCGCTCGCAAGCCGAGCGAGCGGTGCCGCGGCTGCACATCGAGTTCGTACAGATCCTGTCCGACGTGATCAACGATCTGGCGGGCGCGTCGCGCCCGGTGGAGATCAAGCTGTTCGGCGAGCAGCTCGTTCAGCTCGAGCAGTACGCCGGCGTGCTGGCTCCGGACCTGCGGAAAGTGCCCGGCCTGGCGGACCTGTACCCGGGTGTGAGCGATCCGTCGGCCGAGCTGTTGCTGCACATCGATCCGGCGGAGGCGGCCCGAGTGGGTATGACCCCGCAGGAAGTCGGCGCCGATGTGAGCGGGTCGATGCTCGGCGTGCCGGCCGGCGAGATCCGGCGCGACGACCGCTCGATCGGCATCCGCGTCCGGGCGCCGGATTCGGTCCGGTACGATCCGCTGCGACTCGAATCACTCCCCATCATGGGGCAGGGCCGGCGGGCGACACCGCTGAGCGCCCTCGCGACCATCCGGATGGCCGATTCCCGCGCGGAGCTGACGCGTGAGAACCAGCAGCAGATGATCGCCGTCACGGCCGACGTGGACCAGCGATCGCTGGGCGACGTGATGCACGGCGTGCTGGCCGTGCTGAAGGCGCATCCGGCGCCCGCCGGGATCCGCGTCGAGGTCGGGGGGCAGTACGCCGGCCAGCAGGCGGCATTCCGGACGCTGCTGATCGTGCTGGTGCTGGCCGCCGTGAGCGTCGTGGCGGTGATGGTGGTGCAGTTCGAGTCCTTCGTCGAGCCGCTGGTTGTCGTGCTGGTCGCGCCAGTGTCGTTCGCGGGCGCGATCGCGCTGCTGCTCATCACGCGCACGCCGCTCAACGTCTCGTCGTTGATGGGGCTCATCCTGCTGGTCGGGCTGATTGTGAAGAATGGGATCATCCTGCTGGATTTCACCCGGCTGCGGATGCAGCGTGGCGACGTGTCACTGGAGGCAGCGATCCGTGAGGCCGCGCGGATCCGGTTGCGGCCCATTCTGATGACGACGCTCTGCACGCTGTTCGGACTGCTGCCGCTCGCGCTCGGCGTCGGCGCCGGCAGTGAACTGCAGCGTCCTCTCGCGCTGGCCGTGATCGGCGGATTGGCGCTCTCGACGCCGATCACGCTGTTCGTGGTCCCGACACTGGTCCTTGCTCTTCGCGGCGGACGCCCGCACCCCCTTCCAAAACTCGTCGTCACGGGATGATGACGGCCGAGAGAGGAGCAGGGCAGAAACGAGAGAGGAGCAGGGCAGAAAGGAGAGAGGAGATAAAAGGCGTAACACTCGGGTAACGTGGTCTGGCTGGTGCGACACAATGCAGTCGAGGAATCCATTTTCATGGGCATGAAGAGCGATATGAGCCGCCGCGAGCTGCTGCGGGCGGCGACCCGCGCTGCGGGTGGCGTGACATTTCTCGCGATCGTGCCAACCGGGTGGCGGCGGTTTCCGTTCGCGCTGCCGGCCTCAGTGCCTGCTTCTCCGGCGACGGCACCGCGAGCGCACCTCCGGCCGCTGCTCTTCACCGCGCTCCCCTATATCCAGCCGGGGCCGGCGGGGCGACTGGTGGCCGGGCAGGAATCGCTCGTGGTCGCCTGGCAAACCGAGGATCGGGCCGCGGAGTTCTCGGTCGAATACGGGGCGACGCGATCGTACGGGCAGAATACGACCGTGTCCATGACCACGCGCGACGCCGGCGCCGGCCCCGCGGGCGGCGCACGCCGCAACTATGCGGCGACGATCTCCGGTCTCGCGCTGGGCGCGCGATACCACTACCGCGTCCGGGAGTCCGGGCGGCCGATCGTCGAGGGGTACGTGACGACACGCCGGCCGCGTGGCGTGGCCACACGCTTCGTCGCGTTCGGGGACAATGCATATGGGTCCGCTGGGCAGCGTGCGATCGCGTGGTATGCGCACCAGATGCGGCCCGACTTCGTGATGAACACGGGCGACAACGTGTACGAGGGCGGTCTGGACACGGAGTACGCGCGCTACTTCTTCCCGATCTACAACGCCGACGTCGGGGGCCCGCGGACCGGGGCTCCGCTCCTGCGCTCGGTGCCGTTCTACACCGTGCTCGGGAACCACGACGTCCACACACCTGACGCCAACGGGCTCCCGGCCGCCAATTTCGACAAGTCGCCGGACGCCCTCGCGTATTACAGCAGCCTCTATCTCCCGCTCACGGGGCCGGAAGCGCCGCCTCAGGCGACGCCCGTGATCGCGGCGGGCGATGGCGCGGCCGCGTTCGCGAAGTTTCGCGAGTGCGCTGGCCCGCGTTTCCCGCGCATGGGCAACTATTCGTTCGACTACGGGGACGCGCACTTCCTCTGTCTCGACTCCAACGTGTACGTCGATCCCACCGATGCCGGGTGGCACGATTACATCGAAAGTGACCTGGCCGCGACCGACGCGACGTGGAAGATCGTCGTGTATCATCATCCGGCATTCAACGCGGGCGACAAGCACTACAAGCACCAACACATGCGGGTCTTGAGCCCGCTATTCGAGCAGCACGGTGCCGATCTCGTCCTGTCCGGCCACGAGCACATCTACCAGCGGACGCGCCCGTTCACGTTCGTGCCGGCCGGACCAGGGCTTGCTGCGGCGCGGGGGAAGTCCGACCGGAGAGTGCCGGGCACCTTCACCGTCGACACCGAGTTCGATGGCCGCACCAAGACCGTTCCTCGCGGGATCATTTACGTGACCACGGGGGCGGGAGGAAAGGAGTTGTACGATTCCGGCTTCACGAACGATCCGTCGCGATGGGTCCACGAGGAGGACGAGCGCGTTCCCTACACCGCCCGCATGCTCACCGACCGGCACTCGTTCACCGTGATCGACGTGGATGCGAAGCGCCTGCTACTCCGGCAGATCGATGAGGCCGGACACGAGTCCGATCGTATCGTGGTGAGCAAGCCGGCTTGACGTGTGTGCCCGGGGGCATGGCAGGAGCGAACCCATTGCGGGCTGATTTAGGAATACCTAATATATCGCACAATGCGAGGCGAAACTCGGATATTGGCAGTCCGTATCCCCGACTTGTGCCAGGCTATTGCCGACCGGTGGCGTTCACGCGAGCCGCTGTCTGACGCTGGCCGTGTCCGCACACTCCGGCGGGGGCTGGGGATCGCGGGCCTTTGCGCAATACCGGCCGCTCGAGCGGTCGCCCAAGGCGTGGGGATCGCCGCGCCCGGGGCGGAGTGGAGTGCCTGGGAGGTGGGCGCTCAGGTGGGTTATAGCCAGGGCGACGTAACCCGAGTCGTGCAGGCTGCCAATCCCACGGGCGCGCGGGCGACGTTCGGCCGGCCCGATGGAGGTGTTCACATCGGGTACGACCACGTGGGCGGCCCGCATCTGCTGCTCGGCGCTGAGGCCGATGTCTCATTTCCGTATTTCTACGAGGACGGAGCCGTCGCCTCGCCGTCGCCCGCGCGGTCCGTCGACATGAGCGAAAAGATCGACCTCATCTCGGCGTTGCGTGCCAGGTTCGGCTACGCTCGGGAGCGGTGGGCGATCTATGGCACCGGGGGGCTTGCCCTGGCCGAGACGCACGTCACGGACGATGCTGCGGCTCTGAGCGCCGGTCAGGGCCGAGTGCTGCGCTGGCAGCCGGGATGGGTGATGGGAGCGGGGACCGAACTCGCCATCAGTACTGATTGGAAAGCGAGAGTCGAATACGTCTACACGCGTCTTAGCCCTGCGGCAGTCGCGTTCGCTGGAGGGATGGGGATCAGGTCGGGTGCAGAGCTCAACGGGCTGCGAGTGGGCCTCACGAGAAGCTTTCGGTTTCGACGTGCACGGGCCGCGAGGGATATCGGCCCTCCGGTTGCGCCAGAGGCTGCGCGATGGACGATGCACGGCCAGGCAACCGCCGTCGAGCAGGGCTATTTCGGTTTTCGCTCGCCGTATGAAGGGGCGAACAGTCTCACTGGAGCGAGTCAAGTCAAGAATACCGTGAGCGCGACGGCGTTCTTGGGTGTTCGTCTCTGGGGCGGCGCCGCCGTGTACGCCAATCCGGAGATCGACCAGGGCTTTGGTCTGAACGACACGCACGGTGTGGCCGCCTTCCCGAATGGAGAGGCGCAGAAGGCCAGCTTCCCTTTACCGCGTTTCGTCCCCGACCGGCTGTTTCTGAAGCAGACATTCGGGCTTGGTGGCGAACGCGAGACGGTCGCCGATGGTCCGAATCAACTGGCCGAGACGCGCGACGTCTCGCGCGTCACACTCGTCGCCGGCCGGCTCGCCGTGACGGATTACTTCGACAACAACCGCTTCGCAAACGATCCGCGCATCAACTTCCTCAATTGGAACATCTATGGAGCGGGCGCCTACGACTGGACGATGGACCAACTCAGTTGGACGTGGGGGACGCTCGCCGATCTCAACGAGAAAACCTGGGCGGTCCGGGCCGGCTACTTCCTGTTGCCGACGGTCTCGAGCACCAACTCGTTCGACATGCACATCCCCGAGCGCGGTGAATACGTGGCGGAGGGAGAATGGCGCTACGCGCTGGGCGAGCAGCCGGGCGCGCTACGCGCATTCGGCTGGGTGAATCATGGGACGATGGGATCGTACGCGGCCGCTCTCGCACTTCCCACGACATCGCCCGGGTATCCAGACATCGCGCTGACACGTTCGGTGCGGACGAATCCCGGGGTGGTGCTCAACGCGGAGCAGGCGATCACCGGGGACATCGGCCTCTTCTCACGTGCGAGCTGGAGTCCCGGGCGTGTCGAGATCCTCGGCGGGACAGACTGTAGCCAGAGCTGGTCGCTGGGGACCGTGCTTCAGGGACGCATGTGGGGACGCCCCGCAGATGCGATCGGCCTGAGTGGAGCGATCGGCGGCCTGTCATCGGTGGCGCGAGCGTATTTCGCGGCCGGCGGTCTCGGAATCCTGATTGGCGATGGGCGACTCGACTACCGGCCCGAAGCTGTGTCCGAGGGTTACTACTCGTTCGCCTTCAGCAGATGGGCGACGCTCAGCTTCGACTATCAATTCGTCGCTGACCCGGGCTACAACGCTGACCGCGGGCCCGTTTCGATCTTCGCCCTGCGGATGCGAGCTGCGTTCTGACGCCGCGACAGTGGCGCCCCCGACACCTCGCCGGCATCGGGCCAACGTAGCGTCCGGCCGCGACGAGCTGTAACGTCGGAGGCATGCCGCGGCCAACCCAGCACGAACTGCCCGATCCCGGAGATCGCCCGCCCGAGATCAACTGGCGGGTCGCGTTCGTGTTGTTCACGCTCGCCGGGCTGCTGCGGTTTCTCTACTTCTATCTCGACGATGTGACGCGCGGCTTCCCGGGTACGCTCGTTCGCCGTGCGCTCGAGGAATCCACGGGAGCGTACGCGGCATTGCTGCTGTTCCCGCTGATTGTGGTGGTGGAGCGGCGGTATCCGCTTTCGGCGGGGCGGTGGCGCCGAAGCTGGCCCGTGCACGCGGCCGCCTACGCCGTCTACACCGCTGGGCATACGACGCTGCTGGCGCTCAGCCGCGCCGCAATCTATCCGCTCATCGGACACGGCCCGTACGACTACGGGCGGATGCCGGTCCGTTATTTCATGGAGTCGGCCGAAGACGTCATCACCTACGTCGTCCTGGCTGGCATCCTCACTTTCATGCGCGTGCAGCAGTACCTGCGCGATCGCGAAGTGCGGGCTGCGACGCTCGAACGCGATGCTGCGAATGCGCGGCTGGAGGTGCTGAGCCTTCGGCTGCAGCCGCATTTCCTGTTCAACGCGCTCAACACGATCTCGTCCACCGTCTACGACGACCCGGTCGCCGCCGACGACCTGATCGGACGTCTCGGCGATTTGTTGCGGCGGGCGCTGCGGACGAGTGAGCGGCAGGAAGTGACGCTTGATGAAGAAATCGAGACCCTCCGAGCCTATCTCTCGTTCGTCGAGGCGCGGTTCGGGGACCGAGTCCACTGTACGCTCGATGCGGCGCCAGCGTGCGCAGCGATGGGGGTGCCGCCGCTCCTCCTGCAGCCGCTCGTCGAGAACGCCGTCGTGCACGGGGCAGCCGCCGAGTTCGGAAACACGGACATCATGATCCGGATCCGGTGTGATGGCGGAGATCTGGCAATTCTCATCGAGAATACCGTGGTGGGCCCCTTACCAGACGCGTGGCGGGCGGGAACGGGTCTCGGGACGACGCGGGACCGGTTGCGGCTGTTGTACGGTGCGCGGGCCTCGCTGGACGCCATCGCGGCCGATGGCTCGTATCGGGTGACGGTGCGGCTGCCTGCCCGCGCGGTCCCCGCGATCGTGTCCGAGCCCGGTGCGGAACATGCGCGCGCTGATCGCTGATGACGAGGCGCCGGCCCGCGCGAAGATCCGCCGCATGCTGGCGGCGGCGGGTGACGTCGAGATCATCGGTGAAGTGTCGACGGGGCGCGAGGCGATCGCCGCGATCAAGCGTACCGGCCCGGATATCGTTTTTCTCGACATCCAAATGCCCGGACTGGACGGGGTCGGGGTAGCTGAGGCGCTCGATCGCGACGGCGGCCCGTACGTCGTCTTCGTAAGTGCGCACGCCGACCACGCGATGCGTGCCTTTGAAGTCGGCGCGGTGGATTACCTCTTGAAGCCGTTCACCCCCGACCGGTTCGATCGCATGCTGGAGCGCGCGCGCGAGCGGATCCGGGGCGACAATGGGGCGGGTCCCCGAGGCGGAGGCGCGCAGCCACCGGCGGTACAGGGAGGGGGCGCCAAATATCTGCGCCGCATCCTCGTGATCGCGGAGGGCCGAGCGCTGTTTCTGCCGATCGAGCGGATCGATCGTGCAGAATCGGAGCGCAACTACGTGGTGCTGCACAGTGGTGCCAATCGTCACCGGCTGCGTACGACCATCGGGTCGTTGGCCGAACGGCTGGATCCCGCGCAGTTCCTGCGCGTTAACCGGTCCCAGATCATCCGGCTGGATGCCATTCGTGAGATGCACGAGTGGTCGCACGGCGATTTCCGCGTCGTGATGCAGGATGGGACGGAACTGAACTGGAGCCGGCGATACCGGGCGAGCGCGGCGGAGGAATTCGGTCTGGGCGGCTAGCGCGTTCATCCTCGCCGAATCCCGTTGGTCCCGGTTGTGACCTGCTCGTCCCAGGCGGCTTCGCGGACACCGTCCGGACCCATAGCTTCGAGGCGACCCTCACCAGGACGCGTTCGTGGATCCAGTCCGGCTGCCTCTCGTTGCTCGTTCGCGCCTTCGTGGCGCGATGGGTTTGGTCAGTCTGTTCGTGCTGCCGGTGTGTGGTGCCGGCGCCCAAACCGGGTCCTCCGACGAGTGGGTCGCGTACGGGCACGACCAGTCCGGCAGCAAGTTCTCGCCGCTCGCGCAGATCACGCGCGGCAACGTCAATACCCTGGCCGTGGCGTGGACGTACCGGACCGGCGAGCTAGGTGTTGCGACACAGCAACCTCCCAAGCTCGAGGCGAAGCCGCTCCTGGTGGACGGGACGCTGTATCTCTCCACGCCATTCGGCCGCGTGGTCGCACTCGATCCGGCGACCGGCGCGGCGCGGTGGACCTTTGACGCACACCTTGATCGGGGTGGCGACTGGGGAGACTTCGCCAACCGGGGTGTCTCGACGTGGCTCGACCCTGGTGCCGCCCGTGGCGCAGTGTGCCGGCGACGCATCTACCTCGGCACCATCGACGCGCGGATCATCGCGCTCGACGCGGTGACGGGTGCCGTGTGCCGAGGATTCGGCGACAGCGGGACAGTGAACCTGCGGCGGGGTTTGCACAACGTGCCGTACTATCCTGAGGAGTATGAACTGACATCGCCGCCCGCAGTGGTGAACGGCGTGATCGTCGCCGGCTCCGGCGTGGCCGACAACAACCGCCTCAACGCCGCCAGCGGTGAAGTGCGTGCGTACGACGCGCGGACGGGCGCGCTCCGCTGGAGCTGGGATCCAATCCCGCGCGACTCCGCCGATCCGGCGTGGAGGACTTGGCACGGCCCGATGGCGCACATCACCGGTGCGGCGAACGCGTGGTCGGTGATCGCCGCAGACTCGGCGCGCGGCCTGGTGTTCGTCCCGACCACGAGTCCCAGTCCGGACTACTACGGCGGCGAGCGCACCGGCGACAACCGGTATGCGAACTCGATCGTCGCGCTGCGAGTGTCGTCGGGCGCCGTGGTGTGGTCGTTCCAGACCGTGCATCACGATCTGTGGGATTACGACAACGCGTCCCCGCCGGCGCTGGTGACCATCACGCACGACGGCAAGCGCGCCGACGTGGTGCTGCAGGCCACCAAGACCGGCCAACTCTTCGTGCTGGACCGGGATACGGGAAAGCCGGTCTTTCCCGTCGAAGAGCGGCCAGTGCCCGCGAGCCAGCTCTTCAGCGAGCACGCCTCGCCGACGCAGCCGTTCAACACGGTGATCCCGCCGCTCAGTCCCCAGGGGCTGACTCTCGACGACGTATGGGGGCCGACGCCCGAGATCCGCGAGGCGTGCCTCGCCATGGTGCGGCCCCTTCGTAACGAGGGGGTGTTCACGCCGCCCAGCCTGCAGGGGACCGTCTCGCGACCCTCCAACATCGGCGGCGCGCAGTGGGGCGGTGTGGCATTCGACCCGCAGCGAGAGATCGCCGTCGTGCCGGTCAACACGATCGCGGCCCGGGTGCAGCTCATCCCGCTCGACCAGATCGATACGGCCGAAGCGACGAAGAACTCTTCGCGCCTGGGGGATCAGTACACCCGGATGCACGGCACGCCATACGTGATGCGGCGCAACATGATCAAGACCTCGGACGGAGTCCCGTGCACGAAACCACCGTGGGGCTTGCTCGTCGCGATCGATCTCAGGACCGGTGCGCGGGCGTGGAGCGTTCCGCTCGGCGATCCTACGACCCTGCTGCCGGAGCTAGGTGGACTGTCCGCGGCGCCGCTCGGCACGCCCAACCTCGGTGGTCCGATCGTCACGGCAGGAGGCCTGGTGTTCATCGGCGCGACGTTCGATCACGTCCTGCGGGCGTTCGACATCGAGACCGGGCGGCAGTTGTGGCAGGGACCGTTGCCGGGTGGCGCGCGTGCGACGCCGATGACGTATCAGGCGGCGGGGCGGCAATACGTCGTCATTTCCGTCGGCGGCAGCGAGGATTGGGGCAAAGGGGATTACCTCGTCGCGTTTGCGTTGCCAAGGTGAGGGTGTGCCGAAGCACCGGCAATCATGCCAAGGCGGAAGGGTACCAGGGACGAAATGGTGTGATGCTGATGGTTCTGATGCTGGACCAACCGCGTTGGCTGCCGCATCCGTCTGGGGGCCGTTCACGAACGGCCCCCGCTGCGTGGGCCGATGCAATGTGGCGCGCCCGTGGAGTGTCGGCTGACGTCGCGGGGGGCATGACGGGATGGCGACGGTGCGACGATTGCATCGATGGGCCGGTCGCGACCGGCCCCTACCAGGGGCGAATGGTGCGGCAGCACCGGCCAGCGTTTGCGGGAACGAAGGTACGGCAGGACCGGCCAGCGTTTGCAGGGACGAATTGTGCGGCAGGACCGCAGGGTGCGCGGCAGGACCGGCGGCTATTGCGTCAGGATGCTTGTCTGATCCAGCGGCCTAGCTCGCGGAGGCTTGGGCGCTTGCCGTACATGAGGAGGCCCACGCGGTAGAGGCGCGCGGCGATCCAGACCGAGACACCGCAGCCGATGGCGACGCCCAGCAGCGCCGAGACGACCTCGTACCATGAAACCTGCGTCACGCTCATCCGGACCGGCATGATGATCGGTGCGGTGAACGGGAACCATGAGGCGCCACGGGCCAGTGTGCTGTTCGGATCGAGAAGCGCGGGGACTACGAGCACGACCGCGAGGACGACGAGCATTGTCACCGGCAGTGCGGCCTGTGTGGCGTCCTCCTGGTTGGTGACGATCGCCCCCATCCCCGCGAAGAGCGCGGCGTAGCACAGGAAGCCCAGCACCCAGAACGCGATCAGCGCGAGGATCGAGAGGCCGCTGATCGTGGGAAACGGGATCGCTGGAATGTCGAGGTTGAAGAGATGCAGTAGCGGGCCGCGAGTCTTGTAGACCACCGCCGACATCACGACCCACAGCAGGACCTGCGTCACCGCGACGCTGCTGACGCCGAACACCTTGCCGGCCAACAGCGTGTCGGGTGACACACTCGACACCACGACCTCGGCGACCCGGGATGATTTTTCGTCGACGACGGCCCGGAGGATCACGTTCCCGTAAAGCACGATCATCGTGTACAGCGTGAACGCGACCAGATAGGCGAAGATCGTGCTGAGCTCCGCGGACCCTCCTCGTCCCTGATCGGTGATCCGGTCGGCATTGATCTCGCTTCGCACGTCGGTGAGCGCGCGGATGCGTTGCGGATCGAGTCCGACCGCCTCGAGGCGTTGCGCGAGGATGCCCCGCCGGACGGCCGCGGTGAGCCGGTTCATGTCCTGCACGCTCGAGGCGTTGCGGCCCGCGTAGTACACCTCAGCGCCGGCCATCGCCGCGCTGTCGATGACGAGGTATCCGGTCCACTGATGGTTGACGATCTCCGCGGTCGCGGCATCCTGCGCCGACGTGAGGCCCGCAGACACCACGGGCCGGACTACGGCCGACAGCGTGTCGCCGAGGAGGCCGCCATTCAGCACTTTGGCGACGCGGGCGCCGAGGCCCGTGTTCGTCGCATCGAGGATGACGATATGGGAGACATCGGCAGACGGGTGCGCCTTGCGGGTCAGGATCTGCGGAACCGTGATCACCGACCCGAAGAAGACCGGGCCCGCGACCGTGGCGAAGATGTACCAGCGGGACTGGATCCGCTCGAGATACTCGCGGCGGAAGACCGCCCAGAACTTCTGCATTGGGCCAGCGGGGCGCCTACTCATCGCCGATGACTCCCGGTTCCACGCCGTTGGCTCCCACGGTCTCGAGGAAGATCTGATGCAGGGAGGACCGGATCAACTCGAACCGCTCGAGCTTTGCGCCCGCCTCGATCAGCCGGCGCAGCAACTCCTGGGCGTCGGCGCCCGGGGCCAGCTCCACCTCGGCTGACCGGTTCGAGTCATCCGAGCGGAGTACGAGCGCCCGGTCGCGAAGAACCTCGACGACCGCCTGGGGCGGGTGCACGAGGAATCCGAGCGCGACCGACCGGCCACTGTGTGCATCGCGCACCGCGGTGACCTCGCCGTCGAGCACCTTCTGGCCCTTGGCGATGATGCACACCGAATCGCAGAGACGCTCAGCATTGTCCATCAGATGCGTGCTGAAGATGACCGTGCGTCCTCGCGCCCGGAGATCCAGCACGGTGTCCTTGAGTGCCTGCGCGTTGATCGGATCGAGGCCGCTGAACGGCTCGTCGAGCAATACCAGCTCGGGATCGTGGAGCAACGTTCCGATGAACTGCACCTTCTGCTGCATCCCGCGCGAGAGCTCATCGACTTTCGCGTCGCCCCAGTCGCGCTCCGGGGTGATCAGGCCGAACCGGTCGAGCCATTCGTCGATTCGCTTATCCGCCTGCTTGCCCGGGACGCCCTTGAGCTCCGCCAGGAACCGCAGCACACGGCGCACCTGCATCTTCTTGTAGAGGCCGCGCTCTTCGGGCAAGTAGCCGACGCGATCGATGACGCCCGGCGTGCTGTTGGAGGTACCGAGCACGCGGATCTCGCCCTCATCGGGTTCGATCACATTGAGCAGCATCCGGATCGTCGTGGTCTTGCCCGCGCCGTTGGGTCCGAGCAGGCCGTAGACAGCGCCTGCAGGAACCGTCAGGGACAGGTCGCGGACCGCTACGTGACCATCGAAACGCTTCGTGACGTGCGTCAGCTCGAGTGCGGCGGGCATGACTCCCAGTTCGTAAGGCTGCGTTACCGGCAGCCCACGGCGTCATCACTGAGGATGCCGTCCGCGCCTGCTCCGTGTCTCTTCATTGCCAGTTCAGTGTCCCGTGAATCTACCCGGTCAGGCTCCCCGGCGGGATGCCGCGCGAGTACTGCGGCGTGCGGGCCACAGGTCCCGTTACAGATGCCAGATGGCCAGACGCTTCCGTGTCCCGATGCCGCCCACCGGCATCTCTCTCGGGCGATTTGGCCCGACGGCCGGGGCGAAGCGATAATATGCGCCATGCCCAGGGACGGCGGAGCCCGTGCGACCCAGCGAGAGCGGATAGTGGCCGGTGGCTGACCGCGCGGGGTATCGGATCGCGAGCGTCGTCACGGCGTTGGGCGCGTCGTTACTGCTGCTGTTCCTCACACTACCCGTCGCCCAACTCGTGGCGGCCGCGGGGCTGCCGGGGCTCGCGCAGCTTGGCCATGACGCCGAGCTTCGTGATGCGCTGGTCCTGACTGCCGTGACCGCGTCCGCAGCGACGCTCCTCGGTATGATCGGAGGTACGCCGCTGGCGTATCTGCTTGCCAGGCGCGCATTCCCCGGCCGAGCGGTGGTCGCGGCGGTCCTCGATCTGCCGATCGTGATTCCGCACCCGGTGGCCGGCATCGCGCTACTGCTGGCCCTTGGCCGCCAGAGCGCGGTGGGTTCCGGACTCCTCGCCCTCGGGCTCCGTCTAACGGGATCGGTGACGGGGATCGTGTGCGCGATGCTGTTCGTCGCTGCACCGCTGTATCTGAGCGCGGCCAGGGAGGCCTTTGCCCGGGTCGATCCCCGCTACGAGGCCGTCGCCCGGACCCTGGGCGATCCGGCGTGGCGTGCGTTCCGGCGGGTGACGCTTCCACTGGCTTTTCGAGGGCTCGTCGCGGCAGCGGTCGTGATGTGGGCGCGCGCGATCAGCGAGTTCGGCGCGATCGTGATCCTTACCTACAACCCCAAAGTCGCGAGCGTACTCAGTTACGACCGGTTCACCAGCTACGGGCTGCCCGCGGCGCTCCCAGTCGCCGCGGTGCTCGTGATCTTCGCGCTGATTCCGCTGATCGCGCTGCGCGCGCTGCGTTACGACCGGAGCGCGGCCGGCCTGTGATCACGGTGGCCGGTCTCTCCGCGCGGGCCGGATCGTTCCGGCTCGCCGACATCACGTTCGAGGTGCCGGACGGCGAGTACGGCATCGTCATCGGGCCAGCGGGCGCGGGCAAGACGACACTACTCGAGGCGATCGGCGGCATCGTCCCGGTCACCGGCGGGGCTGTCACCCTTGGCGGCCGCAACGTGACCGCACTCCCCCCGGACGCGCGTGGCGTGGGCCTCGTGTACCAGCACGGATATCTCTTCCCGCATCTGTCGGTCGAAGCGAATATCGCGTACGGGGCGAGCGACGCGGCGATCGGGCGCGAGCTGAGCCGACGGCTCGGCGCGAGTGACCTCTGGGGGCGCGACGTCCGGTCGCTGAGCGGGGGCGAGCGGCAGCTCGTCGCGCTTGCGCGCGCCCTGGCGCGGCGGCCGGCAGTCCTGCTGCTCGATGAGCCCTTCAGCGCGCTCGATCCGCGGCGCCGTGCCAGCGTGCGCCGTGAGCTTCGGGCCATGCATCGTGAGGCCGGATTCACCGTCCTACAGGTCACCCATGACTTCGCGGAGGCGGGACTGCTCGGTGACGTCGCGATCCTGCTCGATGGCGGACGCATGTTGCAAGCCGGCTCGCCGGAGGACGTATTCCGGAAGCCCGCGTCGCCCTATGTGGCCGAGTTCCTGGGTGCGGAGAACGTCTTCGGCGGAGAGGTGCGCGTCGTGGACGCCGGTCCGGCGGACCGGACCGGCGAAGCTGGCGTGGCGGACCGGACATTCGAGTTTCGGACCACGCCGGGCGGGTTCACGATGATCGCGGTGGGCGACGCCGTTCCGGGTCCAGCGCACGCGGTGATTCGCGCGGAGGAGGTGGTGGTGTCGGTGGCGGAGACCGCGTCGTCCGCGCGCAACGTGTATCAGGGGCGGATCGTGGAGATGTCCGCGTCGGGGGCGCTGGTGCGGGTCACCATCGATGTCGCCGGAACGCCGCTCGTCGCGGCGCTCACGACCCGTTCGGCGCGGGACCTCGGTCTTGTTGCCGGGATGACCGTCCATGCCTCGTTCAAGGCGATGGCGGTGCACCTCTGTTAGGACCGGGTCGTCTCAGGGCAGGATGTTGCGCGCAAACCTGCGCCCGTAGTACGCGCCGAAGCCCGTTGCGATGGTGCTGATGATGAACGCGGTCATGATCCCCATACCGCTGCCGATCCACCAGCCGATACTACCGGCGATCGTCGCGACGATGCCGGTGATGATCTTCTCCACGTTGCCTCCGGTGACACAGGACAGACGACTGAGCGGCGAGAGGGGTCAGGCGGTTGGGGATTGGGGACTGGTGACTGGGGACTGGGGACTGGGCGTTGGGGCTGGCGGGTGGGGCTGGGAGCAGCGACCTGACCCACTCGTCTCGTTAACTGGGCGGGAGGTTGCCGGGCACGGCTACGGCTTCCCCATGTAACTTTATTAGCGACCAGAGAGCACCTGAGAGGTGAGGTAGAGTCATGGCTCAAGCGACCGTAGCTCCGCCGGCCCGCCGTCAGGGCAGCCCAATCGCGGCCTCGGATCCGCGCGGGGCGGAGCCGTACGCCGCGCGGAACAAGATCCGGATCGTCACGGCGGCGGCGCTGTTCGACGGGCACGACGCGGCGATCAACGTCATGCGGCGGATCCTGCAGGCGAGCGGCGCCGAAGTCATCCACCTGGGCCATGACCGGTCGGTGGACGAGGTCGTGAACTGCGCGATCCAGGAAGACGCGAACGCGATCGCGATGACCTCGTATCAGGGTGGTCACGTCGAGTACCTCAAGTACATGCACGACCGCCTGAAAGAGGCCGGCAGGGAGGAGATCCGGATATTCGCCGGTGGCGGCGGTGTGATCCTGCCCCAGGAGATCGCCGACCTGCATGCGTACGGCATCGAGCACGTGTACACGCCCGACGATGGCCGCGCGATGGGACTGCAGGGGATGATCAACGACCTGCTGCGGCGCAGCGACCGGCCGATTGGCCGCGATGCGGGCCAGGCGGAGCTGGAGGGAGCGAGGCGCCGCGATGCGGGCTCGATCGCGCGTCTGATCTCGGCAGCCGAGAACTGGCGTGAGGAGCATGCGGCGCTGCTGGACGGGATTCGCGCGGAGGCGGCGCGCAGCAAAGTGCCGGTTCTGGGCATCACGGGCACGGGCGGAGCGGGCAAGTCGTCGCTCGTGGACGAGCTGGTACGGCGTTTCCTGATCGACCTGCCGGACCGCACGATCGGCATCCTCTCCGTCGATCCGACCAAGCGGAAGACTGGTGGCGCGCTGCTCGGCGACCGGATCCGCATGAACTCGATCAACGACCCGCGAGTGTACATGCGGTCACTGGCGACCCGGCAGGCGAATCTCGCGCTGTCGGGCCATGTGCGCGACGCCTCGTCGATCCTCAAGGTCGCCGGCTTCGACCTCGTGATCCTCGAGACCTCGGGTATCGGGCAATCGGATACCGAGATCGTGGACCACTCCGACGTCTCGCTGTACGTGATGACGCCGGACTACGGCGCGCCCACGCAGCTCGAGAAGATCGACATGCTCGACTTCGCGGACGTGGTGGCACTCAACAAGTTTGACAAGCGCGGCGCGCTCGACGCGCTACGGGATGTGCGGAAGCAGTACCAGCGGAACCACAAGCAATTCTCGCGTCCCGTGGAGCAGATGCCGGTGATCGCGACGATCGCGTCGCAATTCAACGACCCCGGGACGACGCGGCTCTACCGGACGCTGATCGACCGGATCGCGGAGAAGAGTGGCGCGCACTTCGACACGTCGGTGACGGCCAGCGCGGAAGTGCCCGAGAAGATCCACATCATCCCGCCCGACCGGCAGCGGTATCTCTCCGAGATCACCGATACGATCCGCCGCTACAACGCCTGGACGGCCCAGCAGAGCACCGTGGCGCAGCAGCTCCAGTCGGTGATCGAAGCCGAGCGTCTTGCGGAGGGCGATGCGGGCGTGCTGCCGGCGAAGCGGAAGGAGCTGGAGCGGCAGCTCGACGGCGACAACCGGGCGCTGCTCGACCGCTGGGGCGCAACGCGCGAGAGCTACGAGGGATCGGAGTACGTCTACCACGTACGGGGCAAGCCGATCCGCGTGCCGTTGACGAGCACCACCCTCTCACATCTCGATGTGCCGAAAGTGGCGCTCCCGACCTATCGGGGGTGGGGCGACATTCTGCGGTGGAGCCTTCAGGAGAACGTCCCGGGCGCGTTTCCGTACACGGCGGGCGTCTTTCCCTTCAAGCGGGAGGGGGAGGATCCGACGCGGATGTTCGCGGGGGAGGGGGCACCCGAGCGGACGAACCGGCGCTTCCATTACGTATCGGCGGGGCAGCCTGCGCGGCGGTTGTCGACGGCGTTCGATTCGGTGACGCTGTACGGGAACGATCCCGCGACGCGGCCGGACATCTACGGCAAGATCGGCAACTCCGGCGTGTCGGTGTGCTGTCTGGACGACGCGAAGAAACTGTATTCGGGATTCGATCTCGCGGACCCGAAGACGTCAGTGTCGATGACGATCAACGGGCCGGCGCCGATCCTGACGGCGTTCTTCATGAACGCGGCGATCGACCAGCAATGCGAACGGTACATCGCCGAGAACGGGCTCACCGACGAGGTGAACGCGGCGATCGATGCGCGGTTCGCCGCGCTGGGCGTGCCGCGCCCGCGGTATGCAGGTCCGCTTCCCGAAGGCAACGACGGCCTCGGGCTGATGCTCCTCGGCGTCACCGGCGATACCGTGCTGCCCCGGGAGGTCTACGAGCGGATCCGGGCGGATACCATCACGAAAGTCCGCGGGACCGTGCAGGCGGACATCCTCAAAGAAGACCAGGCGCAGAACACCTGCATCTTCTCGACCGAGTTCTCGCTCAAACTGATGGGTGACGTGCAGGAGTACTTCACCCGGCACGACGTGCGGAACTTCTATTCCGTTTCGATCTCGGGGTATCACATCGCCGAGGCGGGGGCGACGCCGATCACGCAACTGGCGTTCACGCTGGCGAACGGGTTCACGTACGTCGAGTACTACATCGCGCGCGGGCTGCCGGTGGACAGCTTCGCCCCGAACCTGTCGTTCTTCTTCTCGAACGGCATCGATCCCGAATACGCGGTGATCGGGCGCGTGGCGCGGCGGATCTGGGCCAAGGCACTCAAGCTCAAGTACGGCGCCGGCGCGCGGTCGCAGATGCTCAAGTATCACGTGCAGACCAGCGGCCGCTCGTTGCACGCGCAGGAGATCTCGTTCAACGACATCCGGACGACCCTGCAGGCGCTCTACGCCATCTCCGACAACTGCAACTCCCTGCACACGAACGCGTACGATGAGGCCATCACGACCCCGACCGAGGAGAGCGTGCGGCGGGCGATGGCAATCCAGCTCATCATCAACCACGAGTACGGACTGTCGAAGAACCAGAATCCGCTGCAGGGGTCGTTCATCATCGAGCGGCTGACGGACCTCGTCGAGGACGCCGTGCTCAAGGAGTTCGACCGGATCAGCGACCGCGGCGGCGTGCTGGGCGCCATGGAGACCATGTACCAGCGCGGCAAGATCCAGGAGGAGTCGCTGGCCTACGAAACGCTCAAGCACACCGGCGAGCTGCCGGTGATCGGCGTCAACACCTTCCTGTCATCGGAGGGATCACCGACGGTGCTCCCGCGCGAAGTCATCCGGTCGACGGAGGCGGAGAAAGAGGCGCAGATCGCGACCGTAGCGGCGGTGCAGGCGCGGTTCCGGACCGAGGGGCCGGTGGCGTTGGAGCGGCTGCAGCACGTCGCGCTGCGCAACGGCAATGTGTTCGAAGAGCTGATGGAGACGAGTAAAGTGTGTACCCTCGGCGATATCGCGCGCGCGTTGTTCGCGACCGGTGGGCAGTACCGGCGGAACATGTAACGCGCCGGAGGCGCGAGAGGGGAGAGGGGAGAGAGGAGAAAAGAGAAAAGGCTGCGGCAATCCGTCGGCGCGGGTCGCGACCGGCCCCTACTGGGGACGCAATGCGTCGGCCAAGGCCTTCCAGGCTAATAGGGCGCACGGAATTCGGGCCGGCACGCGGGATAGCGTCGCGAATGCCTGCAGCGGGCCCAGGGTCTCGTCGTGAGTGGCGGCTGCGTCGCCCCGGAGCAGGTCGGCGAATCGGTCGGTGAGTGCCGCGATCTCGGTGGCCGTGCGGCCGCGGGCGAGATCTGTCATCATCGACGCCGACGCCTGCGAGATCGAGCAGC
Organism: Gemmatimonadota bacterium; assembly: GCA_021324775.1. Lineage (GTDB taxonomy): Bacteria > Gemmatimonadota > Gemmatimonadetes > Gemmatimonadales > Gemmatimonadaceae > Palsa-1248. The sequence goes on from JAJPIM010000039.1 coordinate 26,687, forward strand.
CGTCACTGGTAAAGCGAATGTCGCGGACACGGACGTCCGGGCCTGTGCGGTCGAGCGTGACCGTGACGGTCGCTTCCTCGCCGCAGAGCGGGTTGCGCGTGGTGACGGTGGCATCGGCGGCTGCGAGAGTGCCCTTGCCGTGCGGGTGCCGATAGTGCGCGAGGATCTGCTCCTGGTACAGCGCTTCGAGCGCCGCCGATCCGGCGGGGTGAGTGGCCGTCACGCTCAATGCGCCGCGGTCCGCGCGTCCGCTCAGCGGCTCGCGGTAGCGGGCCGCGCCGGCGTCCCAGGCGAGACCACTCGCGGTCCGTGAAAGAGGGTCTGAGCCGATCGCACTCCGCTCACCAGTGCATCCACGTCGGCGGCGTCGTTGTAGACGAAGAACGACGCGCGGGCCGTCGCGCTCACGCCCAGGCGGCGGAGCAGCGGCTGCGCGCAGTGGTGGCCCGCGCGGACGCAGACGCCTTCCTGGTCCAGGATCGTGGCGAGATCGTGCGCGTGGATGCCGTCCACGGTGAAACTCACGACACCGCTGCGCCGGGTGGCATCCGGCCCATAGAGCCGCACGCCGGGTAGTGCGCCCAGCCGCTCGATCGCCATCGCGGTGAGCGTCTGCTCGTGCCGGCGCACCTCGGTCATGCCGATCGACGTGAGATAGCGGACCGCGGCCGCGAGGGCGACGGCGCCGCCCACATTCGGTGTGCCCGCCTCGAACTTGTGCGGGAGCACATTCCAACTCGTGCGCTCGTCGCCGACGACTTCGATCATGTCGCCGCCCATCTGGTAAGGCGGCATCGCCTCCAGGATCTCACGGCGTCCGATCAGGCCGCCGATGCCGGTCGGCGCGCCCATCTTGTGTCCGCTGAAGGCGTAGAAATCGACATCCAGCGCCTCGATGTCGACAGCCATGTGCGGCGCACTCTGCGCGCCATCCACGACCACGAGCGCACCAACCGACCGCGCGATCGCCGCGACCTCGCCGAGCGGCGTGATCGTGCCGAGGGCGTTGGAGACGTGGGCGACGGCCACCACCTTCGTGCGCGGCGTGACGGCGTGGCGCAGCAGATCGATGTCCACCCGTCCGTCCGGCGTGAGCTCGACGATCCGGAACGCCGCGCCGCGGGCGAGCGCGAGCTGCTGCCAGGGGACGAAATTGGCGTGGTGCTCGAGGCGTGTCACCACGATCTCGTCGCCCGGGCGGACATTGTGCATGCCCCAGGCGGTCGCGACGAGATTGAGGGACTCCGTCGTGCCGCGGGTGAATATCAGGCACGCGGCGTCCCGGAGACCGAAGAACCGCGCGACCCCGGTGCGTGCGTCGTGATAGCACTCGGTGGCCCGGGCAGAGAGCGCGTACGCGCCGCGATGCGGATTCGCGTAACTCGTCTCGTAGAACTCGCGCTCGGCGTCGAGGACGACCGCGGGCTTCTGCGCGGTCGCGGCCGAGTCCAGGTAGTGGAGCCCGGGCTGCCGGACGAGGAGGGGGAAGTCGGCGCGACGAGTCATGACTGTCGTCATGGTGATGGCAGGCGAGGGCCGAGCAGGATCGCATCCCCTTCGATGCGCACGGCGAATGCGGGGACTGGCTCGACCGCGGGCAGGCCGCGAACCGCGCCCGTGTGGCTGTCGAAACGGGCCCCGTGCCAGACGCATTCAATCGTGCCATCGTCCAGCACCTCACCCGCGGAGAGCGCGTACTCCTGGTGGGAGCAGCGGTCGAGGAGCGCGCCGATCTCGCCGCCGGCATTCACCAGCACGACCTGCTCACCATTCGGCGCACGGACACTGAGGAGTCCTCCGGGCGGAACATCGGCGAGCGTGGCCACTGGTGTGAAGTCCCCGTCCGTCACGGCGAGACGCGGGCGTCCGGGACGCCGGCGTCCGGCGCACCAGCGATCGCGGCGTGCAACGCGTGCCAGGCCAGCGTCGCGCATTTGACGCGGATCGGGAACCGTGAGACCCCCGAGAGCGCGGCGAGCCGGCCCATCGCGCCATCGGACGGCGGCGGCGCGGGGACCTGGCCTGTGACGACGGCCCGGAACTGATCGGCGAGTGTGGTGACTTCGGCGGCCGTCTTCCCTTTGACCGCCGTCGTCATGAGCGACGCCGACGCCTTGGAGATCGCGCAGCCGGTCCCGACGAAATGGACATCGGCAACGCGCTCGCCCTCCATCCGGACCCAGACCGTGACCTCATCCCCGCAGAGCGGGTTGCGGCCCTCGGCGTGTCCCGTGGCGTCCGCCAGGGGCCCGTAGTTGCGAGGGGCGCGATTATGGTCGAGGATGACACTCTGGTACAACTCGCGGAGGTCGCTCATGGGCGGATGCTCACCGGAGCGTTGGTGCCGGCCGGCCGAGCGAGACCGCTACCCGACACTCGCCGGCATCGGGCCCACGAACCGTTCGCGGGCGAGCGCCTCCAGCCCGGCGCGTACCGTGAGATCATCGATTCGCTGCACCACGTCGGCCGCAAAGGCGTACGTGAGGAGCGTCTTCGCCTCCTCGAGCGCGAGGCCGCGGCTCCGGAGGTAGAAGAGCGCCACCTCGTCGAGCTGTCCGACGGTCGCGCCGTGCGTGCACTTCACGTCGTCGGCGAAGATCTCGAGCTGCGGCTTGGTATCGACGTGGGCATCGGGGGAGAGCAGCAGGTTGTTGTTGGTCTGTTTGCCGTCCGTCTTCTGCGCCTCGGGGTGCACGTAGACCTTCCCGTTGAACACCGCATGCGCCGCACCGTCGAGCACACCCTTGTAGACCTCGTGGCTCGTGCAGTTGGGTGCGATGTGCTCGATGCGCGTCTGGTGATCCAGGTGCTGCGATCCGTCGGCCATGTACAGGCCGTTGAGCGTGACCTCCGCCCCCGGCTCGGCGAGCGCCGTGTAGATGTTCATGCGCGACAGCGCCCCGCCCGTGGCGAACGAGAACGACGTGTACCGCGAGTGCCGGGCCTGGTGGGCCTGCGTCGTGCCGACGTGGAACGCGCGCTCGCTTTCGCGCTGCATCCGGAGATGCGTGATGTGGGCATTCTCCGCGACCGCGACCTCGGTGACCGGATTCGTGAAATACACCGGGTCCCCGACGGCCGCGTAGCTCTCGACGATCGTGGCCTGCGCGTTGCGGCCCGTGACGATGAGATTACGCGGGTGCGAAACGCCGCTCGCGGCGCCGGCATCGGTCACGAACAGCAGGTGGATCGGGTACTCGACGATCGCGTTCGCCGGGATGTGCACGAACGCCCCGTCCACGAACAGCGCGGTATTGAGCGCCACAAATGCGTCGTGGCCGAGTGCGGCGAGCGAGCCGAGCCGCTCGCGGACGAGGGGGACGTCATCGCGGAGCGCGGCGGCCAGGCTGCGGACCTCGACGCCCCGGGGGAGCGTGCCCGCGGACGACAGCTCCGGGGTGTAGCGTCCGTTGACGAACACCAACTGCGTCCAGCCCGTCTGTCCGAAGCTGAGCGCGTCGAGATCGGCCAAGTCCACGTCGCCTCCGCCCGCCATCGGCGCGAACTCCGCGCCGGCGATCGGCGCGACACTCGTGAAGTGCCAGTCCTCGTCGTGCGTGGTGGGGAACCCGCGCTCGCGGAACCGTTCGATCGCGGCGCGCCGGACCGGGAGGAGCCAGGCCGGATTGCGTCCGTGGTCCCTGGTGAACGCCGAGTACGCGTCTACGTACGACTGGACCGTCACACTCCTGCCCCGGCGACGCCCGCGGGCGCGCTCGCGGGCGCGGCATCGACCAGCCAGTCGTAGCCCTTCGCCTCGAGCTCCAGCGCCAGGTCCTTGCCACCGGATCTCACGATGCGGCCGGCCGCGAGGACGTGGACCTGATCGGGCACGATGTAGTTGAGCAGCCGCTGGTAGTGCGTGACGACGATCGTCGCGTTGTCGGGCCGGCGGAGCGAGTTCACGCCGTGTGCGACGACCCGGAGTGCGTCGATGTCCAGCCCCGAGTCCGTCTCATCGAGAATCGCGAGGCGGGGTCCGAGCACGGCCATCTGGAGGATCTCGTTGCGCTTCTTCTCGCCGCCCGAGAAGCCGGCATTGACGGCGCGCGAGAGCATGTCGGGATCCATGTCCACGAGGCGGAGCCGCTCCTCGACCAGGTCCCGGAAGTCCATCGGGTCGATCTCGTCCTGGCCCCGCGATTTCCGGATCTCGTTGAAAGCGGCGCGCAGGAAGTACGCGTTGGTGACGCCCGGAATCTCGACCGGGTACTGGAACGCGAGGAAGAGGCCCTTCTGGGCGCGCTCCTCCGGGGGGAGGGCGAGGAGGTCCTCGCCATCGTACGTGGCGGAACCGCGCGTGACCTCGTAGCCCGGATGACCGGCCAGCACCTGGGCGAGCGTGCTCTTCCCGGATCCATTGGGTCCCATGATCGCATGCACCTCCCCCGTGGCCACGGAGAGAGAGATGCCCTTGAGAATCTCGCGGTCGCCGATCGCGGCGTGCAGGTCCTTGATCTCGAGCATCAGCCGACGCTGCCTTCGAGCGTGATCCCCAGCAACTGTTGCGCTTCGAGGGCGAACTCCATCGGCAGGTTCTGGAAGACCTCCTTGCAGAACCCGCTCACGATCAGCGAAATGGCGTGCTCGGCGCTGAGCCCGCGCTGCTTGCAGTAGAAAATCTGGTCCTCTCCGATCTTGGACGTGGAGGCCTCGTGTTCGACGACCGAGGAGTTGTTGCCGACCTCGATGTACGGGAACGTGTGTGCACCGCACTGGTTGCCGATCAGCATCGAATCGCACTGCGTGTAGTTTCGCGCACCTTCCGCCTTGCGCAGGACCTTGACCTGGCCGCGATAGCTGTTGTTGCCGCGGCCGGCCGAGATGCCTTTGGAGATGATCGTGGACTTCGTGTCGCGGCCCATGTGGATCATCTTCGTGCCGGTGTCGGCCTGCTGGCGATTGTTGACGACGGCGACCGAGTAGAACTCGCCGGTCGAGTGATCGCCCTGCAGAATCACGCTGGGATACTTCCACGTGATGGCGGAGCCCGTCTCGACCTGAGTCCAGGAGATCTTGGAGCGGACGCCCGCGGCCTTGCCGCGCTTGGTGACGAAGTTGTAGATGCCGCCTTTGCCTTCGCTGTCGCCCGCGTACCAATTCTGCACGGTCGAGTACTTGATCGACGCGTGGTCGAGCGCCACCAGCTCGACGACGGCTGCGTGGAGCTGATTGGTGTCGCGGCGCGGGGCGGTGCATCCCTCGAGGTAGCTGACCGACGCGCCCTCGTCGGCGATGATGAGCGTGCGCTCGAACTGGCCGGTGTCCGCGGAGTTGATCCGGAAGTACGTGGAGAGCTCCATCGGGCATTGCACGCCCTTGGGGACGTAGCAGAACGACCCATCGCTGAATACGGCGGCGTTGAGGGCGGCGAAGAAATTGTCGCTGTACGGGACGACCGACCCCAGATATTTCTGCACGAGCTCGGGGTGTTCCTGCACGGCCTCACCGAACGAGCAGAAGATGATGCCGAGCTTCGCGAGCTCGGTCTTCATCGTCGTGCCGACCGAGACGCTGTCGAAGATCGCATCCACGGCGACGCCGGAAATGCGCTTCTGCTCGGTGAGCGAGATGCCGAGGCGCTCGTACGTGCGCAGGAGCTCGGGATCGACTTCGTCGAGGCTGCCGAGGGTCTTCGCCGACTTGGGCGCGGAGTAGTAGCTGGCGCTCTGGTAGTCGATCGCCGGGTACGTGACGTTGGACCAGTGCGGCTCTTTCATCGTGAGCCAGCGGCGGTAGGCGCGGAGGCGCCATTCGAGGAGAAACGCGGGCTCGCGCTTCTTGGCCGAGATCTGCCGGACCGTCTCTTCGGAGAGACCGCGTGGCAGCGTATCGGCCTCGACATCCGTGACGAATCCGTATTGGTAGTCACGGTTGACCAGGTTCTCGATTGCTGTGCTCATCCCGACTCCATGTCCGGCCGACGCGCGTCAGATTGTGCGAGGGGTGTGTCCCAGGGCTCGCCGTGCGGGCCGCACAGTGCGAGCCGCACCCGTGGCGCGGTCCCTGGTCCGACGGCGTTGTGGTGCGGAATGCCAGCCAAAATGCGCCGCGGCCTCTAAGGAAGCGAATCCTAAGTGAATTTGTCGGCATTGTCAATCGAAAGCGGCAGGCGTATACCAGAGTGTAAGCGATTATGCGACAAGTGTTTGAAGCGTTAGGAAAAAACGGGCGGCTGCCCGATTGGCAGGCTCGAGCGTGAATATTTCGAGCGGCTTCCGGAGTGGCGAACACGTGGGTTGGCGACGGTGCCAAAAGCCGGCCGGGATCGTCGAACTCATGCGATGGCCTATGTCGAGTTCGAGGGGGACGTGCGCCCGCTGGGACCTGGCGTGCTCACGATCGGGAGTGCGCCTGGAGCTGGCTGGCGCATCCTGGGGCGCGGGCTCGACCCCGTGCATCTGCTGCTGTCGGCGGAGACAGGCGGCCGCGCGCTGCTGATCCGTGGCGCGGCCGGATCGGCCATGCGCGTCAACGGCGTCGAGCTGACCGTGCCGCGGGCGCTGTTGTCATTCGGCGATCGTGTGCAGGCCGGATCGGCGGAGCTGCGCTACCGGCGCATGCCATCCGGGCCGGAGACTTCGCCCGACGCGTATCTGCGAGACACCCGCCACGGGCGGCTGTACCGGTTGCACGACCGGAATACCATCGGCCGGGATCCCGGGAGCACCGTCGTGGTGCAGGAGCCGGACGTCTCCCGGGTGCACGCGCATCTCGTGCAGGGCGGTGAGTCGTACGTGATCGTGCCGCATCCCGCGTGCGTGATGTCGCTCAACGGCAAGCGGCTGCTCGTGCCCACCGGATTGCAGGAGGGCGACGAGATCGCGATCGGCCGCACCCTGCTCCGGTTCACGACCGTCCTTCCCTCGGGCGCGAAAGTGGCCCCGGAGCCGGCGGCGCGGGCGGACAAGGCGGGACGCGAGGCCCGTGCGGCGACGACATTCATGGGCACGATCGAGGCCCGCGATCAGCGCTCGCGGGTGACGCACCGCCGGATCATGCGGATGACGACGATCGCTCTGATCGCACTCGCGATGGCTGCGGTGGCGCTCACCGTGTACGCCGACGTGCACAATCCGGCCCGTGGGGCCATCCGCACACTGCGCCCGGGACGCCGACCGGCAGGGAGTGCATCGAGCAGCGGCGCGAGTAGCGCGAGCAGCTCGCCTAGTGGTGAGGCGAGCCTCGCAGCATCCAGAGGGCGGCCAGCACCACCACCGCCACCAGTATCGCGGCCGTAATGGCGATCAGCCGTCCGCGCCGAGCGGCGCGCGGCTCGATCGGGGGCGGGACGGTGTTGGGCTCGTCCGAGCGGTAGATGGGCGTCGGTTGGTGGGCGCGGGGACCGGGCGCGACGTCCCTGGGTGCGACGACGCGTGTGCCGGGCGGTGGCGTGGTGGTGAATCGCAGCGACGAGCCGCCGATGCGGATCGTGTCGCCCTCGGCCAGCGCGCGGGGTGTGCGTCCGGCGGGTGTGTCGTTGAGCGTCGAGCCGTTGGTGCCCATCGAGCGGAAGACAAATGCGCCAGTCGGAGCGCGGTGGACGTCGGCGTGGAAGCGTGATGTCGCGGCGTCCTTGAGCACGATCTGGTTGACCGCGTCGCGGCCGATGCCGACGATGTCGTCGCCGAGGGGGTAGGCGAGCGAGGTGGTGACATCGACGAGGTACGCGCGGGCGGCGGGGGGCGTGGTGGCGGCGGTGCGCGGCGTGTCGGACGCGGGAACTGCCACAGAAGCCGCCGCGGGAGAGGTGACAGGAGCGGCGACAGGAACCGCGGATGCGGGGGGTGGCGTTGATGGTTCGGTCTGCACCGGGACCGGAACGGCGATGCGCGGGCCCGGTGCATCGAGGCGCGCGAGGTAGACGAAGATGCCGGCGCCCGCGATGATCTCATCGCCGTGCTCGAGCGGGTGAGGGCCCGAGAGCGGTGTGCCGTTGACTTCGACCGGCTGCGCGCCGTAGGCGGACAGGACCGCGTGGCCATCGCCGCCGACCGAGACGGTGAAGTGTCGCGGTGCGAGATTGATCGTCTGCAGGCGCCAGCCGGCTTGGCTGCCGGCGCCGACCATCGTTTCGCCGGCCGTCAACTCGCGAGTGACCCCGTCGTGCTCGAGAAAAGGCATATTAGGTGACACCTATGCGAGTCTTGGCCACCGCGCGCGCGTCATTGCGCCGCGCGCCGCGGGCACACGGTCCCCGACAGCGCTCCTTCACCAGACTGGCCGGCAGTCTCACCCTCGTGGCAGTGGTGTGTGGCGGTGCGCTGGCCTGTCCTGACCGCCGGGCCGCTTCCACCCCACAGGACGATACCACTGCGGCGGCCGCGGACAGCGCCGGCCGTACCTCCAGCGACACGATCCTCGCGCCGACTGACCGCGCGGTGGCTGCGGCGGCGACTGCCGCCGTCGCGCCGCCACCGCCCGCACCGCCGCCACGCGTGCTTTCCCCCCTCGCCGACACGATCGCCCAGTATCTGGTATTCGCGCCGACAGTGCAAACATGGTTTCTCGCGGCGAAGCGGGGCAAGAGACTCCTCGTGGATATCGGGCGGGTCGACACCGACGTCCGGCACGACCACCACCGGGCGCTCGCCTTCGCGGAAGCCGTCGATGCACTGACGCCGGTCCCCAAGGGATCCCGCCTGCGGCTGTTCGGCCAGTGGGGAGCGGATACCGTGGCGGTGACCGGGTTCGGCGACTGGAACGGCCGCATCGTCGCGACCATCAAAGTCCCGCCGCACCTCGATTCGCTCGTGCGGGCGGCGCCTGCGGCGTTCGCGGCGGCCGAGCGGGTGGATACGACGGCGCGGGCGGACAGTGCGGTGGTGGACTCGACGCCCCGGGGCGACTCCCTGCGCGCCGCCGACAGTACACGCCGGGCGGACAGCGCGCGGCATGCCGACAGCGTCAGAGCCGACCGCGACAGTTGCCTGGCCGACAGCATTCCGGCGGCGCTGCTCGCGCGCGCGGCCCTCGTCCGGGACTCGATCGAGCTCTGGCTTCGCAGCCAGCCGCCGCCGCCGTACGACCGGCTCCTCGCGACCGAGAAAGCGCAATCCTCGCAGGTGGCCGGGTGCTTCGGCGGCGGCAACCGCCTGGCGCTGGCGGTGGATCTCCGGGCCGGCGCGAACGAATGGGTCAAGGAGCGCGCGGTCCTGATCGATACCGCGGGGCGGGTGACGACGCTGCGGATCGACGACTATCGGTTCAAGGGCCACGATTTCCTGACCACGCTCGATCCGAACGGAGCGGGGATCGACGGGATCGTGGCCAAGGGAGTGACCGAGGCGTCGGGCGCGACGGTGATCCTGGCCCTCGGTCCCCACAACCGGGCTGCGCGGTGGGTGAGCGGGTTCGCGTGGGAGTCCCGGTAAGCGGCCAATAGCCGGCACCGCTGGGACGAGCCACCTGGGAGGCGCTTACCGGCCGCCGGCGACTTCCGGCGTTAATTTGTTCCTCATGGAATCCCGGACGCAGATGGCCGCGGCCCGCCGCGGCGAGATCACGGCCGCCATGGCGGTCGTCGCCGCGCGCGAGCAACTCGCGCCGGATCTGGTGCAGGCTGAAGTCGCGCGTGGCCGGCTCATCATTCCCGCCAACATCCATCATCTCGCGGGTGCGCTCGAGCCAATGGCGATCGGCAAAGTCGCGCGCGTGAAGATCAACGCCAATATCGGCACCTCGGCCGTCACATCGGATCTGGCCGAAGAAGTCGCCAAGCTGCAACTGGCGGTGCGCTACGGTGCCGACACCGTCATGGACCTCTCGACCGGCCATGACATCGATGCGGTGCGCGAGGCGATCATCGCGGCGTCGACGGTTCCGATCGGGACGGTACCGATCTATCAGGCCGTGCTGATGGGCAAGGAGCTGGAAGAGCTCACGGCCAACGACCTCCTGGACGTGATCGAGCATCAGGCGCGGCAGGGCGTCGACTATATGACCCTGCACGCGGGGATCCTCCTCGAGCACCTGCCGCTCGTGTACGGCCGCGTGACCGGGATCGTGAGCCGCGGCGGCTCGCTGCACGCGGTGTGGATGATGCACCACCGCCGCCAGAACCCGCTCTACGAGCGCTACGATGACGTCCTCGACATCCTCCGCCACTACGACGTCACGATCTCCCTCGGCGACTCACTCCGGCCCGGCTGTCTCCACGACGCGAGCGACCGCGCGCAGTTCGCGGAGCTGGACACCCTCGGTGAGCTGACCCGCCGTGCGTGGGCGCGCGATGTCCAGGTGATGGTCGAGGGGCCGGGGCACATCCCGATGCAGCAGATCGAGATGAACGTGAAGCGGATGAAAGACGTCTGCAGCGAGGCGCCGTTCTACACACTGGGGCCGCTCGTCGTGGACATCTCCCCGGGGTACGACCACATCTCGAGCGCGATCGGCGCGGCGATGATCGGCTGGTACGGCGCGGACATGCTGTGCTACGTGACACCGAAGGAGCATCTCGGGCTCCCCAACGCCGAGGACGTGCGGCAAGGCGTGATCGCGTACAAGATCGCGGCGCACGCGGCGGACATCGCGCGGGGCCGGTCCGGTGCGCGGGATCGCGACGACGCGCTGTCACGCGCGCGGTATGCGTTCGACTGGAACGAGCAGTTCCGGTTGTCGCTCGATCCCGAACGGGCGCGCGAGTTTCACGACGAGACGCTGCCCGCGGAGTACTTCAAGAGCGCGGAGTTCTGCGCGATGTGCGGGCCCAAGTTCTGTTCCATGCATCACTCGCGGACGATCGATGAAGGGATCGCGGCGATGGCGCGTGAGGCAGGGCTGGTGGGGGAACAGCTGGCGTCGGTGGAGGGGTAGGGATTAGGGATTAGGGATTAGGGATTGGGGATTGGGGATTGGGGACTGGGGACTGGGGACTGGGGACTGGGGACTGGGGACTGGGGACTGGGGACGGGGGACTGGGGGTTGGCGAAGGTTGCTAGCGGGCTTTTGCCAGCGAGGCTTCGCGGCTCGCGCCGATCGTGTCGCCCGTCGAGGCCAGCATCGCGGCGTAGCTGCGGTGGAGTGCGCGGTTGCGCGGGTGGTCCGAGAGGCCCAGCCGAAATGCGATCATGGCGTCGCGGACGTCGTCGATTTGTTGGGCCGCCTGGGTCAGCACCATGAGTGCGTCCACCGAATCGCGCTGCATCATGTAGGCTGACCGGGCCCAGGCGATCGTGCCTCGGTAGTCGCGCGCGGCGTAGCGCACCCATGCGCGGCGTATCGCGTCCGCGTACGGGCTCGGATCCACGAGGCGCGCGCTGTCGAGCAACCCGCTCGCCTCGGCGTCGCGGCCGTGCGCGGCCAGCAGCGCCGCCGGGGCCTGATAGAGCAGGGGCGCAACCGGGTACAATGTGCGCGCGATCGCGTACTCCTGCACCGCACCGTCGAGATTACCCAGGCGGTACATGACGTCGGCCGCGCGCTCGTGCACACGGTAGGATTCCGGCTCGCCCGCGAGCGATGCGACCAGCATCGTCTTGTCGTTGCGCCAGACCGGCGTACGGGTCCACGTGCGTGCAGCCAGCAGGATGATCGCGACCACGAGGATGCCGGCCGGCAGCCGGCCATTGGCAGCCGGGCGGGCCGCGGACACCCTGCTGCCGTCCGAGAAACGGTGTGGGGTGACGACGCCCGAGACACGGCCGGGTGCAGCGCCGCGTGAGAAACCACGTTGTGTGGCCCCGCCGGCGAAACTGCCGGCTGCGGCGTCCGCCATACGTTCGATGGCGCGCATTGCCGTCTGGCGTCTGTCCGCGAAGAAATCCCACGAGCACGCCACCAGGACCGCGAGGCCCAAACTCGGCAAGTACAGCGTGCGCTCCGCGACCATCACGCCGGACGCGAAGAACACGTTGGCCACCGGGGCGATCGTGCACGCGAAAGCGAGCACCGCGAACGCCACCGGCGGCGCGCGTCTCCACGCGCGGATCGTGACGATCACGGCGGCGATCACAATGACGATGCCCGCGAGTACGCCGATCGTGGGTTGCTGCACCACCTCGACCGAGCGTGGCATGTAGTCCACGTGAAGCTGAAGCGGCACCAGCAGCAGACGCACATACTCCGGGACAATCCGTGCCACCGTGAGCAGCCGTTCGCCGGCGCTCGCGTGCATCCATGGCTCCGCCACGCGCACGAGCGGCATGTCGCGAAAGAGGCGGGCGAGGATCGCGGCGTATGCGGCGGTGACAGCGGCGTAGCCGGCGTACAAAGGCCACCGCGCGACCAGATCAGCGGGAAGCGAGGTGCGGTGCTGCTTCCGCGGTGCCGGCTCGCGCTGCCACACGGCCAGAGGACCCGGCAGCAGGAGATCCGACGCCAGGGCGAGACCGATGAACGTGATCCCACTCTCCTTGGCGAAGAGCGCGGCAGCGTAGCAGGGCACCGCGATCCAGACGCGGCGCCGGTGGGCGAGCAGTGCGGCCAGAGTAAAGGCCGCGCAGATGACGTCAGCCCGGCCCACCAGGTTCGACACCGCCTCCACGTGCACCGGATGCACCGCGAATACGAGCGCGCCGGCGAGCGCGCCCGATCGCGATGTGAGATCCGCGAGGACCCGCCAGACGAGCAGGCAGGCCGCGACGTGCCACAGAACATTGGCCGCGTGAAGCCACGCCGCGTTTCCACCCGAGACGACCCAATCGAGCGCGAACGTCGCCATCGTCAGCGGGCGGTACTGGCCGGCGCCGGTGGCTTCCGGCCAGTACGAGTGCGCGAACGCCTGCCACGTGCCGGCGAGGTGGTGGATCAGAGGGTTGTTCAGGACGACATCGTTGTCGTCGAGGGCAAACCGATTGGCGAGGGCGTTCGCGTAAACGAAGGCCGCCACGAGCACCACGACCAGGGCGTCCCGGCCGTGCCATTCCAAGTCCGGCCCGCGGCGAGGGGCTGAGCCGGTCTGGGCATCGCCATCAGTAGTCGTGAAAGCCATCCCGCGCTCGACGCCTCACGGGGGCCGCGAGCAACGGGGTGGGGGTGGGCGGGGCCGCTAGAAAGTAGACGAACAGAAAGTAGAGAGTAGAATAAACCACATCGGCTGCGGCATCCGTTTGGGGGGCGGTTCGGTGCCGCCACGGACAATGCCCATTTGCTACGCCGGATGCGCGCGGGGCGGCTCTTCGAGGGGGAGCGGGAGCTGGCCGTCGTCGGGGGCGGAGGCTCGGGCGCGGTCCTCTTCCGCCCGGCCGCAGCGGATCCCGTGTACGGCGCACAGCTGGCGCACCACGCGGTGCAGGCCCTCGCGGTATCGGGCGCCTGCGTCGTGGCTTCCGGCGTAGGCGACGCGGTAGCGGGCCGCGAGGTGGGGAAACTCCGCCTCGATGAAGGGGAGATACCGTTTCCGCGCTTCCGACTGGAGGCGGAGCGCGCCGGCGTTGACGTGCGACGCGCCCGCCGCCGCCACACGCTGGATGAGGGCGCGGATGCCCGCGGGAGAGTCGGTGATCCCGGGAAGCACGGGCATGATGTTGATGCCGGTGTCGATGCCGGCAGCGGCGAGGCGCGTCAGCGCGCGGATCCGCGCGTCCGGCGTCGGCGCGCGCGGTTCGAGGCGCCGAGCGAGGTCGCGGTCGAGCGTGATGAGCGAGAGGTTGACTGTGACGCGCGAGTGGCGGGCGAGCCGCCGCAGCACGTCGATGTCCCGGGTGATCAGCGCACTCTTCGTGATGATCACCACGCGGAGGCCCGCGTGCTCGGCGAGCGTCTCCAGCACCGACCGCGTGAGTCTGAAATGCCGCTCGGCGGGCTGGTACGGATCGGTGGCGGTCCCGATGACGAGCGTTTCGCCGCGCGCCAACTCGGCGTGCCGCGCGCTGCCGTTGCGGAGAGCGTCGCGGAGCACGTCAGCGACATTGCGCTTCACGAAGATCCGCCGCTCGAACGCCAGCCAGGGCGGCATCGCCGGGACGGGCGGCGTCCCGTCAGACGCGTCCAGTGCGATCGATTCGGCCGGCTCGCTTGCCGCCGCAGTCCGTTCGCTCAGATAGCGATGCGCGTAGCGGGCGTAGCAGTACGCGCATCCGAAGGCGCATCCGACGTACGGATTGATCGACCAGTACGGCATGCCCGTCTGTTCGGGGCGGTTGAGCGCGGTGCGCGCGGAGATGCCGACATACGCGATGTCGCCTTGCTGGCCGATCGTCGGGAGGACCCGGGGGAGCCGGGCCATCGCGTCGTCGAACAGGGCGGTCTGGCGAACCGGGAGAGAGCGACGCACGTTTACGGGCCGGTGGAGGGAGCATCCATCTACCGAACAAACACCGAAATACCAAAACTAGCATTTGCCGCCGCCGGCGCAACCGCCTCCCGTGGTTTATGGGGGTATTCAGTCTTAGTTCCGCGGTCGGTGGTTTTCCCCTGGAGATGTGCGTGATCCGTGAGTTGCGCCGGCTCGCTGGCCGGCAACTTTGCCGTCTTGTTTACCGTCCCGCCCGGCGGCTGGCTGCAGGCAGCGGGCTCGTGGCCACGTCCGCGGTGCTGGCCGCGTGCGCCTCGAGCGGCGCCTTTCCGGCTCCGATCGGTGATCCGGGGAATGTCGTCGCCCATGCGAACGCGATGATCGAAGAGGCATCCGTCGCTGGCGCTGACACACTCGCGCGGGACGTCATGGCCTCGGCGCGCCAGCATGTCGCCGACGCGCAGATCGAGCTCCGGGACAAGCACACCGCGCGGGCATCGCTGCGCGCGCGGGAAGCGGTCGCCGACGCGACCTACGCCAAGGCGCTCGCGGACCGGATCATGGCGGAGCGTTCGAGGTCGGCCGAGGAGGCCCTGCTCCAGCAGTTGCCGTTGACGCCTCCGGCGACGCCGGCCAAGGCTCCGGGGCCTGGGGGGAGCGAGTGAGCGCGAGGCGGCGGATCCCCGTGCTGCTGGCTATCGCCGTGACCGCCGCGGCGATTGTGGCGTGCGCATCGACCCAGAAGCCGGCGGCGCTCACACAGGCGGAGAGCATCTACTCATCGCTCCAGAGTGCGAGAGCGGACCAGCGAGTCGAGGGGGACATGATCCGCACACGCGCGACGCTCGACACGGCGCAGACTGCGGTGGCCCAGGGGCAGACACAGGAGTATGCCGACGGGATCGCGGCCATCGCGCTCCGTACCGCGCAGACGGCCGAGGCGCATTTCGCGCGCGTGCTGGCATTGCAGGGGGCGGACAGCTTGCAGAAGCTGCGGCTGTCGCGCCAACTCGCGCTCTCGCAGGCGCGGCAAGCCGTACTCGAAGCGAGGCAAGCGGCGCTGGAGCGGCAGGCCGCCGCCGCGAACGCCAGAGCGGATTCGCTGCGCCGGGCGGCGGCACTCGCGGCGGCAGCGGCGACGGCCGACAGTGCGGCGCGGGCGGCGGACAGTGGAGTGCAGGACACGGCGGCACCACCCATGGGGGATTCGGTTCCGCGGCCGCCGGCCGACACATCTCGCCGTCCCTGACCGCACGCCGCAGCGGAGTGGCAGCCGGGGGATATCAGCGCGTGACGGCGGGCCGGTTCGGCGCCGCGTTCCTCGTGGGTGCGCTCGCGTGCGTCATCGTCGCTCTCGCGACCGCGTCCCCGGGGCCGGGACTCGATCCTGATGCCATGTCGTATCTGGGCGCCGCGCAGTCGCTCGTGCGGTACGACGTGTATCGCGTGCCCACGAGCAGCTGGGCCGCGTCAGACTCCTCCGAGCCGCTCTCGCATTTCCCGCCCGGATTTTCGACCGCGATCGCCGTGCCCGTGAGCGAGGGACTGTCGCCCGTGCAGAGTGCGCGGCTCCTGATCGTGGTGGCGGCATTCTGCACCTGGGCAGGCATCGTGCTCGTCGTGTCGGCAGCGGCTGGCACCGGTGTGGGGGTGATGACGGGCGTCGTGGCGCTCGCGACGCCTGCGCTCCTCAACGTGCATCTGTCGGTGCTGAGCGAGCCGCTGTTCCTGGCGGTGCTGGTGGCGATCCTCGCCGGCATCGTGGAGATCATCGACCCCGGGCCCCGGCTGCGTGGCCGGCGTGAGTGGCGTGGCGTGTGGGCGGCGTCGTGGACAGGGCCGTTGTTGCTGGCGGCCGTGATGCTGCGATACGCGGGCGTGGCGCTCGTGGGGGCGGCGGCGATTGCGGCGCTGATCGGGCCAGTGGACCCGCGGCGCCGGTGGCGGACGAGAATCATCCGCCTTGTGCTCATCTCCGTGCCGGCGGCGTGGGCGCTCTCGGCGTGGCTCGTGCGGTCGGTGCACCTCGCCGGTGCCAAGAGCGTGCGGGCGCTCGGCCTCTACGGCAATCTGGGCGAGACCGTGCGCGAGGGGTTGGGGACGGCGAGGGACTGGCTGGTGCCGGCCGGCGACGGGCAGTGGCGCGGTCCCGTCGCGTGGATGCTCGGCGCCGGGGCCGTCATGTTGGCGATCCACGCGTGGCGGCGGCGCCGGCAGGGTGCGGCCGCGGTCGCATGGCTCCGGCAGAATCCGGAGATCGATGCGCATCGCGCGGCGGTGCTGCTACGCGCCGTGGTGCTCACGGGAGGCGTGTATCTCGCGTTCGTTGCGGTGTCGCGGGCAGTGGCCGACCCGAGCATCCCATTCGACGAGCGGATCCTGTCGCCGGCGATCCTGCTCGCGGAGATCGGGCTTGGCGTGGCGCTCGCGCTGTGGTGGCCGGGGCGGGGGCAAGTGGCGCGCGTCGCGGTCGGATTCGTCGTGATGGCGTGGTTCCTCGCATCGGCCGTGACGAGTGCGACCCGGGTGCAGTTGGCGCTCGGAGACGGCAACGATTTCGCGGGCAGCGACTGGCGCGACTCCCCGACCGTGGCATGGGTGCGGGCGCCGGACGGGGGAGCGAACCGGGTGTTGTACACGAACTGGCCGGCGGCGCTGTATTTCAACGCGGGGCGGGCGTCGCACGACGTGCCGGACGTGACCGACGCGCTGACCTTGCGGCGCTTCCGGGACCGGCTGGCGCGGAGCCATGGCGTGGTGGTGGCGTTCAGCGCGCCGAACTCCGACGTGGCGCCGCCCGATTCGGTGGCGCGGGTGCTGGGGCTCCGGCAGATCGCGCGGTTCAGCGACGGGTCGGTGTGGGGGCTGGCGCGCGACAGTGCAGTCGTGGGCGCTGGCGTGAAATGAAAACGCCGGCCCAGGGGGCCGGCGTTCTGGCTGATGCGGGGAGCCGAGCAGGAACAGTTACGAGCGGCGGCCGCCGGCGACGATCCGAAGGATCGCGAGGAAGAGGTTGATCAGCGCCATGTAGATGCTGATCGCCGCCTGCACATACTGGTCGGGCCCGAAGACATTGCGGATCTGCCACGTGCGGAAGACCAGCAGGCCGCCGAAGATGAACACCGTCATCGCCGCGAGCCAGAGATCGACGTGGACGTTCTGGAAGAAGAGGTTGATGACGCTGGCCCCGATCAGGACCCAGAGACCCGTCACGAAGAACCCGCCCCAGGCGCTGAAGTCACGCCGGCTGACGAATGCGTAGGCGGTGAGGACCCCGAACGTCGAGCCCGTGAGCAGAGCGGCCTCGCTGATCACGCCGGGCTGCGTGCGGTTGAAGAAATAGAGCAGGGGTGAGAGCCAGAGCCCCATGATGAACGTGAAGAGAAACATGAACCCGACGTTCGCGGGGAACGCGGTGTCCATGCGTCCCGCCATCCACAGCGGGGCAAAGACGATCAGGAAGCTGATGAACGGGTGTGCATTGACCGCGTCCATGATCTGGGGCTGCGTGAAGCCGAAGGCGACGCCACCCATCGTGACCAGGATGCTGGCGAAGACCAGCAGGTAGGTCCGGCGGATGAGCGTGAGCCGTTCTGCCCCGGTGCGGACGACGGCAGTATTAGCGGCGTACGAGACGCCCATAGTCCATTCCTCGAGAGTTAGCGGACGGAGGAAATATAACCGTGCGGAGGGCCGAGGTTCCTCCTGGACGGCTTGCCGGAGTCGTGCGCCAGCCGTCCTATCGCGTGCTACCGAGCGCTGCGCGGGCTAGCGCTTGTGCGGCGTACCCGACCGGAGCTCGATGTCCCCGCTGAACGTAACGACCGTGATCCGGGCGCCGCCTTTGCCGAGTGTGGCGTCGAGGTGCTGGGCGGCGGGGCCGGATTCGCCCCGGGGCTGGATCGTGATCGGGAAGTCGGACGTGATCTCACCGCTGAAGGAGTCGAGGGACACCGTGGCGCCGGCATCGGCGGGGAGGTCGATGTGGACATCGCCGGAGTGGGCGTGCAGGTCGTAGGTCCCTGAGGGGTCGAGCGTCCCGCCGTAGGTCAGGTCGCCGCTCACGCTTTCCATGTGGACGTTCCGGCAGGTGGCCCGGGTGAGGTAGCCGTGTCCGCTGACCGACGTGAACGTGACGTCTCCGGTAACCGCATCGGCCTCGGCGTCGCCGCTGACCGTGCGCATGTGGAGGTCGCCGCGGACATTGTGGACCGTCATGTTGCCCGAGAGGGATTCCAGCGTGGCGTTGTGTGCGACATCATCGACGCGGACGTCGCCGCTGACCGAGCGGGCCTCGATCTCGCCGCGGGTGCCCTGGACCTCGAGGTCGCCGGAAATGCTGTGGAGGATCACGCGGGTGCCGGCGGGGACCGTGACCGTGTACTCCACATCGTCGTCGCCGTCGTCATCGTCGTTATCGCCGCGCATGTGCCGATGGCCGCGTGAGTCGAGGACGAGACGGCCGGCCTCGTGCTCGAAATGGACGGGCACGTGGTCGCTCGTCACGTGCACCCGCGCTTCGGGGCGAGTCCAGGCGGTGACCGTGATCTTGCCGGATATGAGCGAGAGGTCCGCGACACCGCCCGTGGCGGCGAAGGCGATCGTCGTGTCGATCGTCGTGGTCTCGTCCGCATCCATGCCGCGGGAGTGTCTGCCGCGGTTCCTGCCGTGCTCGTCGTCCTGCGCGCCGGCACGCGGCGCGATCGCGGCGAGCACCAGAGCGGCGGCGGTCAGAGCTGGCAGCGTGAAACGCGACATCATGTAGCGCGACATCTTCGGAATCCGTGCTGAGAGTGGTCGGTCAAGTGCGAGCGGGGAGCATTGCGACCGTGCGCAGGAGCTCGAGCTTGGTATTCAGGGACGCGTCCAACTGACTGGCGAGGAACCCATTGGCGGGGTCGCGGGCGAGTGCGGCGCGGCTTTCGGCGATTGCAGTATCGATTACGCGGAGGTTCTTCTCGATAATCGCGACCGTTTTGGGGTCGAGCTGGTCGCGCCGTGCGTCGAGGATCTGGCGCATGGCCGAGATCTGCTGGTCGTAGATGAACTCCGACGTGGGGGCGGCGGCGGGGGTATTGGAGACAGTGGAGAGCCCGGTGCGCGGCGTGGCAGCCGGAGCGGCGGGCGAGCGGGATTGCGCGGGGGGGTTGCTCCACTGGTGCGTGGCGAGGAGCGTGACGCTGGCGGTGGCGATGATCAGGACTGCGGCGCGGGCGAGTGGCGCGCCGTACCACCGCTGGCTCAGCCAGCGGGTGGCGAGCGGCCGTCTGGGAGCGATTTCCTGTGGGATCGTCTGGATGCGCGCTTCGATCCCGGCCCAGAGATCGCGGGGCGGGTGGAGCGCGGGCAGAGCGGCGGCGCGGGCGCGGATGCGTTCCATGTCGCGGACCAGCGCGCGGCAGGATTCGCAGGAGACGATGTGTGCGCGTGCGGCGCCGTCATCGGCGAGCGTGCCGTCGAGGTAGTCCGGGAGCGTGGCTTCGAACGCCGCGCAGTCACTGGTTGTCGTCATCGGTCGAGCGCCTCTCGTAAGAGCATGCGGGCCCGGTGGAGCTGAGCCTTGCTACCGCCTGAAGTGATTCCCAGCATCGTGCCGATTTCCTCGTGGCGATACCCTTCGACATCGTGGAGCACGAAGACCCGTTTCGCACCGGGCGGCAGCGACGCGATCGCCTCCTCGATGTCCATCCATTCCCCCGGCGCGAAGTGCGAGGGCGCCATGAGCGTCGCGCCCACACTGCCGGCTTCCTCATCGCCTTCGTCTTCCGTCATGCTGATCGTCCGCTTCCTGCGTCCGTCACCCTTGTGCGCATTGAGCACGACATTCACAGCGAGCCGGTGGAGCCACGTGGCGAAGCTGCTTTCGCCTCGGAACTGCCCCATCTTCGTCCACGCGCGTACGAACGTGTCCTGCGTGAGCTCCTCGGCCTGTGCCGCGTCCGAGGTCATGCGGACGCAGACGGAGAACACCCGGTCGCAGTGAGCCCGGTACACCCGTTCGAAGGCCGATCGGTCACCGGCGGCCGCGAGCGCGACGTCGGCTGCGAGTCCGGGGGCATCGGTGCCGCTGGTCTCGTTGGCCGTCGCCTGCGTGCGTTCCGTGGATCGTGAATTGGCGTCAGACGGCGCCACGGCCATTCGCAGGAGGGGTCACGGGTCTCGTTGTTGAGATGCCCGGATGAGGCGGATCGTTTGAATTGCGCGGGTTGTGCGCGGGTAGGGGCGGTCAGAGGGGAAAACTATTGGGATTGGGGGTTGGGGACTGGGTACTGGGACGGGGGACTGGGGCTTGAGCCGCGCGGCAACTGAGACATACCCCGGCATCCGTCGGGCCGGTTCCCGAACCGCCCCACTGCCCTCTACGACTGACTGTTGATTGTGACCGCGGGGATGGCGGAGAAATTGCCTCGGCGACGCCTGGGATCCCGTTCATTTACAACTGGCGCCGCTAGGCGATCGGCGTCAGCGAGTCGAGGAGGGCCGGGAGGCTGCTGATGTGTTCCAGTAGATGGGCCGGGTGCGCGGATTCCAGGACGGTGCGGGGATAGAATCCCCAGACGGCGCCGATCGTGATCACACCGGCGGCGTTGCCCGAGCGGATATCGTGCGGGGAGTCGCCGACGAAAACGGCGCCCGCGACGGGTGCGTGTAGCTGCTCGAGCGCGCAGCGCACCGGCTCGGGGTCGGGTTTGTGGCGGGTTGTTGATTCCTGTCCGATGATTGCGGCGAAGTATGGGGCCAGTCCGACGTATTCGATCGTGCGGACGGCCATCTCGTTGGACTTCGACGTGACGACGGCCATCGGGTGGCCGCGCTGGCTCAGCGTGCGCACGGTGTCTACGACGCCGGAGTAGGCGTGGGTGAGGCGATCGAGGTTGGCGCGCTGGTAGCCGCGGTAGGATTTTTCCAGTGCGCTGACATCTGCCTCGTCTACCGCATAGGGACGGAGCTGGGACGAGAGGGGAGTGCCGATTCCGGAGATCCACTCCTCGGTGGTGGGGATGCGTCCCGTCCGTCCCTTGAACGCATGGCGCACCGACTCCAATAGCAGCGTGATCGTGTCGACGAGTGTGCCGTCGAGATCGAAGAGCACGGCGCGGCGCGGGGAGTCGGGCATCGCGCTCACAAACTAACGCGCACACCGTCCCGCGCTATGTTGTCGCGCTGAAAGAGGATCAGTGCGGAAACGACGATGCCCGCAATGTCGTCGTTGGTGCCGGTGCCGGAGTGGAGGCAGGCCGCGCGATGGGCGCCGGTCGTATCTCGCGGACCGTAGCTGTCTCCGAACGCCGCGACTGCGAGCAACCAGGCGCGGTCGGACATCTGGCCGTCGGCGAGCTCGCCCAGCACCCACTCCGCGCCGGCGCCGCAGCGCGTGATGGCGGCGTGGCGGGCGCGGCGGATGAGTGACGAGAGCCGCGGCCGCAGGTGCGGCGGTGCCTGGCGTGCGATGCTGGCGATGCGGGCGAGCACGCGCCGGCGGGCGCTCGTTCCGGCTACGAGCAGTCCCGCATCATCCGCGGCCCGCCGGCGTCCCGACCATTCGCTGATCGCGACGATCGCCGCCCGGCACGCCGACTCATCTAAAGGTGCGGGCCTGCCCTCTGCCCGCGACACCGCATCCGCGACCGCTTCGGGCGAATCGGTGACTGTGTCGCTCGCGGAGGCCAGGAGCACGGGCCGTCCGTCGCGCACGCATGCAGCCAGCCATCCCGCCGAATCCGAACACACCGCCGCGCATATGATGCCCGGCTGTCCGCGTACGGTATGCAGGCTGTCGCCGCTCTCCAGCCGCCAGCGCCGTACCACAGCGCGGGCCGTAGCAATGTGTTCCGGCGGGCTCGGCGCGGTGGGGACGTCGGCGGGGTCTGCCGGCGACACGGCCCCGGGCAGAATCGAGCCTGACACACCAATCGCGCGGCCGGCAGCGTCGAGTTTCGCGCGCAGGCGCCGCTCGACGCCGAGTAGTGTCTCAGCCGACACCGGTGGCGCAAAGGCGTATACGTGCACACGACGGTGCGACGATCCGAGTCTGGCGACGCGACCCACGCGCTGCGCGAGCCGTGCGGGGGTCCATGGCATGTCGAGGTGGACGACGACGGATGCCTCCTGCAGGTTGACTCCCTCACTCAGCAGGTCAGTCGTGAGCAACAGATCGATTCGCTCGGCGACGTGCGCCGCCGCGGTTCCGGTTCTCGATGCGGCTGGTGCGAACTGGGCCATCACCGCGGCGCGGGTCATCCGTCCGTTCGCGATCACGGCTCCTCCGGCGCTCAGCACGCACGCGCGTTCGGACGGCGCGAGATATCGGTACAGGGCGCGCACCGTGTCCTCGAACGCGGCGAATGCCACGACCTTGGTGCCGGGGTGTGCGCGCATCACCCGCCGGATGTGGTCCGCGCGCTCGGCGTCCGCGTCGGGAGTGGCATTGAGCCGGACGAGCAGAGCGCGAACCGCGGCCTCGTGGGCCCGGACCGATTCGAGCAGGGCCGCGGCGTCGGACGATGGCGGGACCAGAAGTTCCGGAAAGGCGAGTTGGACGGCGCCTTCGCCAAGACACCAGGCTCGCAGGTCGCGGTAGGAGGGATGGCGGCCAGCCGAGAGGGCGGACGCCATCGCGGTTGCGCGTGCCAGCCGCCGCCGCAGCGCGCCGCGTAGCGCGCCGGTGCTCGACGCCCATTGGCGGATGAGCGCGAAGCTGACGAGGGCCGCGGCGTTGCCGCCGTCTCGCGGGGGCACCGCGTCCGGAAGGGCCACCAGCGCGTCCAGCGTCTCGTGGTCGTCACGCAACGCGAGCCGGTGGGGTCCATCCACGGCGGGGACTTGCAATGCGGTACCGGCGCCGGCGTCCGGTGGCGCGACCATCGACGGCTTGCGGCGGACGACGTATCGTGCGCGCTCGTCGGCGGTGAGCGCTCGCGCGCGGGCACCGAGGAACAACTCGAGCACCGCCACGAGATCCTCCGTCCGGTTGTGGACGGGTGTCGCCGATAACAGCAGGATGCGGATGCCGGCGGCGAGGCGGGCGAGTGCGCGATACCGGCGGGTCAGCGGGTTTCGGAAGTGATGGGCTTCATCGACGACGATGAGATCCCATCCGCCCTCGATTCTCGGCGCGGAGTCGCCGCGACTGAGAGCTTCGGCCGACCACATCGTCACGCGCACCCCCGCGCGGGCCGCGGCTTGCAACCACATGCCACGCAGACCCATCGGCGCGATGACCAGGGGCCGGCGGGCTTCGCTTGCGAGCGCGAGCGCAACGAACGTCTTCCCGAGTCCCACCTCATCGGCCAGCAGCGCACCGCCGAAGCCGGTGATCAGAGTGCGAATCTCGCGCACCGCAGCCATCTGGTGCGGCTGCAGCGACACGGACCCCAACTGAGCCTGCGTGTCGTCCGCATGTTCGAGCCAGCAGCCGGCGACAGCCGCCCGAGCGGCCGCGGCATCTACTACCTGCAGCGTCATCCCTCGGGCCACGACACCAGGGGCGCCAACGCCGTGGACGAAAGACCATATGCAGCGGCCACGTTCGCGGACAACTCGTCGCTGTCTGGCACTTCTCCGGCGGCGGCGCGCTCGCCGACAGGTCCGAGGACGGCGCGCGCACGGGCCCAGTCGGTGGGGATCGGCAGGAGACTCACCGTCCAGGCCAGGTATCGGTGGAATCCGCCGCGCGCGGGCTCGGCCAACACGTTGAGCCAACTTGCAGCGACCGTACTATTGATGATGGCGCACAGCGCGTGCGCATCCATCTCGCCCGGCGCTCGCACCGCGTAGCAACTGTTCAGGGGGACAGTGTTGTCGCCCGCCGGGAGAACCGCCGCCCGCGGCATCCGGCCGATGTCCGCCCACACGACCCGAGGTTTTTTCGCGGCGGCGCTGTCCGTCCGGAACAGTGCCCACCAGGGTCCGCGTCCGCGCGTGTCACTTCGAGCAGCCAGCCGGTGGCGCCATGGCGCCAGCCACCGTGCGGCCCCGGGGGGAAGAGCGACCATCGGTGCGGCAGCGCCAGCGCCGTTCTCCTCGTGCGTCCACAGGATCATCTCCGGCCCTGCTGCCACGCTCTGGCGTTGGCCAATGGGGTGAACCGCCGGATCGGGCGCCAGTTGCGCCGATGCAGACTGGCGCGTGACGGTCCAGCGGCCGACGGTCCGGCCGCGCACCACGGGCCGCAGCATGTGTCGCTCGACCAATCCCGTACGAGTGGGAGCACCAGGGCGAGCGCTGTGAACGCGGACGAACTCGGCATCCGGTGGGTCGCTCGTATCGAGCGAGACCAGGAACGCTTCATTGCATCCGCATTTCACGCCCAAGAGCGGCGACCCAAAGACGCTTTCGGACAATGGAGCGCCGGCTGCCGCGAGGGCATCGAAGGCCTGGCGGGTCTCCGGAGGGACGAGGAGCCAAGGGCTCCCGGCTGACGCGTCGAGTGCGAGAGCCTCGGGCGCCAATTTCCACCGCCGGACGCCGCTGCGAGTGTGGACCGCGGCCGCGATCATCCCCTGCGAGCTGGCCCGTCCAATCATTTGGATGCCCTCGATCCGGCGACTGCAGCAGCGCCATCATGTCGTGGCACTGCTTTGCGCGCCACGAGCAGCGACGGATAGACGGCCGCGTCAAATGCCGACCGCGCGGCCGACCAATCCTCGAGTGCGTGGATGGACGTCTCGCCGGCGAGCAATCGGCGGACGCCGCCACCAGCCAGGCAGCGCCAGAGCTTTGTTGGAAGCAGCAGCGCGACCACGCCGCCTCGGCACGTCAGCGAGACGGCGCGCTCGACGAACAGGGCGGCGAGATCAACCTGCGCGCCGAACGTGGTCGCCCCGTGACGTGAACGGCCGCCGGGGATCCACGCGGCGTCGCGGTTGACGCTGAATTCTCGCGAGAGGCGAAGGCGCTCCGTGAGTGGAACGGCGTGGGGCCGAACCCACGGCGGGTTGCCGAGTACGACGTCGAACCCGCCCGCAGCTTCGGCGTCGGCAAACTGTGCCGCAAACATGAACGGCAGGGCGGCCCCGTCGCGGAGGGCTCGCAGGCGTGCACGTAACACACGCGCGCGGCGCCGCAACTCGGCTCGCCGTGTGCGATCAGACGGCCCGCGCTGCGCCGGATCTCCGAACAGGTCGCGTCCTCGGGCGGCGGTTACCGCATCGCATCGCGCCCTGACCACACGCGCCAGATCCCGCTCCACCGCTTCGATCGCCCGCGCCCGCTCCGCGCGCTGGAGTGTGCCGAGCAACTCATGCTTGCGCGCGCCAGCCGAGCGGGCGTATCGCTCGCGGAGCGTCGCCAGCCGGTGGGCTGCGCGACTCGTGATGGCGGCGCCATCGGCTCTGGCCTGAAGAAGACGGTCGCAAAAGGCGCCACCGGCCAGCGCGTCGCCGACGCGCACGTTGTGATCGAGGTTGGGCAGCGGCGACACGTCGGAGGGATCGCACTCCGCCGTCTCGATCACCACGGACAGCCAGAGGCGCAACTCACAGAGCCAGACCGCCGTCGGGTTGACGTCGACGCCGAAGATCGAGTGCGTCAGCACCGCGCGCCGGCGATCGCTCACGGTCCGCTGGTCTCCGGCGGCCGCAGCGATCGCTGCCAGGGCTTCCAGGGCGTAGACGAGGAACGCTCCGGACCCGCAGGCGGGATCGAGCACTCTCATCTGAGCGATGCGCAGACGCACCGCGTCGCGCACCGAGGGATGGAGCGTCGCGTCAGGCACACCACGAAGCACCGCGCCAGCGTCGGCGGCCGAGAGGCCGGGCGATGTGAGGGCCTGTACCAACGCCTCTCCTGCGACGCGCTCGACCATCGGCTGCGGCGTGTAGAAGGCCCCGGTCACCCGGCGTTCGCGTGGTTCCATGAGCGATTCGAAGGCTTTGCCCAGCATCTCCGGGTCGACGGCTGCCTCGGACCACGTGCGACCGTCCTCGCGCGCGGTGAACCGGTATCGCTCGAGTACCTCACTGAAGAGCGCACCCAGCGCCTCATCGGTGAATTCGGCGCGGGCCCGCTGTTCCAACACGGCCGGCGCGAACAGCCCGCCGTTCAGAAATGGAATGCGGCCGAACGCTCGTGCTTTTGGCGCACGGCGGTGTGTGGGTGTGTTCAACGTCCCGAAGAACAGCGGCCGCAGGACGCGCGCGTGGTATCGGCCGGCTCCGGCCACGCATTCAGCGTAGGTGCGCGCCAGAAACCCCCGGTCGCTGTCGAGCCAACCTTTGGCTTCCAGAAAGGCGAGGAACAGCAAGCGAGACGTGCATACCAATGCGAGCGAACGCCGGTGTCCATCCGTGATGCGGCGGGCGGCCGGCGGCACGATCATCGTGTGTGCCAGATGCTCGACGGCCCGGTCGAGGGCGCGGTAGAAACGCTGCGTCAGCGAATCACGTCCGAGCACGGCTAACCACCGAGCATGTGTCAGGGTGTCATCAGGTCCAGCCGCGGCGGCGAGTGCGCAGAGGGTTTCCGCGTCGCTGTCGACGATGTCGTCACGATCCAGCGCGAGAGCTGCGACACGTGGCGGGTGGCGATCGGCCGACCACGAGACCAGCGCGAGCGGACGACCGGTGTCGCGGCGCGCCGCGATGCAGAGCCATCCGACGTGTGGTGTGCGACGAGCCATGCGGGCGGCGATCCGTGGCAGCATCTCGCGGAATGAGCCGCAGCCCGCGGTTCGGCCGATGTCGATCAGCAATGCGCGCAGACAGCCGGGACCACGTGCGACTCGCACGTCTACGGCTGATACGTCTCCACCGAGAACGCTCAGGCCGAGGCGGTCACGGTCTGGTGGATCGAGTGGGTGTGGCGGGCCGTCGCATCCGCATGCGGCGGCGAGGCGGGCTAGGGCATCAGGATCGTCCGCCGCCAAGAGCGTGGCGGCGGCCCGGAGTGTCAGCATGACCGAGGATGTCCGCGGAGCGTCGAGGGGGCGTCATCGGATGAACGCGGCGCGTGCCGAAAAAGGCGGGGCCCGTCAATCACGGTTGGCGGTTACCGGCTCTTACCGGGCCGGTCATGACCGGCCCCTACCAGGGATGTTAGGGTTCGACCCGGGCTGTTACGGTTGGCCAACAGAGACGCTACGATTCGCCTCGGCTGGCGATGGACCGCGTCCATCGGCTCCGCGTGGGAAAACAACTCGTGACCGGTGATGGCGGGACGAACAAGACCAGGAGCAACCCGGTGAAATACATCTTGTGTGCTCTCGTGCTGGCAGGCACCGCCCAGGCGCAGGACTCCGCGTACACGCGTACAGAAGCGATGGTGCCGATGCGCGATGGCGTCCGGCTGTTCACGGTGATCCTGTCGCCCCGCCAAGCGACGGGCCCGCAGCCGCTGCTCATGACCAGAACGCCCTACGGGGTGGCCGGTCCGGTCGACCTGACGCGCTACGCCGAGCTGGCGGCCGATGGCTACATCTTCGTCTTCCAGGACATCCGCGGCCGGTACCGGTCGGAGGGTACCTTCGTCATGAACCGCCCGCAGCGGCGCGACGGTTCGGGCACGGACGAGAGCACGGACACGTACGATACGATCGAGTGGCTGCTCAAGAACGTCCCGAACAACAACGGCCGCGTCGGCATATTCGGCGTGTCGTACCCCGGGTGGCTCACGGCCGTCGCCGGCATCG
Source organism: Gemmatimonadota bacterium (assembly GCA_021324775.1). Classification (GTDB taxonomy): domain Bacteria; phylum Gemmatimonadota; class Gemmatimonadetes; order Gemmatimonadales; family Gemmatimonadaceae; genus Palsa-1248. Next base: position 54,490 of record JAJPIM010000039.1, read on the forward strand.
GTGCCCATCCGGCACTCAAGGCAATCAGCCCGCAGGCGCCGATGGGCGACACGTGGCTGGGCGACGACTTCTTTCATCAGGGTGCCTTCCGCTTGACCTACGGTCTCGAGTACACGTGGGAACTCGAAGCGTCGAAGGACGAGAGCGTGATCCCCTCGCCGGCGCGCTACGACACGTACGAGTGGTACCGATCCTTCCCGACGTTGACCGCACTGGCCAACGCGGTTGGCGCCAACGATTGGCCGACGTGGCGGCGGTTCGTCGAACACCCGTCGTACGACTCAGTGTGGAAGAACCGCTCACTCGGTGTCACGTTCACCCACGCGACGGTGCCGACGCTCGTCGTGGGCGGCTGGTGGGATCAGGAGGACGAGTTCGGTCCCTTGCTCACCTACCGGACGCTCTCGCGGACTGACACCGCCCGCATCGTATCGCTGGTCATGGGGCCATGGTCTCATGGCCAGTGGGCCAATGGCCCAGGAGTGAGGCTCGGCAACGTGCTGTTCGGCGGACACTCGACGGGCGCCGAGTTCCGCGCATTGGAGGCGAAATGGTTCGCGCACTGGCTGCACGACGCGCCCGGCGGCACGTTGCCCGCGGCGACCGTGTTCGATGCCGGTACGAACGAGTGGCGCACGTACGACCGGTGGCCGGCAACCATCACGGCGCGACGTTTCTACTTTCGGGCCGACGGTGTGTTGAGTACGACGGCCCCAGCGGACGCCGGTGCGGACCAGTACGTGTCGGACCCGGCACATCCGATCCCGTATCGCCCGCGCCCGGTCGAGCGGACGTATTCCGACCACTCACGGTGGTATCGGTGGGAGACCGAGGATCAGCGGTTCGTCGACGGCCGCCCGGACGTGTTGACCTGGCAGACGGCGCCGCTGACCAGCGATGTGACGATCGCCGGGAACGTCGTCGCCCATCTGTTCGCGTCGACGACGGGCAGCGATGCGGACTGGGTCGTGAAGCTCATCGACGTCTATCCCGACACGATCGCCAATAACCCGGAGATGGGTGGGTACGAGCTCATGGTGACCGGGGACATCATGCGCGGCCGGTACCGCGCGAGCCTCGAGCATCCGGCGCCTATTCCACCGAACCAGGTCGAGCCGTTCACCGTGGACTTGCACCAGCAATCATACACGTTTCGCACCGGGCACCGGATCATGGTGCAGATCCAGAGCACGTGGTTCCCACTGTACGATCGCAATCCGCAGACGTTCGTGCCGAACATTTTCCAGGCCCGCGCGTCCGACTATCAGGCGCGCGTGCATTGGATCTATCGCTCGGCACGGTATCCGTCGAACGTCGAGATCGACGCAGTTCGATAGCCGAAGAGCCGTAGCGCAACCGCCGCATGACTCGCTGGCGGTCACTACCTCTTACTGGGCCGGTCGCGACCGGCTCTACCAGGGAAGTTATTGGCTGCCTCGAGCGGCCCCTGCGGCACCGCTCGCCGAGGTGCCGGCTGTAGGACCCCTCGTTAACCCCGGCTTCAAAGGGCCCAACAAGTTAGATCGCATTGCCGCGCGCGCGCCGGGCGTCGCGTTCGGATCTCTATCCAGGTATGCCTCGGCGGATAACGGCCAAGCGCGGACACGAACGCCCGCTTGGCCGAGCAACTCCTCGTAGGGGAGCAAATCGTGACCGGTGATGTAGCGAGGTATGAAGTCAGCGAATTCGCGACCTCCGACCGACACAAATGCATCGCCCAGGTCGTCGAGCGCGAGCGGTGTTCGGTTCATACCGTTGCGGCGCCAGAGGAGCTGCATGACGTCGTCGATACCACGCCGGTTCGCAGTCGCGCGCCGCAACATCAGGTCAAGGCAGAGGCCCGCGACCGCGCCGCCATCGTATACACCGAAGCGGTTCGCGGTCTTGTCTTCGCCACCATCATAAAGGCTTCGGCCGGCAAACAGCGGTGAATACCAGTAATACGAGTATACGCCGATGTGCCGGCTGAGCTTCTCGAGATATTCGGCGTCCGAAATCAGGCCGACCCGCTGGATGGTCCGGTTGGCGAGATACTCGGTGAACCCCTCAGAAAACCAGCCCATTCGCTCGTGGTCCGCACCGCGAAGCCGCTGGCCTATCCAATAGTGAAGAAGCTCGTGGGCGATCTTGTTGTTGAAGAGAATGCCCGCGCCGCCGGCGACGCGATGACCAAACGTGATCGTCGCGCTGCTGAAGAATGCCTCGCCATCATCGTGGTCCGCGTAGAACATCGTCATCAAGTAGTGACCCTTGCCGGTTTCGGGGAACAGCGCGAAGTACTGCCTGGCGATCTTTGCGAACGCTTCGGTCACTGCGAGACTGTCTTTCGCCATCTCCCCGATGAATGCCGCCGTCACCTCGAACTGCCCGAAGGCGGCGTGGGAGGTTGCGAAGCGGCCGGCGACGAGCGAATTCACGGCCAGGTCGTGGCGACCCGAAGCCACATACGCCGAAGGGTTGCCGGGAACCTCCAGCCACGGCGTCGCCACTCGCCATCCGCGCGGAAGACGAACGGACACGAGACGAGGTGAGTTCGCATCACCCGTGTCTGGCGTGATGAACAACGGCCGAGTCACCAGATAGAGGCTGCGCGCGCCGAGCAGCCCGCCTTTCTGGTTTCCCGATGGGAATGGCTTCGCTGCGAATGAGTAATCCACCGAATATGTCAGCGTCGCTCTGCCAGCATATCGGTTGGCGAGCAACCAGCCAGTGGGGGAAACGCTGTCGATGGTCAGTGGGGCACCGGCCGAGTCGGTTGCCCGCAGATCCTGAATCAAAGAGCGCCAGAAACCGGGGTTCTCGGGCGTGTAGCTCTCGATGAAAGCCCGTCCTCCGACCACGGTGAGCTCTGCGCGAACTCCAACACGGCGCGAGGCAGTGTCGCTGAAATCGAGACTGTAATGGTCCGCCGTCGCCATTCCTTGCGCCGCGGCGGCCAGCGGGGGAGCGAACGCAAGCAACGCCAGGCACAGGAGACGCACCCGCTTTGCCATTCTGCACGTCCGATCGGGGATCGTTCTGAGACAATCGACCGGGCATCAGGGTTTGTCCGCCATCAGTGCCGCGGCCGCACGAAGTGTGAGGATGGCCGAGGACGGCCGGGGTTGCGTCGAGGTGGAGTCTTCGGATGGACGCGGCCCTATGGGGAGAGCGGGAGGCGGTCGAGGAGGATTGGCGGCAGTCACTGCCACTTAACGGGCCGGTCGCGACCGGCCCCTACCAGGGACATTGTTGGGCGTCTCGGCCGCCCCCGAACGCGGTGCTCTGGCCATGGAGACCTTACCAGGTGAACATTCGGGAGGAGGACAGTTTCACGTCCATCTACAAGCCAGTGGGGAGTCCCAGACCATCCACTAGCGAGTCACCCAATCATCCAGTGGCGGGTCGCCAATGGCCGACAAAAGTGGAGCCGAGCTGATCAGCGAGGCCAGGAAGCGGATCAAGGAGGTCTCGGTCGCCGAGGTGCTCGAGATGCAGGCGCGCGGCGAGCCCGCCGTCTACCTCGATATCCGCGAGCAGAACGAGTGGAACCTCGGTCACCTGCCCAAAGCCACGTTCCTCCCGCGCGGCGTCATCGAGACGACCGTCGAACAGCGGATTCCTCGCACAGCCAAGGTCATCATCTACTGTGCGAGCGGGAATCGGTCCGTGCTGGCCGCGGAGACGATGCAACACATGGGATACCACGATGTCGCGTCCATGGCCGGCGGCATCCGCAAATGGGCCGACTCCGGCGGCGAGGTCGAGGGATGAGGACGCGGTCACGCGGCGGCCGTCCCGTTCGTCGCCGCCGGCGCCCGATGGGCGGTCCACGCCGGGCCAAACCGTGCGCGCCGTGAGCGACGAAGTCACCACGCTGGCGGCGCTGGCCGAGCGCATGCGGAACCGGCCTGTTCAGCCGACTCCGCTCCCGGAGTCGAGCCACATTGCGGCCGAGGCCTCGGGGACGCCGCGGGCCGCGGTCGTGCTGCTGTTCAAGGAGACGCCGGCCGGGCTCGAGATGCTCCTGATCAAACGCGCCGAGCGTGACGACGATCCGTGGAGCGGCCACGTGGCGCTCCCAGGGGGACGGGAGGAGCCGAGCGATGCGTCGCTCCAGAGCACCGCGGTCCGGGAGACCAGGGAAGAGACCGGCATCGACCTCGAACGCGACGGTGAGATACTTGGCGCCCTCGAACCGCTGCACCCACAGGCCCGGCCAATGGCACTCGTGGTACAGCCGTTCGTCGCGGTCCTCCGCAAGGAGCTGTCACTCGTCACGAGCGACGAGGTCGCAGAAGCGTTCTGGGTGCCGCTGGCGACGTTCACCGGACCCGAGACGGCCACGGAGTCCGACGTCCATGTCAACGGGACCGACATCCGCGTCCCGAGCTTCCGGCACGGACAATACGTGATCTGGGGACTCACCGAGCGGATCATCCGGCAAATGCTGACGTTGCTCGCGCCAGTCAGCCCGCCGTAACGCCAGGCCGGCGGCGTCCGTGTACTCGCGCATCCTCATCCCGCTCGAACACTCGGCGGCAGACGCCGGCATCATCGAGTATGTGCGGCCCCTCGCCCGGATGTGCGGATCGACACTCGTATTCATCCACGTGGCCGACGGATGGGCGGCGCGCAACATCAGCCAACTCCAGCTCCGCGAATCGGACGAGATGCGGGATGACCGCGCCTACCTCGAACAAGTCGCGGCCGAGATGGCGGCGGAAGGATTCCAGACCGAAGCGATCCTCGCGACCGGCGACCCGGGGACCGAGATCGCCCTGGCCGCGACACGCGAGAGCTGCGGGCTCATCGCCATGGCAACGCACGGGCACAAATTCTTCGCGGATCTGTGGCGGGGAAGCGTCGCGAACGAAGTGCGGCATCGGTCGCTCGTGCCTGTGCTGCTGGTGAGAAAAAAATAGAGGGGAGAGAGGAGAAAGGAGAAAGGAGAGAAAACCACAAAAAGACAGTGGTTACCTTTCTCCCAATGCTCTCTCGCTGGGGGTTGGTCGCGCCTCTGATCTGTCTGGGTGCTCCTGCGATTGGGGGTGCGCAGGCGAACCAAGCGGCGACGAGAAACCAAACTTCGATTGCCATCGATGAGCGGCTCGCGGATGATGCGCATCTCCGCGTTGGGGACCGGGTAGTTCTGTCCGCGGCCCCGGGGGTGGGTGTGGCCGGGCGGGGCGATACCGCCGTCATTGCCGCCATCACCAAGCAAGATGCCGATCCATCCGAGGTCGCACGCGACGACTACGGCATCAGGCTTCATCTCGGCGACCTGCAACGGCTCACGGGCGATCCGGACCGGGTGCACCGGTTCGCCATCCGTACCGTGGGGGGCCCGGCCACGGACTCCGTGCGGGCCCGCATCAATGATGCAGCCTTCGGCTTCCACGCGTACCGGTCCGCGGATGTCGCCGTCGGAACGTCGCGGACGTTCCAGGTGGTGAGCCGGTTCCACCGCGCGATCGCACTCATCACGATCGTGGCCAGCGGGATCTTCCTGCTCTGCATCCTCCTGCTCCGCGTCGAGGAGCGTCGCCGAGATATCGCGGCGCTGAGGCTCATGGGGATCTCGCGGCGCTCGGTCGTGTGGTCGATCGTCCTCGAGGCAGCGCTCATCTCGCTCGTGGGCAGCGCGCTCGGCACCGGACTCGGATGGCTGGGATCGGTCCTGATCAACTGGCACTACCGGGGCGTGTACCGCACCCCGCTGGCATTTGCGCTCGTCACCTCGCACATCGTATTGGTCGCGGTCGTGCTGGCCATCGTGCTCGGCGTCGGTGCCGGCTACCTCGCCTCGACGCGGCTGGTGCGGACGCCGCCATTGACGCTGTTCGGCCGATGAGAAGCGCAATGCCGATGACGCGACGGGGATGCGCCGTTGCCCGAACTGGGCGACCTCCGGTTGGCCGAACAGGCCGACCTACGGTTCTCGAACGGCGCCTGCTGCCCTCGACGACTGGCATCCGTGCGAGCGACGGACGTCCTGCGGAAAGTCGTTGCCGATCGCGGAGATCGATGATCCGGACGCCTTTCAAATGATACGGGCGCTCGCGGCCGCGTCTCTGCGGCGGCATCCCGCGCGCACCGCGCTCGCCATCCTCGGCGTCGCGGTCGCGGGCGCGCTCCTCCTCGACATGGTGATGCTCGGCAGCGGCATGCGCGAGTCGTTCCGGCGATTCCTGCTCGTGCAGAACTTCCAACTCCGCATCGCACCCAAGGGCACGCTGCCGATGGACACCGAGGCGACGATCGACAGCGCGAGCGCGATCCTCCGCACCCTCCACACCAACCCCGACATCGTGGCCGTCACGCCCGTACTCGGCGCCCAGATCCACGTCCTCCAGGGGGCGCGCGCGCTCACCAGCTTCGCCGTCGGGATCGACCAATCCACCGAAGCCGACTACCAACTGGAAACCGGCGCCAACGTCGCGTTGCCCGACCGGATCGTCGCGAACGCCGCGTTCTTCAAGGTCATGCACGTGGCGATCGGCGACACCGTGGACGCGGTGACCGGATTCGATCCGCAACTCCGCACCTATGTGGGCCGGCGGAAACTCGTTCTCGTGGGCCAGGGGCGGTTCTTCTACACGAGCGCCGAGCAGCCAGTCGCAGCGGTGCCGCTCGCGACGATGCAGGCGATGGGCGGGCCGCAGCGTGCCGACCGGGTGTCGCTGGTGCTGGCGCGGGTCAGGGATAGCGCGAACGCCGACTCCGCCGCCGCGTGGGTCGATCGCGTGATCCCGCGCGTGACGACCATCTCGACGGATGCCGCACTGCGGCAGGTGGACGAGCGCATGGGATACTTTCGCCAACTGGCGGTGATCCTTGCCGCGGTCAGCCTCGTGGTCGGGTTCCTCCTCGTCACGACGCTGGTGACTGTCTCGGTGAATGAGCGGCTCGGGGAAATCGCGGTGATGCGCGCGATCGGCGTGCGGCGCGGACGAATCGTCCAGCAGATCGTGCTCGAAGGCGTGGCGCTATCGCTGATCGGCGCGGCCGGAGGGCTCGCACTCGGACTCGTCACCGCGCGATACCTGAACGCGATCCTCTCCGATTTCCCGGGGCTGCCCTCGACGTTCCACTTCTTCCTCTTCCAGCCCGTCGCGGCGGTGCGGTCGCTCGGATTGTTGGTTCTCGCGGGCATACTCGCCGGGGCCTACCCCGCGTGGCGTGCGGCGTCGCTGCCGATCGCCGGGACTCTTCGCCGGGAGGCCATCGCATGACGGTGACGGACACCCTGCCCGCTCCCGGGCCCAACGCGCGAAAGCCCGAGCCGATCGTGCGAGTGCGCGACGCGTACCGCGACTATCCGATGGGCAAGGAGACCGTGCACGCCCTCCGCGGGGTCTCGCTCGAGATCGCGCCGTGCGACAACGTGGCTATCGTCGGACCGTCGGGGTGCGGGAAGTCGACCTTGCTGAATCTCATGGGCGTCGTGGACCGTCCCTCACGCGGCCAAGTCCTGATCGAGGGGCGCGACGCCGGCGCGATGCGCGACCGGGAGGCGACGGAGTTCCGGCTGCGGCACATCGGGTTCGTGTTCCAGCGGTTCTATCTCATGGCGATGTTGACCGCCCGGGAAAACGTGGAGTTGCCGATGGCGGAGGCCGGGGTGGCGTCGGCCGAGCGTGCCGCACGCGCGCGAGAGCTGCTCGATTACGTCGGGCTCGGGGCGCGCGAACGGCATCGGCCGGGCGAGTTGTCGGGTGGAGAGCAGCAGCGCGTGGCGATAGCACGCGCCCTCGCGAACCGGCCGGCTCTTCTGCTGGCCGACGAGCCGACCGGCGAGCTGGATGTGCGGACGGGTGCCGAGATCATCGATCTCTTCCGGCGGCTCAATCGGGACGGGACGGCCGTGGTGGTCGTGACGCACGATGCGGAGCTGGCGGCCGCGGCGTGGCGGACGATCCATATGCGCGACGGACAGATCGTGTCACAGCCGGCCCGGTAGTTCTCGTGTTCTCGCTGCTCGCCCTCCGCAACTTCCTGCACAAGCCTTGGCGCTCGGCGCTGCTCTTCCTCGGCTTCGGGATGGGAGTGTCGGTGATGATCGTGCTGCTGTCGATCGGCGAGGCGATGGTGACGCAGGCGAAAGACGAGCGGCTGGTCGGCGGCGGTGACGTGACGGTGCTGCCGGAGGGCATCGACATCGAGGTGATGAAGACCGGAGGGTTGGGTGGTCTCTACTTCTCGATCGCGAACGCCCGGTGGCTCTATCTCCAGCTCCTGGCAGCGCCGCGGCTCGCGCGTTCGGTACGGGCGGTTGCGCCGCAGAGCGAGGGGAAGCTGCTCTATCTCACCACTCCTGATGGAGCCGAGCACACGGTCCGCGCGAGCGGGGACATTCCGTCGTCGACGGCAGCGGTCGGAGCCACGCCGGGGCTTGCGGCGGGGGAGTGGCGCGACGATTCGGCCGATCGCCGGTGGACGCGTCCGACGCGCGCCGAGCTGGAGGCGGACATCGATCACTTTCACCTGCCGGCCGCGGGGCTTGCAAACCGGAAGAGCTGGGCCGAGTGGCACTACTTCAACGTCGTGTCATCGGACCGGCGGCGGTGGGCGTTCATCACGTTCATGCTGGCGGGGGAAGTACCGGACGGCCAGTGGGGCGGGCGTGTGCTGATCACGACGCATGAGGCGCCTGCGGGCGGCGGTCCGGCACGCGAGCGACGGTTCACGGCGACGGTGCCGCCGGCCGGCATCACGTATTCGACGACGAGTCCCGATCTCTCGATCGGCACATCGCACGTCACCCTTCTACCGGACGGCCGGTACGCGATCGCGGCGGCGGCGCAGGAGGAGGGCCGACGCCGGGGCCGGGTGCGGGTTGATCTCGTCGTCGACCCGGTGCCGGGGGCGTACTTCCCGGGGACGGCGATCGAGACCGGCGACTTCGCGTCCGGGTACACGGTGCCGGGGCTCGAGGCCAACGCCACGGGGACGTTGTGTGTGGATGCGGCGTGTGAGCATCTCGACGGGGTGCAGTCGTACCACGACCACAACTGGGGCGTGTGGAAGGGAGTGACGTGGGAGTGGGGATCGGCGCGGGCAGGGAGTTACGGGCTCCTCTATGGCCGGGTGCAGCCGCCCGATTCGCTCGGCACCTCCGCGCCGCTGTTCGTGTATCTGGTGGACACGCTGGGGTTCCGGGCGGTGTTCCGGCCATCAGAGATCGAGTACGACGACGCGCGGGTCATCCGCGCCGGGGGGCGTGAGCTGCACGTCCCGGCGAGCGCCGTGATGACCGACATCCGGGGAAGCGATTCGCTGCGGGTGGAGCTAGACGTGGAGGACGCGGTCGCGACCGATACACGCGGGCAATTCATCGAGCGGGGCGAGGGGGAGGAGGCCCGGCGGCTGGTTCATCCGTACTTCATACAGATGAAGGGCCGGGCCCGGCTGAGCGGCCGGGTGGGGGGCGAGCCCATTTCCGGAGAGGGAACGGGTTTCTTTGAGACCTACCGTTAGGGGTCGAGGGGACCGGGGATTGACACCGGTACCGTGGTGCGTCCGATTCACAGTGTGATCCAGCCACCCTTGCCGGCCCCTAAATCACCGCGGCGTTCCGTCCGTGCGGCGGGCGAGGTGCGGATCGGCACGCAGGGCTGGAACTATGGCGCGTGGATGGGGCCCTTCTATCCGAGCGAGACCCATCAGTCGGAGCTGTTGACCGTGTACGCGCGGGCGTTCGACACGGTGGAAGTCGACTCCACATTTTACGCGACGCCGCCGGCGTCGACGGTGCAGAGCTGGGCGAGCCGAGTGCCGGCGACGTTCGTGTTCGCGCTGAAAGTGCCGCAGGAGATCACGCATCTCCGGCGGCTGCGGGATGCCGAGGATGTGACGGGCGAGTTCTTCGAGCGCGTGCGGGGGTTGGGGAAGAAGTTGGGGCCGGTGCTGCTGCAATTCCCGCCCGATTTCGGGCCGTCGGAGCTGCCGGCGCTGGCGGCGTATCTGCCGATCTTGCCGCGCGACTGCCGGGTGGCGATCGAGTTCCGGCATCGAGGGTGGGTGCATGACGGCGTACTGGCGCTTCTGTCCGAGCACAACGTCGCGTTGGCGATCACCGATGCGCGGTTCATCCCGCGCAAGACCGCATTGGCGTTGACCGAGCGGCCGACCGCGGATTTCGCGTATCTCCGGTGGCTCGGACCCAACCGCGACCTCGTGGATCATTCGAGGATTCAGGTGGACCGGTCGCGGGAGACCGAGACCTGGGCGGCGGCGATCCGTGTGCTCGCCACGAGAGTGAAAGCCGTGTACGGCTACATGGGGAACCACTTCGCGGGACATGCGCCCGCGTCCGCGCGCGCGTTGCAGGCGCTGCTTGGGCAGAAGCCGGTGCCGCCCGAGCAACTGGGTGACCAACTCACTCTGTTGTGACCCCGGCGGCGTCTGGCCGCCCTGCGGTGCGTACGCGCGACGTCGTGTTCCTCGTGGCGGCGGTGCTCATGGCGGCGGTTTTCATGCGGCTGGGATTCTGGCAGCTTACGCGCCTTTCGGAGCGCCGAGCGCGGAACGCGCTCGTGATTGCGCGGCTGGGGGAGCCCGCGGTGCCGTTCGCGAAACTGCCGCGCGACAGCGCGGCGGCGCGCTATCGGAGGGCGCGCATCAGCGGCACGTACGACTTCGCGCATGAAGTGGTCTTCGTGAACCGCATCCGCGACGGTGCGCCCGGCGTGCAACTCGTGACGCCGCTCGCTCCCGACTCGGGAGTGCTGGGCGACACCATGGTGCTGGTGGATCGCGGGTGGGTCTATGCGCCGGACGGGACGACTGTGGATGGGGCGGCGTGGCGCGAGCCCGCGCATCTCGATGGGTCGGGCTACGTGCAGGAGTACCTGGTCCTCGGGCAGTCTGCGGCAGTGCTGCCGGGTCATCCGAGCTGGTACCGGTGGCTGGATCCGGCGGTGATCGCGAAGGCAGTGGGGCGTCCGGTGGCCGGCTACTACGTGGTGCTGGACAGCGGAGCCGGGGAGGGGCCGCGTCTGCCGCAGCGGGTGCCGACGCCGCCGCTCGATGAGGGGCCACATATGAGCTACGCGATCCAGTGGTTCTCGTTCGCGGCAATCGCGCTCGCGGGCACGTTCATGGGGGTGTTCGTGCTGCGCGGGACGCTGCGCGTCGCGAGAGAGGAGAACCACAGAGAGGAGAAAGTAGACAAGTGATTAGGTTTTCGGCATGACAGACACCACGACATCAAAGGGCGCTGGCGCCGGGGCCGGTCGCGTTGCCTTTCTCGGCCTCGGTGACATCGGGTCGTTGATGGCGCGGCGGGTGGCCGCAGCCGGGTACGACCTTGTCGTCTGGAACCGCACGCCGGCGCGGACCGAGCGATTCATGGCCGGACTCGCGAGCGGATCGCGAGTCCGGAGCGCGACGACGGCAGCCGACGCGGTGCGTGGTGCGGATGTGATCGTGAGCTGCGTGTCCACGTCGGCGGATGTCGCGTCGATCCTGGCGCCCGCGCACGGCGTGACCGGCGCACTCGAGAAAGGTGCGGTGTGGGTGGACTGCACGTCGGGCGATCCGCCGACGTGCCGGCAGATCGAGGCACAACTCGCCGCGCACAGCGTCGCGTTTCTCGATGCACCGGTCAGCGGCGGGACGTCCGGTGCGGAGCAGGGGACGCTCACCGTGATGTGCGGCGGTGATCCGGTGATACTGGAGCGCGTGCGGCCGCTGCTCGCCACATTTGGCGCGAAGATCGTACACTGTGGGCCGGTCGGTGCCGGTGATGCCGTCAAAGCCGTGAACAATGCGCTGCTCGCCGCATCGCTCTGGGCGGCAGGCGAGGGGTTGGCGGCGCTGCGCAAGGCGGGTGTCGCGCCCGATGTCGCGCTCGACGTAATCAATGCATCGAGCGGCCGGTCGAACGCCACGATGAACCTGATTCCGCAGCGCGTCGTGACGCGGGCGTTTCCGCGGACGTTCCGGCTCGCGTTGCTCGACAAGGATGTGGCGATCGCGGCGGAGTTCGTGCGGGAGCAGCGGGTGCCGTCGCCCGTCCTGCAACTGACGGCGGAGATGATGCGCCTCGCGCATGCGAGTCTGGGGGAGGCCGCGGACCATGTCGAAGCGATCAAGCTGCTCGAACAGTGGGCGGGGGTGGAGATCGCGTAGCCGTTGGCCACTGGCTGTGGTGGGACGGCAGAACGGAGAACGGAGACCGGGGGTGCAGGCCCTGGTGGGACGGCAACCGCGGTTCTACTGGGCCGGTCGCGACCGGCCCCTACCAGGGACAGTTTCGGTGTGTTGAGGCGAGCCCGGTGTCTTCGCCCCTACCTGTAGAAAGTAGAGAGTAGAAAGTAGAAAGTAGAAAGTAGAGAGCAGAAAGTAGAGAGTAGAAACAGGCTAGAAAGTGGAAAGTAGAGAGTAGAAAAAAAGCTGAACGGAGCTATCAGCAGAGACGTTGGGGAGCGTTGCGGGTGGCTACGTGGCCGGGCGCGGTTTCTTTGCGAGCGCGGAGGCCACGGCGTCGTACTGCGAGCCCGGGTTCCACAGCACCCAACCCTGGTAGCCGGCGTCGTAGACCGCGCGCTTCTCGGCGCTCAATTCCGCTGGACCGTAGTGCGGGGAGCCGAGGGTGAAGGCTTGCAACCATGGGCGCACGCGTTCGCCCGTGAGTCCGAGAGCGACGTCGCGTTTGTGTGCGGCGGAGACCGCCGAGTAGACGACCTTGTAGGGGTCGGCGTTCGGGTGGGCGACGTTGAAGGAACCGGGCGGGTAGTGGGACGGGTAGACCATGGGCAGGAGCGCGTCGGTGCGCGGGGCGAGCTGCTCCCACTGTTGTCCGACCTCGAGTGCGCCCGAGACGCTCGTCACCATGCCGAAGATGTCGGCCGTCGTCCGTACGTTGTATTTGTCGAGCCGGGTGCGTGCGGTGCGGAGGAACTCGGCGAGCACTTCCGGCTTGCGGCGGTCGCCGGCGCCCGGGAAGACCTGGGCCGGGAGACTCTTGTACGGCTCGGGGAATCGGATGTAGTCGAACTGGATCTCGCCGAAGCCCATGCGAGCGGCGTCGTCCGCGACGCGGAAGTCGTATTCCCAGAGTGCGCGGTCGTACGGGTTGACCCACGTCAGCCCTTTCTTGTCGCGCCAGGGTGCCCCGTCCTCCGTGCGGATCGTCCACTGCGGGTTGGCGCGGGCGGCAACGGAGTCCTTGAAGACGACGATGCGTGCGATCGGCAGGATGTGGTGTGCCTTGAGCGTGTCGAGCAGGGCGGGGAGGTTGGCAATGACGCCACCGCGGCCGGCGTTACGGCGGACGAGTGTGTCGGACGAGATGTAGTTGATACCGAATTCGTCCTTGATGTCGATGACGAACGCGTTGATCTCGGTCGAGTCGGCGAGCGCGATGAGGGCTCGCATTTTTCTCGGGCTTTCGGCGGCGAAGCGATTGACGTAGAGGCCGCGGACGACTCCTGGCGGCGGCGCGTCGTGGACCGAGTCGGCGTGCTGGCCGGCGGCGGCTGGGGCCGATGGCGTGTTGGCTGTACTCGTTGCGGGCTGAGCCGGCGGAGTGGACTGGCGCGCCGAGGCGGCCGAGGCGGCGGGGACAGCAGCGGCGGGCCGGGTCGTACAGGCGACGACGGATGCAGTCGCGAGCGCGACGGCGATGCAGCGGTGGCGGCGGGCGGATCCTGAGGGAGTCACGCGATCGGTGAGCGGCAGGCGGGAAGTGAGGGGGCGGCGGGCGGGCGCCGACGCGAAACTTATGGTCACAGGCGGCGGCGACAAGCGGTGCGACAAGCGGTGCAACAAGCGGTACGACAACCGGTGCAACGAGCGGTGCAACGAGCAGCGCAGCAAGCAACGACGGCAATCAACGACGGCGACCACGAACCACAATGACAGGCGAGAGCGTAGGGGGCGGTGACCGCACCGCCCCCGGGGCAAGACTATATTCCTCCGGGATGCGTCACGGACCGTCGCGGCATGGCCGACAGCGTGGCCGGACCCCGCCAACGCGCATGCTGATGCGAGCCGTGTTGGCTGGAGGCGTCGCGGTCGTGGCGGTGGCGGCCTGCGAGCGGCGTCCCGAGTTCCATGCGCCGGCCCCTCCGCGTGCGGACTTTTTGTTGGCGGCCGGCGATTCCACGTTCTGGGTGACGACGGGCCCCAAGGGCGTCCGGGTGAGGGGGTCGCCGCTGGTGCTGGCGCGCTACGACGGGAAGTTCTACGAGGTCTACGTCGCCGACGAGGACCATTCCTTCTACGACGCGGTGTTCACGAGCCAGCGGATCTACCGGCGGGACCTGCTGACCGGCGATTCGATGGCGGTGTTCCTCGATTCGGGCGTGGTGGCGGCGTCGCAGCGTTACGCGGTCGCGCACCCGGACGAGCAGCCGCTCCAATCCGATGAAGACGCGTCGGACGACCCATCGACCTCGGTGACTGGCGAGGTCGACATCGTGGACGTGCACGGGCCGTATCTGTCGTACGAGTATCGGGGCACCTCATCGACGAAGGCCACCGACACCATCGACAGTCTGGGGGCCGGGCGGCAGATCCTGCGCCGCGGGGTGATCGATCTCCGCTCCGGTGTGCGGATTACGCCGCGTGCGTTGTTCGGACAGGTGGGTGGTGACAGCGCCGTCGCGCGCGGCCACCGCGCGTTCGCGGCGACGCTGGGGGCGATTCGCGCGGCGCGTGCCAGCGGGAACGAGCGGGCGAGGCTGGCGGCGGAGGCGGCGCGGTCGTTCGTGTTCGATCCGAACAGCTTCGCGCTGATCGATGCGGATCGCGATCCGGGCGCGCAATTCTTCGCGCCGGCGCGTGGAGTCCGGGCGGGCGGCCTGACGCTTCCACTGACGCCGGTGCCGGTGCCGGAGGCGGCGGACCTGGATTGGTGGACGGCCGAGCGGGTGTCGCTGCCTATCGGCGGACCGGACTCGGCGAGCGACGTATGGACGCGGCCCGGGCTCGAGATCGTGGCGCGGTACGACACAACGGGCGGACCTCAGGAGGGACAGGGCGTCGTCGTCGCGATCCGGCAGGTGCGTGATGCCCGCGCGGCGGCGAGCAAGCCCGCGGTGGCCCGCCGCGAGGTGGCAGGCCGGGAGTGGCGTGTGGGGCGGTTCCCGTCACCGACGCGGCGGCTGTACTGGCTGGACCGGCCGTTGCTGGACAGTGCGGCGCGGCGGGCGCTGGTGCGTGCCTTCAACGAGTCGGCGCTCTACGGGGACGATGCGCGGAGCGTGCGGCACGAGCTGGCGCCGGCGACGCGGCCGGCGCGGGCCGTGTGGGTGGCATATCGGCGCCATCCGGGCGGCTGGCGGGCGGGGACGCATCCGTGAGTGTTCCAGAGGCGCGGCCCTGCCGGGAGTCGATGCACGAGACCTCCGAGCTCATGATGCCGCAGGACGCGAGCGTGATCGGCAACGTGTTCGGCGGCGTCATGCTCGCGATGATGGACAAGACGGCGGCGATCTCCGCGTTCCGGCATGCGCGGTCGATCTGTGTGACGGCCTCGATCGACCGCGTGGATTTCCGCGAGCCGATTCACGTTGGTGATCTCGTGATCATGAAGTCGAGCGTCAATTTCGCGGGGCACACGTCGATGGAAGTCGGTGTGCGGGTCGAGGCGGAGGATCTCCTCGCCGGCAAGCGGCGCCACACCAACTCGTGTTATCTGACATTCGTGGCGGTGGACCGGAACGGGCGGCCGGTGCCGGTGCCGCCGGTGCTGCCCG
The DNA here is from genome assembly GCA_021324775.1 of Gemmatimonadota bacterium. Lineage (GTDB taxonomy): Bacteria > Gemmatimonadota > Gemmatimonadetes > Gemmatimonadales > Gemmatimonadaceae > Palsa-1248. Next base: position 70,176 of record JAJPIM010000039.1, read on the forward strand.
AGACGCCGGACGAGATCCGGCGGTACGATGCCGCGATCGAGCGTCGCCGCATCCGGCTGGCGGAGCGGACGGCCGAAGGGCGGGATTGATGCGTGTCGTGAACTCGTGATGAGCATTTCTTGCCTGACGTGACGCGCGTCTACACCCCCGAGCTGGCGAACCGCAGTTTGCCGCTCGTACGCCGGATCGTGGAGGACATCGTCGGGCAATTCGCGCGGTGGCAGACGCGTGTGCGCGAGTTCGAGATCGTGTCCGCGAGCAACTCCATGTCTGATCCGGACCCGCGCGCCGAGGAACTGGAGCGCGAAGTGGCGTCGCTCGCGGCGGAGCTCGAGCATTTCCATCAGGAGCTGACGGCACTTGGCGTCGAGTTCAAGGACTATGCGCTGGGGCTCGTGGATTTCCCCGCGGAGATGGATGGGCGGCCGATCGAATTGTGTTGGCGGCTTGGGGAGCCGACCGTGGCGTACTGGCACGAGCGGGACGCCGGGTACGCGGGGCGGCAGCCACTCATGCCGAAGGCGGTGATTGGGGGGTAAGGGGAATGGCGACAGTTCTTCTCTTGTGCATGTCGAACGTGTTCATGACGTTCGCGTGGTATGGGCACCTCAGATACGGGCATGACTGGCCGCTCTGGAAAGCGGTGCTCGTGTCGTGGCTGATCGCGTTGGCCGAGTATTGCCTCGCGGTGCCGGCGAACCGGCTGGGGTATGGGCAATTCTCGGGGTTTCAGCTCAAGGCGCTGCAGGAGGTCGTGACGCTCAGCGTCTTCATGGTGTTTGCGGTCACGATTCTCCGAGAGCGGTTGGCGTGGAATTATCTGGTCGCGTTTGGGCTGATTGCCGCGGCGGGGTTTTTTGCGTTTGGGGTGAGGGCGGCGGGGCCGGCGAACTAGTTAGTCAGGGTCTGGAGCGAGATACCCGTCCATCTGTGCGGAGCGGGGTGGGGATTGGGGATTGGGGATTGGGGACTGGGGATTGGGGATTGGGGACTGGGGATTGGGGATTGGGGATTGGGGATTGGGGATTGGGGATTAGGGGGTTGGGGGTTGGGGGCTTCGATGGTGGGCGCCATTGCCCGAACAGGGCGACCTTCGGTTCTCGAACGGCCGCCGCTGCGTTTTGCCGATGCAATCTGGCGGTGTACGTGGATTGCCGATACGACAGAGCGGTGCCGTTGGGATGCCGGCCGGCGTTAACGCGGGATGTGCGAGCGACATTGCGGGTGGCATGACGGGGTGGCGACGGTTCCACGACGACATCGATGGGCCGGTCATGACCGGCCCCTACCAGGGCCGGGTTGGTGCGGCAGCGGGTTCCCGTGGGATCAATGCCCGTTACCAGGGCGTCAGATTCCCATATCGATTTTTCAGGGCGACGGGCCGAATCGATTTTCAGAACGGTGCGGCCGGACGGGCCGGCTAACCTCTGAGCCGGCGAATCCCCGAACTAATCCCCGAGCCAGCCAATCCCTGTACTAATCTCCGAGCCGGCTAATCCCTGAACGGGATCTCTATTTCAAGACCGTCGCGGGCGATCGATGAAGCGGGGAACACGGCCGTCGCTTCGCGTTCCAGGTCGCTCGTGTCGCGAGAGTAGCGGGCGGAGATGTGGGTCAGGATCAGCTGGCGGACGTTGGCCGCCTTGGCGACCGTGGCGGCTTCGCGGGCCGTCGAGTGACCCGTTTCGGCGGCGCGCGGCGCTTCCTCTTCCGCGAATGTCGCTTCGTGGACCAGGAGGTCTGCATCGCGGGCGGCTTCGATGGTGGTGTCGCACGGGCGGGTGTCGCCGGTGATGACGACGCGGCGTCCGGGGCGGCTTGGGCCGACCAGGTCAGCGGGATCGACCGTGGTGCCATCGCTCAGCGTGACTGTGCGGCCGCGATGCAATTCGCCCCAGAGCGGCCCTTCGGGGATGCCACGTGCGCGTGCGAGGTCGGGGTGAAATCGTCCGAGGCGCAGGTCCTCGGCGAGCGTGTAGCCGACGGCGGTACTTCCGCGGTGTGCGGCGGCGAAGGGAATGATCGAGTAGCCCTGGCGGGGGATCGGTGTGCCGGGTGTGACCTCGCCCACAATGACGGGGAAGCCGAGCCGTTCGCCGGTGAAGGCGGAGGCTTGCTGGAGGAATTTCGGGAGACCGGCGGGACCCCAGATGCGAAGCGGCTCCGTGCGATCCTGGAGTTGCATAGTGCGCATGAGGCCGATGACGCCGAGCACGTGGTCGGCGTGGAAGTGCGTGAAGAAGATGTCAGCGGGGAGGAAGGAGATCCCGTAGCGCATCATTTGGCGCTGCGTGCCTTCGCCGCAATCGAAGAGGAGCGTCTCGCCGTCGCGCACGAGGGCGATCGCCGAGACATTGCGTTCGACGGTGGGGCGCGACGCGGCCGTGCCGAGGAATCGCAGGGTCAACGGCATGGCACGGCAATATAGCGTCGCCTATCGTCGTTCAGACGTGGCACTTGCGGGGGGCGGGCGGGTAGTTGGTATCCGTGGCGTATGCCGGGTGGGGGGGTGACATTCTCGCATCCGGGTGGGCCACGGGTTATATCAGCAAGGGGGGCGATGGGGCGGCGATCCGGTCCCCGTTCGGGTGGATGTGCCCCGAAGGATGGTGGTCCAGGGACAAGAAACTGGGCCTCGCGCTCGTGGGTTGGCGGCTCGTAGAGGGCCTTGCCGGATGATGGGATGATACCGGTCTTTTCCGTTGTGGTCCCCATTTTGCGGGTCGAGTTCGTCACCCATACTAATTCTGGAGCATTGAGACGGAGGGAGCATGCCAGATCGCAACGAGATGGAGACGGGACGGGACGCCGATCAAATGAACGGTCGCACGACGGCGCGGAGCGGGACGAGCAATCGCGGGTTCGCATCGATGGATCGTTCGCGGCAGCGGGAGATCGCGAGCAAGGGTGGGCGGGCCGCGCATCAGAAGGGGACGGCGCACGAGTGGACGGCTGACGAGGCGAGAGTAGCGGGCCGCAAGGGCGGTGAGACGGTGAGCCGTGACCGGGAGCACATGGCGGCGATTGGCCGCGAGGGCGGTGGTGCGCGGAGTGCGAGTGCACGCCGGCGTGCGTTGAGCCAGCGCAATGAGGCGGTGGTGGAGGATCGGAGCCGGGTGGCCCGCGCGCAGCGCGGTGACGAGGCTGAGCGCGAGATGACGGGGTAGTCAGGCCCGTTAGCAGTCGACGAACCGCGCCGCGTCGCATCCGGCGCGAGCGCGGTCGAGCGATATCGGGCCGGCATCGGGCGAGTTTGCCCGAGGCCGAACGTCCCGAGACACAGCAGCGATTTGCCTCACACCGTTCGCACGGCATCCGTGCGTCGTGACCATACCGTTAACTGGGCGTGGAACCAATTCCGCCCGGGCGGTGTTACTGTGTGGGAAGGCTCGTGGTGCGGCCGCAGGCCGGGTGTGCGAACCGGTTTTGCAGAGGGCTGCACGAAGGCTACGAGTGATAGAGCGAGTTGGCCGCAGGCTCGGGACTCGGCGCGGTGTTTGTGGTTCGAGTTACCTTGACTTCCACCCATCCGTCTCTACGTTGAGTGCAGCGCCCGGGGCTGTAGCTCAGTTGGGAGAGCGCTGCAATCGCACTGCAGAGGTCAGGGGTTCGACTCCCCTCAGCTCCAT
>JAJPIM010000037.1 GCA_021324775.1 Gemmatimonadota bacterium
GCCATTCTCGAGCGCCTCGACGAGCGCCTGCTTTGCGCCGCTCGATGCGAGGAGGTTTGAGAGCACGATGTCCCGCTCGATCGTGCTCTGCTTCATCAGCCGGAATGTGCCGGCGTCCCCGAGGTCAAGCAGCATTTTCTTCGCCCCTTCCCTTCAAAAGGCGGGAGCCGGCCGGAATAAACCGACCCCCGCGCCCAAACACGACTGCCTGTGAAGGGGTACTAGGCGGTCGCGATGCCGTTGGTGGCGTACAAGATGCCGATGGGATTCGTCGGATGGTTCACCGTGTCCGCGATGACCATCCCGTCGAGCGTCCAGTTGCCGAAGTCATCGGCGATGAAGCCGAGGTTGCCGGACGGAGTGAACTGGACGTGCCACCACTCTCCTTCATACGCGGGGCCCTTAACCGGGTTGCCGCGATAGTTGATGTACCCGTCGATCGTGCCGACCTGGCCAATGTTGAGGCCGCTGTAGGTGTACGCGGCCCAGACGTAATCGGCCGTGAGCGCCGACCCGGGCGTGATCGTGACGGAAGTGGGCAGGAGGTAGACGCGCCCGCGAACCAAGTCCGCCGTGTAGTCAGTCCCGAGCACCAACGTCGTCGCGCCCTGCTTGACATCGGTCAGGGTGGTGATGTTGCGATGCTGCAGGTCGTAGAAGCGGCCGAGAACTGCGCCACCCGTGGGCGTGATGCTCTCGGCCGTGACGGTGCCACCGGTCGCTGCGGCGAGCGTATAGCCGATGCCGAGGAGCGTGTTGATCAGGTTGTCGATGCCGTACTCGTCGCCGGTGATCTTCAGCGAGTACGTCTGCCGGATCGGCGCGCGCGCGTAGAGCATGCTTTGCGGGTCCATGCTCTCGTACTTTTCTTTGATGTCGATCTTCGGCACGACCTCAAACGAGGTGCAGTTGCCGAGATCCTCCAGACCCTGGCGGGTCGTCGTGTTGTTGACGAACTTGTCGAAGTAGACCTTGCCACGACCGAGCATGACGAGGCCGGGATTTGGCGGAATGAGGTATGGGCCGGTTGCAGCGGGCATTGATCTAACTCCAGTTGGTGGGGATTACTGCGCGCGGGTCGCGTCCCCGGCGATGGTGTGATACGGCACCAGAAAGTCCTGGTGCAGGGCAAAGTAGCTCTCGTCCTCGGCGACGTACTCCCATTCGAGCGCGTCCTCCAGAACATCCTCGTTGAGGAATGGCGGCAGCCCGCTCGCGGAGAACTGCTTGCCGTCGAGGCAGGCGGTCGCCCACTGCGCCAGGGGATCGAGGTTCGAGTCCAGGCTCGCCACGAAGTGCGAGATGCGCACGATGAGGAAGCGCTTGCGGTAGTAGCTGCGCTTGCCCTCCTTTTCGTACTCGACCTTTTCCTTCAGGAACCGCACCGACATCGCCGGCAGGTCGGCGAGCTTGTAAGGTTCCAGGCGCGCGCGCGTGGCAGTCGGCACGCCCGCCGGCGGGGATGTGCCGAGCGCGGTGACGAACTCCTCGACGAGCTGCTCGCGTAGCGATGCGATCATGCTTCAGCTCACCGCCTCGCACAGAAGGTGCGTGAGTGCTCCGTCGCCTTGCTGCAGCGAATCGCGCAGGCGGTAGCTCACGCCGTCGACGGTCAGCGTGGTCGATCGGTTCGGCAGCGGCGACGGAAGCGTCGAGGTCTGGATCGAGACCGTGATCGTGCGGCCGCTCACCGAGGCGACTCCCATGCTCGCAAGGACATCCTTGCCGACGTAGTCGACAATGCCGACGAGGTTCGACGAGCCGATCACGACCGCGACCCCGAGGCCGCGCGTCAGCGCGTCCGCGAAAATCGCAGCCGTATCGGCTTCCTCGAAAAACGTCGTCATGCACGGCTAGTGCAGCGCCAGCAGCTCGCAGGCGACCGGGAAGCTCGGCGTCGTGCCGCCCACAGTGTAGGAGACGCGAATGTAGGCCTTGCGCTCCCCGGGTCGGAACGAGAGCGTAAACACCCCGGCAGCCGTGATGTTGGTGCCCGAGTTGAACGCGCCATTCGGCACGTTCGTCCAGGTGGCGTTGTCGTCCGCCTCCTGTAGCACGGGCGCCAGGGTCGGCGTCGTGCCCGTCGGGGTGCCGACGTTCAGGATCGCGACCGCCGTGCCTTTGTTGCCGGCGATCTGGACGCCCGCGCCGTTGCCGGTCGCCGTCACGGATTCGGCCGGGAGCAGAGCGGAAGCCACGCCAGCGGCTGCGATGTGCGTATGTTGGATATCCACGATTGCTTATCTCCTGCGTTTGATTCTGGGATCGCGATGCGTCGGCGCCGGGTCGCGGACCTCAACGGTCCCGCGATCAAGCGGCGGCAGATCGCGCTCGGTGGCAACGCGCGCAATGCCGAGCGCGATCGCAGTCCTGGCGACGTCGGTCGTCAGTTCCACGAGCGCGCCGGCCTGCGCGATACGGCCAGGGCTGGCGATGAAGTTCGTCATCGCCAGCACCGTGACCGTTGGTTTCCTGTAGATCGGCACCTGCGCGTTACGCGTTGAGGTTGATGCCGACGCAGAAGGAAACCGGGTGCCGGACGGCGATGTCGGCCATCTGGAACGAGGCGACCTCGATCAGCCCCTGTTTCTTGAGGCTGTACGGATCGACGATCATTTCCATGGCACCGCCGAACTGGCCGATCAAAAGGTCGGTCCAGTTGCCGTAGATCAGGCCGTGGAACGAGCCGGGGGGCGTCGTGACGCCATTCGTGCCGAGCAGTTTCGAGACCTGGTTCGTGGCACGGGCCTCGTAACCGTCCATCTGGCCTTCCAGGATCGAGCCATCCCAGATCTCCCGCGAGCCGTTGACGGCGGGGAACTTGAGGGTGACCTTCGCATCGGCGGCGATGCTCGGCGTGGTGAGGAATCCCAGATCCCCGAGCAGCGCGTTGTTGCTCGCGACCTGGTTCTCCATCTGCACGACGCCGGTCCAGGCGATCTTCTGGCCCGTGTTGCTGTAGCTCGCGTTCGAGAAGTCGACCGTGAGGACGCCAGGCTGGTTGTAGATGCCGAGCGGCTGGCTGTTGGTGCCCGTGCCGTGGATCGCGGCCAGGTCCCATGCCAGGGCGTGCTTGGCGGCGATCGACTGGCGCACCATCGCCTCGACGTCGACCGAGCTTTGCACCAGGAGCTGGCGGCTGTACGCCGTCGCCGCCTGGAGCGTGCGCGGGGACAGAACGACCAGATCGGTCGTCGGATTGCTCGAGGCGACGTTGGTGCCCGAGTTTTCCGCCACCCAGGTCGCGGTCACATCCCCGGTCTGCCGGGGGAATGCGATCGGCGATGACAGGCCCGTGAGAACCCTTGCGCCCATTGCGACGACGAGCGCCTGGTTGCGCAGGATCTCGATGAGCTCCCCGCCGTACTCGGTGAACACGACTTCTTTGATCGCGTTCGCCGTCTGCGAGTCGATGGTTCCGGCGCGCAGCATCTTATCGACGGCATCGGCCTGCTGCCGGCTGAGCTTGCGTGTCGCGGGTGTAAAGCGCTCGTCGCCCTTGAACTTGGTTCCCCGCAGGGTCGTCGGGACGAAAAGGCCGCCGCGCCGGCGGTACTCAGCCGGCATGCGTTTCTCGAGCTCATCGCTGATCTCGAGTTCGAATGTCTTCTCGACCCGGCCGCCGACGGCCGCGTCCGCTGCCGCAAGGATCGCGCGCGAATAGCTGTATTGGCGCTGTTCCTTCGGCGTGAGGTCGAGCTGCTCGGAAGCCGGTTGACGCGCGGGCGGGGTCGCCCGGATCTGCAGGATGGCCTCGTTGACCTGGTCGAGCGTAAGTCCGCGCTCGAGCCACTCGGGAACCTTGTCCTCGCAGCCGTGGAGTTTGCCGCGGCGAACAATTTCCGCGGCCGTTTTCTGGTCAGGCCCGGTGGTGGGGGCCGCAGCTTCTGGCATGACTCTTACCTCGGTGGTGGCGGCGCCCGATGCGGGTGCCTGTTGTGAGCGGTGGCGAACATGAACCGGAAACTTGCGAAGGTCGGCACTGCGGCCGACCCCGATCGTGTGATCTGCGGGGACGCTGACGAGGGAGCCTTCCATCGGCGTCCAACGCGTCGCGCGGTATTCGGAGGGCTCGTCGGCCTTGGCGGGCGTGACCTCGTACTCGTCGATCCCGTAGCCCAGGGACATCTCGCGATGGCCGCCGTCGACGACGGCCTTCGCATCGCGGCCGGCGCTGGTATCGAAGAAGCGCATCTCGGCGTTCAACTTGCGATTCTCGCAACGCACGTTGTTGAGACGTCCGATCGGGAGCGCCCGCTGATCATCGTGATTGGCGAGGAGCGGCATGCCGTTCTGGCAGCGCTCGAGGTTTACGTTCTCGGGGTCGTGCGCGAGGACTTCGCGGCCGAACCAGCGATCGACGGGCTCCTCGGATGAGAGCGATACGTCATAGACTTCCTCCATGCCGTCGCCGTCATCCGGATCTTCCGGATCATCCCCCTGGCCGACCTCCTGGCCCTTCTTGCCCTTGCCGTCGGCGAGGGAATCTCCGGTCGCCTTCTTCGCGCGGCGTCGGCGGATTACCGTGATGCGCGCGTTGCGCCGCTGCACGGGGAGCTCGTCGTGCTCTTTCAGGTCCTGGCGCTTCGATTCAGGCATGGGTCGAATGCTCCTGTTGAGTGATTAGCGCTGGCACAACGCTCAAGCGCTGGCGGGCGCGCGCCTGGCGGGCGGTTCGCGAACGAGCGCGCGCGGCGCCACCCTGGTCGCCCTCGTCAGCGTCTGCAGCCGTCTTCGGCTGATCCCCAGCCGCGGCTCCCGCGCCGACGCCGATCCCGGTGAGATCGAGGTCGTATTCCTCGATCAGGTCCTGCTCTTCCTTGAGCTCCTCGGCTATCTCCTCGAAGTCCATGCCCTGTTCGGCCAGCACGCGGCCGCGGGAGGTCAGGCCATTATCGATAGCCGCGACGGACGCATTGACGTCCTTCAGCGGGTCCACCCACGCCCAGCCGCGCGGCATGAACTTCACCTGCATGAAGGCCGACCAGTCGCGCGAGTCGAGGTAGAGATTTCCCGAGAGCTGGGCGAATTCGAGCCATTCGGCGTAGATCGGCATGAGCACGCGGCGCGCCCACCAGGCCTGCAACTTGCGCCATTGATCGCGCTCGGTGAGGAGCGCAGAGCGCAGGCTCGAATAGTTGACGCCCTCGAGATCGTTCGCGAGCTCGTTGTAGGAGACGCGCAGGCCCGAGGCGATCCAGCGCTGGATCGATTTCAGGAAATTCGGGAACGCGGTTGAGGGATGCTCCGGCGACCAGGGCGTGAACTTGTAGCCCGGCGGCAGCGTCTCGAACTCCCCCGGGGTCGCCGTCATCTCGAGCTTCTCGCCAGCCTGGGGAGGCTCGTAGTCGGAAGCGTCTGCGACCTCGAAAAAGCCCATCTTCGCCGCCCCGGTGCGCGCGGCGACAACCTCGGCCTCGACGTATCCGTCGAGCATCTTCGAGGCGAACATCACGGAGTTGAGCCAGGTCGTTCCGCGGGACTGGTTCACGCGATCGGGGCGGAAGATGTGCAGGACCTCATCCGCGGGAACCCGGATGCGGTTGCGCGCGCTGATGTTGATCAGATCCGTCGGATGGCGGTCCCAGAACCAGTAGGCGACCGGGCGCCCGTACTGGTTGACCTCGACCCCGAGGCGGATCTCGTTGTCGCGGTCGGTAGGCGCCCGGAAAAACTGGTGATCGAGCAGATCCGGATCCACCGGCTGCAGCGCGAAACGAAACGCGTTGTCCCGGTAACTCCTTATCTTGCGCAGAATGCATTCACCGTCGATCGCGAGCGATTCGATCATGTGCTGCTGCAGATCGACGAGTCCCATCGTGCAGTCGGTCGTGACCTCCGCAGACCATTGGAGCCAGGCGGCTTCGATACTCGCGTTGAGCTTCTTATTGAGCTTGCCGTCGGCATTGCGCACGCGGGCACGAAGCTGCATGCCTTCCGCGCCGATGACGTTGGTCGAGACCATGTCGACGTAGCGGCGCACCAGCGGATGGTTGCGGCGCATGTCGCGCGCGCGGCCGCGCAGGCGCAGAAAGTCGTTGTAAATCTCCTGGTCGGCAGAGACCGGCGAGGCAATCCAGTCGTACCACAGGCGCGAGATCTCGGCGCCCTTGAAGACGTTGCGCTTCGCGGACGCGCCGACGCGCGAGAACCAGGAGCGGATGCGGCGCAAGAGGCTCTGGCGCTTCATGCGATCCCGTCCCCATCCCAGCCCCAGCGCCGCGGCAGGAACGGATCCGGCCCATACGCGATCGAGGGGAAGCTGACGCGGATCGGGTGCGAGCTGCGCCCCGGGTTACGCTGTTTCCAGCACAGGCGCTGATAGATCCCGCGCAGCTTGATCAGCTCGGCGATCGGGATCTTCGAGACGCTGCGGCCTGCGATCGAGTAGTGCTCGATATCGGAGGTGATCCGACCCTGCAGCGCCGCCTCGATGACGATGAGCGTCTGCTCCTCGTGCGTGACGAGGTTGCCGGCAGTCGCGCCCGCGAGGTTCGCATTGACGACGATCCGGCCCTGGATCACATCGAAGATCTCGCCTGATCCGTCCTGGGCCGCCAGGCGCTCTGTATACCAGTACGGCAGTGGCCCTGTGGCCGCTGCCAGCGGGTTGAGCCCCTGCGTCTGCGACGGCGTCAGAACAATATGGAAGGTCTCGCCGTCCGCGTCATCGGTCGCGGTGAAGCTCTGCACGACCTGGCCGGCGAGCAGGAGCTGGTATTGCCACTGTGAGTTAGGGAACTCGTCGAACGAGCGATCGACTTTGAACGTCGTCCCAGCCGTGATGAACGGGGGATAGACGTCCGGGACTTGCGGCTCGGTGAGAGGCATGCCGCAGCCCATATATCCCAAAGCGCAAGAGCCGTTTTTGGTCTTTTCGCAGTTTTCGCAGTTTTCGCAGTTTCAAAATGATTGGTATGATTTTTGCCGGCGGCTCTTACTTCCAGCCGCCGACCCAGCCGCCGCCCTTGCTGCCGGGGCGCCCACCGGTGCCGCCGGTGATCCAGTTGCCGCCCTTGGCTGGCGCCGGAGGCGGGCCGCCTTCACCTGGCGGCGGCACGGGCCCGGCATTCTCCTGGGCGAGCCGGCCAAGTTCAGCGATCGTGCGCCGGTCTAACATCCGCAGCGCCGCCAGCGCGTAGACCTCGAGGTCCAGGCCCTCGTTGCGATCGCGCAGCTTCACGTACTCGCGCACCGCGCCGACGCCCTTCTTGTATTTGCGCACGGCCTTCTCGGCGGTGAGTTGCTCGAGGTACTCATCATCGATCCAGGCCGGTAGGTGCAGGTATCCAGGCCCGGGGGCTGCGATCTTCATGCGCGAGAACACGGTATCCTTGGCCGTGTCGACGCCGATCGGGAAGAGCTTCACGCCGTACCGGTTGCCGGTTGACGGGCGCCCGGTGATCTCCCGGCCCGCGCCACCGACGCCCTTGATTGCGTAGACGTGCTGGATGAGCTCGCCGATACGGCGCGTCTCGCGCACCTTGCAGAACTTGTAGACCTCGTCCGTGTGCAGGCCGCCGGAGTCGATGACAGCGATGCGAATGCTAAGCTCGCGGCCGCCGACGCAGGTGTAGGTCTGCTTCAAGAGCTCGTCGAGCTCGAACCAGGGCTCCGACTTCGCCGGATCCCCGTTTACCTGAGACAGCGCGACGAGCCAGGACTCTTCTCCCGCGCCGTAGCCTTTCACCGCGAGCTCGAGGCGGTCCCCCTGCACGTCGACGGATGCGAGTAACACGCCGACACCGGCGGGCACCTCCGCGCCGTAATTCTCGACGCGCCCGCGCAGCCCCTGCGCCTGGATCGACTCGCCGCGCTCCTCCCACGTCTCGGCGAGCACCGTGTTGACGAACTTCTTGAGGCGCGCCGTATCCTTCTGCGCATCCAGCCATTCGCGCACGAGCTCCGCCCAGGAGCGCCAGCCAGGAGGGGCGTAGAGCGTCGAGATGTGAAAACCGGCGACGCGCGGGTCCGCGCATTCCGCCGTCGCCCGCCACTCCCCGGCTGCGAGCATTGCGTTCTTGTGCCGCTCCTCGATCAAGGCGCCGCAGCCCACGCATAGGAGCTTCACCTGGTCCGGCTCGCCCTCCGGCCATTGCAGCCTCTCCCATCGCAGCCAGTCCTTGAACTGGCAGTGAGGGCACGGCAGGAAATATCGTCGCTGGTCGGAAGCTTCGAACTCCGACTCGATGCGGGACAGTCCTTTGATGGTCGGCGTCGAGGTAAGGAACACCTTGCGGCGCGCGAAGGTCGTGGTGCGCGCTTCGGCGAGACCAACCGGATCACCCTCGTCGTCGACATCTGCGGGATACCCGTCAACCTCGTCGAGAAAGAGATATCGGATCGGCATCGAGCGCAGCCCCGTCGCACTGTTCGCGCCCGTGACCATCAGCATCCCGCCCGGGAACTCCTTCTCGAACATCGTGTTCCCGGAATCCCGTGAGCGCGCCTCGGAGACTTTGCAGGAGAGCGCCGGGGTCGTGGCGACCATCGTCGCCAGGCGCTGCTTAGAAACTTTCTTCGCCAGGAGCAGCGTCGGCTCGACGAAGAGCATCGGGCCCGGCGCCTTGTCGATGATGTAGCCGATCCAGTTAAGTCCAATGCGGGTTTTGCCGAGCTGCGACCCCGCCATCATCACGATGCGGCTGGTCGCGCTCGAGGGTGACAGCGCTTCGGCGATCTCTCGCACGTAAGGCGTGCGCGACGTCTGATA
>JAJPIM010000027.1 GCA_021324775.1 Gemmatimonadota bacterium
CGTAGGGGCCACACTCGTTCCCATTCCGAACACGATCGTTAAGCCCTACAGCGCCGATGGTACTCCGCCCGAGAGGGCGCGGGAGAGTAGGCCGTCGCCGGCACTCCATTCACAACGCCCCCAGTAGCACACTCGCTGCTGGGGGCGTTGTGCGTCGAAAAACGAGAAAGGGGAAAGGAGAGAGGAGACAGGAGGAAGTTCACGCCCGAGTTCGCACCCTAGCCTCACATGTCAGGTGAAGTACAACAGCTCAAACACCGTCCCATCAACGACTATCGCTCCTGCGGCCAGCGCCACGTGGCGTCTCGCCTTATCTCTTTTCTCCTTTCTCCTCTCTCTCCTCTCCTATGCCCAGGGCCGGCATCGTCACGCTCGCCGGCAAGCCCAACGCCGGCAAATCCACGCTCCTCAATCGCCTCATCGGCCAGCGCCTGAGCATCACCAGCCCCAAGCCACAGTCCACCCGCGACCGCGTCGTCGGCATCCTCACCCGCGATTCGGAAACCGCCAACCCGTCCCAGCTCGTCCTCTTCGACACCCCCGGCCTCATCGAGCCGCGCGATGACCTCCAGCGCTCGATGCGCACCGCCGCCCTCATCGCCCTCACCGACGCCGATGTCATCGTCTACCTCGCCGATGCCTCGGCGGGTGACCCCGCACCACTCGAGACTGCTGCCGGCTTGTCCACATCACTCCGCGCTCCCATCGTCCTCGCGCTCAACAAAGCCGATCTCCTCCCGGCCAGCCGCCGCGAAGGCCTCACCACGGAGACCGCGGCGTCCGTCCCGGCCGGCACGATCTCGCCGCCGCGCTACGCCGCCACGTTCCTCATCTCCGCCACCACAGGCGAAGGCGTAGACCCGATGCTCGACGCCATCACCTCGATGCTCCCCGAGAGCCCCTTCCTCTACCCCGCGGACGACGTCAGCACCCAATCGCTCCGCTTCTTTGCGAGCGAGCTCATCAGAGAGACCGCCTTCGAGCAGCTCGAGCAGGAGCTGCCCTACAGTCTCGCGGCACAGGTCGAGGAGTTCCGCGAAGAGCAGTCTCCTGTGTACATTCGCGCGACGATCTATGTCGAACGGGACAGCCAACAGGGGATCCTCGTCGGACATAAGGGCTCACGCATCCGGGAGATCGGCCGCGCAGCCCGCATCAAGATCGAGCACCTCGTGGGCGCGCCGGTTTACCTCGACCTCCGCGTGAAGGTCCTCAAGGACTGGAGGCGTGACCCCGTCGCACTTCGCCGCTTCGGCTATCTCTCTCCGCCCCCGGCACGATCCTAGCCGGCAGACGTCTCTCAACCGCACGACTCAACGACAGCCCGAACGACCCCCAGCCCCAAGGCACCATGCCCCTTGCCCCCCAGCTCCTCGCAATTCTGGTCTGCCCCAAGTGCAAAGGCGCACTCGAATACCGTGAGGCCGAGGCATGCCTGATCTGCCATACGGACGGCCTGCGATACGCGATCCGGGACGACATCCCGATCATGCTGATCGACGAGGCCACACCGGTGGAGCGATGATCACGCACATCGGCCCCCACGACCTGATCACGCGGACCGCATCCTGAACCGCCCCGAGGCACCCGAAGCGCCGCCTAAACCGCGGAAAACACAGCCGCCGGACGCCGCCAGCCGCCCCACCTGCCGCCGCGACGGGCGCGGCACCTAACTCCGTTGCCTCTGACCAGTTGGCTGGTCCTAGTAGCGTGGCCGGCCATACCTTGCCGGCTCAGCGACCCTTCCTGCCACTCCCACTGTCCGTGGCCCACTCCATTGCGATTTTCTTCACGCTCGACGGGGCCCAGCCACCCCCAGTGGTCCAGGCGTGGATTGACGCACGGTCGCTCACAATGGTCGTGGTACGCTCGCCGGATGATCTCATGGCCCGCACGCTGCGCGGCCGCCCCCGGCTCGTGATCTTCGACGCCCTGGGTCCCGCGGGCCAGGCGACCGCCATGGCAGCCGGCGTGTTCGAATCATGCACCCGGCTCAAGCGCGACTCGTACACCGGCATCGTGCCGGCCGTCGCGCTTACGACCGCCGACGAGGCCGTGATCGGTCGCGCATTCGACGCCGGCGCAGATGAGGTCGTTCCGACAGGGATGCCGGATGGTGAAGCCCGCCGCCGGCTGGACGTGCTGCTCCGCCGCTCGGATCGCGACACCTACGTGCATCCGTCGACCCGCCTCCCCGGCACCGACCAGATCGAGGCCGACATCACCCGGCGGATCTCCGCGGGTGAGACGGTCGCCGTGTGCTACGCGGACCTCGACCACTTCAAGGAATTCAACGACCGCTATAGCTACTACGACGGTGACCGCGTGATCCGCATCCTCGCCAAGATCCTGCACGATGTCGTGAAAGGATGTTGCGGCGAGGAAGGATTCGTCGGGCACATTGGAGGCGATGATTTTATTTTCATCGTGCCGGCGACCGCGGTAGCCGACACGTGCGGGGAGGTCATCTCGATCTTCGACGCGCTCGTCCCTTACCAGTACTCCGAGCAGGACCGCCGCGCGGGCTATTTTTTCGGAAAGGACCGGCGCGGCCAGTTGCACCGCGTCCCCCTCATGACGGTGTCAATCGGCGTCGTAACGAATGAGCGCCGCCAGTTTACCCAGGCCTCGCAAATGAGCGAGTTGGCGACCGAAATGAAGAGCTACGCAAAGACGCTGACTGGATCCGTGTATACCGTCGACCGCCGGCAGGACGCCGTGTCGGAACACCCGCTTGTCGTGACACGCGACGACGTGGCCGCGATCGGGGAGGACCGGTGAACATCGCCTGCGGAGAATGCCGGTCGGTCTTCCGGGTCGACCCGGCCCGGATCCCGCCCGGCGGTGTGCGCGCACGCTGCTCGGTCTGCGGCGGAGTGATCCTGATCGCGATCGACGGCGCCAACGCCTCGCCGGTCCACGCCGAGCCAGCACCCACCCACGCATCACACGCGGCAGGCCAGGGCGGCTTCTCGCCCGGCGTGCCGTCGCAGTCCGCGACCGCGACCGCCACGGCGCCAGCCCCTGACCGGAAATCCGGCGCCTCGCCGATGCCGGGCGCCGTGCCCGGAGCCATGCCCGGCCGCACCGGAGGTCAGTTCGCGACCGCGGGCACAGCACAGGCGGCCCCGCACCCGGCGCCGCGCCCCACTCCCCGTCCGGCGCCGCAGCGGGTCTCCGCACCCGCCGCACCCGCCGCACCGGTCGCGCATAACATGGCCAACTCCGCGCCGCCCGCCGTCACTCCGCCCCGCGGCGTACCCTCGATGGCACCGTTCGCCTCGGGGATGGGAAGCGCCCCGATGGCCCGGCCAGCGCTTCGGCCGACGCCCGGTTCGTCCGCCCGCGTCCCGCCCGCCGGCGCACCGGCCGGGACGGCGCCCGCACCGCGTCCGGCCTTTGCCCCGGGTTTCGCCCCCGCCTTTGGCCCCGCCACCAGCCGCCCGGCGGCCGCAGGCAGCGGGGCCACCGCCGCCGCACCGGCCGCCGCCCCGCCCCGGAGCGCACCGTCGGTAGCGCCCCCCCTCCCGTCGATGGCCCCCGCCGGCATCCCCCGTGGCGCCCAGCCGGCGCCGTTGCCCGGGAGCCCCGCCGCCGCCCGGCCATCCGCACCGGCTGGGGCGCCAGCCGCGCCCTCCGCTCTTGGCGCCATGGCGCCTGCCCGGATTCCAGGCGCCGCCGCAGCGTCCCCCTACGCTTTCGCGCCCGCCTCGGCACCGCTCACGAGCCGCCCGGCAACGCCGCCCATGCGGCCCGCCACACCACCGCCGTCGGCGCCCCGCTCATCGGGGAGCGTCGCATCGCCCGCGGCACCGCCGGTCATGCCACCGGGCCTTCGCCCGCCCCCGACGCCACAGTCCGTCGCGTCGTTGGCCGTCACATCGCCGGCGATCCCCGTGGTGACCCGGACGACACCGGCACCGGGAGAACGGAAGCCGATCAACCCGTTCCTCGCGAACGATCCGAATCAGAAAGCGAAGCGGCTGGCGCGCGCCCTCGTCTCCGACATGCTCGCGTACCACCCGGGCAAGCGCGACGAAGGACTCGCGAACGGCACGCTCAAACAGATCTTCCGCGAGGAGATCAAGAAGAGCTACGAGGAATACGTCGATCAGATCGGGCGCGACTTCGCGGAGAGCTCGACGCATTTCCAGGACGCACTCAACGAGCTGCTCGCAGCCGGCAAGAGAATGTTCTAGCGCCGGTCGCGAACATCGAGTCGCGACGATCGAGTCGCGACCATCGAGTCGCGAGCATCGAGTCGCGAACATCGAGTGGCGGTGCTGCATGCGAACGATCACCGGGGGCCGGCTGCGGAGTGTCGCGGCCGGCCCCCGATGCGTTTGCCGAGTGGCCGGCCTGGGTGATGGGTGGTTGGCGTCCCGCAATTGCGTTCGTCGAGCGCAGCGGGAGCCTGTCGCGAACGGCCCCCATCACCGCACGCGGCATCCGATTCTGCTTATCTTTCCCCGCATGGCGGACATCGAACGAGAGCGTGAGCTGCATCGCATCACGGAGCGGTTGGCCGAGCTCCGGGGGTACCTTTGACATCGATGGCCTCCGCGCCAGCCTGGAGGAACTCGAGCGCGCGATGGCGGAACCGGGCTTCTGGGAACGGCCCGACCGGGCACGCGAGGTCGTGCAGCGGGTCAAGACGCTGAGAGTCGTCATCGATCCGTACGACCGGGTCAGCGCGCAACTGCAGAGCGCAACGGAGCTGGACGAGTTGCTGCGGAACGAGCCCGATCCCGGCATGGCCGGCGAACTCGATCACCTGGTGAGCACGATCCGGGACGAGCTCGATGCGTTCGAGCTGCGATCGCTGCTCGCCGGCAAGGACGACTTCCGCGACGCGCAGGTCGAGATCAGCGCGGGCGCCGGCGGCACCGAAGCGCAGGACTGGGCGCAGATGCTCATGCGGATGTACACCCGGTGGGCAGAGCGCCGCGGCTTCACCGTCGAGATGCTCGATATCAGCGAGGGCGAAGAAGCCGGGATCAAGGGCGCGGTGATGGAGATTCACGGAGCATACGCCTATGGGTTCCTGCTGCCGGAAGCAGGTGTCCACCGGCTCGTGCGGATCTCCCCCTTCGATGCGAACGCGCGGCGGCATACGAGCTTCGCGTCGGTGTTCGTGTATCCGGTGGTCAATGACGAGATCAACATCGAGATCCGGGATGATGACCTCAAGATCGACGTGTACCGTGCGTCGGGCGCCGGCGGCCAGCATGTCAACAAGACCAGCTCGGCGGTTCGCATCACGCACGTCCCGACGGGTATCGTCGTCGCGTCGCAGCAGGAGCGGTCGCAGTTCAAGAACAAGGCGACCGCCATGAAGATGCTCAAGAACCGCCTCTATCAGCTCGAGGCGGACCGGCAAGCCGCCCAGAAGGCGGCACTCGATGCGACGAAGGCGGATGTCACCTTCGGCAGCCAGATTCGCAGTTACGTCTTCCAGCCGTACACGATGGTCAACGACCATCGGACCGAGCTCAAGATCCCCGACGTCCAGAAGGTGATGGATGGTGGGATCGATCCGTTCATCGAGGCGTATCTCAAAGCCTCCGTGCGGCGAGCCGGCGGCGCGAACGGGACGGCCGCCGCGTGACCGCGGTCGACGGCGCAAGCGAGGATCTCAACTTCGTCCTCCGCGACCGGCGCGCCAAGCTCGACGCGCTGATCGCGGCGGGCGTCGAGCCGTTCGCGTACCGGTTCGGACGCACGCACACGGCATCCGAAGCGCGCGCCTCGCTGCCGGAGGGCGCCGAGGAGGGGCCGGTCGTGACGACGGCGGGGCGGGTGGTGTCGTGGCGCGGGCACGGCAAGACGACGTTCGCGCATCTCGCCGACCAAGGCGGCCAAATCCAGCTCTACTTCCGCCAGGACGCCCTCGGCGATGCCTACGCCCTGCTCGCACGGCTCGACCTCGGCGACGTGATCGGCGTCAGAGGACCAGTCTTCCGGACACGGACGGGGGAGCCGACGATCCGCGTCGAGGCGGTCGAGCTGCTGGCCAAATCGCTGCGGCCACTCCCGATGGGCAAAGAGGAGACGGTGGACGGCCGCGTCGTCCGGCATTCAGGGTTCAGCGACCCGGAGCAGCGCTACCGGCAGCGCTACGCGGATCTCGCGGTGCATCCCGACGTCCGCGCCGTGTTCGTGGCGCGCGCCCGGATGGTCGCGGCGATCCGCGCGTACCTCGACTCGCGCGGGTACATCGAAGTCGAGACGCCGATCCTCCAGCCAGTCTACGGCGGCGCGCGGGCGCGCCCGTTCACGACGTTCCATCAGGCGCTGGACATGCCCCTGTTTCTCCGGATCGCGGACGAGCTGTACCTCAAGCGGTTGATCGTTGGGGGCTTCGAGCGGGTATATGAGATCGGGCACGACTTCCGTAATGAAGGCATCGACCGGTCGCACAACCCCGAGTTCACGATGCTCGAGTTCTACGAGGCGTACGCGGACTACGAAGACATGATGGGGGTCGTCGAAGCGCTGGTGATGGCAGCGGCCGCCGCGGTGCGTGGCGTCGCCGGAGCTTGGGCGACGACGCCGGCGCTCACCGCGCCGTTCGCGCGCATCGAGTGGATGCCGGCACTCGCCGCCGCGGTCGGCCAGGACCCGTGGACCTTGATGGGCGACGAGAAGCGCCTCCGCGCGCTGGCCCGCGATCTCGGCCTCGCCGATACGGACACGCTCGGCCCGATCCAACTGCTGGACGCGATCTTCGAGGAGACCGTCGAGTCGAAGCTCGAGCAGCCGACGTTCGTGATCGATTTTCCGGAGCCGCTGTCCCCGCTCGCCAAGCGCCGCCGCGGCAGCGCAGGTGCCGGCCGGCGGCCCCTCGCGCTCACGGAGCGGTTCGAGCTGTTCGCGAACGGGCGGGAGCTTGCCAACGCCTTCAGTGAGCTGAACGACCCGATCGATCAGCGCGCACGGTTCGAGGCGCAAGCGCGGCTCCGCGCGGCCGGCGACGAGGAAGCACCGGGCGTGGACGAGGACTACCTGCGCGCCCTCGAATACGGCATGCCGCCCACCGGCGGCGTGGGGATCGGCATTGACCGGCTCCTCATGTACCTCACAGGCATCCCGCACATCCGGGATGTGATACTCTTTCCCGCGATGCGCGCCGAAGGCCACGCCGCGAAGGGGGCACCATGACCGCGGGCGCCGCGGCACTCGGCGACCGCACGCAGGCCCCGGCCCGCCCGCGCGCGCGCGTGTCGAACCGCTTGGAGTGGGCGATCGCGTGGCGGTATTTGCGAAGCCGCAAGGGGTCACGGCTGCTGTCGTTCATCAGCGTCGTCGCGATCGGCGGCGTCGTCGTCGGCGTGAGCGCCCTGATCCTGATCATGGGCGTCATGAACGGCCTGCAGAACGATCTCCGCGACAAAATTCTGGTCGGCAGTCCGGATCTCCGCGTGCTCAACTACGGCCAGGATCTCAAGATCGACGACTGGCAGACCGTGCTGGAGAAGGTGAAGGGATTCCGCGGAGTGGTCGCCGCCGCACCGTTCGTATTGACGCAGGGGCTCGTGAGCGCGGGACACAACTACGTCGAGGCGGCGCAGGTGATGGGGATCGAGCCCCAGGGCCCGCACGTCGCGCAGGTGACCACCATCCGGCAGCACGCGATGCCGGGCGCGGGCGATTTCCGGTTCGCGAGCTCCGACGGCCGGACCCGCGGGGTCGTCGTGGGGAAGCTGCTGGCGGAGCGCTTGGGGCTGTCGCCCGGTGACACCGTCCGGATGCTGGCGCCGCCGGCCGGTAACAAGATCAACCCCGTCCTCGGCACCATCACCCCGCGCTATTTCACCTTCGAGGTGACGGGACTGTTCGAGACCGGGATGTACGAGTACGACAACTCCTACATCTACATGGCGCTCCCCGTGGCCCAGGACTTCGCGTCGCTCGGCACCGCCGTCACCGGGCTCGAAGTCAAGACCGCGGACCGGTGGGGCGCGGCGGCCGTGGCGCGCGCACTCGAGACGTCGCTCGGCTATCCGTACCGCGCCGAGGACTGGCAGCAGCAGAACAGCTCCCTGTTCCGGGCGCTGAAGCTCGAGAAGTTCACGATGGGCTTCATCGTGCTCCTCATCATCGTCGTCGCGGCGTTCAACATCGTGAGCACACTGACCATGGTGGTCGCCGACAAGACGCGCGAGATCGGCATCCTCAAGGCGATGGGGATGCCCTCACAGTCCATCCGCCGGATCTTCCTCGCCCAGGGACTGGTGATCGGCGCGGTCGGGACCTCGATGGGACTCATCCTCGGGCTCGGCGGCGCGGTCCTGCTCGAACGCTTCAAGTTCATCAAGCTCGACCCCGCGATCTATTTCATCGATCACATGCCTGTGGCGGTGCAGCCGCTGGATGTCATCCTCACGATCGTGGCGAGCCTCGTGATCGCCACGCTGGCCACGCTGTATCCGTCGTTGCAGGCGGCGCGGCTCTATCCGATCGAAGCGATCCGGCACGAGTAACCGCGGACCCGATGACCACGGTCGTACTCGAAGGGCGCGAGTTGTGGAAGTCGTACCAGGGCGGCGATGGGTCGCTGCTGCCCGTCCTCTCCGGCGTGGACCTGCGCGTCGTGCAAGGCGAGATGGTCGCGGTCGTCGGGGCGAGTGGAGCGGGGAAGAGCACACTGCTGCATGTCCTGGGCGCCCTCGACCGTCCCAGCCGCGGATACGTGGTGATCGGTGGCCAGCCCGTGAGCGGCCTGTCGGACGACGCGGTGGCCGCGCTCCGCAACCGCACGGTCGGCTTCGTTTTCCAGTTCCACCACCTGCTCCGCGAGTTCTCGGCGCTCGAGAACGTCATGATGCCCCTTCGAATCGGTGGCGTCGCCGAGCCGGCGGCGCGCAGCCGCGCGGAGGAACTGCTCGCGCGCGTCGGGTTGAGCGGGCGCATGCACCACCGTCCGGCGGAGCTCTCCGGCGGCGAGCAGCAGCGCACGGCGGTGGCGCGCGCGCTGGTGGCGGACCCCGCTGTATTATTAGCAGATGAGCCGTCGGGGAACCTCGACCATGCGAACGCGGAGCGGTTGCACGAGCTCTTCGCGGAGCTGGCGCGGGACCTCGAGGTGGGGATGGTCGTCGTGACCCATAACCGGTCGCTCGCGGCTCGGGCGGACCGGGTGCTGGCCTTGGCAGATGGCCGGCTGATTCCGACGGACGCGCGGGAGGGGGTGGCGTAATGCAATGCGACGATTGCAAGGAGCGCGACAGCGTCGTCCAGCTGGTGCAAGCCGTCGACGGCACCCTCAAGGAATTGCACCTCTGCGAGCAGTGCGCCGCGAAGCGGGGCGTCGAGTCGACGGTCGCCGCGAGTCCCCCACTCGGCGAGATGCTGCAGAAAGTCCAGGCCCAGTTGGTGATGGGCGGCGGCTCGGCGGCCGCCAACGCGCGGGACGCGGTGCGCTGCACCTTCTGTTCGGCGACGTTCGCCGATTTCCGCGCCACCGGCCGCCTGGGGTGCGCGCATTGCTACGGCGCGTTCGAGTCCAGTCTCCGCGATCTGTTGCGCCGCGTTCACGGGAGCGGGCGGCACACGGGCCAGCGGTATGAGCCGCCGCGGCCCGATGCCCTCCAGCGCGCGGTAACGCTGGGCGAGCTACGGGACCGGCTCCGCCGGGCGATCGAGGGAGAGCAGTTCGAGCTGGCCGCCGACATCAGGGATCGCATCCGGGTGCTCGAATGAGCCTCGATCTGGCGCTCCTGCCGGACGGCGGCGTGAGCTGGATGGACGCGTCGGGTGACCACTCGGACATCGTGCTCTCGACCCGAATCCGCCTCGCGCGCAACGTCGAGGGCTACGCGTTTACCGGGCGGGCGCGGGACGGCGAACGGCTGCGGGTGCTGACCCAGGTGCGTGACGCGGCCCGCGAGGTGGAGAGTTTGTCACACAGCGTGCTCCTCCGCGTGGACGAGCTGCCCCCGACCGACCGGCTCCTGTTGCACGAGCGGCACCTGGTTAGCAGGGAACTGGCGGGGCTGGACGCGCAGCACCCGGTCCGGAGCGGGGCGGCCGTGTTTCTCGGCCCCGACGTGGGCGTCATGGTGAATGAGGAGGACCATCTCCGGCTGCAGGCGCTGCGCTCGGGATTCGGGCTCCCGGCGGCGTTTGCGGCGGTACGCCAGTTGGACCGGGAATTGGGCTCGAAAGTCCCGTATGCGTTTCACGACGAGTTCGGATATCTGACCGCGTGCCCGACCAACGTCGGAACGGGGATGCGGGCGTCTGTACTGATCCATTTGCCGGGACTCGTGCTCACGAAGGAGATGAGCAAAGTGCTGGCGAGCCTGCAGCAAATGGGGTTGACCTACCGCGGGTTGTATGGCGAAGGCAGTGATGTCGTGGGAAATTTCTTCCAGATCTCCAACCAGACGACGCTGGGGAAGACGGAAGACGAGTTACTCGACGACCTTGTGCGCGTCGTCAAGACGGTGATCGCGCGCGAGGAAGATGCCAGGCGGCTGTTGCTGCGCGACGCCGGTTATATTATTGAAGACAAGGTGTGGCGTGCGTACGGCACCTTGCGTTATGCCCGAAGCCTCACGTTCGACGAGGCGATGAATTATCTGAGCGGTGTCCGGTTGGCGGTCGGCCTGAAACTCATCTCTGGCCTCAGTGTATATACTCTCAACAAGCTCCTGATATTTAGCCAGTTGGCGCATCTTGCCCACGCCGAGGGGCGGGCGCTGACGGAGAGCGAGTCGAACCTGGCGCGCGCGCGGTATGTACGCCAGACACTCGCCAACGAGGCCGCGACGCACGACTAGCGTCGCAGCGGCGGGCAGCACCATGGCGTAGGTGCGGCGGCCGGTGAGAGTGAGGGGGTCAGGGCGTCATGAACGGCTACAACTTCACGGAACGGGTCCGGAAGGTCCTGGCGATGGCACGTGAAGAGGCGGCTCGTCTCCACCACGAGTACGTGGGGACGGAGCACATCCTCCTCGGGCTGATTCGCGAAGGCGAAGGCGTGGCCGCGGCCGTGCTGCAGAACATGAACGTCGACCTCGACGAGATCCAGCAGAAGATCGAGGAGACGGTCAAGAAGGGAAAAGCAGCGCAGACGACCGGCCCCGACCTCCCCTATACTTCGCGCGCCAAGAAAGTGCTGGAGCTGGCGATGAGCGAGGCCCGGGAGCTCAATCACAGCTACGTCGGCACCGAGCACCTGCTGCTGGGCCTTCTGCGCGAGGAGAAGGGCATTGCCGCGCAGGTCCTGACCGACGCCGGCGTGAGCCTCGAAGCGGCGCGCACGGAGACGCTGCGCCTGCTCGGCACCGAGATGCCGCAGGGCGGGAGCGCGTCCGCACAGCAAGGCGCGGGCGTCGCGACGCCGGCATCG
This sequence comes from Gemmatimonadota bacterium, assembly GCA_021324775.1. Classification (GTDB taxonomy): domain Bacteria; phylum Gemmatimonadota; class Gemmatimonadetes; order Gemmatimonadales; family Gemmatimonadaceae; genus Palsa-1248. Next base: position 11,357 of record JAJPIM010000027.1, read on the forward strand.
TCGTCCCCGTCGAAAGGCGAGAAGAAATCCAAGACGCCGGCCCTCGACCATTTCTGCCGCGACCTGACGCAGCTCGCGGCCGAGGGGCAGCTCGACCCGACGATCGGCCGCGCCAAAGAGATCGAGCGCGTGATGGAGGTCCTGACCCGCCGCAAGAAGAACAACCCGGTGCTGATCGGCGAGCCGGGCGTGGGCAAGACGGCGATCGTCGAAGGGCTCGCGCAGCTCATCGCCAACGGCGAGTGCCCCGAGTCGCTGCGCGACCATCGCGTGCTCTCGCTCGACATGGCGGCCGTGATCGCGGGCACGAAGTACCGCGGGCAGTTCGAGGAGCGGCTCAAAGCCGTCATGAACGAGATCGCCCAGAACAAGAACATCATCCTGTTCATCGACGAGCTGCACACCCTCGTCGGAGCGGGAGCGGCCGAAGGCGCGATCGATGCCAGCAACATGCTGAAACCGGCGCTGGCACGCGGCGAGCTGCAATGCGTAGGCGCGTCGACGCTCAACGAGTACCGGAAATACATCGAGAAGGACGGCGCCCTCGAGCGGCGCTTCCAGACCGTGATCGTGGAGCCGCCGACCATCGAAGAGACGGTCGAGATCCTCAAGGGGCTGCGCAAGAAGTACGAGGATCACCATCGCGTCACGATCCCCGACACGACACTCGTCTCGGCGTCCAAGCTCTCCGAGCGCTACATCACCGACCGGTTTCTGCCGGACAAGGCGATCGATGTGATCGACGAAGCCGGCGCCCGGGCGCGGCTGGCGGCGCAGGCGCCGCCGCCGGAAGTGGCGGCGCTCAAGGCGAAGCTCGACGAGAACATCTCCGAGAAGGAGGCGGCGGTCCGCGACCAGAACTTCGAGCGCGCGGCGTCGCTGCGTGACAAGGAGCGCGAGCTGCAGGCGGACATCCGGCGCAAGCAGGAAGAGTGGGAGAAACGGCGCCAGTCGCACCGGCCCGTGCTGGGCGAGGAGGAGATCTCGTTCATCGTGAGCCGGTGGACGGGGATTCCGGTGACGCGGCTCCAGGAAGCGGAGACGGCGCGTCTCCTGCGCATGGAAGAGGAGCTGCACCGGTCGGTGGTCGCGCAGGAGGAAGCCATCCGGGCGCTCGCGCGGTCGATCCGGCGCAGCCGCGCGGGACTCAAGGATCCCAATCGCCCGATCGGCTCATTTGTATTCGCCGGGCCGACGGGAGTCGGGAAGACCGAGTTGGCGCGCGCGCTGGCCAAGTTCCTGTTCGCCGACTCCGGAGCGCTCATCCGCGTGGACATGTCGGAGTACATGGAGAAGTTCTCGGTGTCACGCCTGATCGGCGCGCCGCCGGGATACGTCGGATACGAGGACTCGGGCACCCTCACCAAGGCCGTGCGGCGCAAGCCGTACAGCGTGGTGCTGCTCGACGAGATCGAGAAGGCGCATCCCGACGTGTTCAACATTCTGCTGCAGGTGCTCGACGAAGGGCATCTCACGGACAACTACGGCCGGGTCATCGATTTCAAGAACACGGTCGTGATCATGACCTCCAATGTCGGTGCCAAGGACATCACCAAGGGCAAGTCCCTCGGGTTCGCGGCACCGGACACGCGGCAGAGCTTCGAGCGGATCTCCGAGAAAGTGAAGGAGGAGATGCAGCACGTGTTCAACCCCGAGTTCCTCAACCGGCTGGACGATGTGCTGATCTTCCATCCGCTGACGCAGGAGCACATCAAGGAGATCGTCGGGATCCTGCTGCGCGACGTGCAGAAGCGCCTCGTCGACGAGGAGCTGACGTTGCGGCTGACCGACGCCGGTACCGAGTTCCTCGTCAAGCACGGCTACGACGAGAACTTCGGTGCCCGGCCGCTCAAGCGGTCGATCCAGCGGTATATCGAGGATCCGTTGTCCGAGAAGATCCTGCAGGCCGAGTTTCAGAAGGGAGACGAGGTCGAGGTCGATGTCTCGGCCGACGGGTCGAAGATGGATTTCCGCGTCACCGCATCAGCGGCACACTGAGAGGGCCGATGTGCGGCGTCCGCGCCGCGCCAGGATCGGAGACATCGGATAGTGCGGTGATCCGGTGACACACGATGGATGATCGGCGGCCGGCTTCGCGACTCGCGGGGCCGGCCGCTCGCCATCCGAGAACGGTTTCGCCATCGCTCGCCTGTGTCACTCGTCCCGCCGGCCCGTCGTGTTTGGACCTGTAGGCGTGGGGGCCGTGTATATTATCGCCCATGCGGCACACCCTGTGCGTCGCGCTCGGCCTGCTGATGCTCGGGTCGGGCGCGCGTGCCTTTGCCCAGGACAATACCACCGGCCGGTGCGCGACGCCCGACTCGGTTTCGGTCACCGGCAACAGCCGGGTGCCCGAATCTGACGTTCGGGCAAGCGCCGGCCTGGTCGCCGGCGTCCCGTTGAACGCACGGTCCCTGCAGGAGGCCATCAAGAACCTGTTTGCGACCGGACAGTTCGAGGATGTGCAAATCACGTGCAACATCCGCGGGACCGATCCCCACCAGATCTATACGCTGCTCATCACGGTCAAGGAGCGGCTCGTCCTGAGCGGCGTCGATGTCACGGGCGCCAAACGGGTGAGCGCGAAGACGCTCCATGAGCTCATTGATCTGACACCGGGGAAACCCCTCGAGCCGGGCGACGTCACGCGGGCCGTCACCCGCATCGACTCCACCTATCAGGCCGCCGGGTACTTTCTCGCGAAGATCGTCCCCGAGACGACCACGGTCGCCGGGAAGAGCTCGATCGTGTTTCATATCGATGAGGGACGGCGGCTCGCCGTCTCCGGTATCCGGATCCACGGTAACGAAGCGCTGTCGGATCGCGAGATCGTCCGGTCGATGAAGACCAAGCCCGAGGGGTTCCTGTGGTTCCGGAACGGTGAGTTCGACGACGACAAGTTCGCGGCCGACTTGGCCGAGCGACTGCCCGAGATGTACGCCCGGCTGGGATACGTCGACTTCCAGGTCCTCAAGGACACCATCATCATCGATCGCGCGCGAGGCAAGGCGCTGATCGACCTCACGATCTCCGAAGGAAAACAGTATCGGGTCGGCACATTCGACGTGATCGGGAACCGCCACTTCTCGTCCGAGGAGATCCGGCGATTCTATCCATTCTCGTTCGCGTCCACCACCCTGACCGAACGGGCGACGGACCTGTTGCTGGAGCGGCATCGTCCGCCGCCCGGCGTGTTCGACCGCAGCCGCTGGGATGACGCGACGACGAAGCTGCGCACCGCGTACAGCAACGAGGGATACATCTACGCGAATATCCAGCCGGTGACGGAGCGCGTGATGGGTCCCGACTCGACCGCGCGGGTCAACCTCCGCTGGCAGATCGACGAGCACAACCCGGCGATCATCAACCGGATAGAGATCACGGGGAACGACTACACGACGGAGGGCTGTATCCGCGACGCGCTCGTCATCATCCCGGGCGACGTGTTCAGCCAGGACCGCCTCATTCGCAGCTACCAGAACCTCGGAAACCTCGGGTTCTTCGATTCCCCGATCCCGCAGCCCGATGTGCGGCCATCGGCAGACTCGGGCGGCGACGTCGATCTCGTGTTCCACTTGAAGGAGAAGCACACCGGGAACGTCAATTTCGGTGCGTCGACCGGGCAGGGAACGGGCATCGGCGGATTCATCGGATTCGACCAGCCCAACCTGTTCGGCGAGTGCAAGAAAGGCTCGATCCAATGGCAGTTCGGGCGATACATCAACAACGCCACCCTGTCCTACACGGACCCGTCGATCCGGGAGTCCCGAATCTCCGGGACGGTATCGGCCTACAACTCTGAGTCGCGATACACGATCGGAGACCTCGGGCAGAGCACCAGGGTCGGCGGCAGCGTCCAGGTCGGCATACCAGTGGCTCGGTCGCTGTATACACGGGTGTTCGTTTCGTACACTCTCGAGGGTGTCCATTACAACGGCGATACGACCACCCTGCTGGGCAGCCTGGCCGCCCAGTGTCACGGGTGCGTCCGGTCGGCCCTTGGCCTCTCGCTCCAGCGAGATACGCGGGTGGGGCTCCCTTTTGCGGTCCAGGGCGGCCTCCAGACCATCCAGTTCGAGGCCAACGGCGGCCCGCTCGGCGGGGCCGCGACCTTCCAGCGGGCGGTCGCCGAACTGCGCGGCTATTCGACCCTCGCGACGTTCGGGGGCGGCGGGCTGGGATCCGAGCCAATGGCCCTGATCCTCGGCTTTAAGGCCCGCGGAGGAGCCCTGTTCGGGAATTCGGGGCCATTTTTCGCGTCTGAAGCGTTCGCCATGGGCGGCACCCAGTACGGGGAGCAACTCCGCGGGTATAAGGAGTTCTCGATCGGACCGTCCGGATTTCTGGGCACAACCGGCGAGTTCAACGCGACGACGTCCTCATTTGGCAACGCTTTCATGACCACAACCACGGAGATGGGGCTGAGGGTCAACAGCTCCCTCTACGGCGACATATTTTTTGACGCGGGAAACGTGTATGCTTCGGCAGCGGCGTTCGATCCTGCCCGGCTCTTCCGTGGGGCCGGTATCGGAGTGGCCATTGTAACCCCGCTGGGACCCTTGGGACTCGACTACGGGTACGGGTTCGACAAGGTCAATGCCGCCGGAAAGCCAGACCCTGGGTGGGAGCTGCACTTCAAGCTCGGCCAGATATTCTGACGGAGTGCCCGGGC
>JAJPIM010000033.1 GCA_021324775.1 Gemmatimonadota bacterium
AAAGCCACGCCCGAAGCGCGTCGCGCGCTCGCGCCGGCATGAGGCGGCTTCCGCGATGTCCGGAGGCACACGCCGCGCACACGATGCCGCCCATCGGATGGCTGAATGGGAACCGCCCGTCGCGATCGACCGGCGCGTGGCATGCGCTGCACACATCGATCGTCGGTGCGAACCCCAGCTCCGCGACGATGTGCCACGCGCCGGCAAGTGTCGCATCCAGGGCGCGCCCCGGCATGTCCGGCGCGGACGCGATCCCATCCAGAGCACCACCCACGGCGTCGTAGAGTCCCGGCTGCGCGTCTTCCCGCGCGAACCGGAGTGCCAGCTCGGCGATCGCCGACGCCCCCGTGAATCGCTCGAGCGATTCCGCCAGCGCGGGGCGCGCGTGCGTCACGTCGAAGGCAGTCAGCGTCTGCAGGTCTCGCGTCGGCCGCACCGACATCTGGGCCTCACCCTCGGCGAACAGGTCCGCGGCCGACCCGTGGCGTGATCGCGACCGGCGCGCGCCTCTCGCCAGCGCGGACTGCAGGCCGGCCTCGCGAGTCAGCAGCCGGTAAATTCGTGACGTTTCGAGGTAGTCGAATGCGTGCAGCACGACTGCATCGGTCACGAGAAGGGGCATGCCGAAATGTAGCCGCGGCGCTTCCATGCCCTGCGGACGGTCTACCGCGTGACTTCGATCCGGCCTCCGACCAGCACGGTCCGCCCCGGCGCCGCGTAGGTCGCGATCTCGTCGTAGTGACGGTTGAACACGTTCACGACGCGGGCCGTGAGACTCACGTTCGGCCCGTGCGCCGCCGCCTGGAAGAGCCGGTAGTCACCGGTGAGGTCCCACGTCGTGTAGCCCGCGAGGACGACCCGGCTGTCGCTGTCGAAGTCGATGTCATCGCGTGTCCCGACGAAATGCGCCGTGACGCCGAATGACCCCTTGCTCGAGAGCGAGTGGCGGAACGTGCCGCTGAACTCGTGCGACGGCCGGCGAATCAGCCGGTCGCCGACGATGTACTGGCCGGTCCCCGAGGTGTCGAACCCGACATCGGTCACGCGCGTGCGCAGGAAGGTGTACGCCAGGTTGAGGGAGGTCCCGGCGACCGGGCCGGCGAGAAATGCGAGTTCGACCCCGTCGGCCCGCGCACCCGCGACGTTCACGTAGTTGGTCGGGGTCGTCGTGCCGGGGAGAATGGTCGACACCGGCGTGTAGTCGACGATGTTCTCGAATAACTGATTGAAATAGGTACCGGACAGCGTCAGCCCCTGCCCGAACGGCGTCTCGCTGATGCCCGCCTCCCATCCGATCGAATGTTCAGGGCGGAGCTTGGCGTTGCCGGAGTCGAACGGCACGGCCGAGAAGTTTTGCTCGAAGGTCGGCTCCTTGTACGCGCTGCCGAACGACGCGTGGAGCTGCCCGCCGGTGCCGATCGCGTAACCCAGGCCGACGCGATACGTGCCGTATGTGCCGAATGCGCTGTTGTCATCGAGTCGCACGCCCGCCGTGTACGAGGCGAGATTGCCGACGTTGCCGACCACCTGGGCGTACGCCGCGCCGATGCGCCGGAAGCGCGCCACAGGGGCGCCGATCGACGTGTCCACGCTCCCGCCGCCCAGGGCGAACTCATCGGACGAGCGGGTCCGGTTCGTCTGCCCCTCCTCGCCGCCGCCCGCGGTGAACACCGCACCAGCGATGTGCGCATCGAGCCGCGCATCGACCCCCACACGCTGGTCGACCTCACGCTGGAACGATTGCGAGAACGTGCTGTCGGTGATCGGTACGTCGGGTGGGTTGATGTCGGCGACATCCTGGCTGTTGGAGGTCAGGAGGATGTGCCCATCGAATACACGGCTGAACGAGTGCGCCGCGTCGAGCGCGAAGGACGAGCCTTCGTCACGACTGTACTGGTTGTGATCGACCGGCGTCCCGTCGCCCACCGTCGGGAAGTGATAGTCCATCGTGTGGTAGCGCGCCGTGAGTGCCGCGGACGTCGGGGTGTTCAGTCCGTAGTCGACCCGGCCCGACATCTCGCCGTTGAGCATCTGGTTGTTGAACGGCAGGATGCCGTTGGTCGACTGGCGATCGCCACCGGCGGAGTATCCGAAGGGGCCGAGTCCCCCGCTCACCGCGGCCGTACCATCGAGGGTGCTGTAGGTGCCGCCGTTGACGCCGAGGTATCCGGCGATCGGTCCGCTGCCCCGCACGGTGAAGATCTGAATGACACCCGACATGGCATCCGATCCGTAGAGCACGCTCGATGGACCGCGCAGGATTTCGATGCGGTCGACGTTTGCCGTCGTGAGGTAGTCGAACGAGAACGAGCCCCCCGGAAGGTTGAGCGGCACGCCATCGAGGAGGACTTTGACGTATCCGCTCTGGCCGCCGCGCATGAAGAGTGACGTCTGGCTCCCGAACGATCCGCTCTGGACGACCGTGGCGCCCGCGACGTCCTGCAGTGCTTCGGCGACGGTCGTGATCCCGCGAGCGCGAAGGTCCTCGCCCGTCAGGACCGTCGTCGATGCCGTCGGCACCGACTCCGCGATCGGCACCTTGGTCGCCGTCACGACGACCGGCGTCAGGGTCCCCGTATCGGAGACGGTCTGGGTGCGCGTCACCGGCTGGGTGTGGGTGGCCGACTGCGCCAGCGCAGCAGCGGAAACGACCGGAAGGGCGATGCACGCCGCAACGGCCGCGCGGGTCAGATATGAGAGGTGCGGTGCGGTCATGTCTCCATGGGACGATGAACAGTAACAGGTGACGGCGCACGAAGCGGAATCAGCATCGGAGCGCCTACGGCAGGATCTCGCGCGACGACGAGGGGCCAATCGTAAACCCGTTCCAGTATGCCACCCGTCATCACCGCGTTGGGCGGTCCCTGCGCGGCGATCGTGCCGGCATGCAGCAGTACCACGTGCTGGGCGAATCGCGCGACCAGATTGAGCTGATGAGTGATGAGCAGCACGCCCATTCCGTCACGTGCGAGCTCCGCCAGCAGCTCGAATACCGCCATCTCGTGTCCCACGTCGAGGAAGGTCGTGGGCTCGTCGAGCACGAGCAGGCGCCCGCCCTGCGCCAGCGCTCGGGCGATCCGGACGCGCTGCCACTCGCCGCCGGATAACTCGTCCGTGTGGCGTTCGAGAAACCCGCCCACCCCGGCGCGCTCGACAGCCGCAGTCACGGCCCGGTCGCCTCCCGGGTCGCTCGTGCTCCAGACGCTCGCGTATGGAAACCGCCCCAGGGCGATGTACTCACGGACGGTCATCGGGAATGCAGGTTCTTCGCGCTGCGGGACGACCGCGGCCCGCCGCGCCGCATCGCGCAGTGACATCTGGCCGAGCGTCACGCCACCGATCGCGATGTCGCCTCCGGCCAGCGGCACGCGGCGCAGCAGCGCCTTCACCAGCGTGCTCTTGCCGCTGCCGTTCGGCCCGGTCACAGCAGTGATGTTCCCGCTCTGCGCCGCAAAGGTGACCCCGGCCACTGCCAGCCCCCCGGCGCCGGCGTAGCGCACCCTGGCGTCGCGAAACTCGATGGCGGCGGTCATGACCGCGCGGCCAGCCGCCGCAGTTGGAACAGGAAGAACGGGACGCCCAACAGCGCGGTCACCGCGCCAAGCGGCAGCTCGGCGGGCGGACGAACCGTGCGGGCCACGACGTCGGCACTGATCACCAGGGCCGCGCCTACTATGGCCGCTCCGCAGAGCAATGTCCGGTACTGGCGAAGTCCCGCCGCGCGCACCATGTGCGGCACGACCAGTCCGACGAATCCCACGAGCCCCGCAGCCGCGACCGTGGACGCCGCAAGCAGTGCCGCCGCCAGATAGGCCCGGCGGCTGGCCCGCTCGACGTCGACGCCGAGGGCCGCCGCGCCATCGTCACCGAGGGCCAGGGCATCGAGATCGCGCGCCCACACGATCAGCGCGCCTCCCCCGATCACCACGTACGCCGCCAGCCACGTCACACGCTGCCACTCGGCTCCGTCGACGGAACCCATCATCCACCAGAGCGCCCCGCGCACGGATTCCGGCGGAGCGGTCGCGTAGGCGACCATGATCGCGGCGTTGGCGAAGGCCCCCACGACGACACCGGCCATCAGCAAGAGCCGCACATCGGCCCGCCCGCCGGCGATGCGGGCAATCGTCAGCACGAGAGCGGCCGCCCCCGCCGCTCCCGCGAACGCAGCGAGTGGCACCCCCACAACGGTATTCCAGTGGAACGCGATCGCCGCCACGGCGCCGACGGCCGCGCCCCCTGAGACGCCGAGCAGGTACGGCTCGGCGAGACCATTGCGCAGGGTGCCTTGCATTGCCGCGCCGCTCATGCCCAGTGCGGCGCCAACGAGGGCGGCGAGCGCCACGCGAGGGAGGCGGATCGCCTGAACGATCGTGACCGTGGTGGTATCGCCGTGCCCGGCGAGCGCCGCCCAGACGGCCGCCGGCGAGAGGCCCACTGGACCCAGGGCGACGCCCAGCAGCGCAGCCGCGGCGAGGCCGAGGGATGCGACGATCCAGAATCTTGCACGCACGGCTCAGCGCACCACGTCGCGTGGCACCTGATGTAATACGTGAGGTGCCGGCCCAGAGGTCATCTCAGTGCACCACGCCAGGGTGGAGCAGACCCACCAGCTCGGCCGCGGCGGCTCCCATGCGGACGGACGGCATGCCAACGAGCGCCGTGTCGGGCACGAGCACCCGGTGTCCACTGTCCGCGAGCCAGCGCTGCCAGCGCGGATCGCTCCGCATCGCGCGCACCGTTGCGCCGGTGGTGAGCACGACCGAGGGGTTTCGGCGGAGCAGGTCTTCGAGCGACACCTGCGGGGCGGGATCGGACATCGCGCCGTACACGTTGTGGGCGCCGGCATCGGCAAGCAGGTCGTTGAGGTAGCTGCCACCGCCGATGACTCGGAGCGGCGCGATTTCGACGGGCCACACGACACTCACCGGCGCGAGGCCGGCTGTCGACGCGCGCACTCTGGCGAGCGACGCCGTCACCGAGTCATCCACCGCCCGCGCCGCCGCGCTGTCGTGCAGCGCCGCCCCGAGCAGCGAGAGGATGCGGTGGAAGTCGGCGAGCCGGTCCTCCCGCACGCTGAGGGTCGCGACCCCGGCTGCCTTGAGACGGCCAACCGCATCGCGGTTGTCGGCGGCGGCGTACAGCAGCACCAGATCCGGGTGCACGGACAGGACCGCTTCCACGTTGGGTCTCAGGCCGTTGCCCAGGTCCGCGACCGGGAGCGCCGCGGGCGGATAGGTGTCCCACCGCGTCCGTCCGACGACATGGTTCCCCTGCCCCATCGCGAACAGCATCTCGGTGGTCGCCGGATTGAGCGAGACGATGCGACGAGGCGGACCGCTCGGCGTGCGAAGGGTGTCGCCGAAGTCATCCACGATGGCTTTGGCCACTGGAGGGCTGTCGGCATTCGAGAGCGGGCGGCGGGCAGCCGGCGGTGAGCCGCTGCCGCACGCGGCCAGCGCCGCGAGCGAGAGCGCCGTGCTGGCCGGTACGGCGATGCGGCGGGCGAACGCCACGAGCCCTCCCCCGAGGACTGTGAGTGTGGCGCGGATGGTGAGCGTCTACTGGCTCCAGGCCGCGTCGCTCGCCTTCCCAATGCCATGCGGCATCAGTGGCACATCCGAGCTCGCGTCGTGCCCGATACAGTGGCGGGGCCGCGCCGGCATTGCACCGGCTTCCGGTCTCACCGTCCGCGATCGTTCAGTTGGTTGCGCGAATCTACCCCTTGGATTCTACGCCGGCAAGCGGTAGCACGGGACGCGGGCGCCGCGTGAATGCGCGGGCCAGCGCGCCGAGCATCGCCGCGCCGATCGCCGTCAGCACCAGTGCGAAGTACAGCGTGCGGCGGTCGCCGATGATGACGGGCACGATCACCCGTGCCGCACTACCGGCCGGCACATCCTGTGCGATGAACCGCCGGAATGTCCGCCCCTGGATCGACACTGGGTCCACCTCGCGGAGCCGCGGCGCTTCCGCCCGGGCCGCCGGTTCCTCGAGCAGGATCTCCATCACCGATACCTGGCCTGCGGACGGCCGCGCCAGTGGAAACGCCGACGACGGGAGCGTATACGTGAACGAGATCTGCTTCAATCCTGGAGCGATCGGCGCGAAGATCTCGAAATCGCTGTGCACGACCGTGACCGCGTCCGCCGACATGTCGCCCTGGCCGACACGGACGCCCTCTGCCCCTGGCGGAATGCTCGTGTGCCATGTCGGCCGGTCGCCTGACGCGGCTGGGGACACGAGGGTGACCGACGAATCGTTGGAGAGCTCGAAGACCTCGACCACCGTCCGCGATCCGCCGGCGCCCGGCGCCGACACGATCAGATGGCGGCCCCGGATCTGGATGGGGACGTGTTGGGACGTCGTATCGAACACGGTGATCTCGGCATCCGGGCCGCGCGTCACGGGCTGGACGAGCGGCTGCGAGAAATACGCGATGCCGTCGTAGCTCGCCGAGACGAAATACACGGCGTCGCTGGCGCCGCGCGGCTGATACCGAAACATGAACTGGCCGCTCGCATCGGTGCGGAGCGAATCCATAGGGCCGGCCGTATCGGAGCCCACACGGTGAAGTGTGACCCACGTGTCCGCGAGCGCGGTCGCGGTGTGCGGCCCCTGATGGACGACCCGGCCGTAGACGCGCCTCGCCGCCGGCGGTGCGCCGGATGTGCCGCGCGGTACTACAGCCGTCGTCGCCGGGTCCGCGCCCTGTCCGGCACCCGGTGCGGCATTCTGGGCGGATGCGCTGCGAGCGGAGGAGCCGATCAGACCACACACGCCCAATGCGAGCCACAGACACCGCGTCCGGCCCCGCGTGAGTCTGCCGGACATTCCCCTCGCGAGCACGCTGTGGGGCGGCTTACAGGTTGAACTTTCCGAAGTCTTCAGGGCGCAGGTTCTCGAGGTACGCCTTGAGCTGGTCCGCGGAGAGCTCTTCCGCACTCGGCGCGTCCTGATCCGCCGGCGTGAGCTCGTCGGCTCCCTCTTCGTCCGCGACCGCGGTCAGCAGGGCCTCCGGCGCGAAGATCGGCGCCGCCATCCGCAAGGCGATCGCTATGCTGTCGGAGGGACGCGCGTCCACGTGCACCACGCCCTCGGCGCGTACGACGTGCATCTCCGCGTAGTAGGTGCTCTTCTGCACTTTGGTGATCTGGACGCGTCGCAGTGTGCCGCCGAGTCCGACGATGAGGCTCTTGCACAGGTCGTGGGTCAGCGGTCGTTCCCGCCGGACCTGTTTCATCTCCATGATGATCGACTCTGCCTCGGCCGGACCGATCCAGATCGGGAGAAGGCGGTTGCCGCCCTTCTCCCGGAGGATCACGACGTGGCTGTTGTTCGAGCTGTCCACTCCCAGGCGCTCGACGAACACTTCGACCATGATGCCGTCACGCCCCAGCGCGGCCCGGACCGGCAGGCCGTTGGCCAGCGGGCTCCGGTCCACGCGTCCCGCGCGCGGACCCGGGACGGCGCACCGGTCAGGTCCCCATGTCCCACGACGCGAGATATCGCTGCTGCTCCGGCGTGAGGGTGTCCACGCCGACGCCCATCGCCGCAAGCTTGAGCCTCGCGATCTCGCGGTCGATCGCTTCGGGCACCCGGTGCACGCTCGCCGAGAGCGACTTCGCGTTCTTCACGAGGAATTCGGCGCCCAGCGACTGGTTGGCGAAGCTCATGTCCATTACCGACGCCGGATGTCCTTCGGCCGCCGCGAGGTTGATGAGCCGGCCCTCACCCAGGATGAACACACGCTTTCCACCCACGACGAACTCTTCGACGAACTCCCGCACCGGCCGGCCGGGACGATCCGCAATGTCGGCGAGACCCGTCAGGTCGAGCTCCACGTTGAAGTGGCCGGAGTTGCACACGATGGCGCCGTCCTTCATCGCGCGGAAATGCTCCTTCCGGACCACGTGCATGTTGCCGGTGAGCGTGCAGAAGATGTCGCCGATCGGCGCCGCTTCCGCCATCGGCATGACGCGGAAGCCGTCCATCGTCGCCTCCAGCGCCTTGAGCGGATCGATCTCCGTCACGATGACGTTCGCGCCCGCACCGCGCGCCCGCGACGCGACTCCGCGTCCGCACCAGCCATAGCCCGCCACCACGAACACCGAGCCAGCCAGCAGCGCATTGGTCGCGCGGATGATGCCGTCCACCGTCGATTGCCCGGTGCCGTAGCGATTGTCGAACAGATGCTTGGTAAACGAATCGTTGACGGAAATAACGGGGAACCGGAGCACCTTGTCCTTGGCCATCGCCTTGAGGCGGATGACGCCCGTCGTCGTCTCCTCCGTGCTGCCGATCACCCGGGCGAGCAACTCCGTTCGCTCGGCCGGCTTGAGCCCTTCGACGTAGCGCCGCACGGCCGGCGGCAGGTCATCCAGCCGGTTGAGCGCGATCATGTGCAGCGCGCCGACCACGTCGGCGCCGTCATCCATCGTCAGCTCGGGCGCGTGCTCGATGACCGCGCGGATATGCTCGTAGTAGCGTTCGGTGTCCTCACCCTTCACCGCGAAGACCTTGATTCCGTGGTCCCGGACGAGATGCGCGGCGACATCATCCTGCGTCGACAGCGGATTCGACGCACAGAGCGCGACATCCGCGCCGCCAGCCTTGAGCGTGATCATCAGGTTGGCCGTTTCGGTCGTCACGTGCAGGCAGGCGCCGACCCGTATCCCCGCGAGCGGCCGCTCTGTGGAGAACCGCTCCCGGATCAGCCGGAGAACCGGCATCGAGCGCTCCGCCCATTCCGTCCTCGCCCGGCCCGCATCGGCGAGATCGAGCGATTTCACATCGTAGCTCGTGGCGGCCACCGCCGTCCGGCGCTCCGCGCCGCGTGCCGTCCCTGGCCGTTCAACAGTCGCCATCAGTCTGGATCCTCGAGTGCGGTGGCGGCGAAGGAGGCAGCTCTGGCGCTCCGTCCCGACCCGTTGGTGGCCGCCGCAGTTCCGTCCTTGATCGCCCGCTTGAGTGCGCTCACCCGATCCGTGCGCTCCCACGAGAATTGCGTGCGGGCTGACTTGCCGGTGCCCAGGCGCTCGGGCGTGCGTCCGAAATGCCCGTACGCCGCAGTCGCCGTATAGATCGGCTTGCGAAGATCGAGGGCGACAATGATGCCCTTGGGCGTGAGATCGAAGACCGCGGACACCGCCCGCATGATCTTCGCCTCGGGCACAGTTGCGGTCCCGAACGTGTCCACGGCGACTGACACCGGCTGTGCGACACCAATCGCATACGCGATCTGCACCTCGCACCGGTGCGCGAGTCCTGCCGCAACGATATTCTTCGCGACCCACCGCGCCGCGTAGCACGCCGACCGATCGACCTTCGACGGATCTTTGCCGCTGAATGCGCCGCCGCCGTGGCGGCCCATTCCGCCGTAGGTGTCAACGATGATCTTCCGTCCAGTCAGGCCTGCATCACCTTGGGGTCCGCCCACGACAAAACGGCCGGTCGGATTGATGTGATACTTCACACCACGTGGCCTAAGCTCTTGCGGAATAGACGCTTCAATGATCTCTGACATGATCGCCTGCTTCATGCGCGCCGCTGAGATCGACTCGGCATGCTGAGCCGACACTACGACGGTATCCACGGCAACCGGCTTGTCATTCTCATAGACCACCGTCACCTGGGCCTTGCCGTCCGGACGCAGCCAGGGGAGGTCCTCCGACTTGCGCCGGTCGGCGAGCGCCTTGGCGAGACGGTGCGCGAGCAGGATCGGCATCGGCATCAACTCGTCCGTCTCGTCGGTCGCGTAGCCGAACATCATCCCCTGGTCACCGGCACCGCCGGTATCGACACCCATCGCGATGTCCGGCGACTGGCGGTCGATGCTGCTGATGACCGCGCAGGTCTTGGTGTCGAATCCGAACGTCGCGTCCGTGTACCCGATGCGATGGATAGTCGCGCGTACGATGTCGGGGATGTGGACATAGGTCTCGGTCGTGATCTCGCCGACGACACAGGCGAGTCCGGTCGTGACCAGCGTCTCACAGGCGACCCGGGCTGACGGGTCGTCCGTTATGATGGCGTCGAGGACGGCATCAGAGATCTGATCTGCCAGTTTGTCCGGGTGTCCTTCTGTCACGGACTCTGATGTGAACAGCCGTCTGGATTCGGCCGTCGGCGTACGTATCGGCATGGTGCTTGGGAGTTTACCCGGCTACGCGAGGCCCGGCAACCCGCCACGCAGGAACGGATCGTCGCCGAGCGCGGAGATGAACCGCTTCCGAAGGCCTTGCTCAGCGATGGCCGCGGTCGGCGCCTCAAGGGCCTCGTTGGCCGCCTGGGCCGCCGCCTCCACCGTCACGCTCCGGACGACGCGCTTGACGAGCGCCACGGCGCGCGGTGCCACGCTCAATCCCCGGAGCCCGAGGCCAATGAGAGCGAACGCCATGAGCGGCTGCGACGCCATCTCGCCGCACACGCTCAGATCCTGCCCGGCCACAGCCGCGGCCTCGCTGATCCGCTTGATGAGCCGGAGCACCGCGGGATGGAGCGGCGTGAACCGGGACGTGAGATTGGCGTTGCCGCGGTCGACGGCCAGCGTGTACTGAACGAGATCGTTGGTGCCGATGCTGAAGAACGACACGTCCCGGCCGAAGCTATCGGCCATGACCGCGGCGGCGGGCGTCTCGATCATGACCCCGAGCGGCAGGTTGGCGCGAAAGTTCGCCTTGCGGGCAGCCAGCTCCTCCGTCGCCTCGGCCAGCAGCGTGCGCGCCTGCCGGACTTCATCGAGCGTCACGATCAGCGGCAGCATGATGCGGACGTCGCCGTGCACGGCGGCGCGCATCAGCGCCCGGAGCTGCGCCTTGAACATTTTCGGCTCGTCGAGGCACATCCGGATGGCGCGCCACCCGAGAAAGGGATTGGCCTCGGCCGGATACCCGCTGGCGGGCATCTTGTCGCCGCCCACATCGAAGGTCCGGATGATCACCGGGCGCCCGCCGAACGCGTCGACCACCCGTGCATACGCGCGATACTGCTCGTCTTCGTCCGGCATGGTCGCGCGGCCGATCACCAGGAACTCCGTGCGCATGAGTCCCACGCCCTCCGCGCCGCTCTGGGCCGCCGCTTCCGCCTCCTCCGGCAGATCCACGTTCGCGAAGAGGGTGATCCGCGTGCCGTCCTTGGTGACCGGTTCGACGGTCGCGAATTGCCGAAGCTCCGCCTGGGCTTCGGCCTCACGGCGCGCCCGGCGGCGATACTCCTTGAGTTCCGACTCGGTGGGGTTGATCGACAGCTTCCCCGCGGCCCCATCCAGCACGACGCGCTCGGTCCCGTCCATCTGGCTCGTTGCGTCCCGCAGCCCGAGCACCGCCGGAAGCCCCAGCGACCGCGCGAGAATGGCGACGTGCGACGTCTGCGTCCCCGCGTCGGTCGCGATGCCCACGATGGCGTCGCGATCGAGTTGGACCGTCAGGCTCGGCGTCAGGTCGTGCGTCACGAGAATCGCGTGCGCCCCCTTGGGGACGTCCACGGGGTCATGGTCGGGAAGTCCGAGCAGGACCGAGAGCACGCGGATGTGGATGTCCGTCAGATCGGCGGCTCGCTCGCGCATCCGCGGCTGCGCGTGCCGGGCGAACACCTGGCGGTGCTCCAGCATCACCAGGTCGAACGCTTTCTCGGCGGCGTAGTTCTGCCGGATGTTCGACTCCACTTCCTCGATCAGCGACGAGTCATCCAGCATGAGCAACTGCGCGTCGAAGATCGCCGCTTCTTCCGGCCCCGCGTGCTGCTCGGCCCGGGCGCGGACCTGCCGCAGCCGCTCCTTGGCGCGGGTGAATGCGTCGTGCAGCCTCTCGATTTCGCCGAGGATCGCGTCGTCGGAGATGATGCGGTGGCGCACATCGGGCACCTCCCACCGGAGGAGGTGCACCGGACCGGCGACGATGCCGGGCGAGGCGGGAACGCCGACGAAGACGCGATCCACTGGGCTCCTACTTCTCGCCGAACTTGCCGCTGATGAGCGCCGCGATGGCGTCCACCGCCGCCGTCTCGTCGGGGCCCGACGCACGCAACGTGATCGTCGATCCGCATTCCGCGGCGAGCATGAGCACACCCATGATGCTCTTGCCGTTCACCTCGAGATCGTCGCGCACGATCACGACGTCGCTCGCGAACTTCGCTGCGGTTTTCACGATCTCCGCGGCCGGCCGCGCATGGAGCCCGTTCTTGTTGACGATGGTCACCAGGCGCTCAGCCATGTCGCAATACCGTCGCGTAGAGGACGAACGCGGCCAGAACGCCAAGCGCGATGCGCCAGCCCTCGGCCCTGCCATGCATGCGGACCAGTGTGATGCTGCCGACCGCCGTCGCCACCAGCACCCCGGCGAGCGGCCCCCGCCCCTGCCCGGGACCAATGACCCGCGCGAGCGCCACTGGAAGCGCGATACCGGCCAGGAGTGCGCCCGCGCGGGCGAGGTACGCCGGACCGTCGCGGAACACCCGCGAGCTGAGCGCCGTCGCGACCCGCATGCCGTGCTTCCATCCGGCCTGGAGGCCCCAGATACGGAGCGCCAGGTGCCCGGCGTTGTACGCCAGGAGGAACGTCGCCACGACCCGCAGCGGGCCGCCACCCAGGCCGTACACGGCAAGGGCCAGCAGCGAGCACACCGGGAGCCATCCAGCCCATACGAGCCGGTCGCCCACGCTCCCGAGCGGACCGCACAGCGCGGTGCGGAATCGCTCGATGCGGTCCCCCGGAACGCCGTCGAGTTCCGTGCGCGCCAGCGCCCCGACCGCGACGGAGGCGAGATACGGATGGGCGTTGAAGTAGCGGCATTGGCGGGCCAGCGCCTCGTGGTAGCGAGGGCCGTCCGGGCCGCCGGGCAGGCTTCGGAGCGCCGGTTCGACGCAGAAACCGATGCCGATGCCCATCAGCAGCTCGTAGTTCCAGGACGCCTGGATGGCGAACAGGCGGGTGAAGATGCCGATTCGCGTCCCGGGACTCAACGGCACCGGGGCCGCGCCACCGCCCGTCACGACCACACCACCAGCGCCACCCCCCCAATGAGGCCGGCCCCGAAGAGCATCCGGGACAGCGGCGCCCAGTGGAATACTTTCCACACGGCGGCCACCGCCACGGCTGCCGCGGCCCCCACGACGAGCGCTCGCGACGTGCGCGCGTCGACCCGCCAGTGGACGGCTGCCGCGTCGACGACCGGGCGCAGCGCCGAATACGAGATGATCGTCAGGGCCGCTCCCCGTGCGAGGTCCGCGGTCAAGCCCCACAGCTGAAGCGCGTTGACGGTGGTGGCTGACCCGCGCTCGAGATCCGCGAGATGGGCGCGCGCGCGGACCGCGTTCCACTTGCGGAGCGCGATCATGGACCATCCGCCGACCCAGGCCGTCGCGAGCGCCGCGAGGATCGTCATCGGCACCGGACCGGGACTCCCCGGCGGCGCTCCCGCCGCAAGCGCGCCCGCCACGACCGACGCGGATCCCCACTCCGGGTAGCGGGACGCCCCGACGGGCAGCGTCTCGAGGGCGATCAGCTCCACGGCGGCACCCACCAGCAGCCCCGCGCCCGCATTGCCGGCGAACGCGCCGCCGACCGTGGCCGCGACGATCGGCCGCGAGATCATGGCTTGCGGAAAACTGACCACATCCAGTCCGGCGACGGCGCCGAGGAGGGCTATCGGAAGCAATGTCATGCGCCGCGACCCTCGAGGAGCGCGTCGAGACTCACCGGGCGCGTCGCCGGCACGTCCTGGGCGGTGACCTCGACGCCGCAGCTGGCCAGGTCGCGGAGCACCTGCTCTTCGCCGGGGCTCAGAAAGACGTAGCGCAGCTTCTGCACACGGCCGGCGCTGTAGTGCAGGCCACCAAGATTGATGCTCCGTAGCTGCGGCACCCGGGTCGCGAGGCGCCGCATCGTCTCGATGTCCTTGGTCAGCAGAATGCCCACCTGCCGCTCGCCGTTGTATCGGGCGAACCGATCTGCGGCTTCAGCGACGGTCTCGAAGTGCACCGCCATCCCGGGAGGCACTCCCAGCCGATAGAGCTCCTGCTCCCACTCCGACGTCGCGACCTCGTCGTCGACGAGCACGATGAATCCGACATCCAGCGGCTGGCCCCATCCGACGACGACCTGGCCGTGAATGAGCCGGTCATCGATGCGAAACAATTCAATCGGCACCGCCGGCGCTCCCTCCGCTGCTTCCCAGCACGACCATGGCGCCGCGTCCCTTGTCCGCCGAGTGGCGGGCCGCCTCGTCGTTCGTGACGTGTGTCTGAAAGACGAAATCCAGGAGGGCCGGCAGATTGGCGCCGGTGACGACAACGACATCCGGCCGGTCGCGCTGCACGCGCCGCGCGGCGATCGTCCAGCTCCCGGCCGGCAGGTCAGTGAAGATCACCCGGGCGCCGGCGGATGTGACCGCGTCCCGGAGCGTGCGCACGATCTCGTCGGCGCCCAGTCCGCTGTTGGTCAGTGCCACGAGCACGCCGCCCCGCCCGGTGATCTGCTCGACGGCGGAGACGATCCCGATGGCGAACTCGCCATGTCCCGCCACCAGGGCCCGCGGCACGAGCGCCGTGCCCGCCGCGTCCGATTTTCCCGCGTCACTCATCGTCTTCTCGCAGATACCGTTGCACAAGTGCGCGCTGGCTGCGCGCCCGCTGCATGTGGTCGATCAGCCGCTCGTTGAACTGCTCGGCCGCATCCACCCCGCTGTAGCGGAGCAAATGGTTCATGGCAATCACCTCCGCCACGACGGTGATGTTCTTTCCCGGATTGAGCGGGACCGTGATCTTGGGCACCGGCACGCCCAGGATGGACACGGTGACGCCGTCGAGGCCTGTGCGCTCGACGACGGCATCCTGGTTCCATTCCTCGAGGTGGACCACCACCTCGATGCGCTTCTGCTGCCGCACGGCACGGATGCCGAATATCGCGCGAACGTCGATCAATCCGATGCCGCGCACCTCCATGAAGTGCCGCTGCAGCTCGTGGCCGCGGCCGACCAGGAGGTCGGTCCCCCGGCGCGCCACCAGGACCAGATCGTCGGCGACCAGCCGGTGGCCGCGCTCCACGAGATCGAGTACACACTCGGATTTCCCGATGCCGCTCTTGCCGGTGAACAGCAGCCCGACGCCGAACACGTCGGCCAGCGATCCGTGCAGGGTTGTCGCCGGCGCGAACAGATCTTCCAATACCGGCTTGACCCGCCGGTAGAACTCGTTGGTCTTGAGCGGCGTGCGAAGCACGGCGACCCGCGCACCGGCGGCAGCGGCCGCCAGTCCGGGTGGCAGTTCCTGGCCTTTCGTGATGAAGACGGCCGGGATGTCGAAACTGAAGAACCGGGCCAGCACCGCCTCGCGCACCGCGTCGCTGAGCGAGCAGAGATAGGTGACTTCGGTCTCGCCCAACACCTGCAGGCGCCGCCCCACGAACCGGTCGGTGTACCCCGCCAGCACGAGTCCCGGACTCGAGACTTCCGGGCTGGACAGCTCACGGCCGAGCGACACCGCGTCGTCGGCTCCGGGCAGCGCCAGGGTCTCCAGTTGGAGCGTGTCCCGGAGCATGTCGGCCAGGGCGCCGACGGTGATCGGGCGCATGCCAATTCGCGGCGGGTTCGTCACGCCGGGCCCTCCGCGACCTGCGCGAGATGCGCGGCCGTGGCGGCGGCGGCGTGGTCCCAGGTCAGCGTCTCCGCGAACTCGCGGCCGGCGCGTCCCATGGCCGCCACGAGCGCCGGATCACGGGCCAGCCGCTCGAGCGCAGCGGTCATCGCGTCGATGTTGCCGTGTGGCACCAGAAATCCCGTCTTCCCATCGCGCACGGACTCGCGGATACCCGGCGAGTTCGAGGCAACGACGGGCGTCCCACAGGCTGCTGCTTCCATGTTGGTGATGCCCCACCCTTCCTTGGGCGAGGCGAACGTCAGCGCCCACGCGCGCCGGAGAAGGAGCAGCTTGTCCGCCTCGGACACCCGTCCAAGAAACCGAACGCGCGCCCCGAGGTCAAGCGAATTCGCGAGCTGCTCGAGAGCCGCCCGATAGTCCCCCGCTCCGGCGATCTCGAGAGTCGCGCCCGGCGTGCGCATGCGCGCGAACGCCCGGATCACGATGTCCACGCCCTTGTAACGTTTCAGGCGCCCGAGGTACGCGAACAGCGGCGTCGCGGACCGGCACGCCGGGTCCGGCGTGTGCGTCGTCGTGTCGACGCCCTGATAGATCACCCGCACGTTGGCGCGCGGGATCCCGCGCGCCACGAGGTCGTCGGCCGTGCTCTGGCTGACGGCTTCGAACGGCACGAGACGGTACACGCGGCCCAGGGGGCGCTCGCCCAACCAGACCGCCGCGGCGAGCGGAGGGGAGAGCTCGCGGAACGCGGTCGCCCCGAAGAGATGGTGCACGAGGCCGACGATGCGTGGGGCGCCGGGTTTGCCCCGCACCCACCACGGCGTCAGGAGCGGCAGCTTGTTGAGATCCTCAACCAGGATGTCGAACCGCCCGGCGGCGAATCGCGACCGGTAGGCCTCGTACGCCATCAGCGGGAACGTGTGCCGGGTCCCGACGCGGTGGACGCTGATCCCGTCCAGCTCCGCCGACGGGGGACAGCCCGGCCAACCGCCGCACAGCAGGGTGACGGAATTCCCGAGGCGGGCCAGCCGCCCGAATATCTCGTGGAGATGCGTCTCGGCGCCGCCTGCTTGCGGATTTTCCCGATCCTGCCAGTTGACGACGAGGATGCGCACGGGCGTGGTCAGGCGCCGCCCGGCGCGCGCGCGACGATCACAAGCGGCCGGCGTGCCGGGCGAGCGCGTCGAGCACGCCGTTCACGAACTTCGCGCTCTGCACGGATCCGTAGCGCTCCGCGAGCCGGACGGCTTCCTGGATCGCCACACGCGGCGGCGTCACATCCCCGAACAGTTCGGCGGCTCCGAGGCGAAGCACCGATCGCTCGATCGCGCCAAGGCGCTCGAGCCGCCAGTTCGTCGTGACTGCCAGGAGATCGCGGTCGATCGGTCCGGCGTGTTTCGCGACCAGCAAGATCAGCGCGCCCGCGAGCCGCCGCTCATCGGCGGGTACGATCAGATCGTCCCAGACTTCGTTCGCGACGCGGGTGAGATCCCGTCTGCCGCCTGCCGCCTGCCGGATGTCCCAGGCGTACACGGCCTGCAGCGCCCGCGCCCGCGCACGAGTCTCGACACGGGGCACGCCCTTCGGCCGGGCTGGCCGGCGCAACCGGCGCTGCGTTGCGGACGGAGGGCTCGGCGAGGCGGCCGGGGGGTCACCGGCGCGCGGGGCCATTCGCGACGTTCGGGGACGGACGGGTGCGCTGGTTGCCCGCGTCGTGAGGCGATTCCCCACCCGCATCGTCGCCCGAGTCGCGGGCTACGTCGAGGCGCGCGTGGAGATCGGCCATTTCGAGAGCGGCGAGCGCGGCGTCCGCGCCCTTGTTGCCGTGAGCGCCCCCGGCCCGGGCTTCAGCCTGGGCCACCGTGTCGCACGTCAACACCCCGAACCCGACGGGTGTGTCGAATTCCGCTGCCACCTCGGCGAGCCCGCGTGCGGCCGCCCCGGCCACGTAGTCGAAGTGCGGCGTCTCGCCACGGATCACGGCACCCACGGCCACGAGCGCGTCGTAGCGGTCGGTCGCCAGGGCGGTTCGCGCGGCTGCGGGCAATTCCCACGCACCCGGGACCCGGATGACGTCGAGATCCGCCTCCGCGACCCCTGCGCGCAGCAGTGCGTCGATCGCGCCGAGCTCGAGCCGCTGCGTGATGCCCTCGTTGAAACGGCTTACCAGCACCGCGAGGCGGCGGCCGCGACCGTCCGGTACTCCAGCGAATTCCGCCACCGAGCGATCCTCGGCCTCAGGACGCGAGCAGGTGGCCGAGCTTCGACCGCTTGGTGCTCAGATATCCGGCATTTTCGTCGTTCGAGGGCGCCTCGAGGCGCACGCCATCCCCCACCCGAAGTCCGTATCCCTCGAGGCCGACCAGTTTCTTGGGGTTGTTGGTCAGGACCCGGATCGAGTGCAGTCCGAGGTCGAGGAGGATCTGCGCGCCGATCCCGTAGTCGCGCAGATCGGGCTTGAACCCGAGCCGTTCGTTCGCTTCGACGGTGTCAGCGCCCTGATCCTGAAGCGCGTACGCCTTGAGCTTGTTGAGCAGCCCTATGCCGCGTCCTTCCTGATCGAGGTACACGACGACTCCGCGGCCGGTTTTTTCGATCAGTTCCATCGCCCGGTCGAGCTGCCACCCGCAGTCGCAGCGCTTCGAGTGGAAGACGTCGCCGGTCAGGCACCGTGAGTGCATCCGCACCAGGACGTCTTCTCCTCCCGCGACATCGCCGTGAACGAGCGCCACGTGCTCGTGCGTGTCCACGTCGTTGCGGTAGCCGACGATCCGCCATTCCCCGTAGGGAGTCGGCAACCGCGCTTCCGCGACCCGGTGGACCAGACGCTCGGTCTGCAGCCGGTAGGCGACGAGCTGCGCAATCGTGACGAATGTGAGGCCGTGACGGGTCCCGAAGCGTTCGAGCTCCGGCCGTTTCGCCATGCTGCCGTCCTCGTTCATGATCTCGCAAATGACGCCGGCCGGCCAATGCCCGGAGAGCCGCGCGAGATCGACGGCGGCCTCGGTGTGCCCGACCCGCCGCAGCACGCCGCCATCGCGCGCACGCAGCGGCGAGATGTGTCCAGGGCGGCGGAGATCGCGCGCGGTGGTGGACGGGTCGGCGGCGACCCGGATCGTCGTGGCCCGATCGGTCGCGCTCACACCGGTCGTCACCCCGAACCGCGGCGTCGCGTCGACCGTCACCGTGAACGCCGTCTGTTGCCCTTCGGTGTTCTGGTCGGCCTGCGGCGGAAGATCCATCTCGTCGGCGCGCTCCCGCGTCAACGCGACGCAAATCAGCCCGCGTGCTTCCCGCAGCATGAAGTTGACCATCCGGGGCGTGATCTGCTCCGCCGCGCAGATGAGGTCACCTTCGTTCTCACGATCTTCGTCGTCCGCCACGACGATGAACTTGCCCGCGCGAAGATCGGTAATCGCTTGCTCAATTGTTCCGATTGGCACGGATCACCGCGTCAGAGAGAGGTAAGGAGCCGTCAATCGCCGTACATACTTTCCGATCACATCACCCTCGACATGCACCGTGTCGCCGGGCCGGAGCGATCCGAGCGTCGTGTGACGCATGGTGTAGTCGATGATCGACACCTGCATCACGTCCGGAGCCAGGATCTCGTTGACGGTCAGGCTCACCCCGTCCACCGTGATCGAGCCATGCGGGACGATCAGTCCGGCCACGTCCCCCGGGACGGCGAGATCGATCAGCCACGCGTCGCCGAGCGGCTCGGTGGCACGCACTTCACCCACGCCATCCACGTGGCCCTGCACCATGTGTCCGCCCAGGCGGTCCCCCGCGCGCAGCGCCCGCTCGAGGTTCACCCGGGTGCCGCTCTTCCACGAGCCCATTGTGGTGCGCTCGAGGGTCGTCGTGACGGCAGCAGCCGTAAACCACGATGGGCCGCATTCGCGGACCGTGAGACATGCGCCATTGAGCGCAACGCTCTCGCCGCCGGCCAGATCCGTATACCGGCACCGGACGCGAAACGTGCGGCCGGCCGCTGCCGGCTCGACCTCCTCGATCACCCCGACATCGTCGACCAATCCCGTAAACATGTTCCCTTTTCCCTTCAGGGCTCCGAGAACCCGTATATCGTCATCAGGTCGTCCCCGAACGGCTGGCGGGCCACAATTGGCCAGCGCCGGGCGCCGGCAACCGTCACCGCAGGAGCGAATGCGAAGGCCGGCTCGGCACCCATGCCCAGGACGATCGGTGCCTGAAAGATAACGAGCCGGTCGGCGGCCGATGCCGTGAGCACCGCCCCCGCGAGCCGCGGGCCGCCCTCGACGAGGAGCGCGCGAACACCACGGCCACGAAGCGCGAGGAGCGCGGCATCCAGCGTGCCCGCCACAATGATCTCGACGCCGCCGTCCGCAAGTTGTGCGGCTCGCCTGGGTTCCGGTGCACGGCTCGCGACAATGCAGACAGGTCCCTGTTGGACCGATTGAACCAACCGGGATGCCAGCGGCAGCCGTGCCCCGTTGTCGAAGACGACCCGAAGGGGCGTCACACGCGGAGCGGGCGCATCCCGGACCGTGAGGAGCGGATCGTCGGCGAGCACCGTGCCAATGCCCACCGCGATGGCGTCGCTGGCCGCGCGCATCCGGTGGACTTCAGCCCGCGCTTCGGGCCCGGTGAGCCAGCCCGCCGATCTGGCCCCATCCCGGACGGCGCCGTCGAGCGACACGGCCAGTTTGAGCGTTACCCACGGACGGCTGGAATGCAATGCATGAAAAAACACCGCGTTGAGCTCACGAGCTGCGGTTTCCTCCACACCGACCGTGGTCTCGATTCCCGCGGCCTCGAGGACGCGCGCGCCGCCTCGCGCAAGCGGATGCGGATCGCGGGTCGCGATGACGACGCGGCGGACCCCGGCGCGAATCAGCGCGTCCGTGCAGGGTGGCGTTTGCCCGGTGTGCGTGCACGGCTCGAGGGTGATGTAGGCAGTTGCGCCCGATGCCCGGTCCCCCGCCGCACGCAAGGCTGCAGTCTCGGCGTGCGCGTCACCATAGCGGGCGTGATAGCCTTCGCCGACGACCTCGTGGTCGCGAACGATGACGGCGCCGACCAACGGGTTCGGCGCCGCATGTCCCGACCCGCGCCGGGCCAGCTCGAGCGCCCGCCGCATGTGCCCCGCGTCATCCGGTGTTCCGCCGGCGCTCACCATGTCGCCGGCATGACCTGAAATCCCCTCATCGCGACGTGCTCACTCGAGTATGACCCGTCCGCTCCCGGACACCACACGGCCGAGCAGCCACGCGTCGATCCCGGCCGCACGCGCGCTGCCGATGATGTTGCCGGCCGAGTCAGGCGGCGCGATAACGGCCATGCCGACCCCCATGTTGAACGCACGGAGCATCTCGGGCCGGCTGATCCCTCCGTACTCGGCGAGGACCGCGAACTCGTGCGGGACCGTCCAGCTCGACGCGTCGAGCTCCGCGTCCACTCCCGGCGGGAGCGCGCGAGGCACGTTTCCCGGGAGTCCGCCGCCCGTGATGTGCGCCATCGCGTGGATCTCGCCGAGGACGGGACGGAGTGCACGGAGGTACGACCGGTGAACGCGCAGCAGCACGTCGGCGACGGTCGTGGACGTACCCGGAAAGCGATCGCCCGCGTTGAGGCGCAGGCGCTCCGCCACGACGCGGCGGGCGAGCGCGTAGCCGTTGGTGTGGAGCCCGTTGCTCGCCAGCCCCACGATCACGTCTCCGGCCTGTACGCGGTCCGGTCCCAGGAGTTGTGTCTCCGGCACCGATCCCACGATGAACCCGGCGAGATCGTAGTCCGGCGGTGTATACACGCCGGGCATCTCGGCGGTCTCGCCGCCGAGCAGCGCGCAGCCATTCTCCGCACATCCGCTCGCCACGCCGGAAACGACCGCCTCGACGACCGCCGGCTCGAGCTTCCCGAAGGCCACGTAATCGAGGAAGAACATCGGGACGGCACCCTGCACGAGGATGTCGTTGACGCAGTGGTTGACGAGGTCGTGGCCGATGGTGTCGTGGCGGCCGGCCTCGATCGCGACTTTGACCTTGGTGCCGACACCGTCCGCGCTCGCCACCAACACCGTCGGCTGCCCCGAGGCTGGCATGCGGAACAACCCCCCGAATCCCCCGAAGCTGCCACGCGTCGCGCCCGATCCGGTTGCCTCCACCAGTTCCCGGATGCGGCGTTTCGCTTCGTCAGCGGCATCGATGTCGACGCCCGCCGTCTGGTAGTCGAGTGGCGGCACTGCAGGAGTCCGATCGCGGCCGGGTCTCACCGGCCCGTTGCCGCGCCCGCCACCGGCGCCCCGCGTTCGAAGGCGACCAGGTCCTGGAACTCCGCGATTCGCTGGTCGATCTCCGCCGGTGTGACGCTGAGCAACCGCTCGTTGGAGAACCGCTCGACGGCGAAGGAGCCCATGGCCGACCCCACGACAACGGCGCGCCGCAGGTTGGCGTCGCTCAACTCGCCGGTCCGCGCGAGGTGCCCCATGAATCCGCCCGCGAACGAATCCCCCGCCCCGGTCGGGTCGAAGACCTGCTCGAGCGGGTAGGCGGGAGCGAAGAACGTCGACGTCTTGGTGAACATGAATGCGCCATGTTCGCCTTTCTTGACGATCACGTACCGGGGGCCCTTCTCGAGAATCCAGCGGGCGGCGTGCACCAGATTCGTCCGCTCCGTGAGCTGCCGCGCCTCACCGTCATTCAGCGTGATCAGATCGACGCGGCCGAGCAGCGCAATCACGTCGTTGCGCCTGCTCTCGATCCAGAAATTCATCGTGTCGCAGGCGACCAGTCGCGGGCGCTCGACCTGGCCCAGGACGTCCATCTGCAGCCGCGGGTCGATGTTGGCGAGGAACACGAACGGCGCTCGCCGGAACGCCTCCGGGATCTTGGGCCGGAAGTGCGAAAACACCCCCAAGCGCGTCTCGAGCGTCTCGGCCGAGTTGAGATCGTGGCGATACCGGCCCCGCCAGCGGAATGATTCGCCCGGAGCGTGCTCCAATCCGGCCAAGTCCACCCCGCGCGCCGCCAGCGGCTTCAGCTTGTCGACGGGATAGTCTTCGCCGACGATGCCCACGAGTTGCACCGGCGCGAAGTGGCTGGCCGCCGACGCGAAGTAGGTCGCCGATCCGCCGATTACGCTGTCGGCGCGGCCGAATGGCGTCTCGACTGAGTCGAGCGCCACAGAGCCGACGACGAGCACGCTCATGTGGCCGTCCTGGGTGACGTGGTGGGATGCCGGGTCACATACGCTCCGGCGCCGAAATGCCGAGAAGCGTGAGCCCGTTGCCGAGCACGATCTGCGCCGCCCGCGCGAGCGTCAAGCGCGCCGCGGTCAGGGCCGGCGCTTCACCGAGCACGTGGTGGCGGTGGTACCAGCGGTGGGCGAGTTCCGCCGTATCGTGCAGATACGTCGTCATGCGGTGTGGCTCCAGTGCGTCCGCCGCCGCTTGCACCGCCGCCGGGAAGTCCGCCAGCGCGTTGATCAGTTCCAGTTCGTCCGCCTCAGATAGCAGATCGATCGCCACACCCTCGCCGGTAATGCCTGCCGCGTCGATGCCGCCGACCCGAAAGATCCCGCTCATGCGCGCGTGCGCCATCTGCACGTAATACACCGGGTTCTCCTCCGACTGGGTCCGCGCGAGATCGACGTCGAAACTGAGCTGGGAGTCGGCGCGCCGCATCAGGAAAAAGTACCGGACCGCATCGCGCCCGACGTCATCGATCAGATCGCGGACCGTGACGTAGCTCCCGGCGCGCTTGGACAATTTCACATCCTCTCCGCCCCGCACGACGGTCACGAGCTGGTGGAGCACATACTCCGGATAGCCCTCGGGAATCCCGATCCGGAGCGCCTGCAGCCCCGCCCGGACCCGCGTGACGGTGCTGTGATGATCGGATCCCTGGACGTTGATCGCCCGTCTGAAGCCGCGGCGCCATTTCGTGACGTGGTAGGCGATGTCCGGCACGAAGTAGGTGAACGTGCCATCGCTCTTGCGCATGACACGATCCTTGTCGTCGCCGAACGCCGTCGTCCGGAGCCAGAGCGCCCCGTCGTTCTCGTACGTGTCGCCGCCATCCCGGAGAGCCTGCACCGTCTCGTCCACGAGGCCGTCGGTATAGAGGGAGGACTCCAGGTAGTAGGTATCGAACCGGACGCCGAACGCCTTGAGGTCCTGGTCCTGCTCGGCCCTGAGCGCCGCGACCGCGAACTCGCGCACCCGATCCGTGTCGCGGCCGTGGCGGTCACCCGGATGCCCGGCGGTGTACTGCTCGGCGATCTCACCGATGTATTCGCCGTGATAGCCCCCGTCGGGAATCTGCAGCCCCCCGCCGGCGTCCTCTACGATGCGGGCGTGCACACTGGCGGCCAGCTTCTCGATCTGCACACCGGCGTCGTTGTAATAGAACTCGCGGGACACGGCCCATCCGGTCCATTCGAGCAGCGCGGCCACCGCATCACCCAGCGCCGCCTGGCGTCCGTGACCGACATGCAGCGGCCCGGTGGGGTTCGCCGATACGAACTCGACGACGACGGCGGTCCGCTTCCCGGTTTCGCTCCGCCCATAGGCGGCACCGGCCTGCAGGATCTCGGGGATGCGGCCCGCGACAGCCGCAGTCTCCAGCCGGAAGTTGATGAATCCTGGCCCGGCGACCTCTGCGATCCTGACACCGGCGCGTGTCCAGTCACCCTGTGCGATCAGCGCGCGTGCGAGATCGCGCGGCTTCATCCCGAGCGGCTTCGCCAGCACCATCGCGAGATTCGTCGTCCAGTCACCGAATGCCGGATCCCGAGGGCGATCCAGCACGGTCTCGATCGGATCGGTGGCGCCCAGGCCGCGCGCCGCGCGCGTCAGCTCCGCGCGAAGCAGCTCGACGGCGCTCATTCGGCTTTCTTGGTCCGCGACTTCCCGGTGTCCCGTGCCGGCTTCGGCGCCTCACTGCTTGCGGCCGCCGGCGACGGGGCTGGAGCCGGCGCCGCGCCGGAGGTGGATCCCGTGGCTGCCGCACCGTCCCCGGTGCCAGGAGCCGCCGCAGGCTTCGCGGTCTCGGACCCGGCGTCGGGTGTGCCCGCGGTGCGCTGGTCCTTCTTGCCGTCCTTCCCGTAATCGGTGATGTAGAATCCCGAGCCCCGGAATACGAGACCCGCTCCTCCGGACACCCGGCGCTCCGCTGGGAGCCCGCAGACTGGGCATGGCAACGTCGCCACGCCCTCGCTGATTTTTTGGACGAAATGATCGAAATCGTGCCCGCTGGGGCACCGATATTCGTAAGTAGGCATGTGGGGGTGTATTAGCCGGGCGTAGTCACGCATCCACAAGCTACGATCGACGCCGGGACGGTACAAGGCGCGAGTAGGCACTGGCAGCCGTTCCGAACCACTGCGCGCGAGTGCTACACCGTAATGCAGGTCAGTCGTGTGTTGCGTCTTGCTGCTTACGAGAATTGCCGGTAGTCGCGGTTGTGTACTCCTTGGCCTGCCGCGTCCTAGGCGCCCGGGCGAAAATGTCCCCACTGGCTCGCCAGGGTGTCCGCGATCTCGCCGACGGTGGCCCGCGCGCGCACGGCATCGATGATGAGGGGCATGAGCGGCATGGGTGCCGCGCGACCGGGTTGCGGCCTGCCAACTCCCTGGCCGGCCGCCGCAGACCGGAGTGCGCCGAGCGCATGCTCGGCTCGTGCGCTGTCACGAGCAACGCGTGCTGCGCGGACGCGTGCGATCTGATCGGCCGCGAGCGCCGAAAAATCCGGCATTTCAATGGACGGCGGCGGCGCGTCGTCGGTGAAGCAGTTCACGCCGACGATCCGTGCCTCGCCACGCTCGACCCGCAGTTGGTGCTCGTAGGCGCTTCGGCCGATCTCCTCCTGGATAAACCCCGCCTCGATCGCCGCGACCGCCCCTCCCAGCTCGTCGACGCGCGCCAGGAGCGCCACCGCCCGGGTCTCCAGCTCCCAGGTCAGGTGCTCGACGTAGTAGCTCCCGGCCAGTGGGTCGGCGGTGCCGGTGATGCCCGACTCGAACGCCAGGATCTGCTGCGTCCGCAGTGCCAGCGTCGCGGCTGCCGCAGTCGGCAGCGAAAGGGCCTCGTCATATCCGTTGGTGTGCAGCGACTGCGTACCGCCCAGCGTCGCCGCCAGCGATTGGACCGCGACCCGCACCACATTGTTGAGCGGTTGCTGCGCGGTGAGCGTCACGCCGCCTGTCTGGGTGTGGAACCGAAGCCGGCAACTGGAGTCGCTCGCACCGAAGCGCTCCCGCATCAGGCGCGCGTAGATGCGGCGCGCCGCCCGGAACTTGGCCACCTCCTCGAACAGGTCGCTATGTGCGGCGAAGAAGAACGACAGGCGAGGCGCAAAGTGTTCGACCGGGACGCCGGCGGCGATCGCGCGGGACACGTACTCGATCGCATTCCCGAATGTGAAGGCCAGTTCCTGGATCGCCGTCGCACCCGCCTCGCGGATGTGGTAGCCGGAGATCGAGATCGGGTTCCACCCCGGTACCTGATCCGCGCAGAAGCGGAACACATCCGCGACGAGGGCCAGGCTGGGGCCCGGAGGATACACGTACGTGCCGCGTGCGACGTACTCCTTGAGGATGTCGTTCTGGATCGTTCCGGTAACCTTGTCCCACGGGATTTGCCGCTCCTCCGCCACGACGAGGTACATCGCGAGCAGCGTCGCGGCCGTGGCGTTGATGGTCATCGAGGTCGAGACGCGGTCGAGCGGGATATCTCGCAGGAGTGTGTGCATGTCATCGACGGTGTCGATCGCCACGCCCACCCGGCCGACTTCCCCGGCCGCGCGGGGCGCATCGGAGTCGATGCCCATCTGGGTCGGCAGGTCGAACGCCACCGACAGCCCGGTCTGCCCCGCCGCCAGCAGCAGCTTGAATCGCGTGTTCGTTTCGGCGGCGGTGCCGAAGCCGGCGTACTGGCGCATCGTCCAGGGGCGCCCGCGATACATCGTGGGCTGGATGCCACGCGTGAACGGAAACTGCCCGGGATCACCCAGCTCCGTCGCGTAGCTCATCGCCCAGTCCGCGGGGCGATAGACTGGCGCGATCGGGATGCCGGACGGCGACTCGCGGTCGTCCGCAGTCACGCCGCGCGGTACGTCAGTGGCGCCGGCTGGCCGTCCCGATCGCGTCGCCTGGCCGCTCACGCACCGACACTGGAGAGCTGAGGGGCCAGCATGGTCCGCGCGAGCTCGACATCGTCCGCGCTCCCAATAAACAGCGGCGTGCGCTGGTGTAACTCCGTGGGGGTCACGTCCAGGACCGGATTCACGCCGTCGATCGCCGCGCCACCCGCCTGCTCCGCGATCATGGCCAGCGGGTTCGCCTCGTAGAGGAGCCGCAGCTTCCCACGGCGATTCTGGCGATTGGCTGGATATGCGAACAGTCCGCCGCCCAAGAGGTTCCGGTGGAAGTCGGCGACGAGCGACCCCACGTAGCGGACGCTCAGCGGCTTCCGGTCGCCGTCCTGCCCGCGGTACACCCGCATGAGCGCGCGCAGCGGTTCGTCCCAATCCCGCAGGTAGGAATCGTTGACCGAGAGGTACCGGCCAACCCGTGGCGTGCGAATGTTGGGGTGCGAGAGCAGGAATTCGCCGATCGACGGATCGAGTGTGAACCCGTGCACGCCCTGGCCCGTCGTGTACACCATCATGGTGCTCGACCCGTAGATCACGTAGCCCGAGGCGACCTGGCGGCGGCCGCGCTGCAGCATGTCCGCCAGCTCGCCCCGCGGTCCGCGCGTGACCTTCTTCAGCACCGAGAAGATCGTGCCCACCGGGACGTTGACGTCGATGTTCGACGACCCGTCGAGCGGATCGAACAGGAGGCAGTATTTCCCGGTGCGGAATCCCTCGGGGATGGGAATGATGTCCGGCTCCTCTTCCGACGCCATCGCGCAGAGACGCCCGCCGTGGTCGAGCGCCTTGATCATGATCGAGTTCGCCAGGACGTCGAGCTTCTGTTGGGTCTCGCCGTGCACGTTGATGTCCGACGTCGCGCCCAGCACGTCGGCCAGTCCGGCACTCCGGACCTTGCTGGCGATCATCTTGGCAGCCAGGGCGAGATCGTACAGGATCCCGGACAACTCACCCGTGGCCTGCGGGGCGTGGAGCTTCTCCTGTTCGATGATGAAGCGCTCGATCGTGACGACCGAGACGTCAGTGTGATGCACCACCGTCCACCTCCTTGGGATGTCGCGGCTCAGCGGCCACGCGGCGCATCGCATCCAGCACGATCACCGACAGCTCGGCCCGCAACTGGCGCCGGGCAAGCGCCACTCGCGTCACCGCGGATCCGAGCGGATCGCCGACGATGTAGCGGGGGTGGGCCTGGTTCATCGCCATGGTCAGCACATCTTCCTGGCAGCGCGAACACCGGCAGAACGACGGATCCGCGCTTCGCAGGGTGTCGAACGCATCGCGCACGGCTTCCTCGAGAGCGTTTTGCATGAGGCGCTCAGCCGGCCGCGGCCAGAGGGAGAGGAGCCCGCGACCGCGCGAGCGGGACAGCCGGCACGAACCGCGGCGCACGACCCTCGGACGCCGGCGCCACCGTCCCGGTGAACGTCGATCCGGTCGTGCCTGTGAGTGTAGCGGTATAGTACCCGCCGATGACCGCCTCGGAAGCGGGCAGCAGGACGGTCTTGAAGTCGCGAGTACGTGCCTGCACTGCGTCGCCGCGCCGCGCGGCCTTCTCGACGAGCACTTCGTGCGACGTGCCGAGCAGCGCAAGGTTGCGGCCGCGCGCTCCCCTCCGCACCGTTTCGATCAACCGATGGAGACGATCCTGCGCGACGTCGTCGGGCACCATCTCGCTCTCCGGCATTCGCGTTGCCGCCGTTCCCGGGCGCGGCGAGAACCGGAACGTATACGCGTCATCGAAACCGGCCGCCTCGACCGCCGAAAGTGTCTCGGCGAAATCGTCCGCTGTTTCACCCGGAAATCCGACGATCACATCGGTCGTCAGCGCCAGTCCCGGCACCGCTGCCCGCAGCCGGCCGGCACACGCCAGATACTCCTCCCTGCTGTACCGGCGGAGCATCCGCCGCAGGGTACGAGTGGACCCTGACTGCATCGGCAGGTGCACGTGCTCGCAGACGGCGGCCGTTGCCGCCATGGCGTCGAGCACGCGATCGCTGAAGTCGTTCGGGTGCGGGCTCGTAAAGCGCACGCGCCGGATCCCAGGCACTGCCCCAGCCGCGCGAAGCAGGTCGGCGAAATCGTGCGTCCCGTCGTGGTAGGAGTTGACGGTCTGGCCCAGTAGGACGATCTCGGTCATGCCCTGGCCGGCGATCTCCTGGACCTCGCGCACGACATCCGGCAGGCGACGGCTTCGTTCCGGTCCGCGCGTCGTCGGCACGATGCAATACGTGCACCGATAGTCGCAGCCGCGCTGCACCGGAATCCACGCTTTGACGCCGGCTGCCCGCCGCGGGCGAATGTCCTCGTAGTGCTCGGCGGGATCGAAGCCGGCCGATACCGACCGCGTCCCGGTGCGTGCCTGATCGACCAGCGCCGGCAGCCCGCGATAGCCATCGGGACCGATGACCAGACTCACGTGCGGCGCGCGTTCGAGGAGGGCTGAGCCCAGGCGTTGGGCCATGCAGCCCGTGACGCCCAGCACCGTGTCGCGTCCCATGTGCCGTTTGAGCTCGCCGAGGCGGCCGAGGACGCGCTGCTCCGCGTGGTCGCGGATCGCGCAGGTGTTGACCAGAATCACGTCGGCGCCATCCGGCTGGGCGACCGCACGGTACCCTGATGCCGCCAGCGCGCCGAGCATCAGCTCGGAGTCGCTCGCATTCATCTGGCACCCGTACGTTTCGATGTAGACGCTCGGCCGCGTAGCGCTCGGCATGGGGCCAAATGTAACGACCGGCTTCCCTCCGGTCACGGACTTATTGCGGGATAATCCGCAGTCCGGGGCTGTGCGGGCAGAAGTACGTGAAATGCGCTGCCGGTGCCCTCGGTACTCTTGACCCAAATGCGCCCGCCGTGACGCTCGATCACGAGCCGGCAGAACGCGAGCCCCAATCCCGAGCTTCGCACCCGCGGCGCGTTCGGCGTGCGGACCTGCTCGAACTTCCGGAAAATGAGCTCCTGATATTCGGACGGAATGCCTGGGCCATCGTCCGCCACCGTGAACAGCACGCCCATAGGCTCTCCGCGCACCGCGAGCCGGATCGTCACCGCATGCGGGGAATGGGTGAGCGCATTCTGAATGAGATTGCCGAATACCCGCTTGAGCAGCCCTTTGTCCGCCTGGAAAACGGGCGCGTCATCGGATGCGTCGATCGTGGCCGTGGCACCGGCTTGCTGGAAGCGGACGGCCCACTCGTAGACCACTTCCGTCAAGAGCGCGACGGGGGCGATTGGAACGAGCGTGAGCGGCAGCGCCGTCTCTTCCAGCTTCGCGATCTCCAGGAGGTCCTCGATCAGGCGAAGCAGATCCTCAGCCTTTGTCTCTGCATCGGCGATGACCTGATGCTGCGTATGGGACACCGGGCCGAAGTCGCCGTCGAGCAGGAGCTCGAGCGTCGCGAGCACGGACGTGAGCGGGGTCTTGAGGTCGTGCACGATCATCTTGAGCAGGTCGTCGCGCACTTTTTCGAGCTCGCGCAGCTTGCGCACGCTCTCCTCGAGCGCGTCGGTCGCGCCCTTCAGCTTGAGCAGGCTGCGGACGCGGGCGCCGAGTACCAGCCGGTTGTGGGGCTTGGTGAGGAAATCGTCGCCACCGGCCTCGATCGCCTTGACGCGATCGCTCGCATCGTTGAGGGCGGTGACGAAGACGACCGGGATCCTCGCGGTGCGCGGATCACGCTTGATGTGCCGGCACACCTCGAATCCTGTCGACCGGTCGTCGCATCCCAGGTCACCGGCCGGCATCGACACATCGAGGATGCACAGGTCGGGCTGGTGCCGCGCGGCCGCGGCGACGGCCGATGGGCCGTCTCGCGCCGAGATCGTGCGGTACCCGAGAGTATGGAGCTGATCGAACAGCAGCTCCACGTTGGCGGGTACGTCGTCGGCGACCAGAATGAGCGCGCCTTCGCGGCCGCCGGCCGAAGCGCCGGGTCCACCAGGCGCGTCGCCAGTCCGGGTCACCGTCGCTGCCGATCCGTCCGGTGATGGACTCGTGCCTGGCGGCGGCGTGCCACCCGCCCCGGTGCCTGACCCTGCCGTCATGCTACGAGCAGGCCGCCAGAGGCGCCACTCGCGGGAGCGGCTACGGCCGGACGGTCAGTCCCACGCTCAGCGTCCACGCACTCTCCGATACGTCGATCGGCGCGGACCGGAATGCGCGCTGGAGAGCCAGATCGATCGTGGCCTGGTCGAATCGTACTGGAATCCCAAATCCGCCGGACACTGCATTCTCCCTCACCAGTGCGCCATCAGCCCGGTACGGCAGCGTGTGCGTCAATCCGCCGAGCCGCAGCACCATCGACCGGCTGCCCACTTTCGGTCCCGTAAATTCTGCACCCGCACTGAACTCCCACGAGTCCGTGGCGTCGGCGGCGGGGGTTCCCAGGCCATCCAGCTTCGACCAGCCTTCCCAGTCGCCTCGCACTGCAAGCGATAGGCCCGAGATGCCGTTGTACCGGACGCCGGCCCCCGCCCTCGGTGGCACGTTGGCAGAACTCTGCAACGTATCACGCCGATACGCCTTCAGTCCCCCTCCGGCCCGCATCGACGCCGCGATGTCCCACAGCGGCGAGGGTTGCAAGTCAACGCCGACCGATCCCGCGACGCCGCTGAAGCTGTAAGTGGAGGTGTCGGAGAAGGGCTGGGTCTTGACGACCGCCGTATCGGGGAAGTCTCGCGTCACCTGGATCTGATTGCGACCCGTCAGCGCGTGTAAGCCGACGCCAAGCCGGAGCCATGACGAGGCCTTCCATCCGAGCGCCAGCCGCACGTCTTCGAGTCCCCCCGTGCTGCGGAACGTCTCTCCGCTGACGACGGACGTGTCGCCCACCGGAATCACCGCGACCTGGCGCGTCTGCCACGACCGGTCGAGGAGCGTGCCGAGCGATAATCCGATCACGAATCGCGAACCGATCGGGACGCCGGCCGACAGCAGCGGGAACCGGACGGTCGTCGCGTGATCCGATCCCTGGCTGGAACTCACCGTCCGGAACTCAGGGTCGTACTGGAAGTGAATCGCGGCACGGCCCCAGGACGCGAGCGCTGCCGGGTTGATCGCTGACACCGGGTCGGTCTCGCCGAACGCCCCGCCGGCGCCCATGGTGGCGGTCGTCACTTCACCCGGCGGATATCCGAGGCCTTGCGTGCTCAGATTCCCTTGCGCCGTCGCCCGCTGGCTCAGGGTGGTACCCGCCAACACGAATATCAGCGCGAATGACGGCCAGTGCCGCACACGCGGCCTCCGCGAACGTCCGAACGCGACGCCGGTCACGGGAGTCCGAACCCGGGCGGCCTGATATACGCGATGCGGATGCGCGGCCGCTGCGGCTGCGGCACCGTCGGGCCTGCGGCAAAGAAGCTCGTCACCAGCGGATCGGCGCCTTCGTTGGCGATGCGGAGCACGATGGCCCGCGTCACGGAGTCGGTCTGGTGTCCGGACCAGCGGCGGACGGCGTTGACGAACTCGATGTTCACCGTGTCGGCGAGGTCGGGCGATGTGCGCACCGTATCGATGCCGACAATACTACCCGATGCCAGGAATGCCGCTGCTTTGGTGGGGTCGGTGATCAGCGACGTCGCGATCACGGATTGCGGGAAGATCGTCAGCGAGTCACCCGGGAGGAATCCGCCGAAGCCTTTGACCGACAGGGTCAGCGTCGCCCGGACGACGGTCGACGAGTCGACGATGCGTGAGGGCAGCCGGAAGCGAAGGTAGACGCGTCGCGCGGGCATGCCTCCGACATCGAGCCGCTGGGCGATCCGCGGGGACGATCCCACCACGATCAGGGGATAGGTCGCCAGATCGCCCTGTAACAGTGAGTCGGTGAGCGGCGTCAGCGAGCGCGGAACGGTCACGAAGGCGGTGATGCCCGAGGTGTCCGTCGACGGAAAGTACGCGAACGACGGCGCTATGCCGCCGCCGGTGGCCGTCGCGATGTCGGCGCGCCCCGTGGTGCTCAGCCGGACGCCGATACGCACGCGCTTGTCGCCACGGACGTGCACCGCGATACGTCCCGAGTCGAGCGCGATGCGCACCGAATCGCTGAGTGAGTCGAACTGGGCCTGTCCGAGAAACCGGTCGGGGCGGAACAGCGACGCCAGCACGGCCACGGCAGTGTCATTGCCAATGGTGTCGACGTCGTAGGCCTGGATCGTCATGTTGACCGCGCCACCGGACCGGAAGGTCGTGCTGTCGAGGCGCAACGTCAGCGTCGGATGGTAGGCGGTCGTCGCCGGCCGCGCGGTATCGCCCGCAGTGGACGGCGTAAACAGGAACGAGATCGAGTCGAAGCGGATGATCCCTCGCACATCGAGCGAATCACCGCCATTGGCGACGAGCAGCTCGGGCGCGGTCCCGATCGCCGGATAACCGGCCACGGTCGTATCGACCGCCAATCCAGTCAGCCCATCGATCGTGGTATCGATGACGGGCACGGCCTGGCCGGGGCACAGCGCGGGACAGCCGGCCCGGCCCTCCTGGAGATTCTCGTTGCACGCCGTCGCCCCCGCGTACGCCAGAATGGCCACGCCGAACGCCACAAGCCGATTTCGAATCACGGGCGGGAATCTACCCAGTGGGCGTCGTCAACGTACACGCGTGGCAGCCGAACTCGCAGTCCGGTCAGCACCTCATAGGGGGACAGCCCGGCGTCGCGGGCAGCGCCCACGAGGTCCACGACGGGTCGTGGTTCGGGTGGCACCGTCGTTGGCTCTGTCACCGGCACCGTCGCTGCCGCGCGCCCAAGGAGTGTCACGATGTCTCCGATCTCACATGCGATGCCGGTGACGTCGAGCAGCGTCATGTCCATCGTCACCATGCCTACGACCGGGACCCGGTGTCTTCGCACGAGTGCCGCACCCACGTTGCCGAACGCGCGCCGATAGCCATCCCCATACCCCACCGGTACCGTCGCGATCCGCGCCGGTGCACGCGCGGTGTGCGTGCCGCCGTAGCTCACGGTCTCCCCCGCTCCGATCGTCCGCAGCTCGGCGATGCGGGCGTGCAGCGAGACGACGGGCTCGCTCACGAGCACCGGACGTTGGCGCGGGCCGCCGGCCGGCGCCACACGGCTCGCCACGCCGTAGAGGAAGACACCCGGCCGCACGAATGTCCACGCCGACGGACGCTCCAGCCGTTCGATCGCCGCGCTGTTCTCGGCGTGCAGGATCGGGGGGCGCGCAGGTAGAGCATCCAGGGCGCTCGCGAACCGCCGGAGTTGTTGCGTGTCCGTGTCGTCGTCTCGATCGGCCGAGTGGAAATGGGTGCAGGCGCCGGCCGGCGGAGCGGCCCGGAGCACATCCCGCAATGGCCCGATCTCGTCCCATTGCACGCCGCTCCGGGCCATCCCGGTGTCGATCGCGAGGTGCCAGTCCGCGTTGCCGGTGGCCGCCGCCCACGCTGCGATCATCGCGCCCGAACCCAGCACGGGCGTCAGCCGGGCGTCGCGTGTATCCGCAATGTCCGCTTCGAGGATCGGGGTGAACACGAGCATCGGACGATCGATGCCCGCGGCTCTGAGCTCCACGCCCTCCTCCACCGTCGCCACACCGTATCCCCACGGACTCAACCGGTCCAGCGCACGCGCGACTGCGACGGCGCCCAGTCCGTATCCGTCGGCCTTGACCATCGGCAGAATCGGAACGCCGGCACGCGCCCCCATCGCTGCGCCGTTGCGCACGAGCGCGCCGAGATCGACTTCGATCCAGGCGCGCAGTCTCTCGTTCATCGGCGTGGCGCGGTCTGCACAGGGCGGGTAGTATACGGCACTTGCGGAATCCGATGCAACCGAAATCCACTCTTGAAGATGCGCTCGCGCTGATGCGCGACCTGCGCGCGCGCTGCGACTGGGATGCGGCGCAGACGCACGAGTCGTTGCGTCCGTATCTGCTCGAGGAAGCCCACGAGGTCGACGAGGCGATCCGCTCGGGCGACGACGCGTTGCTCCGGGAGGAGCTGGGCGATCTCCTGCTCCAGGTGCTGTTTCACTCGGTGCTGGCCGCGGAACGCAAAGCGTTCGACGCGGGCGACGTTGCGAACACGCTCGTGACGAAGATGCGCGGACGGCATCCCCATCTCTACGGCGATGGAGTCAAGGAGCCGTGGGAGCGGATGAAGGCGACCAGGCGCCGGTCGATCGTCGATGGCCTGCCGGTGCATCTCCCGGCACTGCACCGCGCCCATCGGTTGCAGGAACGCGCTGCCGGCGTGCACTTCGACTGGCCCGACACGACGGGGCCGCTCGCGAAGGTCGCTGAGGAACTGGCAGAAGTCGCCGCGCTGGTTTCCGCGCACCCTCCACGCATCGCCCCGAGCGGATCGCCGGTCCGCGATGCGGAGCACGAACGACTGTCCGAGGAGTTGGGTGACCTGCTCTTCTCCTGCGTCAATCTGTGCCGGAAAGCCGGCGTGCACGCCGCACTCGCCCTCGACGCGGCCAATGCCAAGTTCGCCAGGCGATTTCAGGCGGTCGAGGTCCTCGCGCGCGAGCGCGGGCTGCGCGTGGGCGAGGTTCCACTCGGCGTGCTGGACGCCCTGTGGGACGAAGTCAAAGCGCGCGAAATCTCCGCCGGCGCTGCGACGCGGCCGGCACCGCCCGCCCCGTAGCGCGGTCGTCCCTAGGGGCGGAGGCGGTTCATCAAGCGCGCGAACGGGATCGTCTCGCGCACGTGGGGGAGCCCGCAGATGTAGGCCACGCAGCGCTCCAGACCGAGACCGAAGCCCGAGTGGACGAACGTTCCGTACCGGCGCAGATCGAGATACCACCCGTATGCATCCACTGGCAGCCCCTCCGCGAGGATGCGCGCCAATAGCCGGTCATAGTCGTCTTCGCGCTGGGACCCGCCGATGATCTCGCCATAGCCTTCCGGCGCCAGACAGTCGTTGCAGAGGACCGTCCGCGGATCGGCCGGATTTTCTTTCATGTAGAACGCCTTTGCTTCCTTGGGATAGTTGCACACGAAGACGGGCCGGTCGGCGCCTTCGACCAGCAGGGCCTCATCTTCCGCCCCGAGGTCCGCGCCCCATTCGATCGAGCTGCCGCGGGTTCGGAGGATCTCGACCGCGTCGGTGTAAGCGATGCGCGGGAACGGCGGC
Organism: Gemmatimonadota bacterium; assembly: GCA_021324775.1. GTDB lineage: Bacteria > Gemmatimonadota > Gemmatimonadetes > Gemmatimonadales > Gemmatimonadaceae > Palsa-1248. The sequence goes on from JAJPIM010000033.1 coordinate 35,821, forward strand.
GCGACATGTTCGAGCTTCGACACATCCCGTTCGAGTTCATCGAGCTCCCGGCGGCGCCGGCTGAGCACCCGCTCGACCAGGTAGCTCAGGAGATCTTCCTGAAGCCGCATGTTGTCCGCGGAATCCGCGAACGCGACCTCCGGCTCGATCATCCAGAACTCGGTCAGATGACGGCGAGTCTTCGACTTCTCGGCGCGGAACGTGGGGCCGAAGGTGTAGATGCTCCCCAGCGCCGCGGCCGCTGCCTCGCCGTAGAGTTGTCCTGTCTGCGCGAGATAGGCCGTGCCTTCATCGAAATATTCCGTCGAGAATAGGCCGCTGCGCTCACCGATCGCCGCGGTCAGAATCGGCGTATCAACACGCGTGAAATTGCGGACGTAGAAGAAATCATGTATCGCCTGCTCGATTTCACTCCGCACCCGGAGAATGGCGGCCTGGCGCGGACTGCGCAGCCAGAGATGACGATGATCCATCAGGAAATCGACGCCGTGCTCCTTGGGCTGGATCGGGTAGCCAATTGGGCTCCCGCCCGTGACCACGAAATCCCTGAGGGTCAGCTCGAAGCCGCCGGGCGCCCGGGGGTCGGCGCGGACGGTGCCCGTAAGCTCGACCGAGGCCTCCTGCGTGAGCTCACCGTATCGGTCCCAGATCGCGGGACCCACGTCGGCTTTGGCCAGCACCGCCTGGACGGTGCCCAGGCCATCCCGGACAACGAGAAAGGCGATCTTGCCCGAGGAGCGCAGGTGCGTGATCCAGCCGCGCAGCGTAACCACCGAGCCCACATGCGCGTTGAGGTCGGGAATCCGGACCAGTGGCGGGGTCTGGGACGACGTTGCGGAGCCGTCGCCGGAAGATGGAGAAGCGATTGGCATTACGGAGGTTGGGGGTGTCTTCGGGGGGCGCGGCAAGGTAGGCCGGTAGCTAGATGGTGTCAACGCGCTCCCTTGCGATGTTCGCGCATGCCGCTTAGTCGCCGCCGCACTATTCTTCTCCCATGACGCTCCGCGCCAGGCTGGCGGCGGGCATTCTCGCCATAGCGATCGTGCTCGTCGCCCCCTTGGTCCTTGCCCTGCACTCCCTCGAGGCGCTCCACCAATCCGCGCTTGGGCTCCGTAACACGGAGTTCGCCGCGTCCTTGCTGCTGGGGCGAATCCGGGGACGGACCGAGAATCTCCGGCGCGCCGAAGACGCGTTGCTGATCGTGCACGACTCCGCGAGCCAGGTGCGGATGTCGACTGAAATCGCGGCGCTCTCGGCCATGGCCGACTCGCTCGAGGGATTCGCGCTTGACAGTGCGGCCCTGCAACTCGGTGCCGCAATCGGCGCCGTCGACGTCGCCGCGCCACGGGAATATGCGGCCGCGCTCGCCAGGCGATCCGCGCGGGCGGACAGTCTCTCGGCGAATGCCGTGCGCCCAGCGATCGCGCGGATCGAGAGCTGGACCGCGGCGGCTGAATTGTCGCTGCGTGAGCGCACCGGCGACCGCGTCGCTGCCGCGGCGGATGCCGCTGAGCGAGCCCGCGAATTCTCGGCCGCGGTCCTGGCTTTCGCGACCCTCCTCGCGACGGCGATCGCGGCTTGGCTCACGCGTTCGGTCAGCGGCCCGGTCGAGGAGCTCGAAGCCGGCATGCAGGCGGTGTCCGAGGGCGAGTTCGGCCACCGCCTCGCACTCGCTCCCGCCCGGCACGACGAGTTCGGGCGTCTGGCGGCCAGCTTCGCGACGATGGCGCGGCAGCTCGCCGAGCTGGACAAGCTCAAGGCTGAATTCGTGTCCGTGGCGTCGCACGAGTTGAAGACGCCGGTCAACGTCCTCCTCGGTTATCTGCAACTGCTGGAAGAGGGCGTGTACGGCGAGCTGACCGACCGGCAGCTCGAGGTGTGCCAGACGCTGGAAGCACAGAGCCAAGCCATCAGCCGGCTCGTCAAGCAATTGCTGGATGTGAGCCGCTTCGAGGCGGGCGGCGGCAAGCTCGAGCCGCGGGCGTTCTTGCTGCATGAATTGCTCGACGATCTCGCAACCTCGTTCAACGTGCTGGCCCACCAGCGGGGCGTCACGTTCATCGTCACGAGCGCGCCGCACGTCCCGCGCGAAGTCGTCTGGGACCAGGACCGGATCAGCGAGGTACTCGGCAACCTGCTGTCCAACGCGTTCAAGTTCACGCCCCGAGGCGGCCGCGTCGATCTCGATGTTGACGCCCGCGCGGATCACGTGCATATGAAGGTCCACGACTCGGGCGCCGGCATTCCGGCCGCCCAGCTCCCACGCATCTTCGATAAATTTTTCCAGGCGGACAATCAGGTGGCAGCCGCGACTGAAGGAACCGGACTGGGGTTGGCGATCGCCAAGAACATTGTCGAAGCCCACCGAGGGACCATCACCGCCGACAGCACGCCGGGCATGGGGACGACGTTCGCCATCACACTGCCCATTGCGCTTCCACAACGACGGACCCGCGTCGGAACGCCGCCCAGCGACCGGCGCGCAATCGGAGTGGTGAAGAGCTCGGTGTGAGAGGTCGAGCACTGCCAGCCGTCGCACTGCTCGTCGCCGGTGCGGGGTGCGCGGCGCACCACGCGAATCTCAATCCAGCGCCGGCCCAGGCGTGGCCGGCCACGCTGAGTTTCGCCCAGAAGGCGGTCGACGATGACCGCTATCAGGAGGCGGATACCACGCTCGGGAGTTTCGCGACACGCTACGCCGGCACACCTGAAGCCGCCGAGAGTGATTACTGGCGCGCGCTGGTCGCGCTCGACCCGCGGAACGAGCGCCGGTCGGGAATGGACGCGATCGTCGCGCTCGACGCGTACTTCGCGAGCGCCCCTCCGCGCATGCACGATGCCGAGGCCTCGGTCCTCCGCCGGACGGCAGTCGCCCTGTCCACGCTACGCGCCGCCACACAGGAAGCGAACTCGGAAGCCGATTCGGCGCGTACCAGCGCTGATTCCGTGCGCACCCGCGCCGACAGCGCTAGAGTGGCCGGCGCGTCGCGTGACCGGTCGAAGGACGTAGAAGTGCAGCGCCTGCGCGATTCGCTCGACAAGGTGGTGAGCCAGCTCACTCAAACCACGCAGGAACTGGAACGGATCAAGAAGCGGCTCGCGACGCCCCAGCCGTGATCGGGCTGGCGCCCTACCCGACGCGGAACAACTCCAGCCCGCGCGCGTAGCGGGCTCCGATCGACCGCCGGAGCGCGGCATTCTGAGGCGAGCCGAGTTCCGGATCGTCCGCCAGGATCTGCTCGGCGATGAGTCGCGCCCGCTCGTTGAGCTCCTCGTCCCGCAACGGGTCGGCCACCCGGAATGACGCCGTGCCGCTCTGCTGCGCCCCGAACAGATCGCCCATGCCCCGCAGGCGGAGATCGGCGCGCGCGATCTCGAATCCGTCCTCCGTGCCGGCGAACAGACGCAACCGGTCGGATGCCTCCGGTCCGGCATCGCCGAGGAGGATGCAGTAGGACTCCTCGCTTCCCCGCCCGACGCGCCCGCGCAGTTGGTGCAGCTGCGACAGACCGAATCGCTCCGGGTGCTCGATCAGCATCACCGTGGCATTCGGGACGTCGATGCCGACCTCGATGACCGTGGTCGCGACCAGGACGTCGATCGCTCCATCGCGGAAAGCACGCATGACCGCATCGCGCTCGTCGGCCGGCACGCGTCCGTGCAGCAGTGCCACGCGCCGGTCCGCGAACGCGCCGCCCGGCCCGGACAGCGACGCATACATGGCAGTGGCCGATTTGAGATCGGCCCGTTCCGACTCTCCGATCACGGGATACACGACATACGCCTGGCGTCCCTCGGCCACCTGCGTCCCGATGAATGACAGAACCCGCGCGCGGGCCGATTCCGGCCGCAGCGCAGTCATGACGCCGCGGCGCCCGGGCGGCCGCTCGTCCAGGACGCTGACGTCGAGGTCTCCGTATGCAGTCAGCGCGAGCGACCGCGGGATGGGCGTCGCGCTCAGCAGCAGGACGTCCGGGTGCTGGCCTTTGGACCCCAGGGCCTGCCGCTGCTCGACGCCGAAGCGGTGTTGCTCGTCGACGATCGCCAATCCCAGTCGTGCAAAGCGGGCGTCCTCCTGCACGAGAGCATGTGTCCCGATCACCAGCAGCGGCCCATCCTCGGCCATCCGTTGCGCCGCCGCACGCCGTTCAGAGGCGGCAAGGCTTCCGGTCACCAGTAACGGGCGAATACCGAGCCCCTCGAGCAGTGCCGAGGTCGTGCGCATGTGCTGCTCGGCGAGCAACTCGGTGGGCGCCATCATGGCCGCCTGATAACCGTTGTCCATCGCGAGGAGCGCCGCGAAGAGGGCGACGATGGTTTTGCCGCTCCCCACATCGCCCTGGAGCAACCGGTGCATCTTGGTCGCGCTCCGCATGTCCGCGACGATCTCGCGCAGCACACGGACCTGCGCGCGCGTGAGCTCGTAGGGGAGCGCCGCCTTGAGTGCCGCCGTGAGCTGCTTCCGGTTCTCGTACCGCACGCCGGTCCGTTTGACGCGTGCGATCGCATTCGCGCGGCGGTGGAGGATCTGGAGGGACAGCAGCTCCTCGAACGCCAGCCGCGACCTCCCGTGAGCCGCCTCGGCAAGGGAGGTGGGATGGTGCACCATCCGAAGTGCATCCGGCAGGGGCGGCACACCGGCCGCGGAGAGAACGGATGGACTGAGGAACTCGGCGGCGAGCGGCAGCAACGCATCCAGGTGCTGGTCGAGCAGTGACCTGAGCACCTTGACGGACAGCCCTTCGGTCGTCGGATACACGGCCAGGACTCTTCCCTGCTCCAGCCCAGCCGCACCCGCGCCGAGGTTGACGTACTCGCGGGCCTGCAACTGCCGGCCATGGAAGAAGCGAATCGTACCAGCGACGAGCAGGACATCCTGCTTGCCGATCACCCGGTCGAGGAACGGCTGGCCCGGCCATGAGACCTCGATCATCCCCGAGTCGTCGCGCAGCACAACCTGGAAGATGCGAAGCCCGCGGCGGGTCGGGAGCACGCCCTTGGAGATCACGGTGCCGACGATCGTGGCATCCATGCCGACCGCCAGCGCCGCGATCGGCGAGACCGTGGTCGCGTCCTCGTAGCGGTGCGGTACGTGCGTGAGAAGGTCGCCCGCCGTCACGATTCCCAACCGCCGCAACAGCGCAGCGCGGCGCTCGCCCACCCCCTTGAGATAGGTGACCGGCATGTCGAGACGGACCGATCCGCGTGCCGGGAGCCGGCGCCGTGCCGCGTCCGCGCTCATCCCGATCCTAAGTCTCGAGCAGCTCGCGCGCGAAATCCGCCGCGTCGAACGGCACGAGGTCGTCGGCGGTCTCGCCCGTACCGATGAATTTGACCGGAACGTTGAGCGCTTCGTGGACTGCGACGACCACACCGCCTTTCGCGGTCCCGTCGACCTTGGTCAGCACCAGCCCAGTGACCGGCACCGCGGCGGCGAATGTCTGTCCCTGTGCGATGGCGTTCTGGCCGATCGTCGCATCGAGAACCAGGAGAATCTCGTGCGGCGCTCCCGGACAGCGCTTGGCGATGACGCGAATGATCTTCTTCAATTCGTCCATCAGGGCGCCGCTGGTGTGCAGGCGCCCGGCGGTGTCGATCAGCACGACATCCGCATCCGAGGCTCCTGCCGCTTCGAGCGCATCGACGGCAACCGCTGCAGGGTCGCGGCCGGTGGCGCCGCTGATGAACTGGCTGCCGGTACGCTCGGCCCACACACGCAACTGGTCGACGGCACCTGCCCGGAAGGTGTCGCCCGCAGCGACGAGCACGCGACGCCCCTCACGGCGCAGCCGGCCGGCCAGTTTGCCGATGAACGTCGTTTTGCCGGCGCCGTTGATGCCGATGACGACAATGATCGTGGGTCCTTGCGCGGCCGTGTGCAGCGTGGGGTCGCTCTGTCCGGAGCGCAGCGCTGACTCGACGCCGCCCTGCAACGCCCCGAGCAACTCGTCCCGGGTGCGCAGAATCCCCTCGCGGGCGTCACGCTCGACGGTCGCGACGAGGCGCGACGTCGTGGCGACGCCAAAATCCGCCTCGAGCAGTACCTCCTCGAGCCGCTCCAGCGACCCCTCATCGACGCCGCGGACCGCGACTGCCACATCGGTGAGAGCGAGTTCCTTGATCCGTTGCCAGAGCGTGCGTCGCGCACCATCAGCCGGCCGCTGAAAGAGTCGTCCCATGTCACCGCATTCCGGCCCGGCGGCGCCAGAGCCATTCGGCACAGAGCGCGGCGACGAGCAGCACGTAAATCCATCCGAGAGAGCGGAGGCGCGGCGCAGCACCAGCCAACACCACGC